>NZ_BSCT01000027.1 GCF_030159255.1 Bradyrhizobium sp. SSBR45G | reverse complement strand
AGAAGAATCCACGCCATGCGCCTTGTCCACTCATTCTAAACCGGACAGCCGTGGGCTTGACCCGGGCATCCACGCCTTTCCCAGCGTGCCGAAAGACGTGGATGGCCGGGACAAGCCCGGCCATGACGACCTGTAGGCAGGCGAGCGCAACATCGATCGCCAATGTCACGCCGAGAGAGCTCGGCACATATCCGCCATGCGCAAACTGCCCGTCGTGTTAGTTTGTCGCATGATGAGCCCTTGCACCGTCGGGCAAATCGCGCGCACATTTCCGCTCGTCCTGGCCCGCCGGAGGGGCGTTTCGCGATCGTCACGAGGCGCGGGCTGGGATGCGATGGGCGTAGCGCTCCGCAGCGTGGCTTTGTCCGCGCCGACGAACGGAGCGGTGCGCACGCCGAAATCGTGGCGTCCCGACACCCCGACGCTGGTGTCAACTCACGGCGAAGCTTCGCTTCGCGTGGGGATGGTGGCCAACAAGCCCGGCGCACCAGGGAGACCTCGTATAAGGCGTCAGACCATCGCGCAGGGAGGGCCGGGCCTGTCCGGCTGAACCTGTGGTAACCGCCGCGTGCACTTCTTTTCGCACGCGGGCCGCAGGCCTCAGCCGAGGCCTGGCTCTCCCTGCGCCCTCCAATCGATGAGGGCGAACGAATTCAGCAAAGCTCGGACGCACCACGCGCCGCGAGAACGATCAACGACATTCTTGTCGTGCCGACGAGCGGCTGCTTGAACGAGCTTGCAGATGCCTGGCTCCCACCCTCCCCTGGAGGCGGAGGGTCGCCTCACGACGAGCGGAGCGAGACGTGAGGCGGGGTGTGGTGATGTCTCCGCATGCAGAGTATTCGTGGAGACATCACCCCACCCCGCTCGCCCGCTTCGCGTGCGATCGACCCTCCGCCTCCAGGGGAGGGTGGGCATTCCGTTCCGACTTCTGCGCAAGGAGCGGCAGCGCAGAACACGTCGAAACGCCAGCTTACTTGTCCTCAGCCGCCGCCTTCTCCAGCCGCTTCGCCATCACCTTCCAATAGGTGCCCGGCATGAACCGCTGCAGCAGATCCAGGAAGCGGGCGTCACCACCGATCAGGATGCGTGGCTCGTTGCGCTCGATACCGGCGATGATGCGAAGCGCCGCATCGCGCGGGCTGGTCTTGGCGATACGCTCGAAGCGCTCGATCGACTGCACGCGGCGCGCATTGTCGGTCATGCCGCGGCCGGCGCGGGCATTGCGCGCGATCGCAGTCGCCACGCCGCCGGGATGCACCACCGACAGCCTGACCGGGCTGTTCGCCATGGCGAGCTCATGACGCAGGCTCTCGGAAAAGCCGCGCACTGCGAATTTCGCCGCGGCGTAGGCCGACTGGTCGGGCGGCGCGATGATGCCGAAGATCGAGGACAGGTTGACGATGTGCGCCGCCGGCTGGCGCGAAAGATGCGGCAGGAAGGCGCGGGTGCCGTGCACGACGCCCCAGAAATTGATGTTGAACAGCCAGTCCATCTCGGCCTGGTCGATCTCGTGGAAGCCGCCGAACAGCGCCACGCCGGCATTGTTGACGACGATGTTGAGCGAGGGATGGGCGGCCGCCGCGTCGGCGGCGAATTGCGCGATGGCCGGGGGATCGCTGACGTCGAGCCGGTGCGTGGTCACCTTGCGGCGATGCGCGGCGAGCTCCGCCGCCAGGCTGGCGAGGCCGGCCTCGTCGCGATCGGCGAGCGCGAGATCGCAGCCGCGCGCGGCCAGCTCCTGTGCCAGCGCGCGGCCGATGCCGCTGGCCGCTCCCGTGACCGCCGCCGCTCCGTTGATTGCCGTCATCGTTGCATCCGCCCCCTGTCGTCGGTTCCGCCGGCCGTTCCTAATTTTCCGATCACGTTGCGTCACTTTCCCGCATTGGAACCGAACCATCCGGCCGCTTTGCTTTTAACCTACGTCACTGACGGAATTTATGGAGGTGTTTTGATGGGACAGTCACAGCCCTTTCGCGCAACGGCTCTGATCGTGGAGGACGATCCGGCGCAGCGCGAGATTATCGCTCTGCTGCTCGAGGAGAGCGACTACGATGTGATTGCCTGCGAGAGCGCCGAGGCGGCGGAGCTGGTGCTGAGGAAGCCGGGCAACCGCGTGGTGCTGCTGATGACCGACGTCAATCTCGCCGGGCGCATGAGCGGCATCGAGCTCGCGCACGCCGCCAAGAGGCTCCACCCGCATATCAACATCGTCGTGACGTCGGGCCGTCCGCTGTCGCAGTCGCTGCCCGGAGATGCCAAGTTCTGGGCCAAGCCGTGGGCGCCGCTCGACGTGCTGCGCGAGGCCGAGGTCACGCTCGAGCGCGCGCCGGAGCTGCAGAGCAGGTTCGGGGAATAAGGGGCCGGTCCCGGTTCGGGTCGCCTTGACCGGTCGGCGAAGCCGTCCCATTTCTGGGAATACGAACGGGACGGGGAGTTGTATGGAAATGCGGAGCGAGGGGGCGGGACGGGAGCAGAGACCGGGTGGAAGCCGCGCTCCCACCCGGGGAGTGCAGCTACTTCTTCTTGGCAGCCTTCTTGGTCTTCTTCGCCGCTTTCTTGGTCGCCTTCGCGGCCTTCTTCGCTTTCTTCGCCATGGAATCCTCGTCAGGAGTTGATGGATTGCAACGCGACTTCGAGGCCTTCGCCGGCGCGGGCCAGCTATGCATCAGCCTCGGGAGTTGATCCCAGCAGATTCGCGAGGCTCTGCCTCACGCTGTCACCAGCGCCGGTACCCTTATCCACAGCTCGCTGCGTGCAGCAACGCCGTACGCCGTTCGCACGCGCCGGGGAGGCAGGGTTAACGTCCGGCAAATCGTGTCTTCATTGATTCAAAACCAAGGCGCGATCTTGGCGGCGCGATTGAGGAAGCCTTAAGGGCGCGGCGCTCATGTTACCGCGAACAACAGAGAACGTCATGAGCGCTGCGTTGCTGAACATTGAGGACGGGACCCGCGGCGTCCTGCGGTCGGGATGTTGAACGTTCCGACGCTGTGGACCGCCTTCGTGGTCAACTTCCTCGCACTGGGCCTGATCTGGGCCTATGTGATGCGCAGCTATCCCAATCTGGAATCGGCGCGCTTCTGGACGGCCTCCGCCTTGATGTGCCCACCCGCGGCGCTGTGTGCGCTGGCGCACTTCTATTTCGGCTCCTTTGCCCCGCTCCTGGCCGCCGCCTCCGTGATGACATCAGCGATCTGCCTCGCTGCGATGGGCGTCGAACGCTTCTACGGCCGGAAGGCTTCGTGGCGACTGAGTGCTGCCGTCGTCGGTTTGACCTGCGCGTCGATCGCCTTCTTCGTCTACGTCTACGACAATGGGGCGCTGCGGATCCTGTGCTACTCGCTGGGGCAGGCGGTGCCGATGGCGGTGATCGCACGGTTGGTGCTCGATCCCCGCCATGGAGCGATCAATCCCGGGGCCCGGCTCGCGGGGGTGCTGTCGATCCTGATCATCGCGGTCTTCGCCGTACGTACCGCAGGCGCCTTCATCGGCGCCGATGTCAGCTTCGGTCGTTCGAGCTCCGGCCAGGCGGCCGCGGTGCTGCTGCTGATCTTTCTGTCGATGTCGCTCAACTTTGGCTTTCTCCTGATGGCGGTGGACCGGCTGCGCAATGAGGTCGCTGATCTGGCGCTGCTCGACGATCTGACCGGCGTCGCCAACCGCCGCCACCTGATGCAGCGGCTGACCGAGGAGTGCGCGCGCGCGGAGCGGTCTGGCCGGCCATTCGCGTTGCTCGTGATCGACCTCGACGGCTTCAAGCTCATCAACGACAATCATGGCCATGCCGCGGGTGATGCCTGTCTGCAGCATTTCACCCTGATGGCGCAGACCCGGCTCAGGCCCGGCGACATGCTGGCCCGCACCGGCGGCGACGAGTTCTGCATCGTGCTGCCGTCGTCGGGCATGAGCGAAGGCGCGATGATCGCGCGGCGCATCCTGCAGGTCTGCCGCGACGATGCCGAGGCCTGCGCCGGCAACGATGTCCCGATCGAGGTGTCGATCGGCGTCGCCGAATGGACGCACGATGTCGCCGCCTTCCCGGACCGTCTCATGGCGCGAGCGGATCAGGCGCTCTATGCGGCCAAGAGGGACGGCAAGAACGGCTTTGCCGTCTACCAAGGCGATCTCGACGCACCCGCGCTCGCGCCCGATTCGATCGAGGCGATGCTTGCGCCCCAACCTCGACAGGATGCCGCCGCCGAGTGAGCGGTGCTATCGTTGCCGCCATGAGGCCGTCGTCGATCTCCCGTCGCGCAGCGCTGGCGCTGCTCGTTCTCCTGCTCCCTCAGCCCGTCATGGCCGAGGACCTCGCCGCGCTCGCCCGCTCGTCCGGCACGCCGGATATTCCGGGCTTGAAGATCGTCTGGCTCGCGCCATGGGGCGATCCGCACCTGGCCCATCCCTGGACCAACATCATCGTGCACCAGACCGAAGGCCCGGCGGGGTCGGCGCGATCGGGGGCGCTCGCGCAGGCCAAGAACCCGAAACGGCGCGGCGTCACCTTGTGGGTGGAAACCGACGGCACGGTGTATTGGGCGGTGCCCGAAACCCTGGTCACGCTGCACGGCGACGGCGCCAATCGCAACGACAACCGCTATATCGACAACGCACCGACCTATCGCAAGGTGGTGCGTGACAATTCCATCGGCGTGGAGTTCGCCGGCAACTATCCCGACGTCACGACCCCTGCCACCGAGGCCCAGATCGCCGCGTGGCGCATTCTCTCGAAGCTGCTCCGGCTGCGTTATCAGATCCCGCAGGAGCGGATCTATGCGCACAACTGGATCGACTACAAGGACGCCCGCTATTGCGAGGGCTGTGCGCTCGCCGAGCTCGCGCGCGCCGCACCCGAATAAAGCTCACCTAACAAGAAGCCGGCGTCTCCGCCGGCTCCGATCGCTTCCAAAAACCACCTTCAAGCCGAACGCCGCGCCTCTAGTGCGCGGCCTCCAGGGTCGCCGCCTCCTGCCGGGCGATGGCGCCCTTGACGGCGGACTGCACCTTCTCGAACGCGCGCACCTCGATCTGGCGCACGCGCTCGCGCGACACGCCGAACTCGGCGGCGAGGTCCTCGAGCGTCATCGGCTCGTCTGCCAGGCGCCGCGCCTCGAAGATGCGGCGTTCCCTGGCGTTGAGCACGCCGATCGCGCCGTTCAGCGCCTGCCGGCGGTGGTCGTACTCCTCGTGCTCGGCCATGATGGCTTCCTGGTTGGGCGAGTTGTCGACCAGCCAGTCCTGCCATTCGCCCGCTTCGCCGTCGTCGCGGATCGGTGCGTTCAGCGAGGCGTCGCCGCCGAGGCGGCGGTTCATGTCGACCACGTCCTGAGCGGTCACGCCGAGGCGCTTCGCGATCAGCTGGACCTGATCCGGATGCAGATCGCCTTCATCCAGCGCCGAGATCTTGCTCTTGGCCTTGCGCAGGTTGAAGAACAGCTTCTTCTGGTTCGCGGTCGTGCCCATCTTCACGAGCGACCACGATCGCAGGATGTACTCTTGTATCGACGCCTTGATCCACCACATGGCGTAGGTGGCGAGGCGAAAGCCCTTCTCGGGCTCGAACCTCTTCACAGCCTGCATCAGGCCGACATTGCCTTCCGACACGACTTCGGATATCGGCAAGCCGTAGCCGCGATAGCCCATGGCGATCTTGGCCACGAGCCTGAGATGGCTGGTCACGAGCTTATGCGCTGCGTCGCTGTCGTCATGCTCGCGCCAACGCTTGGCGAGCATGTACTCCTCCTGCGGTTCCAGCATCGGGAACTTGCGGATCTCGGCGAGGTAGCGTGAAAGTCCGGATTCTCCGTTGAGAACCGGCAGCGTAGCTGTACGGGCCATTGAGCGCCCTCCAGTTGGTTCAGGCCCCCGATAGCGGCGGGCCAGGCAAATCGGTCGCTTTGTTAAAGCCAATCGGTTTGCGACGTTCCATGCGTCGACCATTCGACGCAGGCGCAACATACACCAAAATTTGCACCTCGTGGAAGGATTCCGGGGGTCACGACCCCGTGTGGCTGCATTAACGTTTTGACATACTTGCGTTTTTCTGAACGCCCTGCGTCATAGCGCCGCTCGGAGGGCCTCCGCCAAAAGCGAAAGATCCTCCGGAAGCGCTGATTCCCAGCGCATTATTTCTCCCGTCCGGGGGTGCTCGATCACCAGCAGATAGGCGTGCAGCGCCTGCCGCCCGAGCGCGTCGAGCGCCGCGCGTGCCTCCGGCGCGAGCTGATTCGCCTTGGTCTTGAAGTGCGGGCCGTAGACGGAATCGCCCAGCAGCGGGTGGCCGAGATGAGAAAGATGCACCCGGATCTGGTGGGTGCGCCCGGTCTCGAGATGGCAGGCGATCAGCGCGGCGATCGGCTTGCCGTCGCGGCCGGTAAAACTCTCCTGCACCTCGTAATGGGTGATCGCCTCGCGCCCTTTGGGCCGCACCGCCATCTTGTCGCGGGCATGCGGATGGCGGTCGATGGCGGCGTTGATGGTGCCATGCGGCCGGTGCGGCAGCCCCCACGCGAACGCCAGATAGCCGCGCTCCATCGCGCCGGTGCGGCCGTGATCGGCGAACTGCGCGCTCAAGGAGGCGTGCGCCATATCGTTCTTCGCCACCACCATCAGCCCGGTGGTGTCCTTGTCCAGCCGGTGCACGATGCCCGGCCGCCTGACCCCGCCGATCCCCGAAAGACTGGCCCCGCAATGCGCGATCAGCGCGTTCACCAGGGTGCCGGTCTCGTGCCCGGCGGCCGGATGCACCACGAGCCCGGCCGGCTTGTCGAGGACGACGATGTCGTCGTCCTCGTAGACGATCGTGAGCGGGATCGCCTCGGCCGCAGGCTCTGCAGGTGCGGCTTCGGGCACGTCGATTGTGATCGTGTCGCCGGTGGCGACGTGATAAGCGGGGTCGCGCACGGCGCCCGATCCGAGGCTGACCTGACCGGCCAGGATCAGCGCCTTCAGCCGGGACCGCGACAGCTCCGGCAGCCGGACCGCGAGCACGCGATCGAGCCGCGGCGAGCCTTCGTCGCCGGCGACCGTGACCGTCATGATGCCCTGAGGATGTGAAGTCGAGATGTCCATGAATTCTACCGTTGCGCCCGAGCCGACCTCGCCCGAGCAGGCCCAGCTGATGGCGCGGCTGCGGCGCATGATGATGATCGCGGGCGTGACCACCTCGGTCGCGATCGCAGTGCTTCTGGTCGCCATCGGCTATCGTCTTTTCCGCGGCGATGGAAGCACTGCTTCCGGCCCCGACCTCACCGCCACCCTGCCCAAGGGCGCCCGCATCGTCGCCACCGGCACCGCCGGCGACCGCCTGGCGGTCACCCTGGACGTGGGGGGCGCCACCGAGATCCGCACCTTCGACGCCAAAACCCTCAAACCCACCGGCCGCCTCCGCTTCGCCGTGGAGCCGTAAAGGCACGCGACGCGGACGCTCTCCACGTCGAGCGGGACTCGCGGCCCCCACCCCCGGCCCCTCCCCGCAAGAGGGGGAGGGGAGCCCACCGCCGCCGCGGCCGGCTGTTTCCATCCCCATTGATGACCACGTCCCTCCACCACCCGGGCAGTCCACTCCCCTCCCCCTTGCGGGGAGGGGTCGGGGGTGGGGGTCCCCACGGGGAAAGACCCTTGGGGCACACAAATTCTGCATCCCCCGTCTTGCGGCGCGGCGATTTCGAGGCTATGCGGTTCACCTCACGCTCCCTTCGTCTAGCGGTTAGGACGCGGCCCTCTCAAGGCTGAAACAGGGGTTCGATTCCCCTAGGGAGCGCCATTCTTCCCGGCGCTCACCCTGACATCTCTGACCTGTAAGCGTGGCTCATCGGCCTCGCGGCGCGTTTTCGCGTCCGAGCTTTGCTTCTGGGCACGCCCTTCCAGGAGAAGGGCGCAGGGAAGGCCGGGTGCAGGCCGCACCCATGGCCCGCCTGCAGAAAGAAAAGCAGGCGGCAGTCACCACAGGATTGGCCGAACAACCGGCCTTCCCTGCGCGATGGTTTGAACGGCTGCTCCGTGCTCTCCCAGGGGACCGGGCTTGCTTGCCCCCGTCATCGGCATCGCCGCCGACCAAGACACCAGCGTCGGGGTGTCGGGACCACACGTCTTGACCGTCCGCCCCGGGCTCGTTCGTCCGCACGCGAAACGCGCACGCCGACCCCAAAGCGGCCACCGCATCCCACGCTCCACGGTCCGTGACGATCGCGAAACGCCCCTTCAGTGAGCGCGGGACGGGCCGGATGATCGTGGTGATTTGCCCGACGACACAAGCCGGAATTTGCCCGACGGAATGCGGCAAACTGGCACGACGGGCAGTTTGGGCATGGGTGGGATGCGGAAGGTCGATGTCGGGGCGCTCAAATCTGCAAGCTGATGATCAAGCCAAGGCAGCGTCATAGATAACTTCTTGTTAGATTTCGCCGCGGCGAACCCGGCGCTCGTGCTTGTAGTCGAAGCACCACGACACCCGCGGCACGAAGAGCACCTTGTGGAGGCGCCATTTCAGCTAGTCATCCAGCGTGGTTGTGAAAATGTCGCCCGCCATGCCGAGGCCAATGTGTCGCGTGAGCGTAAGGTGCCGCAAGATCGCGTCAAGAGTCGGCGCCCGTTTCGCCGGATAACCGCTTTTCCGCGCTCTCCAACTGGAGACGAACGACTTCTTCTAGTTTCTTTGAGATTTCGTCGACGATGCTGCCGGTGCCTTCAGCCCAATTGCGCTTCCACCAGCGGCGCGCGATTTCAGGCCCGGCGCTTTCATACACGCCGAAATCGCGCAACATGTGCTGGGTGGCGAACTCAAAAATGTAGCAAAAATCAAGGCTGGGCGCGCAAGTGACTACGAGCGTCACGCGTTGCAGATTGGCAAACTTTGGCGTGAACGTGATTTTGAGTTGCGTCCGCTCCATTGTGCAATTCAGCCGGAGATCCCATTCCTCGTCGTGGATTCCGCTTTTCAACAAATCCCACGCGGCCCCCAGGAGGAAATTATTGCGCAGCTTGCGTTCGTAATGAGCCGTGACAAAATTATCAGCTCGCCTCTCTTTGGTGAGGACGCGAATAATAAACTGTTCGGTAGTGGATTCCGCGAAACGGGCATGCTCAACTTTTTCGAGCTCGAAAAATTCGGCAAATTCATCGGTAGAAATTCTTGCTTGCAATTGATCGAAGAACGTTCCGATAAATTGCGACATCAATTTGGGTGTCACGACTTTCTTCTCCGCCGCATGAAGTCGATCAAGCAGGGATAAGGGAGCGCGTTCGACAACCGCGGGAACCGCAGGCGGAGGCGCCGCAGCTTCGCGTGCTGCGTCCAGGGTCTGACGTAGCGCATCGAGCTTTTTGGCATCGTCGACAAATTGCTGCCGCCCTGTGCCTTGCACAATAAAATGAGGCGTTTGATCCTCATCTCCAATGAAAGCATCGCGCAAGACATTGATAATGTCGGTATAGAGAACCGCGCCCTCCGTCTTCCTGAGGGCTGCTTCGCGGAATTTCGCCGTGAAAACGCTGAGCGGATCGCCGGTAGACGAATTTTGTGTTTCGAGAGACGAGGCGATTTGCAAAATGTCCTGAAAATCGCTCTTCGGCATGGCAAAATAGCTCGCCGTGTCCTTGATGAGCCGCGTGCCCGATTGGCAAGCATCGATAACCTTTACGACGAGCGCGGCATTGGCAGAGCGTAAAATCGTATGGAGCTCGCTTGTGGATAGACCGGTTTGATTAGGTTGCGTCGCGATGAAGTCGGTCGCACAATAGTAAAGCTCACCCTCAAGTCCGTGTCCATGTCCTGTGAAATAGAAGAACAGCTCGGTCGGAGATAGGACGCGGTCAACCGCATCGCGTAGCTGCTTTTTCAATGAATCCGCGTCCGCGTTTTCGATTACGCAGATCACGTCATATTTCTGCGTTGCCTCAAGGAGTTGCTTCATCGCGGCAAGGTCGTCGCGGCAGCATGCAAGCGTGGTCTGATAGCTATACTCGCTATTGCCGATGAGAATTGCCGTGCTCGCCATAAAGAACTCCGATACCTACGGGCATAGGTGGGATGAGGCAGCGCCACCGAATGGGTCGACGTTCGACGCGTAGACGGCGTATGAAATGTATGAGAATCAGCGGTCAGAGTACTACGTCAGAGCGGTTCAATGCTTCCGCGTCAATGCCAGCAAGGAACTACAGGATGAAGCCCAAAATCACAACCATTCGTCGTCCTGGCGCGGTCCTAAGACTGCGGGGCGTAAAAGGTAGACGATAGATCTTGTGTGCGCTGCATGATGGCATCGATGACCGCCATCAGGGCGGCATCCCGCTCCCGGTCGGCGGGATACATTTTGTTTCCGTGGAAAAGATTGTTCCTCACTTGCCAAGCAGCGTCCAACAGCTGGCGTGTCGTGGTGAGCGCGGGTGTCTAGTCTCCGAACTGAGGTTGTGCGCCGCGGCGCGAATCGTGAATCGCGAATAGGCAATGCAATTGATCCTGTCGCGGCACGATCAATTTCAGCTGACGTTCGCCACCAAGAATATCCGGATCGTAGCTCTCGACTAAGGACGCTAACCGTTGTGTAGCAGTGAGACTGCAATTGCCGTCGACGAACCTCAAAAGTGAAATCCTCGGAATCCTCTCAGGTGACCGGATCTGATCGACCTATCCGTCGGCATTCGCCGCGCAGCCCTTGCCGAAGTAAAGCCGCTCGCCTAAGTTGAGAAAATCCAGAAAATTCGGGGAAAAGTAGAGGTTTGTAATGCTTCCGCATATGCATATCCGCCTATACTCGAATGAACTCCATTTAGGGCTGCTGGCCTTGGCCCGTGATCTCAGGGGGGCGCGTGTAGCAATTTGCGCTCTGGGGAGCAGATAAAGATGTCGGCCTTGAGCCAGCTTGATTGGCGCGACGTACGCAATCAATATGACAGCAGGGTTCGGATTCATCGCCAGCTGTTGAGATTTTACGGCAATGGCGACTTTGATCAGTTCGTCTACCTGTTACTTGGCATCAGCGATCCCACAGGCAACTACAGTGCTGACGAACATAAGCTTGGACCTAAGATTCTTACGAATAACAGAAATTCAATTGATCAAGTTGTTGGAATCGCGAAAAAATTCATCGAATTGAAAAACGCTAGAAAAGTTCCTGAACTAATCAGGGAGGCTGCCATTCAGTATCTTAAGATCGGGGTAGGCTCCGAGGCGTCTTGCATGCTCAACCCGGATGTGTGCTGGGTAGCGAATACCAGAACGATTTGGACTCATTTGGTTATTAAGCATGCAGATGATCTAGCTAAAGCAGATGAGGAGTTGCGCCTCTATCGCAGTCAAGACGAAAGGTCTGAGATGGCGTATAAGATTTGGGCTGAGATCCACCGAGAGCTTGCCGCGAGCATGACTCGGATTGCCGAAGAAGGAGAAAGGCTGGCGAAGGCTGCTTCCATTAAGCCTGGCCCAGTCAGATATCTGTGGGCGGATGCCATCGCTAATGCGCTATACTCTAGCTACTATGACTAGCCCGAAGGCCAGCGAACAAGCTGCGGCGGATATGCAGTCCGACTTGGGGGGAGGACGTGGGTGTATTCGGAGGAGCTGCATCGGAACCGCCATTGACTCGACTCGAAGTTGCGTGAAGTCTGCGTCTTCCCTTCAAATAGCTAGAGTGTGTCAATGTCATTGCCTGACATATACGTTCAAATACCCGGGCAGCTCTCCGAAATTTTCAAGCGAATTTCCGAAGGTCAAGCTCCGGAAAAGTTCTCACGGCAGTATCTCAAGGATTTGGGATTTCAATCCCCAAGTTATCACGCTGTGATCCCGCTTTTGAAGACTTTGGGGTTTCTAGCCGATGATGGCTCACCTACCGCGCGATACCATTCCTATCGCGATGGATCTCAGTCGCGCAGAGTTCTTGGCCAGTCCGTCCGCGAAGCCTATGCGGACCTGTTCACGATCAAGGCAGAGCCGAACGATTCTGACCGGTCATTAATAGAAGGAAAGTTCAAGAGCGCGCATAATACTACCGACAGGGTCGCAAAATTGATGGCAAGCACCTTTTTCTCGCTGTTGCCCTTGGGAGAGTGGAAGACCGTGCAATCACCGTCTCCGCTCGACGTCAAGGCGACAATAAAAGAAGAAGTTCAGCCCGAACAACGGAGTGGCGACAGGCACGGGTCCTCCCGGGCTTCGTTGCATTACAACATACAAATACATCTTCCATCGACAAAAGACGTAGAAGTTTTTAACGCCATCTTCAAATCGCTTCGGGAGCACCTGCTTGACTGAGATCAGAAGGGCGCTTCGCGACTTTATGTTTCGAGGCTTGATGTTCGAATCCGAAGCCTCAGGATTTCAGTCGGCAGGAATCCAGGTTGGAGCCGATCTCGGACAGGCTGAAGAGCGATTGTTATCGGAAGCTTTAACGCCCTTCAGCGTAGCTCGTCGGAATGCGGCTTTAGCCATGGGCCGTCTATACGTTGTTCTGCACTGTTTCGAAAACGAAGTTCGCGCGCTGATACGCGAGACGCTTGAGGAAAAGGAGGGGGCAGACTGGGCAGAAAAGCTTCCGCCTAAGATTAGGGCTTTTGCGGAAGGACGTCAGAAGTCGGCGCAGGACGAAACATGGCTCGAAGGCGAAAAGTCAGATTTGCTGGGCTTTACAGACTTTGGCCACTTGTCGGCGATAATAATCGATAAATGGATCCATTTTGAGGATATTATGCCGACGCAACACTGGTTGAAGCAGCGGCTGGACGAGCTTGAAAAGACTCGCCACTTTATCGCGCACAACCGTGTTCTTCTCCCTTCAGAGTTCCAACGAGTTTACATGTACATTGCCGATTGGAATCGCGTGGTCGGACTCTGAAAAAAGAGAAGAGGTTGTATTGTGAGATTGCAAGAGTTGCCCTTTCTCCACGTTGTTGGTCTACATTGATTGTAGTGGCCATGGCATCCCACGAACACGAAATACGGTGACGCTGCACTAAACGTGCCGGCTCGAGGGACACAGCTGCTATCTGGAGTGGACACGCCCCCAAGTCGGAGAGCCATGCTCAGATTTGCTCCTTCGACCTCGTCCTCGTCGGATGACATGGACATCGGATAATCGAGATAAAATTCCCAGAAAGATCCAATCCGTTTCGGACATGGTCCCCTAGCGTCATCCCCTGCGTCGCAGGGGTCGCCTGCGGCAGCTCACCGCTCGAGGGGACCATATGGACCGATTGTCAGGGAAGATCGCGCTCGTTACTGGCGGAACCAGCGGTATCGGATTGGCGACCGCAAAGCTGTTTGCGGAGGAGGGCGCGTTCGTCTTTGTTTCGGGGAGACGGCCGGCCGAACTCGAGACGGCCGTCGCCGCGATCGGGCCGAACGCCAAGGGAATCCAAGGCGACATTGCGAACCCCGAGGATCTTGATCGTCTGTTCGACGAGATCAAGCGCACCAAGGGGCGGCTGGATGTGCTGTTCGCGAATGCCGGTCTCGGCGAATTCGCGCCGCTCGGGTCGATCACGGAGGCCCACTTCGACAAGATTTTTGGCGTCAACGTCCGCGGGAGCCTGTTCACGGTGCAGAAGGCGCTGCCGCTGATGGGCGAGGGGGCCTCGATCGTGCTGAACGCGTCGATCGCCGCCATCAAGGGCATTCCTGCATTCAGCGTCTATGCTGCGAGCAAGGCCGCGATCAGGTCGTTCGCCCGCGGCTGGAGCGTCGATCTGAGGGATCGAAAGATCCGCGTCAACGTCGTGAGCCCCGGCACGGTGCCGACGCCGGCCTACGACAAATTCGGCATGACGGACGACCAGATGGCCGAGTTCCTGAAGGGGCACAGCGATGTGGCGCCGGTCGGACGGGTCGGGCGGCCGAGCGAGATCGCGGAGGCGGTGCTGTTTCTCGCGTCCGACAACAGCTCCTTCGTCAATGGTGCCGAACTGTTCGTGGACGGCGGCGCGGCCCAGGTCTGATCGCGCCGCACGCGGTTCGAGGTCGCCGCAGCGGACTCTTTCCCTCAGGCGATTTCCGTTCAAGGCCAACGCGGAACGCACCGGGACAGGATGCAGCGGATCCCGGCTCGCTCCAGAGTGAAGAGGACAAGGCATGTCGGAACGACACGGAAGCGACGTCGGGTGGAATCGCAGAAAATTCCTCGCGGCCGCGACGACGGGCCTCGTTGCAAGCGCGGCCGCGGGGAGCGCGTCGGCAGAAACGCTCGCGGACGTGCCGGCGCGTGAGCCGGGAGCCGATCTGGGCGCGCTCAGCGCACGGTCGACATATGTGCAGATCGGGCGGATCCCCGAGGCGGGGCCGGGACGCCGCAACGTCGATCCCGCCGACGCCATCAACTCGAAAGCCCCGCTGCAGAAGCTCGTCGGCGCGATCACGCCGTCCGACCTGCACTACGAGCGAAGTCACGCCGGCGCCCCCGATCTCGACCCGTCCAGGCACCGGCTGCTCGTGCACGGCATGGTCCGCAACCAACTGGTGTTCTCCGTCGACGACTTGAAGGCGATGCCGGCCATCTCCCGCATGGCCTTTCTCGAATGCACCGGCAATGGCTGGGAGAATTGGAAGAAGGCCGACGGCAACCTGACCGTTCAGAACACGCATGGGCTGGTCAGCACCAGCGAATGGACCGGCGTGCCGCTGAGGTTCATTCTGGGCCTCGTGGAGAAGGAGACGGCTGCCACCTGGATGCTCGCCGAGGGCGGAGACGCCGCCGGCGTGGCCCGCAGCATTCCGCTCACCGAGGAGATCGTCGATGAGGCGATCATCGCCTACGGGCAGAACGGCGAACCGATCAGGCCGGCACACGGTTTTCCGATCCGGCTGATCCTGCCCGGCATGGAGGGCAATCTGAACATCAAATGGTTGCGCCGCCTGAAATTCGGCGACCAGCCATGGATGACCCGCTGGGAGACGGCACGCTACACGCAGCTGCTCGCCAACGGCAAGGCCAGGCAATTCCAGCTGCGAATGGAGACCAACTCGGTCATCACGCAGCCCTCCGGCACCATGCAGATCCGGCCGGGATACAATCGCATTTCGGGGCTGGCCTGGAGCGGTCACGGCAGGATCGCCAGGGTGGAGATCAGCACCGACGGCGCGAACAGCTGGCAGGAAGCGCAACTGAACCTTCCAGCACTGCCGAAAGCCCAGACACGCTTCCAGATGGATTGGACCTGGGACGGTAGGCCGACGAAGATCGTCAGCCGCGCGACCGACGACAAGGGCCATGTGCAGCCCGACCGGGACGCCTTCATCGCCACGATGGGGACCAACGCGCTGTTTCATTACAACGCCCAGCAGACCTGGAGCATCGACCAGGCGGGAAGGGTGCAAAATGTCCTGTCGTAGAATGGCGCTGCTGTCGGGCGCGATGGTATCAGCGCTGGTCTCCTCCGCAGTGGCGGCGGACTTCGGCCGCCCCGCGACCCCCGATGAGATCGCGCTGTGGGACATCGACGTCCGGCCTGATGGAAAGGGTCTGCCGCCAGGTAGCGGCACGGTGGCCAGAGGCAAGGACGTCTTCGCGGAGAACTGCGCGGCCTGCCACGGCGACAATGGCGTCGGCGGCATCAAGGATCGGCTCGTCGGCGGGCAGGGGACACTGGCCTCGGCCATGCCCGTGAAAACGGTGGGAAGCTTCTGGCCGTACGCCACGACCCTGTTCGACTACATCCACAGGGCGATGCCCTATCAGGCGCCCGGATCGCTTGGCGTCGACGACACCTACGCGGTGGCCGCCTACATCCTCAGCCTCAACGGGATCCTGCCTCCGGAGGGCCAGCTCGACAACCACTCCCTGCCAGATATCCGGATGCCCAACCGGGACGGCTTCATCCCGGACCCGGAATTCAGCGGCAGCAGGAAATAGGCCCGATGACGAGCGCGACGAACGCGCAATTCCGCCGCGCGCGACGGCTTCTGCTCGCAGCAACGATCGTCTTGTTTTCAGCCCGCCTCTCAGGAGCAGACGCCATGGCCGCCGAAGGATTGATCAGTCAGAAGAGCCATTACGCGCCGAAGGAGACCATGGCGCGGCTCGAGGCCGCCGTGTCCCGGCGCGGCCTGACCATCTTCGCGCGGGTCGATCACGCGGTCGGCGCCGCGGCGGTCGATCTGTCGCTGCGCCCGACCGATCTGCTGATCTTCGGGAATGCGAAGGGCGGAACCCCGATGATGCAGGCGGCCCAGACCGCGGGCATCGATCTGCCGCTGAAGGCGCTGGTCTGGCAGGATGCAAACGGCATCACATGGCTGTCGTATAATGATCCGGCCTGGATCGCCGCCAGGCACGCCGCGGGCCCGGACGCCAAGGCCGCAGTCGAGGCGATGTCGAAGCTGCTCCAGGGCATTGCAGCCGAGGTCGCGTCGGAACAATAGCAGCCACACAGCGTCGGCGCAGTGAACACCGCCTCGGTGTCGATCGCGGCTGACCTGGCTGCGTCAGACGTGGGACAAGTACACCAGCAGCGCAATTCCCATCACACTGAGCAGCCCGCCCAGCACGATGTCCATGCGTGAGCCCGGGATCCGGCGCTCCTCGTCGCTGTCGATCATGGTCGCGTTGCGCAGGAAGCGAACGGTCGCGAGGACGAACAGGAGCGTCCCCACGGCGATCGCCGATGTTCCCGCGATGTTGGCGAATTCGCGCTCCGCCACACGCGGTGTGGCTGCGCCCGCGGCCAGGCCGGCAGCGTCCAGCATCAGATCGAATCGTTCGATGACAAATCCGAATGCCATGACGGCGATGGCCGTCCGTATCCAGGCCAGGAAGGTGCGCTCGTTTGCGGAGTGATCCCGGAAGTTACGGATCATTTGTTGTCGCCGCCCGTCTCGGCGGAAGATTCGGAATCTTGCTGCGTCGTGATGAACACCGCAGGCTCGTCGTAGCCGCGGCGGCTGCTGTAGAACACCAGGCCCATGAGCCCGACCCCGACGGCCAGTGAAGCGACCACGCCCAGCGCCATCGAGACGTAGCCGGAGGTCGGCACGTCAGCGCCGCTTCCAAGTGTCCAGCCGAGATAGGCGACGAAGCCTGATGCGCCCAGCAGCGCGACCAGGATCACGATGATGGTCCAGGATCCCACGCCAAGACGGGCATTCGCCGTCGTGGTGCCAACGGCAACAACGGTTTCCTGCTGTGGGTCGCTCATGTCAGTGCTCCCTGTGACGGGTCGCCGGCTTCGGCCTGTCGAGCTAGACGCCCTCATAGACCAGCTTGGTGAACAGGGCCGGCGTGATCACGAACTGGCCCCATTTGCCGTCGAAGGCCGCCGTCGGCCTGGCAGCGACCACCGCGTCGAGCGTCTTCTCCTGCTTCTTGAGCCTCGCAACGTTGTCGCGGATGGCGACCAGCATGTCGCGATAGTCCTGCAGCTCGGCGCGATTGCTGATCGGGACGCCGTGTCCCGCGATCACGATGGTCTTGTCACCGGCCTTCGCCAGATTCGCGTCCGCCGCGCGGATCATGCCGTCGATGCTTCCGCCGGTCGAGTAGTCGATGAACGGGTAGATCCCGTTCCAGAAGGTGTCCGCGACATGCAGAATATCCGCCTCCACGAAGTGGACCGAGATGTCGCTGTCGGTGTGAGCAGGCCCGTAATACTGAAGTTCGATCGTGGATCGGTTCACCGTCAGCCGCTTCCGTTCGGAAAACACGTCCGTGGGAATGGCGCTCGGCGCCAGGGCCGGGAAATCGAAGTTCCAGTCCTCGACGCGCTGCATCGTCTTCAAGTGCTTTTGCGTGTTCTCGTGAGCCGTAATCGCGGCGCCCTGGGCGTGAACCCACTCGTTGCCATCGGCGTGGTCGAAATGCCAATGCGTGTTGATGAGATGCCGCACGGGCTCGCTGCCAAGACTGGCCAGCGCTTCCAGCATTCTAGGCCTCGACGCTGTGATTCCGGCGTCGATCATGACTTTGCCGTCCGGCCCACTGAGCACGCCGACACTGCCGCCGGACCCCTCGAGGACGCTGACGCCGCCGCGCAATTTGTGGACCTTGATGGATGCCGTGGCCGCGTCCGCGCGGATCATGTCCACGATGTTCCTCGCTTCGGCATACGCGGCCCGAGGCGTCAGCCACCCTCCACCGGCTGCGAA
Source organism: Bradyrhizobium sp. SSBR45G (assembly GCF_030159255.1). Lineage (GTDB taxonomy): Bacteria > Pseudomonadota > Alphaproteobacteria > Rhizobiales > Xanthobacteraceae > Bradyrhizobium. The sequence goes on along the minus strand of NZ_BSCT01000027.1, from coordinate 100,843 downwards.
AGTAGCCGATGCCACGCAACACAAACAAAAGCGCCGTCTTGTCAATTGTGACACTTGGCTCATCTTGGCCTCCGATGATCCGCAGGGTTCGTCCGGACATCTGGGGCGAATTCGATGGCGGGTACTTGAATGAACCTCCTCGGCTTTGTACGTTTCGCTCACTCGCAGACGCAAACGATGCAAAAATGCCCGCGCGACGCGCGGCAAGGAAGGCTTGTCCCTTTCGGGGCAACAAGCGCGCGATCGGTTGCAAAGTGTCGCAGGTCGATCGCGTAAGACGGACCTGTGATCGTTTGTGTCTTTGATTTTGACAAGCAGACATCTCAAGAATTGGCCGTTGGCGCCTTAGCGGGACATGCCGAATGATTCCTCAGGATCCGTTGTCGCAGGGGGATGAAGTGTCGTTCGGCTCGTTCGTAGTCCGGGTGAGTGAGCGGTCTCTGAGAAAGGGTGCGACGCCGGTCCATCTGCCTCCGCGCGCGCTGGATATTCTTCTTGTGCTCCTGCAGCAGGCGGGCAGCGTCGTCGACAAACATGATCTGATGGCGCGTGTCTGGCCGGACGTAACCGTCGATGCCGGCAGCCTGCGATTCCACATCGGCGTGTTGCGCAAGGTCCTGGGCGACGGAGAAGCCGGCGCCAGATTTGTCGCCACGGTGCCGGGCAAAGGGTACAGTTTCGTCTGTCCTGTATCATATCGGATGAGCGCAGAGGCAGACGATCGCAGTCGGGCTGTCGAGACGAACTATGGCCTGCCACCGCGTCTCAGCCGGATGATCGGCCGCGACGACGTGGTCGAAAAAGTCTGCGGGATGCTCCTCAAGGATCGCTTCGTCACCATTGTTGGACCAGGCGGGATCGGCAAGACGACGGTGGCCATAGCTGCTGCGCATCAGACGAATCCGCAGGTCGCCAGCGCCGTGGCCTTCTTCGACCTGGGGCCCCTGAACGATCCCATGCTCGTGCCGACGGCCGTGGCGTCGACGCTGGGTCTCATGGTTCAATCCGATGATCCAACGCCGGCAATCATCAGCTTTATCCACGACAAAAGCATGTTGCTGATCCTCGATAGTTGCGAGCACGTCATCACCTCGGCGGCGGCACTCGCCGAGCATATTTTTCAGCACGCACCGAAGGTGCGAATTCTCGCGACGAGCCGCGAGGCGCTGCGGGTGGAGGGAGAATATGTCTTCCAACTGCCGTCATTGGAGAATCCGCCCCTCGATGTGCAGACAGTCTCGGACGTGCTTGCGTTTCCGGCGGCGCGATTATTCATGGACCGCGTTCTCGCGAGTGGGTCATCATTTGAACTGAACGATGCTGATGCGCCGATCGTCGGGGAAATCTGCCGACGGTTGGATGGAATAGCGCTGGCGATTGAAATCGCTGCAAGCCGGGTGATCGCCTTCGGGGTCAAAGGAACGGCTGCTCTCCTCGATGACCGGTTCAGGCTGCTGGGCCAGGGGCGGCGCACGGCTTTGCAGCGTCACCAGACGCTGACAGCTGCGCTGGATTGGAGTTACGGTCTGCTCTCCGACAACGAATCGCTTGTGCTTCGGCGGTCAGCTGTCTTTGTCGGTTTTTTCTCGATGCGAGCCGTCATTGCCGTGGTCGGGCCGGATGATCTCAGCGAGGAGCTCGCGTTCGAGGCCGTCGCAAGCCTCGTCGACAAGTCGCTGATAGCGGTCGCTTCAGGGACATCGGAGGCGCGCTATCGTCTGCTCGACACCACGCGCGCATACGCCTTGTCGAAGCTCATCGATCGTGACGACGACAACGGCGTCTTCCAGCGACATGCCATGTTTTATCTGAGGTGGGCCGAACAGCACGAGAGTGTTCGGCTGACCGAGGCAGGTCGTGACGGGGCCTCCGCTTACGACCCTCACCTCGGCAACATACGTGCGGCATTGGAGTGGAGCTTTCTTCAGACCGAAAAGTCGATCGGTATTTCACTGACCGCTGCGACTGCTCCACTGCTGCTTGAGTCGTCGTTGGTCACGGAATGTCGCCGCTGGACAGAGCTGGCGATGGTCAATCTGGATGAGTCGAGCCGGGGGACGTCTCGAGAGGTGACCTTGCAGGCGGCGCTTGGCCTCTCGCTCATGTTTTCTCAAGGCAATAGTGAGGAGGCGAGGGCATCACTCGAAAGGGGACTTGAAGTGGCCGAGGACTTGGAAGATTTGCCAAGTCAACTGCAATTGATCGGTCGCCTTCATCTGTTTCACTATAGAACCGGAAATTTTCGCGAGGCTCTCAAATATGCCGAACGCAGTGAGGCAGTTGCATTGAAGATGAATGACCAGGGGGCGCTGGCGGCTGCAAGCTCCCTTCTCGGTGTCTCGCATCATCTCATGGAGGATCTCGAGAAGGCGCGTGGGTATCTGGAATCGGCCGTCAGGCACATACCCGCCTCAAAGCATGTCGATTCACTCCGTCTTGGTCTCGACTATCGAAACCGCGCTGGAATCTGCCTGGCGCGCACGCTCTGGCTTCTTGGATACGCCGACCGGGCGACCGAATTGGCTCGGCAGGTCTCGATCGAGGCCGGCAAGTTGAATCATCCGCTTACGCTCTGCATCGCGCTGATCTGGGCTGTTTCAGTCTATCTCTGGAACGGAGATTGGGAAAACGCGGAGCAGAGCATCGAGCGACTGATCGATCACGCGCGCAATCGCGCAATAGTCGCCTATGAGGCGGCCGGAATTGGCGTGCGAGGCTATCTCGCCGTCATGCGAGGTGACCACCAGGCGGGGCTGCCGATGCTGAGATACGCCCTCATCGAGACGCGCGCGCATCGCTATGAGCTGATGACGACAGCCTTCAAGAGTGCGTTGGCGGAAGGATTGCTGATGGCGGGGCAAGCGAGAGAAGCGCTTGACGCGGCGGACGACGCACTTGCTACGGTGGCGCGAAATGGAGACATGTTCAATGCCGCCGAGCTTCTTCGCATCAAAGGTCACGTGTTCTTGGCCGAAACGATGAAAGACATGCCCAGGGCGGAGGGGCTTTTCATTCAATCCCTCGAAGCCGCGAAGACATGCGGAGCCCGTGCGTGGGAGCTGCGAACGGCGACGAGCTTGGCCAGCCTGTGGCGCTCGCAGGGTAGGTTCGTGTCGTCCGTGGAACTATTGGAGAACGTCCTGGAAAGCCGCACCGAAGGCTTCGGGTGCCCTGATTTCATCAACGCCAGGAAATTGCTCAGCGATTGCGCCAGGCGCGTTGCGCCTTGACGGGGAACCCGGGCGGTCTACCGTCCCGAAGGAGACCCCTCACACAATCTAACACCCGTCTTTGAGCATTCTAACACGCCTCTCGGATGTTCTAACCCCCGGACTTGCTCAGGAATTGTACCTTGCAAGTGCCGAGCGACCAACACGAGAGTGTCCACATATGCAAAGGTTGAAGGATCCCCAGACGGGGTGCGCCCGCCAGTGTTCAAGCTGGCGGCTGCCGTCGCAGCGACCGTGCTGGCATCGCTGCATCATGCCGGCCCGCGCGCGCATCGAGATCGCCGTCCCCACCGATTCGGGGAGCCTGATATGAGCGTCCTCGATCAGACCGCCGCCGCAAGCCCAGGTTGGCCGGCGCACGCGTTTGGATCGGTTAAGACGCGCCGCACGCCTCCGAATCGTGGAGGCGCTGTGATAGCCCAGACGTCCTTGGACCGCGTTGATCTCTTCAGACAACTGGTCGTTCCGGCCGGCGAAGACGAGGTGGTGATCTCACACTTTTCAAGACGCCTGGCCGGACATGGCTCCACGGAATCGCAAGCCAGGAAAGCCGGCTATGCGGTCTGCGTGCACCTGGATGAACTCGCCTCATACGACGTGTGGAGCGACGAGAGGCATTGCGCCAGTGCTCCGCTCGCGGCAGGCACAATTCACATCAGCGACATGCGACACACTTGGCAGGCAGATATTCAGAGCTCATTCCAGGTTGCCAATTTCTACCTACCTCAATCGGCTCTCGACGAGGTCGCCGAGGGGCAGGGCTCACCGGGTGCGGGGACACTCCATTGTCCCATCGTGGAGACAAGATCGGACTCCGTCGTGACGAACGTTGCGATGGCGCTTCTGCCCGCTCTGATGCGTCCCGAACAGGCGAGCAAGATCTTTCTTGACCACGCCTGGAGAGCGCTGACGGCGCATTTGCTCAAAACATATGGATCGTCTGACGCGCGCCCGCAAATCGCCCGAGGCGGCCTTTCTCCATGGCAGGAGCGTCGGGCAAAGGAGATGCTGTTGGCAGACTTGAATGGCAATGTGACGTTGCCGGATCTCGCGCAGGCGTGCCGCCTGTCATGCAGTCACTTCAGTCAGGCATTTCGACGGACGGTGGGCTGTCCGCCACATCAATGGCTGCTATCTCAACGGGTCGAGCGATCGAAGGAATTGATGCTCAACAGCGATCAACCGCTCAGCGAAATCGCGCTCAATGCCGGCTTCGCCGATCAAAGCCATTTCACGCGCGTATTTTCACGCATGGTCAAGACGAGCCCCGCCGCCTGGAAGCGCGCGCAGGAAAGGTAAGTGCGTCGGGGCAAAGAAATGCTTTCGTCACAAGGAGCAGAGAATACGGAAAGAAGCTGTCGTTCGTTCGCTCAATGATGCGTCAGTTGTAAGGCAACTCGGGTCCCGGCGGCTTTTCGTCGAGGATCCCGACAAAACTCCACAGGAGCGGACATGAGCACCATCACGACGAAGGACGGTACGACGATCTACTATAACGATTGGGGTTCGGGTCGGCCGATCGTGTTCAGTCACGGCTGGCCGCTGAGCGCGGACGCCTTCGAGGACCAGATGTTCTTCCTCGCCTCGCGTGGCTATCGTTGCATTGCTCTCGATCGGCGCGGGCATGGCCGTTCGAGCCAGCCTTGGCAGGGCAACGATCTCAGCACCTATGCCGACGATCTGGCGACGCTCGTCGAGAAACTGGATCTGAAGCATGCGATCCATGTCGGGCATTCCACCGGCGGCGGCGAGGTGACCCGATATATCGGTCGGCACGGGACGGGCCGGGTGGCGAAGGCCATTCTGATCGGCGCCATTCCGCCGCTGATGCTCAAGACCGAAGCGAATCCCGGCGGCCTGCCGATCGCCGCGTTCGACGAGCTTCGCGCGAACGTGGCCGCCGACCGATCGAAGTTCTTCAAGGACTTGAGCCTGCCGTTCTATGGCTACAACCGATCCGGAGCGAAGATCTCGGAGGGAGTCCGTGAGTCCTTCTGGCTGCAGGGCATGATGGCCGGCTTTCCGGCGTCCTATTTCTGCATCAAGGCGTTCTCGGAAACAGACCTGACGGAGGACCTCAAGCGGTTCGACGTCCCCACTCTGGTCCTGCACGGGGACGACGACCAGATCGTTCCGATCGGCGCCTCGGCGCTGTTGTCGTCCAAGATCATCAAGGACGCGAAGCTCGTCGTCTACGAGGGCGCACCGCATGGCATGTGCACGACCCTCAAGGACCGCGTCAACGCCGAGCTGCTGTCGTTCATTCAAGGCTAGCGGCTCATGCGCCGGCGCCCGACGGCACGTTGTCGAAGAAGCTCCGCACGGGCTCAGCACGATGCACAAGGATCGCGTCGATGCGGAGCCCCTCGCATTCATAAGGCCATTTGCAGTTCGGCGGCACGACGATGGGACATGCGATGAACCGGGCGGCAAGGCTCGTCATTTCGATTGCGGCGACCGCGGGCGCCGTCTTCCTGCGATCCAGCGCGGCGCCCGGGGAGTTCGCGCTGTCACCGATCTTCGGCGTTGGAATTCCGCCGGACTACCGCCATTGGGAGTTGGTCGGGGTGGCGCACGAAACCGGGTTGGACGAGCTCCGGGGCATTGTCGGTAACGCGACGGCGATCGAGGCCTATCGGGCCGGAACGCTGCCGTTTCCGGACGGGTCGATCCTGGTCAAGCTGGCGTGGAAGCACGTCCAGTCGACGGAGTTCGAACCTGCGTTCGTACCCGGGCCCGCCACGACGGTCCAGGTCATGGTCAAGGACTCGAAACGATACCGCTCGACCGGTGGCTGGGGCTTCGGTCGCTTCATCGATGGCCGGCCGGTCGACGAGGCTCAACATCAAACCTGCTTTGGTTGCCACGCCGCGGGGGTCAAACAACACGACTTCGTCTTCACCCGACTTGCGCCTTGAGACTCGGTTGCCCCTAGGGCGCCGACAGCGTTTTCGGAATGATCCTGAGCTGTCCAGATCGTCTCATTCAATTCGTCAGCGTGGTGAGATCCATTTCGGACGCGTCGTGCTCACCTCAAGCGATGCCGGCATCATCTGAACTCCTCGCCTTTGCGCGGACGGTAAGAACAGACAATCGGAAAGAGTCGCAGGCAAGAGCAGATCGATCCTCGCGGGTAGTCTCTCCGGCATCGGCTGGCAAATGCAGATGGCGCGACGATCGTGCTGCCTGTCGGCGGTCGCACAAGCGCAACATCCCGGAGAAGCAGACATGATCAGACTGACACGATATATCAAGATCGCGGCTCTTGCCGCGTCCGTAGCTGCGCTCTCGCCGATCCCGGCGATGGTGTCCGGACCGGCGCAGGCCATGGACGCGAGCCCCATTCCGGTTACTCACTATCGGACAGTAAAGATCGACGACATCGATATCTTCTATCGCGAAGCCGGGCCTGCGGATGCTCCGGTCATCTTGCTCCTTCACGGATTCCCGACGTCGTCACACATGTTCCGCAACCTGATCCCTCAGCTGGCGTCCCGCTATCATGTGATTGCGCCGGACTATCCGGGCTTCGGCCAGAGCGCAGCTCCCGATCACAAGACGTTCGCCTATACGTTCGCCCACTTCGCCGACCTGATGGACGGTCTGCTGGGCAAGCTCGAGGTGAAGCGCTACGCGATGTACGTGATGGACTATGGCGCCCCGGTCGGCTACCGGCTCGCGCTGAAGCATCCGGAACGGGTGAGCGCGCTGATCATCCAGAACGGCAATGCCTACGAGGAGGGGCTCAAGACGTTCTGGGATCCGATCAAGGCCTACTGGGCCGACGGATCGCCGGCGCACCGCAAAGCGCTGGAAGTCCTGATGAAGCTGGAAACGACGAAATTCCAGTACACCGACGGAATGAGCGACGTCAGCCGGATCGATCCGGACAATATACTGCACGACCAGACCTTGCTGGACAGGCCGGGCAACATGGATATTCAACTCGACCTGTTCCACGACTACGGGTCGAACGTTCCGCTCTATCCGCAATTTCAGGCGTTCTTCCGGGAGCGCAAGCCGCCGACCCTGATCGTCTGGGGAAAGAACGACTTCATCTTCCCGGCAGATGGCGCGGGTCCATATCTGCGCGACCTGCCAGATGCCGAATTGCATCTGATCGACAGCGGCCACTTCGCACTCGAGGACAAGGCCGATGAGATGGTTCCGTTGATCCGCAGCTTTCTCGAACGGAAACTGCCGGCCTCGTGACGAGCGGCATACGCAGTAGTTCATCGGAGGCGCAGCACCAAGTCGGCACTGCGCCTGCAGATGCAGGACGTAAGCGGCCTTTCGGCGCGCTGGATCACTTTAGCTAACGCAAGGAAATCCAACATGGACGCCTCTTTCGACACGGACGCCAGGCCCGCCGGCAACGTGCCGTCGGTGACGCTCGACGCCGCGACGGCTCGCGATGTTCGCGGTCCGTCGGCTTTGCTTGCCCTCGATGATGAACCGCCTCCCAGGCTGATTGTGGATCCGCCGCTCGCCGGTCCTCTCGCAGCGGGAAAGGTCTTCATCCAATACAGGACGGAGAACCTGCGTGTGCTGCCGGTCTTCGGCACCGGAGCCCTGGACGTGTCGCCGAGGGTCGGACACGTGCACATCACGGTGGACGACGCGACCTGGCACTTTATCGACGCATCCGGCGAAACGGTTGTCGTCGTGGGCCTTGCTCCGGGCCCGCACCGCGTGCTGTTCGAATTGGCGGACCCGATCCACCGCGTGATCGACCGTCAAACGGTGCGGTTTACAATACCGGAATGATATCGGCCAAGGTATCGGACGTTCATCCAATACCCTTGTCGTCAGGCGTGAGACGATCGACAGCGCGGAGTAGTGGACAGAAACTGGAAGGGATCGAAGATGGATGCTGTGGAAACGAAGAAGCGCCGAGCCGCACCGCTGCAGACGCCAAGCGGCCTCGGGGCAAATGCTGTGCGCGACGTCTCAGGCGCGTTGACCGTACTGCTGGCGGACATGCTGGCGCTTTACCTGAAGACCAAGAACTTCCACTGGCATGCGTCGGGGCCGCATTTCCGCGAGGATCATCTGATGCTGGATGATCAAAGTGCTCAAATTCTCGCTACGACGGACGCCATCGCGGAGCGCGTGCGCAAGGTCGGCGGAACGACCATCAAATCCATTGGGCATGTCTCGCGCCTGCAGCGGGTCCTCGACAACGATGCGGAGTACGTAACGCCGCTCGATATGCTCGCGGAGTTGCGCGACGACAACATGCAGTTGATCGCACGGATGCGTGAGACCCACCAGCTCTGCGAGGAACACCGCGACGTCGCGAGCGCCAGCCTGCTCGAACCGCGGATCGATGAAGCCGAAGGTCGGGTCTGGTTCTTGTTCGAGAGCAGCCGCCGATCACAATCGTCCGCCGGCTAGAGCCAGACCGCAGCCAATTCAGCGAGGGGCACATGGTCATTCCGGCCTCGATGCTGGCGATCGGAGCCCCGGCCGAGGATCTGGAGAAGGTGCTGCGGCGCACGGATGCGCCCGCACCGATGGCTTCTAGCTAGTTGTAAAGCCGGCGCAGCGCCTTGATGGCCTCTCTTTGCTCGTCGATTTTCTGCTGAATCGCCTCGCGCAGTTCTTTGGATCGCAGACTGTTGCTATCGCGCTCGACCTCATTGAGTGCCGACTCGGCGGCGGCCAGGATCTTCATCGTCATCTCGATACCAGGCCATTCGCCTCGGGGTCATCGACATCCGAACGACAGCTGTTCGGCTAACGCCGCACTTTCCGGGAACTGAGAGATTGCGCCTTGAGGTAGCTCAAGTGTTCCGAGCCCGTTTTGAGACATTGATGCGGACGTTCGCGGGCGGCGACCCTTGTGGCATCACCCGGCCAGACGTGGACCCAGCATCACGAGCAGCCGGACCGCATCGTTGCTCTCTCGCCCCGACGCTATTCCTCGCCCGGAATGGCCGTCGGGTTGACCCGAATGTGCCGAAGTTGCTGCAGCGTGCCGCGCAGTGTCCGTCGAAGCGATTGCCTCAAGGCGGGTCTGGCGCGACTGACATCACCGATCCGCAAATAGACCGTTCGCTGAGTGAGCGCTCTTGCGCGTGCAGATGACGCCAATGCCGACGGTCGTTATAAAACGCCGTAGAGGGCCTCGGACCAACTCTTGAAATCCGGAGAGGCGTGCCGCTCTGGCGGCCCACTCAATCTTGTTCGTCCCGGGGCAGGGTGGAGGCTCCGCCGTACGGGTAGAACAGGTCCTTTCGACCCTGCTGCCATGCGGCTCTCAGTTCCGGCGTGGTGATGTCCCAGTCCGGTCTGCATTTCCTGCTGACGGCTCGCAGGTCCTGCCGAAGGTCTTCGACGGTGGGACGTCCGAAGAACCAGTAGCCTTTGTAGATCTTGTGAATGACACGGCCCGGCTCCAGCACCACGACGTGCGGAATCATCGGGTTATGGACGGGATCAGTATACTCGGCGATGTCGAGGTCCTTCTGCACGATCCGCCGGGTGTCGGACAGGAAGGGCCAGTGCGCTCCGACGCCGCTGCGATATTCGTACGTCTGGGTAATGTTATCAGTCGTGATCGTGACCAGCCTGCAATAGCCGACCTCCATCTCACGGTGGAGCTCGAGCAATCCTTCGGCCTGTCGCCGGTCTTTCGGACAGAAGCCGCCGCGACCGAGCACGACCACCATCGGATCCTGCCCCTGCAACTCGGACAGCTTCCGATGCTTTCCTGTGTGGTCGCTGAGCTCGTAGTCCGGAAACGTCGCTCCCGGCGTCATGTCGGATCGCATCTCAACCACTCCTCCACAATTTCGTGAAGCCGCAGCCCGCGGCCATTACAGATCGATCACGATGTCGCCCTCAGGATGGGCGCAGCAGATCAGCACGTTCCCCTCCGTCGGTGCATCGACGGGAGCCGGCTGATAGCCGACCGCCCCTGCCACCAGTCCGGTCTCGCAGGTGTGGCACACGCCGGCTCGACATGACCACCGCACCGGCACGTCGCAGGCCTCCGCGAGCTCCAGCAATGTCTTGGAGCGGGGGTCCCAGTGAACATTGAGACCGCTCCGGGCGAACGACACCATAGGTCCTGTGCCGGCCGGTCCCGCCGGCAGGTGCGGCGCCTTGCGCGGCGACGCGGCAATGCCCGGAGAAATCGACGGGCCGGCCCCGAACAGCTCAGTGTGAATGCGCTCCGGCGATACGCCGAGCGCCGCGAGGCCGGCGGTCAAGTCGCTCATGAAGCTCGACGGACCGCAGATGTAGAAGTCGCCATCGCGGGGAATGCCGATCTCGGCGAGGGCCTGCGTGGTCAACCGTCCTTCGGCGTCGAAATCCAACGTCGGTCGATCCCCAGGTCCTGGCGCGCTGTAGCAGATATAGCTGTGATGATGCGCAAGCGTCGCGAGCAGCTCGCGGCTCTCGGCGGCAAACGCATGCTCGCGGCCGTTGCGGGCTCCGTGCAACCACCAGACGTCTCGCGTCGAAGCTTCGGCCGACAGCGCGTGGAGCATCGCCAGCACCGGCGTCACGCCAATTCCCGCGCTGATGAGAACAACGGGCGCGTCGCCCGGGCGCAGCGTGAAGCTCCCGCGCGCCGCGCTTGCCTGCACGAGGTCGCCGGCACGGAGGTGCGTGTCGATGTAGGTGCCGGCCGCACCATGCGGCTCTCGTTTGACGCTGACGCGATAGACCGCGGCGCTCGGTCGCCCCGACAGCGAATAGCTGCGCATCAGCGCGGTCTCGGACGACGTTCCGAGGCGCAATACCACGAACTGTCCGGGAAGGGCGGTGGCGACAGGCTGACCATCGGCGGGCGCGAGCAGCAGCGAGGTCACATCGTCGCTTTCGTGTACCATGCGGTCCACGCGGAAAGAGCGAAACCCGGACCATGCCGGGGATGGGCCGGACGCCGGACCAAGTCCGGCGTTTCCCGATGCCGCACCACCCTCGTCCTTTTGGGTGAGCAGTGCCTCGAAGGAACGGCGCCAACCCATGCTCAGCGCTGGAATGCGCAGTGCGCGCTGCAGCTGTTCGCGGGGGTGACCGGGCAGATAAAGCAGCGCATCGATCTCGGACACACTCATGCGCTCGGGTCCGGAAGCGACCAGCGCGATCTCGTCACCGGCTTCGACGTCCCCTTCCTTGAGAACACGAAGGTAGAAGCCGGGCCGGCCGTGCTTCACCAGCAGTGCGGCCATGTCCGGCTCGTTCATGCGGATGCCGACCCGGTAACACGTCACCCGAGGCTGCGTCACCTCGAACAGAGCGCTTCCGATCCGGTAGCGGTCTCCGATGCACACCTCAGCATCGGGCAAGCCATCGACAGTGAGGTTCTCGCCGAACTGTCCGTAAGTGAAGTCGGAGCGACCGAGCTGTTGCTGCCAGTATTGGTAGGACTCATGCTGATACACCAACACGGCCCGGTGCTCGCCGCCATGGCCCGCGAGATCCCCCTGTCCGTCGCCTTCGATGTTGAGGCGGCGGACCTTGCACGGTCCGCTCACCGGCGCCTTCCAAATGCCGGTGTGGACGGTCTTGCCTTGCCAGGGGATGTCGCGTGGCAAGCCGACATTCACCGAAAGCACGCGTCCCATGAGGCTTCTCTCCGGAGTCAATGTCGTCATCCGAACAACAGCGGCGGACCGAACTGGATCAGCGCCAGGAGGATAGCGACGGCCAGTATCGCAATCACGATCGTTCTGCGCATGATATCGTCTATCCCTTTGCTCGTGCACCAACCCCGGCGCCGGCTAGACGCCGGCGGCGACGTCGATGATCGCATCGGCAAAGGCCTTGGGAGCCTCCTGCGGCAGGTTGTGTCCGATACCGCCCTTGACGGTGCGGTGCGCGTATTTCCCCGAGAACATCTTCGCATAGGCCGACGGCTCGGGATGCGGCGCGCCGTTGGCGTCGCCTTCCATGGTGATCGTGGGCACGCCGATGACGGGGGCTTGCGCCAGCCGCCGCTCGTCGTCGTCGTATTTCGCTTCGCCATCGGCGAGCCCGAGGCGCCAACGATAATTGTGGACCACGATCGCGACGTGATCCGGATTGTCGAAAGCCGCTGCGCTGCGCTCGAAGGTCGCGTCATCAAAGTGCCACTGCGGTGAAGCGAGCTGCCAGATCAGCTTCGAGAACTCGCGCCGGTACCTGTCATAGCCGTCGCGCCCGCGTTCGGTCGCGAAGTAGAACTGATACCACCACTGAAGTTCCGCCTTCGGCGGCAATGGCATCTTCCCGGCTTGCTGGCTGCCGATGAGATAACCGCTGACCGAGACCATGGCCTTACAGCGCCCGGGCCACAGCGCCGCCATGATGTTGGCGGTTCGCGCGCCCCAGTCGAAGCCGGCGACCGTCGCCTTCTCGATCTTGAGGGCATCCATCAAGACGATGATGTCGGTCGCGATGGCCGATGGCTGTCCGTTCCGGAGGGTCGCCCCGGACAGGAAACGCGTCGTGCCATAGCCCCGCAAATAAGGCACGATCACGCGATAACCGGCCGAAGCAAGGATGGGCGCGACATCGACGAAGCTGTAGATGTCATAGGGCCAACCGTGCAGGAGAATCACGGGCGGTCCGCCGGCAGGCCCGGCCTCGGCATAACCGATGTCGAGCAGACCGGCGTTGATCTGCTTCAGCGATGCAAAGGATGTATTGTTTCCCGGCCTGGCAGTTGTACCGGCTCTCGCCGACTGACCGGTCTCCGCGGTGGCAGTAGCGCTGAGCGAAAGCTGTGCCGCCGCCAGCGTCATGACTGCGCTGCCAAAGAAGCGGCGTCGACCATGATTGAGTTTGTCGGACATGGCATTCTCCTGTCTTCGTTGTTTCGCACAAGTCCCGCGCACGGAGGCGTCACTCCTTGTGTCCATCCAGCCGCCCAAAAAGTACGGAGCATTGCAGGGCGGCTCGCGACCAAATCTGCACCGAAGTCGGGCCGTTGGCTCGTTATGTCCTGTTAGACGTTGAGAGCAGGCACCCTGAACGCGTGTCTCGCGGCCGCTATTCGAAGGACGCGTCGAAGATCTCGACGTCGATCAGGACAGGCTTGGTGTTCACGGTTCCATCGGGTCGACGCGGCTGCGAGCGACGAAGGGTCGGCACCACGACGCCGTCGAAGCTCTCATGGGCCCAGGAGTAGTGCGCGACCTTCATGCCAAACAGATCGTGATCGGTCCGGCGCTGCAGGGCATTCTCGTCGAAGTAAAAGATCTGCTCGCCTGCAAAGGTGACGAGATTGGGCGGTAGTTGTGCACGCAGGCGCCGCCAGGTCTCGATGCCTTCCTTCCATGACGGCAGTTCCTCGACCAGGACATCGGGACGGGCGAGGAGAAAGGGCGTGGTCAGATAGTTCCAGATCGAGACGCCGCAGAAGAGGATGAGATGCAGTTCGTCTGCGAGAACCTGCGGGCCGGTGTCAAATGCGAGTTCGGGGTTGCTCCAGGCCTGCAAGACCTCGCCATCGACGGTTTCGATCGTGATCAAGTCCGGCTGAAACGAGCCGGACTGCTCGCCGCCGGTGATCCCGGTGAAGCGGACCGATTGTGTTCGTGTCGATCCCTCCGCGATGACGTCCTTGAATTCGCGGGCATGTCCTGCGTTCGAGAACAGCGTCCCACCAGCGGAAAGATGCAGCGTGAACCGGCTCAGGTTGTTCCAGCGTGCGATGCCGCCATTCGCGTCGATTACATCGTCAAGAAGAGCCATGTCTTGTCGTATCCACCTGGGAGCGGACCCACCATGGCGGGGCTCGGACGGCTTGGCGCGTTAGAAATTGTTAGGAGTTGCAAGGGACTCGACGCGGGCGATGCGCATGATGATGCGTTCAATCGACGGCGCCGAGGACATCCTTTGCTCGGGCCAGATCGCGGCTGGCGAGCCCCTCCTGATATTGTGCCACGAGCGGCGCCAGCATGCGGCTTGCCTCGCTGGCGCGTCCGGTCCGCTGCCAGATGCGGCCAAGGCTCAGCGCTCCGCGCAGTTCCCAGGCGAGGGCGCATTGCCGGCGCGACAGGGCGAGCGAGCTCGCGAGGCAGGTCTCGGCCTCCGCGTCGCGCCCCAATTGGGCGAGGATGTCCCCCCTGACCCGCAGCATCTCCGGCATGTCGAAGGATTCGTCGTGGTCGCCGATCTGGGCAATCGCCTCGTCGATCGTGCCCAGAGCTTCCTCGGGCCTGTTTTGCGACGCGAGACCTTCCGCGAGCGCCGTCGCGAAGACGGTGGTCATGATCCGGTGCCGCGTCGCATACAAGGTGGCCTGGCTGCGGCGCAGGTGCTCGATGCCGCCGTCGACGTCGCCGCGCTGCAGGAGAAGCAGGCCCTTCTGACCAATGCCGACCGCGTGGTAGGGGCCGAGGAAATGCCGCGCGGCATGGTCGATCAGCCGCTCGATCATGCTCTCGGCGCAGGCGTCGTCGCCGACCCACAAAAACACGTAGATCGTCCAGATCAGCGCAATGCCGAGCGTCAGCGGCTGTTCCAGCGCTTCGGCCTCGCGAACCGTGTATCGGGCCGCCTCGACGGCGCGATCGGGCCGGCCGGTGAGCCAGAGGCCGCGCGCCAACGCGACCAGCGCGACGATGCGGTCGTCATAGCCGAGATGCCCGATGTTCAGCCGCTGCGAGTTCGGGTTGTGAACCATCGCGCTTTCACAGAACTGAACGGCCTTGTCCTGATTGCCGATCAGGTGATGCGCCACGCCGAGCATCCATTCGACGTTCAGCGTGCTCGTCGGGTCGTTCAGTCTGCTGGCGACGCTCTCGCCCTGCTCGCCGATTGCAAGCGCTCCGTGAAAATCCCCGACGCGGGTCAGGTAGATGTGCAGTCCGCGCAACAGCCATAGCTGCCAGTGCAGGTCGTCGAGCTCCCGGGCGAGCTGCAGGCTTCGTATGAAGGCCGACTGGACCGCTTCGGTGTTGCCTTGCGCGAACATCACGGAGACGCCGAGCGCGGCCTGCAGGGTCATCTCCTGCCGCGCGTCGGCAGCGGCCGTGGCGAGCGACGCGAGCGCCTGCTGGGTCCAGCGGTAGCACTCCGTCAGCAGCGTCAGCTCGAGAAAGAACTGGGCCGCCGAAGCGGCCAGATCGATGCCGATGACCCGGTCGCCTTCCTCGGAGAAGCCCCAGGCCAGCGCGGCCCGCACGTTGGGCAGGTGATCTGCATAGGGCAGGAATCCACCTGCGCTCTGCAAGCCGTTGGACTTGAGCGAGATGTCGAGCAGGAAGTCGCGGAAATATTCGGCGTGAGCGCGCGCGACCCGCGGCGCTTCTCCATTCTCGACGAGCTTGTCCGCAACGAAGGCGCGGGTGGTGTCGAGCAGTCGATAGCGGAGCTTCCGCTGTGCAGGAGAGGTCGCGATCAGGGACTTGGAGAGCAGGTTCGAGATCGCTTCCATCGCCTCCGGCTCGCCGATGCTCTGGCATGATGCGACGGCAAGCGCGGCCTCGAGCGTGAACGGGCCGACGAACACCGACAGGCCGCGCAGCATGGCGCTTTCAGTCGCCGGCAACAAATCGTAGCTCCAGCCGAGCGCCGCGCTCAGCGTCTGGTGCCGGGGGATCGCGGTGCGTCGCCCGCGCCACAGCAGCGAGAAGCTGCTGTCGAGAAGCTCGGCCGTCCCGGCAATTCCGTAGGCGTTGACCCGGCCCGCGGCGAGTTCGATCGCCAGGGCGATGCCGTCGAGACGCCGGCATATGTCGGCAACGAGCGGCGCCTCGTCCTGGCTCAGCTCGAACTCGCTGAGGCTCTCGGCAATTCGCTCGACGAAGAGCTGGCTCGCGGGATAGGCCAAAATTTCGGCGACGCTGAGTCCGTCCTGTTGTGGCGGACAATCCAGCGGGAACAGCCGATAGACGCGCTCGCCCTCCGATCGGAGGGATTCCCGACTCGTTGCCATGACATGCAGGTTCGGCGCCTCGCGAACCAGGCGTTCGGTCAATGGCGCGAGCTCGTCGAGGAGGTGCTCGCAGCTGTCGAACACCAGCAGCATTGGCTGGCTGCGCAGGAACGTCAGCAGTCCCGGTATCGGATCCTCGGAATTGACGGTCAGGCCGAGTGCGCTGGCGATGCTACCGGGCACCAGCCTTGCATCGCTCACCGCGCCGAAATCGACGAAGCTGACCTGGCCTTCGAACGCCTCAAGCTGGCGATGCGCGACGGCCAGAGCGACCGAGGTCTTGCCGATGCCGCCCGGACCGACAATCGTGACGAACCGATGCAGGGAGAGCTCGGACGTGATCTTTTCAACCGCATCGTCCCGCCCGATCATCCTGGCGAGGGGCGCCGGAAGGAGGCGCACCGCCGAGGCGATCTCGGTCGGCTGACCCTCCGAGGGCGCAGGCCGCGACAGCGGCACCGCGAAACAATAGCCGCGTCCGGGCACGTTGACGACGTAGCGGGAGCCTTCATTGCCCTCGCCAATCGCCTTGCGCAGCGCGGCGATATGGAACCGCAGGCTGCCCTCGTCGACATTCACGTCGGCCCACACCCGCTTGACGAGCTCGCGCTTGTCGACGACTTCACCGGCCCGTTCGGCAAGACAGATCAGGATATCGAGCGCGCGGCCGCCGAGGTGAAGCGGAGCGCCGTCCTTCTCCAGCAGCCGCGATTTCGGAAATAGCCGAAATGGCCCGAAAGCGACGGCCGAATCCTGGTTGTCATTCTCTGCCACGCAATTCTCGTCCGTCGAACGTTTCGCACATTTGCGGAGGATTCTTCGAACCAGAAACCACAGTCCAGCGGCCTGCAAACCGACGGCATCGCCGTCGCGCCGCGACGATCATAACAAAATCTTGCAACGTCTAACGAGCAAAAATCGCAGGCCTCGTCCATTGTGATGGCAGGCCAAGGCTGATGATCAGCGGGGAGGCTGCGATGCCCGGTATCGGAACTCGTCCGAAAGACGATATTGTTCAATCTCATCTGGCCGCCAATCTCGGCGACCGGGCCGATTGGGACCTGGTGCTGCGGGAATCGCATCACCGAATGAAGAACACGCTGACGCTGCTCGGTGCGTCAGTCCGCCGCGATCTGACGCGGGCGAGGCCTGGCGAAGTGTCGGCTGCCGTGGACCGGTTCGAGCGGCGCCTCGTCGCCTTCGGCAAGCTCTATCAGTTTTTATCGAATGACGAGGGGCGTCCGGCGGTCTCCGTTGCGACCTTCTTCGAGGCACTTTGCGGGGCGGTGTCCGAGGCAATTCTGGAGCCTGCGGGGATCCGTTGTGAAGCCGCCATTGAGGACGGCATGCTGCCCGCATCGCAATGTCATCGGCTCGCTCTGATGCTGACCGAGCTGATCACCAATGCGGCCAAGCACGCCTTTCCGACCAGGAACGATGCACTGATCCGCATCGACGTGCTCCAGCGCGACGGCTGCTGGCTCTGCACGGTGACCGACAACGGGATCGGGGCGACCGGCCCGCTTCAGGGCACCGGGAGTCGTATTCTGGAAGGCCTGGCGCGAAGCATCCAGGCCCGGATGCACGGTGAGACCGGACAAGATGGCACGCGCGTGACCATTGCCATGTCAGCCCTTGCCGATTGACGTCGGTCTGCTGGATTGTTGCGGACGACGGGGCCAGTTGCCTCGGATGCGATCACGACAGATCCGCCAGCAGCCGCTTTGCGGCAAGCAGATCGGCAGTATCGAATCCCTCGTCGAACCTGTCAAACACCGGCCGGAGCGTCTGGTGCGCGGCCCTCCGTTGGCCTTTGCCGGCCAACACCACCGCAAGATCATGCGCTGCGCGCAATTCCCAGCCTCGCGCACCCTGACTGCGACTCAGCGCCAGGGACTCCTCGAGACAAGCCTGGCCGGCCTCAATGCGTGGCGGGACCATCGACAAAAGCAATCCTGCCTTCACCCGCAGCAATTCCGGCATGTAGCAGGTGTCGCCATGACGACCAACATGCTGGATCGTCTCATCGAGGTGCGCGATTGCCGCGTCGAGCCGGCCCGTCGCTGCGAGGCCTTGTGCCAGCGAGATGTCGAACTCGGTGGTGATGAGCTCGTAACGCACGGCGTGGATGGCTGTGAGGGACGCGCGCAGGCTCGCAACGCCCTCCACGGCGTCGCCTTGTCGAATGGCGAGCTGCGCCTTGCGCGCTCGCCCGACCGCCGCGAGAGGGCCGAGCGAGTTTGACTCGGCCATCGTGATGGACGCATCGATATGTCTCTCGGCGCTGCGCAGGTCTCCGGTCCATAGGAAGATCGATGCTGACCACGCGAGCAGGACGGTCACCGAGGCCGGATGATCCATCTGCCGCGCGCCATCGACGAACTCATGGACGCGTTGCACGGCCTGGGTCGGATAGCCCTGTAGCCACAGCGTGCGTGCCAAGGCGATGCCGGCCCGGTAATGCCTGTCATGGATGAGATAGATCGTGCTGCTCTGTTGCGCGGGCGACCAGGTCTTGAACAGCTCTTCGAGCTCTGTGCGCGCGCCACTCAGATCGCCCTTCATCAGCAGCGATCGGCCCAGGATGGAATGTGCGAGCGCAAGGGCTGCCGGGTCATCAACATCGTCGGCGACGGTGCGGCACCGCCGCGCGAAGGACAGCGCAACGTTGAAGTTGCCGCCCCTGAAGTGGAACATGTGGAGCATGCCGAGTAGACCGGCTTCATTGGGAGCGTCATGCTCGTCATGCGCGATCGCTAGGCTGCTGTTCAGGGCAGCGTGTGCGTACTCATTTTCTCCGTAAAGATGCATGGACGAAATGCCGAGGCCAGCCTGCAGATGCATCTGTTCCGGTCGGGTGGCGGTCTGGCCGGCGGCCAAGGCCCGTTCCGTCCAGTGATGGCATTCAGGCAGCAGCGACATGGCCAGCAGGACCGGCACGGCGGCGGCTGCGAGTTCGACTCCGGTTCGCAGGTCGCCGTGCGGGCCGAAGCACCATTCGAGCGCAGCGCGAACATTGCTGACGGCGGCAAAATAGGGAGCCCGTTCTGTCCCGGACATGAGGCTGGACCACTCGGAGCCGGCTCGCTTGAGCCATTCCCTGCAATAGCGGGCATGGCGAACCGCCAGCGCCGCGGCCTCGCGGTCATCGGCCGCCCTGTCGAGCGCATAGGTGCGCGTGGTGTCGAGCAGGCGATATCGCATGACGGTGCCGAGCGAACGGGTCGCGACCATCGATTTGGCGACCAGGCTGTCGATCGCCGCAAACACGTCGGCTTGATCGAGCCCGTCGCCCGCCACGACGGCGAGTGCTGCGTCCAGCGTGAAGTTTCCCACGAAGATCGCAAGCCTGCGAAGCACCATGCGCTCGGTGTCGGAGAGCAGGCCGTAGCTCCAGTCGAGTGTCGCCTGGAGCGTCCGCTGCCGTGGCGGCGCCGTACGGGGGCCCGCCCACACCTGCGACAGCCGCTGGTCGAGAAGGGCCTCCGTCTCGTTCAAGCCGTAGACATCGACGCGGCGTGCGGCCAGCTCGATCGCAAGCGCGACGCCATCGAGCTTGCGGCAGATGCGTGCGATGATGGCAGCATCGGAGTCGTCGAAAGCCAGATTGGCGCCGCTGGCGGTGGCGCGTTCGACGAACAGCTGCGCCGCCGGAAACGTCCGGACGGCGTCGGCCGAGAGGTGTTCCCGGTCGTCGACAGGAAAGGCAAGCGGATCCAGCCGGTAGACATGCTCGCCCTCGACCTGGAGCGTTTCGCGGCTGGTGGCGAGAATATGGACCTGCGGTGCGTTGTTGAAGATGGCCGCTGCGAGCACTGCGACGGCCGCGATCAGGTGCTCGCAGGTATCGAGAACGAGCAGAAGAGACTTGTCCTTGAGATGGGCAATCAGGCTGGGCATGACGTTCTGGCCCTGTATGGCCAGGCCGAGCGTGGAAGCGACGCCGGTGGCGACGAGACTGGGATCGCTCAGCATGCTCAGATCGACAAAGAGGACTGCGCCGTTGAAGACGGTGCGTAGTTGATGGGCAGCTGCCAACGCGACGGTGGTCTTGCCAATGCCGCCGGAGCCTACGATGGTGACAAACCGCTTGGCGGAGAGCTGGTTCGACAGTCTTTCGAGGTCGTCATCGCGATCGATCATCGCGCTCAGCCGGCTGGGCAGATTGTAGTGCACAAACGCCGGCGAACCGTCGGAGAGGGCATGAGGCTGGTTGCGAACTGGGCGGGGCGTCCGCGCGACCGCCGCGACAAAGCTGTAGCCTCGTCCGGGTGTCGTCGAGATATAGCGCGCGCCGTTCTTTCCGTCGCCGAGCACCTTGCGCAAGGCCGCGACATGGAAGCGCAGGCTTCCCTCTTCGACGGCGATGCCGGGCCAGACCTTTGCAATCAGCTCGGATTTGTCGATGATCTCGTTGGGGCGCGACAGCAGCGTCACCAGGATTTCAAAGGCCCGCGCCCCGAGTTCCATCCGGACACCATGTCTCGTCAGCTGCCTCTCGCTGACGATCAGCTCAAACGGACCGAATGAGATCGTGTCACGCCTCTGCGCTGGCGGCGGCATCGTTGCGTGGCCTTTCTGAGCGCTTTGGAATTGGTTTGGATTTTAGGTCGGAACCCGCGTTGGCGCCAGATCAATGAGCGCAGGTTCCGAGAGGGATTCCGCCGGCGGCAACGGGCGTCCCAAGCTGCTCGCAACAGCTAACGGCCTCTAACAACCCATAACGCGCAATATTCCTGGGATCGCGCGATGGTCTCGTGCCGATCGGGGCTTCGGAAGCACAATGCCCGATCCTCGAACCAGGGAGAGCGCCATGACCACGACCGAGATGGAACGGCAAGCCAGCGTTAAGCCCACGACATTGCGCGGAGTTGATCTAAAGCTCGAGGTCATTGTCATTCCCGTTTCCGACGTCGATCGCGCGAAGTCCTTCTACACGGCTCTGGGCTGGAGGCTGGACGCCGATTTTGCGTCCGGCCCGGACTACCGCGTGGTGCAGGTCACGCCGCCCGGCTCGGCCTGCGCGGTGATCTTCGGCACGAACGTCACGGCAGCGGCGCCCGGCTCGGCGCGAGGCTTGTACCTCATCGTTTCGGATCTCGAAGCCGCTCGCAAGGAGCTGCTCGGTCGCGGTGTCAAGGTCAGTGAGCCATTCCACGACGCCGGCGGCAATTTCACCGGCCCGGATGAGCCATACCTCTTCGGCCGTCGTCGCATCGATGGCGTCGACTCCGAGCATCGTAGCTATCGTTCGTTCGCCTCGTTCAGTGATCCCGACGGCAATGGCTGGCTCTTGCAGGAGGTGACCGCACGGCTTCCTGGACGCGTCGAGCCTGCCGCCACGGCTTTCACGTCGTCAATAGAGCTCGCCGCAGCGCTGCGGCGCGCGGCGTCCGCGCATGGCGAGCACGAGAAGCGCGGGGGAGGGCACGATGATAATTGGGCGGACTGGTACGCCGACTACATCGTGCGCGAGCAGTCCGGCGAGCCGTTGCCATCCTGATGCGCGACGACAGGATCGGGAAAATCGCGACGGCGCTTGGTCGTCTCGATGTTGGCGCGGGTCGTAGCGCCGCGATGTGCTGCTCGGTATTTCCGCGAGCATCGCCTCAAGTTTGCGCACGGGATGTATGGCTGGATGAGCGCATCGCCCGTCTCGCAACGGCTAACGCGGTCTAACAATCCATAACGGGCAAAATACCGGAGCTTGCGCCAATCTGTTTGTAGCACGAACCGATCGATCCACTTCGAATTCGGTCAACGTCGCCAGCGAAGCCAGGGAGATTGACAATGTCGACACAGATACGCACCGATGTCCTGAATCCCGATCGCCGCCAGTTGCTGGGCCAAGCCGCGATGGGCGCGGTCGCTGCCAGCGTGGCGAGCCTGCTGCCTCTGGATCGAGCGCGGGCGACGGCGAGCGATACGATCCGGCCTTTCCGCGTCGACGTTCCCGAGGAAGATCTGCTCGACCTGCGCCGCCGCCTTGCGGCCACGCGGTGGCCAGATCGCGAGATCGTCACCGACCAGTCGCAGGGCGTGCAGTTGACGACGGTCAAGCAGCTCGTGCGCTACTGGCAGACCGACTACGACTGGCGCAGGATGGAAGCGCGGCTGAATGCCCTGCCGCAGTTCGTCACCGAGATCGACGGCGTCGACATCCATTTCATTCACGTGCGCGCCAAGCACGAGAACGCGCTGCCCATGATCGTAACGCATGGCTGGCCCGGCTCGATCATCGAGCAGATGAAGATCGTCGGCCCGCTCACCGATCCTACGGCGAACGGCGCGAGGGCATCCGACGCGTTCGATCTCGTCATCCCGTCGCTTCCTGGCCACGGCTTTTCCGGTAAGCCGGCGACGCTCGGCTGGGACCCGCAGCGCATCGCACGCGCGTGGGTCGTGCTGATGAAGCGGCTCGGATACACCCGTTATGTGGCCCAGGGCGGCGACTGGGGCAATGCTGTGACCGAGCAGATGGCGCTCCTGGCGCCGCCCGAGTTGCTCGGCATCCACACCAACATGCCCGCAACGGTTCCCGATGACATCGCCAAGGCGCTGCAGCCGGGCGGGTCGCGTCCATCCGGCCTCTCCGCCGACGAGAACCGTGCCTACGACCAGCTCGACGATTTCTACAAGCACGGCCTCGGCTATGCGATCGAGATGTCGAACCGGCCGCAGACGCTCTGTGGCCTCGTGGACTCGCCGGCGGGTCTTGCGTCCTGGATGCTCGATCATGACGCGCGCAGCGCCGCCATGATTGCGCGGGTGTTCGATGGAAAGACCGAAGGCCTGTCGCGGGACGACGTCATCGACAACATCACCCTCTATTGGCTGACCAATACGGCTGTGTCGTCGGCGCGCCTGTACTGGGAGAACAAGCTGGTCTTCTTCGAGCCCAAGAACGTCCAGATCCCGGTCGCCGTCAGCGTCTTCCCGGACGAGATCTATGCGGCGCCGCGCAGCTGGACTGAGAAGGCCTATCCCAAGCTCATCCACTACAACCGCCTCGACAAGGGCGGGCACTTCGCGGCCTGGGAGCAGCCCGCGCTGTTCTGCGCGGAAATGCGCACCGCATTCCGTCCGCTGCGCCAGTCGATCTGAGACGAAGCAGGACGCGGCGACGCTCGACCGCCGGGCGCGACCGTAAGTCGTGCCGGGCCGGTCCAGAACAAGGGAACCTGATCATGGGCTTTACGATCAACATCAATGGAACGCCGCGCAGCGTCGATGTCGACGGCGACACGCCGCTGCTCTGGGTGCTGCGCGACGTGCTCGGCATGACCGGCACCAAGTTCGGCTGCGGCCAGGCGCTGTGCGGGGCGTGCACCGTCCACCTCGATGGCTCCGCCATCCGCTCGTGCATCACATCCATCGACAGCATCGGAGACTCCAGGGTGACGACGATCGAGGCGATCGGCGCGACGTCGGCGGGCGAGCGGATACAGAAGGCCTGGCTCGACCGCGAGGTCGCCCAGTGCGGCTACTGCCAGTCCGGCCAGATCATGTCGGCGACGGCGTTGCTCACGGACAACCCGCATCCGACCGATGCCAATATCGACGATGCCATGAGCGGCAACATCTGCCGTTGCGGCACCTATGTCCGCATCCGCGAGGCGATCAAGCTCGCCGCGCAAGCGCGCGTGAAGGAGGGCTGACCATGATCTTCGATCGCACGACGTCCCGCTCGTCCGACACCAGCCTTTCCCGCCGGGGCTTTCTGGTCTCGGCCGCGATGACGGGCGGAAGCCTCGTGATCGGCCTGACCTTGCCGCTCGACCAGGTCAGCGCCGTGGGGGCGGAAGATTTCGCGCCCAACGCCTTCATTCGTATCGGCCAAGACGGCGAGGTCGTGCTGACCATGCCCTATGTCGAAATGGGGCAGGGCACCTATACGTCGATTCCGATGCTGATCGCCGAGGAGCTCGAAGTCGATCTGAAGCGGGTCAGGCTCGCGCATGCGCCGCCCAACGAGAAGCTCTACGTCAATCCGCTGCTGGGCGTTCAGGCGACTGGCAATTCGAATGCCATTCGAGGTGCCTGGAAGCCGCTCCGCGAAGCCGGCGCCGCTGCGCGCCTGATGCTGATCGAGGCGGCCGCGAGGCAGTGGGGCGTCGAGGCCAGGTCCTGTCATGCCGAAGCGGGCGAGGTCATCCATGGCCCGAGCGGGCGGCGCCTGTCGTATGGCGAGCTCGTCGCGGATGCGGCGCGTCTGCCTCTTCCGACGAATGTGGTGCTGAAAAGCCCCGCGGAATTCAAGCTGATCGGAACGCCAGCCAAGCGGCTCGACGCATCGGGCAAAGTCAATGGCTCGGTGGTCTACGGCATCGATGCCCGGCCGGCGGGGGTGAAGATCGCGACGCTGGCGCAATCGCCCGTGTTCGGCGGCCGCGTGAAGAGCGTGGACGACGGCGCCGCCAAGCTGGTCAAGGGCGTGCGCCAGATCGTTCGGCTCGACGACGCAGTCGCCGTCGTCGCCGATCACATGGGCGCCGCGAAGAAAGGGCTGGAAGCTCTCAAGATCGAATGGGACGAGGGGGCCAATGCTGCCTTGGCAAGCGAGGACGTCGCGCGCGAGCTCGAGCAGGCCACCCTCAGAGCTGGCCCGGTGGCGCAGAACATCGGCGACGCCGGACAGGCGATGGCGAATGCGGTGACGCGGATTGCCGCGAACTATCACGTGCCGTTCCTCGCACATGCCACGATGGAGCCGATGAACTGCACGGTGCATTTTCGCGACGATGAATGCGAGATCTGGCTTGGCACCCAGGCAATCGCGCGAGTCCGGGCGATGGCGGCGACAGCCGCCGGCCTGCCGATCGAGAAAGTGATCGTCCACAATCATCTCATCGGCGGTGGCTTCGGGCGCCGCCTGGAAGCGGACGGCGCGGTGCGCGCGGTCCAGATCGCAAGGCAGGTCGATGGTCCCGTGAAGGTGGTGTGGACACGCGAGGAGGACATCCAGCACGACATGTACCGGCCCTATTGGGTGGATCGCATCGAGGCGGGCCTGGATAGGGATGGAAGGCCTGTCGCCTGGACCAATCGCTTCGCCGGCTCGTCGGTGATCGCGCGCTATCTTCCGCCCGCCTTCAACAACGGTCTCGATCCGGATACGACGGAAGGCGCGATCGACCTGGTCTATGCGCTTCCGAATTTCCACGTCGAGTATGTGCGCGTCGAACCGCCGGGCATCCAGACGGCGTTCTGGCGCAGCGTCGGCCCCTCGCATAACGTCTTCGTCACCGAGAGCTTCATCGACGAACTGGCGGATGCTGCCAAGCAGGATCCGGTGGCCTATCGCCGCGCGCTGCTGCATCACAACCCGCGGGCGAAGGTTGTGCTCGACCTCGCTGCGGAAAAGGCCGGGTGGGGAGCTCCGTTGCCGAAAGGGTGGGGGCGGGGCATTGCCCTGCAGAACGCCTTCGGGAGCCTCCTGGCGCAGGTTGCCGAGGTCGAGATCGCGAAGGACGGCTCGGTCCGGGTTCATCGTGTCGTCTGTGCGATGGATTGCGGCATCGTGGTCAATCCGGATACGGTTCAGGCGCAACTGCAGAGCGGCGTGATGTTTGGCGTGACCGCCGCGCTCTATGGCGAGATCACGCTCAAGAATGGCCGTGTGCAGCAGGCCAACTTCGATAGCTATCAAGTGCTGCGCATCAACGAGGCGCCGGCCGTCGA
The DNA here is from genome assembly GCF_030159255.1 of Bradyrhizobium sp. SSBR45G. Taxonomy (GTDB): domain Bacteria; phylum Pseudomonadota; class Alphaproteobacteria; order Rhizobiales; family Xanthobacteraceae; genus Bradyrhizobium. The sequence continues at coordinate 75,052 of NZ_BSCT01000027.1, read as the reverse complement.
AGTCCATCTCGTCAAAAGCGTAGAGCCACCGGGCGGAATGGGCGAGGCCGGCACGTCCGGCATCGTTCCCGCCATCGCCAACGCCGTGTTTGCCGCCACCGGCAAGCGGCTGCGCAAGATGCCGATCGACCCCAACGCGCTCAAGGCGTGAACAGAACCACAACCAGCAAGGAGAACATCATGATCCGCAAGGCAACGGCATTCTGGCAGGGCACCGGCAGGGACGGCAGTGGGCACCTCTCCAGCGAATCCGGCGTACTCGCCGAGACGCCCTATTCGTTCAAGACCCGCTTCGAGAACGAGAAGGGCACCAATCCGGAAGAGCTGATCGCCGCCGCGCACGCGGGCTGCTTCACGATGGCGCTGGCCTTCGGGCTTCAGCTCGCAGGCTTTACGCCGACCGAGCTTTCCACCGAGGCGGCCGTCACGCTCGAGCCGGAAGGCAAGGGTTTCAAGATCAGCAAATCGGCGCTCACCTTGCGCGCCAAGGTGCCGAACCTCGATGAGGCCGGCTTTGCCCGTATCGCCGGCGAGGCCGAGAAGAATTGCCCGGTGTCGAAAGTGCTCAACGCCGCGATCACGCTTGACGCCAAGCTGATCTAGGCGAACAGGACAGGGTGCGCGCCATGACCCATCAGCATGCGTTTCCGGCGGGCGCGCGGCTGGCAGTCTCTGTCTCCAACCACTATGTTCGCTGAAACGCCATCTCGAACCATTGGAGCACGTCACATGACGACAGAGCGCGCAGTGCTTGCCGGAGGCTGCTTCTGGGGCATGCAGGATCTCATCCGCAAGCAGCCGGGCGTGGTCTCGACCCGGGTCGGCTACACCGGCGGGCAGGTGAGGAACGCGACCTACCGCAATCACGAAGGGCATGCCGAGGCGATCGAGATCATCTTCGATGCCGCGAAGACGAGCTACCGGACGATGCTGGAATTCTTCTTCCAGATTCACGATCCGACGACGCGCGATCGCCAGGGCAATGATCGGGGCACGAGCTACCGTTCGGCCATCTTCTACACGACGGACGAGCAGAAGCGGGTTGCCGAGGACACGATTGCCGATGTCGAGGCCTCGCATCTCTGGCCCGGCAAGGTGGTCACCGAAGTCGCGCCCGCCGGCGAATTCTGGGAGGCCGAGCCCGAGCATCAGGACTATCTCGAACGTTATCCGGACGGCTACACCTGTCACTTCATCCGCCCGGGCTGGAAGCTGCCGCGGCGCGGGCCCGAAGCTGCGTGATCAGGCCGCGCGCCATGCGGATGTCGGCGGTGTCAGCTCCCTCGGTCAGCCGCCCGCAAACTGTCTCGAGAACCTCCGCCGCCTCCGCGTTCCGGCCCTGAATCATGCCGAGGCGCGCGAGGCTGATTGCGCATCTCAGCTCCCAGAAGCGGGCGCCCTGCTCAGCTGCGATCGCCATGGCCTCGCGAAAGCAGGCCTCGGCGCCGGTCGATTGCTCCGCGTCCTTGAGCATCAGCTCGCCCTTGATGCGGATCAGCTCCGGCAGGTACCACCGCTCCTGCCGCTCGTCGCAGCGCTTCAGCACGTCTTCGATGGCGGCGAGGCCGCGATCGACCTGGCCGGCCTCGCCAAAGCAGGCCGCAAGTTCGCCCAGCAGGGGAAGAAAGCGCGGCAGCACGCGCGCGTCGCCGGCGCGATCGAGCTCCTCGCGCAGCAGCGGCAGGCCTGCCGCGCTGTCCCCGCGCCTCGCCACGATCATCGCGTTGAAGGCGCGGGCCCAGAGACCCCAAAGTCGGATTGCGTGGCGGTCGGCGTGTCCGAGCAGCTCGGCGCCATGGCGTTGCGCGGCATCATAGTCGCCGGCGAAGAAGGCGAGCAGGCAGGCGCTTTGTCCGAGCACGCTGCAGAAGGTCAGCGCGTGGCCGTTCGCCCGGCCTTCCTCGATGTTGCGGGCAGCGAGCTCCAGCGCCTGGTCGGCCTGGCCCTGCAGCCACAGGATACGGGCCCGGAAATATTGCGTCGAGACCCCGAGATCGAGCGGAAAGATCTTTGGCTTCTCGGTCAGCATATGCAGCGAGGCGTTGACCCGGTCGATGCGGATCCGGGCCTCGGCCTGGTCGCCGAGATAATGCAGCGCGACCGCCATCAGCCGGTCGGCCAGCATCAGGTCGGTGTTGTCGGGAGAGCTTGCCGCGATGGTGGTGAAACGATCGGCAAGCGCGCGCGCCTTGCCGAACTCGCCATTGTTGAACTGGTCGATGCACAATCCCCACAGCGCCCGCAGCCGGAAATCCTTGTCGTCGAGCCGGTCCGCGAGCTCCAGCGTCGCCTCGAGGATCGGGCGGGCTTCGCGCGCGCGGCCTTCGCCGTACATCAGCGACCAGCCGAGGGCGCCCAGCAGCTGCATGCGAAGCCGATCGACTCCGTCGGCATTGTCGCCCAGCACCGCAAGTGCGGTCCTCGTCCGTTCGCGGCATTCGGCGAACAGCGACAGGCGCACCCACAGCGTAACGGCGGCTGCCGTCAGCGCAATGCCGAGCGCAGCGTCGCCGTCGGCGGAGAAGGCCCAGTCCAGCGCCGCGCGCACATTGTCCAGCTTGCCGCCATAGGTGCTCAACCAGGCGTGCAGCGGCGCCGATGTCTCGGTTTCGGCGCGATCGAGCACATCGCGGAAGTACTCCGCGTGGCGCTGCGCAAGACGCCGTTGTTCTCCCGACAGGCCAAGCTTTCCGAGCGCATAGGTTCGTGTCGTATCCAGCAGGCGATAACGCAGCGTCCGCGCGCCGGATGGGACGATGAGCGATTTCGTGACGAGGTTGTCGATCGCTTCGCTCGTCTCGGCCGCGCTGAGCCCGTCGCCGGATGCGACGGCTGCGGCAGCCTCCGGCGAGAACGGTCCGACGAACACGGACAATCGTCGCAGCACGGTGCTCTCAGGGGCCGGCAGCAGATCGTAGCTCCAGTCGAGCGCGGCGCTCAGCGTCTGGTGTCGCGGAATGGCCGTGCGCCGGCCGCGCCATTGCAACGAGAAGCGGCTGTCGAGCAGCGACGCAGTGCCGGCGATGCCGTAGGCGTTGACCCGGCCGGCCGCCAGCTCGATCGCAAGCGCGATGCCGTCGAGGCGTCGGCAGATGTCGGCGACGAACGGCGCGTCTTCCGCGCTGAGCTCGAATGGCCCGGAGCCCTGGGCGATGCGTTCGACGAACAATTGTGCCGCGGGGTAGGCGAGGATCTCCGCGACGCCGAGATCGTCGCGCTGGGGCGGACAATCCAGCGGGAACAATCGAAAGATCCGTTCGCCCTCGCTGCGGAACGACTCCCGGCTGGTGGCAAGGACGTGCAGCATCGGCAGGTCGCGGACGAGGCGTTCGGCGAGCGGCGCCAGCGTCTCCAGCACATGCTCGCAGCTGTCGAAGATCAGCAGCGTCCGCTTGTCCTGCAGATGTGCCAGCAGCGCCGGCAGCGGATCGTCCGCGTTGACGGCGAGCCCCACCGCGGAGGCGATGGCGGTTGCGGCGAGCCTGGGATCCCGCAGCGGTCCGAGGTCGATGAAGACAACCTGCCCGGCGAAATCAGCGGAGCGGCGATGCGCGACAGTCACCGCGACGGCGGTCTTGCCGATGCCGCCCGGGCCGACCACGGTGATGAAGCGGTGCTGCGAGAGCCCGCTTGAAATCTTCTCGACGACGTCCTCCCGCCCGATCATCTTCGCGAGCGACGGCGGCAGCGGTGCGCGAGGCGCGGCGGCTTCGACGGGGGCAGGCGCGACCGAAGGCACCGCCTGGGCGAGCGGAGCGGCAAAGCAGTAGCCGCGTCCGGGGACGTTCACGACATAGCGGGCCGACTTGCCGGCATCGCCGAGCACCTTGCGCAAGGCGGCGATATGGAAACGAAGGCTGCCTTCGTCGACATGCACGTCGGCCCAGATGCGCTGGACCAGCTCGCGCTTGTCCACGACCTCGCCGGGCCGCTGGGCAAGGACGATGAGGATGTCGAGGGCGCGACCGCCGATATGAAGCGGCGCGCCATCCTTCTCCAAGAGCCTGGACTTGGGTAAGAGGCGAAATGGCCCAAATGAAATGGCCGAGTCCTGAGTGTCGTTATCCGGCACGCGCGATCGTCCCCTCGGCAGGGAAACTGCATGGTTTGTCTGTACCAGATCGAGGCGTGGAGTAAACTGGCGGAAGCGGCAGGACCAGCCTGGTGCGCAACCTGGTTCCCGTACCTCGTGCTGAGGACATGCTCGTTCGAACGAAGGGCTCAGTGAACGCCGAGCCCGATCGGCAGTTCGCGGGTTGGCAAGGAACGCGCGCGAGAGTGACCTGATCGAGCTGATGCGATCCCGCCGCGGCCGATGCTGCCGGCTGCTTCCTCGTGGGCTCGGCGACTGACGGAATTGAACATGCCCTGGCTCTCGCGCCGACAACTCATCAGTTCTGCCGCATGTGCAGGCGCGCTCGCCGCGGGCGCGCGCAACGGAACGGCGGCCGATTATCCGGCGCGCCCCATTCGGCTGGTCATTCCCTATGCGGCGGGGGGATCGGGTGACCAGATCGGGCGCCCCTGGGTCGATCGGATGGCGGCGCAGCTTGGTCCGGTGTTCGCCGAGAACATCGGAGGGGCGGGCGGGGCGATCGGCGCCGCCGCCGTCGCGCGCGAAAAGCCTGACGGCTATTCGCTTCTGCTGGGCAACGGCAGCACGCAGGTCATCATCCCCTTGGCCGAACGGCCTGCCTATTCCGTCAGCGACTTCCGAGCCATCTACCGGCTGGTCTCGAGCGCGCTCGTCTTCGCGGTTCATCCGTCGGTGCCGGCGCAGGATCTGCAGACCCTGATCGCCCATGCCAAGGCCAGTCCCGGCAGGCTGTCCTACGGCACACCCGGCGTCGGCACCGGAAATCACCTCGTCGGCGAAATGTTCAAGCAGCAGGCAGGCGGGCTCGATATCGTCCACATTCCCTATCGTGGCGCCGCGCCGGCAACGAACGATCTCGTCAGCGGCCAGATCCCCTTGTTGATCGCCGTCATGTCGATTCAATTGCAGCAATTGAGCCGGGCCGGCAAGATTCGACTGCTCGCGGTCACCACCGAGACGCGGCTCAGCGCGGCCCAGGAGATCCCGACCGCGGTCGAATCCGGCATGCCCGACCTCCGCTATGAGGGATGGTTCGGCCTGTTCGCACCCAGCCTGACCCCGGATCCGATCGTCGAGCGGATCGCGCTGTCGACGCGCACCATCATGGCGGACCCGGCGCTGCAGGCCGCTTACCGGTCTCAAGGTCTGGAGCCGGACAGCCAGTCGAGCCCGGACAGGTTCCAACGAATTGTCGAAGCCACCCGGGCCAGCCTGGCTCCCGTGATCAAGTCGATCGGGCTCAGGCCCGGCTAGTTGGATCGGACCTTCGGCTCGTCCAGTGAATTCGGGATCGGGAAATTGATGTCCATGCGCGATCCGGCCAGAGACCCGCCGCCCAGCTGTGGTGAACGAGCCGAACGCTGTTGCAAACCGATGCGCCATGTCGTCCCCAAAGCTGCAATGACGGTCTGGTTTGGCTGAATCGACCGCCTTCCCCGAGGGAGCGCTCGTCCCGCGGCTCAACCCGAATTCTGCGACCTTCAAGCGCGGCTTCGCAGCCTCGCGGCGCGTTTGCGCGTCCGAGCTTTGCTGGTCGGGGCACCCTTCGAGAGAGAAGGGCGCAGGGAAGGCCGGGTGCAGGCCGCACCCATGGCCCGCCTGCAACAAAGAAAGCAGGCGGCAGTCACCACAGGATTGGCCGAACAACCGGCCTTCCCTGCGCGATGGGTTGAACGGCTGCTCCGTGCTCTCCCAGGGGACCGGGCTTGCTTGCCCCCGTCATCGACATCGTCGCCGACCAAGACACCAGCGTCGGGGTGTCGGGACCACACGTCTTGACCGTCCGCCTCGGGCTCGTTCGTCCGCACGCGAAACGCGCACTGCGACCCCAGGCGGCCACCGCATCCCCCGCTCCACGGTCCGTGACGATCGCGAAACGCCCCTTCAGCAAGCGCGGGACGGGCCGGATGATCGTGGTGATTTGCCCGACGACACAAGCCCGGAGTTGCCCGACGGAATGCGACAAACTGGCACGACGGGCAGTTTGGGCATGGGTGGGATGCGGGCGGACTGGATTCCCCGAAAGTCTCGGAGCGATACCGTGACAGTTTCTGCTACGGCTGATTGACCCGACCGCCAGCGCAATCTCTATGCCGTTACGGTCTGCATACAAATTCGTAAGTAGTGCACAGCAGCATTTGGCGTGAGTTGATTGCACGACGACAATTTACACGATTGGATACGAAGGTATCGACATCGATAGGTTCGTCACGACGCTCAAAACGGTAGGAGAGCTGCCCGAGGCCGTATTTATGAGACCATGGCTCCTCATATAATATTTGTCACAGAAAGCTCTTGTCTCCAAATTGGGGCGGCCAATCGCCTTTAACGGCGATGTGCCGTGAGCTGCGCCTGAGTTGCAACAACTTCAAATACTATCTGTTCGCTTCGAAAAGCAGTTATGATTAGCTCGTTCTGTCTAAGAGATTCCTATGACCAATGAAGAAGCCGACGCCGTATTCGACGAATTGATGATGATTCTTCGCAAAAAGAAATTGGAGTGGATTGCAGACCAGGTGGCTCGCGAGATAGCGGAGGGTCGGCCGGTTGTAGAAACCCTGACTCCAGTGTATGCACCGAAGTCCGGTCCTTTCGCTTCCACCCGCGTGGGTAAATCGCGGTCGCGCGCGGTCGAGTTTACCGGGGTTCAGCCTTACGACTCCAAGTCAAAACTAATCAAGTTGATTACAGCGATCGAAACCACGGTTGCGTCCTCTGCCGCTATGATCGAGCATCTTGCAGGATTCTTGGCGGGGGGGCAGCCGTTCGACATAATCTTCCGGGGTGAGGGGGGCGAAGATTCGGGTTATCGAGTTTCTGATGTCGACTTGACCGTTACTGTTCCCGCCGGCCAGGTGCTGCAGCGTCTTCTTTTAGAATTGGAAAGGGAGGTGGTTCGTGTCGATTAAGGAAAGTCTTCTGGCTGATATAGAAGGCGTGCTCGGCGGGGCAATCGCACCAAACCTCACAGCAGCTTCCCAGGGAGCAGACCTATACGAAGCTTACATCTGGTCTCTCGTGCTGCAAGCCGCGCAATCGGAAGGAGCCACGATTTCGTTTTGGAATGTCTTCGACAGTCCGGTAAACACCGACTTCGTATTCCGTACCTCCCCGGGAAACATTTTCTCGACGGCGCATCCATATTCGCACGCGGTCATAAGCTTTCAGAATTGTCCCGCCTTAGAAGCTCACGTAGGAGTCTTTGTTGCGGGAAAGTCGGGCGTTGCGCACGAATGTGACGTCGCGGTGCTCTACAGCGATGAGGCATATACTTGTCGGCAGAGGAGCGTTCATCCAAGGAGCACTCAGGTTTTATTGGCTGTAGAGTGCAAATTTTATGTCCAATCTTCTATGGGAATAGGTCTCGCTCGGTCATTTTTGGGGCTGACAACTGAAATCATGCAGCAAGCGCGATTTTTCGTTGGTGTCAGCGAATCCGAGAGAGTTGAGACGCTCTTTGCTCATCACAAGAAGAAATGGGAGACAGGGGTGTCTCCCATTGACAGGAAGCAAAGGTATTTGCGCTTGAAGCACGACTTCGAGCACGTCTTCCGGGATTTTGTTCGAAAGCAGACCTGAGGGATGAGCTGTGGCGCACTCGACTGCACATCTTATCGGCATGATTCGATCTACCGAAGACGCCGCAGCGCTCCTGCACCTATTGTGCTGAGCCGCCTTGGGAAGGCGTCGGTACCTTCTGAGCCTGTTGCTCGTACTCCGCCGTCCAGTCCTCTTCATCTTCGTCGAAGAAGTATGGGAGCGCGAATTTCGAAAGCTTCGGTCCGTCCTCGAATTTTTCCGTTTTCACCACCGGATCTGGTATGTATGCGCTCACGATGTCGGATATCAACCAGGAAAACAGAATGGTGATATTCTTCGATACGTCGAGAACCGCTTTGCTCAACTCCGAGAAAGCCTTGATATCGTCAGCAAGGCTGGCTCTTTCGGTCTCGTCGATATTTCCGACTAAGCTAAGTACGCTGCCGGTCGCCACCATCTCAGACATATAATATAAAGTATTACCGTGTGTTTTTGAGAGATAAATTTCCCATGGCTCCGTGTTGGGTAGTCGTTGGAAGTTTTTCTCGATCAAGTCGTCCTTATCTTTGTAGTGGAAGGACACCTTATTCCGGATCTCAGTGACCGCGTTCTTCTTGCCAAAGTAGGTGTTAAGTTCCTTCAATGCGACGACACCTTCATCGCCCAGCTTTTGCACGTATTTTTCTGAGATCTCCTTGTTTGATTGAGCGCGGGCTTTGAACAGCTCCCATGCCTCATGAAGTTTGCCGATCAGGATGCGCATAATTATGAAGGTTTGACCGCCCTCGGCGAAGTCTTCGATCTGTGTCGGCGGGTCGTCCTTGCGCATCATCAAAAGGAACTTCGACAGCACGTTCAGCTCATTGGTGGCGTGGCCCATGAGCATGAGCAGCGACCGCTCATCTCTTGGCATAACCTCAAGCTGCTTCTTTTCGAAGATAACTCGATGGATTTCGATTGCCATCTGCGGCCTCCGGACGTTAGCCCTCGTTCTTTCGGGATTGCTTTCAGGAGGTATAAAAAGCAGGAATAGGTGAGAGTGCACTCAATTCCTGCGAATTGAAAGCGGTGACGGGGTGGATAGTCCTGACGGAGTTCGCTTCCTGGCTGAGCGGACCCCCTTGACCGGCTTCCCCTCACACCCGCCAGCCATCGACGACATTATTCTGATTGGTGCATGCTCCGCTGCCATCGATGAAAAGAACAACACCACGCGCGCGATGTCGTGGGGTATGATCTTGCGCTTGGGGCATTGGCGGCGTAGCAACTCGGCCCGCCTTCGGGGAGGCAGCCACAGTTTGAGCTGTTGCTTGGGCATAATACAGCCGCGAAAAATCGAATTGACGCGGACAAGGTCGCGCGCCGCGCCTACCGCAGCCTCACCGGCAAATTCAGCGGCCCCCGAAATCCAAACCCATGCCACCGCACGCCCGCCGCATCCACCAGCGTCATCTTCGGAAACCGCTCGAACAGCATCGGCAGCAGGATCGCGCCGACGGTGCGGCGGGAGAGGTGGGCGCCGGCGCAGTGGTGGGGGCCGTTGCCGAAGGCCTGGTGGGGGCCGTTGCCGAAGGCCTGGTGGGGGTTGGGGTCGCGCAGCGCGTTGTAGCTCTCGCCGTCGGTGAACAGGTCCTCGTCGCGGTTGGCGGAGGCCTGGATGGTCATCACGGTGTCGCCCTTAGGGATCAGGCAGCCGCGGATCTCGGTGTCCTCCATCACGAGGCGTGAGCTGGCCTGGATCGGGGCGACCCAGCGCACGCCTTCCTCGAAGGCGGAGCGCCATTTGTCCTGCGTGCGCACGGCCTCTAGCTGCTCGGGGTTGGTCAGCAGGCCGTAGAGGATCGTCAGCAGGGCGTCGCGCGGCTCGTTGATGCCGCCGCCGATCGCGATCTTGATGTTGGCGATGATCTGGCTCTCCGCAATCGGGGTCTTCGCGTTGACCATGAAGGAGAGCGCGGACGAATCCGGCGCGGCGCGGACGCGCGCCATGTTGGCACTGATACAGCGGTCCATCTCCGCGTTGGCGATGTCGGTCGCGTCGAATGGGCCCGGCGTCCAGCCGAAATTGCCGGCGCCGTCGATCAGGGCTTGCGACCAGCGCTGCATGTCGGCATCATCGGCGTCCGGAATGCCCATCACATGCGCGAGGATGCGCGCGGCGAGCGGGCCGGCCAGCGCGGGGAAGAGATCGACCACCTCGCCGCGCGGCAGGCGGTCGAGATAATCAGCGGCGAGCTTTGCATAGAGCGGCACCCACTCCTGCTCGATCGTCTTCGGCATCAAGGCCGGCATCATCGCCATGCGCTCGGCGCGGTGCTCGTCATGGTCCTTGCGCATCAAGGTATGGGCGAGGAAGGCGCGCTTCATCGGCGTGTTCGGATCATCGGACGAGAACAGCGCCGCATTGTCCTTCACGTATTTGGTGTCGGCCGCCTTGGTCAGGAACGTCCGTCCCACCGACTTGACCCGCAGCACCGGCGCCTCGCGCCGCAGGCGCTGGTAGATTGGATAGGGATCGCGCGTCAGCTCTGCGATTCCGATGGTCTCGTCCAGGGGAGCCAGGGTCGCCGTCGCCATGCAGGGCTCCTTCTTGGATGCGGGCCAACGCGTGTTTTGCCTGAGGATAGCGGCGGCGATGGACCGGCGCAATGCTGGTCCCGCCCCCGTCAGGGGAGGGCTATCGCATATGACCATCGAAGTGTTGCGCTCGTCTGCCTCCACGTTGTCATGGCCGGGCTTGTCCCGGCCATCCACGTCGTCGGGCATGCTGAGAACGACGTGGATGCCCGGGACGGAGCCCGGGCATGATGGAGTCACAAATCGGCAGGATCGTTCGCCCGTACGGCTGCGCATCTCCATCTGCGATAGCCCTGCGGGCAAGGGCGAGCGTCTGTTCGGAGCGAATGCTGACCGCGCCGGTTGCGCGGTGTCTGCGCCTCCGCGGCGCCGTGTGACCGTGCTGCCGGCGTCAATTCGGAACGGTGGACGCCATGATCGCGGAATGCCGGGCGAGATCAAACCGGAATGTCGGGGCCAATTCGCCGGACTCAGCATGCGCGTGTCCGCAATTCCAGGCGCAGTTCGGCTTTCGCCCGATCTCGGAACGATTACTTAACTACTAATTAGGACGGGTCTTCTATGCAGGCAGTACAATCCGGCTCGTCAGGCTGGATCGGTTGCGCGAAGAACATCCAATTTCAACGTGAAGTGGTGGGCACATTGATCAAGCTCAATCGCATTGGAAACAAGCTCGGCGCCGTCGGCCTCTTTGGTGTTCTGCTGTCTGCAGGCATGGTCGCCAATCAAATGGCTTCGGAGACGGCCATCACCGCGGCGACCAACCGCGCCTCGTTGCAGCAGGCGGTCGCCGATCGCACCCTTCGCGCCAATGTCGCCCTGCGCGGAATGGAGCTGGTGCTGCGCGACGTCTGGCAGTCGAAGAGCTCGGCCGAACTGGAGACGCAGGTCGACCGGCTGAACGGCGCCTTTGCGAACCTGACGAGAGAGCTCGATGCGGCGATCGCGAACGTCGCGCGGCCGGCGGACAAGGACCGTCTGCAGGCGATCAGATCCCTTGGCGCGGACTACCACCAGTCGGCATCGGACATCGGCAAGGCCCAGCTCAAGATCCTCGACATCACGAAGAAGCGGGCTGAACGTTCGGCGGAATGGACCAGGACGTTCGAAGGCTTCCAATTGTCGCCGTCACTGATCCGCGCCTCGAATCGAAGCGACATCGAGAAGGTGCTGAACGAAGCCGATTCGAATTTCAATTCGGTCCAGGCGGCGACGTGGCGCCTGATCGCCACCGGCGACGAGAGCGAAAAGCAGGTGATCGTCAATCGTACCGGCGGGCTGGAAGATACGCTGGACGCCGCCAGGAGCATCATCAGCGATACCGGGCTGCTCGGCACCATCGATGGCCTCGCGAAGACCGTGAAGGGATTTTCCGCCGTCACCGGCGAGGCGATCCAGGTCGAGGCAGCCAAGAAGGCGCTCTTCAACACCAAGGCGTTGCCTGCCGCAAATCAGATCGTCGAGCTGATGCGAACCGCGCTCGACACCGCGACCCGTGACGCCGAGGAGGCCAAGGCGCTGGCGGCGAGCGAGCTGAGTCAGGCCAATCGCCTGAACCTCATCGTGGCGGTGATCGTGATGCTGTCGTTCGTCGGCTCGGTGCTGTTCTCGTTCGTCGGCATCGCAAGGCCGTTGACGCGGCTGAACACAGCGCTCAGGAGGATGGCCGCCGGCGAGTTGAACATCAAGATTCCGGGCGCCAGCCGTGGCGACGAGGTGGGCGAGGTCGCCAAGACGGTCGTCATCATCAGCGAGAATGCCGAGCAGCGGGCGCGCGACGAAGCCGAAGCCAGGACCACCCAGGATCAGCATTCCGTCGAGCGCCGCAAGGCGGAGATGATCGAGCTCGCCGATACGTTCGAGGCTGCGGTGGGAGAAATCGTCGAAACGGTGCTGTCGGCTGCCACGGAGCTGGAAGCTTCCGCCTCCTCGCTCACCGCAACCGCGGAGCGCTCGCAGGAGCTGACGACGATGGTTGCCGGCGCATCCGACGAAGCGTCCGCGAACGTGCAATCGGTGGCGTCCGCGACCGAGCAGCTGTCGTCCTCGATCGGCGAGATCAGCCGCCGGGTTCAGGAGTCGGCGCGCGTGGCGGGTGACGCCGTCGGCCAGGCGCGCGCCACCACCGGTCGCGTCGGCGAGCTCTCCAAGGCAGCGGCTCGCATCGGAGACGTCGTCGAGCTGATCAACACGATCGCAGGACAGACCAATCTGCTGGCGCTCAATGCCACGATCGAAGCCGCGCGTGCCGGCGAGGCCGGTCGCGGCTTTGCGGTCGTGGCGTCGGAGGTCAAGGCGCTGGCCGAGCAGACGGCCAAGGCGACCGGCGAGATCGGCCAGCAGATCAACGGAATCCAAATGGCGACCAAGGAATCCGTCGGGGCGATCACAGAGATCAGCAGCACCATCGAGAAGCTGTCGGAGATCTCGTCGACCGTCGCCGCTGCGGTGGAAGAGCAGGGGACCGCGACGCAGGAGATCGCACGCAACGTCCAGAAGGCCGCGCACGGCACGATGCAGGTGTCGTCGAACATCACCGACGTGCAGGGCGGTGCGCGCTCGACCGGCGCCGCCTCCTCCCAGGTCCTCGCCGCCGCGCGGTCGCTGTCGCACAATTCGAGCCGTCTCAAATCCGAGGTCGGCAAGTTCCTGAGCTCGGTGCGAGCGGCCTGACGGCAGCCCCGCCGTCGCGCTTGGCGGCGGTGACCGCGCGCCGGTTCTGACCCAATTAAACGCGGCGAGGCCCGGGGTGACCCGGGCCTTTCCGTTGCGTTACTTCTGCTGCTGGCTCTTCGCGTGCGCCTGGTCGCTGTGCTGGCTGGCCGTCTGCGAGTGCTGCTTCGCACTGCTGGCGTGCTCCTTGCCCTTCGCGTGATCGCCCTTGCCGTGCAGTTCGGCGGCGGAACGATGAGCCTTGGCGGCGTTGTCGTGGTGCTCGGCCGCCTTGTTATGCTCGTCTCTTGCCATGGTGGACTCCTTGGTTGTCGTCTCCCCAGCCGGGATGAACTCGCCGGGGGCCAAGGATGTTCCCACGTCATGACGAAGAGCCTGCGGGCGCGGGTCGGGTTCCGCGCGCGCCGGCAGGCCCCTCACACCCACCCGCCATCCACGATGTAGTTCTGGTTCGTGCACGCCCCGCTGTCGTCCGAGGCGAAGAACAGCACGACGCGGGCGATGTCGTCGGGCATGATCTTGCGCTTGAGGCATTGGCGCTGCATCAGCTCGGCTTCGCCTTCGGGCGTGAGCCAGAGCTTGAGCTGGCGCTCGGTCATGGTCCAGCCGGGGAGGATCGAGTTGACGCGGATGTTGGCCGGGCCGAGGTCGCGGGCCAGCGCGCGGGTCAGGCCCTGGATGGCGGATTTCGCGGTCGTGTAGCAGGGCATGCCGCCCTGGCCGAGCACCCAGCTCACCGAGCCCAGATTGATGATCGCGCCGCCGCCGGCCTGGGTCATGTCCTGCGCCACCGCCTGGGCGGCGAAGAACTGGTGCTTGAGGTTGACGGCCATGCGCTCGTCCCAATAGTCCGGCGTGACCTCGTCGATGGTGTGGCGGTCGTCGCGCGCGGCGTTGTTGACGAGGACGGTGATCGGGCCGAGCGCCTCGCGCGCGCCATCGATCGCGGCGCGCAATGCGGCGACGTCTCTGAGGTCGGCATGCGCGAAGTGGATGCGGGCTTCGGCCGGCAGGCTGGCGAGCAGCTTGTCCGACGCCTCGCGATCGATGTCGATGAAGGCGACGCGCGCGCCCTGGCCGAGAAAATTGCGGACGATCGCCTCACCGATCCCGGAGCCGCCGCCGGTCACCAGCACCGTGCGGTTCTTCAGGCTTGGATAGATGGCGGTTGGCATGGGCGTCCTCTCGATGGCCTGACAGGCGATGGGTGAACTGCAATGCAGCGGCGCAGGCAAGCAGCTCGCGGCCCGCAGACGATCGCATAGGCTGGTCCAACTTGGTAGTCGGACTTCGATCCACGCCGTGATGCCAGGCCCCGTCCCGGCCATGGCCGAGAGCGAGACGAACGCAGAGCTCAGATCGTCGGACGTGATCGCCCTGGCGACGCGGGACGATCAGTAGCGGCCGCCGCTGCGCTCCTGCTGCTTGATCCAGTCGGACAGCGTCTTGGGCGCTGCCGCAGCGGCGCCGGACCGTGCCGGCTTGGCGGCACCGGCGCGGCCGCTGCGGTTTGCCGTGTCAGCAGGCCCGCGCGCACGTGTCGCAGTGTGGGCCGCCGAGCCGCCGCGCGACGACGCCGCGAGCTTCTCGGCTTCCTCCCGCTCCAGCCGCAGCTTGCGCAGCCGCTCCATCTTCTCGCGCTCCGGATCGATCGGCGGCGGCGGCAGCTCGCGCTGGCGGGCTTCCTCGGCTGAGATCAAGCGGCCCTTGATGGCGGGCTCGCCGAGGGCCTTGCAGGCCTCGAGGCGGTGCAGGCCTTCGACCAGGACGTAGTGGTCCTTCTCGCGGCGGACGAGGATGGGCTCGCGCTGGCCGGACTCCAGGATGCTTTCGGCGAGCGCGTCGACCACCTCCGGCTTGAGCGTCTTGCGCTTCTTGTCGGGCACATGGACCCTGTCGATGGGGAAGCTTTCCGGTGCGGGCACTGTTGAAACTCCGTCATGGGCGCGTCCGGTCCGACCTCACGGTCGAACATCGTCACGATGCCGGATCCGGACCGAGGCATCGCGGAGGCGATGGAGACGCGGGCACGCTTGGATACAATAGGGACATTCCGGCTGTGGCCGCAAGGCGCGGATGATGCTGCGCGCTGCCTTGTCCGGATGTCTTGCCGGGATGTCTTGCCGGATCGGCATGGCCGCTGACGCGTTGATGTCGGTGCGGTCGCAGCGAGACTGAGGCATTCGCGCGGCAATCCACCAGGGAGGACCAGATGACGCGGCTGTGGACGATCATCGGCGTCGCCGACGTGCGCCGCAGCACGGCGTGGTATCAAAGGCTGCTGGGCCTGCCCGAGACGCCGCCGGTGCACAGCTATTTCGGGCAAGTCGTCGAGTCTGACGGAACGGTGCTGCTCTGCTGTCATGCCTGGGGCGCGCATGAGCATCCGTCGCTCACGTTGCCGCACATGGCCACGTTCGGCAACGGCCTGCTGCTGTTCTTCCGGGTGGAGGACTTCGATGCGGCGCTGACGCGGGCGCGGGAGCTGGCAGCGGCGCTCGACGAGGAGCCGCATGTGAACCCCAACACGGGAACCGCGGAGTTCTCGCTGCGCGATCCCGATGGCTATCATGTCACGATCAGCGCGGCGGTGCCTATGACGAGGGCCTGAAGGCGTTCTGGAACCCGATCAAAGCCTATTGGGCCGACCACTCCGAGGAGCATCGCAAGCCGCTCACCAAGCGGGTGACGTTGGAGATCACTGCGTTGCGCCGGACAATTGGGTTCACGATCGAGCCCTGCTCGACCGGCCCGGCAATGCCGGCATTCCGATCGACATGCTCTACGACCATCGCACCAACCTGCCGCTCTATCCCAAGGTCCAGGTCTATTTTCCGCAAGCATCAGCCGCCGACGCTGATCGTAAAGCTCGGCGCGTGAAAGGGATCCACACGGCGGCCGAGACGTCGACACGATGGTCGCTCGTGTCGCGATTTTGTGGTCTGATGATGCGATACTCGCCACAACAGGAGCTGCTGATGACGAACCGCAAACATCTTGCTGCGCTGATCGGACTAGGCCTCTCCTTTGCCGCCATGACATCAGCGCAGCAAGCCTTGGCGCAGGACGCGCCGGTCGAGGAGCAGGTCGTCAATGCGATGAACAAGGTGTTCGGCGTCCATGCCGGGTTCCGCGCCAATCACGCCAAGGGCGTGGTGGTCGAGGGCAAGTTCAAGCCGTCGGCGGAAGCCGCGGGCTTGAGCAAGGCGTCGCTGTTCAGCGGGGCTGAAATCCCGGTGACGGTGCGCTTCTCGGATTCCACCGGCGTGCCGAACCTGCCCGACGGGTCCGACGATGCCAATCCGCATGGCATGGCCGTGAAGTTCCATCTCGCCGACGGCAGCGACATGGACATCGTGATCAACTCGCTCAAATTCTTCCCGGTCTCGACGGCGGCGGAGCTGCGCGACCTGTTCCTGGCGATTGCGGACAGCGGGCCCGGCGCGGCCAAGCCGACCAAGATCGAGCAGTTCATCGGCAGTCACCCGTCGGTGCCGGCCGCGCTCGGCACCATCGCGACGCCGGACAGCTTTGCCAGCGAGGCCTATTTCGGCGTCAACGCCTTCGTGCTCGTCAACAAGGCTGGCCAGAAGCAGGCCATCCGCTGGCAGATGCTGCCGGAGAAAATCGTGCATCTCGACAAGGCCGAGGCCGCCAAGCGCGGGCCGGACTTCCTGATGACCGAGCTGCCGGCGCGGCTGAAGCAGGGGCCGGTCGCGTTCCGCTTCATGGCGCAGCTTGCGGCCGCCGGCGACGATACCAAGGATCCAGCCAAACCGTGGCCGGACGATCGCAAGCTGGTCGAGCTCGGCGTGCTCACGATCGACAAGGCGGTCGCCGACAGCGACGCCGCGCAGAAGAAGCTGTTGTTCCTGCCCGGCCAGCTCACCGACGGCGTCGAGGCGTCGGACGATCCGATGATCGACATCCGCAACGGCGCCTATGCGATCTCGTTCTCGCGGCGCAATCCGTGAGCGGGCTGGGGCGGCGGGGGATGCGTGACCGCCGCGCGATCGGCGATTGATTTGCGGCCGCCGCTCGGTGAGGATGGGTTCCCATTCCCACCGCATCCGAGTTCGGCGCCTGGTCCCGATGTCCCGTTCGATCGTTATGCAGCGGCGTGCCGTCCGACGCGCCGCGGCCGCCTTTGCCGCGCTGCTGCTGCTCGCCGGCACCGCCGTCGCCCAGCAGGTCCCTACCAGCGAGGCCGCCTTCACCGATTTCGTGGCCCAGCGCGTGCGCGCGGCCGTGCGCCCCATGCCGGTCGAGATCAAGGGGCCGCTGACGCTCACAATCGGGCCGCTGCAGGCCAATCTCGACCGCATCCAGGCGTTCTGCAGGACCGCCGACCGGGCCGGCTGTCTCAAGGAGATCGACACTTATGTAAATGGGGTGGTGCAGGCGACGCGGACGGCGACCGCGAAGCCGGCCAAGGACAGCCTGCGCGTCGTGGTGCGGCAGGCCGCCGACATGCAGCGTGCCGTGGAGCAGCTCGGCGCAAGCGGCGTGGCGACGACGCGGCCGCTGGTCGAGGGGCTCGTGATCGTGCCGGTGCTGGATTCGTCGCGGACCACGAAGATCCTGGCCGCGCCGGATCTGGCGGCGCTCGGGCTTTCGCCGGAGCAGGCCGTCGCCACGGGCCTCGCCAATGTGCGCAGCCGGCTCAAGCCGATCATGACGGTCGCGAAGCCGATGCCGGCGGGACAGTTCGGCCACATCACCGGCGATTATTATGAGAGCAGCCGGCTGGCGCTGATCGACAGCTGGGCGCCTCTGGCGCAGGCGCAGGGCGGTGTGCTGATCGTGGCCGCACCGTCGCCGGATCTGGTGCTCTATAGCGGCGAGGACTCGCCGACCGCGATCGACGCGCTGCGGACGCTCGCCGCCAATCTCACGGTCCGTGCACCGAAGCCGCTCTCCAACATGCTGCTGCGCTGGACACCGAAGGGCTGGCAGCGGGTGCGGTGACGCAGGCGGCGGCATCGGCGCGCGCCGGCGAGGGTGGATCCGACGGCTGCCGCGGCCGGGCGTCGTGCCTTCACGCCGGATCCGGGCCGGCGCAGCGTTAGCTGGCGGTTAGGGCCTCGTCCCTAAGGTTTTGCCGCGGTCCTGCAGAGAAGGGCCGGCAAACTCGAGGACATCCGCGGAACAGATGAGCAATCCGGCCCTGCCCAGCCGCCTCGACCTGCTGCTGCGGTTCTCGCCCGAGGTCGAGCAGGCGTATGAGCACGATGCGCGCGCCCAGCGCATCGCCGAGCTCAGGCGTTCCATCGCGGTTGGTTTATGTCTCTTTAATGTCTACAACTTTACCGGAGTTCTGCTGCTCGACGACGTGATGTCCGCGGTCTTCGTGCTGCGCGGGCTCGCGGTGACGCCGGTCTCGATCGCGCTGATCTGGCTGATCGGGTCCGTCAATGCGCGGACGCGCGAATGGCTGATGACGATCGGCGTCCTCAATGCCTTCGTGGTGCCGATCTGGCTGTTCTACATCTCCGACAGCGCATTCTCCGCCTACACATTCGGCGAGTTTCCGCTGACCTTCGTGTTCGGCAACATGCTGCTGATGCTGCGCTTCCGCTTCGCGATCCTGTTCACGGCCGCCGCGCTCGCGCTCGCGGTCGCGGCCGCGCTGATGAAGGCCGGCCTGCATCAGGATCTCCGCACGGCCTTCGTGATCCAGATCGTGACCGGCGCGGTGCTGACGCTCTATGCCAACTGGAAGAGCGAGCTGAACCGCTGCGTGTCGTTCCTGCGCGAGTTCGACGCGCGCGAGGCGGCGCAGGCGGCGAGCGAGGCCAGCCGGCTGTTCAAGGACCTGTCGCTGACCGATCCGCTGACTGCGCTGCCGAACCGCCGCGCGCTCGACAGCACGCTGGCGGCCTGGTTCGCCGAGGATGGGACGGTGGCCGTGATGATGATCGACATCGATCACTTCAAGGCGTTCAACGATCATCTCGGCCATCCGACCGGCGATGACTGCCTGCGGCAGGTGGCGGCCGCGCTGCGCGAGGTCGCCGGCGAGGCCGGCGCCGCGGCGGCGCGGTTCGGCGGCGAGGAGTTCACCGTCCATGCCCGCGGCCTGTCGGCCGCCGCGGCGGCGCGGCTCGCCGAGCACGTCGTCGAGCGCGTGCGGGCGCTGCAGATTCCGCATCCGGCGCGGCCGGACGGGCTTGCCATCGTCACCATCAGCCTCGGTCTGGTCCATGTCGCGGACGCCGCCGCGACCAGCCCGTCGGTGGCGCTGGCGCGCGCCGACGACGCGCTCTATGCGGCCAAGCGCTTCGGCCGCAATCGCTGGGTCGATGAGGCGGATCTTCGGCCGGAGGCCATGTCGGCGTGAGCTGTCCGTCGCTGTCACTGCGTCGTTGAACGCGCCGCCGCGCATCAATCATCCCGCCAGCCGAAATGCGGACGCGTCGCCGCCCGTGTTGCTGATCATTCGCCATCACGCCGGCGGCTTGTCGCCGCATTCGGTGCGATTGCGGCAACGAGCGCCGCGGTGTGCGCGGATCGATGGCGTGACGATGTCGTGGTGGATCGGCCGCATGCGCCGCCGTGTTGCCGAGATCGGCTTGCGCTGCTGATTGGCCGGCACGTCGAAATGGGACTCCAACATGGAGCGGGCATGACAGTGTGACGCGGTGCTCGCCGCGCAATCGGCGCGTGTAGTTGTCCGCCGCGCAAGCCGCTTGGCGTACGATCGGGGCGGCGCGGGATGTGCAAAACACCCTGCAGCAGCGCTGCGCGCGCGACGCATCGTCGTCGACGGATCGTCGTCGACCGCGCACGCGATCCGCGGCACGACATCGAGCGCGCCTGCGCAGAGCGCCGTCGCGAGGCGCGGCCAGCTTCTTTTCGCCAGAATTCTGCATCTTGCGTGCAACACTCAACATCCAATTTCGATCGCGTCAGCGTCGCGATCCGCATTCCTTTCGAATGACATTTTTCAATTCAGTTCGCGACACATTCTGATCCTCCTGATGCGGGCGTCGTTTGTTGCGGCACGTGTTCAGGAGTTATGAGTTCGATGCGTCGCGTATTTGGCGTGTGTCTTTGCCTATCGACTTTCGCAGGAAGTACGACATCGGTCTGGGCGACTGATCTCGCCCTGCCCCCGCCGCTCCCGCCGCCCGACGTCTTCGCCTACAGGTGGAGTGGCTGCCACGCCGGCGCCAACGCCGGCATGGCGTGGTCGCGTCAGCAGCAGAATTGGAGCCAGGTCGCCAATGCGGCGCCCCTTCAGCCTGTCCAGCAGCCCGGCGGCAACGCCGCTAACCCGCCTCCGGCCAAACCGCCTGTGGTTGCCAATCCGCCGCCGAACCCGCCGCCGCCGAACAACCCCGGCGGGAACAATGGTGGATGGAAGCCGCCTTACAAGCCGCCCTACAAGCCACCGGTCTATGGTCACCATGGCGACAAGGGATGGTGGCAGCCCGGCAAGTATCATCACGAGGACAACTACAAAGATCACAAGTGGACGAAGTACGATCAGAAGCACGACAAGCCCGACCATGATGATGGCTATCATTGGCCGAAGTCTGGCTGGAACGGTGGCGACAACAAGCACGCGGATCATGATTGGCCGTGGCAGGCGAAGCCGTACAAGGACGACAAGTATAAAGACGACAAGCATGTCGTCTCCGGCTGGTCCGACAAGGGGCGCGACGACGACCACGACAAGTCGGGCGGCTGGTCACAGCTGCATTCCAGCGGCTATTCCGACCGTTATGCCTGGCTGCGGCACGATGAGCACGACAAGCATGATTCGGGCGGCTGGGGCGGCAAGAAGGACGACGATCACGACAAGCCGGCCTTTGGCTGGTCGAAGCAGCCGTCGAAGGGCGAGTACGAGCGCTATGCCTGGCTGAAGCCGGACAAGGACGACGGCGACAAGAACGACAAGCAGGGCGGCTATGGCTGGCAGAAGCAGCCCGCCTATGACAAGCACGACAAGGACACTTGGCAGAAGGACGCTTGGCAGAAGGACAATTGGAAGGACGGCTGGCAGAAGGACAAGGACGACTGGCAGAAGCACGACGGCAACTATCATCACGGTGACCATGCCTGGAAGCCGCCGGTGAAGCCCGGCTGGCCGCCGAAGAATCCGCCGCCGCCGAACAACCCGCCGCCGAACAATGGTGGCGGCCAGCCGAACCCGCCGCAGCAAGGCAACAATGGTGGTGCGCAGAATCCGCCTCCGGTCGCGGGCGGCGGTGCGGTGCCCGTCGCCAATGCGGCTCTGCAGCTTCCGACCGCGGTCTCCGCCAATGGCAGCGATGCGATCGGCGGCCTGCAGGTCGGCTGCGACTATCAGATCGATCGTCTCGTTCTCGGCGTCCAGGCGATGGCCGATCTTGGCGTCATCAACGGCTCCAGCGCGCTGGGGCCGCAGCTGACAATAAACTCGGCGACGCGGAACCTCTACACCGCCACGCTGCGCGCGGGCTATCTGGTGACTCCGGAGATCATGGCCTATGTGAGAGGCGGTGCGGCGTGGACGCGAACCAGCGTCGCGGTCGTCAACAACGCCACCGGTCAAACCGCCATGGCGGCGTTCAACCGCAGCGGCTGGACGGTCGGCGCCGGTGTCGAATGGATGTTCGCGCGCAACTGGTCGGCCTTCGCCGAATATGACTACGCCGATTTCGGCACCGTGACCGGCACCTTGCCGGGCGCGGCGGCGGTGACCGGCGGTCCGAACGTGGTGAGCCAGAAGACGCAGCTTCACACTGCGCTGATCGGCGTCAACTACCGCTTCGAAATGCTCTCGCGCGGCGGCCGCTGAGGCCTGCCGTCTCCTGCCAAGCAAGCGAAAGGCCGCCTGGTCATCCCAGGCGGCCTTTTGCGTCTCAGCGGCGGGCGGTTACGCCACCCGCCGCTCCGGCTTGTCCAGCGTGGCCAGGCAGGATCTGACACAGGCCCGCGCCAGCATGTCGGTCGGGTCCAGCAGTCGCGGCTTCAGCTCGCCGTCGGCCGCAGCCAGCGCGAGCGGGATCTCGGTGCAGGCCATTGCGACCTGCGAGCAGCCCTTGGTCACCAGCGTGGCCGCCTCGCGGCTCAGGATCGTGGTCGCCGCGCCGACATCTCCCGCCTTGACGAGACGGATGGCGCGCATCACCTCGGCCTGTCCTGCGGCATCGGGCATCGCGCAGGCGAAGCCGCGCTTGGCGAGGCGGCGCTGATAGATGCCGGCGCGGACGGTGCCGTCGGTGGCGAGCACGCCGATCGTGGTGCCCTTGAGGCCGCGCTCGGCCAGCGCATCGGCGAGCGCGTCGACGATGTGAAGGATGGGCACGTGGGTGCGCGCCTGCAACTCGCCGTGCCAGTGATGCGCGGTGTTGCAGGGGATGGCGATGCAGGTCGCGCCGGAGCGTTCGAGCCGCTTCAGCGCATCGAGCATCGCAGGCAGGGGATCGCGGCCCTGGTCGAGGATCGCGGCCGTGCGGTCCGGGACCGATGTCGCCGAGCACACCACCATCTCGATGTGGTCCTGGTCGCACGCGGCCGGGGTGTTGCGGATCACCTTGCCCATGAAATCCACCGTCGCCATCGGGCCCATGCCGCCGAGTACGCCAAGCATCATCGTTTCATTTCCTCCCTGACCCGCCGACCATGCGGCGGTGGCGCGGCCAAATCCAATGCCGAGGCCGACAGCGCCATTCCGATTTGACATAGTTTTAGGGCGACAGCTGCCGGGCGGCGCTCCAGACCTTCTCGACCACGGGCCGGGTGCGGCGCAGGCTGCGATAGAGCCGGATCTCGAGCGGAATCTCCGGCCCGAGCAGGACCAGCGCGCCCTCGTCGAGATCTCTTGAAATCAGGCTGCGTGGCAGCCAGGCGAGGCCATGGCCTTCCAGCGCCATGAACCGCAGCGCATCGGCCATCGCATTCTCGTTGGTGTGGGCCACCTGCACCGGCGGCGCGCCGGCCTGCTCCTGCGCAAACTGCGCCTGGGCGAAGGTGGCGAGCCGCCCCAGGAACGAGCTCGTGGCATAGCTGAGCAGGGGCAGCGGAGCCCCCTCGGTCTCGCCGCCGGCGAGCCGCGGACTGCGCGCCGCGACCAGGCTGTCGGTGCCGACCACGAGATGCGGATAGAGCTCCGGCTCCAGCGGGATCGGCACGTGGGGATGGTGGAAGGTGAGCAGGAAATCATAGCTGCCTTCGACGATGGCCTGCAGGCAGCTATGGAAATCGTCGGGCAGCAGCCGGCTGCCGACCTGGCCGACCTGCGCTTCGATGCTGCGAAACCAGCGCGGGAAGAACCGCAGCGACAGCGTATGCAGGGCGGCGACCGAGACCATCTGCGTGCTCGGCCGCATGCTGGCCTGCAGCGAGACGCGGCTGGCATGCAACATACGTACGGTCTCTTCCGCGGTCTCCAGAAACAGCCGGCCCTCGTCGGTCAGGGTCGTCGGGTAGTTCGAGCGGTCGATCAGCGACACGCCGAGCCAGAGCTCGAGCGCCTGAATGCGGCGGCTGAAGGCGGATTGCGTGACGTGCCGCTCCTCGGCTGATCGCGAGAAGCTGCGAGTGCGCGCGAGGCTGAGAAAATCCTCGAGCCATTTCAATTCCATGATCCGACCTCGCTTCCCCCC
The DNA here is from genome assembly GCF_030159255.1 of Bradyrhizobium sp. SSBR45G. Lineage (GTDB taxonomy): Bacteria > Pseudomonadota > Alphaproteobacteria > Rhizobiales > Xanthobacteraceae > Bradyrhizobium. The sequence continues at coordinate 51,571 of NZ_BSCT01000027.1, read as the reverse complement.
TGCGCCTCGGCTCGATCGAAAGAGGACGGGCGCATCGGCGGCAGCATGCCCGGTTGCAGTGCTTGAATTCATGCAAACTCGGAATGACGGGTGCGCACATAGCATTGGATCGTTGCCGCGTCCTGAACAAAACATCCGCCGCATCCGGCCGTGAGCTGCGACGCACCGTCGCCGCGCGGCCTCAACGACAAAGATGTGGGGGGCGCGCGTGCGCAACGAGCATGATCTGCTGGGGGACCGCGAGGTGCCTTCGGAAGCCTATTATGGCGTGCATACGCTGCGGGCGGTCGAGAATTTCCGCATCACCGGGATCGCGATATCCAGCTATCCGCAGCTGATCAACGCGCTCGCCGCGATCAAGCAGGCCGCTGCGCTCGCCAATATGGAGCTCGGCCTGCTCGATGAATCGAGGGGGCAGGCGATCGTCGCGGCCTGCAAGGAGTTGCGCGCCGGGAAGCTGCACGAACATTTCCTCGTCGATGCGATCCAGGGCGGCGCCGGCACCTCCACCAACATGAATGCCAATGAGGTGATCGCCAACCGTGCGCTGGAGCTGCTCGGCCATGCCAAGGGCGACTATGCGCGGCTGCATCCCAACGAGCACGTCAACATGAGCCAAAGTACCAACGACGTGTATCCCACGGCGTTGAAGATCGCGACCTGCCGCTCCTTGCGCGACCTAGCCGCGGCGATGGACATCCTGCGGCTGGCCTTCGCGCGCAAAGCCGACGAATTCAAGGACGTGCTCAAAATGGGCCGCACCCAGCTGCAGGATGCGGTGCCGATGACCCTGGGGCAGGAGTTTCACACCTATGCGGTGATGCTCGGCGAGGACCAGGAGCGCCTGCACGAGGCCGCGCTCCTGATCCAGGAGATCAACATGGGCGCAACTGCGATCGGCACGGGCATCGCCTCGCACCCGGCCTATGCCCGCATCGTCTGCAAGCATCTGATCGCGATCACCGGCCTGCCGCTGATGACGTCGCCGGATCTCGTCGAGGCGACGCAGGATTGCGGCGCCTTCGTCCAGGTGTCGGGCGTGCTGAAGCGCATCGCGGTCAAGATCTCCAAGATCTGCAACGATCTTCGGCTGCTGTCGAGCGGGCCACGCGCCGGCTTCAACGAGATCAATCTGCCGGCAGTGCAGGCGGGCTCCTCGATCATGCCGGGCAAGGTCAACCCGGTCATTCCGGAGGTCGTGAACCAGGTGGCGTTCGAGGTGATCGGCAACGACCTGACGGTGACGATGGCCGCCGAGGCCGGGCAGCTGCAGCTGAACGCGTTCGAGCCGATCATCGCCCACAGCCTGTTCAAGAGCATCAGCCATCTGCGGCAGGCCTGCCTGACCCTGGAGGAGCGCTGCGTCAACGGCATCACCGCCAACCGCGAGCGGCTGCTGGCCGATGTCGAGAACTCTATCGGCCTCGTCACCGCGCTCAACCCGTACATCGGCTACGCCGCTGCGACCGCCGTCGCGATCGAGGCCCATGCCACCGGCCGCGGCGTCGCCGAGCTGGTGCGCGAGCGCGGCCTGCTCTCCGAGGACAAGCTCGCCGAGATCCTCAGGCCCGAAAGCCTGACCCGGCCGCAGAGCATCATCGCGCCCGCTGGCGACGAGGCGGACGCGCTGCGGCCGTCGTTGCGGGACCGCCGCAAGGATTGCGCGGGGGATGGGCTGCGGCCGGTCTCGGCGAAGCTGAACTGAGAAAAAATCAAGGGAGATGACAACGACCATGACGAGCACCGCCGACAGTTCGACCATGCATTCCAGATGCCTGACCCATGCGCTGATCGCCAGCCTGCTGCTGGGCATCGGGACGGGCTATGTCTGCCACACAATGGCGCCGACGCCGGAGATGGCCAAGACCATCGCCGGCTACTTCTCGATCATCACCGACGTGTTCCTGCGCCTGATCAAGATGATCATCGCGCCGCTGGTGTTCGCGACCATTGTCTCGGGCATCACCAGCCTCGGCGCGGAAGGACGCGCCGTCGGCCGCATCGCCGGGCGTTCGATGGGCTGGTTCGTGTCCGCCTCCATCGTCTCGCTCGGCCTCGGCATGATCTTCGCCAATCTGTTCGCGCCGGGGCTTGGCCTGCAGCTGCCGCTGCCCCACGCCGACGCGGCGACCAATCTGCAGACCGCCGGGATCAACCTGAAGGACTTCATCACCCATGTCGTGCCGGTCAGCGCCACGCAGGCGATGGCGACCAACGAGGTGTTGCAGATCCTGGTCTTCGCGGTGTTCTTCGGTCTGGCGCTGAGCCGGCTGAGGACGGGCTATGCCCGGACGCTGGCGACCTCGATCGACGAGCTGGTCCTCGTCATGCTGCAGATCACCAGCTTCGTGATGCGGTTCGCGCCGTTCGGCGTGTTTGCTGCGATCGCCGCGGTCGTGACCACGCAGGGCCTCGGCGTGCTCGTGACCTATGGCAAGTTCATCGCCACCTTCTATCTCAGCCTTCTCGTGCTCTGGACGGTGCTGATCGTTGCTGGCCTGGTCGTGCTGGGAACGCCGGTGTTTCGCCTCATCAGGCTGCTGCGCGAGCCGATGCTGCTGGCGTTCTCCACCGCGAGCAGCGAGGCGGCCTATCCGAAGATGATCGAGCAGCTGACGAGGTTCGGCGTGAAGGAGCGCATCACGAGCTTCGTGCTGCCGCTCGGCTACTCGTTCAATCTCGACGGCTCCATGATGTACCAGGCCTTCGCAGCCTTGTTCATCGCCCAGGCCTATGGCATCGAGCTTAGCATCATGCAGCAGGCCGCGCTGCTGCTGGTGATGATGGTGACGAGCAAGGGCATTGCCGGCGTGCCGCGCGCCTCGCTGGTCGTGGTCGCCGCCACCCTGCCGCTGTTCAACCTGCCGGTCGGCGGCATCCTCCTGATCATGGGCATCGACCAGATCCTGGACATGGGCCGCACGATGACCAACGTCATCGGCAACGGCATCGCCACGGCCGCCGTCGCGACATGGGAAGGCGAGCTGAGCGGCGTCGGGAACCCGGTCCCCGAACAGGCCGTGCCCGCTGCGGCTGCCGTCGCAGGCGGCTGAGCCTGACGAACAGACCTTGCCGGCGCACGGGCCCCGCCGATCGGCGGGGCCCGATTCGTTTGTGCCTCGTCGGCCAGTCGGCCGGCTCCCAGCGTCGGCGGCGGCCATTGCGGCTCGGGCGCTGTCCGGTCCCACATCTCTTGCCCTGCCATGGACGTTCGCATCATATGGCGCCGCGCTCGGTCGCAAGCTCTTGCGACTGAGCCGAGCCGGACGAAACCGCGCGCCGACCCGCATTGAACGTTTCGATGCCGCGCGCGGACATACTGATCCGACCATCGCAGGGACCGTTCGCGGACGATCTTTCCGCGTGCAGGGAAACGGAGGACCGCATGAAGATCGTGTCGCGCGCGCTGCTGGCGGGTTGCGCCATCCTGCTGGCGATGACCGGCGCCGGCGCGCAGTCGCCGCTGGTCGACGAGGCGGCGGCGCCGTCCGAGCCCTATCAAGGTCCGTTCGCCTATGACGAGGAGGAGACAGTGGTGGCGCGATCGCCGGCGGAGGCCGTTGCGTTCGATCTGCCGGCCGGCCTGTCGTTGCGCGACTACGAGGCGTCGCCGAGGGGATCAGAGGTCGCCGTTATCGTCGAGGACGCCGCGCGCCGCCAGCAGGTGGCGTTCTGGGCGTTCGGCCGCGACGGATTTTCCCGCCGCATCGATGTGCCGCCACAAACCCGGATCGCCTCGGTCACCTGGCATCCCCGCGGCAAGGCGCTGTTCCTGCTCGCCACGGGTGACCGCGGATCGCAGATCCTCAAGCTCGACGCGACGGCCGCGAGCTTCAATGCAAAGACGGTTTACTCCAGCACGGTCGCGCTGCGGCGACTCGTCGTGGGACCGCGGCCGTTCGAGGTCAATGGCGAGACGGCGCCGGTGCTGCGCCTGTTCTTCGGCGAGAAGCTCGCCAGCGGCGCCTACGCGCTGCGCACCGTGACCGAGAACGGCAAGGCGCTGTACACGGTGGTCGGGCCGCAGCGCGATGCGGGGACCAAAGGCGACGACGAGACGCCGAACACGACCATCGCGCCGTCGGCGCTACCGCTGCAATTCCATCCGGCCGGCAATCAGCTGGTCTGGGAGGACCAGAAGAAGTGCCTGCACAAGTTGACCTACGTCGCGGACAATTGGGGCAAGAGCGAGCCGTTCGGCCGTGAGTGTGGCCATACGCTGACCTACACGCCGAACGGCATCGCCACCATCGACTGGCAGCCCAGTCAGCCTGGCATCCGCATCAAGGGCCTGGTCGACGGCTCCGACCAGCCTGCGCTCGGTGAGCACAAGCTCGACTCGGTGCCGTCGCAGATGCCGGATGGCCGCGGCGTCATCGCACTGACCGCGACCGGCGCGACCAAGAGCCTGCGCTATCTGCCGATCAGCGTGCCGCTGGCCGATGTCGCCAACGCCTGGATGTACATGGAGAGCGCCCGGGATCAGCAGGCCTTCATGCGGGATCGTGGCCTGTTCCGGCCGCTGCCGGAGCTGGACCAGCTCTTCAAGCTCTATGACACCGAGTCCTATCAATGCGGCGGACCCGACACGCGCGCGCCGACGCGGCCGTATTTCGTCACCACCGATCTGTTCTGGGAATTGTACAGCGCCGCCTTCGACGGGTTGTTCATCATCCTCGAGCGCGAGCAGGCCGCGCCCGCCTTTGCGCGCTTCGTGGCCGCCGCCGATGCCGAACTCGCGAAGCGCCACGCGGGCAGCCGCATGGCCAAGGCGTTCGCCGCCGCCCATGCCGTGCTCGATGGGCGCAGCGACTCCAACGCGGAAGCACGCCTGATCGTCGCCGCGCGCGGCGCCGAGCAATCAGTGGCGCTGCAGGAAACGCTGGACTTCGCGCAGTTCAAGCCGCGCGGCCACTACACGACCGATGCGCAGAAGCGCTATTTCGGTGCGGTCCGCTATCTCAGCGCACTGCCGCTGTCGGCGGAGGATACCGCGCTGCTGCGCGGGCTCGATGCCGCGGTCGGCCGAGCCGCCCAGGATTGGATCGCGGTGTACCGCCCGTTCATCGCCTCGTCGCGCCTCGATCTGGTCTGGGGCGGCGCGGCCTCCACCATCGCGTCGCATCCCGACACGCGCGGCACGCGGCTGTTTCCGCTGTCGTGGGGCTGGGACAACGAGGCGCTCGACAATGTCGTCGACCATGCGGAGCGGCCGGCAGCCGAGCGCATCCAGAGCCGGGATGGTGGTTCGCGTCTGTTGCCGTCGGGGCTCGATTTCGCGGCCATTGCCGGCAATCGGCTGGCGAATGAGTTGCTCAGCGGCGAGTTCGCCGCCTATCCCAATCTCGCCGGCCGGATCGCTGCCGTGCGCCAGCGCTTTCAAGCTGCCGGCGGCAAGTCGCGCAGCAGCCTCTACGACTCCTGGATTGCAGCGCTGGCGACGCAATGGGCCGACACGACGACAGCGGCGGTCGCCGGCCCGGTGTGGAACGCCAAGCGCCTGCAGACCGGGCTCGGGTCATGGGCCACGCTTCGCCACGCCACCGTGCTGGTCAACGACAAGACCGTGGCCGAATGCGGCGAAGGCGGCTTCGAGGCGATCGTGATGCAGCCGCCTCGCGGCTATGTCGAGCCTGATCCCGCGACGTTCGCGGCGATTGCCGATCTGTTCGAGGCCACCATCGCCATGGTGCGGGACAGCCGGACGATCGCTACCGATGCTGCGGCCAATACGCGTCTGCGCGACGGCGTCATCCGCCGCCTAAGCGAGTCCCGTGACAACATCCGCAAATATCAGAAGATCGCCGAGAAGGAGTTGAAGGGCGAGACGCTGAGCGCCGATGACTACAAGCTGATCCAATATGTCGGCCGCGCCGCCGAGCACAATTTCCTGATCTTCTCCAGCCTGTCGAATCCGCAATATGCGCTGTCCAATCCCGATCCGATGATGAAGGTGGTCGACGTCGCCGACGCACCGTCAGGGACGCGCGAGCTCGGTGTCGGACGTCCACTCGAATGGGACCAGATCGTTCCGCATTCCGGCCGTTCCGAGATCGTCAAGGGCGGTGTCTATTCCTACTACGAGTTTGCGTCGCCCCAGCCACTCGACGATGCGGAGTGGCGCAAGCGGGTCGACGGACAGGCGCGGCCGGATTGGGTGACGCGTCATCTGTCTGCGAACGTGCTGTCGTGTCCGGCCCGTCAGCCGTGATGCGGACCTGGTTGTCGCTGCTGCTCGTGCTGGTCAGCGTGGCAGCGGTGGATGCGGCCGAGCCGGATCCGCCACGGCTGCTCTTCACCGGCGACATCCTGCTGGCGCGGCAGGTCGCGCGCGAGATCGCCGCGCGCGGCGGGCTGTCACCATGGCATGGGATGCGCGACGTGTTCCGGCGTGCCGATGCCGTGGTCGGCAATTTCGAGGGCACGGTTGGCGCTGCCGAGGCCTGCGACGCGCCGAAGGAGCTGTGCTTCGCGGTCGACCCGCATCTGGTGCCGCTGCTCAAGGACGCCGGCTTCAGGGCGCTCGGCATCGCCAACAATCACAGCGGCGATCTCGGCGCGGTCGGGCGCAAAGCGACGCGCGAGACGCTGCAGGCCGCCGGTCTCGGAGCGATCGGATCGGCGGAGTCGCCGGCGTTCTTCAAGGTCCGCAGTCATACGCTCGCACTGATTAGTTTGAATCTCGTTCCGGGCCGTGATGGGCAGATCGATCAGTTCCCGTCATGGCAGGTCGCGCAGAAGCTGCGGCTGGCGCGGACACTGGCGGAGTGGGTCATCGTATCAGTGCATTGGGGCAAGGAGCTGGCGGACTGGGTCGTGCCCGAGCAGGAGGCCGGCGCGAGATGGCTGGTGGCGCAGGGCGCCGATCTCATCATCGGCGCGCATCCGCACGTCGTGCAGCCGCCGGCCTGCGTCGACGGCAAGCCGGTGTTCTACTCGCTCGGCAATCACGTGTTCGACCAGAAATATCCGTTGACCAAGCGCGGCCTGATCGCCGATTGCGAGATCAAGGACGATCGCCTGGTCTGTCGCGGTCTGGGCACTCGGACGCCGGACGGCTCGGCCTATCCCGCGCTGGCCACGGCGGAAGCCGGTCCTTCGCCAGATCTCGCGCAATGTTCGGTGGCGTCAGGGGCCCCGCTGCGCGCGGCCGGTCAGACCATCAGCCCCTGGATCCGTGATGGCGCGTTCACGTCCGATCGCCTCGTGCTCGAAGGCCGCGGCGAGGCGAGCCGATGGCGAACCCCGCAGCGCGCATTGTTATCAGTTGAAGCCGGACGGCTCGTCGCCGATCAGCCGCCGCTGCTGTTCACGCTCGAGCGTCATGCCTCGCCGATCGATGGCGAGGACGGGCCGCGCCCCTATGTCTACGAGGTGACGTCGCATGGCCTGGTGGCGAAATGGCGCGGCTCGGCGCTGGCTTGGCCGCTGCTGGATGCGACATTGATCGCCGATGGTGCAGGGCAGGCCCATCTCTGCGCCCTGCATCGCGGCGACTCCTTCATCATGCTGGATACGGCAGCACCTTCCTCCACGCGGACGCAGGTCTATGCCTGGAACGGCTTCGGCTTCACCGGCGTCAACGACGGCGAGCTTGGCACGCGCTGCGCGCGGCGCTTCGGCCAGGGTGGTTGAGCCAGCCGTTGCGTTCGGCTTTCACCGTGTGCGCGGCAGCTTCGCGCGTCACACCTGCTCGCTTGCCCCGGACGCCGCGGCACGCTTGATTGCGGCGATCACGCGCAGTGTATTCAACCCCTCGCGGCCGCTGACGATTGGGGCGGCCGTGCCGCGGATGACGGCGCAGAAATTGGCGATCTGCCGAGCGAGCGGGTCCTGCATCTCGTAGCTCAGCCGCTCGCGCGCGATCGGCGACCACCAGCTCGCCGCATCCGGGTGATGCCACAGGTCGAGCTGCGGGATCGCCAGCGACCCTTGTGTGCCGCCGATCTGGTAGCAGCTCTCCTGCGTCCTGCTGTAGGCCGGGTTCTCGCCGCTGGTGAACTCATAGCTCCACGGCGCCTGCACCGTATCGGAGACGCTGAAAGTGCCGAGCGCACCGGAGGCGAAGTGGAGGATGATCGCCGCCGTGTCCTCCACGGCGTACCCGCGGACACGGCTGGATTGGGCCGCCTGCACCGCGACGATGTCGCCGCAGAGAAAGCGCAGCAGGTCGATGTCATGGATGAGATTGATCAGCACGGGCCCGGCGCCGGTCTCGCGGCGCCATGCGGCGTCGAAATAGTCGTTCGGCTTGATCAGCCAGAACAGGCCGTTGATCGCGACGATGCGGCCGAGGCGACCGTTGTCGATCTCCGCCTTGGCGTGCTGGATCATCGGGTTGTGGCGGCGATGATGGCCGGTCAGCAGGGGCACGCCGGCGCGCTCGAACGCCTCGACCAGTGTCTGCGCGGCCGCGACGTCATCGGCCAGCGGCTTCTCGATCAGCGCCGGCAGGAGGGCTGAAAGACAGGCGAGGCCGTTAGCGACATGCATCTGGTTCGGCGTGGCGATGACCACGCCCTCCGGCCGGTCCTGGGCCGTCATGTCGTCGAGGGAGAGAAACCAGCGCACACCCAGCGACTGCGCGAGATCCCGCGCCGCCGGCGCGGGATCGACGATCGCCGTCAGTACCGCCTCCGGGCAAGCGACGATCTGCTCGATGTGGCGCCGTCCGATCAGGCCGGCTCCGGCGACGGCGAGCTGGACGGGACCGCTGGTCAAGCGCCGGCCTTCCCGTCGTCGAGCAGCTTGGCGACGCGCCGCAATGCGAGCTGATAACCCTGGGTGCCGAAACCGGCCATCACGCCGTCGGCGCGCTTTGAGACGAACGAGTGGTGGCGGAATTCCTCACGCTTGTGCACGTTGGAAATGTGAACCTCGATGACCGTCCCGTCGAACGCATTCAGCGCATCGAGGATCGCGACCGATGTATGGGTGAACGCCCCGGGATTGATGACGATGCCGCCGGCGGTCTCGCGCGCCTCGTGGATCCAGTCGATGAGTTCATACTCGCGGTTCGACTGATGGAAGCGAATCTCCAGGCCGAGCTCTGCCGCGAGGGCCCTGCAGTCCCGCTCCACATCGGCCATGGTCTCATGACCGTAAATGTGCGGCTGACGCTTGCCGAGCAGGTTCAAATTGGGCCCGTTCAGGACGTAGACGAGGCGGCTCATGAGAGAACTCCGGTTCGGGGAAAGCGCATCGACGAACGCCGGACTTGCCATGCACGAAGCGCTGCCGGGAGTGTTGCCACGAAGATCACGCGCTTGGCAACCATCCGAGCCCCGCTCTGCGGACGCCCCTGTGTTGGCCGCGCCGGCTTCCACGGCCGAGCCTCGCGCTGCCCGCGCGCCGGGCTCGGTCGGCTTGACGCGGATCAAGGCGGGGTGTTGTAGTCGTCTTAATATGACATCAAGACTCGCGGGGTTCGTGACAAGCCGCAGGGGCAGGGGAGAGAGCCGGAGGAGGGAGATGGGGCGTTCGCCCGAAAATTCCCATTCGGACCGTGTGCTCGACGTCGTCGCCAAGCGGGCGCCGGCGGTTTCTGCGCTGGCGGCGTCCTGGCGCCGGTCCGGCCACCTGCACGCGCTCGATCCCGCCACCCATGCGCCATCCTGCCGGCTGACGGCAGCCGAGATTGCGGCGGCGCGCGAGCGGCTGGGACGGCTGCTCGCGATCGCGCAAGTGAGCCTCGACCGGCTGTTCCTCGCCGTCGGCGGCGTCGGATGCTCGGTGCTGCTGGCTGATGCCGAGGGCACCGTCGTCGACCGCCGCGGCGCGCGGGGCGACGACTCGACGTTCGATTCCTGGGGGCTGTGGACCGGCGCTGTCTGGAGCGAGCGGCACGAGGGCACCAATGCGATCGGCACGTGCCTCGTCGAGAAGCGGCCGCTGACCATCGACCGTGATCAGCATTATCTCGCGCGCAATACCCGGCTGTTCTGCACGACGGCGCCGATCTTCGACGAGCATGGCCAGCTCAAGGCGGCGCTCGACGTCTCGTCCTGCCGCGCCGATCTCACCGAAGGGTTCGGCCGGCTGATCGCGACCACGGTGGCGGATGCCGCGCGCCTGATCGAGGCGGAAAATTTCCGCCAGGCGTTTCCGCATGCGCGCATCGTGCTGACGCCAGATGGCGAGCGCGACATCAACTCGATGCTGGCGGTCGACAGCAACGATCTCGTCGTCGGTGCCACCCGCGCGGCTCGCCGCGCCCTCGGCCTGTCCGCATCGGCGCTGACGCGCCCGGTGCCGGCCGGCGACCTGATCAGGGGCGCGCAGGCCCAGGGCGACGACATCGACGCCGCCGAGCGCGCCGTGCTGAAGCGTGCGCTCGCGCGCGCCGGCGGCAACGTCTCGAAGGCTGCCAAGGAGCTCGATGTGTCCCGTGCCACCCTGCATCGGAAGATGAAGCGGCTCGGCCTGGAGCGATGAACGCAACGCGATCGGCTCTTCGCAGCCGACCTGTCGCAGAACTGCGACACTTCCGCGAACGCGCTGCCGCCGGCCTCTGGCCTGTAACGCCGCTTTGACGGAGCCTCTCCTCAACGCCGTGTGCATCGGCGTGAATGGGAGAGACAGATGACCAAGGTTGACGTCAATGCGGCGTTCAAGCCGCCCTTCGCTGCGCGTTACGAGAACTTCATCGGCGGGACCTGGAAGGCGCCGAACGCCGGCAAGTATTTCGACAACATCTCGCCGATCACCGGCCAGCCGGTGTGCGAGATCGCGCGCTCCGATGCTTCCGACATCGAGGCTGCGCTCGACGCCGCCCATGCCGCCAAGGACGCCTGGGGCCGCACCAGCGTCACCGAGCGCGCGCTGGTCCTGAACAGGATCGCTGACCGCATGGAGGCCAATCTCGACAAGCTCGCGTTGGCCGAAACCTGGGACAATGGCAAGCCGATCCGCGAGACCACCGCGGCCGACATCCCGCTCGCCATCGACCACTTCCGCTATTTCGCCGGTGTCATTCGCGCCCAGGAAGGCTCGATCGCAGAGATCGACCATGACACCATCGCCTATCATTTCCACGAGCCGCTCGGTGTCGTTGGCCAGATCATTCCCTGGAATTTTCCGATCCTGATGGCCGCGTGGAAGCTCGCGCCCGCGCTCGCGGCCGGCAATTGTGTCGTGATGAAACCGGCCGAGCAGACGCCGGCCTCGATCATGGTGTGGATGGAGCTGATCGGCGATCTCCTGCCGGCGGGCGTGCTCAACGTCGTCAACGGCTTCGGCCTGGAGGCCGGCAAGCCGCTGGCGTCGTCACCGCGCATCGCCAAGATCGCCTTCACCGGCGAGACTTCGACGGGCCGTCTGATCATGCAATACGCCTCGCAGAACCTGATTCCCGTGACGCTCGAGCTCGGCGGCAAGTCGCCCAACATCTTCTTCAAGGATGTCTGCGCCGAGGATGACGACTTCCTCGACAAGGCAATCGAGGGCTTCGTGATGTTCGCGCTCAACCAGGGCGAGGTCTGCACCTGCCCGAGCCGCGCGCTGATCCATGAATCGATCTATGAGCGCTTCATGGAGCGCGCCTTGAAGCGCGTCGGCGCGATCGTGCAGGGCAGCCCGCTCGATCCTGCGACCATGATCGGCGCCCAGGCGTCGGCAGAGCAGATGTCCAAGATCCTGTCCTATATCGACATCGGCAGGAACGAAGGCGCGCAGGTCCTGATCGGCGGCGAGCGCAATTTGCTCGGCGGCGATCTCGCCGGCGGCTACTACGTCAAGCCGACGGTGTTCAAGGGCCACAACAAGATGCGTGTGTTCCAAGAGGAGATCTTCGGGCCCGTCGTCTCGGTCACGACCTTCAAGACCGAGGACGAGGCGCTGTCGATCGCCAACGACACGCTCTACGGCTTGGGGGCCGGCGTGTGGAGCCGCGACGCCAACACCTGCTACCGCTTCGGCCGCGCCATCCAGGCCGGCCGGGTCTGGACCAACTGCTACCACGCCTATCCCGCGCATGCGGCGTTCGGCGGCTACAAGCAGTCGGGCGTCGGCCGCGAAACGCACAAGGTGATGCTCGACCACTATCAGCAGACCAAGAACATGCTGGTCAGCTACAGCCCGAAGAAGCTCGGCTTCTTCTGACGGCTGCGGCTGTACGCCAAGCCGGCCGGCCAAGAGCGTCCCGGCCGGCTTGTGCGTCCCTGCGCTTCGACTGTATCGCCTTAGCGATTGCGCCGGGGATAGATGATCACGGAGAGATAGGTCATCGGCGCCTTGATCAGCTCCTCCGGCCCGTGGCGGGCGGCGGCGTCGAAGAACAGCGCATCGCCGGGCTCGAGCAGATAGAGCCGGTCGGCGTGGCGGTAGCGGACCTTGCCTGAGAGCATGTAGATGAACTCGACGCCGGCATGGCGGAAGTCGGTGTAGGGGACGGCGTTGCCCTTGAGCGTGATCAGATAGGGCTCGACCACGACGTCGCCGCCGAGCGAGTAGCCGAGCAGATCGTAGAGGTGCCCGGCCTTGGTGCCGCGCCGCTCGATGCGTACGCCCTGGCCGCCCTTCACGAACGAGCAGTCACGCTCCTCGCCGTTCTCGCGGAACAGCCGCGCGATCGGCACGTTCAGCGCCTTGGCGAGCGCCGACAGCGTCGCCAGCGACGGCGAGATCGAGCCGTTCTCGATCTTCGACAGCATGCCGGCCGAGATGCCGGCGGCGACGCCGAGCTCGGCGACGGTGAGATCGAGATCCTTGCGCAGCCGGCGCACCTCGGCACCGATTTCGGATTCCAGGGTCGGTGACGCCTCCCTGGGCGCCAGCGAGCCGGTGAGCAGCTCAGGCTCCGCGCGCGGCGCCTCGGCCTTGCCGTCCTTCTTGGGATGCTTCGCGGCGCCTTTCGCCACAGGAACCTCGTTGTCATTCTTGAACGGGCCGACTGATCGGCTGATGTCTGATCTCTATACGCGGCGGCTGCCATCGCGGCCAGAGCGGGGAGCGTGGCGAGCCGCCGCGCGATCACGCGGTCGAAGGGCTCTGTCTACTTTCTTAAAATGAACAAAAGTTTCTTGACGAGAATATCGCCTGCGCTATGTTTGGCGCTCCGGACGGAGCGTGCGCTGCCCGTCCGACAATGACGTGGAGCGGAGCATGTGCGGGATCGTCGGGCTGTTTCTGAAAGCGCCCCGGTTGGAGCCGGAGCTCGGCGCGCTGCTCAGCGACATGCTCGTGGTGATGAGCGATCGCGGCCCTGACAGCGCTGGCTTTGCGGTCTATGGCGACCGGACCCAGGGACGCGTCAAGCTCACCATCAGTGGCGCCGACGAGGACGTTCTGCGGCGCGCCGTCGGCGAGCTTGCCAAGGTCATCAACGAGACGCCCGGACTCACCTTGCACGACACCCACGCCGTGCTGTCGATCTCGTTCGACAAGGAGAAAGCCGCGCGCGACTTCATCGAGCACCACGATGACATCAGCTTCGTCGGCGCCGGCGCGCGGATGGAGCTCTACAAGGAGGTCGGCCGCCCCGAGCAGGTGACGCAACGCTTCGGCCTGGCGCGCATGACCGGCAGCCATGGCATCGGCCACACCCGCATGGCCACGGAATCCGCCGTCACCACGCGCGGCGCGCATCCGTTCTCGACCGGGCTCGACCAGTGCCTCGTGCACAATGGCTCGCTGTCGAACCACAATGGCGTGCGGCGCATGCTGCAGCGGGAGGGCATGCGCTTCGCGACCGAGAACGACACCGAGGTGGCAGCCGGCTATCTGAGCTGGCGGATCCGCGAGGGCGCTTCGCTGAAGGAGGCGCTGACCAACAGCCTGTCCGATCTCGACGGCTTCTACACCTTCGTGGTCGGCACCGAGACCGGCTTTGCCGTGCTGCGCGATCCGATTTCCTGCAAGCCGGCGGTCATGGCCGAGACCGACGATTACGTCGCGTTCGGCTCGGAATATCGCGCCCTCGCCGTGCTGCCGGGCGTCGACAAGGCTCACATCTTCGAGCCCGAGCCGGCGACTGTCTATGTCTGGGAGCGGGGCTGATGCCGGGCTTCGATCTTGCGAAGGCGCCGTTGCGCGAGCTGAACGCCGCGCTCCACGCGCTGTCGCCGTCGACCAACGAGACGCATTGGGTGGTCAGCAATCCTTCCGGCAAGCACGCCGTCGCCTGCGGCCTCGACGCGCCGGTGACCGTCGAGATCGACGGGCACGTCGGCTACTACTGCGCCGGCATGAACAAGAACGCGACGGTGGTGATATCAGGCAATGCCGGCGTCGGCGTCGCCGAGAACATGATGTCGGGCGAGGTCCGCGTCAAAGGCGATGCCAGCCAATCGGCCGGCGCGACCGGTTGCGGCGGGCTGCTGGTGATCGAGGGCAATGCTTCGGCACGCTGCGGCATCTCGATGAAGGGCATCGATATCGTCGTGAAGGGCTCGATCGGGCCGATGAGCGCGTTCATGGCGCAGGCCGGCAACCTGGTCGTCCTCGGCGACGCCGGCGACGCGCTTGGCGATTCCATCTATGAGGCGCGGCTGTTCGTGCGCGGCCGCGTCGCCAGCCTGGGCGCCGACTGCATCGAGAAGCCGATGACGGAGGAGGATCGCGCGATCCTCGCCGACGTGCTGAAGCGCGCCGGCGTCGATGCCGATGCCGACGCCTTCAAGCTCTACGGCTCGGCGCGGCGCCTCTATCACTTCCACATCGACAATGTCGACGCCTATTGAGGCCATCCCCATGTCCGCGCCTCCGCATCGCACCCCGCCGCGCTTCTCCGCGACCTTCAACCCGAATGTGATCGCCGAGATCCAGCGGGCGGCTGCGACCGGCATCTACGATATCCGCGGTGGCGGCGCCAAGCGTCCTCTGCCGCATTTCGACGACCTGCTGTTCCTCGGCGCCTCGATCTCGCGCTATCCGCTCGAAGGCTATCGCGAAAAATGCGGCACCGACGTCACGCTGGGCACGCGCTTCGCGAAGAAGCCGATCAAGCTGAAGATCCCCGTCACCATCGCCGGCATGAGCTTTGGCTCGCTGTCGGGTCCCGCCAAGGAAGCGCTCGGACGCGGCGCGTCCGCCGCCGGCACGTCGACCACGACGGGCGACGGCGGCATGACTCCGGAGGAACGCGGGCACTCGTCGATCCTCGTCTATCAATATCTGCCGTCGCGCTACGGCATGAATCCGGACGATCTGCGCAAGGCCGACGCCATCGAGATCGTGATCGGCCAGGGCGCCAAACCCGGCGGCGGCGGCATGCTGCTCGGGCAGAAGATCTCGCCACGCGTCGCCAAGATGCGCACCTTGCCGGAGGGCATCGATCAGCGCTCGGCCTGCCGTCATCCGGACTGGACCGGCCCTGACGATCTCGAGATCAAGATCGAGGAGCTCCGCGAGATCACCGATTGGGAGAAGCCGATCTACGTCAAGGTCGGCGCGAGCCGGCCCTATTACGACACGGCGCTGGCGGCGAAGTCCGGCGCCGACGTGATCGTGCTCGACGGCATGCAGGGCGGCACGGCGGCGACCCAGGACGTCTTCATCGAGCATGTCGGCCTGCCGACGCTCGCAGCCATCCGCCCCGCCGTGCAGGCGCTGCAGGATCTCGGCCTGCATCGCAAGCTGCAGCTGATCGTCTCCGGCGGCATCCGCACCGGCGCCGACGTCGCCAAGGCGCTCGCGCTCGGGGCCGACGCGGTCTCGGTGGGGACGGCGGCGCTGATCGCGCTCGGCGACAATGATCCGCAATGGGAGGCCGAGTATCAGAAGCTCGGCACCACCGCAGGCGCCTATGACGACTGGCAGGAAGGCCTCGATCCCGCAGGGATCACCACCCAGGACCCGGCGCTCGCCGCAAGGCTCGATCCGGTCAAGGCCGGACGCCGGCTCGCCAACTATCTGTCGGTGCTGACCCTGGAGGCGCAGACGATCGCGCGCGCCTGCGGCAAGAGCCATCTGCACAATCTCGAGCCGGAGGACCTGGTCGCGCTGACGATCGAGGCCGCGGCGATGGCGGGCGTGCCGCTCGCCGGCACCAGCTGGATTCCGGGACTGGACAAATAGCAGGCAGCGCAGCGCGCCGCTGATGAGGTCGATGGATATGACAATGCCGGGTCTTGCAGACTCAAAGGGGACATCATGTCGAGTAGCCTTCATGCCATCGCCTGTGAGCGGGGCATCAAGTATTTTCTGATCTCCTACACTGATCTGTTCGGCGTGCAGCGTGCCAAGCTGGTGCCGGCGGCGGCCATCGATGGCATGGTCAAGACCGGCGCGGGCTTTGCCGGCTTCGCCACCTGGCTGGACATGACCCCGGCCGACCCGGATGTGTTCGCAATGCCCGATCCGGCGAGCCTGATCCAGCTGCCGTGGAAGCCGGAGGTCGGCTGGCTCGCCGCCGATCCCTGGATGAACGGCAAGCCGGTGGCGCACGCGCCGCGCAACCTGCTCAAGCGCATGATCGCCGATGCCGCCGCGCAAGGCTATGAGCTGAAGTCCGGCGTCGAATGCGAGTTCTTCCTGATCACCGCCGACGGCAGCGCGCCGTCTGATGTCGCGGACAAGCAGTCGAAGCCCTGCTACGACCAGCAGGCGCTGATGCGGCGCTACGAGGTGATCGCCGAGATCTGCGACGCCATGCTGTCGCTGGGCTGGAAGCCGTATCAGAACGATCACGAGGACGCCAACGGCCAGTTTGAGATGAACTGGGAGTTCGACACCGCGCTCAAGACCGCCGACCGCCACGCCTTCTTCAAATACATGGTGCGCTCGATCGCCGAGAAGCACGGCCTGCGCGCCACCTTCATGCCAAAGCCGTTCGTCGATCTCACCGGCAATGGCTGCCACGCCCATGTCTCGGTCTGGAAGGACGGCCGCAACCTGTTCGAGGACGAGGCCGGCGAGCTCGGCGTCTCCAAGCTGGGCTATCAGTTCCTCGGCGGCATCATGCATTCAGCCGATGCGCTGGCCGCGCTGTTCAATCCGACCGTCAACTCCTACAAGCGCATCAATGCGGCGCGCACGACGTCGGGCGCGACCTGGGCGCCGAACTCAGTCACCTATTCCGGCAACAACCGCACGCATCTCATTCGGATTCCCGAAGCCGGCCGCTTCGAGGTCCGCCTCGCCGACGGCGCGGCCAATCCCTATCTGCTGCAGAGCGGACTGCTTGCAGCCGGTCTCGATGGCATCGCCAATGATCGCGACCCGGGTCCACGCCTCGACATCAACATGTACACCGACGGCCACACGGTGAAGACCGGCAAGAAGCTGCCGCTCAATTTGCTCGACGCCATCCGCGCGCTGCAGGCCTCGCCCGTCCTGACCGAGACGCTCGGCGATTTCATTCCCTGCTACGTCAAGCTCAAGACCGAGGAATGGAACGCCTATGCGCGCCACCTGACCGAGTGGGAGCGCGAAACGACGCTGGATTGCTGATCAGCTACACCAGCTGCCGTCATTCCGGGGCGCGCGGAACGCGCGAGCCCGGAATCCATATTCACAGGCCGGCATGAGCCGCGAGCGAGTTGTGGTACTGATCGTTGTCCCAACCACCGTTCGTGGTTATGGATTCCGGGCTCGTGCTGCGCACGCCCCGGAATGACAGGTGCGGATGGGCCACGCGTCAAACGCGCCTCGGTGTGCAGCGGGAGGCGTAGGGTGGGCAAAGACATCGGGCGGCGCAAGCCGCGCGATGGCGTGCCCACCAATTGTCTATCCTCGGAAAAATGGTGGGCACGGCGCTCGACACCGCTGTCGACAAGTCTTAGCGTGCAAGGCGCCTTTGCTCACCCTACGGCACCGTGCTCGGTGTGATCTAATGCTGCTTCACCTCGCAGCCGAATTCGGCTGCGGCGTCGGAGAACCAGCGCCAGAAGCTGCGGGACAGGCTGCGGAACACCGCGATGTCGAAGCAGGGCTGTCCGTCGTGATCGTCGTTGCGCCAGATGATGGCGCCGATATGAGCC
Source organism: Bradyrhizobium sp. SSBR45G (assembly GCF_030159255.1). Taxonomy (GTDB): domain Bacteria; phylum Pseudomonadota; class Alphaproteobacteria; order Rhizobiales; family Xanthobacteraceae; genus Bradyrhizobium. The sequence continues at coordinate 33,653 of NZ_BSCT01000027.1, read as the reverse complement.
ACGACGGTCGTGGCAGCAGCGCCCGGCGGGAAGGCGCGCTCATGCAGATCGATGGGAAAGCCCTTGGCGAGCACGTCGCGGATGGCCGCGCCGCCGACGCGGAAGACGACGTAGCCGCCGCTCTGGTCGACGATCGAGCCGAGCGGACCGATCGCAGCCTTCAATGAGGGGGCGAGGTGGTGACTTTGGCCGTCGGCGACGGCGAGCCAATGGTGCGGACCAAGGCCGACGAAGGCGATTGTCCCGGCGCGCGATATCGCCGGTGCCTGCGGCAGCGACACGCCATACTGCTGCTGGATGAGATCCCGCAACGCCGCGTCCTGGCCCTTGCGGGCCTGCAGCGTCGCCAAACCGAGATTGGCGCGTTCGGCGATCGTGACGCGGCTGCCTGGCGGCGCGGGCGTCTCATCGGCAAATGTCGGGCGTGACGACAGGCTTTCAGCCATGAAGCCGTGCTCCCTGTGGATCGAGGAAGACCGGTGAGACGAGCTCGACCTCGGTGTCGCCGTCGCGGACGGGATCATAGGCCCGCATCCGCTCGCCGATCCGCTGAGGTCCGCGCCTGACCAGCGCAAGGCCGATCCAGTGTCCCAGCGTCGGCGAGAACGCGACCGAGGTGACATAGCCCTGGTCGTTCTCGGTCGTCGGCGCCGCGCCGACGGCTAGCATATGAGCGCCGGCGCGCAGCCGCGCGAGCGGATCGACCGGGCGCAGGCCGACCAGCGTCGGCCGGTCGGGGTCGACGAGGCCGGGTCGCTGTGCGAGCACGCGGCCGATATAGTCCTTCTTCTGCGACATCATGCGTCCGAGGCCGAGATCGGTCGCGGTGGTGGTGCCGTTGATCTCGTTGCCCGCGACGTGGCCTTTCTCGATGCGCATCACGCCGAGCGCCTCGGTGCCGTAGGGCACGATCCCGAGATCGGCGCCGGCCTCCATGATGGCGCGGATCGCGGCGTCGCCATATTGCGCGGGGACCGCGATCTCATAGGCGAGCTCGCCGGAGAACGAGACTCGGAACAGCCGCGCCGGCACGTCGCGCCAGGTGAATGCGACGCAGCCGAGATAAGGGAGCGCGGCATCGGACGCGTCGATGACGTCGCCGAGGAGCCGCTCCAGCAGCTGCCGCGCGTTGGGGCCAGCGATGGAATATTGCGACCATTGCTCGGTGACCGAGACCAGCTGCACGTCGAGCTCCGGCCACAGCACCTGCCGCGCATGCTCCAGGTGCTGCATGACCTTCGCGGCATTCGCGGTCGTGGTCGAGACCACATAGTGATCGGGCGCGAAGCGGGCGGCGGTGCCGTCGTCCATCACGATGCCGTCCTCGCGCAGCATCACGCCGTAACGTGTCTTGCCGACGGGCAGGGTCGAAAACATGTTGATGTAGACGCGGTCGAGGAAGAGGCCGGCGTCGCTGCCCTGCACGTCGATCTTGCCGAGCGTCGACACGTCGCAGACGCCGACCTTGCTGCGGACGTCGCGCACCTCTCGCGAGACGATCGGCAGCCAGTCGGACTCGCCCTCTTGCGTGAACCATTGCGCGCGCAGCCAGGCGCCGGCCTCGACGAAGCTCGCCTTGTTCTGCTCCGCCCAGCCATGGCCGGCGGTCAGCCGCGTCGGCCGGAAGTCGCGGCCGCGATGATGGCCGGCAAAGGCGCCGATCGCGACCGGAATCACCGGCGCGCGAAAGACGGTGGTGCCGATCTCGGCCATGGTGCGGCCGGTCAGCTCGGCCATCATCGCGTGGCCGTTGATGTTGGACGTCTTGCCCTGGTCGGTCGCCATGCCCAAGGTCGTGTAGCGCTTCAAGTGCTCGACCGAGCGGAAGCCCTCGCGCGCCGCGAGGGCGACGTCGGCGCTGGTCACGTCATGCTGGAAATCGACGAAGGCTTTTGATGATGACGCGACATGCCAGAACGCCGACAGCTCGACCTTGTCGTCATCGGTGCGCGGCACGGGCGGAGCGGCGACGGTGAAGCCTGTGGCTTCTGCGGCGGCCGCGCCAAGTGCGGCCCCCTGCCGTAGCGCCTCGGCAAGGCTGAACGCGCCGGACACCGCGCCCGCGACGCTCATGCCCGGCGGCAGCGCATCGGGAACGAACGTGGCGGCGGTCTCCGACCAGCGCGGCTTCTGGCCGAGATGCGTGGTCAGGCCGAGATTGGGCGACCAGCCGGCTGATATCGCCAGGAGATCGACGCGCAGCCTGCGCGAGCCGTCGTCGGCGGTGCGGAGCGTGATCGCCTGGAGGCGGTGCTGTCCGCGCGTGTCGGTCACGTCGGCGCCGAGATGAACGGGAATGCCGAGGCGCGTCGCCTCGGCGCGCAGCTGCGGTGCGACCGTATGGCGATGGTCGATGATGGCGGCCACGGTGGCGCCGTTGCGCGCGAGATCGAAGGCGGTGCTCCAGGCATCGTCGCAGCCGGTGTAGATCGCAGCCTGACGGCCGGGCGCCACGGCGAACCTGTTGATGTAGGTGCGCACGCCCGCGGCCATCATCACGCCAGGGCGGTCGTTGCCGCCGAACACGATCGGGCGTTCGATGGCGCCGCTGGCGAGTACCGCGCGCCTGGCGACGATCTTCCACAGCCGCTGGCGCGGCTGATGCAGCGGCGGCTCGGGCAGATGATCGGAGACGCGCTCGAGCGCGCCATAGGTGCCGCCATCATAGACGCCGAACACGCTGGTGCGCCTGAGGATGCGGGCGTTCGGCAACGCGTCCAGCTCAGCGATGACATGGCGCGTCCATTCGGCGCCGGGCCGGCCATCGATCTCCCGGAGATCGCCATTGAGCCGGCCACCGAGAACGGAGTCCTCGTCGCACAGGATGACGCGCGCACCGCTGCGGCCGGCCGTCAACGCCGCTGAGAGTCCCGCCGCGCCGCCGCCGATGATGAGCACGTCGCAGAACGCGTGGATCGTCTCATAGGTGTCCGGATCGGCCTCGCCGCTGGCGTGGCCGAGGCCGGCGGCATGGCGGATCGCCGGCTCGTAGACCTTCTCCCAGAACGCGGCCGGCCACATGAAGGTCTTGTAGTAGAAGCCGGCGACGAACAGCGGCGACAGCAGCGAGTTGATCGCGCCGACGTCGTAGCGCAGCGACGGCCAGCGGTTCTGGCTCCAGGCCTGCAGTCCGTCGTGGAGCTCGATCGTCGTCGCGCGCGTGTTCGGCTCGCGCCGGGCCCCGGAGCGCAGTTCCACCAGCGCGTTCGGCTCCTCGGGGCCGGCGGTCAGGATGCCGCGGGGCCGGTGATATTTGAAGGAGCGGCCGACGAGGCGGACGCCATGGGCGAGCAGCGCCGAGGCCAGCGTGTCGCCGGCAAAGCCTTGATAGGTGTCGTCATCGAAGCTGAAGCGGATCGATCGGCTGCGATCGATCAGGCCGCCAGCCGCGAGACGGTTTTGTGCCGACGTCATGCCGCGCCCCGCTTGGCGAGCGTGGCGCCGAGCACCTCGTGAGTCCTGACGTCGCGCGTCACGACCAGCCAACTGCGGCAGCCCTGGGCGTGATACCACAGCTCCTGATGCCGGCCCGCCGGATTGTCGCGCAGATAGACCGCATCGAAGAAGAGCTGCGACGCGTCGGCTGCTGTTGGATCCGGCCGCGGCTCGGTGTCGCCATGATAGGCGAACTCCATGAGGTCACGCTCGCCGCAGAACGGGCAGGGGATTCGCATGGTCGGCCTCAGTGCAGGTTCGGTTGCGCGCCCTGACCTTTTTCATCGATCAGGTGGCCGGTGGCGAAGCGGTCGAGGCGGTAGGCTCTGGCTGTGGGATGCGGCTCGTCGCGTGCCAGCAGATGGGCGAAGCACCAGCCGGAGCCCGGCGTTGCCTTGAAGCCGCCATAGCACCAGCCGGCATTGAGATAGAGGCCCTGCAGCGGTGTGCGATCGATGATCGGCGAGCCGTCCATCGACATGTCGACGAGGCCGCCCCAGGAGCGCAGCATGCGCACGCGGCCGATCACCGGCATCAGCGCCATGCCGCCTTCGCAGACGTCCTCGACGGTCGGCAGGTTGCCGCGCTGGGCATAGGAATTGTAGCCGTCGATGTCGCCACCGAACACCAGCCCGCCCTTGTCGGACTGGCTGATGTAGAAATGGCCGGCGCCGAACGTGACGACGCCGGGGATCAGTGGCTTGATGGCTTCGGAGACGAAGGCCTGCAGCACGTGGCTTTCGATCGGCAACCGCAGGCCGGCATACTGCGCAACCCGCGAGCTGCTGCCGGCGACCGCGAGCCCGACCTTGCCGGCGCCGATCGTGCCCCGCGTCGTGGTGACGCCGGTGACGCGATCGCCGTCGCGCACGAAGCCGGTGACCTCGCAGTTCTGGATGATGTCGACGCCAAGGTCGCTGGCGCCGCGGGCGTAGCCCCAGACCACGGCATCGTGGCGCGCCGTGCCGCCGCGCCGCTGCAGCAGGCCGCCCTTGATCGGAAAGCGCGCATTGTCGAAGTCCAGGAACGGCAGCATGCTCCGGACGGCGCCGGCATCGAGCAGCTCGGCATCGGCGCCGGCCAGCCGCATCGCATTGCCGCGGCGGGCGAAGGCGTCGCGCTGCGCGTCGGAGTGATAGAGATTGAGCACGCCGCGCTGGCTGACCATCGCGTTGTAGTTCAGGTCCTGCTCAAGGCCCTCCCACAGCTTCATCGACCATTCGTAGAACGGCTCGTTGCCCGGCAGCAGATAGTTGGAGCGGATGATCGTGGTGTTGCGGCCGGCATTGCCGGAGCCGATCCAGCCCTTTTCGACGACGGCGACCTTGCGGATGCCGTGCTCCTTGGCGAGGTAATAGGCGGTCGCAAGCCCATGCCCGCCGCCCCCGACGATGATGACGTCGTAGCTCGCCTGCGGGGCGGCATCGCGCCAGACCGGCTGCCAGCCGCGATGGCCGCGCAGCGCCTGGCGGGCGAGGGAGAACAGCGAATAGCGCATGCGCGTCGAACCACCGGATTGTCTGGCGCAGCATGCGTTGCTATGCCTGTCCCGATATGTCCAGAAACGACGTAAAAGGGTCCAAAGGCGACGAGATCAGGGTCCACCGGGTCGGCTTCCTGCTGATCCCCGGCTTTGCCCTGATGTCCTATGCATCGGCGGCCGAGCCGCTGCGCGCGGCGAACGTGCTGAGCGGCCGGACGCTGTATCGCTGGCGCCACATCGCGATCCGCGGCACCGACATTCCGGCCTCCAATGGCGTCCGGATTCCGGCCGATTCGACGATCAGCACCGCCGCGCGCTTCGAGTCCATCGTGCTCTGTGCTGGCGGCAATCCGGCTGCGTTCTCACATCCGCCGACCCTCGCTTATCTGAGACGGGCCGCGCGCCAGGGCGTCCGGCTGATCGGCGTCTCGGCCGGTCCGTTCATCCTGGCGCAGGCGGGTCTGCTGGACGGCTATCGCTGCACCATCCATTGGGAGCATATGCCGGCGTTCACCGAGACGTTCCCGGCGCTGCCGCTCAGCCGTTCGCTGTTCGAGATCGACCGTGACCGCTTCACCTGCGCCGGGGGCATCGCAGCGCTCGACATGATGCACGCGATGATCCGGATCGATCATGGCGCGCGATTGGCGTCCGCCGTCAGCGACTGGTTCCTGCAGACCGAGGTCCGCGGCGGCGAGGCCGCGCAGCGATTGTCGCCGGCCGAGCGCTTCGGCGTCCATCATCCAAAGCTCGTCGACGCGCTGCTGCGGATGGAGAAGCGCATCGAGCGCCCGCTCGTGCCTAGGGAGTTGGCGCGGCTCGCCGGCCTGTCGCAGCGCCAGCTGGAGCGTCTGTTTGCCGAGCATCTCGGGACGACGATCCATCGGCGCTATCTGCAGGTCCGGCTGGAGCAGGCGCGGGTGCTGCTGCGCCAGAGCACGCTCGCGATCGGCGAGATCGCGCTCGCCACCGGCTTTGCCACGCCGATGCACTTTGCGCGCTGCTATCGCCGGCAGTTCGGGCTCGCGCCGCGCGAGGAGCGGAGCGCGCGCTGACGCCGGCCTGCGGCGGCGATCGCATCAGTCCAATTGCGCCAGCAGCGCCTCGCGCGCCTCGGATATACGCCGATACAGCTCATTGTTGCCGCCGGCGTCGGGATGCGCCGTCTTGGCCAGCCGGCGGAACGCGGCCTTGATGTCCGTCGCCGTCAGTACGCCTTGCAGGGGCAGTTCGAGGACGGCGCGAGAGGCTTCGTCATCCTGATCGCGCGAGAGCTGATCCCACAGGGCGCGCCGTGCGGTCCGCGCTGCGATGCGCAGCGCATCCTGATCCTCGCGCCAGCGCTGCTGCGACATCACGAGACAGGCGCCGAACGTGATCCGGCCCTGCATCTCCAGCTCGTCGAGGCTGAACGGCCCGACGACGTCATACGGCGGCGCCAGCCGTGCACGCCGTTCCGACGTGCCGTCGACGATGGGGTCGAGGCGGACCGTGTCGACAATCCCGATCGACCCGTTCCAGATCACCCATTCCGCCGCGCTCGTCATGCAACTGATCTCGTCGAACCGGGCCTCCGTCCGTCGTCCGGAAAGGGGAGACCCGGCGTCTGCTCTGCTCCTCGATGGGCTGGTCAGGCCGGCGTCCGGGCCGGCTTGACCGGGCCGACATCAACCTGGATCTCGCTGCCCTCGATCTGCAGCGGATAGGCATGCAGCGCGTTGCGGACCAGATGGGTGACGCATTTGCCGCTCGCGCTGTCGAACCCCCATTGATGGTGCGGACAGGTGATGGTCTTGCCGTCGAAGGTCGCATCGGTCAGCGGCACGTCGGCATGCGGACAGCGGCCGCGAAACGCCTTCAGCTCGCCGCCATCAGGCCAGAGCAGCAGCACGCTCTTCTTGCCGACCTGGAACAGGCCCATCCCGCCTTCGGAGATGGCGCTTGTCGGACACACTGCAGTGAAAGCCATCGGATCGCCTGCGTATTGGTGACGTCAGGCAGCCTCACGCAAGTTCCGGACCAGCGGAAAATCGCGAACAAGCAGCGGATCGTTGTCGCAAAAGCGACAGTGCGCGTGGCGTCGGGGCTATTTGCGGCCGAGCGCGGCGAGGAATTCGGTTTGCGGGATGAAGAGTCCCTGTGCGCGCACGAGGCCGCGGCCGAGATCGCACAACAGGTCACCCTTGCCGAACAGGCTTTCGGCGCCGGGTTCGTCGAGCACGATCTGCGCATTCACCGCATTGGCGACTTTGAGGCAGACCTTCAGCGGCAGATTGGATTTGATCAGGCCAGTGACGACGGCGCGGTCGGGCCGTTGCGTCGCCAACACGAGATGGATGCCGGCGGCGCGGCCCTTGCCGGCGATGCGGGCAACCAGCGCCTCGAATTCCTTCTTGTCGTCCCGTCCGGCGAGGATCAGATCAGCGAATTCATCGAAGACCAGCACGAGAAACGGCAGGTCGGTCTTGCCGCTCTTGATGTAGTCGCCGAGGTTGACGACGCCGGCGCCGTTCAGGAGCTGATAACGCGCATCCATCTCCTTCACCGCGTCACGCAGGATCCTCAGCGCCTCTGTGAGCGTCGTGGCAACCGGACGCCACAGATAGGGACTGCCGCCGACGCCCGAGAACGTCAGGATCTTCGGGTCGATCAGCGCGATCTTCACCTGCTCCGGCGAACCGCGCAGCAGCATGCTGGCGACCATCGCCTTCAGCCATTCGCTCTTGCCGCTTCCGGTCGAGCCCGCGACCAGCGCGTGGCAGGTGTTGGGATCGGCGAAGTCGGCCACGATCGGATGGCCTTCGACGTCGATGCCGACCGGAAAGCTGACCATGCTCTTCAAGGCAGATGCGAGCGGCCCCGCCAGCGCATCCTTGAGCAGACATGGCTTCGGATCGGGCCGCGGCAGATCGAGAATGACAAAGCCCTTGCCGGCCTTGATCAGCGGCGGCTCGGCGAGGCCAAGCTTCACCTGCAGGTCGGCGGCACGGTTTGCGAGCGAGGAGACTTTCACGCCGGGGCCCGGCGTGAGCCGCAGCCGGATCAGCTGCGGTCCCTCGATGACATCGGCGCATTCGACAACCAGATTGAAGCTGCGGAAGGCTTCAGTGACGGCTCTGCCGAGAGAATTCGCGCCGGGCGGCGTGGCAGGGGCGATCTCTTCGGCCGGCTTCAACGAGGCCGGCCGCGGCTTGGGAGGCGTTGTGACGGCGGGGCGCGACGGCGCGACCCCGGCCTTGTCGCCGAACATCTCCTGCAGCACCGGTTCGACCATGCCGGTGAAGATGTCCTTCAACTCGTCCGGTGAGACAGAGACCTCGTGAAATTCAGGCAGGTAGTACTCCAGCGTCCCGGAGAACTCGCAACCCGGCCGCCAGATCGGCAGCAGATGGCCGTAGATGGCAAGTTGCACGAGGTCGGCCTTCTGCCGCGCGCCCTGGCTCAGCTTGTAGTCCACGACTTCCAGATGTCGCTCCGGATGGATGCGGATCGCATCGACGCGGCCGCGGATCTCCACGATCGTGCCGTCGACCTGAACCGGAATGCGGGCGAGATCCTGCTCGGCTGCGACGAAGACGTCCTGCCAGTTCTCGAAATGGCGCGTCCGCGTCCTCAGCGCGATCAGGCGGGCGCAGAAGCGGCGCATCCGCTCGGTGAAGACAGCGGCGTCCTCGGCTCGTCCGGCCTCGAACAATTTGTCGGTCAGAGCCTGCAGCGACGTGGCCCAGAGGTGATCGACCAGCGCATCGACTGTCGCGATCCGCGCGGCCGCCGTCAGGCTGCCGCGGGCCGTCAGCCAGCCGACCAGTCTCTCGACCTCCTTGTGGAACTGCACGCCCATCGCACGCGCGGTGCCGACAGGTGCGAAGCTCTTGGTCGACGGCTTCTCGCCGCGCAGCCATCTGGCGCGCCAGTCCGGATCGAGAACGGCGAAGGTGAGCTCGGTCGCCGTTATGCTGTGATGCGCCATTGCAGGAAGATCGTCTTGGGTCCGGGATGGGCCTTGAGATTGGGATGGGCCTCGACGCTGCGCAACAGCGGATCGCGCAGCTCCGTCCTGCCGAGCCTTGCGAGCACGACGGAGATGTCGACGATGCGCTGCTCGCGGACGAGGTCGAGCACGACGCGGAGCCTCTCGGCATCGAGCATGTCGGCTGCGGCCGACGTTCGTTCGGTCGTCTTCGGCTGCTGCGCGGCGGGTCCGCCCGCGTCGATGCTGCGGACCTGGATCGGAAGTCCGGCTGCGGCGATGTCGGCGAGGAACGGGGCGAACCGCGCCTGCAGCCAGGCCAGCGCGGCAGGGCCGGAGAAGGCAATGTTGCCCTGGAGCGCGTTGGAATAGAGCTCGCGTGCGGCGTGGAGCTCGCAGACCTGGTCGGCGGTCAGCTCGACGATGCGGAAGCCATGGCCGCTCGCTTTGTCCATCGTCGCCTTGGCGACCGCCCATGACGGCCGCGGCACGCGCGCGAGATCCGGCGTGCGGAACACATAGGCGAGGATGCGGCGATCGCCCTGTGCGGTGGCCATCGCAATCGCCTCGTCGGCGATCGCCTTCCAGCGCCGCCAATGGTCACCGCCCTCGAAGGCGAAGTAGACGCTGCGGTCCGGCCAGCGCCATTCGAACGAGAAGTAGCGGCGGCCCGAGGTGCGGCCGACCTTCACGCCCGTCATCGCCTGTCCGACGTCCTTGGCGAACCACATCAGGCAGTCCTGATTATAGGCCTGAAGCGCCTTCTGGGCGCGGATGTTGTTGAGCTCGACCTGGAAGAGGTCATCGAGGGTCTGCGGGGGAGGTGGCGCAGCATCGGGACGCGCAAGAGCCCTGAACCGGTCTTCCGCGCGCATCAGCAGCGCCCGCACGCCGAGTTCGACCAGGGTCGAGAACAGATCCTCGAGCCAGTTGTCGGCGAAGAAGCGCGCGACGTCCCCGGCAGCCATCTCGCAATGTCTCAGCCGGGCCTCGATCAGCTCGCGGGCGCCGGCCTTGTTGATTCCTTCGAGCGCGATTTCCTGAGAGAAGCGATCGCGATGGGCAGGCTCCAGATGCGGCTTGATGTCCTCGACCCAGTTTCGCTGGTTGGCCGTCACGACCGTCAGGTGATTGCGAAGCTCTGCATAGAGCTGCTCGATGCAGTTGCCGAGCGCCTTGATGAGCATCGGATCGTTGGCGTAGCACTCGGTCTGATCGAAGCAGAAGACGAAGGGGCGGTAGTAGGACGCGAGCTGACACAGGCCCTGCAGCCGGCGAAAGCTCAGGGCGTTGATTTCCTGCGGAGTGACGTCGCCGCGTCCATCATTGTCGGCCTGGTCGAGGCGAAGTTGTTCGACCTCGTCCTGCTCCAGCGGCTCGGCCCGCAGCCATTTGAGCGCGGCGCGCCGGCGCTCGCTGTCGGCATCATCGAACGCACAGGCCACGAGAACCTTCAGCCATGCCTTCTCTCGCCCGTGCAGGTCGATGTGTCGGCTTCCGAGAAGGCCGGCAAGCCGATTGATCGGGCCATTTCCGGCAAACAAGGCGCCAAGCCAGGCCCGCCGGCCCGGCATCTCGGCCGCAGGCAGCGTCCCGCTGGCGAGACGCCGCAGCGCGGGCACGGCTGCCGCGATCTCTGGGGCTCCGTTCTGAGCGAAGTCCGCCACGATATGCGCCAGCGTTCCAACGGCCAGCGAACTGAGCTGGCTCGGGGCCTGCGCGGTCTCGTCATCCGGGCGATCGAGCTCCTGCAGCGTGAGCAGCAGGATCGACTGCCAGGCCTTGTAGGGATCCTGGAACGGACGAAGATACACCTTGGTGGCCTTGCGCCCCAGGGCTGTGAACAGCCGGCCGAGCAGATGCGATTTGCCGTAGCCGCGGTCCGGCGACACGACCAGCTGAGCCCGGTCGGCTTTGACCGGACTGCTGCGGGGCAGCTCGCCGCCGTCGAGCGCGGCGAACTTGGCCAGCACCCGGTCGAGGGGAGCATCATTGAGACCGTTGACCGAAAACGTCACATCGCGGGGCTCGCGGACGATGGCGTCCTCGAACGGATTGACGCGCATCTCGGCGTAAGAGTTGGTCATGGATCGTTCTTGACGACGACGGTGACGAAGGGCTCCGGAAAGCCAGCAAGCCGGATGCCGGCCTCCATTTCCTCCTTGGGAAGATCGACGGTGGTCGTGGGGTGGATCGTGACGCGTCCGGCCTTGGTCTCATCGATCAGCAGACGATGCAGCTCCTCCTTCGACCCATTCAGCGCCTTCATCAGGTCGTAGATCTTCACCGCCGAGAACCCGCCTTGTTCGGCCTTGAGGCGGCGATAGGCTGGCAGGACGTCGTCCAAGGTGAGCGATGCTGCCGCGGTCACATCGCGACCTCCCGACGCCGGTGCGATCCGGCCTTGCTCTGCCGGCTCGAAGCCGAAGTACTCCGCCGCGACGTCGCGATGCAGATAGTATTTCGAGCTGCCGCAGGTCAGCTCGACGATGGCCTGGCTGGAGACGGCGTGCTTGAGGCCATCGGGGAAGAACTTCTTGTTCATCCCGGTGACCTTCTTTCCAAGGCCTGGTTTCGAGATCAGCTTGACGCCGGACGACGCGACCAGGGTCACGATCGCACGGCTCGCGGTCTCGATCGACGGACCGCGCCCGCGGGCGAAGTACAATTGGGCGACACCCTGCTTCAGCGGTCCCCAGATCGCGCCTTCGTGAGCGAGTGTCGCGAGCTTCTCACGCAGTTCCGGCGTTACTTTCTTCGCTGCCGCTTTGCCGCCGAAGGTCGTCCTGATCTTGGCTAGGCTCAGTCCGGCATCGCCGGCCTTGACAATCGCGGGCAAGAGATCGTCGAACGTCACAGCCATCGGCATTCATCCCCCGAGGAGAACCGCCAGCTCCAAGGTCACCGGCGCGGATGGAATTCCCCGTCGAGGCCGTTGTTTGCCACAACTGATGCTGCCGCGCGAGTCTGAGATCCGCGGTCTTGCGTGGCATTCGGCTGGGACCGAAGGATGCAACACGTGGTGTCAACAAAACGCCGCCCGTGGAGGGCGGCGTTTCTCGATGTCAACGATCGCCGTGCTGACCGGCTACGGCGCCTATTCCTTCCGGTCCGAGGTCCAGCCCTTGTACTCGCCGACATTGTCGCGGGTGATCAGCTTGGAGGGCAGCAGCTCGACGGTGGAGGCGGGCTTCTGGCCGTTGAGGATGCTGACGCCGATCTGGACGGCGCGGCGGGCCATGAAGAACGGGTCCTGCGAGGCCGAGGCCTGGATCTGCTGCGAGGCCGGATCCTTCAGCGCGCTCTCGATGTCGGGCGCGCCGTCGACCGCGGTGATGATGATGCCGGTGCGCTGCTGCTGGCGGGCGGCGAGATCGGTGCCGATCGCCTGCGGATCGTTGATCGCGAAGATCGCGTCGATCTTCGGGAAGCGCGTCAGATAGCCCTGGGTCACCGTGAGGCCGCCTTCGCGCGAGCCCTTGGCGTCCTGGTCGCTCGACAGCAGCTTGATGCCCGGCGCCTTGGCGAGCACGCTCTTGCAGCCATTGACGCGGTCGATCACCGCCGACACCTGCGGTCCGTTCTGGATGATCACGTCGCCCTTGCCGCCGAGCTTGTCGACGATGTACTGGCACGAGATCTCGCCGGCCTGCACGTTGTTGGTCGTGACGGTGGCGTCGGCGCCTTCGGCCGCGGTGTCGACCGCGACGACGAGGATGCCGGCGGCCTGCGCCTTCTTGATCGCGGGGCCGATCGCCTTGGGATCACCGGGATTGAGCAGGATCATGTCGACGCCGGCGGCGATGAAATTGTCGATCTGGGTGACCTGCTTGCCGAGGTCGTATTCGAAGCCGACCGCGGTGATCTTGACGTTGGGGTTGGTCTTCTTGGCCTCGAACTCGGCACCCTTCGACAATGCGACGAAGAACGGGTTGCCGAGCGAGCCCAGCGACACGCCGATCGATTTCAGCTCCTTGGCCGAGGACGGCGCGGAGCTCATGACGAGCGCCAGCGCAGCACCGGCGAGTGAAATGGTCTTCAACATTGGTTTCCTCCCTGGTCCTTTTTGAATCCCTGCGCACGGCGGACCAGCGGCCGTGGAAGAAGCGTGAGGCGCGGCGCCGGCGGCGCCCGCCGGTGTTGATCATGTGCGCGCCGAACCCTGCAGCCGGTAGCGGTCGAGCGCGACGGCGCCGATGATGACGAGGCCCTTGATGACGTATTGCCAGATGTCCGATACGCCGACCAGAATGAGCCCGTTCGACAACACGGCGATGATCAGCGCGCCGACCAGGGTGCCCCAGATCGAGCCGATGCCGCCGACGAAGGACGTGCCGCCGAGAATGACCGCGGTGATCGCGTCGAGCTCGTAGGATTGTCCGAGCTGCAGGCCGTTCGCCGCATAGAGCCGCGCCGCCTGCATGCCGCCGCCGAGGCCGGCGAGCAGGCCCGACATGCCGTAGACGAAGATCAGCACCGCCCAGACCTTGATGCCGGCGAGCCGCGCCGCGCTCTCATTGCCGCCGACCGCATAGATGTGCACGCCGAGCACGGTACGGCGCAGGATCAGCCACGACGCCACGATCACCAGCAGGGCGATCACCGACAGCCAGGGGATCGAGACGAGGCCGGGAATGATGGTCAGCGAGGCGTTGCCGATGAACGCATAGGGGATCGACGGATTGAACACGGTGGTGTCGCTGCCCATCAGCCGGGCGAGACCGCGCACGGCGGTGAGCGATCCCAGCGTGACGATGAAGGGCGGCAGCCGTAGCAGCGCAATCAGGGCGCCATTGATGATGCCGAAGGCGAAGCCGGTCAGCACTGCGGCCGGCAGCCACAGCGCGCCGAGTTCCGGCATCTTGGACATGGTGAGGCCGGCCATCGCCGCCGCCGCCAGGATCGAGCCGACGGACAGGTCGATGCCGCCGGTGAGGATGACGAAGGTCATGCCGGCCGCGAGCACGGTGTTGACGGCGGCCTGCTGCAGCACGATGCCGAGATTCTGTCCGGTGAAGAAGCGGCCATCGGCCAGAAAGTGGAAGCCGAGGCACAGGATCAGCAGCACCGGCAACATGCCGGCGGCACGGATCATGGCCCGCACGCGCTGCTGCTTCTCCGCCGCGGACGGCAGGACGGGAGCGGTGGCGGCCTTGGCTTGAGCTTGGCTGTTGTCAGGCATCGACATGCTCCGTCCCCGTGGCCAGCGCCATGATGTCTTCCTGGGTGATGGGTGAATTTGTGCTCTGCTGCAGCTCGCCGGCGAGATGACCCTCGCGCATGACAAGCACGCGGTCGCAGATGCCGAGGATCTCCGGCAGGTCGGACGAGATCACGAGGATCGCCGTGCCGGACTTGGCGAGATTGTCGATGATCGAATAGATCTCGGACTTGGCGCCGACATCGACGCCGCGCGTGGGCTCGTCCAGGATCAGGACCTTCGGTGCGATCGCGAGCAGCCGCGACAGCAGCACCTTCTGCTGATTGCCGCCCGACAGGCCGCCGACGGTGACGCCGGGATTGGGCGCGCGGATGCCGAGCGCGCTGAACGCATCGTCGGCCCGCGTCTTCGCCTTGTCGCGGTCGAGAATGCCGCCGAGTCTGGCGTCGCGCCCGATCACGGCGAGGTTGATGTTGTCGGCGCAGGACATGTCGAGAAACAGGCCGAGCGCCTTGCGGTCCTCGGTGAGATAGGCGATGCCGGCATCCAGCGCATCGCGCGGCGTCTCGATCTCGATGCGCTCGCCGTCGAGCTCGAGATGCCCTGTCGTCTTCGGCGTCGCGCCGATGATGAGATGGGCAAGCTCAGTGCGCCCGGCGCCGATCAGACCGGCTAGACCGACCACCTCGCCGGCGTGAACGGTCAGCGAGCAGCCCTTGACGCGGCGGCCATCGCCGAGATCGACGGCCCTGAGCACCTCGCGATCACGCTTGGCATGCGGATCGTGATCCTTCTTGTAGAACGACGAGACATCGCGGCCGACCATCATGCGCACGATGCTGTCGGCGCGGATGTCCGGCTTGTCGAGCGAGCCGACCAGCCGGCCGTCGCGCAGCACGGTGACGCGGTCGCCGAGCGCGTAGACCTCGTCCATGCGGTGCGAGATGTAGATGATGGCGAGGCCTTCGCTGCGCAGCTGCCGGATCAGCGCGAACAGCTTCTCGCTCTCGCCGGCCGACAGCGACGTCGTCGGCTCGTCCATGATCAGGATTTTCGAGCGCGCATGCAGCGCGCGGGCGATCTCGACCAGCTGGCGTTGGCCCATCGACAATTCGGCCACCAGCGTCGCGGCGGTGAAGTCGGCGCCGAGCCGCTGCAGGATCGGGCCGACCCCTTCGCGCATCGTGCCTCGCGCCAGCAGGCCGCTCTGCGACAGCTCGCGTCCGAGATAGATGTTTTCGGCGACCGTCAGGTTCGGCGCCAGCGACAACTCCTGGTAGATGATCGAAATGCCGGCGTTTCGGCCACCCATCGGCCCCTCGATGCGCGCCACCTTGCCCTCGATGCGGATCTCGCCGCCGGGATCGGGGCGATAGGCACCGGAGAGAATCTTCATCAAAGTGGATTTGCCGGCGCCGTTTTCGCCCATCAGCGCATGCACTTCACCGGCATAGACGGTGAGGTCGACCTTCTGCAGGGCCTTGATGGTGAAGAATGACTTCGACACCCCCCGCATCTCGAGGATCGGACCGCTCATCGTGCCTCCCAATGCACGTCGTTTTATGTTCCGCGGCTCGTTGATGACTGGCGCGGGGAAATCATTAAACTAGAGGCTGTTGCCGAATACAATACGAAAGACAGCCGGCTGCAACACGTCGCCGCGAGACGGCGGTCGTGTTTCCAAGTGTATTCAGCTCCGGCGGTGGTAGAGGCGGCGCCAGCGCGGCAGCCGCTCGGCATAGTCTGCCGCCAGTGCGGGATCCGGCGCGAAGCTCCGCACGCGCGCCGGCGGCGTGCAGACGCTCGCGATCTCTTCCCCGGTGACGGCAAGCCGCGCCAGCCGCGCCGCGCCGAAGGCGGCGCCAGTCTCACCCTCGGCGAGGCGATGGATCGGGAGGTTCAGCACGCTCGCCAGGATCGCGAGCCAGAGATCCGAGCGCGAGCCGCCGCCGATTGCATCCGCTTCAGCAATGACAAGACCCGTGTCCGTCAGCGCATCGCGGCAATCGGCAAGTGCGAAGGCGACGCCCTCGAGCACGGCCTGCACGATGGCGTTACGATCGGTGGCATGGCTCAGGCCATCGAGCAGGCCACGCACATTCGGATCGTCATGCGGCGTACGCTCACCGGCCAGATAGGGCAGGAAGCTGACCGGCGACGGTGCAGCCGGGGCTGCGCCGAGCGGCGCGAGCAACTCGGCCTCGGACGCGCCGAGCAGCCGCGCAATCCAGGCGAGGCAGGAGGCCGCCGACAGCATCGCACCGGCCTGCAGCCACATCGCCGGGATCGCATGACAGAAGGTGTGTACGACGCGCTCGGGATTGGCCGTGACCTTGTCGACCGGCGTAATCACGGCGCCGGACGTGCCGAGCGTGATGAACGTGGCGCCGGGCCGGATCGCGCCGATGCCGACCGCGCCCGCCGGGTTGTCGCCGGCCCCGCCGGCAATGACCGGCCGCTTCGACATGCCCCAGCGCCCGGCGAGATCGTTGCGCAACCGGCCCGCCGGCGCGCAGCCTTCGACGAGGCGGGGCATCTGCGCGCGTGTCAGGCCGGTGGCGGCGAGGCCGTCGTCAGACCAGTCGCGCCTGACGACGTCGAGCCACAGCGAGCCGGACGCATCCGAGACATCCTCGATCGCCTCGCCTGACAGCACGAGCCGGACATAGGCCTTCGGCAGCAGCACGAGGCGCGTTGCGTTGAAGATCTCCGGCTCGTGGTCAGCGATCCACACCAGCTTCGGCGCGGCGAAGCCGGGCATCGCCTTGTTGCCGGTGATCCGCCGCAAGGCGGGCCAGCGCTGTTCCAGGACGGCGCATTCGGCCGCCGACCGGCCGTCGTTCCAGAGGATGCATGGACGCAGCGGCGAGAGGTCGGCATCGAGCAGCACCGGGCCGTGCATCTGGCCGGACAGCCCAATGCCCGCGACCTCGGCCATCTCGCCGGCATGATCGGCCTTGAGCGCATCCAACGTCGCGAACACCGCGGCGATCCAGGCGGCCGGATCCTGCTCGGCCCAGCCCGGGCGCGGCACGGAGATCGTCAAGGCATGACTGCGGCTTGCGATCACGCGCTGCGCGTCATCGACGAGAATCGTCTTGACGGCCGAGGTGCCGAGATCGATGCCGAGATACATGACGCCCTGCGCCGCATGCACGGTGACGGATAAGGTGTGGAGCGATACCAGAGTCCTGATGGCCTTGTCATCCGGACACCAGTCATCGTAGCGCATGAAGTGAGATCATTCCGAGGAGTCGAGACATGCAGCCAACCGTCCCATCCACCAAGCGCTCGTCGCGTCTCGCCGGACATTACACGCTGGTGACCGGCGCCGCGCAGGGCATCGGCCGCGCGATCGCGGTGCGCTTTGCGGAGGAGGGGGCGCATGTCGCGGTCAACTTCGGCGGGCCGTCATCGTCGGGCGACGAGACCCTGGCGCTGGTGCAGGCAGCCTCTGCCGCCCATGGTCACGGTGCGCGCGATCACATCACGGTGAAGGCCGATATCGGCGTCGAGGCCGACATTGCCGGCATGTTCGAGACGGTGCTGGCCCGCTGGCCGCGGCTTGATTGCCTCGTCAACAACGCAGGCTTCCAGCGGGAGTCGCCGAGCGAGTCGCTCGACGTCGAGACCTATCGCGCCATTCTCGAGGTCAACCTCAACGGCGCCGTGCTGTGCGCGCGGCATGCGCTGGCGCACTTCGTCGCGCGCAATGGGGGCGGCAACATCATCAATACGTCGAGCGTGCACCAGATCATCCCGAAGCCGGGCTATCTCGCTTATTCGATCAGCAAGAGCGCGATGGCCGGTCTCACGCGCACGCTCGCGCTGGAATTCGCGGGACGTGGCATTCGCGTCAACTCCGTCGGCCCCGGTGCTGTCGATACGCCGATCAACGCGGCCTGGACCGACGACCCGGCCAAGCGCGCGGCGGTCGAGTCGCACATTCCGCTGGGGCGGGTCGCGACACCGGACGAGATCGCCGGCGTGTTCGCCTTCCTCGCGTCATCAGAGGCGAGCTACATCACCGGGCAGACGATCTATGCCTGCGGCGGCATCACCCTGTTCGGCGAATTCCGCGACAACTGGGCGAGCTGATCGAGAGCTGCAGCGATCATGCGCGGCGTTTCGCTGCGGTTGCGGGACGTTTCATTCGAATTGTGATCGTCGCGGTGAGGATTCCTTCATCATCATCGGTGCATGGCAGCCCTTCGCAGGTGCAGCGATATTTCATTAAGGGCCGGGTACGATAGTGCGTGCATTCGTGAAGTGGAATTGCGATGCATCAATTGGATCCGGAGACTCGTCGCGAGCTCGCGCATTTGCTCTACAGCTCGATGCCGCTGGTCGGGACGATCTCGGTCGCGGCGGTCGTGATCGGGACCGTGATGGCCTGGGTCGCGCGGGATCCCGGCTACGCCGTCATCACCGTCGCGTTGCTTCTGATCGGCGCCTTTCGCGTCATCAAGATCATCATGTTCATGGCGCGGTTCGATCGCCTCGGCCATGACGACATCATCCGCTGGGAGTGTCTCTATGGGATCGGCGCCGTTGCGTTCGGCCTTGCGGTCGGCGCCCTGTCGGCGCGCGCTTTTCAGATCGGCGACGGTCCGGGCATCTGGATGTGCTTCGGCCTGTCGATGGCGTTTTGTGTCGGCCTCATCTCCCGGGTCAGCCCGTGGATCGTGATGACCTCGTCGGCGGTGCTGCTGATCCCCACGGTGATCGCCTGCCTGCTACAGCCCGAGCCTGTCTACCGCATGGGCGCCGGCATGGTGGTGCTGTTCTGGATCACCTTGCGCGGCACGTCCTATCGGCTCACGGCGGCCTTCACCGAGCGGATCACGGCGCAGCAGGCGCTGGCGCGCCAGGCGCATCGGGACTTCCTCACCGGGCTGCCGAACCGTGCCGCGTTCATCGCTGCGCTTGCCGGTAGCGATCGTCCGGTCGCGATCATCGCGGTCGATCTCGACGGCTTCAAGCTCGTCAATGACCGGTTCGGCCATCAGGCCGGTGACGAACTGCTCTGCCAGGTCGGCGCGCGTCTGCAGGATTGTCTGGGGGACGGTGGCTTCGCGGCGCGGTTCGGCGGCGACGAATTCATGCTGCTGCTGCCGCGGGCAGGGCGCGACGCTGCGCTCGCGCTCGCCGAGGCTGCGGTGATGGCGCTGGCGCAGCCGTTCACGCTGGCCGGAACCCGCGTCCAGATTGGCGCGAGCGCGGGCATCCTGGTCACCGATGACCGGCAGGCCGAAACCGAGGCGCTGCTCGACCAGGCCGATCGCGCGCTCTATGCCGCGAAGCGGGCCGGCGGGCATCGCTGGTGCTGGGCCGACGACGAGATCAGCGTCACCGCCCCATGGACGCGGCTGGGCGCGGCGCCGGCGCTGTCACCGGCCGAGTAGCCGCCGTCGTGATGGTCTGATCTGCGTGGGCCGCCTCTGGCACGCCCGGCGCGAGGCGGCTATCGTCGCCGGACGAAGCACGAACAGACAATTCGGGGAGGATCGGCCGATGCGCAGCATCAGGATCGGCGCCGGCGCCGGCTATTCCGGTGACCGCATCGAGCCGGCGATCGAGCTCGCCGGGAAGGGCGGGCTGAACTATCTGGTGTTCGAATGCCTCGCCGAGCGCACCATCGCGCTGGCGCAGCAGGCGCGGATGAAAGACCCGCAGACGGGCTACGATCCGCTGCTGGCCGCGCGCATGCAGGCCGTGTTGCCGATCTGCCGCGCCAACAATGTCCGCATCATCACCAACATGGGCGCAGCCAATCCGCCTGCTGCGGCCGAGGCCACCCGCGCGATCGCGCGCAAGCTCGGGCTTGGCGGGCTGAAGATCGCAGCCATCACCGGCGATGATGTGCTGGATCAGCTGAAGACGAGCGACGTCGCGCTCGACACCGGCGACACCGTCACGGGCCTCGGCAACCGCATCGTCTCCGCCAATGCCTATGTCGGGGCGCGCGCCATTGCCGAGGCGCTCGCCGCTGGCGCGGATGTCGTGATCACCGGGCGTGCGGCCGATCCGGCGCTGTTCCTCGGCCCGCTGATTCATGAGTTCGGCTGGGCGATGGATGATTGGGACCGGCTCGGTCAAGGCACGGTGGTCGGTCATCTGCTCGAATGCGCCGGGCAGATCACGGGAGGCTATTTTGCCGATCCCGGCGTGAAGGACGTTCCCGGTCTCGCGCGGCTGGGCTTTCCGATCGGCGAGGTGCGCGAGGATGGCGAGCTCACCGTCACCAAGGTCGCCGGCTCCGGCGGCTGCGTCACGCCGGCCACCGTCAAAGAGCAGCTGCTCTATGAGATCCATGATCCCGCGCAGTATTTCCAGCCCGACGTCGTGGCGGATTTTTCGCAAGTCGGCGTCGAAGAGATCGGCCCCGATCGGGTGAAAGTGGTGGGCGGACGCGGCAAGCCGAAGACCGGGTTGCTCAAGACGTCGGTCGGCTATCTCGACTCCTATGTGGGCGAAGGCCAGATCTCCTATGCCGGCCCGGGCGCCGTCGCCCGCGGCCAGCTGGCGCTCGACATCGTGCGCGAGCGTCTCGCATTGATAGGTGTGGCCATGAGCGAGCTGCGCTGCGACCTGATCGGCGTGAACGCGCTGCATGGCGATGCCCTTGCGCAAGGCGCCGAGCCCTACGAGGTGCGCGTTCGTGTCGCGGGACGGACGGAGACGATGGCGGAGGCGGTTCGGATCGGCAACGAGGTCGAGACGCTCTACACCAATGGTCCGGCCGGCGGCGGCGGCGCCTGGAAATCGGCGCGCGAGGTGATCGCGGTGGCCTCCTGCCTCGTTCCCGAGAATGCGGCGAAGCCCTGCATTGGGATGCTGGTGGCCTGACGTTGCAAGGGCTTCACGGACCGCGTCCGGCATTGCAGAGTGGTCTCCGTGATTGCGATGTCCGGGACAAGCGAGAGTTCACTTCATGTATGACGTGATTGTTGTCGGCGGCGGCTCTGCAGGCGCGGCCATGGCTGCGCGCCTGTCGGAGCAGCCGGAGAAGCGGATTCTGCTGCTCGAGGCGGGCGCGGACTGGCGTGCGGCCGATGTGCCCTGGGAGATCGCCACGCCGAATCCGATTCCGATCATCCATGATCGCGCCTTCCAGGAGAAATGGCAGTGGCCGCAGCTGCTGTCGCGCCGCGTGGCGGGACAGGACATGCGCTTCTACTGGCGCGGCAAGGGGCTCGGCGGCAGCTCGATGATGAATGGCCAGATCGCCATCCGCGGGGTGGCCGATGCGTTCGACGAATGGGCCGCCAATGGCTGCACGGGATGGTCGGCCAAGGAGATCATGCCGCTTTTCTCGGTGATCGAGGACGATCTCGCGCTCGGCGACCGCGACGGACATGGACGCGGCGGGCCGCTGCCGGTCTATCGCGCTCCGCCGGACACTTGGGGCCCGATCGACCGGGCCTTGCGCGATGCGGCGCTTTCGAGCGGCTATCCCTGGTGCGACGATCTCAACGGGCCGGATGGCGAGGGCGTCGCGTGCTATCCGATCAACAGCCGCAATGGCCGGCGCATCTCCACAAATGAAGCCTATCTCGAGCCGGCGCGGGGCCGCGCGAACCTCGAGATCCGCGGCCGGGCGCTGGTCGATCGTCTCCTGATCAGCGATTTCAAAGCCACTGGTGTGCGCGTCCACATCGAGGGCGAGGGCATCAAGGAGATCGCCGCGCGCGACATCGTGCTGTGCGCCGGCGCCATCCACAGCCCGGCGATCCTGCTGCGCTCCGGCTTAGGCCCCGCAGCGGACCTGCAGGCGATGGGTGTCGCCGTGCTGCGTGATCTTCCCGTCGGGCAGCACTACTTCGATCATCCGCTGTTCCGTACCACCATCCAGCTGCGCGAGGAGTTGCGTCCGACCGATCGCGACACCCGCCACACCAATTGCTGTGTCACCTACTCGTCGGGCCTCGCCGATGGCGGCAAGCGCGACATGATCCTGATCGCGTTCAATCATCGCGGCATCGGGGTGCCCGGCGCGATCGGCGCCGGCCTGTTCAACGCCTTCTCTCGCGGCACGCTGAAGCTCGCCTCGACTGATCCGAGCGTGGATCCGATCGTGGAGGAGAACATGCTGGCCGATGTCAGCGACATCGCGCGGATGCGGGATGCGGTGAAGCGGCTGGCGGTCATCACGACGCAGCCGGCGCTGCAGGACATCGCCGACTGGATCCGCCTCGGCGATACGCCGCTCACTCTGCCGCAGGCGGCGGCGCTGCCGGATGCGGAGCTCGACGCGCTGCTGCGCCAAATTACTGGCGACATTCAGCATGCCGCGGGCAGCTGTAGCATGAGCGGCTTCGACGATGCCGACGGCGTGGTCAATCCGGATGGCACGGTCAAGGGCATCTCAGGTCTGCGCGTCGCCGATGCCTCGATCATGCCGTCGGACTGCCGCGCCAACACGCATTTCACCACGGTCGTGATCGGCGAGGCGATCGCGCGGATGATGCGGAAGCGGGCGTGAGGTGAGGCATCAGCTCGGGCCTCATGGTTCGAGACGCGCCTTCGGCGCTCCTCACCATGAGGGGCAAAAGCCGAGGCACTGCACACCGGACCATGAACACGCCGAGAGGCGTGTTCATGAAGAGGATTTTGCGCGAGAGCGGCGCTGCAAATTGGCCATGAGCAGCATGCTCATGGAGAGGGTCTGGCTCCGAAACTGGCGCGGCACGCGGGCCGGGAGTGGCGGACTGATGGAGAGCGAGCAAGCGCCCGTTTTGTGCGACTTGCTTCTTATGTCGCAAAAAAGGCTTTCACTCCTCACCCTGAGGAGCCCGACGAAGGCGGGCGTCTCGAAGGGCGAGGCCGAGCTCCGCCCTCTTCAGGGCGATGCGACCGCATCGCCCGAACGCGTCGCAGGGGCGACGTTCCTCACCATGCAAGTCCAGATGATGCGAAAGAGCGCCTGAGCCTCAGGCGATCGCGAAGCGCAGGCCGGCGCGGGCGCGCCCGCCGGAGATTGCGATCGGCGTGCCGTCGGCGCGCCAGCACGCGGCGCCCGTCAGCGTGCCGTCGTCACCGAAGGCGATGGCATTCATGCCGCCGGCCACGATCGGCTCGCGCTTGATCTCGTGGCCGCGCGCGGCGAGCGCCTCGGCGACGTGATCGGGAAAGCCCGGCTCGAGCTCGAGCACGCCGCCCTGCGTCCACAGCCGCGGCGCTTCGACCGCCTCCTGCAAGGACATGCCGTGGTCGATCAGGTTGACCAGGGCCTGGAACGCCGAGGGGAAGATGCGCAGGCCGCCGGGCAGGCCGAGCGCGTAAGCCAAGCGTCCGTCGCGCAGCGCCATCATCGGCGCCATCGAGGTGAAGACGCGCTTGCCGGGCGCGATCGACAGCGCGCGGCCCGGATGCGGATCGAAATTGTACATGTAGTTGTTGGCGGTCATGCCGGTGCCCGGGATCTGCACGCAGGCGCCGAACAGGCCGTTGATGGTCTGCGTGGAGGCCACGACATTGCCCTCGGCATCGGCGACCGTGACATGGGTGGTGTTGGCGGATTCAGTCGGCGAGAGGCCCGCACCAAAACTCTGCGCCCGGCCCATGTCGATCTGCGCGCGCCGTTCGGCGGCATAGGCCTTCGACGTCAGCCGCTCGATCGGAACGTCGACGAAGGCGGGATCGGCGGTCGCGACCGCGCGGTCGGCGAAGGCGATCTTCAGCGTCTCCGCCAGCAGATGCGCGCCGTCGGCCGAGCCGAAGCCGAGCGCGCGGACATCGTAGCCTTCGAGGATGTTGAGCATCTGCACGATGTGCACGCCTGAGGAGGAGGGCGGCGGCGGGCCGATGATCTCATGGCTGCGGTAGACGCCGCGGATCGGCGCGCGCTCGATCACCTTGAAGGCTGCCAGATCCGCCGCGTCGATCAAGCCGTCGTTCTTGGCCATGTAGGCCGCGAGCGCCGCGCCGAGCGGCCCGCCATACAACGCGCCCGGTCCATCCTGCGCGATCAGCCGCAGCGACGAAGCGTAGTCGGCCTGGATCACGCGCGTGCCTGGCTTGACCGGTTCGCCGCCCGGCAGGAACAGCGCCGACAAATGGGGATCATTGGCGAGATCGCCCGCGACCTGCCGCACGCAGTCGTTGAGATAGGGGCTGGCGACGAAGCCGTGCTCGGCGAGCCGGATCGCCGGCGCCATCACCTCGGCCAGCGGTAGCCGGCCATAGCGCACCAGCGCCTCGCACCAGCCCTTCAGCGCGCCGGGCACGGCGACGGCGAGCGCGCCGACGACGTTGCGCCGGCCGCGCGTCTCGCGCGCCAGCGCGATCTCGTCGGAGACCGGATCATACATCCCGGGCGTCGACCGCAACGGCGCCGTGCTCAGGCCGTCGAGCACGATGTGGCGGCCGTCGGCGAGACGGATATGCGACAGGCCGCCGCCGAGAACGCCGACCATCATCGGCTCGACGACGGTCAGCGCAAACAACGCCGCTACAGCAGCATCGATCGCATTGCCGTCGCGCATCAGCATCTCGGCGCCGGCGCTCGATGCGAGCGGATGGTTGGTCACCACCATGCCGCGCGAGCCGGTCGCGGGCTGCCTCTCGCAGGTGAATTCGGCGATGCGGCGTGAGCCGATGGACGACGTCATGGAATC
This sequence comes from Bradyrhizobium sp. SSBR45G, assembly GCF_030159255.1. Lineage (GTDB taxonomy): Bacteria > Pseudomonadota > Alphaproteobacteria > Rhizobiales > Xanthobacteraceae > Bradyrhizobium. Next base: position 8,985 of record NZ_BSCT01000027.1, on the reverse strand, counting down.
TCCGGCCTGTGTGCGGCGAGCGTCTGATGTTGTGCGGCGGCTCCGATCCTGACCGATCCGGCGCGCCGGGGAAAGAGGCCTGCGGTGTCGATGAACTGATAAGTCTGCGTCATGCGCGGCGCGGAGGGCATCGATCTCCCCGGCCGCGTTTTCATCGATCGCCATCTGTGTTAGGCCTGCAAGCAGTTCCATTAAACGAGCTTGCTGACGGCATGACCCATTACGACCTGATCATTCGCGGTGGCCGCGTGCTCGACCCCGAAACGCAACTCGATGCGACGGCCGACGTCGCCATCAAGGACGGCGCGATCGCCGCCGTCGGCGATGTCGCCGGCGGCGCCGATCAGGTGATCGATGCGGCAGGCCTCGCGGTCGTGCCCGGCTTCATCGATCTGCACGCGCACGGCCAGTCGCTGCCGGCCGACCGCATGCAAGCCTTCGACGGCGTCACCACGACCTTGGAGCTCGAGATCGGCGTCATGCCGGTGGCGCGCTGGTATGATGAGCAGGAGGCGATCGGCCGCACGCTCAACTACGGCGCCGCGGCCGGCTGGGTGTTCGCGCGCATCGCGACGATGACGACGCAGCAGACCGCCTCCACCATCGCCGGCATGGGCGAGGCGACACGCGACAAGCGCTGGGTCGAGGAGGTTGCGACGCCGGCCGAGACCGCCGAGATCGTCGAGCGCACGCGGCAGGGCCTGGAGCAGGGCGGCCTCGGCATCGCCTTTCCGAACGCCTATGCGCCCGGCACCGGCATGAAGGAGCTGTCGGAGCTGTGCAGCCTCGCGGCCAAGCACAACACGCCGACCTATACGCACATCGCCTACATGTCGAACGTCGATCCGCGGAGCTCGGTCGAGGCCTATACGCGGCTGATCGGGCTTGCCGGCTCGACCGGCGCCCACATGCACATCTGCCATTTCAACAGCACCAGCCTGCAGGACGTCGAGCGCTGCGCCGAGCTGGTGCAGACCGCGCAGGCCCAGGGGCTGAAGGTCACGACCGAGGCCTATCCCTACGGCACCGGCTCGACCGTCGTCGGCGCCGGCTTCTTCGCCGATCCCGCCTTCTGCCAGCGCATGGGCACCGGCTATGACGCGATCGAGATGGTTGCCGAGCGGCATCGCCTCGGCAGCCGCGAGGAGGTGCTGGAGCGACAGCAGGCCGATCCCGGCGCGCTGGTGCTGATCCATTTCCTCGACGTTGCGGTCAACCAGCGCCATCGCGACCTGCTTGACGTGTCCGTGCTGTTTCCGGGGGGCGCCATCGCCTCGGATGCGATGCCGTGGATTCTGTCCAACGGCACGGACTACACCGGCGACGCCTGGCCGCTGCCCGATGATGCGGTGTCGCATCCGCGCTCGTCGGCGACTTTCACGAAGTTCTTGCGCGAATGGGTGCTGGACCGCAAGGCGGTGCCGCTGATGGACGGCCTCGCCAAATGCACGCTGATTCCGGCCCGGATTCTGGAACCGTCGACGCCGGCGATGCGCCGCAAGGGGCGGCTGCAGACGGGCTGCGATGCCGACATCGCGGTGCTCGATCTTGCGGGCCTGCGCGACTGCGCCGACTTCCTCAACATGAACCGGCCGTCCGAAGGCGTCAGGCATCTGCTCGTCAATGGCCGCGCCGTGATCGCCGACGGACACCTCGTCCGCGACGTCAGGCCGGGGCGGCCGGTGCGCCGGCCCGTGCTGTCATGATCGTTCCCGTCCTGCTGGTTGCCGGCGCGCTCGGCGCCGGCAAGACGACGCTCCTCAATCATCTGCTCGCCAATCCCGACGGCCGGCGCATCGCCGCCGTCGTGAACGACTTCGGCGCGGTCGACATCGATGCGCAGCTGCTCGGCAAGGTGACGGAGGAGGTGATCAGCCTGAAGAACGGCTGCATCTGCTGCTCGCTGCAGGGCGACCTGCTGCGCACGCTGTCGTCGGTGATCAAGCGCGATCCGGCGCCGGATGCGATCGCGATCGAGACCTCCGGCATCTCCGATCCCGCCGAGATCATCCGCAACCTGATGGACCCCGTGATCTTCAAGGTCGCGCCGCTGGAGACGGTGGTGACGCTGGTCGATCCGCAGCGGCTGCAGGACGATCCCGACATCGCGCAGGATGCACTGTGGCGCTCGCAGCTGCGCGCCGCCGACTTCGTGCTGCTGACGAAATCAGACCTGCTCGATCGCGCCGCGCTCGATCGGGCGCGTGCCATCATCGGCCAGACCAAGCCGCAATCGGCGATCTTCGAGATCGCGCGAGGAATCGTCGCGCCGGATCTGCTGTTCAGCCGTGACCTGCGTGCGCCGCGCGAGCTGCCACGGCAAATGCCGACAATGTCGGAGCCGTTTGCGACCGTGACATGGACCTCGCACGCGCCGCTGTCGCTGGTCCGCTTCCAGCAGGTGATCGGCCAGCTGGCGCCGCGCACCCTGCGCATCAAGGGCGTCCTGCAATTCAGCGAGCATCCGGGAATGCCGATCCTGTTCCAGTCGGTGGCGACGCGCGGCACCCTGGCGCCATCCCCGGTGCCGCCGGCCGATGGACTGACGGCGCAGCTGGTGCTGATCGGGCGCGAGGGGGAGCTCGATGCTGCTGACATCGACGCGCTGCTGCGCGGCGTGATCGTCTCCTGAAAGCGTAGCGCGCGGGCTCAGCCCGCCTGGCGCAACGCGCCGCTCTCGGCCTCGACCCAGGTGCAGCCGCCGCCGCCTGCGCGCTTGGCGGCGTACAGGGCGCTATCGACCTGGCGCAGCAGCTCGTCCACCGCATCGTCGGTGAGCGGCCGGTCATTGACGAGCAGGCCGGCGCTGGCGCCGATGATGACGGGGATGTCGGACAGCAGGAACGGCATCGACAGCGCGCGGACGGCGTCGCGCGCCAGCTGCAGCGCTTCCTCGCGCGCCTGCGCGCCGCTCGCCACCGGCTTCAGCAGCATGAACTCGTCGCCGCCGAAACGCGCGGCGAGACCGTCCGCTCCGACGCAGCTCGAGAGCCGGGCCGCGACCTGGCGCAGCAGGTCATCGCCGGCATGGTGGCCGTGGCGGTCATTGACCGGCTTGAAGCCGTCGAGATCGATGGCGATGATCGCGATGCTGCCCGTCGCGCCTTCCAGTGCCGCCAGGAAGGCCGCCCGATTCGGCAGCCCGGTCAGGAAGTCGTGGTTGGCCTGGCGCGCCAGCGCGTGCTTGGCCTCCAACCGCTCGATGAAGGCGGTGCTGAGATGGCGCGAGGCCTCGCGGATCGAGAACCAGAACAGCAGCAGCATCGCGGCGCCGAGCTGATACGGCAGCTCGGGCCGCATCAGGCCTGCGACCAGCGTCGGGGCGAACAGCACGGCGGTGGCGGTCAGCACCACCCACGGGCGGATCGCCGCGCGTGACACCATGCCCACGCAATAGGACATCGACAGGCCGAACGCGATCCACGCGCCCGGCGCATCGTTGAGCTGGAATGCGCGGAAGGTGAGAGCGCCGAGCGCAAGCCCGAAGGCGGTCGCGCCGGCGGCATAGACCTTCTCCCAGAGGATCACGTCGCGATCGGTCAGGCGCGCCGAATGCTGCTTGTAGCGTAGCAGGCTCACCACGCGACCCACGGCGTTGACGATGATCGCGAACGCGATGGCGATGTAGCCGGGGTCCCGATGCAGGACGGCAAGCGCGACCGAGCCGGTGATGGCGGCCGCGTTGATCGACATGACCTGCGGCAGGGACGTGTACAGGAGATCGACGAGCTCGCGCCGGATCGCCGGATTCGGATGGATGAATGTGGAAAACAGCCCGTGTCCCATGGCATCACAATGGGACAGGTTTCCTAATACTTGATGGTCGCAAACAATTCCCGCGCCGGAGCCTCGCGGTTACCTTAAATCTTCGTCAATCGCTCACGGGGCCCGGCTGGGATCGCTCATGCCATAGGCCGGAGTCGCCGTCGACAGCCGCGCCGACATCGGAGCTACTGCGGCGACCCTTGGCGCTTCGGCCTTCGGCATATCGGGCTTCACGTCGGCCTTTGCATCGGCCTTCGGCGGATCGAGCTTCAACGGCCGCAGCGGCTGGCGTTTGGCCATCGCGTCGAGCACGGCGCGGTTGGTCTTCTCGATCCGCTTGGCGGCGGCGACATCGGCGAAGGCGCGGTCGAACTTGCGCATCCGATAGAACACGATGCCGCGATCGATATAGGCTTCCTGATAGCGCGGATCGAGCTGGATCGCCGCGTCGAGATCGGTCAGCGCCGCAGCGAACTCGCCCTTCTGGAACGAAGCCATGCCGCGGTCGTGGAGGGTGCGGGCCTCGTTCGAGGCGGTGCCGCCGGCCGTCGGCGCATCCGTCGCGCACGGAGCGCTGCCGGCCCCCTGCGTGCAGGCCGGATGCTCCTGCTCGGCCGAATAGACAGCATCGACCTTGCTGACGCGGAGCGGCAGCGGCTCGCTGCCCGCCGCATTGCTGCTCGCGGCATTGGCGGCGGTCTCGGCCGCGGCTTTCGCAGGCGCTTCGCCGACCGTCGTCGTGTCCGGCGCAGCGAGCGCGCTCTCGATCGGCTTCGCGGGCACCTCGTGCGGCTTCAGCTTGTTGGTCGCGACCACGATCGGCTTCATCGGAACCACGGATGCGGCGGACATATGGGTGAACAGCAGGTAGCCCGTCAGCGCCACCGCGGAGGCGCCGGCCAGCGCCATCACGCCTGATGCGACCTTGTGCACCTTGGCGACGACGGCGAGCTTGGAGTCCTGCCGGTGTTCGTCCTGCGCCGCGCCGAGCAGGCGGTCATAGGCCGTGCGCTGCTCCTTGTCGCCGAGGATGTCGTTGGCGCGGATGATCTGGCGAAACCGCAGCGAGGCGTCAGGGTCTCCGGGATTGACGTCGGGATGACTCTCCTTGACCGCTTTGCGGAAGGCGGCCCGGATGTCCTCAGCGTCGTCGTCCGGAAGAGCTCCGAGCAAATCGTAAAGCGTCTTCATCGTCGCTCTCGCTGCAGGCTTCCCTCGTCTCCGATCGAAATTCCCACGGCGAATTTACGCTGGAGCACTCGTACTAACTCGTTCCGCCTGACATGATGGTTGGTCAATCCGGCGGAAAAATGACTGAAAATGGCGAAGTCTGGAGCCATTTCTGCCGAGTCCGGCGCCATCCCGCCGTCCTTCCTCGTCATTATCGACGCCGTTTTCGCTTGAACCGCCACCGTCCGGGCCTCTACCGCGACACCTGCGCCACATGGTGAACAGAAAGTTTGAAGCTGGATTTAACGGTGGCCCGTTGCCGCATCATAGTTTGTGCATCCGGCCGATCTGCGGCGGCCATTGCCGCGAGGAGATGCGCGGGCCCGGCGCGGACCTGGAGCCGCCCGGCCTGCTTGCGGACAAGGCGAGCCGGCCGCTATATCGGCCCATGACCGAATTCCAGGGTGTGTTCCCCTATCTCGCCTCGCCGATCGATCCGGACGGCACGATCCGCTCCGCCGTGCTGGGGCGGCTGTGCGATGACCTCATCCATGCCGGCGTGCATGGGCTGACGCCGCTCGGCTCGACCGGCGAGTTCGCCTATCTCGACCGCGCCCAGCGCATGACCGTGGTGGAGGCGACGATCGAGGCCGCGCAGGGCCGTGTTCCCGTCATTGCCGGGGTGGCCTCGACGGCCATCGCCGACGCGGTGGCGCAAGCCCGGGCCTATGAGAAGCGCGGTGCGGACGGCATCCTGGCGGTCCTCGAAGCCTATTTCCCGGTCAATGACGCCGGCGTCGAAGCCTATTTCCGCGCCATCGCCGACGCCGTCGATATTCCGGTCGTCATCTACACCAACCCGCAGTTCCAGCGCTCCGATCTGTCCTTGGACGTGATCGCACGCCTCGCCGAGCATCCGCGGATCAACTACATCAAGGATGCCTCGACCAACACCGGCCGGCTGCTGTCAATCATCAACCGCTGCGGTGATGCCATCAAGGTGTTCGCGGCGTCCTCGCACATTCCCGCCGCCGTGATGCTGATCGGCGGTCATGGCTGGATGGCGGGGCCCGCCTGCATCATCCCGCGCCAGAGCGTGGAGCTCTATAATCTCTGCAAGGCCGCATGCTGGGATGACGCGCTGGTGCTGCAGAAGAAGCTGTGGCGCGTCAACGAGGCCTTCGCCCGCTTCAACCTTGCCGCCTGCATCAAGGCCGGACTCTCGATTCAGGGCTATGACGTCGGCGATCCCGTGCCGCCGCAGGCCGCGCTGACATCAGAGCAGCGCAAGGTCGTCGAAGAGGTGCTGCACGTACTGGGGTGACCAATCCCTTGCTCCGGCCTCTCCACGTTGTCATTCCGGGGCAGCCCGAAGGGCTGAGCCCGGAATCCATACGCCGAGCCATCTCGGCGGGGTAGACTGGGAGATATCGAGCTTCCGACCGCCGTTCGTGGCTATGGATTCCGGGCTCGCGCTGGCGCGCGCCCCGGAATGACCACCCCTGTTGTGTGGCGCGGCAAATCCGTTAAAAAGCATGCAATTGCTTTGAACTCACCCAAGGACTGACGAATGAACATTCTTCCCAACAACATGCGGTTCGGTGCGGGCCAGCCCGTCAAGCGGCTCGAGGATCAGCGGCTGCTGACCGGGAAGGGGCAGTTCATCGACGACAAACCGGAGGACGGCGCGCTCTGGCTCTACGTGCTGCGCTCCCCGCATGCCCATGCGAAGATCTCCGCGATCGATACCGCCGCGGCGCTGGAGATCCCCGGTGTCGAGGCGATCTATACCGGGGCCGACCTCGTCGCCGACGACGTCGGCAGCATCCCGACGCTTGCGATCTTCAAGCGGCCGGACGGCAAGCCGATGACGGTGCCGCCGCGCCGGCTGCTCGCCCATGAGGTCGTGCGCTTCACTGGCGAGGCGGTCGCCGCCGTGGTCGCCACCTCGCGCACGATTGCGCAGGAGGCCGCTGAAGCGATCGTCGTGGACTATGAGGTGCTGCCGGCGGTCACCGATCCGGTCAAGGCGATCGAGCCCGGCGCGCCCGTCGTCTGGGCTGAGGCGCCCGACAACATCGTCGCCGCGATGAGCTATGGCGACGCCGCCAAGGTCGATGCGGCCTTTGCCAGCGCCGCCCATAAGGTGTCGCTCGACATCGTCAGCCAGCGCCTGGTGCCGTCGGCGATGGAGCCGCGTTCGACCATTGCCGAAATCGAGAAGAAGACCGGACGGCTGCTGCTGTACGTGCAGTCGCAGACCCCGGCTTCGACCCGCGACGTGCTGGCGGACGCCGTGCTGAAGCGGCCGAAGGAAAGCGTGCGCGTCCTGGTCGGCGACATCGGCGGCGGCTTCGGCCAGAAGACCAACCTCTATCCGGAGGACGGCATCGTCGCCTATGCCGCGACCAAGCTGAACAAGAAGATCCGCTGGCGCGCCGAGCGGACCGACGAGTTCGTCGGCGGTACCCATGGCCGCGATCTCACCTCGACGGCCGAGTTCGCGCTCGATGCCAAGGGCAAGGTGCTGGCCTATCGCGTGCGCTCGATCGGCGCCACGGGCGCCTATTCCTCGGGCGCGGCCAACATCATCCCGCTGGTGCTCGGGCCGTTCGTGCAGACCGGCGTCTACGACCTGCCGCTGGTGCATTTCGAAGTGAAGACGGTGATGACCCACACCGCGCCGGTGGGGGCCTATCGCGGCGCCGGACGCCCCGAGGCGGTGTTCATCGTCGAGCGGCTGTTCGACACCGCCGCGCGCCAGATCGGTATCGATCCGCGCACCATCCGGAAAGCGAACTACATCAAGCCGGCGCAACTGCCCTACACCAACGCCGTCGGCCAGGTGTATGATTCCGGCGCCTTCGCCCACATGCTGGAGCGCGCCTCCAAGCTCGCCGACTGGGACGGCTTCAATGCGCGCAAGCGCGAGGCCAAGAAGCGCGGCATGCTCTACGGCCGCGGGCTGACCAGCTACATCGAATGGACCGGCGGCCGCGCCCACACCGAGAAGGTCTCGCTGCACGCGACCGCCGAGGGCCGTGTCATCCTGCATTCCGGCACCATGGCGATGGGGCAGGGGCTGCAGACCACCTACACCCAGATGATCTCCGAGTCGCTCGGCATACCCTTGGACAAGATCGACGTCGTGCAGGGCGACACCGATCTCGCCACCGGCTTCGGCAGCGTCGGCTCGCGCTCGCTGTTCGTCGGCGGCACGGCGGTCGCGGTGTCGTCGAACGATCTCATCACCAAGGCGCGCGAGAAGGCGTCGAACCTGCTGGAGACCGCGGTCGAGGACATCGAATATCGCGACGGTGTCCTGAGCGTCGTCGGCACCGACCGCCGCATCAGCCTGTTCGAGATCGCCGGCAAGGAGACGAAGGCCAAGCTCTCGGTCGACAGCGAGGGCGAGGTCGACGGTCCGAGCTGGCCGAACGGCACCCATGTCTGCGAGGTCGAGATCGATCCGGAGACCGGCATCAGCCGCGTGGTGCGCTACACCACGGTCGACGACGTCGGCGTCGCGGTCAATCCGATGCTGGTCGCCGGCCAGATCCATGGCGGCGTCGCGCAGGGGATCGGTCAGGCGCTGTACGAGAACGTCGCCTACGATGCCGACGGCCAGCTCCTGACCGCGACCTATCAGGACTACTGCATCCCGCGTGCCGACGACGTGCCCCCGATCACGGTCACGCTCGACGATTCCGCGCCGTGCAAGACCAACCCGCTCGGCGCCAAGGGCTGCGGCGAATCCGGCGCCATCGGCGGCCCGCCCTGCATCACCAACGGCGTGATGGACGCGCTGTTCGAGCTGGGCATCACCAACCTGCAGACGCCGCTGACGCCGGAGAAGGTGTGGGCCGCGATCCGCGATGCGAAGGCGAAAAAGGCGGCGGCGTAAGCGGCGTCGCGTTAGTCGGACCCAGGCCCTCTCCCCGACGTCGGTATGCTCCCCTCCCCCTTGCGGGGAGGGGTCGGGGGTGGGGGTCTCCGGGGTATGAACCGGGCTGAGTCCTGACATTTTGGACCGGGTTGATTCCTGACAGG
>NZ_BSCT01000026.1 GCF_030159255.1 Bradyrhizobium sp. SSBR45G | reverse complement strand
GGGCCACGGGCCTCAGCCGAGGTCCGGCCTTCTCCGCGCCCTCTCGTGATTCAGGAGGGACACGAATGCTTGATGACCTGAGCACGATGTGCTGCGGGATGACGATCGCTTGTCTCTTTGCACCGCTGATGAAACGCAGGTCTCGATCGTCTGCTCCGCTGTCGTCCCGGACAAGCGCGCTCCCGGCAACGCGCAAGCGTTGTCCGGCACGCGCGCGCAGATCCGGGACCCATAACCCCAGGGAGACGTTTTGGGCACGATGGTCGATCGATCCCGCCCAGCCACATCCGCCACGGCCTATGGGTCCCGGGTCGGCGTCCGCCAACGCTTCGCGTTGCCGGGCTCGCCCGGGACGACACCGAGTGCGTGGTGCGCTCTGGGCAGCCATGATCAGCCGTGACTTTGCAGCACTATCCCGATCTCGTATTCAGCAGCGACAACCGAAAGAGGAATGCACCATGACCAAGACCGCCGCCGAGATCGAGGACGACCGTCTGATCCGCGAACTGCTGCAGAATTGGGCGATCTGGCGCGATGCCGGTGACTGGGAGCGCTTCCGCACGGTGTGGCATCCGGACGGACGGATGATGGCAACGTGGACGCAGGGCACCGGCGACGAGTTCATCGAGATCAGCAAGGCCGCGTGGGCCAAGGGCGTCAACATCCTGCACTTCCTCGGCGGCATCTCGGTCGATCTCAAAGGCTCCCGCGCGATCGCGCAGACCAAGATGACGATCTCGCAGCGGGCCGAGGTCGAAGGCGTCGTATGCGACGTGCTGTGTACCGGCCGCTTCTACGACTTTCTCGAAAAGCGCGCCGGCACATGGGGCATCGTGCTGCGCCAGCCGATCTACGAGAAGGATCGCATGGACCCGGTGACGCCCGGCGCGGTGCCGGCGCTCGACCGGGAGCTGCTCGAGCAGTTTCCGGTCGGCTATCGGCACCTTGCCTATCTGCAGACGCGGATCGGCTACACCGTCAAGCGCGACATGCCCGGATTGAAGGGGCCGGAGGTCGAGGCGCTGTACGCGCGCGGTGCGGCCTGGCTCGGCGGCGCGCCGCTGTGATCGTCGAACCGTTCATCACCCCGCCGCGGCGGATCTGGCTCAGCCGGGCCAGTGGCGCATGGGCGGCGTGGTGATGAAAGGAGACGGAATGTCGAAGGCGAGCGTGGCGCGCTGTCGCCGGCCGGGCGGGATCTGCTCTCGATCGAGACGAGTGACGCCTGCGGGCGCACATCCGACATCGCGATCTGTTCGGCGCAGTCTGATCCGCCGAAGCTCGCGTTCCGTTACAAGGCCGAGTTGATGCTCGGCAGATGGGCAAGTCGGCCGAAATGATGGAATTCCATCAGATTTTGATCTGGAAAAGACCGATTCCCTCGATCATCTTGGTATACCAGGAATGAGCCTGTATACAAAAATCATCATCTTGGTCGGGGAGAGCGGGTAATCTTGCAGGTTTTTGGGTGTTGCTGTATACAGATCGTCAGGCAGAGTATACTGACCTACCGCTAGAGGACACGCCATGGCCGCTCCCTTCCCCATGAATGCCTGGTACGCCGCCGCCTGGGACGCCGAGGTCAAGCAGGCGCTGCTCCCGCGGACGATCTGCGGCAAGCACGTCGTGATGTATCGCAAGGCTGACGGCGGCATTGCCGCGCTCGAGGATGCCTGCTGGCACCGGCTGGTGCCGCTGTCCAAGGGCCGGCTCGAGGGCGACACCGTCGTCTGCGGCTATCACGGCCTGAAATTCAGCCCGCAGGGCCGCTGCACCTTCATGCCCTCGCAGGAGACCATCAATCCCTCCGCTTGCGTGCGCGCCTATCCGGCGGTGGAACGCCATCGCTTCATCTGGCTGTGGATGGGCGATCCGGCGCTGGCCGATCCTGCTGCGATCCCCGACATGCACTGGAACCACGATCCGGCGTGGGTCGGCGACGGCAAGACCATCCAGGTCAAATGCGACTATCGCCTCGTGGTCGACAATCTGATGGATCTCACCCACGAGACCTTCGTGCACGGCTCGTCGATCGGCAACGATGCGGTCGCTGAAGCGCCGTTCGACGTCACCCATGGCGAGCGCACCGCGACCGTGACGCGCTGGATGCGCGGCATCGAGCCGCCGCCGTTCTGGGCCAGGCAGCTCGGCAAGGAAGGTCTCGTCGACCGCTGGCAGATCATCCGCTTCGAGGCGCCGTGCACGGTGACGATCGACGTCGGCGTGGCGCCGACCGGGACCGGCGCGCCGGAAGGCGATCGTTCGCAGGGCGTCAACGGCATGGTGCTCAACACCATCACGCCTGAGACCGACAAGACCTGCCACTATTTCTGGGCCTTCGCCCGCAACTATCAGCTCACCGAGCAGCGGCTGACGACCGAAATCCGCGAGGGCGTGTCCGGCATCTTCCGCGAGGACGAGCTGATCCTCGAGGCGCAGCAGCGGGCTATGGACGAGAACCCCGGACGCGTCTTCTACAACCTCAACATCGATGCAGGCGCAATGTGGGCGCGGCGGATCATCGACCGGATGATCGCACGCGAGACGCCGCTGCGCGAAGCCGCGGAGTAGATGGAATGGCCGAGCGCGAGACCGAGCGTTCCGTATCTCAGACCGTCCGTGCGCAGCTCACTCTGCGCGACCTGATCCTCACCGGAGGCCTGCGGCCCGGCGAGCGCATCTCGGAGCTGCAGGCGGTCGAGGTCGCCGGCGTCTCGCGCACGCCGGTGCGCATGGCGCTGGTTCGGCTGGAGGAGGAGGGACTGCTCGAGGCGATTCCGTCGGGCGGCTTCATGGTGAAGTCGTTCTCCGAGCGCGACGTGCTCGACTCCATCGAGGTGCGCGGCACGATGGAAGGTCTGGCGGCGCGGCTCGCCGCCGAGCGCGGCGTCTCCGTGCGCGATACCGAGCCGATGCGCGAATGTCTCGCCCAGATCGACGAGCTGATCGCGCCGCAGGAGATTTCCTTCGATGCGTTCTCGGCCTATGTCGCGCTCAATGCGCGGTTTCACGCCTTGCTGGCGGAGCTGTCGCGCAGTCCGCCGGTGATCCGCCAGGTCGACCGCGCCAGTGCGCTGCCGTTCGCCTCGCCGAGCGGCTTCGTCATGGCGCAGTCGGCGCTGCCCGAGGCGCGCCACATCCTGGTGGTCGCGCAGGAGCATCATCGCATCGTCATCGATGCGATCGAGAACCGCGAGGGCGCGCGCGCCGAGGGGATCATGCGCGAGCATGCCCGGCTGGCGGCCCGCAATCTGCGGCTGGCGGTCAAGGCGCGGGGCCCGATGGATCTCGTTCCGGCCGCCGTGCTGATCAAGGCGTCGACCTGAGAACTGACGGAGACGATCATGCGCTTCCAGGACAATTGGTCCCCCGCGACGCTGGTGGCGACGCGCGATCTCGCCGCGGGAATCCGCGAATTCATCCTACGGCCGGATGGTTATATCTGCGCGCCCTACGCGATCGGCAGCCACATCAAGGTCGGCGTTCTCGTCAATGGTCAGCCCGATGTGCGCTCCTATTCTCTGGTCGGCGAGGCCGATCCGCGCGGCTACCGGATCGCCGTGAGGCATGCCGAGGATTCGCGCGGCGGGTCGCGCTATCTGTGGTCGCTGCAGCCGGGGGCACGGATCGACGTGGCCAGCCCGAGTTCGCTGCTGCAGGTCGACTGGCAGCGCAAGGACTATTGCCTCGTCGCCGGCGGCATCGGCATCACGCCGCTGGTCGGCGCAGCGCAGGCTCTGTTGCGCAAGACGCCGAACGTGTCGCTGCATTACGCGGTGCGATCGCAGGACGATGCGGCCTATGTCGAGGAGCTTTCGGCGCTGCTCGGCGACCGGCTTGCCGTCTACGCGGCCGACCAGTCGCAGCGGCTCGATCTGTCCGGCGTGTTCGCCGCGCTGCCGGCGGGAACGGCCGTGCTGTTCTGCGGGCCGATGCGGATGCTGGATGCGGCGCGTAGCGCCTGGGCGGCGTGTGGCCGTCAGCCGGCCGATCTCAGCTATGAGACGTTCGGATCGTCAGGGCGGCTGTCGACCGAGCCGTTCAAGGTTCGCCTGCGCGGCAGCGGCGAGGAGATCCTGGTGCCCCGCGACCGCTCGATGCTGGATGTGCTCAACGCCGCCGGCCATGAGGTCATGGCCGACTGCCGGCGCGGCGAATGCGGGGTCTGCGCGCTCGACGTGGTCGAGGTCGACGGCGAGATCGATCATCGCGACGTGTTCTTCAGCGCCGAGCAGAAGCACGAGAGCCGCAAGCTGTGCGCCTGCGTCTCGCGCGCCCATGGCGTGGTGACGATCGATACGCTGGAGCGCGCCGACGCGCCGTGACGCCTGGCCGGCTATTTGTCGGCGAGGCTGACCGGCAGTGCCGACTGTGACCTGGCCGAGGATTTGCGGCCGTTCTGCTCCGCCGCGACCGCGGCGCGCGCCGCCTTGAGGCGGGCATCTGCGTCCTTGTCGGCGAGCAGCGCGTCGGTGAGGTTGGCCTCCGCGTCATGCGCCGCATCTGCCGCGGCCCTGGCGGCGGCGAGATTGGCGGGGACGGGATTGGCTTTCGCCAGCGCTTCCGCCGCGCTGCGCTCGGCCACCGCCTTCTCGTTCGCCGCCAGCGCGGCATCGAGATTGGCATCGGCGATGGTCTCCGCGGCTTCGGCCGCGGCCAGTGCCGACGCGGCAGGACTGAGCGGCGGCCGTGTCTTGGCCGCGCGCTCCGGAGCCGGCGCCGGCCTGGTCCCCGCCTGCGGAGCGGGAGGCTGAAGCGGCTGCGCGGCGACGGGCGGCGGCGCGGGTTGTTGGATCGAAGGAGGCTGCAACGACGGCATTGTCGGCACGAGGTCGAGCGGCACCACGCGCGCAAACGAGCTGCGCGCGTCGCGCAGCAGCCCGCCCATGACGTTGTCGAGCGGATCGGCGCATGCAGCCCCGCTCAGCGCTGAGCCGCCGAGCAGGGCGATTGCACCGGCGAGGTTTCTCGACGAGATGCAGACGGCCATGAGAGCCTCCATTCCGACACGATCGGCTCAGCCGATCCGCGGCGTTCACCGCCTGCCTTATTCCGGGAATGGGGTTGCAGGGTGGCGTCGCCGTGGACGACGCTGCCCGACATGCGCCGAAGCTGCCTTATTGGCCTCAGTCCAACTCCGCGCGCACCCGCGCCGCCGCCGCGCACATCGCCTTCAATTTCCCGAACGCGGTGGCGCGCGGCAGATATTTCATGCCGCAATCCGGCGCGACGACGAGCCGCTCCGGCGCCACGACTTTGAGGCCGTTGCGAATGCGCTCGGTGATCACCGCGACCGGCTCGACCTCGGGATCGCCGAGATCGAGAACGCCGAGCACGATGGTCTTGGCCTGGAGATCCTTGAGAACGCCGAGATCGAGCCGCGGCTGCGCCGCCTCGATCGCGATCTGGGTCGCGCAGCAATCGGCAAGCTCGGTGAGAAACGCATATCCGCTCGGCTTGCTCGCGCCCGGCACGATGGCGGCATAGCCGAAGCAGACATGAACGATGGTCGGCACCGTGACATGATCCAGCGCCCGGTTGATCGCCTTCACGGCATAGCGCCGCGCCGCCTGCGGATTGTTGCGCACCCAGGGTTCGTCGAGCTGGATGACGTCGGCGCCCGCCCGCTGCAGGTCACGCGCCTCGGCGTTGACGACCTCGGCAAAGGCCATCGCGAGCGCCTCGTCGTCGCGGTAGTAGTCGTCCTGCGCCTGCTGGCTCAGGGTGAACGGCCCGGGCAGGGTGATCTTGGCGGCGCGGACGGTGTTGCGGCGAAGGAACTCCATGTCGCGCAGCTCGATCTGGTCCTTCCGCCTGATCGGTCCGACGACGCGCGGCACCGGCGTCTTGATGCCGGAGGGCGAGATGATGATCGCCGGATTGTCGGCATCGATGCCGTCGAGCGCGGTGGCGAAGCGGTTGGAGTAGCTCTCGCGCCGGATCTCGCCATCGGACACGATGTCGATCCCGGCCTGCTCCATGTCGTGGATCGCGACGATCGTGGCGTCGTCCTGGGCGTCGTCGAGCAGCGGCCGCTGGATCCGCCACATGCCCTGCAACCGGATGCGCGGAACGGATTTGGCGAGCATGGCGCGATCGACCAGCCAGTCCGGCTGCGGATAGCTTCCGACCACGGTGGTCGGCAGGAGATGTCGAGGCATGTTCACCACAAAGGTCCTCCCCGCAATCCGGCTCGCTTTCGCAAAACGTCCGCAGACGATACTCTCGGCATAGCGATGCAACCTAGCGTTTTGTTTGTCTTTGGATCGTCATGAAAATGGCTCGTATTTTCCCCATTTTGCGCGTTGGCGAGCCTTCCTTGCGAAGGCCGGCGGCATGACGATGCAGCACATCCTCACCGTCAATGCGGGCTCGTCGTCGATCAAATTCGCATTGTTCGCACACGATGCCGGCCTGGTCGAAACCCTGCGGGGCCAGATCGAGGGGCTTGGCAGCGCGGTCCCGCATCTCGAAGCCTGGCTGAATGGCCGTCCGCTTGCGGATGAGCGGCTCGACCCGACGCGGGCGGCGACGCATGAAGCAGCCTTCGCGGTGGTGATCGACGTCCTGCAACGCGCCGTCGGTCGCACCGCCGTCGATGTGGTCGGCCATCGCATCGTGCATGGCGGGCTCGCATTCACCCAGCCCGTCGTGATCGCCGGCGATGTCCTCGCACGCCTGGAGGCGCTCAATCCGCTCGCGCCGCTGCACCAGCCTCACAATCTCGCCGGCGTGCGCGCCGCCCACCGCGCCTTTCCCGATGCGCTGCAGGCCGCATGTTTCGACACCGCCTTCCATCGCTCGCATCCATGGGTGAGCGATACCTACGCGCTGCCGCGCGCGCTCTATGACCAGGGTGTCCGGCGCTACGGCTTTCACGGCCTGTCCTACGAATATGTCGTCTCGCGATTGAAGGAGATCGCGCCGGGTGACGCGAGAGGCCGTGTGGTGGTGATGCATCTCGGCAATGGCGCCTCGATGTGTGCGATCCGCGACGGACAGAGCATCGGCTCGTCGATGGGGTTCACGGCGCTCGACGGCCTGCCGATGGGGACGCGCTGCGGACAGCTCGATCCCGGCGTGGTTCTCTACCTCCTGCAGGAGAAGCGGATGTCGCCCGCCGCTGTGACGGATCTGCTCTACAATCACGCGGGTCTGAAGGGGCTCTCGGGCCTGTCACAGGACATGCGTGAACTGGAGGCGGCCGGTACGCCCGAGTCCGCACAGGCGATCGACTATTTCGTCGACCGGATCAGGCGCGAGCTCGGCGCCATGGCCGCGGTGCTCTCCGGCATCGACGTCGTCGTGTTCTGCGGCGGCATCGGCGAGCACGCCTGGCGCATCCGTGCGCGCGTCTGCCAAGGCTTCGAATGGCTCGGGATCGTGCTCGATGAGAGCAGGAATCGCGCGGGCGAAACCGTGGTCTCGGCGGATGGCTCGCGGGTTCGCGTGCTCATGATCAACACCAACGAGGACATCATGATCGCGCGGCATGCCGCGCGGCTGTTCGCTGTCCGGAGCAACGATTGATGCGGCGGGGCGGGCCTGCGGATTTGGCCCTTGCATGTCATCGTCTTTTGGTATCTCCAGGATGAAAGACCAAGAAAACCGGGCAGGGAAGCGATGGACGGCAGCGTGGCGGTGCGTGAGGCGGACCTGGAATTTGACTATGTCGTGGTCGGTGCCGGCTCCGCGGGCTGCGTTCTCGCCAATCGTCTCAGCAGCGACGGCAGGCACACGGTGCTGCTGCTCGAAGCCGGTCCCAAGGATACCAACATCTGGATCCACGTTCCGCTCGGCTATGGCAAGCTGTTCAAGGAAAAGACCGTCAACTGGATGTACCAGACCGAGCCCGAGCCGGGGCTCGACGGCCGCTCCGTGTTCCAGCCGCGCGGAAAAGTGCTGGGCGGCTCCAGCTCGATCAACGGCCTGCTCTACGTTCGTGGCCAGCACGAGGATTACGACCGCTGGCGCCAGCGCGGCAATGTCGGCTGGAGCCATGACGATGTGCTGCCCTATTTCAAGCGGGCGGAAAATCAGTGCCGCGGCGCGGATGACTACCACGGCGTCGGCGGCCCGCTGCCGGTGTCCGACTGGCGGCACGAGGATCCGCTGTCCGAGGCGTTCGTGAAGGCGGCGGTCGAGGCCGGCCTGCCGTTCAATGCCGACTTCAACGGCGCCAGCCAGGAAGGCGCAGGCTTCTTCCAGACCACGACCTTCCGCGGCCGCCGCTCCAGCAGCGCGGTGTCCTATCTGCGGCCGGCGCTCGGCCGCAGCAATCTCAACGTCGAGACCGATGCGCTGGCCCAGCGCATCCTGTTCGAGGGGCGCCGCGCCAGTGGCGTGAGTTTCAGCCAGCGCGGCCGGCTGCGGACCGTCCGCGCGCGCAAGGAAGTCCTGGTATCCAGCGGTGCTTATAATTCTCCGCAGCTGCTGCAACTGTCCGGCGTCGGCCCGGGTGACCTGCTCAAGCAGCACGGCATCGCCGTGGTGCTCGATGCGCCGGGTGTCGGCAGCGACCTGCAGGATCATCTCCAGGTGCGCATCGTGATGCGCTGCAGCCAGCGCATCACGCTCAACGACATCGTCAATAATCCCGTTAGCAAGGTGCTGGCCGGCGCGCGCTACGCGGCCTTCCGCAAGGGCCCGCTGACGATCGCGGCAGGCACTGCCGGCGCGTTCTTCAAGACCGATCCGCGGCTCGCGAGCCCGGATGTCCAGATCCACTTCATCCCGTTCTCGACCGACAAGATGGGCGAGAAGCTGCACAGCTTCTCCGGCTTCACCGCCTCGGTCTGCCAGCTCAGGCCCGAAAGCCGCGGCTCGCTGCGGATCAGGAGCGCCGATCCGGCGACACCGCCGGAGATCCGCATCAATTATCTCGCCAGCGAGACCGACCGGCGGGCCAATGTCGACGGGCTCCGGATCTTGCGGAAAATTCTGGCGGCGCCAGCCTTGAAGCCGTATGTCTCGGATGAAGCCTATCCGGGGTCCAAGATCGTGAGCGACGACGACATCCTGGCCTATTGCCGACAGACCGGCAGCACGATCTATCATCCGACCTCGACCTGCCGGATGGGGACCGATGCGCTGGCCGTGGTCGATCAGCGGCTGCGGGTGCGCGGCATCGACGGCCTGCGCGTCGTCGACGCCTCGATCATGCCGGACCTGGTTTCGGGCAACACCAATGCGCCGGTCATCATGATCGCGGAGAAGGCCTCCGACATGATCTTGCAGGACACGCGCTGACGCAGGAATGAGCTCGTGACACGTTTCCGGATCGGTACCCGCAAGAGCACGATGGCGTTGGCGCAGACGGAGGAGATCGCGCGCCGGCTGCAGGCCGCGATCCCCGCGCTCGACATCGAGATCGTCAAATTCGAGACGACCGGCGACTCTGACCAGACCAGCAAGCTTCTGACCCATGGCGGCAAGGGTGGGGCGTTCGTCGCCGAGATCCGCCGGGCCATGCTCGAGGGCAAGCTGCATGCAGCGATGCACTCGCTGAAGGACATGCCGGGCAATGAGGAGACGCCGGGTCTCGTGATCGCGGCCTTGCTGTCGCGCGATCCGCCGGGCGACGTGCTGGTGTTGCGGCGGGGGTTGTCGCTGGACGATTTCCGCAAGGATGGCGGCCGGGGCTTCAAGATCGGCACCAACGCCGTGCGCCGCGCGGCCTACGCGCGGCGGCTGTTTCCGCACGCCGAGCTGATCCATTTCCGCGGCGCCGCCGACACCCGCATCCGCAAGCTCGACAATGGCGAGTTGCAGCGGCTGCCGGATGGCGGTGCGGTCGGGCCGGCCGATGCGCTGATCATGGCGCGGTCCGGACTGGAGCGGGTCGGACTCTCCGACCGTGCGTCGTACGACTTTCCCGTCGCCGACATGCTGCCGGCGGTCGGGCAGGGCATCGTCGCAGTCGAGTGCCCCGCATCGGATTTCGAGACACGGCGGATCCTGGCGACCATCGATGACGTGGCAGCGCGGGCCTGCGCGGACGCCGAGCGCGAGGTGCTGTGGGTGCTCAACGGCCACTGCAACTCGCCGATCGCGGGCTTCTCGACCATCGACGGCGCGCAGATGACCTTGACCGCCTCAGTGCTCGACGAGGACGGCGGCCGCTTCATCGAGGCGCAACGCTCTGCGCCAGCTGATCGTCCGCGCGAGCTCGGCCGGACGGTCGGGCTCGAATTGCTTGCCAAAGGCGCGGCCGCGCTGATCGAGCGCAGCCGGCCGCGCTAGCCCGTCAGCCCTTGAAGGCGCGCACGCGCGCCAGCATCTGCTCGACATGGGCGATCGGGGTCTCCGGCAGGATGCCGTGGCCCAGATTGAAGATGTGCCGCCCGCTGGAATAGCTTGCCAGCACGTCATCGACCGCCTGGTCGAGCGCCGCGCCGCCGGTGATCAGCGCCAGCGGATCGAGATTGCCCTGAACCGCAACCTTGCTCTGCACCCGCTCGCGCACCAGGCCAGGCTCCGCGGTCCAGTCGATGCTGACAGCATCGATGCCGGTTTCCGCGACAAAGCCCGGCAACAGAGCACCAGCGCCGCGCGGAAAACCGATGATCTTCGCATCCGGCCGCGCCTTGCGCACGCCCTCGACGATGCGCTTGGTCGGCGCGACCGACCAGCGGGCGAACTCGCGCGGGGACAGCACGCCGGCCCAGGTGTCGAAGATCTGCAGCGCGTCGGCACCTGCGTCCAGCTGCTTCAGGAGATAGGCGATGGAGCTGTCCACCAGCGCGTCGATGATCTTGCTGAACGCTTGGGGATGGCGGTAGGCGAGCAGCCGCGCCGGGGCCTGGTCCGGCGTGCCCTGGCCCGCCACCATGTAGGTCGCGACCGTCCATGGCGCGCCGCAAAAGCCGATCAGTGCGGTGCTCGGCGGCAGCTCGCCGCGGACGCGGCGCAGCGCCTCGAACACCGCCTCGAGCTTGGAGAGATCCGCTTGGCCGGACAGCGTCGCGATCTTGTCGGGCGTGTCCAGCGGATCGAGTCGCGGCCCTTCGCCGACCTCGAAACGGACGCTGCGGCCGAGCGCGTGCGGGATGACCAGGATGTCGGAAAAGATGATCGCCGCATCGAAGCCGAAGCGCCGGATCGGCTGCAGGGTGACCTCGGCGGCCAGCTCAGGATTGAAGCAGAGGTCCAGGAAACCTCCGGCCTTGGCGCGGACCTCGCGATATTCCGGCAGATAGCGGCCGGCCTGGCGCATCATCCAGATCGGAGGCACGCTTTGCCGCTGACCGGCCAGCACGTCGATGAAAGGCTTGTTCACGGCAGTCTCACTCACGCTGGGGCTCCGCAACCTTCAGGACTGGTTTACCGCCCGTGATACATGGCCGGGCGGTTCCGGCCAAGCTTATATCGGTCCGGGCGCCAACCCGGCGGGCGTGCCCACGCGTCGACAGGATGCGGGATCGACCAGGGAACACGCCTCTCGCCGCGGCGTTGTCGGCGCACAGGGAGATCGATCATGGCTGAGAAATTCAATCCCGCACCGCGCGACAAGCATGCCGTCGATACACGCGAGGCCGCTCGTCTCGATGGCAAGGCTGCAACGGCGCTCGACGAGGGACTCATGGATACGTTTCCTGCGTCCGATCCGGTCAGCGCGCAGCAGCCGTCGACGACGCGCGTGAATGCGGCGAGTGGCGAGCGAGACGCTTCCGGGCAGCGGGCGTCCTCGCTGTGGGAGAAGGTCCGATCGGCGTTCGCACGTTGAACTAACAAGTATGGCGCGAGCGCGCACACCTGCGGCGACCCCGTAATTATACGGTTGAGCCGTAGTCCTACGGTGTGTCCCGAGGACGTGGAACCGGGCTCATTTCAGAGTTAGCTAAGATGTCCGTGAGACTCTGCCGAGGTCCGGAGAGTCCCGCGGAATGGACGTTGGTGCGACCAGAGTTGACCTGAGCCGCCTGCCCTTGTGGGCGGCTGGCGTGCTTGCGCTTTTGTGTGGCGCCATCCTCGCCTTCAGCGGCTGGGGCGAGTGGACGACGCGGAACGCCGAGGTGCGGAATGCCGAGATCGATCTGGCCAATCTCGCGCGATCTCTCACACAGCACGTCGAAGACACGTTCGAGCTCGCCGATTCGCTGCTGCGCGGGGTTGTTGCCGCACTTGAGACTGATGACGGCAAGTCCGGCGCAATCGCCCGTCTGCAGACGATCCTGAAGGCCCGAAAGGCGACGCTGGGCCGCATCCGGGGCGTCTTCGCCTATGACGGGAATGGCGACTGGCTCGCCACGACCGAGGACGTCACGCTCTCCAACTACAATAATGCCGACCGCGACTACTTCGCTCATCACCGCACATCGGCCGACCGCTCGCTGCTGATCGGCCATCCGGTGCAGAGCAAGTCCGGTGGGCAGTGGGTGATTACCCTCTCGCGCCGCTGGAATCACTCCGACGGCAGCTTCGGCGGCGTCGTGCTCGCGACCGTCGATGTCGCCTATTTCGCCGGGTTCTACCGCCAGTTCGACGTCGGCCAGCAGGGAACGATCAGTCTGATGAGCCGCGACGGATCGGTGCTCGCGGACAACTCCGAGCCGGATTCGCGAACGCTTGGGCATCCGGTCCTCGAGGTGATTCCCTATCACCCGGCGTCGGGCACCTTGCACTTCCGCCGCCCGGGCGAGATGTCCGACCGCATCGGCTTTTACCAGCACGCGCAGCGCTATCCGTTCCTCATCCTGGCCACGCGGACGGAGGCGGACGTGCTCGCCGAGTGGAAACGCGACGCTTTCGTGCGGTTCACTGTCCAGGTCAGTCTGCTCGCGCTCGTCGTTGCGATCGGCATGTTCCTCGTCAAGCAGCTGCTGCGGCGGCAGCAGCTATCCGCAGCGCTCGCGGCCAAGGAGGAGAACTTCCGGCTGCTTGCCGAAGGCTCCAGCGACATCGTGACGCGCATCGATCTCGACGAATGCATCGGCTACGTGTCGCCCTCGACCACGCGCGTTCTCGGATGGCATCCGTCGCAGCTGCTCGGCAAGCGCGCGATCTCCGGCGTGAATCCGCTCGATCGTCCGCAGCTCCAGGAGATCCTGGATCAGCTCAGGAAGGGCGCGGCCGACGAGGCGCGTGCGACCTATCGCATGCGTCGGCGCGACAAATCGGAAATCTGGGTCGAGGCCACCATTCGCGCCACACGCCAGCCGAACGGCGAACTCGATGGGTTCGTCGCGGTCACGCGCGACGTGACGCAGCAGAAGACGCTGCAGGGCCGGCTCGAGACGCTGGCGATCGAGGACGGTCTCACCGGGCTCGCCAACCGCCGCCGCTTCGACGAGCGGCTGATGGAGGAGTGGGGCAGGGCCTATCGCGAAAAGACCTCGCTGGCGCTCTTGATGATCGACATCGACCACTTCAAGGCCTTCAACGACACCTACGGCCATCCGGCGGGCGACGAATGCCTGCACACGGTCGCCAGCGTTCTGGCGGACGAGGCCCAACGCAGCTCGGATCTCGTGGCCCGCTATGGCGGCGAGGAGTTTGCGCTGCTGCTGCCGAACACCGATGCCGCGGGATGCGCGCGGCTCGGCGAGCGCATCCGGCGGGCCCTGCATGAAGCGGGCATCGTCCACGCGCACAACCCGCCGGGCATCGTGACGGCCAGCATCGGCGGGGCTGTCTGCCGCCCCGGCTTCGAGCGCTCCGCGGGCCCGGCTTCGCTGATCGAGTCGGCCGACCGCGCGCTCTACGCGGCCAAGGACGGCGGCCGCGACCGCTTGGTCATGGCAGGCGAGGTGGTCGATCTGCCCTCGAGCAAGGCGCCGGCGACCGTTCCGGCCTGAGGCTGCCGCACGCTCAGTAGTGCGGCGGCGGCTCATTGCGCGGCCCCTCGGCATTGCCTTGGGCGTCCTCGAGCCGCTCGACCATCAAGGCGATCTGCCGCTTCAGGGCGTCAATCTCGCGCCATTGCGCCGTGATGGTCTGGTTCAGGGTCTCGATCGTGTCGTCCTGAAACGTCAGCCGCATCTCCAGCCGGTCGATCCGTTCGGCCAGTTCCTGGCGCGACTGTTCAGAATGGCTCATCGCTCGCGCCCTCCGCCTGACCTTGGCTCGCAGCCGCGGCGTGCTCGCGCAGCCCGTGGCCGAGCGCGACCCGTTCGTCGAACACGAAACAGCCGCCGCGCCAGCGGCTGTCGGCTTCCGGGACCTCCTCGAGATATCTCAGGATGCCGCCCTTGAGGTGGTAGACCTCTGAAAATCCGCGGGCCAGCAGCAGCGCGCTCGCCTTCTCGCAGCGGATGCCGCCGGTGCAGAACATCGCGATCCGCTTGTGCCTGGCCGGATCGAGCGCGCGGGCCGCGAAATCCTTGAACTGTCCGAAGCTGCGCAGGCCGGGATCGACCGCGCCTTCGAACGTGCCCATCGCGACCTCGAACGCATTGCGGGTGTCGAGCACGAGCGTATCGGGCGCTGACATCAGCGCGTTCCAATCGGCGGGACTGACATAGGTCCCGACCTGGCGGGTCGGGTCGGCGGCGGCATCGCCCAGCGTCACGATCTCGCGCTTCAGCCGGACCTTCAGGCGCTGGAAGGGCATGGCCGCAGCCTGCGAGAACTTCAGCTCCAGATTGTCGAGGCGCCCGGCGAACAGCGTGCCGAGCCGAAACGCGTCGACCAGCGCGGCGATGGCCTGTTCGGACCCGGCCACGGTGCCGTTGATGCCCTCCTCAGCGAGCAGGATGCTCCCCTTGATACCGCGCTCCGCGCAGAAGGTCTTGAGCGGCGCGCGAAGGTCGCGGAAGTCGGGCAGTGCAACGAACTGATAGAAGGCGGCGACGGTCAGGGGCATGCGGCCATTTAGCAGCAGAGCTGACCATAGAAAAGCTGGTATCCCGGGCCATTGCCGAGGCTGGAAGGAATGTGCCATGTAGCTGGCCAGCACGGGCGTCCCGGCCCCAACAAGATCACGCAGCGAGCAACGATGAGAAGCTTCCATTTTCCCGGCAGGTCCACGGTCCACGCCCAGAACGGAATGATCGCAACCTCGCATCCGCAAGCCGCGCTGGCCGGGATCGAGGTGCTGCGCGCCGGCGGGACCGCAGCCGACGCCGCGGTGGCGGCCTGCGCGCTGCTCGGCGTGATCGAGCCGCAGTCCACCGGTATCGGCGGCGACTGCTTCGCACTCGTCCAGCCCAAGGGCGAGGGCCGGGTCACGGCCTATAACGGCTCGGGCCGGGCGCCGGCCGCGGCCACCGTCGACTGGTACCTCGAGCGCAAGATCCATTCGGTGCCGCTGACCTCGGCCCACGCCGTGTCCGTGCCCGGCGCGATCGACGCCTGGGACCGCATCCTGCGCGACCATGGCCGGCTCGGTCTCGACCGCCTGCTGCAGCCGGCGATCCGCGCCGCCGAGGACGGCTACGTGGTGGCGCCGCGAGTCGGCTTCGACTGGAACAACCAGTTCGAGAAGCTCAAGAACGGCACCAACACCGCGCGCTATTTCCTGCCGCGCGGCAGGGCGGCCGTGGCCGGCGACGTGATCCGCCAGCCGGAGCTGGCGCAGACCTTGCGCGTCATCGCCAAGGAAGGCCCGAAGGGCTTCTATACCGGCGCCGTCGCCGAGGACATGGTGCAGACCCTGCGCGGCATCGGCGGCCTGCACACGCTGGAGGATTTCGCCAACCACCAGACCGAGGTCACCGCGCCGATCGGCACCACCTACAAGGACCACGACGTCTGGCAGTGCCCGCCGAACGGTCCGGGCATCACCATGCTGGTGATGCTCAACATCCTGTCGCGCTTCGACCTGACCCGGATCGCGCCGCTCAGCGTCGAGCGCTTCCACCTCGAGGCCGAGGCCGCGCGCATCGCCTACATGATGCGCGAGCAGCACATCGGCGATCCCGCGCACATGACGACCGAGGTCGCCAGCATCCTCGCCAAGGAATTCGCCGACGAGTACATCTCGCAGATCAGCCTCGACAAGCTGCTCGATCTGCCGAACGTCGCGCCGCCGATGAATCCGGAGACGGTCTACATCACGGTGGTCGACCGCGACCGCAACGTCTGCTCCTTCATCAACTCGATCGCGCATTCGTTCGGCTCGGCGATCGTCTCCAACGAGACCGGCGTGCTGCTGCAGAACCGCGCCGGCGGCTTCCGCATCCAGCCCGGTCATCCGAACTGCATCGGTCCGGGCAAACGCCCGCTGCACACCATCATCCCGGCCCTGGCCACCAAGGCCGGCCGCGCCCAGATGTCGTTCGGCGTCATGGGCGGCCAGTACCAGCCGGTCGGCCAGACCCACGTGCTGACCAACATCCTCGACTATGGCTGCGACGTGCAGGAAGCCATCGATATGGCGCGCGGCCTGCACTACGAGGGCGTCTATCAGCTCGAGGACGGCGTGCCCGCGGAGGTCGTCGAGGGACTGCAGAAGATCGGCCACAAGACCACCAAGGTGGGCTCGCCGCTCGGCGGCGGCCAGGCGATCTGGATCGACTGGGACAAGGGCACGCTCACCGGCGGCTCCGACCCGCGCAAGGACGGCTGCGCGCTGGGCTATTGAGGCGGGTTCATTCTCCGCGGCTGTCGGTGTGGATGGCCACGGCGGCCACACCCTGCACCCGGCGTTCGTGATGACCGGCACGTCCCTCTGCATGAGGCATGGGCGGGGCGGCTCTGGTCTGATTTTCGTAAGACGCGAAGAACCCACTTTCGGGAGAGCGGAACCGACGCCGTGCCGCGGGCGCGGGCGCGCGGCCGCACTTGTCTCTCGCTGCTGCCAGGCGTCAGCCGCGTCCCATCGTGAAGATCGGCCGGAAGCAACCGAGGATCAGGCGCTTGCGATCGAATGGTATCTCGCCGGATATCTCGAAGCGTTGATCGTGGCGCATGCGCGCTTCAGCCGCGTCGAGCGTCGCCTTGTCGGGCCAGACCTGCCAGGAGAAGACGATCTTCTCGCCAGCTTGTGCTGCCACGGCGCGGCGAAAATCGGTGAAGGTGCCGTCTGGAACCTGGTCCTCCCAGGACTCGACGATCTCGAGGCAACCATATTCCTTGAACAGCGCGGCCCCGTGCTCGGCCCAACGGCGGTAGGCCTCCCTCTTGTCCTCCGGTACCGGGATCACGAATCCTGCGACATACATGGCTCAGGCTCCCCTGGGGATCGTGCCGAGAGGCTAGCACGGATCCAGTTGAGCGGCGGCGCCGGGCGGCTGGGCAAAGCGGCATGTTGCCGCTCGGAACACTCGTGTTCCGGCGCCGCTTAGCGTAAAGCAGCCGGAATCAACCGAGGTTTTCCGTCCATTGTCCTTTCCCGCTACAGTTTCGCCGCTCGCCCGCGCTCTCGCCGAGCGCAATTACGAGCAGCCGACCCCCGTTCAGCTTGCCGTTCTCGATGACGAGGCGGTCGACCGCGACCTGCTGGTGTCCGCCCAGACCGGCTCCGGCAAGACCGTCGCTTACGGTCTGGCGATCGCGAAAAACCTGCTGGGCGAGGCCGAGCGGTTCGAGCGGGCGTCAGCGCCGCTGGCGCTGATCGTCGCGCCGACGCGCGAGCTGGCGTTGCAGGTCCAGCGCGAGCTCGCCTGGCTCTATCAGCATGCCGGCGCGCGGGTCATCTCCTGCGTCGGCGGCATGGATCCGCGGCGCGAGCAGCGCGAGCTGGAAGCAGGCGCCCATATCGTCGTTGGCACGCCCGGCCGGCTGTGCGATCACCTTCGGCGCGGCCGTCTCGACATTTCGGAGCTGAAGGCGGTGGTGCTCGACGAGGCCGACGAGATGCTCAATCTCGGCTTTCGCGAGGACATGGAGTTCATCCTCGAGACCACGCCGGAGACGCGGCGGACGCTGCTGTTCTCGGCGACCTTTCCGCGCGGCATCGTGGCGCTGGCGAAGCAGTATCAGGACGATGCATTCCGGATCGAGGTCGAGGGCGACGAAGGCGGGCATGCCGACATCGAGTACCGCGCCATCCGCATCGCCGCCGACGATGTCGAGCACGCGGTGGTCAACGTGCTGCGCTTCTACGAATCGCCGAGCGCGATCGTGTTCTGCAACACCCGCGAGGCGGTCCGTCACCTGCAGGCGGCGCTGCTGGAGCGCGGCTTCTCCGTCGTCGCGCTGTCGGGTGAATTGACCCAGAACGAGCGGACCACGGCGCTGCAGTCGCTGCGCGACGGCCGCGCGCGCGTCTGCGTGGCGACCGACGTCGCGGCGCGCGGCATCGACCTTGCGAAGCTCGATCTCGTCGTCCACGCCGAGCTGCCGAATGATCCCGAGGTCATGCAGCATCGCTCGGGCCGCACCGGCCGCGCCGGGCGCAAGGGCGTCAGCGTGCTCCTGGTGCCGCCGGCCCGACGGCGGCGGGCGGAAACGCTGCTCAATCTCGCCGGCATCGATGCCGTCTGGGGAGCGGCGCCGCAGGCCGACGAGATCCGCAAGCTCGATCAGGAGCGCATGCTGCACGATCAGGTCTTCACCGAGGAGACGACGGCGGAGGATCTGGCGCTCGCACAGGCCCTGCTCGCGGAGCGCTCGGCCGAGGACATCGCTGCGGCCTTGGCGCGGCTCTATCGCGCCCGGCTGCCGTCGCCCGAGGACATTCTCGATCCCGGCCAGGATCGTGGCCGGGCGCGCGAGGATCGCGGCCGCGACGCCAATAGGCCGGTGCGTGGCGAGGAGCGCGCTCCGCCAGCGCCCCGAACCAAGTCGGGGAAGCCGTCCGCGCGTCATGGCATGGGCGAGCCCAGCGTCTGGTTCCGTGCGGCGATCGGGCGCAAGAAGAATGCGGAGGCGCGCTGGCTGCTGCCGATGATCTGCCGCCGCGGCGGCATCGACAAGAATGACATCGGTGCCATCAAGATCCTGGACACCACGACCGAGTTCGAGATCGCTGCCCGCGTCGCCGATGCCTTTGCCGCCAGCATCCGTCGTCCGGACAAGGAGGACAACATCCGCATCGAGGCGCTTGCCGGGGCGCCATCCGGGCAGGGACCTGCGGACAAGCCGCGACCGGACAAGCGGCCGCCGCCGCGGCGCGACGTGGAGGAGAGCGATCACCGTGCGCCGCGCCGGGACGATCGGCGCGATGGCAAGGACACCAGGCCGCGCAGCAAACCGTATCGGGACAGCGACGCGAAGCCCGGCCGCGAACCGGCGTTCGCGAAGAAAAAGCCGCATCGCGACAAGTCCAGCCATGCCGCACGGACGTATTCAGGAGACGCCCCGCGAACGAAACCGCCAGGCGGCAAGAAGGCCAAGGCCAAGCGCCGCGGCTGACCTGCATCTGGCCTGGGCGCGGGAGCTGGGGTCGGCCAGGCTGCCGATCAGCGAACATGAGGGAGACGCCGCGCATGAGCCGGTACGCCGTTCTGTATTTTGCGACCCTGGCCGTGCTGCTCGGCTTCGACATCCCGTTCCTGAGCATCGTTGCCAAAGGCTTCTTCCAGTCGCAGGTCGGCGAGATGCTCGGCGAGGTCCGCCCGGTCCCGGCCGTGCTGTTCTATCTGCTCTATGTCGTGGGCGTGCTGATCTTCGTCAGCGCATCGGCGGATGCGAATTGGCGCTCCACGTTGCTCTACGGCGCGCTGTTCGGCCTGTTCTGCTATGCGACCTTCGAGCTGACCTCGCTCGCAATGCTCAAGCAGTGGACCTGGGCCGTGGTGGCCATGGACATCAGCTGGGGCGTGTTCGTCACCGCGGTCTCGGCCACGGTCGGACTGTTGATTGCGGATTGGGTCACGCCGCGGGCTTGAAGGCCGCGCTCGCACCTGCACCTGTCGCAGACGACAACGCCGCAGCGTCTGCTGCGGCGTTGCAAGAGGATGACAGACTTTAAGCGGCTCTAGGCCGCCC
The DNA here is from genome assembly GCF_030159255.1 of Bradyrhizobium sp. SSBR45G. Taxonomy (GTDB): domain Bacteria; phylum Pseudomonadota; class Alphaproteobacteria; order Rhizobiales; family Xanthobacteraceae; genus Bradyrhizobium. The sequence continues at coordinate 100,360 of NZ_BSCT01000026.1, read as the reverse complement.
TCACGGTCTGCAGGAAGCGGCCGACTTCCGAGCGCAGCTTGTTGCTGTCGCTCGACAGCGTCTTGGCTGCCGACAGCACCTGGGAGGAGGCCGATCCGGTCTCGCTGGCGCCCTGCTGCACCGCCGAGACGTTGGACGAGACCTCATGCGTGCCCTGGGCCGCCTGCTGCACGTTGCGTGAGATCTCCTGGGTGGCCGCGCCTTGCTCCTCGACTGCGGCTGCGATCGTCGAGGCGATCTCGGACAGGCGTTCGATGGTTCCGGAAATCTCGCGGATGGCGGCGACGGAGTCCTGGGTCGCGCCTTGGATGCTGGAAATCTGGTGGCCGATTTCGCCGGTCGCCTTTGCCGTCTGTTCCGCGAGTGCCTTGACCTCGGAGGCGACGACGGCGAAGCCGCGCCCGGCTTCGCCAGCGCGCGCCGCCTCGATCGTGGCGTTGAGCGCCAAGAGGTTGGTCTGGCCTGCAATCGTGTTGATGAGCTCCACGACATCGCCGATGCGCGCGGCGGCCTTCGACAGCTCGCCGACCCGCTCATTGGTGCGTCGTGCCTGTCCCACCGCGTCGCCAGCCATGCGGGCCGATTCCTGCACCTGGCGGCTGATCTCATTGACCGAGGAGGTGAGCTCCTCGGTGGCCGACGCCACCGACTGCACGTTGGTGGAGGCTTCCTCCGAGGCGGCGGCCACGGTGGTTGCGAGCCGCTGCGAGCGGGTGGCGGTGGAGGTTAACGATCCCGCCGACGCCTCGAGCTCGGTCGAGGCCGACGAGACCGTCCTGATGATCTCGCCGACGGCGCTTTCGAAATTGTCCGCGAGCCTGTGCATGTCGGCCTTGCGCTGCTCGGCGCTGCGCCGCTCTATTTCTTTCTGCTCGGCCTCCATGCGGAGCTTGGCGAGCCCGTTCTCCTTGAAGACCTCGGCCGTCCTGGCGACGTCGCCGATCTCGTCCGTGCGGTCGGTCGAATGCACGGCAATGTCGTAGTTGCCGCCGGCAAGCTGCTGCAGCAGAGCGACGATGGCGCGGATCGGCTTCACGATACCGAACTGGCCGATCAGAAAGCCAAGCATGCCGCTGAACGCGATGCCGACCGCAGCGAGGATGATGAGGTGGCGAGACGTCGCCTCATACTGATCGTGAGCCTCCTTCGCCTTTTCCTCGACCCGGGCGTTGAGGCGGTCGGCCACCGCGCGGACTTTGGTCTGCAAATTCTCCGCGGCGGCACGGCTCTTCATCGCGCTCTCGCGCAGGCGCACGGCGCTGTCGCTGACACCGCTGGACTTCTCCGCGTCGACCACGGCCAGCGTCTTGTCGAGCTGACTCTTGTAGGCCGTGAAGGCCTCCTTCACCTCGGGCAGCATGGCCTTCGCCTTCTCGTCCACGGTCTCGCTCACCAGGGCGAAGCGTTCGTCATATTGCTTGAGCTGGGTCTGGATCACCTCGCGCGCGGCAAGCCTGTTCTCGTCACTCGGATCGAGCGCGCTGCGAAACTCGGCGCGGTTCAGCGCGATGACGTTCTGGTTGACCCGGGCCGCCAGGAGCGCGCGCTTGGACGCTGATGCCATGACATCGGCCTTCTCACTGAGGTCGCGCAATGAGGCAATGCCCAGCCAGGCCATGGCTGCAGCCACTGCGCTCAGCAGAATGACGATCGAAAGGACCTTGGTGAGAATGCGGAAACGACCCATGAACTCCATGCTTCACTCCAAATAAATTGATCCGGCGGCGGCCGCAGACGGCAACCGCGCCACGCGCCAAGCTGACGCATGATCAGAATCCTTCAGTTAGAGTTAAATTTTGCGCAATGACGATGGACTGGCGGATACGTATAAATACGACATGCGGCCACGGTTGTCGTGCGCGTGAACGAAGAAGCCCTTCGCCGGGCACGTCGGGACCGAGATGGTGAGGATCTGGATCGGCCGGTTAGCGGTGTTGTCCACGTGAGCGGTGAGGATCGCCCGCGATCGCCTAGAAGGTCAGAGGAGAGCCGGGGCGCACGATGGCGCCCCGGGATGATGTCAGCGAACTTCGTTTGCTGTCGTTACTTCGGCTGCGGCACCACGCGCAGATACGGCTTCGGCGCCTTCCAGCCGTTCGGGTAGATCGTCTTGGCCTCGTCGTCGGACACCGAGCCGGCGATGATGACGTCCTCGCCCTGTTTCCAGTCGGCAGGCGTCGCGACACGGTGCTTGGCGGTCAGTTGCAGCGAGTCGATGACGCGGAGAATTTCCTGGAAGTTGCGGCCCGTGGTCATGGGATAGACCAGGATCAGCTTGATCTTCTTGTCCGGGCCGATGATGAAAACGTTGCGGACGGTCAGGTTGTCGGCGGCGGTGCGCTTGGCCGGATCGCCGGAGACTGCGGCCGGAAGCATGTCATAGAGCTTGGAGACGTTGTAGTCGGTGTCGCCGATCATCGGGTAGTTCGGCGCCGTACCCTGCGTCTCGCGAATGTCCTCCGACCACTGCGCATGCTTGTCGACCGGATCGACCGACAGGCCCAGCAGCTTGACGCCGCGCTTGTCGAACTCCGGCTTCAGCCGGGCGAGCGCGCCGAGCTCGGTGGTGCAGACCGGGGTGAAATCCTTGGGGTGCGAGAACAGCAGCGCCCAGCTGTCGCCGATCCAGTCGTGGAATTTGATCTTGCCTTCGGTGGTTTGCGCGTCGAAGTCCGGGGCGACTGAGCCGATCTGGAGAGCCATGGGTATCCTCAATTCCATTGCAGGAGGGCGTATAAATTCTTCTAATCACTATAGGAAATACCTCCCATGAAGGGAACCGTTCCGGAGAAAAGAGAAAATTTTTCCATTTCAGCTCAAGCGCGCAACACGTTCTTTTGAGTTCCGCGGGTGCGGGGAAACATCCGTGAGACTACCGGCTGCCCAGATTTCGCCATGTCTCGGTCGCAACACGCCGCCCCCGCAGCCAGCCGCTTTGAACCGTGATCGAGGTCACTGCGGCTAATCGGCAACCGATACAAAAACCCACAAGGCCGTTTCGAACCGTTAACCACTCGTTCAGACGCGGACCGACAAGGTGGGTCAACACAGCAACTGAGAAGAGAACATGTCTGCCTCTGCCCCAAAAGCCATCGGCGCCCTTGATGGTCTCGAGCCGTCCTCCTGTGAAAGTGCTGCGTCCGCGCTCGCCATCGTGCGCGACGGCGTGATCACCGGGGAAGGCCCGACCACTGCGGGACGCGTCCATTTCTCCCGTGTCCTCGATGCCGATGACGCCGCCTGGTGTGCGCGTATCCTGACTGCTGCTGCGATCAATGACGCGCCGGTCAGCCGCGCCGAGGCCGAGGCCCTGTTCGAAATCGATGCTGCCGCGACCGAGCGGAAGGACGACGGCCGTTTCGAGGATCTGCTCGCCAAGGCGATCGCGCACCACACCGCCGCAGCTTCGGGCCTGCCGGTGCCGCCGCGCAGCGTCGCGCTGTCGCCGGACACGGCGATCGAGAGCTGGGCGCCGGCCAATGCGCGCGGCCTGCGCAGCGATGCGCTGGAGTGGGTCGCCAAGCAGATGCGCGGCAAGCGCCAGGGCAACCGCAACCGCGCGCTGATGGCGATGGTTGCGACCCTGGTCGGCGTCACCGTGCTGCCGCTGGCGCAACTGCCCTCGATGATCGATATCGGGATGTAATCCGTCCTCCGACCCTCAGCGAATGCGAAGAGCGCGATGGCATCATCGCGCTTTTTGCTTTTTGTGCTCTCGGCGTGTCGAGGCTTGCTCGGCTCCAGCCTCTTGATGAGGCGGGCGCGCTGGTGAATCAATCGGCCGTGATGAGACCGAGCACGGAGACCTCGAGATGAGGCAATGGAGCTTTCCCGCGCGTCTTCTTGCGGTGGCGGCGACGGCGCTGCTGCTCATGATGGCCTGGCAGACCTTTCCGTTGATCCAGGCGGAGCTGCTCGGCCTGCGTTCCAAGCCCCGCGACATCACGCCGCGCGGCGATCTCGCGTCGGATGAGAAGAGCACGATCGCGCTGTTCGAGAGCCGCAGCGGCTCGGTGGTGTTCATCACGACGGTCCAGCAGTCGGTCAATCCCTGGACGGGGAACGCGCAGGGGGAGCGCTCAGGCACCGGCTCGGGCTTCGTGTGGGACGAACTCGGCCACGTCGTCACCAACTATCACGTCATCGAAGGCGCGACGGAAGCGCTGGTGAGCCTCACCGACGGACGCTCGTTCCGTGCCGCCCTGGTCGGCGCCAATCCGGAGAATGATCTCGCCGTGCTCGTGATCGGCGTCGGCGTGGACCGGCCGAAGCCGCTGCCGATCGGCACCAGCGCCGATCTCAAGGTCGGACAGAAGGTGTTCGCGATCGGCAATCCCTTCGGCCTCAACAGCACGCTGACCACCGGCATCGTCTCGGCGCTCAACCGCAACCTGCAGGTCACGCAGGATCGCGTCCTCAACGGCCTGATCCAGACCGATGCCGCGATCAATCCCGGCAATTCAGGCGGGCCGCTGCTCGACAGCGCGGGACGGCTGATCGGCGTCAACACCGCGATCTACAGTCCGTCGGGAGCATCTGCCGGCATCGGCTTCGCCGTGCCCGTCGACAAGGTCAACCGCATCGTACCGCGGCTGATCGCGGCGGGACGCTATGTCAGCCCGAGCCTCGGCATCCGCACCGATCCCAAGGCCAATGAGGCGCTGTCGGCGCGCCTAGGCCTCTCCGGCGTGTTCGTGCTCGACGTCGAGCCGGATTCGGCAGCCGAGAAGGCGGGGCTCATTCCGGCGCGGCTGAGCCGCGACGGCGGCTTCGTGCTCGGCGACGTGCTGCTGGCGATCGACGGGCAGAAGATGGATTCGCCCGACGACATGACACGCGCATTGGAGGGCAAGTCGCCGGGGGACCGTGCCGTGCTGCGCGTGCTCCGCGCCGGCAAGACGATCGAGGTCCGGGTGGCGCTCGACGTGGCGCGGTGAGGGTGGCGTGATGCAGCATGATGGGCGCAGCTCCGCACGGGAGAGCTCGTGTTTCCACGCGTCATTGCGAGCGCAGCGAAGCAATCCAGGGCGGTGCGCGGGATTCTGGATTGCTTCGCTACGCTCGCAATGACGCGGAGAGAGCGGGGGCCCGCAGGAGCGAAACGACTTGCGGGACGAGATCACCCGGGTTGTCGCTGACGCTCACCCGGGTGGTACGCGGTTGGTTATTTCACTGCGTTGGCTATCTGATTACTTCGCCGCCGCCTTCTGTTTCGGCGCCTCTTCGTCGAGCCCAACCGTGCGGCCGGGGAAGCCGGCAACGTCGAAATAGCGCTGCTGGCCGACGCGCTGCAGCTTCAGCACCGTGCGCAGGCCGCCGGCGGCGGGATCCGACTTGATGACGTCGGTCGTGGCCTTCGGCGTCGCGCCATTCGGCATTGCCTCGGTCATGACGCGGCCGATCAGCTTGCCATTCGGCTTGGTCTTGAGGTCGAGCAGCTTGGCGGCGGTGATGCCGACGTCGGCGTTGCTGACGGGCAGCGGATCGACGAAGCCCGACTTGAAGTCGGGACCGATGGCGGCCATGAAGTTGTAGGTATCGCCGCGGCTGAACGAGCCGTGCATGCCCTGGCCCTGGCGCAGCACGGTATCGGCGACCTCGACCGAGCAGTTGCTCGGTACGTCGCAGCCCGGCGCGACATAGGAGCGGAAGTTGACGACGACCGCCGGATGCGGCGTCACGGCCTTGCCGTCGAGATTGACGACCGACAGCGGCAGCGTGCCGGGGATCTCGCCGAGCTTGTCATCGACGAAGATGCCGGAGACGTAGTCCTGCTCGAGCAGTGCCTTGATGGTGCGGCGGGCGAGCTTCCTGTCGTTGTTCGGCAGATAGATCAGGTCCGAGCCGCCATTGGTGGCGACGACGAGATCGGGCTTGGTCGGATCCTTGCCGAGCACGCCGTTGCCGGCCTTCGGGTGTTTGCCGGCGGGTACTGCCGCGTTCTTGTCGTTCGGATCGAACAGCGGCAGGTCGAGCGCCTTGGCGAGGTCGAGCGCCAAAAAGCCCATCGGCAGGAAATCCTTCGGCGTGTCGTCATAGCTGACCTTGGCCGAGGGACTGGTCTTGCTCTCCTTGGAGATGGTTGAGAAGCCGTGGTCGGCCTGCACCATGATGTTGGTCGAAGCCGCCAGCCCGAGATCGTCGAGCGCCTTGCGCAGCGCCGCCAGATTGTCGTCGGCGTTCCTGATGCCGGCCATCGAGGTCGGGCCGTTGATTCCAGGCGTGATGGTGTTGAGGCTGTCGCCGTGATTGTGCTGGCTGCCGTCGGGATCGCGCGACCAGAACACCAGCACGAACGGCTTGTTGCGCGCCTTGAACATCGGCAGCACCACCTTGGTGGCCACATCGACCATGTAGGCCTGCTGCGGCACGTTGGCCGATGTCGTGCCCGGCGTCTTGGCGTCGCCGGCCTTGCCGTTGTCGCCGCGCGGCGGCGTTGCGGTCGGCAGCCCGGCCTTGGTCATGGCCTCCTTGACCTCGTCGGTCACGGCCACGCCGTTCTTGCCGCCGGTGGAATCGTCGATCACGATCGAGGAGGTCGCGCCCGGCTTGCAGGGGCAGGCGGTGTGGTCGAACAGATAGGTCGGGCCGAGCTTGCCGATCGCGGCCGTCGAATAGCCGGCCTTGCGGGCGAGCTTCAGGATCGTGTCCTCGTTGAGGTAGTCGCCATTGAAATGCTCGTCGATGTCGCCGAGCACGGCGTCGTTCTCGATGAAGGGCACGACGGTATCGCCGGCGGGCGCCGAGGTGTAGCCGGTGAAGATCGTGTTCGAGAACGTGCCGGTGTCGCCGAGATAATGGCCGGTCGCCATCGCCGAGCCATTGGCCATCGTGAAGGTCGGAAACAGCGAATGCGAGTTCTTGAAGTTGACGCCCTTGTCGCGGACGGCCGCCATGGCCGGGGCGGTGTCCGGGGTGACCTTCAGCGCCCGCAGGCCGTCGGGAATGAACAGGATCAGGTTATGGGGGGAGGCGTTCTGCGCAAATGCGGCGCTGGACGACAGCAGGGTCAGTCCGGCGCACAGCAGGACGAGCGGGCGGCGCATTTAAAACTCCTGAAAAGCATCGGCGGAATCGCGGCGTCTCGCCGCATGGCGAAGGTTTAGTTTTGCCGCATGACGGTTTCGTTACAAGAGGGAGGCGCGTGAATGCTGCGCAGCGGAATGATTATTGCCGTTGCGGCAGCTGATGTGAGGAACAAGCACCACGCTCCCCGGTTGTCGGCGCGCAACAACCAGGGAGTTTACCATGCCTGCCGAGAAGGATCTCAACGAACTCTTCCTTGATACGCTCAAGGACATCTACTACGCCGAGAAGCAGATCCTGAAGACCCTGCCGAAGATGGCCAAGGCCGCCCAGTCCGACAAGCTGCAGGCCGCCTTCCTCAAGCACCAGGACGAGACCGAAGGCCAGATCGAGCGCCTCGAGCAGATCTTCGAAATGCTCGGCAAGCCGGCCCGCGGCAAGAAGTGCGATGCGATCGAGGGCATCATCGACGAGGGCAAGGAGATCATGGACGAGTACAAGGGCACGCAGGCGCTCGACGCCGGTCTCTTGGCCGCCGCCCAGGCGGTGGAGCATTACGAGATGTCGCGCTATGGCACGCTGAAGGCCTGGGCGCTCAAGCTCAACATCCCGAAGGCGGCCAAGCTGCTCGACCAGACGCTGAACGAAGAGCGCAAGACCGATGAGACCCTGACCAAGATCGCGGAGACTGCGGTCAACTACGAAGCCGCGGCCTGATCGCCGGGCTGATCGTCACCACATCGCCGCCGCCAGCGCCGCAACCAGCGCTGGCGGCGTTGCTACGAGTCCGATCTTCAGAAACTGCCAGGCGGAGACCTCGATCTTTTCGCGCCGCAAGGCGGTGAGCCAGAGGATGGTGGCGAGCGAGCCGGTCACGGAGATGTTGGGGCCGAGATCGACGCCGATCAGGATCGCGCGGATGACCTCGTGCGGCAGGTGGTCGCTGGCCGCGACCGAACCCGCGACGAGACCGACCGGCAAATTGTTGGCGATGTTGCCGGCCGCGGCCGTCATCAGCCCGGCCGCCCAGGCCGTGCCAAGCGGCGCCTGGGCGACGCCGTCATGCAGCCAGGCGCTGAGCTGACCGATGGCGCCGACGCGGTGCAACGCCTCCACCATCACGAACAGGCCGCCGACCAGCGGCAGTACGCTCCATGACACGCCCTCGATCACGGGCCACGGCGATTGCCTGCTCATCAGCAGGATTGCGGCAGCCGTCACCACACCGCAGACGAAGGTCGGCAGGCCGAGCTGAACGTCGAGTGCCGACGCCGTCAGCAGCACGGCCGCGATCGCCATGATGCCGAATGCGGCCAGCCGCCCCTCGCGGCTGAGCCGGGGCTTGTCGACATCGGTGCGCAGCGTCTCCGCACGCAGCGCTCGGCGCTGGGTCAGCCACAATGCGACATAGGTGATCGCAATCGCGGCGATCGAGGGCAGCGTGAACTGGCGCAGCCAGTCCGTAAGGTGCGGCATGCGCTCGCCGAACACCACCAGATTGGCGGGGTTGGAGATCGGCAGCACGAAGCTCGCGGCATTGGCGATGAAGGCGCAGACGTAGAGATAAGGCAGCGGCGAGGCGCCGGCCGCGCGCGTGGCGGCGTAGACGGCCGGCGTCAGCACGATGGCGGTGGCGTCGTTGGATAGCAGCACGGTGACCAGGGTGCCGACCGCATAGACCAGCAGGAACAGCATCTGCGGCGAGCCGCGCGCATGTTCGACGGCGTAGGCGGCGAGATAGTCGAACAGGCCCTCGCGGCGGGCGAGCTCGGCAATCAGCATCATGCCGATCAGGAACAGATAGACGTCGACGCCTTTGCGGATGCCTGCCAGGGCGTCGGCCACCGGCAGCAGGCCGAGCGCGACCAGCGCCGCGGCGCCGAGCATCGCCCAGATCGCCTCCGGCAGCCGGAAGGGGCGGATGATGACGCCGGCGGTGGCGGGGATGATGATGCCGAGGGCGAGCCAGGTATCGTGCGAATTCATGATGGCGGAGCGGGCTGGAGAAACAGATTATCCGGCTGCGATAGCCGAAGGCGCGGGCTGTGTCTGCGGCTTTTGATCGCGTTCGTCTGCAGAGCCGTCCCGCGTTTCCGGCAGCAGCAGCCAGCACACGATCACGGCAATGGCTGCGGTCGCGCCGAGCGCCAGGAAGGCTGCGCTGTAGCCGCCATACACCACGATGACGCCCGCCAAGGCCGTGGAGAGCGCAGCGCCAATGCTCTGCGCGGTGATGACGGCCCCCTGCGCGACGTTGAAGCGGCCGGTGTTGCGCATGAGGTCGGCCACGATCACCGGCATGATGGCGCCGAAAATGCCGGCGCCGACGCCGTCGAGCAGCTGGACCCCGACCAGCCAGGCCTTGTCGTCCGACAGCGTGTAGAGCACGGCGCGCAGCGGCAGGATCAGCAGTGCGGCCAGGAAGAAGCGCTTGTGGCCCCAGCGGTCGGCGCGGGCGCCGACCAGCAGCGCCATCGGCACCATCACGAGCTGCGCGGCCGCGATGCAGGCCGACATCAGGCTGGTGCCGAGATTCTTGTCCTGCAGCGCCAGCTTCTGGCCGACCAGCGGCAGCATCGCTGCATTGGCCAGGTGGAACAGCGCGACGCAGACGGCGAAGATCAACAGCGGCCGGCAGGTCAGGAGAACGCCGAGGCCGGAGGGCTGCTCGCCCGCCGAGGTGTCGGCGGAGCCGTCGGCGTTGCGCCCCAGGCCGCGCGCCACGTCGTGGTCGATGGCGCGCTCGGGAATTGCGAACACGCTGACGAGACTGCCGAGCGACATCACGGCCATCAGATAGAACACGGCGGATGGGCCGAGCGCATAGGCGGCGGCGCCGGCAATGACGGCGCCGACTGCGTTGCCGGCATGATTGAAGGTCTCGTTTCGGCCGACCCGCGCGGTGAACGCTTTCGCTCCGAAGATTCCGAGCGACACCGCGCCGATCGCCGGCGCGAAGATCACCCCCGCGACATGGGCGATGCTCTGCGAGATCGCGACCGGCCAGAAGCTCGCCGTCAGCGGCAGCAACAGCGACGCGGCGGTCACCGTGATCGCGGCGGCGATCATGATCAGTCGCTTCGCCCTGGTGGCATCGACCAGCGCGCCGGCCGGGGTCTGCGCGAGGATCCCTGCGATCGTCGCCAGCGACATCACGAGGCCGATCGAGGCCTCGTCCCATTTGTGCTCGGTGAGCAGATAGATCGCGAGATAGGGACCGAGGCCATCGCGCACGTCGGCCAGGAAGAAGTTGGCGGCGTCGAGCGCATGGCCCGCGCGGCGCCTGGTGTTGTCGTCCTGTGACATGCTGGTGACCTCGGATCCCGGTTGCGTCAGGCTTGGCGCGCGCTATGCGCGGGTGTCGTGGTCGCGGTCATGCCCCGGCTTGGGCTTATGCTCGTGCTTCGGACCATGCTTATCCTTTGGCCCAGGCTTGTGCTTGGGGCCGGGCTTGCCATGCTTCAGCGGCATGAGCGTCGTCAGGCTCCGGCCGGCTTCGCGGGCGTGGACGATGCGGCCGAAGCGCGTCTCGATGCCGTCACCGCGCACGGCGAGCGCGGCATTTGGCGCCAGCAGCCCGGCGACATCGGCGGCTTGCTTCGGCCCGATCCGCACGACGGTGCCGTCGGTCAGGAGCGCGCCGCGCAGCTCGCCCTTGGGGCCGAACAGAGACAGCCGTACCGTGCCGGCGGCGTCCATCGCGTGATGGTCGTGCTTGGGATGCTCGCGCTCGTCATCCGGTCCCTGGTCGACGATGGGCCGGCCATCCGCCGCGATCACCGCGACCGCAGCGAGCAGGTTGGCGCCGCGCGGCCTCACGCCGTGCACGCCGATCTCCTCACCGGGCTTGATGTGGCGCGTCAGCTCCGCCTCCATGTGCGGTGGCGTGTGGACGAGGACGTCCTTGCCGTGCGCTGTCATGATGAAGCCGTCGACCTCGCCGTGAGGATTGAGCACGAAGCGTTCGAGCTTGCCGGTCACGACGGGCAGGCTGTCGGGGTCGATCCAATGCATGTTTGTCTCCTGCGTGTTCGTTGGGGGGATCAGGTCACGGCGGCGTCAGCCCCGGGGCGGGGGCGGCGGAGGTGGAGGCGCGAGCCGGTCGGGACCGCCGTTCGGGCCACGCGGCGGCCGCGGGCCCTCCACGGCGGTCAGCTGGTCGGGCGAGGTGCCGATCGCGTCGACGTCGACCAGCTTGCCGAGCGCGGTCTCGATCAGGTTGCCGCGGACCGAGATCGTCTGTCCCGGACGCAGCCAGTCGGTCAGGCGTTCGGCCTCGGGCGGCGGCAGGCGCAGCTGAGTGCCGTCGTCGAGCACCGCGCCGTTGACCTCGCCGCGCTTGCCATGCAGCAGCGCGGTGATGCGCCCGCTCAACGTCTGAGCTGCACCGCGGCGTCCCGGTCCGCCGGGCGGACCGTTGTCGACGGCGCCCTTGCCGGTTGCGATGTTGGTGATCGCGGTCGCATCGACCAGCGCAATCGCGCGTGCCCGCAGCCCGCGGACGGAGACGGCATCGCCCGGCCGGATCGCGAACACCACCTGGGCCGTCAGATGCGGCGGCAGCTTCACCTCGGTGCCGTCGTTGAGGATCAGGCCATCGACGTCGCCGCGCGGCGTCAGCGTGTACTGCTTGACGATGCCGCGCGTCTCCGGCAGCTGCGACGCGTCCCAGGTCGCGTCAGGAGGTGATTGTGGTGTCTCCGCGCGCACCGCACAGATACCTACGGCCGTCGTGGCGAGCATCAGCATGAGGGCTGTCGCCGATCGCAGTCTCGTTCGCGTCGTCATGAAAACTCCTTGTCGAGTGATGTTGACGCGATCATCCTCGCAACGGCCGTGCCAGCGCGCCGCCGTCGTGAAATCAATGGGTTGCATGCAGGGGAGGCGCGCTAGCCGTCGTCTTTCCCGACGGCCCGCGTCAGATTTCCTGACACCGCCTCATCGAGAAGTCCGTAGCGCTGCATCTTGGTGTAGAGCAGCTGCCTGTTGATGTTGAGCCGGCGCGCCGCCTCGGTCCGGTTCCCGGCGCAGCTGTCGAGCGCGCAGCGGATCATGCGCCGTTCGAGCTGCGCGACCGCGGTCGGGAGATCGGAGGACGGTTCTGCCGCATCGCCGGGAGCCGTGGCGATGTCGATGTCATCGGCTTCGATCACCGGACTGCGCGTCATCACGCAGGCCCGCTCGATCACGTTGCGAAGCTCGCGGACATTGCCGGGCCAAGGCGCGCGAACGAGCTTGTCGGCCGCAGCCTCACTCAGCCGCGGCCGCGGCCGCTCGGTGCAGGCGAGCGCGAGAAAATGGTTCGCCAGCGGCACGATGTCCTGACATCGCTCGCGCAGCGGCGGCAGGTCGATCGGGACGACGTTGAGCCGGTAGTAGAGATCCTCGCGGAAGTCGCCGGCCGTGACCAGTCGCGCGATGTCGCGATGAGTTGCGGCGACGACACGGGCCGTGACCGGCGCCGGCTTGCCGCCGACCGGCGTGATGATGCGTTCCTGCAGGGCGCGCAGGATCTTGGCCTGCATGGACAGCGGCATGTCGCCGATCTCGTCGAGGAACAGCGTGCCGTTGCCGGCATCGCGAAACGCGCCGGTCCGGTCGGAGGTGGCGCCCGTGAACGATCCCTTCACGTGACCGAACAGCTCGCTTTCGAGCAGGTCTAGCGGAATTGCGGCGCAGTTGACGGCGACGAAGGGGCTCGCGCTGCGGCGGCTGTGGACATGGAGCGCGCGGGCGACCAGCTCCTTGCCGGTGCCGGTCTCGCCGCGGATCAGCACCGTTGCATCGGCGTCCGCTGCGAGCCCGATCGTCTTCTGCACCTTGCGCATCGCCGCACTCGCGCCGATCAAGCCGCTGTCGCGGACCGCGCCGCGATCGGCCTGAGCCGGCGAACGCGGCGGCAGCCGGTCCAGCAGCGCGCGCAGCTCATCGCGTCCGATCGGCTTGAGCAGATGGTCGAAGGCGCCGAGACGCATGGCCTCGATCGTGTTCTCCGGGCTCGCATAGGCCGTCAGCACGATCACCGCTGGGGCGTTGTCGTCGGCGCGCATGCGGCGCAAGGTCTCGATGCCGTCGATCCCAGGCATGCGCAGGTCGAGCAGCACGGCGTCGATCTCCGGCGAGACCATTCCGATGGCCTCGCGCCCGGACGCGGCGACGCGCGCGTCGTGACCGAGATCGGCCAGCGTCTCGGCGAGACCCTCGCGCAGGGCCGCATCATCGTCGACGATCAGGATGGTTGACATGGCAGGTGAATCTCGAAGCTGGCGCCGTTGCGGGTCTGTCCGAGCCGCGCATCGCCGTGATGGGCGCGCGCGATCTCGCGCACGATGGCAAGGCCGAGGCCGGTGCCGTCGGTGCGGGTGCTGACGAACGGCTCGAACAGCCGATCCTTGATGCTGATATCGACGCCGGGGCCGCTGTCGGTGACGCGAAGCAGCAGGCGTCCGCCGTGGATCTCGCAGGCCATGACGATCTCGCCGCCCTCAGGCGTGTTCTGGATCGCGTTCAGGATCAGATTATCAAGCGCGCGCTGCATCTGCAGCGGATCGAAGCAGGAGGTCGGTGCAGAGGAGGGGACGATGGTGCGGAGCGCGATGCCGTGACGGGCGGCGAGCTCGCGATGCGCCTCGATCGTCGACTGCAGGAAGCTCTCGAGCTGGATGGAACGAGCCTTCGGCTGGCTGGCCTGCGTCATTGCCAGCAGATCGCGGAGCAGCGCATCGAGCCGCGCCACCTGTTTCAGGATCGCTTCGAGCGCACCGCTCTTGCGGGCCGGGTCGGACGAGGCGAGCGCGTTCTCCGCCTTCAGGCGCATCGCGGCAATCGGATTGCGAATTTCATGCGCGAGATTGGCCGAGAGCCGCCCGACCGCGGCAAGGCGTTCCGCTGCCGCGGCGCGCGTCCGTTCCGCCGACAGCCGGCTGCCGGCGTCGTTGACCGCATCGACGAGGCGATCGAGCTCGCGTGCGCCGGTGTGTGGCAGATGCGGCAGATCGGCGTTGTCGGTCGGCGCGCTCAGCGCCGTCTCGATCATGGCGATGCGGCGCGACCACGACACCAGGATCCAGGCGAGAAACACCGCTGAGCCGAGCAGCGTCAGCGCAAGCATGATCAGTCCCGCCAGCAGATGCGTGTAGGCCGGACCTTCCGCGGTGATCGCGCGCGTCATCGTCCAGGCGGTGACGTCCTGAAGCGGACCGCGCATCGGGCAGGCATGGACGATCAAGGTTTGCGACCGTCCGGCAGTGGTCGTCGTGGCCTGGCGCATGCTGCGCTGCGCCTCGCCGTTGACTTGCTGGATCACGCCGAGCTCCGCCGCAGGCAGGTCGGTCTTCGGTCCGGTGCCTTGATAGCTCGGATAGGCGTAGGCCAGCGATCCGCTCCCGGCCTGCCAGATGCCGCCCTCGACGCCAGGGGCGCCCGCCAGTGCTGTCCGCACCACGGGCACGAGCTCCTGCTTGAGCCGGTCGTCGACCGGCCCGCCGCGCCAGCCGGAGACGAAGAACTGATAGCGCTCGGCGATGTCGCGGCAGCCGCGGATGACGAGATCCTGCGCGCGCGCCGCGCGGGCCTCGGCCGATTGCTGAAACGACTCGACGAGGAGATATCCCGTTGCTGCGCCCGAGACCGCCAGCATGAGCCATAGCGCCGACAGCCGCGAGCGAAGAGAGCGCATCGAATGGTCCGCAATGCCAAGGGGATGACCAAGGAGCCGGCGTTGCACGCAACGCCGATCGCGGCCCCTCATCGCCGTGCAAAACGCCTGATGATCGGCATTGGTTCCCGCGGCGCTCAGTGCGGCAGCGGCGCCTTCTCAGCCATCGCCTTGCGCAGAATGCGCGACAGCGATTCGACCGAATACGGCTTCTTGATCAGCTCGAAGCCGTGATGGGCGTTTTCCGCCAGCACGTGGCTGTAGCCGGAGGTCAGCACCACCGGCAATCCGGGATAGCGGTCGCGGATGATGCCGGCGAGCTCGAGGCCATTGATGCCGGGCATGATGACGTCGGAGAACACCAGATCGACCGCGAACTCGTCGTTCTGCAGGATCGTCAGCGCATCCTGGGCGTTGGCCACGCGACGTGTGACGTAGCCGAGGTCCTCGAGCAGCTCGGTCGAGAACTGTCCGACCTCGTCATTGTCCTCGACCACCAGCACGCGATAGCCGCGACCGATCGTGGCCGGCTCGATCCGGGCAAGGATCGCATCCGTGCCGGTCTGCGGCGCAGTGGCTTGCGGCAAATAGATCGTGAAGCTCGCGCCGTGGCCGAGCCGGCTGTCGACCGCGATGTCACCTTCGGACTGCTTGGCGAAGCCGAAGGCTTGGCTGAGGCCGAGGCCGGTGCCCTTGCCGACCTCCTTGGTGGTGAAGAACGGCTCGAAGATCGCGTTGAGATGCTGAGGCGCAATGCCGGAGCCGGTGTCGGCCACCGAGATTGCGATGAATGCGCCGGGACGCGCGCTCTGGCCCCGCAGCGGCGGGATCGCCTCGGTGCTGCGCACGCTGATCGTCAGCCGTCCTTCGCCGTTCATGGCGTCGCGCGCATTGACGGCGAGGTTGATCAGTGCGGTCTGGAATTGCGCGATGTCGGCGAGCGTGAACAGCCTGGACTCGGTGGCGGCGAGCTCGATCTGGATGCGGCTGCCGACGAGAGGCCGGATCAGCTGCACGACGCCTTCGACCTGCTCGCCGACGTCGAACACCTGCGGCGTCAATGGCTGCCGGCGCGCGAAGGCGAGAAGCTGGGCGGTCAGCTTCGAGGCCCGCTCGACCGTCTCCGAGATCGCGTCGACATAGCGCCGGCGGCGTTCTTCAGGAAGATCGCGGCGGCGTAGGAAGTCGGTCGCCGAGCGGATGATCGTCAGCAGATTGTTGAAGTCGTGTGCGACCCCGCCGGTGAGCTGGCCGACGGCCTCCATCTTCTGCGACTGGCGCAGCAGCTCTTCGCCCTGGATGCGCTCGGTAACATCGACGGCCTCGGCGACCGCACCCGTGATCGCGCCATGCTGGTCGAGCAGCGGCCGCATCGAGAGCTCGAAATGTCGCTCGCCGCTGGCGAAGTCCAGCCGCATCTCCTCGCGAAAGGTCTCGCCCTTGCATACGCGGGCAAAGGCGCCGCGGAGCATCTCGCTGACGCCCGGCGTATGGCTGAACCACTCAGCTTCCCACAGCCGCTGTCCGAGCACATCGATGCCGCCGGCGCGCATGCCGGCGAGTGCGATCCGGTTGGCGTGGGTGACGCGGCCCTCGATGTCCAGGATGGCCTGATATTGATTGCTGGTATCGAAGATGGCGCGCATGCGCGCTTCGTTGGCGGCGAGCTGCGCCGTGCGCTCCCGGATCCGCTCCTCCAGCGTCTCATTCATGCGGCGAAGTTCGATCTCGCCTTGCTTGGCGGCGGTGACGTCATGGGCGACGCCGATGAAGCCGATATGTTGACCGCCAGCATCCCAGCGCGGCTGCGATTCGGAGCGCAGCCAGCGCCATTGCCCGTCGGCGCGACGATAGCGCGCCTCGAGGAAGAACGGCTTCAGCGAGCACTCGCCCGAGTGCTGCTGCTCGAGCACGCGTGCGAGGTCATCCGGATGCAGCGCCTTGCGCCAGTCGAAGGCGAGCGCCTCGTCATGGGGCAGGCCGAGAAAGTCGACATAGGCCCGATTGACGAAGGAGCGGGTGCGGTCGAGCTTAGTCACCCAGATCGGCACCGGCGCGCTGTCGGCGATCAGCCGGAAGCGCTGCTCGCTCTCGCGCAGCTTGGCCTGCGCGAGCATCTGATCGCTGACGTCGATATGCGCGCCGACCAGCCGGATCGCCCGGCCGCTCCGGTCGCGCTCGATGCGGGCGATGACGCGGATCCAGCGGATCTCGCCGTCGTTCGGGCGAATGATGCGGTATTCGGTGGTGTAGTCCTCCTGATTGCCCTTGACGGCGGCGATGAAGTCCTGCTCGGCCTTGAGCCGATCTTCAGGATGGACGCGCCTGACCCAGTCTTCATGGGTCTCGTGGACGGCCTCGGGCGGCAGGCCATGAATGATCAGGTATTCGGGCGAGCGGCGGTTGCGAAAGCCTTCGCGCAGGTCGACCTCGACGCCGCCGACCCGCGCAATGCGCTGGATGCGTGCAAGCTCGCCCTCGCGCTCCTGCAGCGCCCGATAGGCCTGATCGCGGTCGCGCGCGATCTCCTCGATGTGCTGACGCAGCTCGGCCGCTCCAGCGGCTTCAGGAACGACGTCTTCATCTTTGGGCGCATCCGCGCTGTTCATGCTGACCTGCATTGGTACGACGAGCGGCCGCCCGAGGTTTCCACCGCGGGTGTTCGGAAGCGTGGCGACATTGGGGTCACGGGAAGCAAACTGGCCAGCGATTGAGGCGGGCAAACGCCCGCATGACGTGAACGCCGGGGCATACAAAAAGTTCCGTGTTCCCGGAACAGACTGTTACTGTCGCGCGTCGTCAGGCGCTGAACACTGCAACGCGTAGGTCCACCCTGTGAAGCTCTTCGTCTGCCAAGCCTGCAAGAACATCCTGTATTTCGAGAATCGCAGCTGCGGGCGCTGCGGCCATCAGCTCGCCTTCATGCCGGAGCGGCAGATCCTGTCGGCGATCGAGCCGGCGGAGCAGGGGTTTCGGACGCTGGCCGATGGCCAAGCGGGGCGCTTCTTCTGCGCCAATGCCGAGCAAGACGCCTGCAATTGGCTGCTCGAAGCCGGGGAGAGCACCGGATTTTGTCGCGCTTGCCGCCACAACGGGACAATCCCGAATCTCTCCGACCCGGCGCAACTCGCCGCGTGGCGCGAGCTTGAGCTGGCAAAACACCGGCTGTTCTATTCGCTGATCCGATGGAAGCTGCCCGTGAAAACACGGGTCGAGGATCCGGAGCATGGGCTGATCTTCAATTTCCTGGCCGACGACCCCGCAGGCCAGCAGAAGGTCATGACTGGTCACGACAACGGCCTGGTCACGATTGCGCTGGCCGAAGCGGACGACATCGAGCGTGAACGCCGCCGGCTGGAGATGGACGAGCCGTACCGGACGCTGCTCGGACATTTCCGCCACGAGGTCGGACACTATTTCTGGGACGTGCTGGTGCGGGACGCCGGTCGGCTCGAGGAATGCCGGGCGATGTTCGGCGACGATACCCTGGATTATGGCGAGGCATTGAAGCGTCACTATGAGGAGGGCGCGCCGGCCAATTGGCAGGACAATTTCGTCTCCGCCTATGCGACCACGCATCCCTGGGAAGACTTTGCCGAGACCTGGGCGCACTATCTCCACATCGTCGACACGCTGGAGATGGCCTCCGAGTTCGGCATGGAGATCGATCCGCCGGCCGACCAGATCGGCGGGCTGACCGTGCGCGTCACCTTCGATCCCTATGAGGCCAGCGATTTCGATGCCATCGTCAACGCGTGGTTGCCGTTCACCTTCGCCATGAACAGCGTCGCCAGGGCAATGGGCGGGCGCGATCTCTACCCCTTCATCCTGACCCCGCCGGTGATCGCCAAGCTCGGCTTCATCCATGAGCTTGTGCGGCAGGGCACGCCGGTGGCGCTGGCGCCGGAGACCTCGGACGCCGAACAGCAGCAGGAGGAGGTCGGGGCGTCGTGATACGCCTTGACTCCAAGGAACATAAAGTGAACATGGTGGCCTGACCCGAGCGAGGGATCGCCATCACGCCATGCCGTCCGAATTGCACGCCAACGCCGGGCAGACCGAGGATGCGGCGCTGAATGCCGCCATGGATCAGGCGATCGCAGCCTGCGGTGGCGACCTCCGGGCGACTATTCGCGCGCTGATTGTTGCAAACGATTATCTGGAGACCGAGGTGACCGAGCTGATGAAGGCGGTGTCACACGCCTACGCCCGCGGACGTTTCCACAGCTATTCCGGCTGACGGGAGCGCTGGTCTTTGGCATGCCTCGCGAGATCGGCAGGATCGCGCCGACAGGCGGGTTGCGCGCGGGCAATTTTGCTATAGACGAACCGCTGAGCTCGCGGTGGTCGTGCCTGTGCCGTGAGCGGGGAGCCCGCCCAAAGGTATCAAGAAAAAACATGTTCAAGACCATTCTGATCGCGAACCGCGGCGAGATCGCCTGCCGGGTCATCAAGACCGCCCGCCGCATGGGAATCAGGACCGTAGCGGTCTATTCGGAAGCCGATCGCGATGCACTGCATGTCGAGATGGCCGACGATGCCGTGCTGATCGGACCGCCTGCCGCCGCCGAGAGCTATCTTTTGATCGAGCGCATCGTCGAGGCCTGCCGCAAGACCGGCGCCGAGGCCGTGCATCCCGGCTACGGCTTCCTGTCGGAGCGCGAGGCGTTTCCGCGGGCCCTGGCCGAGGCCGGCATCGTCTTCATCGGCCCCAACCCGGGCGCGATCGCCGCGATGGGCGACAAGATCGAATCGAAGAAGGCGGCCGCGAAGGCCAAGGTTTCCACCGTCCCGGGCTTCCTCGGCGTCATCGAGGACGACAAGCACGCGGTGCGCATCGCCGACGAGATCGGCTATCCCGTGATGATCAAGGCCTCCGCCGGTGGTGGCGGCAAGGGCATGCGCATCGCGCATTCGACCAGCGAAGTGGCCGAGGGCTTCAATCTGGCGAAGGCCGAGGCCAAGGCCTCGTTCGGCGACGATCGTGTCTTCGTCGAGAAGTTCATCACCGATCCCCGGCACATCGAAATCCAGGTGCTCGGCGACAAGCATGGCAACGTGATCTATCTCGGCGAGCGCGAATGCTCGATCCAGCGCCGCAACCAGAAGGTCATCGAGGAGGCGCCGTCGCCGCTGCTCGACGAGGAGACAAGGCGCAAGATGGGCGAGCAGGCGGTCGCGCTCGCCAAGGCCGTGAACTACGACTCCGCAGGCACGGTGGAGTTCGTCGCCGGCCAGGACAAGAGCTTCTACTTCCTCGAGATGAACACGCGCCTGCAGGTCGAGCATCCCGTGACCGAGCTCGTCACCGGCGTTGATCTGGTCGAGCAGATGATCCGGGTCGCTGCCGGCGAAAAGCTCGCGCTTGCGCAGAAGGACGTCAGCCTGAAGGGCTGGGCCGTGGAGTCGCGCGTCTATGCTGAAGATCCGTTCCGCAGCTTCCTGCCCTCGATCGGGCGCCTCGTGAAGTATCGGCCGCCGGCCGAGAGCAAGGCCGACGGCATCACGGTGCGCAACGACACCGGCGTGCAGGAGGGCGGCGAGATCTCGATCTACTACGATCCGATGATCGCCAAGCTGGTCACGCATGCGCCGTCGCGGGCGGCGGCGATCGAGGCGCAGTCCACCGCGCTCGACGCCTTCTATGTCGACGGCATCCGGCACAACATTCCGTTCCTGTCGGCGCTGATGAATCATCCGCGCTGGCGCGAGGGGCGGCTGTCGACCGGCTTCATCGCCGAGGAGTTTCCCAAGGGCTTTGCCGCCCGCGCGCCGGAGGGCGAGATCGCGCGCCGGATCGCGGCTGTGGGGGCGGCGATTGATCACGTGCTCGGCGAGCGCAAGCGGCAGATCTCGGGACAGATGATCGGCCGGCCCGTAAAGCGGCAAGGCCGCCGTGCCGTATGGCTCGGACGTGACGAGATCCTGCTCGACATTGCGAGAGACAATGGCGCGATCACCGTCCGCTTCGTCGGCGCTGACGGCAAGGTCGGCCCGGCGCATCAGCTGGTGTCCGACTGGAAGCCGGGCGATGCGGTGTGGCACGGCACCATCGACGGCGCGCCGATCGCGGTGCAGGCCCGCGCGATCCCGAATGGCGTGCGGCTCGCTCATCAGGGTGTCGAAGCGCCGGTCTACGTCTACACGGAATCCGAGGCGGCCGCGGCGCGGCTGATGCCGGTCGTCACCGCCGGTGACAGCGGCAAGAAGCTGCTGTGCCCGATGCCGGGCCTCGTGGTCTCGATCGCCGTGACCGAGGGGCAGGAGGTCAAGGCCGGCGAGACCTTGGCCGTGGTAGAAGCCATGAAGATGCAGAACGTGCTGCGCGCCGAGCAGGACGGCACCGTGAAGAAGGTCCATGCCTCCGCCGGTGCCACGCTCGCGGTGGACGCGCTGATCCTGGAGTTTGCGTAAAGGCATAGTAGCCGTCATTGCGAGCGAAGCGACGCAATCCAGGGCTCGGCGGATCACTCTGGATTGCTTCGTCGCGGAGCCTGTCATCGGGCCGCGCTTTGCGCGGACCCGTCGGCTCCTCGCAATGACGAAGGAGAGGAGGCGAGGATGACCTTCCGTGCACGCAGAGAGGCGCTCCGTGCGATCCTCGCGAGTGATCGCTGCATCCATCCGGGCTCGGTCTATGACGCGATCTCGATCCGCATCGCCGCGGGTGTCGGGTTTGAACTGGGCATGTTCGGCGGCTCGGCGGCTTCGCTGGCCGTTCTCGGTGATCCCGACATCGCGCTGATCACCTTGACCGAGCTTGCGGAGCAGATGCGGCGGATGTCGCGCGCCGCGACGCTGCCGGTGCTGGTCGACGCCGATCATGGCTATGGCAATGCGCTGAACGTCCGCCGCACGGTGCAGGAGCTGGAGGCTGCCGGTGCTGCCGGCCTCACCATCGAAGACACGCTGCTGCCGCAGGCCTTTGGCGCAGCCAAGCCGCAGCTGATCTCGCTCGCCGAGGGCGTCGGCAAGGTCAAGGCTGCGCTCGATGGCCGCGGCGATCCTGCGCTGGTCATCCTGGGGCGGACCGGTGCTGCTTCGATCACCTCGCTGGACGACGCGATCGCGCGGGCCAGGGCGTACGAGGCCTGCGGCGTCGACGGGTTGTTCTTCACCGGAATCACCGCGCGCGACCAGCTCGACGCGATCGCCGCTGTGACCACGCTGCCGATCGTGCTGGGCGGCGCGCCCGAGGAGATGTCTGATCTCGGCTATCTCGCCGCGCGCCGCGTCCGCATTGCGCTGCAGGGCCATGCGCCGATCGCCGCTGCGATGCAGGCGGTCTATGAGACGCTGAAGGCGCTGCGCGACGGCGCTTCGCCGCAGCAGCTCAAGGGGCTGCCGTCGTCCGAACTGACCGCGCGCGTGATGCGCGAGGCGGAGACCAAGAAGCGCCTGCGCGACTATCTGGGGCTCGGATCATGACCGATCGCGCCATTGCTCACGTGATGATCCACGGTCGCGTCCAGGGCGTCGGCTATCGCGCCTGGGTCGAGGACCAGGCCATCCTGAATGGCCTGGAGGGATGGGTGCGCAACCGCACCGACGGCAGCGTCGAGGCGGTTTTCGCAGGCCCAGCCGATGACGTTGCGGCGATGGTCGGCGCCTGCCGCAAGGGACCGCCGGCTGCGCGGGTCGATCGCGTGACGGACGAGCCGGCGGTGGTCGACCAGCTCGCGCTGCGCCGCCCGGGCGAGGCGTTCTCGGTGATTCAGACGGCGTCATCGTCTTGAATCGTCACGATTTGATCGGCGCCCGAGACGGCAGCTTCAGGAATTTGCGATGATTGAACGTCGATTGATCATGGGCGACCAACGCGTATGGCGGAATTTCTCCTGGCTGCGCTTCGGCTGATCCTCGAATTTGCCCTGTACGCGACCCTCTATGCCACCGGACGGCTGATCCTGCCGTTGATCTCGCTCGGCCGGATCAAAGTCGCGCCGTTGCGTGAACCCATCGGCCGCGCCCGGGAGCTCGCGACCCGGGCGACCGGCGACATCGTTGCAGGCGAGGGATGGTGCACGTTTGTTGGATTCGTGTTCTGGGCCGCCGTCATCCTGCTCCTGGCGCATTTCGCTCGCGCGCCATAGCCGTTCGAGTCTCGTTCGCTCAGGCAGCTGAGATTACCAGTGCCTGAATGCGCCCTTCGATCGGTCCGCGTCCGAACTGTCGTTCGAGCGCCTCGGCAACCGCCTGCGTCACCGCCGCGAGCCCCGGCGTGCCGCGCGCCTCGATCTCGCCGCGCATCGGCGTGCCCTGGCAGAACGCCGTGGCCGGCTCATGTGACGAGGCCGCCCGGCTGCGATGTGTGACCGTCTCGATTTCGATATCAATGAATCCCGCTGCGGTCAGGTCCGCCTTGATCCGTCCGATGTCGTAGTAACCGTGCGGCGTGCGTGTGAAGAACTGCGGCGGGTTGTCGGGGAACAGCTGCTGCAGCGTCTCATGCACCACTTGGGGAAACGCGTTGTGCTCGATGCGGTCCCAGACATTGAAGATGAAACGTCCGCCGGGTCTCAGCACGCGACGTGCCTCGGCATAGCCCTTGAGCCGATCGGGAAAGAACATCACGCCGAACTGACACACGACAGCATCGAAGCTCGCATCGGCAAAGGGCAGGGCCAGCGCATCGGCCTGCTGCCAGGTCATCCGGTTCCCTTCGGCGAAATGCGTCTTCGCCAGCATCAGCATGGGTTCGCTGAGGTCGGTCGCGGTGATCCGGACGTCCGGCGGCAGCCCTGCATGCAGCGCCCTGGTGACGACGCCGGTTCCCGCGGCCGTCTCCAGCACGTCGCGCGGCCGCCGAGCCGTCGTGCGCTGCGCGAGATCCTGCGCGTAGGGCTCAAAGATCAGGGGAACCATGAGCTGATCGTAGATCTGCGGGATCGATCCGGTGAACGCCTTGTCGGATGCGGTCATGGCTTGCTCCTGTTCCGAACGGGCAGGGGCAATTCGCGCCTGCGGCAAAATGTGCGTCTTCATGTCCGTCTTTCCAATCGTCCGCCGGTTCACCGTCGGCCGCTCTTGACAATTGATCTCGATGGTCAGATATTTCTGTCATGACAGAAATAACCGGTAAAAAGAAACTTCCCTCCGCCGTCGAGCGCTTCGTCCTCAACTGGGGCGACATGGGCGATCAGTGGGGCGTGAACCGCTCGGTGAGCCAGATCCACGGGCTGTTGTACCTCGCCGAGAAGCCGATGACGGCGGAGGACATCGCCGACACGCTCGGCATGGCGCGCTCCAACGTGTCCAACTCGCTGAAGGAGCTGCTCGCCTGGGACCTGATCCGCCGCGTGCCGATCCTCGGCGACCGCCGCGATCATTTCGAGGCGGAGACCGATATCTGGGAGGTGGCCCAGCGTATTGCGGCCGGCCGCAAGCAGCGCGAGATCGATCCCGCGATCGCGGCGCTGCGCGCCTGCGTGGCGGAGGCGACCGGCGATCCCTCGATCAGCGCGGTCGCGAGCAAGCGGCTGACCGACATGCTGGCGTTCACCGAGCTCGTCGACCGCTGGTACGTGCAGATGCTGAAGGTGCCGCGGCCGCGCCTGCTGGCGCTGATCAGGCTCGGCGAGAAGATTGCAAACCTGCTGCCGATGGGCCGGTCCCGGTCCGGCAGCGGCTAGGTCAAATGGAGGGTGCGTCATGGTCAGCCTGCGACATCTCGGAGCCTCGACGCCCTCCACTGCAAGGCTCCACGACGATCACCGGTTTCGCGCGCTGCTGTCGCCGGAGGATTGGGGACGGCTGCCGGTGTCGATCTGGCGCCGCTTCTCCAAGCGGCTCGCCGATGGTGCGACGGTGGTCTATGTCGGCGAGGTCGATCAGGCGGAGATCAGCCGTGCCGGCCGCTGGTTTGCCCTGGCGGCGCGGCTGATCGGCGGGCCGCTGCCGACACGCGCCGACCTGGGCGTGCCGATGATCGTCGCCGTGACGGAGGACGCCGCCAGCGGCGGCCAGATCT
Source organism: Bradyrhizobium sp. SSBR45G (assembly GCF_030159255.1). Classification (GTDB taxonomy): domain Bacteria; phylum Pseudomonadota; class Alphaproteobacteria; order Rhizobiales; family Xanthobacteraceae; genus Bradyrhizobium. Next base: position 75,707 of record NZ_BSCT01000026.1, on the reverse strand, counting down.
GGACCCGGATCTGCGGACGTCCGCACGGCTTCCCGCAGGTGATCCATTCGGCCAAACGCTTCGCCGGTCCCACCGGGCTCGAGGAATATCTCGGCTGGGGGCTCAGCATGAGCCTGCGCGTCTGTGTGACCGATGGGGCGCTCGCCTTCCATAGTGCCGGCTACACCTTCGCGTTCGCCGGCCGGCGCTGGCCGCTGCCATCATGGCTGACGCCCGGCGATCTCACCGTCATGCATTCGGATCTCGGCGCCGGCGCCTTCCGCTTCGCGCTCGAGATCGTCCATCCGCGCTTCGGCCGCATCATCCGCCAGAGCGCCACATTCCGGGAGTCCGCGCCATGACGCCGCTGCTGTGGTCCCTGATCGCCCTTCAGATCGTGATGGGCGTGTTCGATACCTTCTATCACCACGAGTTCACCGAGCGCCTGGCCTGGCGGCCGTCGCAGCGAGGCGAGCTGAAGCTGCACGCCGTCCGCAACGGTCTCTATGCCCTGTTGTTCGCCGTTCTCGGCTGGTGCCAGCCACAGGGCGTGTTCGCGCTGCTCGTGCTTGCCGTGCTCGCCGCCGAGATCGTGATCACCTTGACCGATTTCGTCGAGGAGGACCTGACGCGCAGGCTGTCGCCGAGCGAGCGCATCAATCACACCCTGCTTGCGATCAACTACGGCGCGATCCTGATGCTGCTGGTGCCGCTGCTGATCGACTGGGCGATGCAGCCAACCGCGATCGTGCCGGCCTATGCCGGTCTGCTCAGCTGGATTGCCGCGGCCGCCGCGGTCGGCGCCGGCCTGTGCGGGCTGCGCGACGTCACCGCCGCACGGCGCCTTGCGCGCATGTCGCAACCCGATGCGGCCGGATTGGTGGCAGCGCTGCCGCCGGCGCAGACGATCCTGATCACCGGAGCCACCGGCTTCATCGGCGCGCGGCTCGTCGCGAGCCTCACCGCAGCCGGCCATCACGTCATCGCGCTGGTGCGAGATCCGGGCCGTGCGGCTGGCCTGCCGCCGCCACTCACCCTGGTCACCAGGCTCGACCAGCTCGCCTCCGATACGCGCATCGACGCCATCGTCAATCTGGCCGGCGAGCCGATCGGCAACGCGCCGTGGACCGCAGCGAAGCGTGACAGGATCCTGCAGTCGCGGCTCGCCACGACGGAGGCCGTCGTGGCCCTGATCGCGCGGCTCGCGCGCAAGCCGAAGGTGCTGGTCAACGGCTCCGCGATCGGCTGGTACGGCCTGTGGCAGGACCAGCCGCTGACGGAATCGGCCAAGCCGCATGCCTGCTTCAGCCATGATCTCTGCGAAGCCTGGGAGCAGGCGGCCCGCGGCGCCGAGGCCCATGGCGTGCGGGTGGCGCTGCTGCGCATCGGTCTCGTCGTCGGCCGCGATGGCGGCTTTCTGGCGCGCATGCTGACGCCGTTCGAGTTCGGGCTCGGCGGTCCGCTCGGCTCTGGCCTGCAATGGATGTCGTGGATCGAGCGTGACGATCTGGTCCGGCTGATCGCCCATGTGCTGGCCACCGACACCATGGCCGGCCCCGTGAATGCGACGGCCCCGCTGCCGTTGCGCAACCTCGCCTTCACGGCCGAGCTGGCGCGCTGCCTGCGGCGTCCGGCGCTGCTGCGCGTTCCGGCTGGCCTGCTGCGCCGGATCGGCGGCGATCTTGCCGAGGAATTGTTGCTCGGCGGCCAGCGTGTCGTGCCCAACAAGGCGCTGTCGAGCGGCTTCGTGTTTCGCCACCAGAGCCTGCGCAGCGCGCTCGAATCGATCCTGTGAGCGGCGGGTACGAGACGCGTCATCTGCGCTCCGCCCGTGCGATCGTGACCGATGGCAGCTCACCGAACGTGGCGCGGTAGTAGCGGGCGAAGTGTCCGGCATTGGCGAAGTTGCAGGCCGCAGCGGCCGCCGCCACCGTCACCGCCGGATCGCCGGACCGCAGCATCTCATGCGCGCGGCGCAGGCGGACGGATTTTGCAAAGGCCATCGGCGAATAGCCGCGCACGCGCTCGAAGACGCGGAAGATCGAGCGTGCGCTGACGCCGGCTTCGCGCGCCAGGCGTTCGATCGTGATCGCCTCGCGCCAATTGGCTTCGATGTAATCCTCGAGCCGCTTGACGAGGCCGAAATCGGGCATCGGGGAGGGATCGATCAGCACGTCGCGGAAGCGATGCCGGCTGGCACACAGGAAGGCGACGTGCACCGCGTCTTCCAGCTCGCGGTAGACGGCGGCGGGAAACGCGGCGTCCGGCTCGCTCAGCTGGGTGGTGAGGAATTCGAGCAGCCGTAGCAGGCTGCGGGCCTGCGGGTCGGCCGCGGGGATCGCCGGATCGATCGCGTAGTCGGCGCGCGGCTGCACGCCGACCAGCACCGCGAGCCGCTGCCGCAGCACCTTCGGATCGAGCCGCAAGGTGAGCCGGCGATGACCGCCCTGGCAGGCCATCTGCCACGGAACGTCCGCCGGCGCGACGGCGAACTGGTGCTCGTTGACGTCGGTCGCCTCGCCACGGGCGCAGCTGACCGCACGTCCCTTCAAGGCGATCTGCAGCCTGAGGAACTCGGCGGCGCGGTGGTCGGAGACCATGTCGCACGACGTCGTGCCGAACGACAGGCCGATCGTCTGCAGCTCGATCATGTTGACGATGGCCTCGAAGCGTTCGGCCTTCCTGAAATCGACGCGCTCGGCCCCGAGCTTGCGGCTTGCGAGATCGCGCAGCACGTCCGCATTTGAGGTTCGGATCAGCGCGTGGCGATGCAGCGGTTCGAGGCCGATGTCGCCCGGCGTCGCCGGGCTCGGCTGTGGTGCAGCGCTGATGACGTCAGCTGCAGTCAAGAGACGGTTCAAGCCGCTGCTCCTGAGCTCCGATTGGGATGACATGCTACATCACGTCCCGTTGACGTCAATTACTTCGACATCGACGCGCTTCGGAACGCCGCAGCCAGCATCCGCAGCGCCGCGCGCTTGGCAGCGTCGCTGACCTTGGCATGCAGGATGACCTTTGACCGCCCGAGCTTCGGCAGGCCGAGCGCCGGCCCGATGTCGAGCAGACCGCCTGGCGCGATCCGGCGCGCCAGCGGCGCGATCGCGAGGCCGGCCTGTGCCGCGGCGGCGACGGCCGCGACCCCGCCGCCGACGAAGGCCTCGACAAACGGCAATCTGGCCTTGTCCAGGGCGCGGACCACGATCGCACGCACCCCGCAGGGCGCGGCCAGCGTGGCGAGCGGGAGCGGGCCGTTGGCGGGCGCGCGAAAGCGCGGGCTCGCGAACCAGCCGAACTCGTCCTCGGCCAGGGCCTCGCCGCCGCGCCGCGACGCCTCCTGCCGGATGATGATGGCATCGAGCGTGCCGGCATCATAGCGATCGAGCAGGTCGCGCGAGAAGCCGATGCCGACCGACAGGCTCATGTCCGTGGTGATGGCCTCGAATTGCTGCAGCATCGGCACCAGTTCGGGGCCTGCGGCATGATCGCTGATGCCGAGCGACAGGCGCGGCCGGACACGGGGCGCAGTTCCCGCCAGCGCGAGGTCGTGCGCGGCGACGAGCGCGCGGGCGTTCGCGATGAAGGCCGCGCCGTCCGCCGTCAGCCGCACCGCGCGCGGCGAACGGTCCAGCAGGCGTTTTCCAAGCGCAGCTTCCAGTTTCTGCAGCTTCAGGCTGACGGCCGCCTGTGTCGTGCCCAGCGCCTCGGCCGAGCGGGTGAAACTGCTGAGGTCGCAGACCAGCATGAAGGCGCGCACGGCGGCGATGTCGAGCGTGGGTGTCATCGGACGTCTTATAATTCGAAATGCTTATCATTGATATCTTTCATCATAGCATACAGAAATCATGGCCGCTGCGCTAAGTACGGGGCGTCCGCGGCGTTGCCGCCTCACGGGAAAAAGACCATGCCCCTCATCACCGTCACCTATGCCAGCCAGCGCCGCTCGCCGTCGCTGAAGAAGGACATTGCCGAAACCATCACCGCGCTGACCGCGCGCATCCTCGGCAAGGATCCCAAGGTCACCGCCGTCATCGTCTCGGAGGCGGATGCGGCGGACTGGTTCGCCGGCGGCGCCTCGCTCGCCGAGCAGGGGCTCGCCAGCTACTGGATCGACGTCCATGTCACCGAAGGCACCAACACCAAGGACGAGAAGGCGGCCTATCTCGCCGCGGTGTTCGCTGCAATGGCCGAGTTGCTCGGGCTGCTGCACCACGAGACCTATCTGCATGTCGACGAGGTCAGGGCCGATGCCTACGGCTTCGGCGGCTTGAGCCAGGAGCGCCGTTATGTCGCCGCCAGGCTCGGCGTGCCGCCGCAGCCGGATGCGGCCTGATCTCATGCCGTCTCCGGCAGCGCCGCGCGCGTGGCGCCGAATACGCTTTCGAAGGCCTGCCGGAGCGCGATGTCGACATCGGCCATGCTCACCGGCAGGCCGAGATCGACCAGGCTGGTGACGCCGTAGCGCGGGTCGGTCACCCCGCAGGGCACGATCGCCTGGAAATGCGACAGGTCCGGTTCGACATTGATGGCGATGCCGTGGAAGGTCACCCAGCGTTTCAGCCGCACGCCGATCGCGGCGATCTTGTCCTCGAAGCCCTCGCCCTTGTCGGGGCGCTTGACCCAGACGCCGACGCGGTCCTCGCGCCGCTCGCCGCGGACGTTGAAGGCGTCGAGGGTGCGGATGATGGTCTCCTCCAGCGCCGCGACATAGGCGCGCACGTCCGGCCGGCGCCGCTTGAGGTCGAGCATGACATAGGCCACGCGCTGGCCGGGGCCGTGATAGGTCACCTGGCCGCCGCGTCCCGTCGCAATGAAGGGAAAGCGCGGATCGCGCAGGTCCTCCGGCTTGCCTGACGTGCCGGAGGTGTAGACCGGCGGGTGCTCGAGCAGCCAGACCAGCTCCTCGGCCTCATGGGTGGCGATCGCCGCCGCGCGGGTCTCCATGAAGGCGATCGCCGCTTCATACGCGACCAGCGAATCGGAGATGCGCCACGCCGCGGCGTTGCCGGGCGGTCCGGCGAAGCTGGTGAGGTCGAGCGTTTCGCGGCTGTTAACCATTGGCTAACCACAACATGGTGATGTCTCGGGTAACGGAATCCAGTGACTTCGGTGGTCCTGCAGTGTCAACCCTCGATAAAGTGACAGTCGACCTGATGGTCGTGCTCGGCACCTGCTCCATGCCTATCCACCAGGTTCTGCGCCTGTCCCGCGGCGCCATCATCGAGCTGGACGCGACCGAGGCCGACGACGTCAAGGTGCTCGCCAACAACCTGCCGATCGCCAATGGGGTGGTGCTGGTCGACCGCAACCGCATTGCGGTCGAGGTCAAGCAGATGCTGCCGCGATCGCCGACGCCGACCACGCGATAAGGTCCGATCAAGGGCCGACGGCGCGAAAAACCATCCACAAAACCTGACGATAGGGGCCGGGCAGGCCTTGTCCCCCCGAGATCCATTTGATACACGGGCGCCATTGAACCGGTGCCTCCCTTCCTCTGGTCCCGGCTTCTCGTTGCGCTCGTGGCGGAATTGGTAGACGCGCTGCCTTGAGGTGGCAGTGGGTAACACCGTGGGGGTTCGAGTCCCTCCGAGCGCACCACCACTCTCCTTGACATCCCAGTTGAAATCCCCGTCCAGTTGCCGGTTTGTTCCGGCATGACCCGGCGTTCCCGCAGCGCACATCGCGTTCGGGGCGTGCCGGTCGTTTGCCCCCTCTTCGATGAGAGGGCGCGGGGAATGCCGGGCGCTGGCCGCACCCATGGCCCGCCTGCAGAAAAAAAGCAGGCGGCAGTCACCACAGGTTCAGCCGAGACATCCCGGCATTCCCCGCGCGATGGTTTTCACGCTTATCTCGCGCTCTCCCCGGTGTCCGGCTTTTAGCCACCGTCGCCGTCCGGATCATCATCACCGAACGACTTGGCGCCAGCTTCGGGGCGCCAGGACCACGCGTCTTCACGTCCGCAAGCCTGCCGTTCGTCGGCGAGCACGAAGCCCGCTGCAGCCGGCTCGCGGCCATCGCATCCCCGGGCCCCACGTCTCGTGACGATCGCGAAGCGCCCCTCTCGGCGGGCCGGGATGGCGCTAGACAATCATATATTCAGAAAAAACGAAAGTAATTTATTTTTCACAGAAGGACTGGACAGGCCAAATCAGCTTGGATCTGCTGACGAAATTCGTCGTTCGGCGCAGGCACTCGTCCCGTCATTGCGAGCCAACGGGTCCGCGCGAAGGCGCGGCTCGATGGCAGGCTCCGCGAAGCAATCCAGAATCCTCGTGCTGCCCTGGGATTGCTTCGTCATTGCCTGGTCGAATTGCTCGCAGGTCTGCGTCGGTCTCCCGACCCGGCGGTTGCGCAGCGGGCGATGGGAGCAGCCTGGCGAGACTTTCGCTCGGGCTTCGGAGCGAGGGTCGACGGGGATTTGCGTTACGCCGTCACCCTGCGGCTCTTCGGCTTGGCCTTCTTGTCGAGAGAAGCTTTCGCCAAGGCCGGGCGAGCGCCTGGACCGGGATGGACATGAACTTCCTTGGCCGAAAGCGGCTCGCCGCATTCCGAGCACACCATCACGGGATCAAACATCTTGCCGCACTTGCGGTGCTCATGCAGGAGCGGGCGTCCGCGTTCGTCGACCATGTGGGTGTCACCCCAATGCACGAGAGCCATCATGATCGGATAGAGATCGAGGCCCTTCTGCGTCAGGATATACTCGTGGCGCTTGGGAGACTCTTGATAGGGAATGCGGCGCAGCACACCTTGGCGAACCAGCTTTTTCAGCCGCTCCGCGAGCAAATGGCGCGTGATGCCAAGCGCCGACTGAAAACCTTCGAAGCGACGCGTGCGCAGGAAGCACTCGCGGAGGATCAGAAGCGTCCAGCGGTCGCCGATCACACCGATGGTCCGAGCCATCGAACATGGCTCTTCCTCAAGTTCGTCCCATTTCATTCCTGCTCTCCCGCACCGGTCCGCGCGAATCCTTCAGCGAACCGAAGCTGCCTATGCCATTCTAGATAGGCACTAGAGTTGACACAATACCCTCAAGGTAGGCTCAACGCAGCGGAATCTCATGCATATTTGACAGTTCAATTTTAGAACTATATTGGTCGACGGTCGCCGGAGCTCGGCTGGAAGATCGCCGAGCCTGACCGTCAGTGCGCTCTGTGGGAGGAGTCGACATGCCCCTGAAGGTTGAATTCCTGTTCGATTTCGGTAGCCCGAATGCGTACCTGGCGGAGCTGGCCCTTCCGGGAATCGAACGGCGTACCGGCGTGAAATTCGAATACGTTCCGGTCCTGCTTGGCGGCATCTTCAAGGCGACGGGCAACATGTCACCCTTCGAGTCGCTTCGCGGGATCAAGAACAAGCCGGAGTATCAGGCGCTGGAAACCCAGCGCTTCATTCGGCGATATAACGCGACGAAATTTCAACAGAATCCGTTTTTCCCGGTCAACACGCTGATGTTGATGCGCGGCGCGGTTGCGGCTCAGTTCGAAGGTGTGTTCGAACCCTATTTCCGCGCGGCCTATCGGCATATGTGGGAGGAGCCGAAGAAGATGGATGACCCCGAAACCTTCCGGAACGCATTCGTCTCCTCAGGCATCGATATCGACCGGCTGATTGCGCGCGCGCAGCAGGATGATGTCAAGAAGGGGTTGATCGATCGGACCTCGGACGCCGTTAACCGCGGGGCATTCGGCTCGCCGACTTTCTTTGTTGGAAAGGAAATGTTCTTCGGCAAGGACCAGCTCCGCGACGTCGAGGAGTCGATCGTCGAGCAGATCCACCAGCCGGACTCCAAATCCGCCTAAGCATGGGAATCGAGGCCTGAAGCGGCTGATATCCCGGCCTGCATGACGAAAGCTCGGTCAGCTTCATAGCAAGATTAACTCAGGGAGAATGTCATGCCTGGCCCACTCAACGGCGTTCGCGTCCTCGATTTGACGGGCGTCGTGTCAGGTCCTTTCGCGACCATGTTTCTGGCGGATCAGGGCGCCGACGTTCTGAAGATCGAGCCGATCGGCGGCGACATTACCCGGCGCAGCCGCGCTACGATCGACAAGGCCGGTGAGTTTTCGGCGCTGTTCATTTCTTCGAACCGCGGCAAGCGTTCATTGTCGATCGACGTCAAAAGCACGGCTGGCCGCGAGGTTCTCGCAAAGCTGGTCGCGCAGGCGGACGTCCTGGCGCAGAATTTTCGCCCGGGCACCACCGAGCGCCTCGGTCTCGGTGTCGATGAATTGCGGCGGCGTCATCCACGCTTGATCTATGTCTCGATCAGCGGCGTCGGCGACACCGGACCCTACGTGAAGAAGCGCGTGTATGACCCGATCATTCAGGGCCTGTCGGGCTTTGCCGATATCCAGTCGCAGCCGGTAACGAACCGTCCGCAGATGATCCGAACCATCGTATGCGACAAGACGACGGCGGTGTTCACGGCGCAGGCGGTGGCCGCGGCCCTCTATGCCCGCGAGAAGACCGGGCATGGCGACCATATTCAAGTCGCCATGCTGGACGCAATGATCTCATACCTGTGGCCGGAAGGCATGATGCAGTACACGGTGGTGGGGGGCGAGGCCGTCGCAGCCGATCCCAACGATCGACCAGATCTCGTGTTCAAGACCAGCGACGGCTACATCACAGCGGGAACCATTTCGGATTCGGAATGGCAGGGGTTCTGCCGGGCCTCTGGCGATCCCGAGCTTGCCAAGGATCCCCGGTTCGCAACGCCAGCGGCGCGCTCGGTGAACGCCACGGCACGTATCAACAAGATGGCGGAGTATATCAGCCAGCACACCACAGCCGAATGGCTGGAGCGTCTGGACGCTGCTGACGTCCCTTGCGCGCCGATCCTGCGGCGCGGCGAGATCATTCACAATGAACAGGTGATCGCGCGCAATATCATCGCGGAGTTCGATCAGCCGAACGTCGGGCGGGTGCGGCAGCCGAAGCCGGCCGCCCGCTTTGAGATCAATGAGGCCATGATCGGAGGGCCCGCTCCCCGAATAGGCGAACACTCGCGCGAGGTGTTGCGCGAACTGGGCTATGACGACGCCGCCATCGACCAGATGGTCGCCGAGCGCAGCGTGCGCGTAGCGATCTAACCTCCCATGCGCCGCAAGTTACGGTCGGCTGTTAACTTGCGCCGGCGCTGGCGTGATCGGCACCAAAGGCACGTTCGCCGTAGCGGCTCGCTGATACGCGTCTCGTTTCCTGATACGTTCCAGATAGGGCTGCGCATTGTCGCAAATGCCAACGCCATAGGCGACGGCCCACTCGAGGCACGTCGTGAGCAGGATGTCCGCGCTGGTGAACCGGTCGCCCATCAGGAATTGCCGGCCATCCGCGAGTGCGACTTCAACATGCCGCAACTGCTGGCGGAAATACTCGCCGGCCTGGGCAACGACCTCCGGCGCAATGCCGTAGATGGGACCGAGCCCGTCGGCGCGATGGCGGCGCATCACGTAAAGGCTGGTCGAATCCAGCTCCGCGACGATGAAGAAGCACCACTCCAGCCAGGCGGCATACTCGCGAGGCGCCTCGGGAATCAGCGAATGGTCCGCCGTGGAGTACATTCGTGACAGGTAGGCAACGATCGCGGCGCTCTCGCCGATGGCGAAGTCGCCGTCCTGAAGCAAGGGGATCTTCTGGCGCGGATTGAGCTTGGTGTATTCAGCGGTCTTGGTCTCGCCCGTTCGCGGCCCGATCGGCCTTGTCTCGTAGACCAAGCCCAGCTCCTGCATGGCCCAATGCGCACGAATGGTACGGCTTGTCCCAACGCCCCACAGGATCAGTTCTGGTGTCGCGTTCATGTCACCATTTCTCCATGGACGGACGGAGATCCAGCTCGTGGGTCCAGCCATCCTTGGTTTGCTGGTGGGTGAACCAATAGGCGTCGGCAATGGAAGACGTCTTGGTCAGACTGTCTGGTGGAATTTCGCCGGCCTCGATCCCTCTCGCGGCCTTGATGCGCTGGTGGATGGCCTCGCTGTCGACGCCAGCATCGATCAGGAGATGCACGACGTGAATGTTCTTTGGCCCCAACTCGCGCGCCATCGCCTGGGCCACGGCCCGAAGTCCGAACTTGGCTGATGAAAATGCCGCAAACCCCTGGCCCCCGCGCACGCTGGCCGTCGCGCCGGTAAAGAAGATCGTGCCGTGTCCACGCGGAAGCATGACGCGTGCGGCTTCGCGTCCGACCAGGAAGCCGCCGTAGCAGGCAAGTTCCCAGGCCTTGAAGAACAGCTTCTCCGTGGTGTCCAGCAGCGGCTTGTTGACGTTCGAGCCGGCATTGTAGAGGCAGACCTCGATCGGTCCGAACTCCTTCTCGACCCGCGCGAATATGCTTTGGACATCTGCTTCCTTGCGAGCATCGACGCTGAACGCGTGAACGTCATGCCCCTCAGCCCTCAGCTCGGAGACGAGCTCCTGCGATTTGGACGCATCACGCCTGCAGATGCATACCGTGTACCCGCCCTTGGCAAAGCGTCGTGCGACCGCCGCCCCAATGGCATCCCCAGCACCCACAAGTATCGCTACACCTTGGCTCGCCGCCATCTCGATCCTCCCCTTTTAGTTCTAATTTGGTACTTAATCTAGCTGCCGACGGTTGCGTTGTAAACGGTGGTTTCAGGTACGTTTAATAGTGAATGGTAATGTCCGAAGCGCCGACATGAAAACCTCAAGCAAAGCGCGGCGGCAGTTGCCAATTGACAAGTTCTAAAAAAGAACTGTAATATGTCGCGACGCCAGCCAGCGCGAAAAGTGCACTGGTGCAAAAGCAGGCGTGGTTTTGCCGGGGAGGGCAGGCGTGGTCGAGCGTTCGGAGGTGACCAGTCGCGGCGAGATTGCTGTCGGCCTGCCCGGCCGCATCAATCATGGAGCGGAAAGGCAGGTGGCCAATGCCCCCGGCCAGACTGCGCGTGTCGAAGATGGGGAGCCCAGGAACCGTCGCGTTCCGTGGCGGCGCGTTGGCGAAATCGCCGCGCCTTGTCGACCACATCTTCCCCTGATGCAGCTTCCGCCGGCCTCGACGCCCTCGGCTGCCTCGATTGGCAGGACCGTCATGGGCAGGCGGGTCAAGGCGCGGTGGGAGTGAAGCCCATGCCGCGCGGACGGCCGAATTGTTCGCACGAAACATGTCCAAGTGACCGGGAGAGCACCCTTGCAGAAGAGAAACGCGACCGTGGCCGTCATCGGCGCAGGAGACTACATCGGCGGGGAGATTGCCAAGAAGTTCGCCGCGGAGGGCTTCACGGTGTTCGCCGGCCGTCGCAATGGCGCCAAGCTCGAGCCGCTGGTCAAGGAGATCGAGAAGGCCGGCGGCGAGATTCACGCGCGGACCCTCGACGCGCGCAAGGAAGAGGAGATCATTTCGTTCCTTGGCGAGGCTGACAAGCACGCGCCGCTGGAGGTCTGCATCTTCAACATCGGTGCCAACGTCAACTTCCCGATTCTGGATACGACCGAACGCGTATTCCGGAAGGTCTGGGAAATGGCCTGCTATTCCGGCTTTCTCGCCGGTCGCGAGGCGGCTCGGCTGATGCTGCCACGCGGCAAGGGCAACATCTTCTTCACCGGAGCGACGGCGAGCCTTCGTGGGGGAGCGGGATACGCGGCCTTCGCCAGCGCCAAGTTTGGCCTGCGGGCCGTGGCCCAGGCGATGGCGCGCGAGCTTGGGCCGAAGAACATTCACGTCGCACACCTCATCATCGATTCCGGTGTCGATACCGAGTGGGTTCGCCAACGGCGGATCGAGGCGCTTGGCCCGAATGCGCTGGATGATCCCGATCTCCTGATGCCGCCGTCATCGGTCGCGGAATCCTATTGGCTGCTCTATCAGCAGCCCAGAAGCGCCTGGACCTTTGAACTGGAGATTCGTCCCTTTGGCGAAAAGTGGTAAAGGGAGTCTCTCGCGATGGAGCTCAACCTGTCCAGCGAGGGTGCTGCCTTTCGAGACGAGGTGCGCGCTTTCATCGCTGGCCGCGACATCTGAAAATCTCCATGGGAGGCATTGGTGAAGACAGCGATCACTGAGATGTTCGGTATCGAACATCCGATCATCCAGGGTGGAATGCACTATGTCGGGTTTGCCGAGCTCGCGGCCGCGGTGTCGAACGCGGGCGGACTTGGAGTTATCACGGGTCTGACGCAACGGACGCCGGAACTGCTGGCCAAAGAGATCGCGCGTTGCCGAGACATGACGGACAAGCCGTTCGGCGTGAACCTGACGTTCCTACCCACCTTCAGTGCGCCGCCTTATCCGGAGTACATTGCGGCCATCAGGGAAGGCGGGATCAAGGTGGTTGAGACGGCAGGACGCAGTCCCGAGCAGTACATGCCGGCCTTGAAGGCGGCAGGCATCAAGGTCATTCACAAATGTACGTCGGTCAGGCACTCGCTGAAGGCCGAGCAGATCGGTTGTGACGCTGTCAGCGTCGACGGCTTCGAATGCGGTGGTCATCCCGGCGAGGACGACATACCCAATATGATCCTGTTGCCACGCGCGGCCGAGGAGCTGAAGATTCCGTTCGTTGCCTCGGGTGGCATGGCGGATGCGCGCAGCCTGGTCGCGGCTCTTGCGATGGGTGCGGCCGGGATGAACATGGGAACGCGCTTTATCGCGACCAAGGAAGCGCCCGTGCACGAGAACGTCAAGAATGCGCTGGTCAACGCTTCCGAACTCGACACGCGGCTGGTCATGCGTGGGCTGCGGAATACAGAGCGCGTATTGAGGAACAAGGGCGTCGAACAATTGCTCGAGATCGAGCGCGAGAAGGGGAAGCAGCTCAAGATCGAAGACATCCACGATCAGGTGGCAGGCGTCTATCCCAAGGTGATGATCGACGGAGACATGGACGCTGGCGCGTGGAGCTGTGGCATGGTCGCGGGTCTTATTCACGACGTGCCGACGGTGAAGGAACTGATCGACCGCATCATGCTGGATGCCGAACGGATCATCCGTGAGCGCCTGATCGGAGTCCTCGCCTGACCGGATTGCTTGATGGTGCCGAGCAAAGGACGGCTGTCGTTTGGCCGATGGCGTGATTGTCAGTGACGAAGTCCGACCGCCTGCGACGGTTGGACCTCGTCAATTCGGAAGAAATCCATGGATCTGGGCGACATGGACGATTGGAGCCGTCGCGGGACCGCGGCCTCCGACACAATCCGTTGAACGCGATTGGCGCGCCGCGTCCGGTCGGCAGGGCTTTATCGCGAGCGCCGGGCATATAGGCCGAACGCCAGCAGTGAAAACGCAGTCAAGACGATACCAAGTGCCAACATGGCTTCATGCGACACCGTCGCGGCGAGCCATACACCGATTGCGGCGGTCATCATCTGCCAGAAACCCAGCAGCGCCGAGGCGGCGCCGGCCTTCTCTCCGAACGGAGAGAGCGCCTGTGCGGTGGCCAGTGGATTGACGACGCCCATGCCGAGGAGAAAGACGATCATTGCGCCCAGAAACGGCGGGAACGTGGGGCTGATGACCGCGATGGCTACGATCGCAATGCTGCTGGCGGCAGTCGCCCATAGTCCTGCTTTGATCGGGCCATCGAGCCCGTAGCGTGGTGCCAATCTCGTCGCCAGCATACCGGCGGCGAATACGATAAAGACGGTGCCGGCGAAGAAAAGGCCGAGCTGGATCGGCGTGAAGTGCAATGCTTCAATCAACAGGCGCGGCATAGCCGAAAACATCGAGAACAAGCCGCCGATGATCAGGCTCGTGGTTGCGGCCGGGATGACGAAACGACGATCGCTGGCCAGGCCGGCATAGGTCCTGACGATAGCAACGGGATTGAGCGGAGCGCGGATCGAGTGATGGGTTTCGCCGAGGACGATCGCGTAGGCGATCGCGCCGAAAGCCGCAACGGCCGCGACGAGAGCGAATTCGGAGCGCCAGCCAAAGGCGTGATCGAGTGCGCCGCCGAGCAGAGGCGAGAAGCCGGGGGCTGCGGACATTGCGATCATGATCAGCGCCAAGGCGCGTGCCAGCGCGGCCCCGCTGAACATGTCCCGGGCGATGGCGCGGGACAGCACTGACGTGGCGCAGGCGCCCGCAGCCTGAACGGCGCGACCGACCAAGAGACCGGGGAGATCATTGGCCAGGCCGCACCAGACGCTGCCGCCGAAGAATACGGCAAATCCGATCAGGACTGGCCAGCGTCGACCGTAGCGATCCGAGAGCGGTCCGACCACGAGCTGGCCCAGCCCGAACACCGCAAGAAAGACCGTGATGGCGGATGTGACCGCCGCGCTCGTGACATTCAGGGAGACTGCGATTTGCGGCAGCGAAGGCAGCAAAATGTTGGTCGCAAGCGTTCCCATGGCAGCCAGGAGGGACATGATCGCAATCGGCAGGGCGCCGGAGGTCGTCGCGCGTGGCGGCGCAGAGTCGATTGCTTCGCATTGGTCTACGATTTGAGCCATTTCAACTTTCGCAATGATGGAAGCAGACAGGGCGGGCGGCGAGCGCCACGGTTCGTGGTGCTCGCTGCGCCTTTTGCAGGGATGGTCTGTGTTATCAGCGGGCGACGCGCTCGACCGCGATGGCGGTCGCTTCACCGCCGCCGATGCAGAGTGCAGCCACGCCTCGCTTGAGGTTTTTCGCTTCGAGCGCATGTAACAGCGTCACGATCAAGCGCGCACCGGTGGCGCCGATGGGATGGCCAAGGGCGCAAGCGCCGCCATTGACGTTGAGCCTCTCCCTGGGAATGCCGAGATCCCTCTGTGCGGCCATCGCGACCACGGCGAAAGCTTCGTTGATCTCGAAAAGATCGACATCGCCCGCGCTCCAGCCGATCTTGTCCAACAGCTTTCGGATGGCAGGGATCGGCGCCGTGGTGAACCATTGCGGCTCCTGGCTGTGGGTGGCGTGCCCTCTGATTTCGGCCAGCACGGGCAGGCCGTCGCGATCAGCGAGAGAGCGCTTTGCGAGGATGAGGGCCGCGGCGCCGTCGGCATTGGCGGAGGAGGCGGCCGCTGTAATGGTTCCATTGGCGCGGAACGCTGCTTTCAATCCTGGAATCTTGGCGGGATCCACCTTCAGCGGATGTTCGTCGTTCGCGATGATCCGCGGCCCGGTCTTCTCGGTCAGCGTGATCGGCGCGATCTCAGCCTTGAACGCACCACCTTCGACCGCGTTGCGCGCGCGGGTCAACGTCTCGATCGCGTAGGCGTCCTGGTCATTGCGGGTGAACTGATAGGCCTCCGCGGTCGCCTCGCCGAAATCGCCCATTGAGCGCCCGGTCTCATAGGCGTCTTCCAGGCCGTCCATCATCATGTGATCGATGATCCTGTCATGCCCGGCGCGGTATCCCCCCCTCGCTTTCGTCAGCAGATAGGGAGCATTGCTCATGCTCTCCATTCCACCGGACACCACGATGTCAGCTGATCCCGCGTTGATGATGTCATGGGCCAGCATGGTCGCCTTCATGCCGGAACCACAGACCTTGTTGACGGTGGTGGCTCCCGTCGCATCCGGCAGCTTCGCGCCGCGCGCAGCCTGGCGAGCCGGTGCTTGGCCCTGGCCGGCCGGCAGCACATTGCCCATGAACACCTCGTCGATCTTTTCAGGCGCCAGCTTCGCCCGCTCCAGCGCCGCGCCGATCACGTGAGCACCAAGCTTGTGGGCGCTCTGGGACGACAGCTCGCCCATGAATCGGCCGAGTGGCGTGCGAGCGGCGGAAACAATGACGACGGGATCGGAAGCGGCGGTCATTGCAAAATCTCCTGCTGATATCTGTTGTTATATGACGATTATCATATAAGATGACGGGCATTGCAATTGAATCTTGTCATTGGCCTTCAATGAAGCGCGGTTCCTGAACTGTTCGAAGGGGATGAGCACGGGCGTACAGCTGGTCCTCTTGAGAGCTCGCAACGGGGTGGCGATGCGTTACGAAGAAAACCACAGGCGCCGGACGCACCGCCGGATCGTCGAGCAGGCCTCCTACGGCCTACGACAGAACGGGGCCAAAGGACTCAGTGTCATCGACGTGATGAAGCTCGTCGGCCTGACGCATGGCGGCTTCTACAACTATTTCGAGTCGCGCGATGCACTTGTTGGCGAGGCCATCGCCTTTGCAATGGACCAGACCACCGAGCGTTGGAAAAAGCTGACCAACAACAAGGAAGATGGCGAACCCTTCGAGACGGTGATCGCCGACTATCTGAGTTCCCGGCATCGAGACAATCCCAAACAGGGGTGCGCCCTTCCGACGCTGGCCGTCGATGTCGCTCGATCCGGCGCGAGCGAGCAGCAGGCGCTGGCCTCCAAGCTGGAGAAGATGATCGATGTCTTTGTCGAGCTGCTTCCCGACGAGCCACCTCGACAGGCCCGCCAAATCGCAACCGGCGCTATCGCGGCCATGGTCGGATCAATGGTGCTGGCGCGCGCCGTGGGAGCCGGGAAACTATCCGACGGCATTCTCGCTGCGGGACGCATGACCGCCGGTGGCTGCACGCAAAAGCTACCGCGTAGAACGACGGCGATGATGCGCTGCGACAAATAGCACGACCAGGGAGGTCACCATGACGGCCGGAGTTTGGCTCAAGACAGCCTGCAACCTATGCTACGTAAATTGCGGTATTGAAGTCCTGGTGGACGACGGCCGCATCGAGAAAGTGCGGGGCGACCGCTCAAGTCCGAAATCGCAGGGATATCTGTGCAACAAGGCGAGCCGGATTCGATACTATGCGCATCACAAGGATCGGCTGACGACCCCGCTGCGCCGTCGCGCCGACGGCGGCTTTGACGAGATCGCGTGGGACGTCGCGATCTCGGAAATCGCCGCGCGGCTGCAAGACATCGTCGACAGACATGGTGGCAGGAGCATCGCTCTCTATGGTGGCGGTGGGCAGGGCAACCACGCCGGCGGCGCCTATGCCAGTGGCTTGTTGCGCGCGCTGGGGTCGCGCAGCGTGTTCAACGCGCTTTCACAGGAGAAGACTGGCGATTTCTGGGTCAACGGCCACATGTTCGGCAGCCAGACATGCCACACGGCCGAGGATGTCCATCATTGTGACCTCCTGCTTGTCATCGGTGCAAATCCCTGGATCGCCCACGGCTTCCCCAATGCGCGCGATCATCTCAATCAGATCCGCAAGGATCCCGAGCGCAAGCTGATCGTCATCGACCCGCGGCGAACGGAAACGGCTGAAATGGCGGACCTGCATCTCGCGGTTCGTCCCGGAGCCGATGCGTTTCTCCTCGGCGCATTGCTGGCAACCCTTGTCCGTTCCGACAGGATCGACCATGCGTTCATCAAGGAGCACACGATCGGCTTCGCGGAAGTGAGGCAGGCGCTGCTGGACATCCCTGTCGAACAATGG
Organism: Bradyrhizobium sp. SSBR45G; assembly: GCF_030159255.1. Taxonomy (GTDB): domain Bacteria; phylum Pseudomonadota; class Alphaproteobacteria; order Rhizobiales; family Xanthobacteraceae; genus Bradyrhizobium. The sequence continues at coordinate 58,409 of NZ_BSCT01000026.1, read as the reverse complement.
GCTGCCGCGGCTGATATCTCGATCGGGGATCTGGAGCGGTGCGCCGCGATGATCGTAGCGGCGAAGGCCATGGTTGTGCGCGTCGAGCTTGGCATCCAGCAAAGCATCAACTCGACGCTCAACTCCTATCTCGAGAAGCTCTTGATCATGCTTTCCGGAAGTTTCGGCCGGAAAGGGACCAACCAACTGCATAGCTGGCTTCAACCTCTGTGGGGCAACTCACCGAACCAGACGTTCGCGCCAACCGGCGACGCGATCATAGGTGGGCTGTTGCCTCCCAACATCTTCCCCGAAGCGGTGCTCAGCGATCATCCTGACCGATTGCGCTGCGCCTGGATCGACAGCTCCAATCCCGCCAACACCGCGGCAAACACCGAGGCGGTGGAACGCGCACTGCGCTCGCTCGAGCTATGCGTGGTGGTCGACGTTGCGATGACCGAAACTGCGCAGCTGGCGCACTACGTTCTCCCAGCGTCGTCGCAATACGAGAAGACCGAATTCACCCTGTTCAATTTCGAGTTTCCGACCAATTTCTTTCACGTGCGTGCCGGCGTATTGCCGCCGCTCGCCGGCACCTTGCCGGAGCCGGAGATCTACACGCGGCTTGCGGTCGCCCTGGGGCTTCTGCCAGGCGACAATGCGCTCGCCCCCTTGCGTGAGGCGGCACGGCGTTCGCGCCCTGAATTCGCTGCCGCCTTCCGTGCCTTCATGGCCGAGAATCCGAAGGTGGTCGCTGCCCTCGTGCTCTATCACACGCTGGGGCAGACGCTTCCGGATGGCACGGCGGCCGCGGCTCCGTTGTGGAGCGCGGCGTTGGCCTGCGCAAAGCGAACGCCGCAGGCGGTGCGGCGGGCGATCGGCGCATCGGACGACGTTGCTGATCATCAGCTCGGCGACCTGCTGTTCGACACGATCGTTTCCGCCCGGCAGGGCACCGCGGTCACACGTCACGGCTATGACGAGGTCTGGTCGTTGATCGGCCATTCGGATCACAAGGTGCGGCTCGTCGTTCCGCAGATGCTGGAATGGCTGGCGTGCCTCGATCCGCAGGCGGCGCGTGCTCCAAAGGCGTTTCCGTTCATGCTGGCGGCCGGTGGCCGCCGCATGTTCAACGCCAATCAGATCTTTCGCGATCCCGCGTGGCGCCGTGACGATCCGGACGGTGCCATGTTGATCAATTCGAGCGATCTGAGAGCGCTCGGTGCCAAGGATGGCGATTGGATCGCCGTCGAGTCGGCGGTCGGCCGGCTCGTCGTGCGCTGCAAGGTCGATGACGCCATGCGGGGCGGCCAGCTGGCGCTCCCCCACGGCTACGGTCAGGCGTATCCTGCGCCGGATGGAGAACGCCTCATCAGCGGGCCGCGCATCAATCTGCTGACCGAGAGCGGCAACCGCGATCCCATTGCGGGGACACCCTACCACAAGAATGTCGCGGTTCGTCTTGCCCTGGCATCTGCGCATGAGGTTGCCTCCCATCAATCGCAGTCCGAGCGAATTCATGCCAGCGCGGCCCGACTGTAGCTCGAAGAGGACGACGAATGACCGGGAAACCAACGGCGATCGTGACCGGCGTGGGGCCGGGGACGGGAGCTGCCATCGTCAAGCGCTTCTCAGCTGGCGGCTTCCGTATCATAGCGCTCGCTCGCTCAGCAGAGCTCATCAATCGCCTTGCGCAAGAGCTTCCCGACGTGCACGCGGCGATGTGCGACGTCTCGGACGAGAGCCAGGTGCGGACGGTGGTCGCCGACGTCAAGCAGCGTTTTGGCGCGGCCGAGGTTCTCGTCCATAATGCGGTTGGAGGAGGATGGGGGAGCTTTCGCGAGATCGATCCGAAGATGCTGAAGGGCAACTTCGAGGTCAACGTGATGGGCCTGTTGTATTTGTCGCGCGAAGTGGCTCCTGACATGATCGCTCGTGGTCGAGGGGCGATCCTGGTGACCGGAAACACGTCGTCGATCCGGGGCAAGGCCAATTTCGCCGGCTTCGCTCCGACCAAGGCGGCGCAGCGCATTTTGGCCGAGTCGATCGCGCGCGACATGGGCCCGCTCGGCGTACACGTCGCCTACGTTCTCATCGACGCCGTGATCGACACGCCCCGGATGCGTGCGCGGATGAGCGACAAGCCGGACGACTTTTTCATCAAGCCTGCGGCCATCGCCGACGAGCTGTTTCATCTCTACAGCCAGGATCGATCGGCATGGTCGTTCCTGACGGAGCTGCGGCCTTTCCGGGAAAACTGGTGACGTCTCGTCGGCAGGCATGGGAACATGGTGGTCGGAGGGCCACGCGCTTGGGCTTGGCAGAGAGTTCACCGGACGCAGAACTTGGAAGGTCAAGAGCATGACTGATGAGTCGATCGCGATCGATACGGAGACGGACGAACTGCTGTGTACGATTCGGGATCGCGTCGCAGTGATCACCTTGAACCGACCGCAGGCACGAAATGCGCTGTCCGACCATCTCACACCGGCGTTGCGGCTGATGATCAGGCGCTGTGGCGACGATCCCGAGGTCGGAGCGCTGATGATTACGGGCGCCGGCGCTGCTTTCTGTGCCGGAGGCGATATCAAGGGGATGGGCGCCAGCTCCGTTGCGCCGGCCATGTCGTTCGACGACAAGGTTGCGCGACTAAGGGAACGTCAGCGGACCTTGACCGGTGTGCTCGTCTCGGTACGCAAACCCACCATTGCTGCCTTGCCGGGGCCGGCGGCCGGCGCCGGACTTGCGATCGCACTTGCGTGCGACATGCGCATCGCGGCCGAATCCGCCATCATGACGACCGGCTACGCCAAAATCGCGCTGCCGGGCGATTACGGCATTTCGTGGCTGCTGACCCGGTTGGCCGGAACGGCGCGTGCCCGCGAGCTGATGTTCTTGTCCGAACGGATCGATGCTCGGCGCTGCGAAGCGTTGGGGCTGGTGAATCGTGTGGTGCCTGATTCCGAACTGCAAAGCGAGGCATTTGCGATCGCCAAGACGTTGGCGAACGGTCCGGCGAGCGCCTATGCGTTCATCAAGGACAATCTCGACCTGGCGCTATCTGCGGATCTTTTGACGTCATTGGATCAGGAGGCTGAAAAGATGGTCCTCGCGGCGAGTACCGACGAGCACACCGAAGCGGTGCGCGCCTTCATCGAGAAACGTGTCCCAAGCTACAGATGAGATGACTGCAAGGTTGCCTTGCAGCGCTCCAATCCCGGTAACAGCGAACTCCAGGCAGAGCGCGCTCCGACCGGGCGGGGCCGGCAGTCCGGAATGCCTGTGACGAGAAGACAGCAATGCCTCTGCCTCTCTGCTGCCGCGTTGGGTCACTGCTCGGCCGATTTCTTTTCCGGTGATGGTCCGGCGATATCCGCAACCACGGCAGCCATCAGCGCTTCCGCCAAGGGGGCATCTGCAATCACCCGAGACAACATGACGGCTCCAACCATCTCCGAGAGGATAGCTGCGGGATGTCGACCGCCGGTGCATCGCGGGGAGGCGGACGACAGTTTCGCAATCTGGTCGAGATACAATTGAATTGCCTTGGTGAAGACGGCGCGAAGAGCGGGATCGTCGCTCCGCGCAGCGTCCGCGGCCAACGCCGGCAGGATGCAGCCGGAACCCGGATTATCGCGATGGGCCGTTGACACATAACGTTCGACGAGTGCGCGAAGCGGATCCGGAGGCTGTTCGGCCAGTCCAGCTTTCAGCAACGCCATCGTTTCCGCGATCACGCGTTCGCCGGCTTTGACGGCCAGATCATCCTTCGACGCGAAGTTGCGATAAAAGCCGCCGTGAGTCAGGCCGGCTGCTTTCATGATGTCGGCAACGCCGATCCCGTCGAAACCACGCTGACGCAGCAGGCGCGCGGCAGTCTCGATGATCTGCTCGCGGTTCTGCGCCGCCTTTTCGCGCGACACCCTCATGTTCTGCTCACTCCGTTGGCCGCAGGACCAGACCTGCATCTGTTGGTCCGAGCTAGGGCCGAGCGTTCTCAGATTCGCAAAAATTTCGCTTGACATTATTGATGACGATCATCATCTATCATATTAGATGATGGACGTCATCAAAAATATGAACGTGCGTCACGCTTGCTCAGCGCCTCACGCAAAAGAGGTATAATAATGCCAAATTCGAACGCGCATCCGCGCCAAAAGACCGCGTTTGTCACCGGCGCGTCGGGTGGCATCGGCAGGGCTGCTGCTGTCGCTCTGGCGAATGCCGGCTACCGGGTGATTGGAACCAGTCGGCGCGCCGCTTCTGGCTCGGTCCGCGACGGGACGCAGATGATTGCGTGCGATGTGACGTCGGATGAATCCGTTGCCGAAGCCGTAGCTCAGGCGCATGCCGAACTCGGGCAAATCGATCTGCTGGTCAACAACGCCGGGGTCGGACTCACCGGCGCAGCGGAAGAGAGCTCGATCGCACAGGTCCGTTCGTTGTTCGAGACCAATTTCCACGGCACCGTGCGGGTGACCAATGCGGTGCTGCCGATCATGCGAGAGCAACGTGCCGGACGGATTCTCAATGTCGGTTCCGCGGGTGGCCTCGCTCCCATGCCCTACATGGCCTACTACTCGGCGACCAAGCATGCGCTCGAGGGGTATTCGGAATCGCTGGATCACGAGGTCCGCGAGTTTGGTGTGCGTGTCGCCGTCATCGAGCCGGCCGCCACTCGGACCTCGTTCGAATCCAGCACCGTGAACGCCGACGGGACGGTCGACGCCTACGCCGCGAGCCGGGCGAAGTATCTTGTCGCGTTCGAGCGCGCGATGGCGATTGCGGGCACCGCTGAAAGCGTGGCCGAGACCATCGTGCTCGCAGCGCTCGATAAGGCTCCGCGCCTGCGTTACGCCTCCGGCAAGGACGGGCGACAGATTGCATTCGCACGCCGATTTCTTCCTCGGTCTCTGTTCGACAAGATCGTGCGCAAGCAATTCGGATTGGGGTGATCGACCTGTGCACTGGCGCGCAAAAAGAGGGTCGGGTCATCCGGCTGAATATCTCTTCCATCATGGGATTTTCGGTCCGAGCCGGACAATGGAGAAAGCCATGACGAGTACGATTGCCAACAGCGGGCAGGGGGGACGCTACATCGATGCGCCTACTCTCTCCGTCAATGTCGGGGGGACCAGCTTCGTCTACCGCGATATCGGCCCCCGCGGCGGCGTACCGGTCATTCTTCTCAATCATTGGGGCGCGGTTCTGGACAATTTCGATCCGCGGATCGTCGACGGCCTCGCCAGCAAGCGTCGCGTCATCGCGACCAACTACCGGGGGGTCGGCGCATCGGGCGGAACCGCGCGTGTCACCATCGATGAAATGGCGCGGGATGCGATTGCCTTGATCCGCGCGCTGGGCTTCGAGAAGGTTGATCTGTTCGGTTTTTCCCTCGGCGGATTTGTCGCGCAGGATATCGCGCTGAAAGCGCCGGACCTCGTGCGAAAACTCATTCTGACCGGCACCGGCCCGGCGGGCGGCGTAGGGATCGACAAGGTGGGGCCGGTGTCATGGCCGTTGATGATCAAGGGCTTGCTGACACTGCGAGACCCAAAGTTTTACCTGTTCTTCACGTCCACCGTGAACGGTCGCCGGGCTGCACGGGAATTTCTGAAGCGGCTGAAGGAGCGCAAGGCAGGTCGCGACAAAGGACCGACACCGGAAGCCTTCTTGCGGCAACTCAAGGCGATCAGGAGTTGGGGCCAGCAGGCGCCTCAGAATCTCGGCAGTCTCCGCATTCCGGTCCTGATCGCGAATGGCGACAACGACATCATGGTGCCGTCCGCCAACAGCATCGACATGGCACGACGTATCCCGGGCGCACAACTCATCATCTATGAGGATGCCGGCCATGGCGGGATCTTCCAGTACCACGCCGATTTCGTGCCCAAGGCCCTATCCTTCCTCGACGCCTGACGCCCCGACGCTACCTCGATTGGAGAGACACCATGAAGGCCTTCGTTGTCGACAAGTACAAAAAGAAGGGCGCCCTGCGCCTGGCCAATTTGCCGGAGCCGGAGTTGCGGGACGATGATGTCCTGGTTCGGGTCCATGCAACGGGTGTCAACCTCATCGACTCCAAGGTCCGGGATGGAGAATTCAAGCTCATCCTTCCGTATCGTCCGCCTTTCATTCTGGGCCACGATGTGGCCGGGGTCGTCGTCAGGGTTGGCCCTCGGGTGCGGTTGTTCAAGGTGGGCGACGAGGTCTACTCTCGACCGCGCGATCATCGGATCGGAACATTCGCAGAATCCATTGCCATCAATGAAGCGGACGTGGCGCTGAAGCCGAAGAACATCGGCATGCAGGAGGCCGCCTCCATCCCGCTGGTGGGGCTGACCGCCTGGCAGGCGTTGGTAGAGGTCGGCAGGCTGAAGCCCGGGCAGAAGGTCTTCATCCAGGCCGGCTCCGGCGGCGTGGGGACTTTTGCCATCCAACTCGCCAAGCATCTCGGCGCGTTCGTTGCAACGACGACAAGCACGAAAAATGTCGAGCTGGTCAAAGGTCTCGGCGCGGACGTGGTCGTCGACTACAAGACGCAGGATTTCGAGAAGAGTCTGTCGGGCTACGATCTGGTCCTGCACAGCCAGGGCGCCAAGGAGCTCGAGAAATCCCTGCGTGTGTTGAAGCCAGGCGGTCTTCTCGTCTCGATCTCGGGGCCGCCCGACCCGGAATTCGCCAAGCAACTGGGCTTGAACCCATTCCTGAAACTGTTGATGCGCCTGTTGAGCCGAGGCGTGCGGAAGAAGGCCAAGAGCCTCGGTGTGCGCTTCACGTTCCTGTTCATGCATGCGCAGGGGCAGCAACTGAGCGAAATCACATCCCTGATCGAATCCGGCGTGATCCGCCCGGTCGTGGACAAGGTCTTCCCGTTCGACAGGACCGGTGATGCGCTCGCTTACGTCGAGACCGGGCGCGCCAAGGGCAAGGTCGTCATCACCGTAGCAGGCTAGAGCCTTCTGCGGCCTCATCGAAATCGCAACGCCCGTATGGGCTCCCATAGAGAGTCATCATGGCTGAAAATCCCGTCGTTCTCATCACCGGTGCGTCCTCGGGCATCGGAGCGACCTATGCAGACCGCTTCGCTCGCCGCGGCCACGATCTCGTGCTCGTCGCCCGCGACAAGGCGCGAATGGAGACGCTTGCTGCCCGGCTCCGCGCCGAGACGGGTGTTGCCATCGACGTTCTGCAGGCCGATCTCACCAACCCGGCGGAGCTCGCAATGGTGGAAACGCGACTGCGTGACGACCGCCGCATTGGTGTCCTCGTCAACAATGCTGGCGCAGCCCTGGGCGGGACCTTTGTCGCGCAGGCAGCCGACGATGTCGGACGTCTTGTCGCTCTCAACACCACCGCCGTCGTTCGCCTCGCCAGCGCGGTGGCGCCGCGGTTCGTCGAGGCTGGCGAAGGCGCGATCGTCAACATTTCTTCCGTGGTTGGGCTCGCGCCGGAGTTCGGCATGTCGGTGTATGGCGCGACCAAGGCGTTCGTGACGTTTCTGTCCCAGGGACTCAGCCTCGAGCTCGGTCCCAAGGGCGTCTATGTCCAGGCGGTGCTGCCTGCTGCGACACGGACCGAAATCTGGGATCGTGCCGGTGTCGACGTCAATACGCTTCCTGTGGTGATGGACGCGGGAGAGCTGGTCGACGCTGCGCTGGTTGGCTTCGATCGACGTGAGCCCGTGACGATCCCGCCACTCCACGACGCCGGGCAGTGGGATGCCTATCAGGCGACTCGGCAAGCAATGCTTCCGGGTATGCGGCAACAATACGCCGCTGCCCGCTATCACGAGGCGTCCTGAATGATATTGGTGCGATTGCGGCACAAGCACTCAGCTCATCGTTTTTGAAATCGCCGGAAGGCGTAGCTCGAATCGATCGCCGGTGGTCGCACGCGGCCGCTGCCGCCTTTGTGCGCTCGTCGGCATATATGGACGATCCCGGAGCGCAAGGCGGGATCTGAACGTCCAACTGACAAGTCCTCAAACTCCAGGATATAGGTGACAGATGACTAGCAAGACGCTCTTTGAGCCGTATGTCCTCGGCTCTCTTACACTGTCCAACCGGATCGTCATGGCGCCGTTGACGCGCAACAGAGCAGGCGTCGGGTTTGTGCCGGGCGATCTCGCTGCGCAATACTATGCGCAGCGCGCCTCGGCGGGCCTGATCATCTCGGAAGCGACCCAGGTCTCGGAGCAAGGACAGGGCTATCAGGACACGCCCGGCATCTACACGCAGGCACAGATCGACGGCTGGCGAAGGGTGACCGGTGCCGTTCACGACAAGGGCGGACGCATCTTCCTGCAGCTCTGGCACGTGGGTCGGGTGTCGCATGTCGACCTGCAGCCGGGGGGCCAGCCTCCGGTGGCGCCGTCTGCCATCAGGGCGCAGACCAAGACCTTCGTGAACAACACCTTTGTCGACGTCTCGGAACCTCGGGCGCTCGAACTCGGCGAGATCCCCGGCATCATCGCGGATTTCCGTCGCGGCGCCGCCAATGCGATTGCTGCCGGATTCGATGGTGTCGAGGTTCACGGCGCCAACGGGTACTTGCTCGACCAATTCGCCAAGGACGGGGTCAACACACGTACCGATGCATATGGCGGATCGATCGAGAATCGTGCCAGGCTCATGCTCGAGGTGACGGCTGCCGTCGTCGACGAAGTTGGAGCGAGCCGGACCGGGGTTCGGATTTCGCCGGTGTCGCCTGCCAACGGCGTGTCCGCAACCGATCCACAGGCACAGTTCGACTACATCGTCACGAAGCTCGATGAGCTCGGTATCGCCTACCTCCATGTCGTCGAAGGCGCGACCGGCGGGGCGCGCGACGTTGCACCATTCGACTTCAAGGCGCTGCGGGACAAGTTCAAGAACACGTATATCGCCAACAACGGCTACAATGTCGACCTGGCGACGACGCGGCTGCGGGAAGGACTGGCGGATCTGTTTGCCTTCGGAAGGCCGTTCATCGCCAACCCGGACCTCGTCCAGCGCCTGAAGATCGGCGCGCCGCTGGCAAACCTCAATCCGGCGACGCTCTACGGGGGCGGCTCGGCGGGCTACACCGACTATCCGACCTTGGCTGAAGCGGACCGCGCCTGACGCTGTTGGGGCCGCCTAAGCGCGGCCCCATTGCTCGCCCGCCAGCCTCGATGGTCGTCGGGGCGATCGGCTTGGTGGGCGTGGAGCATTGCCTCCCATCATAAGGAGCACATCATGGCAGACACACATCTCACGGCACCGACCCGCAGCATCGAAGTGGACGGCGATCGCTTCGCCTATCGTCGCTGGGGCAACGCGGCTTCTGGACAGCCTCCGCTGTTCTTCCTGCAGCATTTTCGTGGTGGCATGGATCATTGGGATCCGCTCATGACAGACGGGCTGGCGGCTGGCCGCGAGGTCATTCTGTACGACTACCGCGGCTGTGCATCGTCAACAGGTGCGCCGCGCACCCGCATCGAGGACATGGCTGATGACGCGGCAAAGGTGATCCAGGCGCTCGGCATTTCCAGGGTCGACGTCGTGGGGTTCTCGCTCGGAGGAATGGTCGCGCAGGATCTGACACGACGTCATCCGGACCTCGTCCGCAGGCTGATGTTGCTTGGCACCCAGCCGCGCGGCGGCCGTCCCGATCCCGATCCGAAGATTTTCGAAGTCGCACCCCGGCCGTTGCCGACGGTCGACGACTTCCTGTTTCTGTTCTTTGGTCCCTCCGAGGCGGCGAAGCAGGCCGGTCGCGACTTCTGGGAACGTCGCCACCAGCGCAAGGACCAGGATCCGCCGAGTTCGCCGGAGTTCATGCAGGCGCAGATCGCCGCGAACACCGCCTTCGTTGCGCCGCTCGATCCGGAAAAGCCGTTCGCCCATCTCACCGAAATCACCCAGCCGACCCTGGTCGTCAACGGCGTCAACGACATCATGATCGCCACGATCAACTCCTGGCATATGGTGCAGAACATTCCGAATGCTCAGTTGATCGTCTACCCCGATGCCGGTCACGGGGCGCAATTCCAGTATCCCGACAGGTTTCTGAAGCACGCCATCCAGTTCCTGGACGAGTAGCGACGATCCCCTGACAGGATGGAGTTGGAAGGTGATGCCAGCAGGCGCGCCATCATCGAAGTACCCGAGGGAGCAACATGACTCATACCGACCGCGGTGTTGAAACGACTATGCAGGACGCCGCACTCATTGTCGGCGGTGGGCCCGGCATCAGCTCGAGTTGCGCCAGGCTGTTCGCTAAAAACGGCATGCGCGTCTGCGTCGCAGCCAGAAACCCTGAAAAAGCGGTCCTTGAAGCTCTCGAGAAGACGCATGGCGTGCGTCGCTACGCCTGCGACGCAAGCCAACCGGCAGCCGTGGCACAGCTGTTCTCGAATGTCGTTGGAGATGTCGGGACGCCGAGGCTTGTCGTGCACAACATCGATGGTCGGGTTGCCGGCATCTTTGGCAAGAAGGTTATCGAAGCCGATCCGGACATGGCGCTTGAAACTCTTCGAAATTCGGCATTCAGCGCGTTCCTGGTCGGTCAACAGGCCGCTCGCCTCATGCTTGGAAACGAGCCCGACGCCAATGGCGCAAGAGGAACGATCATCTTCACGAACGCCAGCGCGGCGCTCAAAGGCTTCCCTTCGAGTGGCGCCTTCGCGATGGCATGTCACGCCAAGTCCGGTCTCGCGCAGAGCATGGCAAGAGAGCTGATGCCGCAGGGTATCCATATCGCGAATGTGCCGATCGACGCCGCGATCGGCTGGACGCAGGAGGACGGGACCCGCGCGCACCGGTTGGCGGGAACAACTATCGACGACAACATGGCCCACCCTGACCATATCGCAAAGACCTATCTGCAACTGCATCGTCAGCATCGGTCGACGTGGGCGTTCGAGGTCGTGCTCCGACCTTGGGTCGAAAAGTGGTGACGTGAGCTTGCAGCGCCGACGTAGCCATGGTCGAATCTGACGGGATCGAACATGCAACTGTCGCGATTGAGAACAGCGTCAGGGCCACGACAGGCGTCGGACCGAAATCGCTATTCAGCCGTTTGGGCCGTCACACTTGTATCCGTTGAGCACATGACGCGCCTCGACGGCGCGTCCTAAGGTCGATGACCCGGATCAGCGCCGCCCGGCTTGCCTGTCGCGGCTTAGCTACGCATTCACGTCGACGACGGTACGGCCCTGGACCGTTCCTGCGAAGATCTGCCGCGCCACATCAGGGACCTCTGCAAGGCCGACCACGTGTACCGTTCGGGCGAGCTTGTTCAAATCCAGATCGCGGGCCAAACACGACCATGCCTCGATGCGCGCCTCCTGCGGCGCATTGACCGAATCGATGCCAGCAAGCGTGACGTTCCGCAGGATGAACGGCAGAACTGTTCCCGGAAGATCGGCGCCCTGGGCCAAGCCGCAGGCGGTCACTACGCCGCGGTATTGCGTCTGCGCCAGCGTGTTGACCAGCGTATGGCTGCCGACGGAGTCGACGGCGCCAGCCCAACGCTCGCGTGCAATCGGCGCTCCTGGCTCCGAAAGTGTGCGTCGATCGATGACATCGGCCGCGCCGAGACTTCGCAGATAATCGGCTTCCGCGAGGCGTCCAGTCGATGCAACGACGCGATAGCCGAGATCGGAGAGCAGCGCGATCGCAATCGAGCCGACGCCGCCATTGGCGCCGGTGACGAGAATGTCGCCACGCTGCGGAGTAATGCCGCCATGTTCGAGGGCGAGCACCGACAGCATCGCGGTGTAACCGGCCGTACCGATCGCCATGGCGTCTTTGGTCGAAAACGGACTTGGAATCTTGACCAGCCACTCGCCTTTGAGCCGCGCCTTCTGAGCATATCCGCCGTGATGGGTCTGACTTAACCCCCAGCTGTTGGCGACGACGCGGTCGCCGACGGCGATGCCGGGATAAGAGGATTGCTCCACTGTTCCAGCGAGATCGATGCCGGGAATGAGGGGAAACTGGCGAATGATCTCCGTGCGCCCGCTAAGGGCCATCGCATCCTTGTAGTTCACGGTCGAGTAATCAACGGCGATCGTAACGTCGCCGGGCATGAGTTCGCCTTCGGTCATGTCGACCACGCTGGTCGTCATCGTGCCATCTGTCTTTGCTGCCAGCAGTGCCTTGAACGCCATCGCCATATCCCCGGTCGGTGTTGGGTTGAGGCGGGAGTTAGGGGCGCGCGTGTTTTTCTGCAAGAAGGCACAATTAAAGCTCATACTATCATTTATGGACGTACGCGACGCTCGCCGGAGCGGGAGCCGGGCTTGGCCGATTTGACACAATAGGCCTGATTTGGCGACTTAATGTCCCTAGGCGCGGGCAGGCAGCCCGTTGCCAGGGCCCGTTCGTCCGGTCGCTCTCGTGCGAGTCGTCGCCGACAACCCACCCTGCAGGGAAGCCGTCGCATCTGTTGTATTGTAATCGTCATGTGATATTTAAGAGGAGAACGATCGGGACAATCGCTCCTCGATGGTATCGACAGTTGCCCCAAAGGGCGTCATGGGAGCGGCACGATCGAAAGGTCACGCAGTGGACGTCAGCCTTGCGGACGCGGTGTCGTATCCTGCCTGCATTCAGAGTGCACATGTCGCGGCAGTCGCGGTCATCTATGGAGGTCTCGATGCGCCCAAAGAGATTTGACGCGAAAAGCGGATGTGCCGTCGGAGTGACGCTGTCCGTCATCGGTGGCATGTGGAAGCCACTGATTTTGTTTCATCTCTTTGCGGGCAAGAAGCGGTTCATGGAACTGTCGCGAGCCATCCCCAACGCCACGCAGAGGATGCTGACGCTTCAGCTGCGCGAACTGGAAGCGGATGGCGTGATCGTGCGCCATGTCTATCCGCAAAGCCCTCCGAAGGTTGAGTATGAAATTTCTGCTTTCGGCCAGAGCCTCGGGCCCGTCCTGCTGTCGCTTCGGACCTGGGGCAAGCGATATGGAAGTTCAGTTGAAGGCGTGCCCCAGTTGCACCATGCGCTCGACGATCATCACCCAGACGCATGCTCCTTGTGACGGAGAGTGATGCTTGAGGACGTGATTCGCGGGTCGAAGCGGATCGAGAACGGGTTGCCTGCCGTTCCCGACGTACCAGGAGTTCGCCCTGAATGGAACGAACACGCTGTTGCGGCGAACCAGCTTCGCTGAAGTTGGTTCTGCGCGTAGGGCGTTTCCAGGGGCGTGATGCCGTCTTCGACAGCGACAGGCGATGTGGCGATGGCCCCACGCGCAACGATGCTGTTGCGTTCCGGATGTCCTAGTACCTCCGTGAGCGCCTTTGCGCCACGTCATTCAGTTCGCGCTTCAAGGCTTTGAATCGCCGTCGGACTCGCATCAAGGCCGCGAGGATCGGGAGCGACCGTTGCCGGCGGCCTGGTCCGGGTTTCGGCTTGCTTGGGCAGGCGGAATTTGGTGCGCTGCAATCTCATTTCATTGCCGCGTCCTTGGATACCCGAAGAGTCGAGTTGCCTGGACGGCCGCACGCGTGCCGGGACCCAACTGAAGCATCTCGGACCTGCGAGCTCAAAGAAGGCCTCCGCGCTGGTAGCCGCGCCAATGAATTTCGAGCGGGGAACGCAACGACTGTGCGTGCCAACGCGCAATGTGCTTGGCAGGCGAGTTTTGAGTCACTCGAAATGGTCGAGGTAATTCCAAATCGGAATTATGTGTTCTGATCCACGTGGCGAGCATTTATGGCAACGTGCGGCTCGTCGAACTTGACAGTTCTATTTTAGAACGGTTTATTTGGCTTGCCGATGGAGGTGATGTGGCGAACCTTCCCGTTTGAAGGGGCGACGCGGCACTCTCGAAAACAAGGCAGGGGAGGACGGCATGAGGAGCGTTGAAGCTATCGCTGCGTCCGAATTGCTGGACGGCCTGCCGTCCAGGGTGCACGAGGTCTACGCGCCATTCGTGCGGGACGTTCCGGATCAGCCGGCCTTTCTGGAAGGCGGGCGTTCGTGGAGCTACCGGCAGTTTTCCCACGCTGTCGACGCTGTGACGAAGGATTTCGCCGATCTCGGGATCAGGGCCGGCGATCGCGTGATGATTGCGAGCGAGAACAGCGTGGCTCTGGGAGCGATGCTATTCGCGACCAGCAAGCTCGATGCGTGGGGCATCCCGGTCAATCCCCGCCTGTCGGCCCGGGAAATCGATCAGATCGCAACGCACAGCGGCGCGAGGCGCGTGCTGTTCAACGCGGCAGTCTCGAAGGAAGCCGCCGATCACGCCACCCGCGTCGGCGCCGCGATCCGCGCCGTGGGGCCGTTTGGTGGAATTGGCATCGGTCCTCTCAATGCCGATGCGCAAGCGGAGCCCGTCGAGAAGGATGGTGCGCGGCAGGTTGCGGGTCTGCTTTATACATCGGGCACGACCGGTGCTCCAAAGGGCGTGATGTTGAGCCATCGCAACCTTCTCTTCACCGGAAGGGTTTCGGGGCTGCTGCGCAAGAGCGGTCCGGCCGACCGCATCTATGGCGTACTGCCGATGTCCCACATCGTCGGCTATTCGGTTCTGCTGATTGCAACGTTGATGCATGGCAGCACTCTGCACGTCGTGGCCAAGGCCGATCCCGCCGCGCTGGCGCATGCCATAGCCAACGAGGGCATTACGAGCCTGTTCGGCGTACCCGCCACATATCAGCGTCTGCTCGAGTACAAGGCGGTCAAGGGTCTCCAGCGGCTCGAACGGGGCAGGTTGCGGGTCATGTCCGTCGCCGGCGCTCCCCTTGACCTCGATCTCAAGAAGCGGATCGAGGACGAGTTTGGAATTCCACTCTTGAACAACTATGGCATCACCGAATGTTCGCCGGGCCTATCTGGCGTGCGATCGGAGCATCCTGTCGCAGACGAGTCGGTCGGCCCCTTCCTGCCCGGGATCGAGCATCGGATCGTAGGCATGCAGGGTCAGGAGGTCGCGACCGGCGACGTCGGCGAATTGCATGTCCGGGGGCCAAATGTGATGCTTGGCTACTATCGGGCTCCGGAGCTGACGGCCGCGGCGATCGATCGCGAAGGCTGGTTCAACACCGGAGATCTCGCTCGGGTGAATGGCGAGGGCCATCTCTATATCGCTGGCCGGACCAAGGAACTGATCATCCGTTCCGGCTTCAACGTCTATCCCGCCGAGGTGGAGGCAGTCTTGAACTCGCACGATCAAGTCGTGCAATCGGCCGTTGTCGGGCGATCGGTGGACGGCAACGAGGAGGTCGTCGCGTTCGTGCAGCTTCTTCCCGGCGCACAGGTGAGCGCCGAGGACTTGAAGTCTTATGCGGCTCAACAACTCACGTCGTACAAGCGTCCGACGGAGGTGATGATCCTCGAGGCTCTGCCATCAGCCTCCACCGGCAAGATACTCAAAAGCAAGTTGCGCGAGTTGGCGATCGCTAGGACATCCGACGCGGCGGCTGTGGGCTGATCTATTCTGGCCAATCGCCAAGCCGCTCGGAGCGGAAATCCAACCGCCCGGGAAGAAAACGTGAGCGACACAATCGTCGCCGGAGGGAGACGTCTATGTTGAGAATGACCATAGCTGCAGTCGCGCTCGCGGCCTCGATGGTCGGCGCGACCGCCCATGCGGAAACGCCGGGGGTTACCGAATCGGAGGTGAAGATCGGTGCGACGTTCCCGTTCAGTGGTCCGGCGTCGCCGCTCAGCAATACCGGCAAGGGCCTGATCGCCTACGTCAAGTCGATCAACGATCGCGGCGGAATCAACGGGCGAAAGATCAACCTCGTCACCTACGACGATGCCTACAGTCCGCCGAAGACCGTGGAGCAGACCAGGAAGCTCGTCGAAAGCGACGAGGTCGCCTTCCTGTTCGGCCCGCTGGGGACGCCTGGCATCAGCGCCACCATCAAATACGTCAATGCCAAGAAGGTACCTCACCTTTTCGTCGTCAGCGGAGTCACAAAGTTCACGAACTTTGCGGAATTTCCAATGACGACGACGGGCTTGCCGAGCTACGACACCGAGGGACGGATCTACGCGAAGTATGTCACTCAAGCTCGTCCGGATGCGAGGATCGCCATCCTCTATCAGAACGACGATCTCGGTAAGGACTTCGTCAACGCGTTCAAGGGCTACCTGAAGGACGATTTTGACAAGAAGGTCGTCGCGTCATCGTACGAGGTGACGGAGCCGACCATCGACTCCCACGTCGTTTCGCTGAAAGCGTCGGGCGCAGAAGCCTTCCTGGTTGCCGGAACGCCAAAATTCGCGGCGCAGGCCATCAAGAAGGCCGATGAGATTGGCTGGAAGCCCCTGTTCCTGATCAACTTCGTTTCGAGCTCGGTATCGTCGACCATCGTTCCGGCAGGATCGGACAAAGCCATTGGCATCGTCGCCGCCACGATCACCAAGGATCCGAACGACAGCAAATGGGCCGACGACGCCGGTATCAAATGGTACCGTAGCTATTTCGCCGAGTACCTGCCCGGCGCCGATATCGGGGATGCCAATTATCTGTTCGGTACGCAACAGGGACAGATCCTGGAGCAGGTGCTCAAGCAGTGCGGCAACGATCTGTCGCGTGAGAACATCGTCAAGCAATCGCGGAGCATCCGCGGTCTGTCGCTGCCGACCCTGATTCCTGGCGTGACGATCAACACCGGTCCCGACAGCAGCATGGCGTATACGCAGCTGCAGCTTCAGCGCTGGAACGGCCGCACGTGGGATCAGTTCGGCAAGGTTCTCAGCGCCGAGGACAAGTGAGCCAAGCGACTGCTGAATGGGAGAGCCCGCTGAGCCGACAGCTGGAGGCGAGGGGCTCCGCCAACGAGCATCAACGGCGATCCAGATCTCCTGGAGCCAATGCGTGGCGAACGTCCCAAGCTGGCTGGAAAAGAAGCGGCGACTGCATCGGCCATCGACCTGCATTCGCTAGAACGAAGTTGGAGACAAGCAGATGAGCGAGACGAAAGTCCAGGTCGGCCAGATCCGAACCGAGGTGCACGGACGTGTCCTCAAGATCATCATCGACAACGTGGCGAAGAAGAATTCGTTCAGTCCGCAGATGATGGCGCAGATGTCGGATGCGATGACGCTTCTCGACCGGACGGACGATTACTGGGTCGGGGTCCTCTGCGCCGAAGGCCCTGATTTCACCGCCGGGCTGGATATGCCGAAGTTCTTTGGTCCAAAGGCCGAGAACACCGAGATCAAGGCCGGAAACATCGATGCGTTCGCGCTGAAAAACCGTTGCCGCAAGCCGATCGTGACGGCAGTGCAGGGAATCTGTTTTACGATCGGCATCGAAATGATGCTGGCTGGCGATATCGTCGTTGCGGCCGATGATGCCCGGTTCTGCCAAATGGAGTCGAAGCGCGGAATCGCGCCGCTCGGGGGCGCGCACTTTCGCTATCTGACCCGGGCCGGCTGGGGAGATGCGATGTATCATCTGCTCCTGTGCGACGAGTTCAATGCGGCCCGAGCGTACAAGATCGGGTTTGTCCAGGAAGTCGTCGCTCCCGGCCAACAGATTGCCCGCGCGATGGAAATCGCACAACTCATCGCCAAGAACGCGCCGATCGGCATCCAGGTGACCAAGGAAGCCGCACTGAAATACATCGAGGCGGGCGAGACGGCTGCAATCGACTACATCCCTACGATCATGGATCGCGTCTTCAGCAGCGAAGACATGAAGGAAGGCATCCAGTCTTTCGTGGAACGTCGCTCGGCAGTATTCCGCGGGAAATAGAGAGCCCGCAGACGACATGATCGCGCAGCAGAACTCCGCCCACAAGACGAGTTGACCATGGGAAGCATCAAGAAGGCATTCGATCTCACCGGCAAGAATGCCCTCGTGACAGGCGGCTCTCGCGGACTTGGTCTGCAGATCGCCGAGGCCCTGGGCGAGCAAGGGGCTCGGGTGTTGATTTCGTCGCGCAAGGCGGCAGATCTGGAAAAGGCCCAGGCGCATCTCACCGCTCTCGGCATCAGCGCGGAGTGGATCGCTGCGGACAATACCAGGGACGACGACGTCAAGCGGCTCGCTGACGAAGCAATCGAGAAGCTCGGCCGGGTGGACATTCTGGTAAACAATGCGGGTGCAAACTGGGCTGCGCCGACCGAGGATTACCCGATCGAGGCGTGGGACAAGGTGATGAATCTGAACATCCGTTCGTTGTTCCTGCTCAGCCAGCAGGTTGCGAAGCACTCGATGATTCCGAACAAATATGGCCGCATCATCAACGTCGCTTCGATCGCGGGCCTGTTCGGAAGTTCCGGGGATATGCAGATGGTCGCCTACAATACGAGCAAGGGTGCGGTGATCAACTTCACGCGGGCGCTGGCGGGGAGCTGGGGACGCTACGGAATTACGGCCAATGCCCTGGCGCCCGGCTTCTTCCCGTCGAGGATGACGAAGGGTACGATCGAGGCTGTCGGTGTCGAAAAGCTCGCCGCCGGCGCGCCGTTGCGCCGCATCGGCGACGAGGACGATCTGAAAGGCGCCGTGGTTCTCTTCGCCAGCGACGCCGGCAAGCATATCACCGGACAGAGACTTGCTATCGATGGCGGATTGACGTCGGTCATATCAGGCTAGGAGATAGTCAAAGTTCAGGCGGGCCGGTAACTGGCGCCGGTGTTTGGCTGTTCTCGATCCCAAGTGCCGCGTTATCCTTAGTGGTGTCCTAAGGAGGACTTGAGCCACGTGACGGCGGGCACTGGGGGACGCCAGGACCTGCAAAGGAGCTCGGCCGGGCCAATCGAGGAGAATTGAATTTCTCCGGGCAACGCTATAGTTTCGTCCGGAAACGCAAGAAATGCACGGCATAGGTGCAAACCGGGGAGACGGTCATGGAGCTTACGCGGTTTCGCGAATTCTCGCCGGACGTTTATCGCGAGTATCTCCTCGACGAATGGTCCAGCTCACTCCGTTCGGTCTGTGGAAATTTTCAGTCGAAGCCGTGCGACGGGGTGCGCAGCGTGACCGGGCGGGTGCACTCCTCCGCCGCGGGCGGGATGGAGTTCGTGCAGGTCGCAAATGACCTTGCGATCATACGGCGGGATCTCGACGACATCCGCAAGGACTACGGCGAAAATCTCTTCCTGCTGCTCCAGATCGAGGGCGAATGCGGCATTGAGCAGTATGGGCGACAGACGATCGTCGCGCCCGGCGACTGCGTTCTGGTCGATTCCTCGAGCCCATCGACCTTCCATTTTGGTGGGCAGTTCTCCAACCATCTGTCGGTGCATTTGCCACGGCAGATCTTCTTTTCCGATCGGTCGACCCGTGTAGACGTTTCGCGTCGTGTGGGAGCCGACGATCCGATGTCTTCGATCCTGCGAGGCCTGGTTGCCAAGCTCATGACGACGGACAGCGCCAACAAGCGGGCGCCGGAGTTGCGTCAATTGTTGTTCAGTGCAACGCGTCAGGCGTTTGCGTCGGACGACGCTGACGAGTTTTCAGTCCAAAGTGATTGTGCACATCAACGGATCGAGATCGTTCAAATCCTCATCGATCGTCACCTGACCGAGAAGAAACTCACGCCACAATGGCTGGCCACTCGCGTCGGGGTTTCTCTGCGAACCCTGCAAGGCGACTTCAGTGTGCTTGGCACGACGGTGAACTCGCTTATCCGTACACGTCGCCTCCACTATGCGCGCGATCAGCTCAGCCTCGTTCGCGAGGGGACCGTCACCACGATTGCCGAGGTTGCGTACAATTCGGGGTTCAACGACATTTCCTACTTCAACCGTTGTTTCAAGCGCGTATTTTCGTGTTCGCCGAAATCCATCGTGCGGGGCGGTATTTCCGGTAGTCCAAGCTGAGGCCCTGCGGCCTCGGAACTGGGCCTTAGAGGTGTAGGAGTAGCATTGGGAGCTCGCCTGCGTTCGCAGTTGCGCTCCAGGAGCCTTCCTGCCAAAGCCCGGCCTTGCGTGTTTGTCCAATTCGGTCTGCGACGGAGTCCAAGACAGTTGCAGGGCAATGCTCTCTCTTAGCTCAAAATGCTCAGGGAGGAGTATCGCTGATGAAACCGTTCGGGCTCGTCGTGGGTGGCAAGTCGATCGAAACCGCTCGCCATTGCGACGTGCGTAATCCATCGACAGGCGATGTCGTTGGACGCATGCCGCTTGCGACCGCCGCCGATCTGGATGCGGCGGTCCTCGCCGCAACACGCGCATTCGAAGCCTGGCGGAAGGTCCCGGACTCCGAGCGTGCCGACGCCTGCCGGCGGATAGCCGCTGCGATCGAGCGCAATGGCGAAGAGCTTGCGAAGCTTCTGACGCTCGAACAGGGCAAGCCGCTGGGCGGCCTTGGATCGCGGTTCGAGATCGGCGGCGCCGTGGCCTGGACCCGCCACACCGCCGAGATCGAATTGCCGGTCGAGGTGCTGCAGGATAATCCGGAAGGGCGGGTCGAGCTCCACCGCAAGCCGATCGGGGTCGTCGCTTCGATCACGCCGTGGAACTGGCCGGTGATGATCGCCTGCTGGCACATCATTCCTGCGCTGCGTGCGGGCAACACGGTCATCATCAAGCCGTCACCCAACACCCCGCTGTCGACGATCCGGCTGGTCGAGATCATCAACGACGTGGTGCCTCCGGGGGTCGTCAACGTGATCACCTGTGACAACGACGTCGCGGCGGCGCTGTCGCGCCACCCGGGAATCGCGAAAGTGACCTTCACGGGTTCGATCGAGACCGGCCGAAGAATCATGGAGAGTGCCGCTCCTTCGCTCAAGCGGCTCACGTTGGAGTTGGGCGGCAACGATGCTGGAATCGTGCTGCCCGACGCCGATCCCAAGGCCATCGCCGAGGGCCTGTTCTGGGGCTCGTTCATCAATTCCGGTCAGACCTGCGCGTGCCTCAAGCGGCTCTACGTTCATGACAGCATCTATGACGACGTCTGCCGGGAGCTCACCGCCTATGCCAGTGCAGTGCCTGTCGGTGACGGCCTGTCGGAAGCCTCGGCGCTCGGCCCGGTCCAAAATCGAATGCAATTCGACATCGTGTCCTCTTACGTCGAGGAAGCCCGCGCCAAGGGCGGACGGATATTGCTGGGCGGGAATCCGGAGGGCGGACCGGGCTTTTTCTACCCCGTGACTCTCGTCGCCGACATCGATCACGGTTGCCGGCTCGTCGACGCCGAGCAGTTTGGTCCCGCGCTGCCGATCATCCGCTACCACGATGTTGCGGAAGCCATAGCGAAGGCCAACGACAGCCCTATGGGGCTCGGTGGATCCGTCTGGGGCAGCGATCTCGATCGGGCCAAGGCGGTCGCCAGCCAACTCGAGTGCGGAACGGTTTGGATCAACAAGCACGGGGCGATCCAGCCCAACGCTCCCTTCGGCGGAGTCAAACAATCGGGCTTTGGCGTCGAATTCGGCGCCGAAGGATTGAAGGAATTCACCACTGTCCAGACTGTGTTCTGTTGACCGGTGGGGAGCTGAGGGTCGTTGCAGGCAATCTTTCCAGAGGCGGGAAATGACGGCAGGGTTTGACTATATCGTCGTGGGCGGTGGTTCGGCGGGCTGCGTGCTCGCCGCGCGTCTATCGGAAAGTGCGACCAACAGGGTGTTGCTGATCGAAAGCGGCGGCAAGGATAGCGATCGCTACATCCATATCCCCGCGACCTTTTTCAAAGTGATTGAGAAGGGCGTTGACGTCCATTTCTACGCCTCGGAGAGCGAGAAGGGATTGAACGGGCTCCCCTCGATCGTGCCGCAGGGCAATGTTCTCGGCGGCGGCAGTTCGATCAATGCCATGGTCTACATCCGCGGGCAGAAGCAGGACTACGACAGCTGGGCGCAAATGGGTTGCCGGCATTGGTCGTACGACAAGGTCTTGCCGGTGTTTCGCGCCCTCGAAGGCAACCAGCGCCTCTCCGACGAATTCCACGGCGCGGAGGGGCCTTTGAAGGTCTCTGACCGCCCCTACGGGCATCCGATTTCCTGGGCCTTTATCCGCGCCGCGCAGGAAGCGGGCCTGCGCTACACCGAAGACTTCAACGGCGCGCACCAGGAAGGCGTTGGCTTCTACCAGACCACCACGCATGACGGCCGCCGCCGATCGTCCGCCGAGAGCTTCCTTCGCGATGCCGAAGGGCGCGCGAATCTCACCATCCTGACCGGCAAGCGTGTGCACAGAGTCCTTTTCGAAGGCAGGCGCGCGACCGGCGTCGCTCTCGAAAGCGGCGAGACCTATGGCGCGCACCGGGAGGTGATCCTCTCGGCCGGCGCCATTGCAACACCGAAGATCCTGCAGCTCTCGGGCATTGGTGACGCCGCCCACCTCAAGAGTCACGGCATCGATGTGGTCGCGGACCTGCCGGGCGTTGGCGAAAACTACCAGGATCATCTCGAGGCAACAGTTCAGGCAGAGATCAGCATCCTCTCGCTGCTCGGTCAGGACAAGGGATTGGCCGGCGCGAAGCACATGCTGCAGTACATGCTGACCAAGACCGGCCTGTTGACATCCAACGTGGTGGAATGCGGCGGCTTCGTCGATACCTCCGGCACCGGCTCGCCCGATGTGCAGTTTCACGTCCTGCCCACCTTCATCGGTTTCGCGGAACGGCAACAGGAGCCCGGTCACGGGATTTCGATCGGGCCGTGCTTTCTCCGGCCGCAGTCGCGCGGAACCGTCAAGCTGCGTTCGGCCAATCCAAAGGACCCGGCCCTGTTCAACGCCAACGCGCTGTCCAACCCTGCGGACCTCGAGACGTTGGTGCGCGGGGTCGAACTGGCCATCAGGATAACGGAGGCGCCATCGCTGGCCCGCATCGTCAAGCGACGCGCGCTGCCCAAGCCCGGCGTGGAAAAGGATCCGCAGGCTCTGCGGGACTATGTCCGCTCGGTATCCAAAACCGTCTTCCACCCGGCCGGAACCGCGAAGATGGGGGCGCCCGGCGATCGCATGGCGGTCGTGGGCGAGGATCTGAAGGTGCGGGGTCTCGACGGGCTGCGCGTGGTCGACGCATCGATCATGCCGACGCTGGTCTCGGGCAACACCAACGCACCCACCATCATGATCGGCGAGCGCGGCGCGCGTTTCATTTTGGGCAAGGAAACGGCGGCCTGAGAGACGCCGAACAAAAGAAACTAGTCACAATCAACACGAACCCCGGGGAGGGAATATCCATGAAGCGCCACAGGTCGACCATCATTGCAGCAGGCGCAGTGCTCGCGCTGACGTCAGGCTCGGCGTTGGCAGCACCGAAATGCGGCTTGAACAACGGCACCAAGGCTACCGGCCAACCGATCAAGGTCGGAGCCGTCGTCGGCCAAACCGGACCCGACGACTTCTCCGCTTCAGCAAAGGCGGCGAAGGCCTATTTCACGTGTGTCAACGCGAATGGTGGCATCAACGGCCGTCCGATCGAATATCTCATCCAGGACGATCAATGGAATCCTGAAGTCGCCGGACTGGTGGCTGCCAAGCTGGTCAAGGACGAGAAAGTTGTCGCGCTGGTCGCCAGCGGCTCGTTCGTCGAGATGGGCGTCAACGCAAAGCTCTATGCCGCGGAGGACGTCATGTCGATGGCGGCCGCGTGCGCGGTCTCCGAATGTTTCGAGTCCAAGAACATCGTTTCCACGAATGAAGGGCCACTGCCTTCGAGCGTCGGCGCAGCCCAATGGGCGGTGACCAAGCTGGGTTCGAAGAACGTCATCTGCATAGGCCTCAACATTCCAAGCGTGGGGCAATATTCCTGCGGCTGGACCGAGAAATACATGCAGTCGAAAGGCTTGAGCGGATCGTCTATCCTGATGGACCCAGCCTCGGCCGACATGAACTCGGCCGTGTTGCGCGCCGTGGCCTCCGGCGCGGATACCGTTCTGGTCAATCTTCCAGCAGGGATGGCGGCGGGTTTTCTCAAAGTTGCGCAGGAGCAGGGCATCCGCGACAACTTCAAATGGATCTCGTCGACGCCGCTTTACGACAAGGCGATCCCCGGCATTCTTGGCGACCATTGGGCGGGTGTCATGCACGTCAATATTGAACTGACGCCGATCGAGGGCAAGGGTCCCGATGCGACGAACTGGCGTGAGGTTCTCGACAAATACGGCACGGCCCAGGACAAGCGCGACACGTTCAGCCAGTCAGGATATCTGTCCGCACGCTTCTTCGTCGATGCGATGCTCAAGCTCGATCCGGCCAAGATCGATCGCAAGAGCGTCAGCGAGGCAATCCGGGCCATCAAGAACGAGAAGTCCGACCTGTTGTGCGGCCCGTATTATGTCGGCGACGGCGATCGCCACATGCCCAACCACGCCAACATGATGGTGCAGATCGCAAAGGACGGCTTCAAGGTCGTCGGTGAATGCACCGGCGTCGACAGCGCCTATCTCGACCCGATCATTGCGCAGGAGAAACGGCTCGGTATCGGCAAGTAGTCGCCACTCGCGCCAGTTCGGCCTTCACCGCTCCGATCCTTCGCAGCGGTGGAGAGCCGAACGCGCCGGCACGCAGATGGGGGCGCATGATGTTGGCCTACGGTCTTTTTCTTCTGTCCGGCCTCGCGCTGGGAGCGCTCTATTCGCTTGGCGGCATCGGCTTGGTGCTGCTCAACCGGGCGACCGGTGTGCTCAACTTCGCTTATGGGGCGATCGGCGCTGTCGGCGCCATGATCGCCTGGCAGGTCCTCAATTGGGGAGGGCCGGAACCGCTGGCATGGGCCGCCAGCATCGGAGCCGGGCTGTTGCTTTCGCTGGCTTTCGGTCGGCTGTTGGCGCCAGGCCTTGCGCACCGCGAGCCCGTGGTCAAAGCCGTCGCGACGCTCGGCTTCGCCATCGCGCTGCTCGGCCTGATGAACCTTATCTGGTCGATCACGCCGCGTAGCCTCTCGTTGACGGTCGACAAGCAATCCGTCGCAGTTCTGGGCGTGCGCATCACCGGAACGAGGCTTCTCGCGATCGGCGCCGGCATTGCGATCACCGCGCTGACTGGCGTTCTCCTGGCCCGCACGCGTATGGGACTGATGATGAGGGCGCTTGCCGACAATCGCGAGGTGGCTTCCGTCTTGGGCGTCCCGATCAGGAAGGTCGAGACCACGGCATGGAGCGTCTCGGGCGCGCTGGCTGGCTTTACGGGTCTCTTGTTCGGCGATCTGGTGCGGCTCGATCCGACCGTGCTCACCTTCCTGGTCATTCCAATCATTGCAACGACCGTGATCGGAAGGCTGACGTCGATACCCGTGACCTTCGCCGCCGGCATCGCCATCGGAATCATCGAGAGCATGCTGGCGCTCTATAGTCCGCTGACACCCTTCCGTGTCGCTGCGCCGTTCGTGGTGGCGATCGCCGCGCTGATGTGGATGCAGCGCGGTCGCTACCTGACCTTCGCCGGCGAGGATTGATGACCAACTTCGAAATCTCATCCGCAAAAGTGGAAGCGACGGCCGGACTGTCCGTGCGCCGTCATGTCATGAGCGCCGCGATTCTGGGCGTCCTCATCTTGCTCTCCGCCGTCGCCAACGGTCTCTGGCTCAAGATACTGACGTCGGTTGCGATCTACACCCTGACGGCTGCCTCGATCGCGCTCCTCTACCGTCGTTTGGGTTTGGTCTCGTTGGCTCAGGTGGCGATGATGGGCATCGGTGGGTGGGTGACGCTTCGGCTCGCGCATGGCACCGGTCTGCCGTTCGAGATGAACGTGCTGTGCGGGGGGCTCTCGGCCGGACTTGTTGGCATGGTATTGAGCTATCCGGCGCTTCGCATGCGCGGCCTCTATTTGGCGCTGGTGACGCTGATGGCGGCCGGAGGATTTGCGGTCCTGATCAATGTGATCCAGTTCCCCAATGGGGGTGACGGATTCACCGGATTCGCCGTCCGCTCCGTTGCCTACATGCCGCGGCCGCTCATTGCGCAATCGGACCCCGCATACCTGCGCTATTGCGCGGGTGTGACCGCTCTCGGCTTCCTGCTCATACGGTGGCACGAGACCACGCGGCCGGGGCGCGCCTGGGCCATGATACGCCGCTCGGAGGCTTGTGCGATTTCGGCCGGCGTCAACGTCACGCTCTACAAGGTCTGGGGCCTCGCTTTGTCCGGCTTCCTGGCCGGAATTGCCGGCGGACTGTTGGCCGGCAATCTGCAATTGCTCGATGCGCGGTCATTCCCTGCCGGCGAATCGGTTCTGATTTTCGCTCTCACGATCGTGGGCGGCGCCTGGCACTGGTTTGGAGCGATCTTGACCGCGATCCTGTACCGGCTGCTTCCGGCATTTCTCAATGATATCGGTGTCAATGGCAACGCGGCCTACATCATCTTCGGCGGAGCGCTGATCCATGCGCTGATGTCCGCGCCAACGGGACTTGCCGGCCAATTGTCTGATGCCGCCATGGCCATTCGTCGGCGCCTGAAGAGAGGCCGGACATGATTTCGATCCGCAATGTCACGGTCAGCTTTGGTGGCGTCATTGCTCTCGACCGATTGAGCATCGACCTGGAGGCACCCGTCGTCGGCGTCATCGGACCCAACGGCGCCGGGAAGACCACCTTTCTGAACGTCTTTTCCGGGTTTGTGGTGCCGCGGCAAGGCTCGATCAACGCCTTCGGTACGGAACTGCTGGCCATGCGGCCGTTCCGCCGGTCGCGCTGGGGGCTTCGCCGTTCGTTCCAGAAGGAGCAGGTGGTGGATGAACTGTCGGTCGAAGATAACGTTCAGGTTGTCCTCGACCCACTCGACTTCACGCCATCGGAGCGCAAACGTCATACCGCGGCGGCGCTCGACTATTGCGGCATACTCAAATTGCGAACGAGACCGGCCGCGGGCCTCAACGCGCTCGAGCGCCGAATGGTTGAGCTGGCGCGATGCGTTGCGGGGCGGCCACGAATTATCCTGCTGGATGAACCGGGAGCAGGCCTGTCGCTGACCGAGGTCGAGCAACTCAAGACGGTCATCACCGGTATGCGTGCGTTCAACGGTGCGACGACACTTCTGATTGATCACGATGTCGACCTGATCCAGGCGACCTGTCCGGTCAGCATGGTTCTGAACTTTGGTGCCCTGATTGCATCCGGCGCAACGCGCGATGTGCTGACAGATCCCAGGGTTCGCGCGGTCTATCTGGGCGAGGAGGCGGCATGACGACGCTCACTGTCAGCCATTTGAATGTGATGCGTGGCAAGAAAAGCGTGGTTGACGATGTTTCGCTGCGCCTCGAGACTGGTCGCATTACGGCGCTGCTCGGGCCGAACGGCGCCGGCAAGAGCTCCCTCGTGCATGCGCTCGCGGGCCTGCTTCCGGCCGCAGGGGGGCGGATCGAGTCCGATGGCGCGTCGCTGGTCGGGAAATCTCCCGAAGCGATCCGCGGTGCCGGCATTGCCGCCGTACTGGAGGGCCATCGCGTATTGTCCGGCCTGAGCGTCGACGACAATCTTCAGGCTGCCGGCTTCAACCATTCGCGGATCACGCTGAAGGCTGCGATCCGCGAGGTCTACGACATCTTTCCCGAACTCGCCGAACGCAAGGGGCAGAGGGCCGGCTCGATGTCCGGCGGCCAACAGCAGATGCTGTCGCTCGGGCAGGCCATCGTGTGCCGGCCGAAGTTCATCTTCGCCGATGAAATGTCGCTTGGACTAGCGCCCCTGATCGTGAAGCGGCTGATGAGCGTGATCTCCCGGCTCGCGTCGCAGGGGACCGGGATTCTGCTGATCGAGCAATTCGCACATGTCGCTCTTCAATTGGCGAGCGAGGTGCACGTGATGTCGCGGGGCCGCTTGAACTATTCGGGCGCTCCGCAGCCGCTGATAGATGATCCTGAAATTCTCCACAGAGCGTACCTGGCGTGACGATGATATCGGAGCATCAAAGGTGTGCGTGCGATGCAGCCAACACAGCCTTGTCCACCGTTCGGATTAGCCGCGCGCAGACACCGGAATGCTTGCGCCGATCGAGGTGCTGGTCGCGAACCGCTTGAGGTGGAAACGCGACGACGCCCGCGGTGTCGCAAAGCCAAAGCTTGGAGCATGGGATTGCAAGTTCAATTCGAGATGCTCGTTCCGCGACTCATGAAAGCCGACAGCCGCAGACGTATTGCAATCAAAGAATAGCGGTGGATCCGATGCCTGAGATCGCCATGTCTCAAGCGGGCGCAGCGGCTCGCGTCTTGGATTGTCACTCGCAGGATGCCGCGGTACACGCCGGCCAACTGCCCGGTTGGACGATGCGCATGGAGCAGTTTTCGGCGGGCTGCTTCAGCGGACACACGACCGTTCTGTTGCTTGATCATGTCCATGTCATTCGCGAGCGGACATCCCAGGCGCTGATGAAGCAGGGAATGGCCAGGCCCGGCGCGCTGATATTCAGCCTGCCGATGGCCGCGTCGGGTGATGGTTACGTCAATGGCCATGTTCTAGCGTTTCCGTGCCCGCTCTTCAGTGACGGCGCGGATCTCCCCTCGCTGTTGACGCCGCAATATCTTGACGTCGCGCACCTCGTGGTGGATCGGCAATGGCTTGCCGGATACTTCAGGGATCTTGGGGAGTGCCGGCTTGCCGACGATGTCGTTGAGGCACGGTATCTCCGGATCAGCGTCTCATCCGGCGGTATCGCCGCCATGCAGCGTGTCATCACCGACGTATTCGAGATATGCGCGCGGACGCGTGTATTCGACTTCGAAGAGTCGCGCAATGACCTGGAAAACGTTCTCCTGAGGTTCGTCGCCGACGCGCTGATGTCAGAGCGAAAAATCTCCATGAGCTACGTGACGTCTCAGAAAAAAATTGCTGATCGTGCCTTTCGCTATGCGCTGTCGCACCGTGAAACTCCACCGAGTATCGCAGAGCTCTGTCGACACGTGGGAGTGAGCCGACGCACGCTGCAGGATTGCTTTCAGGACGTCTTCGGAATTTCGCCCTCACAGTACCTGCGGTTCGCGCGTCTCAACGCCGTGCGTCGTGACCTGATGGTGTTTGCTGCGACCGGACGACACGTTTCCATCGGTGAAGTCGCTGCAAGCTGGGGATTTTGGCACTGGAGCCACTTTGCAGAAAGATACCGGGAACTGTTTGGCGAATTGCCGTCGCAGACGCTGCAGAGAAATTCATTCAGATTGCCATGAACGCTTGCCAACACGGCGTACGTCGCCCGTGCCATACGTTGTCAATCGTGTGAAAAAAAGAACGACGAATTATAATGCCCCGCCATCGGCGCAATCTGCCGAAACGGGATAACATCTACGTGGTCTCAGCCCTAGAATATTCACGCCGGGAAACGTTGGGTGGCCAGCGCCGATGCTCGCATTCCAAGGCAGGGTGAGCCGGACCCTCTTGAGGATCGAAGAGTCCTGTCTGTTCTTGGGGAGAATAGCTCGAGGTCGGTCTGACGTTGTCCGTCAGTTATCCAGATGTAGGTTTGGGCTGGCCATTGAAAATGCCTTGTTGAGCGGTGTGGATCGGTGCGGAGAGAGTCGCGCCTGATATTCCGGAGTAGACAAAAGTGCAGACGTTCGAACAGGACAAGTTTATCGACGTGGCGGGAGTGAGAATCCGGTACCGCGAGCGACCGGGCGAGGCGCCACCGATTATTTTTCTTCACGGCATCACCGAATCCCTGGAATTCTGGACTCTGCAGTTGGAGGCAGGCATAGGCGACCATCGTCTTATTGCCTTGGACCTGCCGGGCCATGGCCTGTCAGACGACGGCGAGCAACCCTATGACGCCGACAAGTTCGCGCACTTCATGGTTGCGTTCGCGGATGCTCTATCGATTGGTCGGTTTTACAGCGTCGGAAATTCTCTTGGCGGCGGAATTACCATACGGCTGGCCGGCCTATTACCAAGCCGCGTCATGGGCATCGTTCTTGCCGATTCGGCATTCATAGGCAAAAACGTGTTCTTCCCGTTCCGACTTATGACGCTGCCGGTCATCGGGGAGCTGCTCACCAAGCCTGGGCCCAACGCAGTGAAGCAACAATTGAGCGCCATCGTCTACGATCAGGCGAGCATTACCCCCGCTCTGCGGAAGGTCGTGGAACGCAACACGTATCGCGTTGGCGGCGCGAAAGCCTTCTTGCGCAGCTTGCGCGCCACAGCGACGTTGAGCGGGATAGTTGAGTCGGTTTACAGACAGAGCCACGCGATCCTCAAGTCGCTCGACATGCCGGTGCTGTTCATTCACGGGAAACAGGATGTCGTCCTGCCGGCCAAGGATTCGGTTGCCGCTGCCGCTTTGACGCCTAGAGCCAGAATCGTGCTTCTCGACGATTGCGGGCATACGCCACAGCTTGAAAAGCCATCTTCGTTCAACGCAGAACTAACGAGATTTGTCGCGGCCTGCTGTGCCGACGCGAGCTGAAGACGGACGAGTTCATAGCCACGCAATGGCATGCCGATCGTCGGGTAAGCGGATGGCGATTTCGTAGCCCAGGTAGAGGCAAGGGGCGTGCGTCGATCGAACGAGGACAGGTAGGTGTGAGTCGGCGTAGTTCGTAGCTCGGCGTTGAGGGACGCCGTCGGGGTCCTGCCGTCGCCGTGCTTACGGGGCGCTCGCGTTAACGGCGTGCCGCATGAACTGACCATGCACGCGGCGATCGGATGACGGGGCGCCATCGTGACGTCGTCGTACAGTGGGGCGTTTCGTGCCGAAGCCGCCTTACTGGCGACTATCGGGCGCTGTTTGGTGACATGCCGTCCCAGACGCTGCAGAGCAATTCATTCAACATATCCTAGAGTGTTCGCTGCCACGGCGAACACGTCTCTCGCCGTGTGCGGGTGCTGTTTGTGAGTCGTGTGACAAAATCAGCACGTCCGTACAAAAGGCCGCACCATCGGCGCACTCTGCCGAAACGGGATAACGGCGACATGATTTTCTTCCTAGTCTTCCCACAGGTTCGAACGAACTGATCGCAATCTCGCGATGGCTCGCAAATCCGCGCGGATCGGCGGGCTCTGCCTGTGCGGTGCGGTTTCGCGTCAGCCAACCGAAGGGGGGACAGAATGTTGAAGAGAACATCGATGATAGGAGCGGCGATCGCCGCGATGGCGATGAGCACGCCTGTGGCTGCCTACGAGTTCGGATATTCCGGGTGGGCGCAGAAGCCCGGCATTACGCTGGGAGGCGGCACTGCGGGGGATCCGCCGCCAGGACTCTATTCGTTCAACCAGGTCTTCACATCCCAGGCCAACACCGTAAGGCCAGGCGTGCCCAATGTCGGCGGCGTCGCGACGCCGGTTCATGCCGCCTCTGAAGCGTCCGGTCTGCTTTGGGTTCCCGGCTGGACGTTCCTTGGCGCAACGTATGACGCGGTCATTGTGCAACCATGGATCATGACCGATGTGGGCTCTCCGGTGAACATCAATCCGGCCGGCATGCACAACACCTTCATCGTGCCTGCCGAGTTGAGCTGGAAACTCGGCGACAGTGGCTTCTTCGTCAAGGCCGGACTCGGCATTTACGTGCCGGACGGCACGATCTCGGGCGCCAATGGTCTTGGCAATGTCGGAAATCCCTGGTGGACATTCCAGCCCAATCTTGTCGTCTCGTATCTGAAGGATGGCTGGAATTTTACCGCCAACGTCTTCCAGGAGATGAACACCAGGAGCACTGTCACCAGCTACAAATCTGGTGATGTCCTACACGCCGAGTTCACTGCGACCAAAACGATCGGCAACTGGACCTTCGGTCCGGTCGGCTACTATGCCGGACAGGTCACCGATGACAGGTCCAGCGCATTCTATGGCGGCGCCATCAACACCAATCGGTATGCGCTCTGGGCGGCCGGCGGCCTTGTCGCATACAATTTTGGTCCGGCGGCGTTGACCGTATGGGCGACGCACGAATTCTCGGCGTCGGCATCCGGCGGAACGGCAGCGGGTCCCGGCTTCGATTCTGCATCCATCACCAAGGGCTATTCGGTGTTTGCCAATCTGAGCTTCCGATTGTGGGCGCCGGATGATCCTGCGGCGCCTCCGAAACGGCCCTTCATTCACAAATGATCGGCGAGATCATGATGGTCTCCCGGGACCGGTCAGCGTTGCTGATCGGGTGATGGGCGGGTCCCTCGCGGGGGCCCGCCCTTTTTTTTCCAGTCGCGTGACTTTCCGGTGCCTGCGCGCTGCGATCATCACTGACGTCCCCGCGCACCTCGGCCGCCAATTGAAGAGCGACGTGGGGGCGGGGTGAACTATTCGGGCTCTCCGCTGCGGCGCCGCAACAAGTCGATCGACCGCTCCACGATCGTTTGACCCGCTCGGTGCAGGTCCATATCGTGATGGGCAAGCGACGATAGCGGCAGGCTGACAACAGGGAGGGAAGGATGCAGCTGGATGTGGTTCAGCGGACTGCTCCCGTGACGACGTTCGACACGCGGGTCGTCCCGCCGACCGACCGGATTTCCTACTGGGAGCAGCAGTGCGGAGAGTACGTTATCGGCTTGACCTGCTCGAGCATGGAAGTGGACGGCCTCCAGGCCAGGTTTCAGTACGTTGACTTCGGCCTCATCAAGCTGGTCGACATTATTGGACACCAGCACGTGGTCGAGAGATTACCCATTCATGTGAGGACGAGAGAGAAGGACTCGGTATTCCTGACGCTGCTCATGCGTGGTGCTGCGTTCGTGAACCGTGCCAATGAGTGTGTGCTTCTGAACGAGGGCGACGTCGTGCTCTACGATACGAACCGCCCGTACATGCATGGCTTCCCCGGGTTCATGCGTCACGTCATCTTTGAGGTTCCCGGCGACGAGTTCAGGCGGCGCTTTCCGGGTTGGGACCTCTGTGCCGCCTGTCGATACGACGGATCTGTCGGTGCGGCGCGGCAGATATCAACCTCGCTCCGACAAATCATCACGCGCCATAGTCCGTTTAGCGGCAACGCAATTGGTGTCACGGAGATTGAGGAGAAGATCTGGGACGTCCTCAGCATGGCTCACGGCTTCTCACGAGGCGTGGAGCGCTCGACGTACCATTCGTTGCTGCTGGATCGAGTCCGCCAATTCATCGCAGCGAACCTCCGCGATCCCAAATTGTCGCCTGAGATGATCGCGGAGCACGCCGGCATCAGCGTCCGGCAGCTCAACAGGCTTTTCGCCGGCGAGCCGGACACGTTGTGTGCCCACATCTTTGCGATGCGTCTGGATGCGTGCCGCACGGACCTGCGGCGGCGGGATACGGCGCAGGCGAGCGTTTCCGAAATTGCGTATAGCTGGGGCTTTCGCAACCTCTCGCATTTCTCGCGGAATTTCCGCGAGCGCTTTGGCTGTACGCCGTCGGAATCCAGAGCACGATAGCTGGTCGTAGGTCGTCTAGTCAGGCACTGAGAGTGCCTGATACGCCAGATAGCGAACCTCGTGCCGATAGAAGGAAACAGCGGCAAGCGGAACCTGAATCATCATGATGATGATGAGTTGCTGCTTCGGATCGATGAAGAACGTCGTGCCGGATGAGCCGGTCCAATAGAATGACCCGGTCGATCCGGGCAATGGATTCTGTCCGGCTTCGGTGCGGACAGCGAAACCCAAACCAAAACCTTGTCCCATCGCCGATGTCGGCCCCGCATCTCCAAAGAGCTGCAATTGAGCGGCCGAGTATCCGATCCCCGGCTTCAGCGCATTGCACGTCATCAAGTCGATCGTCGCTTGTGAAAGCAGGCGCGCGGTGCCGGATTTGGAGCCATGCGACAACATCTCGCAAAACAGCAAGTAATCGGACGCGGTCGAAACGAGACCACTGCCGCCGGAGAACAGCTTCGGCTTCTGGGTCGCGTCGAACATCGGAGGACGGTTTCCGGTCGCCGGGTCGATCTGCGGCTGCGCGAGCCGGTCACGATCGGCCTCATGCACGTAAAAGCCTGTCGAGGACATGCCCAGCGGTTTTGTGATGCGCTCTTCGATGAAGCGGTCGAGCTCCATCCCGGAGGCGACTTCGACGATCCGGCCGAGCACATCGGTCGCCGCACTATACTCCCAAACCTGGCCCGGCTGGTTGGCAAGGGGAAGCTTGGACATCTTCGTTACCATCTCGGCGAGTGTCGTATTGCGATCGAGAACGTTTGCATCCCGATAGGCATCCGCGACTGGGCCATTGCCGACGGGGGGTGGATAGGCGAGCCCGGCAGTGTGGCGAAGAAGGTCCTGAACCGTCATCGGCCGTAGCTGAGGCTGCATGACAGTTTCGGTCTTGCCGGTGGCAGGATCGGTCCGTTCGACCCGAACCTGCAGATCCTTGAATTCCGGGAGGTAGTTGGACACGGGCGCGGCGATAGCCAGTTTCCCTTCCTCGACCAGCATCATGGCGCCCGCACCGACGATCGGCTTGGTCATGGAGGCGATTCGGAAGATCGAATCCGTGGTCATGGCGGACTTCTGCTCGCGGTCCCGGAATCCGAAGGCTCGGAAGTAGGCCAACTTGTGCTTGCGGGCGATCAGCACGACTGCTCCGGGAAGTTGGCCGCTATCGACATGGCCCTGGAAGGCCTGCGTCACCCGCTCCAGGCGATCAACATCAAACCCAAGCGTTCCTGGATCGCTCTCGGGCGTCAATCGTTGCGCAAAGGCGGAGGCCGAAACAGCCGCAGTCAGCATGGCGATCACAGCCTGTCTATGAAGTCTCGTGACGCGTTTTCTCGATCGAATCCGTCACCTCGGCCCTGGCCTCGTCACATGGCCTGACCAGGACCTTCACGTCGACCGTCTCTCGAACCAGTCGGTCGAACCCGTCGTCCACGGCGCATTCGAGTGAGACCTGGCGCGTCACGATTTGGGACGGATCGAAGAGATCGTTTGCCACCATGGCGATGAGATCCGGGAAAACATGGCGGTAGCCAACGCTGGAAACGAGATTGATTTCGCGGTTCACCAGACCGAATGCATCGATTGTTGGTCGATGACCGAACAGTCCGACCAGAACCAATCGGCCTCCCTTTCGGACAGTGGCATAGGCATCATCGAGGGCCACCTGCGCGCCGACCGCCTCGAAGGCGACATCGACGTCGCCAGCGGTGTCGGCCAGCCGTCCGGTCCGCGCATTCACCGTGTGAGTGGCTCCGAGCGCTAGAGCGCGCGCAAGACGATCGTTCGACACATCACTTACCGCGATCTGGCGCGCACCTGCTAGTCGGGCCAGTTGCACGATGAGCAGGCCAATCGGACCGGCTCCCGCCACGGCACACCGCATCCCAACGGAAAGGCCTCCTTGCCGAATCGCATGTAGCGCCACCGCCGCTGGCTCCAACACCGCGGCCTGCTCGAAGCTCACTTGATCGGGCAGCGCGTGGGCCATGTAGGCGGGCACAACGGCCTCTTCGGCCATCCCACCATCGCCCATGAGCCCGGCAAAGCCCATGAAGCGGCATTGATTGTATTCTCCTCTCAGACAGGCCGCACAGTGCCCGCAGCGGTATTCCGGCTCAACGACCACGCGCTGCCCCACGCAGACAGTCGATACGTCGGGCGCGAGCTCAACGACCGTGCCGCAGAACTCGTGGCCTATGACGAGTGGAGCTCGCCGTCCCGACAGCGGATGTCCGGCCTCCGTGGGAATCGCATGCGGACCGTCGACATACTCATGCACGTCGCTGCCACAGATGCCGCATGCCGCCACCCTGATGCGGACGTCGCCCTGTGCGAGCGACGTGCGTGGCCTCGGCTCGACCCGGATGTCGCGCGCGCCGTGCCAGACTGCGGCCATGAAGTGCTGATCGTCCAAGGGGCATCTCACCGGAAGAGGCGATCGATATAGCTCGCACCGATGCCGACCTTCTCGTAGTGCTTTCGAGCGAGATCGATATAGTCGTGGACATCAAAGGTGCCGGTACACGCGCCATTCTCGTCCAACCAGATGAGAGGACCTGTGACATTGAAGTGGACGCGCATCGGCTCATCGCTCTCATAGGCAACGAGCGTGTGCCCCTCACCGGGAGTCTCGTAGACGAAGTCTCCGGCCGTCGCCGTCCAGTCGTGCTCGAGATATCCCCACTTGCCAGAGATGGTGTAGGCGAAGACCTCATGTGGATGATAATGGCGGTTCACGAGCCCCGCCTTCTTTGCATACAGAATGTCGCACCATCTGTTCTTGCTCGGCGAGATCCAGAGCGGACGAGTGAAGACGGTCTCGGTGAGCGGTACGTAATACCGCTCGTCCTCTATCGGTGCGTTCCGGATGTAGACTTCGGGTTGTGCGTCGGGTCGAAAGACGTTCTTGATTGGCGCCATTCCTCGCCAGAATTCGTTCGTTGGGGCTTCCGGCATAATCGTCTCCGCGTGCTTTGGCTGCCGATCAGATTAGCAGGTCATCGAGCCCGCATTTGTCCCAGGGGGACGTTCTGCTTTGCCAGGAGGGACACAGCGGCATCCGCGCCGCGACGGCTGTGGCCGCCTGCGCTAGTGTTCTCTCAGCCTCATCGACAGATCATCAGCGCGTAACGCTGGGCTCGGGTGGCGGGTCATCGAAAAGGGAGGAATGAGATGAAGACTCTTGGAGAAGGGCGGATGTCACGACGGACGGCGCTGGCTGTCCGTGGTCACGCATATCGCGACGCTCGATAGGGGGGCACCGGCGGTCATCGCTTGGCGAGGGCATCCGACCAGGGCGTATCCTCGTGGCAGACCGCGGCACGATCCAAGAGAGATCAAAGTCATCGACTTCGTTCAGGCTGACGCCGGACGGCAGCATGCCAATGAAACAGCGCGGTCGCAACGATACGACATGGAAAAAGCGTTGCACCCGCCCAGAATCGGAGACCCGCCATGAATCGCAGGAAGCTTCTCAAGGTTACGACTTTGGCCGCGGCATCTACGGCGATCGGCGCGCCCGCCATTGCGCAGTCCACTCCTCCGCTGCGCTGGCGGCTTGCCACGTCCTTTCCGAAAAGCCTCGATACGCTCTACGGTGCGTGCGAAATGTTCAGCAAGGCCATCGCGGATCTGTCCGAGCAGAAATTCCAGATCAGCGTGTTCGGACCTGGTGAAATCGTGCCGGCGTTTCAAGTGCTCGATGCGGTGTCGAACAATACCGTCGAGATGGGAAACACCGCCTCGTACTATTACATCGGAAAGGATCTGGCGTTCGCCTTCGGCACCACGGTGCCTTTTGGTCTCAATACGCGGCAGATGAACGCGTGGCTTGCCTATGGCGGCGGGCTTGAACTGCTCAACGAGCTTCACAAATCCTACAACGTCTACGCTCTGCCGTTCGGCAATACGACCGCGCAGATGGGGGGCTGGTTCCGCAAGGAGATCAAGACTGTCGATGACCTCAAAGGTCTCAAATTCAGAGTTGGCGGCATCGCGGGGCAGGTGTTGAGCAAGCTTGGCGTCGTGCCGCAGCAGATTCCGCCCGGAGAGATCTATCCCGCCCTCGAAAGGGGGACGATCGACGCAGCCGAATGGATCGGACCTTACGACGACGAAAAGCTCGGATTCCTGAAGGTGGCGCCTTACTACTACTATCCAGGTTGGTGGGAAGGATGCGCCAACGGTTTTATCTACATGAACTCCGCGAAATGGGCGGAGCTTCCCAAAGTCTATCAGGACATGGTCACGATTGCAGCAGGCCAGGTCGCTGCCGATCTCACGGCCAAGTATGACGCCCGCAACGCACAGGCCATCAGGCGGCTGGTTGCGGCCGGCGCGCAACTTCGGCCGTTCTCGACGGAGATCCTCGACGCATCGTTCAAGGCGACCAACGAGATCTTTGCCGATATCTCGACAAGAAATGCCAAATTCAAGGAGCTGTACGAGTCGATGACCGCATTTCGAAACGAGCAATATCAGTGGCACCAGGTCTGCGAAGCGACCTACGACAATTACATGATCAGGCGCATCCGTAGCTGAGCGCGGATTCAGTCGGTGCCCGCGAGGCGGGGAGGTGAGCTGAAGAGTCGAGGCGCCCTGACAGGTCCTCGTGCTCGCATGTGTCCCACGAGGATGTTCTGCTTTGTCAGGAGGGGCAGAGCGGCACCCACGTCGCGACCTCCGCGCCGGTGTGCCCCTGGGCATCATCTCA
The DNA here is from genome assembly GCF_030159255.1 of Bradyrhizobium sp. SSBR45G. GTDB lineage: Bacteria > Pseudomonadota > Alphaproteobacteria > Rhizobiales > Xanthobacteraceae > Bradyrhizobium. The sequence goes on along the minus strand of NZ_BSCT01000026.1, from coordinate 20,546 downwards.
CACGGGTGTTCGTCGGCCCGGTGGCCGTATCGTAACAAGCGTCTGCTTTCAAATGGCAACGTGACGCCGGCTCACGCTCGGTTGCGTGCGACGAGGTCCGACCAGAAGGGAATGTATCTGATCCGGTCGGGCCAGGGCCGACCGTTCCAGCCGAGGAATTCGCGGTCGAAATAGTCGTCGAGGTTCACGCCGTAGTGGATCACGTCGGCCTGGTAGACGGAGAACACCGGATTGCCCGCCTCGTGCGGCTGCTCGGGCAGATAGCGGTGGCTGATCAGCGGAATCAGTTTCGGCGCCCGCGCCAGAACCGCGCGGAGCACCTCTTCGCGCGCCTCAGGGCGATCCGGCTTCTCACCCCATTCAGGCCACCACAGCGCATTGTGCTCGACGTCGAACAGCCCTTCGAGCGGCCAGTCCAGCATGCGGCGGATCGCGCTCGAATCGTTCCAGTCATGGCCGGCGACGGGACGGCGATCTCGCAGCAGGGCCACGAGATCGGGCGGAAAGCGAAGGCCGAATCGCGACTGGGCGTCATCGAGCTCGGTCTGCGTGTAGCCGCGGGTCCAACGGTTCTCGGTCATGGGCGTCGTGTGTCCTCGGCACAGCTGCCGGCTTTCGGACACACGATGGGTGTCGATCGGGCCCGGATGAGCTCTGGAGTCGCGCGCGTCAGCCGTCATATTGCAGCACGTTCAGGCCGGCGTTCCAGTCGGTCGCGTACATCAGCCCGTCGCGGGTCACGAACACGTCCGCCGTCTTGGCGGCGAGGGCGATGTTGGGCCGGGGATCGATCAGCCGCGCCGGCGTCGGCGGCAGCCAGAACGCCAGCTCCTTCGGCGCAAACTGGTTCCTGATGTCGAACACGCGCACGCCGCCGGAATTGTAGGTCGCAAAGATCGTGTCCTCGCTCTGCATCGATCCGGGCCGGTTCTCATGCAGATTATGCGGACCGAACGTGCCTGGCGCCGCGCAATAGTCGCGGTCGGCCGCCACCGGCAGGGTCGCGATCGTCACCGGATTCTCCGGCACCCGGACGTCGACGACGAAGATCTGGAACAGGCCCTTGGCGCACTTCTCCGCATTGGCCTCGTCGGCGACGATGGCGAGGTTGCGCCCGGGCAGCGGCAGCGGCGTATGCGTGCCGCCCGGGAAGGGCGGCGACCAGTTCATGCGCGACAACAGCTTCGGCTGCGCCGGATCGGACACGTCATGGATGGTGAAGCCGCCGTCGCGCCAGGCGCCATAGCCGAGCGTGCCTGCGACGATCATGTGGTGCAGCGCATAACGCTTGCCTTTCGGCGCGGCCGAGACTTCGCCGGCGGCGCGGTTCATGCCCGGCAGCCACCATTTGGAGACGATGACCGGTTTGGTGATCTCGTTGAGATCGACGACGCACAGGCAGTGATCGGTGAAGCCGTCGAAATGCGCCGACACATAGGCATAGCGGCCGCCCATCCAGGATAATCTGTTGATGCCGAGCCCGGGCATTTCGAGAAACGCGATCTCGCGCATGTCCCCTCGCTTGGAGATGTCGTGAATAGAGAGGCCGCTGCGGAACGGCTTGCGCTTGGTGATGCTGTCGGACAGCGAATTCTCGAAATAGCCGCGCTGGTCGGAGTACGACTGCATCGCGACGATGTTGGCGCCGTTGGCGAGCAGCAGCAGATCGTCCGAGGTTTGCAGGTGATGCGTGCGGGTGAATTGCCCGGCGGTGAAGAAGTTCACCGGCTTGAGATTGCGCGGGTCGCTGGCGTCGAGGATGGTGACGCCGTCGCTGAACATGTGGCCGACATAGAGGTGATTGCGATGCGCCATGACCTGGACGCTGTCCGGCCGGCCGCCGATATCGCTGTAGGAAATATGCTTGATACGGTGGCCGATCCCCTCGGGAGGCACCACCGCCGGATCCGCGGCGCGGGCCGCGCCGCCCATGCCGGCCAGCGCCGCCATGCCCAATAGACCGCGCAAATGCGCCCGCCGGCTCACGTCCCGCATGATCTCTCCCCAGAGTTCGTTTTGCTTTCCGACACGCTAACACGGGCTGTGAATACGGCAAGCGAGCGTGGCAACCGGAAACGTCGTCGAACGACGGCTTTCGAGGCCGACACGAATCAAATAGTGTTTTCCGAATCGCAATTTAAGGTGGCGTGATGGCCGGCCGCAAAGATCGAAAAGCGATCGAGCGAAACAAGGCGGACGACCAGAAGAACACCGGCCACGCGTCGGCGGACGGCGTGGCTCAGCTGCATGATCAGGCCATCGCGCATCTGCGGGCGGGCCAGCATCTCGACGCCCAGCTGTGTTGTCAGCAGATCCTGACGCGCGACCCCGGTCATGCCGAGACGCTGCATCTGATGGGTCTGCTCTGCATCCAGACACGGCAGTTCGATCATGCCGTGGAATGGATCGTCGGCGCCGTCAGACGTGATCCCAAGCCGCTCTATCTCACGACCCTCGGAACCGTGCTGCTGCAGCAGGGAAGGGGCGCCGAGGCGCTCAAGGCGGTCGAGAAGGCCGCCGAGCTCGAGCCCGGCAATGCCGAGCGGTGGCAGAATCTCGGGCTGGTGCTGTCCGAGCTGCAGCGCCATGACGACGCGATCCTCAGCTTCCAGCACGCGCTCAAGCTGGATCCTCGCTCCACCGAGGCCGCCTACAATGCCGCCGTGCTGCTGCATCAGGCGACGCGTTGCGAGGAGGCGCTCGTCTCCCTCGATCTCTGCCTGCAGGCGAAACCCGATCACCTCCGAGCGCTCGGCCTGCGTGCGCGCACGCTGCTCGGCCTGGCGCGCTACGCCGACGCGCTCGGCGATTTCGAGCGGCTGCGTCTGCTCGATCCGGCCAATGCCGATGCCTCCAACCAGATCGGGAATTGTCTTTCGGCGCTCGGCCGCTACGAGGAGGCATTGACCGCCTATGACAGGGCGTTCGCGCTGGGCGACAAGCATGCCCTGACGAACAAGGCGATTGCGCTCGAGCAGCTCGGCCGCGTCGACGAGGCGCTGGCCGGCTATCAGCGTGCCGTGGACGACGATGCGAGCGATGCCGGCGCCGCGTGGAATCTGGCGCTGCTGCAACTGCTGAGCGGTGATTTCGAGCGCGGCTGGGCAGGGCGTGAAGCCGCGCGCTGGCGCATTCCGGTGCTGGCCGAGAGCTACCCGAAGCTGTCCGGTCCGCTCTGGCAGGGCGCCGAGCCGATCGACGGCAAGACCGTCCTGGTCTGCCCCGACGAGGGTCTCGGCGACGTCATCCAGTTCTGCCGCTACGTCCCGCTGCTGGCGGCGCGTGGCGCGCGGGTGATCCTGCTGGTCCAGGACGAACTGCAGCCGCTGCTGTCGCGGCTTCCCGGCGTCGCGCAGTGCCTGCCGAAATCGAGTGCGATGGTGCCGCCCTACGACATGCACTGTCCGCTGACCAGCCTGCCGCTGGTGTTCCAGACCCGGCTCGACACCATCCCGGCCGAAGCCTGCTATCTTCCGGCGCCGCCGCCCGCGCGTGTCGCGGCCTGGAATGCGCGTCTCGGCGCCCATGACCGGCTGCGGGTCGGCCTCGTCTGGTCCGGCAATCCGCGCCATCCGCGCGATCGCGCCCGCTCGATGCCGTTCCGCACCTTGGCCGGCCTGCTCGATGCGGACGCGACCTTCGTCAGCCTGCAGAAGGACCCGCGCGCCGAGGACAGGCCGGCGCTGCTGGAACGCACCGAATTGATCGACCTGACGGCGGATCTCACCGATTTCGTCGAGACGGCCGCTCTCGTGGCGAGCCTCGATCTCGTCATCACCGTCGACACCAGCGTTGCGCATCTTGCGGCCGCGCTCGGCCGCCCGACCTGGATCCTGCTGCCCTTTGCCCCCGATTATCGCTGGCTGATCGATCGCGATGATAGTCCGTGGTATCCGACGATGCGCCTGTTTCGGCAGGACCGGCGCCGCGACTACGCGCCCGTGATCGCGCAGGTCCGCGCCGAGCTGACGGCCGCGACCAGCCGTGGCCCGCTCCGGAGCGATGCCCGCTAGCCCGCGGTGCAAGCGACCGCGGCGCGCCCTCGTGACTTCCGATAAGGCGCAGGAGAGTTGTCTTTTTCGGGGCGGGGCGCGCCGTGCGCCGCCGCGCGCGGTCGGGCTGGCCACCGGCGCCGGCATGGGCTAAACCGCGGCTCCCGTGAACGAGCAGAGGCAGTCTGGAGCATGCGGCGTCTGATGGATCGAAGAGTTGCGCTGATGGCAGCGGCGTCTGCCGCGGCTGCCGCCGTGCTGGGCCCGCATGCGGCATCGGCACAGACCAGTTCCGCCAAATCGACAGGAAAGACCATGACCACTCCCTCCGGACTGCAGATCATCGATACCAAGGAAGGCACCGGCGCCACGCCGGCGCGCGGCCAGACCTGCGTGATGCACTACACGGGCTGGCTCTACGAGAACGGCCAGAAGGGCAAGAAATTCGACTCCTCGGTCGATCGCAACGAGCCGTTCGAATTCCCGATCGGCATGAAGCGCGTCATCGCCGGATGGGACGAGGGCGTCGCCACCATGAAGGTCGGCGGCAAGCGCACGCTGATCATTCCGCCGGAGCTCGGCTACGGCGCGCGCGGCGCCGGCGGCGTCATCCCGCCGAACGCGACCTTGATGTTCGATGTCGAACTGCTCGGCGTGAAGTAAGATCGGCGCAACGAGCTGTTAGTCGCAACCGTCAAACGTATCTCAAAATCGCTTGACGCTCTGAAGATCAGTTGCCGTGCTCATGAATGTGCCCTCTCCCCTTGCGGGAGAGGGCATGTAGGAAGAAGCCGCAGGCTCGATTGGGTGAGGGGTGTCTCTCCACGAGCGCCGCTCGCCGAGAGATATCCCTCACCCGATCGAGGACGTGATTGGTAAGGAGATGCCCTCTCCCGCAAGGGGAGAGGGCGCTGTATTGCACGCCCTCACTCTGGGCCGACGGCTGATGCGACAACCAACTCAGCTCGGCCTCTCAGTCCTGCTCACGACGCGGCTAGATCATCAACTGACAGTTATGACAAAACCGGCCCCGCGAGGGGCCGGCTCTGTCAGTCTCTCGCGTTGAGCCAGCGGCGTGTCCGGCCGCCGCTCACCTCGCTCAGAGGTTCTTGTTCGCAGCGCCGGCCGCGGTGTTTACCGCATCCTTGGTCGCTTGCTTGGCATCGCCCAGCGCCTGCTGGCCCTTGCCCTTGATCTCCTGCACGGCGCCTTCGCCCTGCAGGCGGTCAGAGCCGGTCGCTTCGCCGATGCCCTGCTTGGCCTTGCCGATGGCCTCGTTGGCAACGCCCTTGATCTTGTCCGTGGTGGCACCCATGAATGCATCCTCCGTTGTGTGTTCAGACGCGGAGACAATGCGGCAGTTGGGAAAAGGTTCGATCGGAACCGCCAATGGCATCGCGACGGTATTTGCACTAAGGTCCCGTTTGTTCCCTCCAGACATCGAAATCCGAGACGAAAGCTCATGTCAGGCTCACACGATCACGCGCACGGCCATCCTCACGATCATGCCCACGATGATGCCGGGCAGCGCTGGAAGCACGATGGCGTGCGCGTCATTCCGGGCAATCAGCTCGATTCCAACGTGCCGTCGACCCCTGGCATGGACCGCAAGGCCGCGATCAATTTCGCGCGCGTGGGAGCGCAGAAATTGTGGGCCGGGACCGTCACGATCAAGCCCGACGCCAAGACCGGTGCGCATCATCACGGCCATCTCGAAAGCGTGATCTTTGTGGTGAAGGGCAGGGCGCGGATGCGTTGGGGCGAGCAGCTGCAGTTCACCGCCGAAGCGGGCCCCGGCGACTTCATCTTCGTGCCGCCCTACGTGCCGCATCAGGAGATCAACGCCAGCCCCGACGAGGTGCTGGAATGCGTGCTGGTGCGCAGCGACGGCGAGGCGGTCGCCATCAACATCGACATCGAGCCGGTCGAGAAGCCCGAGACGGTGCTGTGGATCGATCCGGTGCACCGCGATCCGTCCGAGACGAAGTCGTAAGTCACCACGTCAAATGGCGGAGCCATCTCGCGATGGCCCCGCCAAGCCAGGCGCGGCTGAACCGCGTCCTGCACACGCACAGCAGGGGCGACTGTCGCGCGCGTGTCTCGCTGTGTGGTGCTGCCGAAGATCGGCGCCGATGATTGCGGATCAGGCCGCCTCGTCGGCGCGGCGCCACACCGGGAATGGATCGGACAGCCGGGCCCAGGCAGCGACGTCCATCGCCGGCTTGCCCGGCAGCAGGCAGGCGTCGAGCCGCGCGCGCAAGCCGGCCTCCTCCATATTGCTGCCGATGAACACAATCTCCTGGCGGCGGTCGCCATAGACCTCGTCCCAGCGCTGCAGCATGCGCTTTCGCCAAGCCGGATCCTCCGGCCACAGGGTCTGCGGCACCGAAGCCCACCAGAAGCCGAGCGCGCTGGTGCGGACGATGGCGCCGGCCTGATTGATCTCGCCGAGCCATTGCGGCCTGGTCGCCAGCCAGAAATGGCCCTTGGCGCGGATCACGCCCGGCCAGGGCTCGCGCAGGAACTGATCGAAGCGGGCCGGGATGAACGGACGGCGGGCGCGATATACGAAGCTCGTCACGCCATAGCTCTCGGTCTCCGGCGCGTGGTCGGCGAAGCCGTAGAGCTCGTTGTACCAGAGCGGATGCTGCTGGGCGCGTTCGAAGTCGAAGCGGCCGGTGGCGAGGATGCGCTCCGACGGCACGCGGCCGTGGCTCGCTTCGATGACATCAGCATCCGGATTGAGTGCACGGATGATCTTGTGCGCGGTGTCGCGCTGATCCGCGCCGGCATCGTCGACCTTGTTGAGCACGACGACGTCAGCGAACTCGATCTGCTCGACCAGCAGATCGACCAGCGCGCGGCGATCGCCGTCGAGCGCCTCGCCGCGATCGGCCAGAAAATCCGACGACGAATAGTCCTTCAGCAGGTTCACCGCGTCGACCACGGTCACCATCGTGTCGAGCCGCGCGACGTCCGACAGGCTCATGCCGTGCTCGTCGCGGAAGTCGAAGGTCGCGGCCACCGGCAGCGGCTCCGAGATGCCGGTCGATTCGATCACGAGATAGTCGAAGCGGCCGCTCTCGGCGAGCGCGCGGACCTCCTTCAGCAGATCGTCGCGCAAGGTGCAGCAGATGCAGCCATTGGTCATCTCGACCAGCTGCTCATCCGTCCGCGACAGATTGGCACCGCCATCGCGAACGAGGTCCGCATCGATGTTCACCTCGCTCATGTCGTTGACGATCACCGCCAGCTTCAGCCCCTGGCGGTTGTTCAGGATGTGGTTCAGCAAAGTGGTCTTCCCAGCCCCGAGGAAGCCGGACAAGACCGTGACGGGGAGTTTGCGCATCGAGATCGAACAGCCTCTTCAGGGGGAGCGGTCGGCGCCGGCGAGCGGACATGCGGCCTCTTTTGTAATGTTATAACGTAACATCAGCTGAAATGGCCACGGGTGTCAAGGGGAGGGCGTGGTGACGAAGGCGTGAGGGGCGTTCGGCGGGGGCGTTGGGCCGGAATGGCTGGTTGTGGCGGGTGTCAGCATGGTCAGCACCAGAAGCGCCGGAGCTGAGATCCTCGCGCAAAGCGCATCCCGTGATGAAGCTCGGCGCCCACCCCGGGCGACGCTGCTCTCCCTCTCGCCGTTCTTCACGGGGAGAGGGGCAGCTTCACGGGCGGACTTAGTCGTTAGCTCTGCAGCTTGCAGATCGAAGCAGAGATCTAATGAGGAGCGATCTACTGATAAGAGAGAGCTGATTTTAAGTCAGCTGAGAGTCTTGCGCTGATGATTCGCACCACCCGTGCCGCTGCCCACCCTAGCCCTCTTCCCGTGAAGAATGGGGAGAGGGAGCGCAGTGTCGCCTGTCGGGACGGGCTTGGATCTCAATGTGCAAGCGGCAACGGCGCGCGCGCACTTCATGCGCCGACTATCTCGACAGAAACGCCGTTCCCGCCGGGCCGTTCGCGACCGACATCGACAGCGCGCCCGGCGCGATGGTCCAGTTGGTGGCGTTCAGGATCAGCGTGTTGAACACCATGGTGACGCTGTTGCTGCTGACGTTGGAGACGGAGTTGATGGTGACGTTGCGGCTCGGCAGGTAGATCAATCCGGTATAGGACGAGCCGCTGGTGCCGTTGATCGGCAGGTTCGTGGTCGACAGGCCGTTCGGCTCGTACATCAGGATGTTGGCATAGGTGCCGGTGGTCGGCGCCGAAAGATTGGCAGTGACATTACCGTTGAAGGTGATCGATCCGCCGGAATCGGCGAAGTAGAAGGTCACCCCGGTTCCGTTGACCGTCCAGCCGGAGTTGAAAATGAACGGCGAGCCCTTGATGACGTAGAGACCGGGGTTCAGCGTCAGCGTACCCGTGCCGTTGAGCGTCACGCCGCCGCAATAGACGCCCGGATCGAGCGAGGCGGTGCCGCCATTCTTGATGACGCTGGACGAGACGGTGCAGGTGGTGCTCGGAGTCGGCAGCTTGCCGGCGAACGGATCGCTGATCGCCGCGCAGCTGGTCTCGACCGGTGGAGTGACGCCGCCGTTCTTGGTGACGGTGGAGCCCTTGACGCAGATGCGCTTGACGTTCAGCGTGGCGTTGAACATCGCGGCCGGGCTTTGCGTCGACAGCACGTGCACCTCGCAGCTCGGCGCATTCAGCTGCGCGCCGGAATTGACCAGCAGCGATTGCGAGTTGAGCGTGCTGACCAGCAGGATGCAGACCGGCGTCGTGGTCTGCGCGCCGGCCTTCGCCGTCGCCGTCGCCGCAATCCCGAGCGAGGTGGTGCCCATCACGTTCAGGAATGAGGTGGGCACGGTGGCCGTCGCGCTGCCGGTGAGCGAGCCGTCACTGTTCGCCGTGAAGTTCGCCGATACGGACGTGCCGAAGCGGCCGCCGAAATCGCCCTTGAAGACCGCGGTTGCGGTCGAGACCTGTTGCCCGCTCGGCTGGATGACCCCGGCCAGCACGGCGGCATCGACCGCCTTCTGCAGCTGGGCCTTGGTGTCGCCGGACTTGGAGAAGTCGACGGCGGCGCCGATCGCGACCACGATCGGAATGATGGCGATGGCGAAGATCATGCTGATCTGGCCGTCCTGCGCCTGCCAGAATCGGCGTGACCGGGTACGGAGACGTTCGGGCAAAATCGGTGGACTCATATGCGACGCTTCCTGCTGCTGGCTCGCGAGGGCTGGCGCCGGCACTTCGCGGCCCCCGCATCAGGAAATGATCGGCAGACCTTACCGCCGCATGAATTCGGTTCCGGAAAGGGCCCCGCTTTCAGGTTTGCGGGAACTCAGGGTTATCAGTCTCTTGGAGTGATCGCCGAGAGCGGGCCTATCGTACCTCTCGAAAGTAGCGATCGGGCGGGATACGTGTTTTAGGTGATCGCAGCGGCCCGAATGATTAGTTGTGGGCGGGCTGACTTCGCTCGTCAGGAGAGCGGCGCTAGCGCGCGGTCGCGCCCCAGATCCGGTCGAACCGCAGCACCAGGCTGCAGACCAGCGCATAGACCACCAGCGACAGGGCGACCATCGCGGCGAGCGAGGCCATGCCGCCGCCGAGCATGACGATCGCGACAAAACCTCCGCCGGCAGCGACCAGGATGCGCAGGATCGAGCCGATGAACGGCCAAAGCACATGGCCGGCGCCCTGGCCGGCAAAGGCCAGCACGAAGCCAAAGCCGAGCGCGGCGTAGGCCGGCGCCACGGTGCGCAGATAGATCGTGCCCTCGCGCAGCACGTCCGCGTCACGGCTGAACAGCGTGAGCCACAGCGGCGGATGCAGCGCCACGATGAGGCCAATGCCGCCGACCAGCGCCGCTCCCGTCGCGGCACTGATCCAGGCGATGCGGCGGGCGCGGGCGCCCTGGCCGGCACCGACATTGATCCCGACCATGGTCAGAGTTGCCGTGCACAGACCGAACAGCAACGGGATCATGATGTAGTCGAGCCGCGAGGCGATGCCATAGGCGGCGAGCTCCGAGGTGCCGAAGCGGCCCGCGAGCGCGGTCACCAGGATGACGGTGAGATTGACCAGCACGGCGTTGAGCGCGGTCGGCAGCCCGACCTTGAGGATGTCTGCGAACAGCCTGATCTGCAGCGGCGCGATGCGGACATGAAGGCTGGAGCGGCCGGAGGCCATATAGCGCACGAGCACCAGCATGGCGCCGCAGTAGTACAGCCCGAACGCGATGCCCGCGCCGGCGATGCCGAGGCCCGGCAGCGGCCCGAGGCCGAAGATCAGCACCGGCGAGGCCGGGATCATCATGACAGCGCCGATCAGCGTGACCAGCGCCGGCACCCGCACATTGCCGGCACCGCGCAGCGCCGCAGCCTGCAGGTTGACGATCCAGACCGGAACCGCGCCGGCGAATAGATAGTTCGAGTAGCGCAGCGCGGCCTCGAGCGCGCCGTCGCGGCCGCCGAGCGCATGGTACAGCGCCGGACCGCACAACGCGGTGGCGAGCGTGAACAGCGCGCCGGCGATCACCGCGAGCACGATGGCGTGGAAGGCGACGGCATCGGCGTCGGCGTGGCGGCCGGCGCCGATGGCGCGCGCCACGGCCGAGGAGACGCCGCTGCCGATCCCGCCGTTCGACATCATCGTCATCAGCATGAAGATCGGGAACACCAGCGCGGCGCCGGCGAGCGCGTCGGTGCCGAGCAGGCCGACGTAATAGGCCTCGGCGACGTTGACCGCGGTCTGTGCCACCAGCACCGACATCGTCGGCAGTGCGAGGCGGACCAGGGCCGGCAGCACCGGGCCGGTCAGCAGCGCCGTGCGCGCCGCGGCGGCCTTGTCTCGTGACGGAACCGGCGGCGGGGAGGGCGCCGCCTCCGGCACGGCAGGATGTGCGGCCGCGCGGGTCGCTTGCGTCGAAACGTCCATCCTGCCTCCGCATGCGCCGGGCAATCCGGTCGCATTTGCATGACGATCGTCATTTCATATGGCCGCGGCCATGCGCGGGTCAAGCGGACACGGGCGCAGACCGGTCATGATTTCTTGACCGGGAGCGGCCCGCTGGCGTCGCCTAATAATGGATCCGCAGCCCGACGCCGCCGTGGATGGTGGTGCCGACCGGCTGCGGACCGAGCGTGCCGTTGACGAACAGGTCGGCGATCCAGCCTTTCTGAAGCCGGAAGCCGAGTCGGCCGCCATATTCGAACCAGCCCTGGTTGCCCATGACAGGCGTCACCGTGCCGTTGCCGGTGACGGTCGCGACGATGCCGGATCGGGTGGCGAACGACTGCACATAGCCGCCATTGACATTGGCTTCGACGCTGGTGCCGAACAGATGCGTCCACTGGCCGCCGATCTTGACCAGGCTGGTGCGGTCGGTGCCGCCGGCGATCGTCGCGTCGAACGGGTTGAAGGCTGCGGTCGGATCCCGATAGCCGGATACGCGCTGCCACAGCTGCCACAGCTCGACGGAAGCTGCGACCTCATCGCGCGGCGAGATCCGGCTGATCCAGCCGGCGCGGCCATAGAGCGCGTAGTTCGAGGCCGTCGTCGTTCCGTCCACCGTCACATTGCCGAGACTTGTGGAGTAGCTGCGGCCGTAACGGACCTTCTCATACGGCGTCAGGATGGTGCCGATGTCGAAGAATGGCCGCGACGAGCCCCAGTCGGCGACATCGTAGCGCAGCGCGAAGGCGCCGATCGGCGCCGACGTCACGTGGTAGCCGTTCTCATTGTACTGCGTGTAGGCGAGGCCGGCGAGCAGCGCGAGATTGCTGGTCAGCTGCTTGCGGCCGTGAATGCCGGCCGAGAACGAGCCGGCCGAGCCGAACGCGCTGATGCAGTCGTTGCAATTCACCTGCTCGTTGACGCCGAGCAGCACCAGGCCGAGCACCCGGTTGGTGATCATCTGGTTGAAGCGCTGGTCGGCGAGGCCGTTGATGGTGTTCGCGCTGTTTCCCGCGCCGGTGGGCGTAGGCGTTGGCGTGGGTGTCGGCGTTGGCGTGGGTGTCACCGAGGGCGTCGGCGTCGGAGTGGCCGTTGCTGTCGGCGTTGGGGTCGGTGTTGGCGAAGCCGTCGGCGAGGGCGAGGGGGTCGGTGTCGGACAGGCGGCCGCAGTGGCCAGGCTCTCCACATTGGTGCAGCTCTGCGCCGCGGCCGGCGCAATCTGAAGGGCCAGCGCGAGCCAGGCGCAGGCCATGGCGGCCAGCAGCGACGCGAATCGACCGCGGTGCGCGCTCATCGTCATCGCCCGCACAGGATGCCGGTGAAGTCCTGCGGCGGCGCGCTGCTGGCGAGATCGGTGACCGTGCAGAGGCCCGATGTCGACGTGCAGGTGGCCGCGAAGCTCCAGGACGGATTGCTGGTCTTCTTGATCACGCTCCGGCCATTGCCGGTCGCGGTGATGATGGCGGTATCTCCGGGCTCGGTCAGCTCGATGCATTCAAAGGTGCGGGTGCAGACGCGCGCCGCGCCTTCCTGCAGCACGACCATGGTTTCGCCGCGCCGCGAGCGGATGTCGAGAATCGTGCCGCGCACGCCGATGGTCGCGAGCGGCGTGTTGATCTTGTAGGCGGCCTTCTCGGAATGGCCGGTGACGAAGCGGAAGGCGCCGGTGCCGAGCCGGATCGCGATGTCGCGATAGCTGGTCTCGTCGTTGAACACGGTGCGGTCGAGCGTCAGGCTGGCATTGGCGCCGAGCGACAGGTTGGTGCTGTCGATCATCACGAGACGCGCGGCGCTGTCTTGGCCGGTGCGCACCGTCTCGTTGCGCACCACGCCGTCGCCGACACTGATCGGGCTGGTCGACGCCCCCGCAATGCGCAGCACGTCCTTCTGCACCAGCACGGCCTCGCCGATGCGGCCGTCCGCACCGGCCGCATCCGCGACGCCCAGCACGGCGGCGGCCACCATTGCAGCAACGCATGTTCGGCGACGCAGATTCATATCCACACCGAAGATTGCTCCTTGGCCCAATCTAGTCGAAGACGCTCCACGAGGTTGTTGTAAAATGGACACAAGTTTGCCTCGATGCGTCTACGGTGTTTAGTGGCGTCCACACTCGGAACAGTTCAATCGCATGGCCACGAAGGTATCTGCGGCTCGCCGTGACGACGACGAGGACATCAGCGACATGGTGCCGGAGCGCGCTTTGTCGCTCCGTCGCAGCGTGCTGACGGCGCTGCTGGTGTTCGCGATCGCGCATGTCGTGCTGATGATCGGGGTCGCGTCGCCGCCGAAATTCGTCTTCGACGAGGTGCATTACGTACCGGCCGCGCGGCAGATGCTCGGCCTTGCGCCGGCGAGTCCGCAGCTCAATCCGATGCATCCGCCGCTCGCCAAGGAGCTCATCGCGCTGTCGCTCCGGACGTTCGGCGACAACGCGTTCGCGTGGCGCTATCCCGGTACCGTGCTCGGCGGGCTCGCCGTCACCGCGATCTATCTGTGCGGCCTGGCGCTGTTCGCGGCGCAGCCGCCTGCCATCGCCGCCGCGCTGCTCGCATTCTTCAACCAGATGCTGTTCGTGCAGGCGCGCGTCGCGATGCTCGACATCGGCGCGCTGGCCTTCAGCCTGCTCGCCATCGCCGCGTTCCTGTTCAGCTTCAGGCCGCGGCGACCGCAGGCTCTGTTGACGCTGGCCGGCGTTCTCTTCGGCCTTGCGATCGCCTGCAAATGGAGCGGGCTGTTTCCCCTGCTGAGCGCGCTGGCCATCATCGGCGTGATCAGGCTGCTGCAGCATTGGCAGACCTCGTTCGGCGATGCGGAGCCGACCGACTGGTATCAGCCGGAGCAATGGCCGGGTCTCGGATGGACGCACATCCTGCTGTGCCTCGTCGTCGCGCCGGCGCTGGTCTATCTCGCGACCTTCGTTCCGCTGCACGGATTGTCCATCACCGCGATCGCCGAGGCGCAGCGCCGCATCTTCGCCGACAGCGTCACCACCGCGATCGCGGGCCATACCTATATGAGCGCGTGGCCGACCTGGCCGTTCCTGGTCCGTCCCGTCTGGTTCCTGTTCGACAAGGTCAGCGACAACGACATCGCAGCGGTGGTGCTGCTCGGCAATCCCCTGGTGCTGTGGCCGGCGCTCGCAGCGCTCGCCGTCTGCGCCAGGGATTTCGTCGCGACACGCAGCGCAGCGGCGTTCCTGATCCTGGCGTTCTATCTCGGCTGCTGGCTGCCCTGGGCGCTGCTGCCCCGCGCGCTGAGCTTTCTCTACTACTATCTGCCGTCGGCGACGCTGGCGAGCCTTGCCCTCGTGCATGGTCTGATGCGCTGGCCGCGCTGGGTGATGTGGACCTATGTCGCGGTCGCAATCGCAGGCTTCATCGCGATGCTGCCGATCAGCGCCGCCTTCATCGGTACCACGATGCAGACCTTCACACGCCTCATGCTGTTCCAGAGCTGGATCTGACGACGTCAGCACACGCTCGCGGTGTTCCCTCGGGTTCCACACTTCTGTTGCTTGACGCGCTGATCATGCGCAGCCAGTTATGGCGCAGCCTTGAGACGAGGCTGGGGGCACAGCGCGATGTTGGGATGGTTTCAGCGGTTGCTCGATTCGTCGACGCTCTCTCCGCATGGCATCTGTCTGCTGTGGGAACCCGAGCTGATCTGGCTGCATGTCGCATCCGATGCCGTGATCGCAGCGGCCTACTTCTCGATTCCGGTGGCGCTGACATTGTTCGTCTCCAAGCGGCGTGACGTCGATTTCGGCTTCCTGTTCTGGGCCTTCGCGCTCTTCATCATGGCTTGCGGCGTGACCCACGTCCTGTCGATCGTCACCCTTTGGGTTCCGATCTACGGCATCGAGGGGCTGGTCAAAGCAGCGACTGCAGTGGCGTCGATCCTCACTGCCGGAATCTTGTGGCCGCTGCTGCCGAAGCTCCTGGCGATCCCGTCGCCGTCGCAGTTGCGCTCCGCCGAGGCGGCGCTGACCGTCGAAAGCCGTCAGCGCCGCGAGGCGGAGGAGATGCTGCGCCACGCTCAGAAGATGGAAGCGGTCGGCCAGCTGACCGGAGGCGTGGCCCATGACTTCAACAATCTGCTGACCATCATCAGCGGCAATCTCGAAATCGCCGAGCGCAGTCTGCGCGCGCAGGGCGACGCCGCGCGGGACCGCCTGGCGCGGGCCATTGCCCACGCGGCCAGCGGCGCGCAGCGCGCCGCGACCTTGACGCAGCGACTGCTCGCCTTCGCCCGTCGCCAGCCGCTCGATCCCAAGCTGACCAACGTCAACAAGCTGCTCGCGGACATGTCGGACTTCTTCCGGCGGACCCTTGGCGAGACCATCCATGTCGAGGTCGTCGAGAGCGCGGAGCTGTGGCAGGTCGAGGTCGATCCGAGCCAGATGGAGGCCGCGATCCTCAACCTCGTCGTCAACGCCAAGGACGCCATGCAGGGGCAGGGCAAGCTGACGATCGAAACGTCGAACAGCTTCGTCGACGAAAGCTATGCGCGCCAGCACGCCGATGTCCGCGTCGGCCAATACGTCCAGATCGCGATCACCGACACGGGGATAGGCATGCCGCGCGAGGTGCTGGAAAAGGCCTTCGATCCGTTCTTCACCACCAAGGAGCCGGGGCAGGGCACCGGCCTCGGCCTCAGCCAGGTCTATGGCTTCGTCAAGCAGTCGGGCGGCCATGTGAACATCTACAGCGAGGTCGGCGAGGGGACGACGGTGAGGATCTATCTGCCGCGGGCGCATAGTGCAGCAGCCGACGTGCCGGAGAGCAGAGCCGCGGTGGTCGGCAGCCGCGGCAACGAGACCGTGCTCGTCGTGGAGGACGAGCCCCAGGTGCGCAGCTATATCGCCGAGACGCTGGCCGAGCTCGGCTACGCCGTGCATGAAGCGCCGGATGGGCCTGCCGCGCTGAGCCTGCTTGCGCGCGAGCCGCTGGATGTCGATCTTCTGCTGACCGACATCGTCATGCCCGGCATGAACGGGCGCCAGCTGGCGGACGATCTGCGTCGCACCCGTCCGAAGCTGAGGGTGCTGTTCATGACCGGCTATTCGCGCAACGCCATCGTCCATCAGGGACGGCTCGATCCCGGCGTTGCGCTGCTGCAGAAGCCGCTCAATCGCACGATGCTCAGCAGCAAGATCCGCGAGGTGCTGGACACCCCGTGACGGCTACTTCGCCGCCGCGGTCTTGGCCTCCATGTTGACGACCTGGACACGACGGTTGAGCGGATCGGCGGGGTTCGCCGCGTCCTTCAGCTTGGTCTTGCCGTAGCCGACGGTCACGAGGTCCTGGCCGGTGAGGCCGAACTTGTCGACCAGATAGCGCTTGATGGTGTCGGCGCGGCGCTCGGAGAGCCCCTGGTTGAACTCCTCCCCGCCGATGCCGTCGGTGTGGCCGGCCACAACAAAGGTCGAGCCCTTCAGGTTGGGATCCGACAGCGCCTTGCCGAGCTCCTGCACGGCGGGCATCGACGTCTTGCTGATGTCGGCGGAGTTGTAGTCGAACTGGATCTCGAGATCGATCTTCGGCTTGGTCGCGGCAAGCTCGGCGATCTGCTCGCGCTCGCCGAGCGACAGCGAGCGGGTCTTGCGGTTGCGCATGCTGTCGAGGAAGGCTGCCTGCTTGGCCTGCGTCGCAGCATCGACCTGCGGCGCCGCCTGCGGTCCGGCCGTCAGGCCGCGCGTGACCGATTTCGGCTTCAGCGCGTTCAGGATCTGGTCGGCGGATACGGCCTCGCCTGCGAAAGCGGCGCCGGCGCTCATCGTCAGCATGGCGGTCAACACCGCCGCCCGGACTGCAAAACGTTCAAAATACTGGGTCATCGTCGTTATCCCTGGGGTCATCATGGCTCATGGCCATTGGATGCGTCGACGATACAACCGGTTCAAAGCGTTCGAATGTGATCGATGTCACGCAACGTCAGTGGTCCGGGATGCCGGATTGCCGTCGCAAAGCCATCGGTGCTTGGCCGGTCTGCGAACAACAAATCGGCCAGATGCGGTTCTACCGGATAGCTCTCGCCGGAAAAAAATCGCAAACGGGAGGAGCGACGCAGGCAAGAGGCGAATTGAGTTCAAGAAACGCAAACAGAAAAGCAAAGCCGTGTTCAACTCATCACCGAGGCGCGATTACCAGTCTCAACGGCCGGGTAGCCAGGAGCTCTCGGGATCCGTCAGTTCCATGTCGACCCTGATCGGGGCCGGGATCATCGCTGCGGCCATCCTGCTGTCGACCCTGATCACCGCCGTCGGCGGTCGCTATGTCGGCCTGGAAAGTCCCTCCGAGGATACGGCTTGGCTGGTCGACCGGCTGACCGGCCGCATCTACAAATGCCGCGCGCCGGATCCCGGCCGCGCCAGCTGCAAGGCCGAGATCGCCACAGGCAGCATTCCGGACAAGCCGAAGCAGTAAAGTTCCGCCGACGGCTTTGCGGCCGTGATTGCGGTTGCGGGCGCATGGCCGAATCTCGCACCATCCGGCAGCCATGCCCGCCTCTCTCATCCCGCTGTCCAACACCGCCGCACGCCGGCTCTGGCTGCGCGCCCAGCGCCTCGACACCGAGGCGCCGTTCGGCGCAGGCCCTGAGGCCGTCGCCGCCGCAACAGCCCATCTCGGCTACGTGCAGATCGATACGATCAACGTGATCGAGCGCTGCCATCACCACATCCTGTTCAGCCGCATCCCGGCCTACCGCCGCGCCGATCTGAAACAGGCGCAGAGCGCGGACAAGACCGTCTTCGAATATTGGACCCACGCGCTGTCCTACGTGCCGGTGCAGGATTTCCGCTACTTCGTGCCGGCGATGCGCCGCTATCGCCGCGAGGGGCATCGCTGGCTGCAGACGGTGAAGCCCGAGGACATGCGCAAGGTGATGCGACTGATCCGGCAGGGCGGCGCGCTGACCATTCGCGACATCGACGACGACGAGCTGCGCGAGAAGGACCACGCCTGGGCCAGCCGCAAGCCGTCGAAGCGGGCCCTGCAGCTCGGCTTCTACGAGGGCGCGCTGACGGTCGCCGGCCGCGACGGCATGCTCAAGACCTACGACCTCGCGACACGGCATTTCGGCTGGGAGCGGTTGCCGAAGGGCGCGACCGAGCGCGAGATCGCGGCCTATCTGCTCGACCGCGGCCTGCGCGCCCAAGGCGTCGTCAGCCTCGATTCGCTGTGCCATCTCAGCGCCCCGCGAAAGGCCGATGTGCGCCGCGTCATCGAGACCAGGGTCCGGCGTGGCGAGCTGCTGCCGGTGGCTCTTGAAGGCGCCGGCAAGCAGGAGCACTGGGCCACGCCCGATGCGCTGGAGCGGATCGTCGAGATCGATCCCGCGCGCGTGCACATCCTGTCGCCGTTCGATCCGCTGATCATCCAGCGCAAGCGGACGCAGGCGATCTTCGACTACGGCCATCGCTTCGAGGCCTATGTCCCGAAGGACAAGCGCCTGTTCGGCTATTTTGCGCTGCCGGTTCTGGTCGGCGAGGAGATCGTTGCGGCGCTTGATCTGAAGACCGACCGCCAGAACGGCAAGCTGCTGATGCAGCAATGGAGCTGGGTCGGCAAGGGCAAGGCGGCGCGTGGCGAGCAGCGCAAGGCGCTGAAGCGGGCCATCGAGGACGAATTGCATCGGTTCCAGCGGTTTCAGCTTGGCGACTGACCTGCTCGCCGGAGGGTCGTTCAGCGCGCTTGATTTGGAAACGAATGTTTCCTAAAAGGAGGAATGACGAGGTCGCAAACGAATTCAGTCGAGCGCCGCGGGCCCGGTCGGCCGCGCGAGTTCGATATGGACACCGCCCTGAACAGGGCTCTGGTGGTCTTCAGCGAGCGTGGCTACCACGCCGCCTCGCTGGCCGAATTGCGCGGCGCGATGAAGCTCGCCACCGGCAGCCTCTACAAGGCTTTCGCCGACAAGCGCGCGATCTTCCTGGCGACGCTCGATCACTACATCGCGCGCCGCGACGGGCAAGTGCGCGAGCGCCTCGATGCGCACCACACCGGCCGCGACAAGCTCGAGGCCTTGCTGCAGTTCTACGCGGAATCCGCCAGCGACAGCGAAGGCCGGCGCGGCTGCCTTGTCGTCACCAGCGCGACCGAGCTCGCCACCCTGGATGCGGAGGCCGCCGCCAAGGTCCGCGCGGCATTGCGCCGGGTCGAGACGCTGTTGCGCGACCTGATCAGGCTGGGTCAGGCCGACGGATCGATCCGGCCGGCGCTCGACCCGGATGCTGTCGCGGGCGCGCTGTTCTGCGTGATCCAGGGACTGCGTGTGGTCGGCAAGACGGGGCGCGGGAAGAGCGAGATGATGAGCGTCGCAAAACAGGCCGCGGCCTTGTTCACGTGATGCCGCGCCAAATTAGAAAACGTTTGTTCTATAAATAGGAGAATGATCTATGCCTGAGTTGATGAATGCCATCTCTGCCACAAGTCCGTCGCGGCTGGTCGCGGCGGAGCCGTTCGGCCGCGACCAGGCGTCGTTGCCGGGATTCACCCACCGGTTCGAGACTGTCGACGGCGTCAGGCTGCACCATGTCAGCGGCGGCCCGTCGGATGGCGAGGTCGTGGTGCTGCTCGCCGGCTTCCCCGAAAGCTGGTTTGCCTGGCGCAAGGTCATGCCGCTGCTCGCGTCGCGCCACCGGGTCATCGCGCTGGATCTGCCGGGGCAGGGCGACTCGGACCGGCCCGCCGATGGCTACGACACGCAGAGCCTGGCCATCGCGATGCATGGCCTGCTGCAGCAACTCGGCATCACCAGCTATCATCTGGTGGCGCACGATATCGGCGCGTGGGTGGCCTATCCCTTTGCAGCGCTGTTCGAGGCTGAGCTACGCAGCCTGGCTCTGCTTGATGCGGGAATCCCCGGCGTCACCCTGCCCGAGGCGCTGCCGTTCTCGCCGGACCGCGCGTGGCGCACCTGGCACTTCGCGTTCCACGCCGTCGCGGACCTCCCGGAGATGCTGATCCACGGCCGCGAACGCGACTATCTCGCCTGGTTCCTGCGCCGGAAGGGCGCCAGTCCTGAAGCGTTCAGCGAAAGCGATCTCGACGAATACGCCCGCGTGCTGACCAAGGCCGGCGGCTTGCGCGCCGGGCTCGCTTATTATCGTGCCGCCGCATTGTCGGCGCGCCAGAACCGCGAGCTGAAAGCCAGGGGCAGATTGAAGCCGCCGGTGCTGGCCATCGGCGCCGACCAGGGATCGATCGTGGACATGGCCGCGCCGCTCAGGGAGGTCGCCGAGCACGTCGAGGGCATCACCATCGCCTCGTGCGGCCACTACATTCCGGAAGAGCAGCCGGCCGTGCTGGCCGAGGAGCTGAATGCCTTCTTCAGCCGCGCCGGTGCAGCGGCGAACTGATCGCCTCGCGGCGTGCCGTGAGCGACCTATGCAGAGGCACGCCGCATGGGTCCCGCTCAAAGCCGGGACGGCAGTGAGTGTGTCGACGTCAACAGCGCCTCATATTCCACTGTCGTCCCGGACAAGCTTTGACGCGCGTCCGCGCGGCGCAGCGCCGATCCGGGACCCATACGCCGCGCCAGTCGTGTCAAGCAAAGGCCAATCGCCAGCGTGCCTCAAACTTCTCCCTGGGGGTATGGGTCCCGGCGTTCGCCCATAGGCGCTAAGATAGTTTTAGCATCATTTGA
>NZ_BSCT01000025.1 GCF_030159255.1 Bradyrhizobium sp. SSBR45G | reverse complement strand
GACAGGGAATCAGACGTTCTTCCCGTATTCAATATCGATGTGTGAATACGGTAGCCCGCAAGGGGAGAGGGCGCATTCATGTGCGCCGCGCCCGTCTTCCGATCTTCAATCGCCGCGAAGATGAATTTCATGGTTGTTACGATGTCGCGGGTCGGCGCACTCGTTCCCATTTCAAACGCACTGGACACAGCACCGCGGTCTCGCGGCGGATGACGCCCGAGGTTTGCGATCGTGGTGCCCCTCGACAATGCAAAGGGCGCAGGGAAGGCCAGGCGTCGGCTGACGCCTGCGGCCCGCCTGCGAAAAAGAATGCAGGCGGCAGGTACCACAGGTGCAGCCGGACACGCCCGGCCTTCCCTGCGCGATGGTCTTCACGGCTGCTCCGTGCTCTCCCCGGGGACCGGCTTGTTTGCCCCCGTCGCCTGATGACACGTCATGTCACCGAGGCTTGACGCCAGCGTCGGGGCGCCAGGACCACACGGCTTGACCGTCCGCAGGCTGCCAATCGTCCAGCGCAAAAGCACCTGACAGGCCTGCGGCCACCGCTCCCCGCCTCAACGTATCGTGACGACGCGTACGCCCCTCTGCATGAGGACGGGATGCGCGGATACAATCATGAATTCCGAAAAATCGCAAGATAATTATTTTTTCCGGAAGCCGCAGGGGATGACGAGTTGACCCGGCCGGCCGCTCGGTCCGGATTTGGCGATGGCCGGCGGCCGTGACAGAATCGCAAGATCGGTCGAGCACACCCGGCCCGCATGCGGCTAGCTGGGGTTGCCACGGAGACCAGACGATGACTGCGGCGCTTCAGAAACACCATGCCCGGATGCAGCGGGTGCTCGATCACATCGACCGGCATCTGGCTGAGGATCTGGACCTGGAGACGCTGAGCAGCGTCGCAGCCTATTCGAAATATCATTTCCACCGGCAGTTCACGGCGACGTTCGGGCTGTCGGTGCATCGCTATGTCCAGCTCGCCCGCATGAAGCGGGCGTCGCACCGGCTCGCTTATGGCGATGACCAGAGCGTCACGGACATCGCGATGGATGCCGGCTACGACGCACCCGACGCTTTCGCCCGCGCCTTCCGGCAACGGTTCGGACAGTCGCCGTCATCGTTCCGGAAATCTCCCGACTGGGAGCCGTGGCTTGCGGCCTTCGGGCCTCTCGACGATGCGAGGAGCAAGCTGATGCAGACGACCTTTACAAAAGACGACGTGACGATCCGCGAGGTGCCGACGACGCCGGTGGCGATCATCGAGCATCGCGGCGACCCGGCGACGCTCGGCGCCACGATCCAGCGCTTCATCGCCTGGCGCAAGGCTGCCGGACTTCACCCCAGCACAAGTCCCACCTTCAACGTCTGGCGCTCCGAGCGACGCCCCGCCTCGCCTGAAGACTACAGCGTGGATCTCTGCGTCGGCACCGACCAGCCGATCGCCGCTGATGACCAGCTGGTCAAGGCCGGCGAGATTCCCGGCGGTCGCTGCGCCGTGCTGCGCGTCGTCGGCCACACCCACAATCTGGAGCCCGCCGCGCTCTTCTTGTACCGCGACTGGCTTCCGGCCAGTGGCGAGGAAGCCCGCGACTTCCCGATCTACTGCCAGCGGCTGAGCTTCTTCCCGGAGGTGCCGGAGCACGAGACGGTCGCGGAGCTGTTCCTGCCGCTGAAATAGCGGGCAGACGGCAAGGCGTGATGAGATGGGCGGGCAATGTAGCGCGGCATGATTGGCCCTGGATTGCTTCGCTGCGCTCGCAACGACGGTGTGGCGAGGGTTCGTGCGCTCAAATCGGCCGGATGCTGCGGATAGATGAACAGCTGCGCCAACAACCACCGCTGTCGTCCCGGCCTCGAGCCGGGACCCATAACCCCAGGGAGCAGTTTGAGGCAGGCGCGCGGTTGGCAGCTCGTACATCACGACCGCCGCGGCGTATGGGTCCCGGGTCGGCGCCACGATCGCGCTTGTCGCGCGCTCGCGGCTTGCCCGGGACGACATTGGTTGTTGTTGCGCGATCGTGGCCAACGTTGGCCGGTATTGTGCCCAGCGCAGCAAGCGTAGGGTGGGCAAAGGCGCGCTGACGTGCTGTTTCAACTTGCACCGATGCGCGGCGCGCCATGCCCACCATCGGCACCGTACGGTGGCGCGGTGGGCACGGCGCGCCGAACACTTGCGAATGTCGTGAGACCGAGGCAAGCGCGCCTTTGCCCACCCTACATTTTGTGGTCCAGCTATTCCAACGTCGTCATGGCCGGGCTTGTCCCGGCCATCCACGACGCTTGGAAACCCTGGACCGACGTGGATGCCCGGGACGAACCCGGGCATGACGAGTACCTAATAAGTAGCTCGCTCGTCGCCGGCGAAGCCGCTCAGAAGCAGGTCGTCCGTTCCGCGGCCAGATAGCCGAGCAGCAAACCCGCGCCGAACAGCAGCACCAATCCGGCAGCGCCGAATTCGAGGCCGCGCATGATCAGGGCGCCGCCGCCGTCGCGGCCGGCGCTGAGGCGGCGGGCGATGTCCTTGGCGGCGACGGCGAGCACCGCGATGGTCGCAACGGTGATCGCGGTCCCCAGTCCCATCACGATCGTGGCGGCGACGCCGGCCCAGAACATGCCTTGCGCCAGCGCGAACACCAGCACCAGGATCGCGCCCGAGCAGGGGCGGATGCCGGCGGCGAAGATCGCCTGGAAGCCGCGCTGCCAGCCACCGGGGCCGGCGAGCTCGCTCGGCGCGGGGCCGTGGGAATGGCCGCAGCCGCAATCGTCGCCATGGACGTGATCGTGGTGGGCGTGATCGTCATGGACATGCGCCTGCGCCGCCGCGTGCGCATGGCCGTGATGATGATGATCATGGCCGTGGTGATCGTGGCCATGATGGTCATGACCGTGATGATCATGATGATGCGCGCGAGGCTGCTGATCATGCGCGTGGCCATGATCATGCGCCGCATGCGCCACCGCGGCGGCGGGCGCACCGGCCAGCGCGAGCGCGGGGGCCGCCGGCTGCCAGGTGCGCAGGAAGGCCGCGCCCTTGACCCAGACCAGGCGCGCGCCGAGCAGCGCGATCAGGCCGTAGCTTGCGATCTCCACCACCTTCTCGGCGCTGCACATCGTGGCCGCCGTGGCGTTGAGCAGGACCGCGCCGATGCCGACGATGGCGACCGCCACCAGCGCCTGCATCAGGCCCGAGGCGAACGACAGCACAATGCCGCGCTTCGCCGTCTCCTGGTTGGCGACGAGGTAGGACGCGATGACCGCCTTGCCGTGGCCGGGACCTGCGGCGTGAAAAATGCCGTAGGCGAAGGAGATCGCGAGCAGCCACCACACCGCCGAGCCCTCGTCCTTGGCGGCGCGGATCGCCCCCGACATCTGCCGGTAGAACTCCGACTGCTTGGCGAGCAGCCAGCCGACGATGCCGCCGACCTGGGGCTCGGCCGGGGCGCCGAACGGCGATTTGGCGAGCAGCACATGCGAGGTCGCGTCGGCGGCGATGAGCGCTGCGAGGATAGCAGCACAGGTGAGGAGCGGACGGGCGGCGGGGCGAAGTTGCGTCATTGGCATTCCACTGAGATCTTGTTGGCGAAGTTCATTCCGAAATTGGCGTTCGCCCCGCCGCTCAGGAATGTCTGTTCGTTCATCGTCTGCGCGACGGATCCGCCGTCGCTCGGTCTCACCAGGCCGAATTTGCAGCCCGCGGGAGCGCTGACCAGCTTGACGGGATCCTTCTCCGCCATCTGGAAATCGATGAAATAGCTGGGATCGTAGACCTCGACCTGGAGCTGGTTCGACTTCACCGGCGCCTTCAGCGGCAGGGTGAAGTGCAGGGTCAGCTTGGTGTCCTTGTATTCGAGATAATAATCGACCGGATCGACCAGCTTCTGCTTGCGGCCGTCGGCCTTGATGAAGGTGAAGTAGGCGTATTCCTTCAGCGACTCCGCGTTGGTCTGCGCCAGCGGCGCCAGCTCCTCGCGGGTGTAGACGCCCTTCTGCTTGGTCTCGAGCCCCTGCAGCGCGTAGGTCGCGAACATGTCGTCGAAGGTCCAGGCATGGCGCACGCCGGTCAGCGTGCCGTCGGCTGCGTAGAGCAGCTCGCTGGTCGCGGTGACCCAGACATGCGGATGGGCGTGAGCGGCACTCGCGCCAAGCACGAGCGCCAGCATGGCGAGGAAAGAGCGCAGCATCGTGATCACCTCAGGCTCGTCGTCTCAGGCCGCCTTGGGAACGTCGAGCAGGCCGCGCCGGCGCAGCAGCGCATCGGGCTCCGGCTCACGGCCACGGAACGCGACATAGGCCGCTTCCGGATCGACCGAGCCGCCCGAGGAGTAGACGTTGTCGTGGAGCCGCTTGGCCACCGCGGGATCGAAGATGTTGCCGGCTTCCTCGAAGGCACCGAAGGCATCCGCATCCATCACCTCCGACCACATGTAGCTGTAATAGCCAGCCGCATAATGGTCTCCCGAGAAGATGTGGCCGAATTGGGTCGGCCGGTGGCGCAGCGCGATCTCCCTGGGCATGCCGATCTTCTCCATCTCGGCCTTTTCGAAGGCGCGGACGTCCTTCGACGCCGCAGCCGGCTGAGTGTGGAACTCCAGATCGATCAGCGCCGAGGAGACGAACTCCACGGTCGCAAAGCCCTGGTTGAAGCGGCGCGCGGCGAGGAAACGCTCGAGCAGATCCTGTGGCAACGGCTCGCCGGTCTGGGCGTGACGCGCGAATTTCTGCAGCACCTCGGGGCGCTCCTGCCAGTGCTCGTAGAGCTGCGACGGCAGCTCGACGAAATCGGTGAACACCGAGGTGCCCGACAGCGACGGATAGGTCACGTTGGAGAGGATGCCGTGCAGGCCGTGGCCGAATTCGTGGAACAGCGTGCGGGCATCGTCGGGCGACAGCAGCGACGGCTGGCCGTCGGCGCCCTTGGCGAAGTTGCAGACGTTGATGATCAGCGGCGCGGTCTCGCCGTCGAGCTTCTGCTGGTCGCGCAGCGAGGTCATCCAGGCGCCGGAGCGTTTTGACGGCCGGGCGAAGTAGTCGCCATAGAACAGCGCCTTGTGGCGGCCGTCGGCTTCCTTGATCTCCCAGACGCGGACGTCGGGATGCCAGACCGGGATGTCCTTGCGCTCGGTGAAGGTGATGCCGAACAGGCGTGTGGCGCAGTCGAAGGCGGCTGCGATCATGTTGTCGAGCGCCAGATACGGCTTGATCGCGGCGTCGTCGAAATTCGCCTTCGCCTGGCGCAGCTTCTCGGCGTAATAGCGCCAGTCCCAGGCCTCGAGCTTGAAGTTGCCGCCCTCCTCCGTGATCAGCGCCTGCAGCGCATCGCGGTCAGCCAGCGCCTTGGCGCGCGCGGGCTTCCAGACGCGCTCCAGCAGGCCGCGCACCGCCTCCGGCGTCTTCGCCATCGAATCCTCGAGGCGATAGGCGGCGAAATTCGCAAAGCCCATGATCCGGGCGGCTTCCTCGCGCAGCGCCAGGATGTCGCCGATCACGGCGTTGTTGTCGTTGGCGTTGCCATTGTCGCCGCGCGCGGTGAAGGCCTTGAACACCTTCTCGCGCAGGTCGCGGCGGGCGGAGCTCTGCAGGAACGGCTCGACCGAGGAGCGCGACAAGGTCACGATCGCCTTGCCGGGCATGCCGCGCTCGTCCGCTGCAGCCTTGGCAGCCGCGACGAAGCTGTCGGACAGGCCGGCGCGGTCATCCTCGCCGAGCTCCAGGAACCAGTCCTGCTCCTCGCCGAGCAGATGATGGCTGAAGGTGGTGCCGAGCTGGGCGAGCTGCTCGTTGATCTCGGCCATCCGCGCCTTGGCGTCATCGTCGAGGCCGGCCCCGGCACGGCGGAAGCGGGTGTAGGTGCGCTCCAGCAGCCGCTGCTCCTCACCGGTCAGCGTCAGGCTCTTGCGCTTGTCGTAGAGCAGCGCGATGCGGCCAAACAGCACGGCATTCATCATGATCGGGTTCCAGTGCCGCGCCATGCGCAAGGACACGTCCTTGTCGATCTCCAGGATGGCCGGGTTGGAATGCGCCGAGACGAGGTCGTAGAACACCGCCGCCACCTTGGAGAGCAGCTTGCCGGAGCGCTCCAGCGCCGTGATGGTGTTGGCGAAGTCGGGCTCGGCCGGATCGTGCGAAATCGCGGTGATTTCGGCGGTGTGGTCGGCGAAGGCGCGCTCGAAGGCCGGCAGGAAATGCTCCGGCTTGATGGCGTCGAAGGGCGGTGTCTGGTGCGGGGTCTCCCAGGCCACGAGCAGCGGATTGCTCTGGGCGTCGATCGTGGCGGTCGTGTCGGACATCGGCTCATGCTCCCCGGAATAGCGAGGCGCCCCTCATATCATGGAGGCGGTCCTTTTTGGGTCATTTCCCCTTGAAGGGCGGGGCCATTTCGGAGAGATTGCGCGCTCTTCAGAGGACCCGGACCATGAGCCAGCAGCCCACCTCCACCGCCTCGCGCCAGATCGCCTGGCAGAGCGTGATCACCGTCATCTCGGCGGCGATCCTGATCGGTGCCGAAGTGTTCGGCGCGGCCTTCGCCGGCGGCTGGGCACTCGCGATTCTGTTCGGGCTCGGCGATCAGGGCGCGCACATCCTGCAGGGCGTGCTGTTCGCGATCGGCGTGTTCGTGATGATCGGCTTCATCCGCGGCGCACAGCGCATCGAGCCGTTCACCAGGCGCGGCTGAGTTCACGAAAACACTGTCCAGCAAGCGCGAAAACGTTACGAAGCTTTAAGCTCGCTTAACGTTCGTTCAGACAATGGCGCCGCGCCTGTGTCGTGTAAGCACAGGTTAGGGAAATCTTTCCCGGCGCCGAAAAATGCCTTGCGAACGAAATTCAAAACGCTTATTTCCGCTTCTGCCCAATTTCGCACGTGCCTGTGGTCGTGTGTCAGTCGGTAGGTATCCGGACAAGAGGCCGGACAGCCGCCAAGGGATGAGGAACCGAGGGGCGCTCGGATCGTTGCGATCAAGATCAGTTCGATCGGGATCGTCATGCTCCAAGAGCCCAGCATCTCTCTCAAGAGATGCCGCTGAAGGTCACCTCATCTTTTGCAACCGTGACTGGCAGCCGGAGGCGAACCGGCGCACCCCGCTCTCAACGGGGGACGCGACTTAAAGCAACGACGGATCGGGCTTTTTTGGTCTCTACCGGCAGTCCAAAGCCGGCGCGGGCTACTGAAAAGGCTTGTCCTTCATTGCCAGGTGTGCGGGCGGGAAATTCCCAACCAATCCACGGCAGCACAATTCGGCTACGGGTTCGAGGTTTTGGCGCCTTTCCATCGGGCGGCAACGCCAAGGCACCCGTGTCGAGATCATTTTGAACGGGTCTCCGTCGCTGGGGCCGTTTGGAGGGTGCTATGACCGAACGTATCCGGGAATTCCTGCGCAACCGCCGCGAGGAAGGTTTGGACCACGAGCCCTGTCTCGTCGTCGACCTCGAGATCGTGCGCGACAACTACATGAGCTTCGCTCGGGCATTGCCGGACAGCCGCGTGTTCTACGCGGTGAAGGCCAATCCGGCGCCGGAAGTGCTGTCGCTGCTCGCCTCGCTGGGCTCGTCCTTCGACACCGCAACGGTGGCGGAGATCGAGATGGCGCTGGCGGCCGGCGCAACGCCGGACCGCATCTCCTACGGCAACACCATCAAGAAGGAGCGGGATATCGCGCGCGCCTATGCGCTCGGCATCCGGCTGTTCGCGGTCGACTGCGCCGCCGAGGTCGAGAAGATCGCGCGCGCCGCTCCCGGCGCGAAGGTGTTCTGCCGCATCCTGTACGATTGCGCCGGCGCCGAGTGGCCGCTGTCGCGCAAGTTCGGCTGTGATCCGGAGATGGCGGTCGACGTGCTGGACCTGGCCAAGCGGCTGGGCCTGGAGCCGTGCGGCATCTCGTTCCATGTCGGCTCGCAGCAGCGCAAGGTGAAGGCGTGGGACCGCGCGCTGGCGATGGCCTCGACGGTGTTCCGCGACTGCGCCGAGCGCGGCATCAACCTGACCATGGTGAACATGGGCGGGGGCTTCCCGACCAAGTACCTGAAGGACGTGCCGCCGGTGGTGCAGTACGGCCGCTCGATCTTCCGCGCGCTGCGCAAGCATTTCGGCAACCAGATCCCGGAGACGATCATCGAGCCGGGCCGCGGCATGGTCGGCAATGCCGGGATCATCGAGTCGGAAGTGGTGCTGATCTCGAAGAAGAGCGACGAGGACGAGCTGCGCTGGGTCTATCTCGACATCGGCAAGTTCGGCGGCCTCGCCGAGACGATGGACGAGTCGATCCGCTACGCCATCCGCACCCCGCATGAGGGCGCGGACATGACCCCGTGCGTGCTCGCCGGCCCGACCTGCGATTCGGCCGACGTGATGTACGAGAAGCTGCCGTATCCGCTGCCGGTGACGCTCTCGATCGGCGACAAGGTGCTGATCGAGGGGACCGGGGCCTATACGTCGACCTACTCGTCGGTGGCCTTCAACGGCATCCCCCCGCTGAAGACGTATCACATCTGAGCAGGCTTCCTTCGCCACCCATTCGTGGGTGAGCCGATGCGAGCTTCGGGTGGGGCGTTCCCCCACCCCGACCCTCCCCCGCAAGCGGGGGAGGGAGCGATCCACCGTCACCTTCAACCTGACATCACGTGGTTGCGCGCGGGCGAAAGCTCGCGGCGCAGGCCGGGGGACTGACGTGCCATGACCGCTTTCCGCTCCCAGACGACTGCGCCTGTTCGGACTGCCGCTCCGTTCGCGATCCGCAGCGAACGAGCCTCCGACGTCGCGGCGCGCGAGACGCTGCTGGATGCCTGCTTTGGCGACAATCGCCATGAGCGCACCTGCCAGCGCCTGCGCGACGGACGCGCGCCCGCCGCGGGCCTGGCCCTGTCGGCGATGCGCGGCGGCGCGCTGGTGGGAACGCTGCGGTTGTGGCACGTCAGCGCCGGCGGACGCGACGCCCTGATGCTCGGGCCGCTGGCGGTCGCCGCGGAAGCCCGCAGCCTCGGCGTCGGTGCGGCGTTGATGAACGCCGCGCTGATGATCGCGGCGTCGCGCGGCCATGGCGCGGTGATCCTGCTCGGCGATGCGCCCTATTATGCCCGCTTCGGCTTCTCCGTGGAGAAGACGGCCGAGCTGGAGCTGCCCGGCCCGTTCGAGCGCGCCCGCCTGCTCGGGCTCGAGCTGGTCGCGGGCGCGCTGGACGGCGCCTCGGGTCTGATCGAGGCCACCGGCGCCGCCGAGCGCAAGCCCCGCCGCGGCCGCAAGGAGCGGCCGGTCTCATGCGCGGCGTAGGGGCGGCGGGATCGACGCCGCAGCGGCGGACGCTGCTGCCGACGCTCCTCCTGATCCTGCTCGGCCTCATGATCGTCCGCGACATCGTGATCCGGCGCTGGAGCAGCGCGCCGCCGGCGGGACCCGACGTCACCCGGCTGCGTTAGGCATTCGGGCAACCGGCGCCGGACCTGCCCCGCCAGGGGTTGCGCAGGTGCAGCAAAAGCTCTTTAACCCCCGAAAATCCCCGACGACGAGGTGCGCGATGTCCCGCCGTTTGATCTCTACCGGATCACCGTTCGAAAAGAGCTTCGGCTACAGCCGGGCCGTGATCGACGGCGACTTCGCCTTCGTCGCCGGCACCACCGGCTATGACTACAGCACGATGACGATGCCGGCCGATGTCACGAGCCAGTCACGCAACTGCTTCAAGACCATCGCCGCCGCCCTGCAGGAGGGCGGCTTCGAGATGGCCGACATCGTCCGTGCGACCTACTACCTGACCGACGTCACGGATGCGGACGCCCATCTCGCCGTCTGCGGCGAGGTGCTCGGCGATATCCGGCCCGCCGCCACCATGGTGGTCGTCGCGGCGCTGCTGAAGCCCGAGATGAAGGTCGAGATCGAAGTCACCGCCAAGCGGCGCAGCTCTTAACGAGCGATGCGGCGCCTGAGCCATTCATTCAACGAACGCGAAAGCACCTGTCCGGAGACCGTCCCCTCATGAGCTCGCAGATCCACGCCAAGATTTCCGGCCCCATCGTGATGATCGGCTTCGGCTCGATCGGCAAGGGCACCCTGCCCCTGATCGAACGCCATTTCGACTACGACAAGGACCGCTTCGTCATCATCGATCCGCATGACGACGGCGCGCTGGCCAAGAAGCACGGCGTGCGCTTCATCCAGCAGGGCGTGACCCGCGACAATTACCGCGAGCTGCTGGTGCCGCTGCTCACCGCCGGCGGCGGCCAGGGCTTCTGCGTCAACCTCTCGGTCGACACCTCCTCGGTCGATCTCATGACGCTGTGCCGCGAGATCGGCGCGCTCTACATCGACACCGTGGTCGAGCCGTGGGCCGGCTTCTATTTCGACAAGAGCATGGGAGTCGAGCAGCGCTCCAACTACGCGCTGCGCGAGACGCTGCTCGCCGCGCGCCGCAAGAGCCCGGGCGGCACCACCGCCGTCTCCACCTGCGGCGCCAATCCCGGCATGGTGTCGTGGTTCGTCAAGCAGGCGCTGCTCGACATCGCCCGGGACACCAAGACCGAGATCGTCGAACCGAAGAGCCGCGAAGGCTGGGCGCAGCTGATGCAGAAGCTCGGCGTCAAGGGCGTGCACATCGCCGAGCGCGACACCCAGCGCTCCAAGAACCCCAAGCCGATGGACGTCTTCGTCAACACCTGGTCGGTCGAGGGTTTTGTCTCCGAGGGCATGCAGCCGGCCGAGCTCGGCTGGGGCACGCATGAGACGTGGATGCCGGACAACGGCCGCTGCCACACCGAAGGCTGCGGTGCCGCGATCTATCTGCTGCAGCCGGGCGCCAACACCCGTGTGCGCTCCTGGTGCCCGACGCCGGGCGCGCAATACGGCTTCCTGGTGACCCACAACGAGTCGATCTCGATCGCCGACTACTTCACGGTGCGCGACGGCGACAAGGTGGTGTACCGGCCGACCTGCCACTACGCCTATCACCCGGCCAATGACGCGGTGCTGTCGCTGCACGAGATCTTCGGCGCCACCGGCAAGATGCAGGAGAAGTGGCACATCCTCGACGAGAACGAGATCGTCGACGGCATCGACGAGCTCGGCGTGCTGCTCTACGGCCATGGCAAGAACGCCTATTGGTACGGCTCGCAGCTGTCGATCGAGGAGACCCGCCGCATCGCGCCCTATCAGAACGCGACCGGCCTGCAGGTGTCCTCAGCGGTGCTCGCCGGCATGGTGTGGGCGCTGGAAAACCCGACCGCCGGCATCGTCGAAGCCGACGAGCTCGACTTCCGCCGCTGCCTCGAGATCCAGACGCCGTATCTCGGGCCAGTGAAGGGCTACTACACCGACTGGACGCCGCTGAACGATCGCCCGGGCCTGTTCCCGGAGGACATCGACACGTCAGATCCGTGGCAGTTCCGGAATATCCTGGTGCGGTAAACCCCGGCCGTCGTCCCGGGCAAGCCGCGACGGCAACGCCGTCGTGGCGCTGACCCGGGACCATACGCCGTGGCGTGTGTGGGGCGCGAGGTGGAGCTACGAGCCTGCCTCACATTGCACCCCTGTGGTTATGGGTCCCTGCGTTCGCAGGGACGACACCTGTAGCGGGGCACACGTTTGCCAAACACTCCGCTGTCGTCCCTGCGAACGCAGGGACCCATACCGCGGATACTATCGAGGGCACGGAACTGTCAGCGGCCTGCCTCATGACGGCCGGTGGCTATGGGTCCCGGCGTTCGCCGGGACGACAGCGGAATTTGTGGCGGCGTCCGGGCAAATCCAACTACTTCCGTTCCATTGTCGGCGCGATCTTTTCGGCGGGCGCCGGCGGCAGGGCTGGCTTGGCGCCTTCCTTTTGCGCTTCCACGTCAGGGCGCGCGGGCTCGGGGGCCGGCGTGGTCGGGCGGGTGCCGCCCGGCTTGGATTCGGCCGGCGTCGGTGACGGCTCGGGCGAGGCTGATGGCACAGCCTGCGCCATCTGGTCGAGATGATTGGCCTTGATCTCGGTCAGCGAAACGACGGCCACGATCACGCCAAGGACGAACAGGCCCGCTGCAAGCAGCATGTCCCGGCGCAAAGTCTGTTTGCTGTTGATCGAGGCCATGGCTTGTCATCCGCATCCAATGATGTGCGGAACAACGGTCACGCGCCTGCGAGGTTCCATCGGGGCCTGCGCCCCAATGCCCCATCAGAGCCGCAGCAGGCCGGCCTCACCGCTTTCATCCGAAAAAGCGAGCCAGGTTCCCGCGGCGTTCCAGCCGATCGCCGTGATCGGCGGGGTCTCGTTCCGACGCACCAGGATCTCGGCGCCGTCCTGCATGCGCACCATCAGCACGGTGCCATCCTCGTAGCCGCAGGCCAGGATGTCCTGCTTGGGATGGCAGGCGACCGCGGTGACCTTGGCCTTCATCGGCGCCAGCATCGCCGGCTCCTTGCCCATCGGCCCGTCCTTGCCGACGAACGGCCAGAGGATGACCATGTCGGCACCGGAGGTCGCGAGAAAACGTCCGCCGCTGCCCCAGGACATCGACCTCACCCGCGACGGATAGCCGGTCATGCGCATGTGCCTGGAGTCCGCAAGGCGCCAGCCGTGCAGCGCCGGCTCATGCATCGCGGTGACCAGGAATTTGTTGTCGGGGCTGAAGGTGACGGCGTGATGCGAGCCGGCCCAGCCGAGGAATTCGGGCTCGCCCGCCATGTTCGGAAACCACAAGGTCGCGCCGTTGTAGTGTGCGATCGCGAGTCGCAGGCCCTTCGGCGCGAACGCAAGGCCGCCTGCGGTCGAGGGCACTTCGAGCGACTTCTCCTCGCCCTTCGGCTGACGCACGAACGCGGTCTTGCCGACCGACCAGGCGATCGCGCCGTCGGGATGGACAGCGACATTGTCGATCCAGCGCCGCTTCGGATCGGTGGCGAGAACGCTCACGCTGCCGGCCTTGTCGAGCGCCGAGACCTTGCCGTCATCGCCGCCGAACAGGATGCGCGATCCGTCCGACACCGCCGACAGGATGCCGCCGCCTGACACCTCGACCTTGCTGGTCTCGCCCTCCGTGTCGACCACGGCTACGCTCTCTTCCGTGCCGACGAAGGCGGCGCGATCGCCGAGATAGTGCACGGCGGTGACCGCCATGCCGAGCGACACGGGCTTCACCTTGTCGGTGACAGAGACGATGGATGCGGCCTCGCCGCTTTGGTCAAACGACGTCATCAGGTCACGATGCAGCGTTCGAAACCTTCGCGGATGGCGTCTTCCGGCAGCTCGCGGCCGATGAAGACGACGCGGCTTTGCCGCGCCTCGTCGGGCTTCCACTTCCGCTGATGATCGCCTTCCAGCATCATGTGCACGCCCTGGAAGACGTACCGGTCGTCATCGTCCTGGAACGCCAGGATGCCCTTCGAGCGCAGGATCTTGCCGCCCTCGGTCTGCACCAGGTTCTGCAGCCACGGCATGAACTTCGCCGGATCGAGCGGCTTGTCGGAGCGCAGCGACATCGACTGCATCTCCTCGTCATGATAGTGCTTCAGGCCGTGATCATGATGGTGGTGATCATGGCCGTGGTCGTGATCATGGTGGTGATGATCGTGGTCGTCTGCCGCGTTGAGGAATTCCGGCTCGATTTCGAGAATGCGATCGAGATCGAACGCGCCGCGCTCCAGCACATCCGAGATCGCGATCTGGCAGCGCTCGGTGCGGTGCAGCCGGGCGTAGGGATTGATCGCGCGGATGCGCGCCTCGACCTCGGCGAGCTCCGGCTTGGTGACGAGATCGGTCTTGTTGAGCACGATGACGTCGGCGAAGGCGATCTGGTTCTTGGCCTCGGGCGCGTCCTTGAGCCGGTCGGACAGCCACTTCGCATCGGCCACCGTCACCACCGCATCGAGCCGCGCATTCTTCTGCACGTCCTCGTCGACGAAGAAGGTCTGCGCGACAGGCGCCGGATCGGCGAGCCCCGTGGTCTCGACGATGATGGCGTCGAACTTGCCCTTGCGCCGCATCAGGCCGGAGATGATGCGCACGAGATCGCCGCGCACGGTGCAGCAGATGCAGCCGTTGTTCATCTCGAACACTTCCTCGTCGGCGCCGACGATGAGGTCGTTGTCGATGCCTATCTCGCCGAATTCATTGACGATGACGGCGTATTTCTTGCCGTGGTCTTCCGAGAGGATGCGGTTCAGAAGCGTGGTCTTGCCGGCCCCGAGATAGCCGGTCAGGACCGTCACTGGAATCTTGCTCGCGTCGGACATGCTCACTCCGAAAACCTCAGATCGCGTCGAAAAATGGCTCATGGCGCGCCGTTCCGCGAGGCCTTTTGGACCTAGCGGACCAGCGCGCCCGTCAGGGCCCTTATATTGTGCCGGACCATGGCAATGTAAGTGGGGACCGGGCCGTTTTCCGCGCTCAAGGCGTCCGAATACAGCGTGCCGCCGATCTTGGCGCCGGTCTCGGCCGCGATCCGGCCAACCAGCCGGTCGTCGTTGAAATTCTCCAGGAAAACGGCCGGAATCCGGGCTTTCCTGACCTGGGCGATGATCTCGGCGACGTCGCGGGCGGACGGCTCGGTCTCGGTGGAAACGCCCAAGGGAGCGATGAAGGCGATCCCATAGGTATCGGCGAAATAGCCGAAGGCGTCGTGGGTCGAGATCACCTTGCGCCGCTCGGCCGGGATCTTGTCGATCTCGGCGCGCACCTCGCGATCGAGCGCGGCGAGCTCGGCCAGATAGCGCTCGGCATTGGCCTTGAAGGTGTCCGCATCGGCGGAATCGGCCGCCACCAGCGCATCGCGGATGTTCTTCACATAGACCATCGCGTTGGGCACCGACTGCCAGGCATGCGGATCGGCATCCGAGCCGCGCTTGCGCGGGGTGATGCCCTGGGTGGCCGTGACGATCGGCGCCTTGCTGCCGGAGGCCTGCTGCAGGCGCGGCAGCCAGCCCTCGAGGCCGAGGCCGTTGACGATCAGCAGCCGCGCCGCGCCGACCTCCTTCGCGTCATGCGGCGTCGGCGTGTAGACATGCACGTCGCTGTCCGCCCCGACCAGCGAGGCGACGTTGACCTTGTCGCCGCCGATTTGGCGGGCGAAATCGGCGAGGATCGAGAAGCTGGTAACGACAGTCAGCCGGGTCTGGGCTGAGGCGGGAATGCTCGGCAACAAAGCGACTAGCAGGCTGAGGGCGGGCAACAGGCGTTTCATGGGCATGGACTTCAAGCTTCGAGATGGCGTCCCGGGAACAGTTGCGGAAGCACGCCGCCCACGCGTCCGAACAGCACCGAGGCGAGATAGAGCAGCGACGCGACCAGGATGATCGCGGGGCCGGAGGGAATGCGGGTCTGGAACGACAGCACCAGCCCGACGTAACCGGAGACGATCGCGGAGGCGACGGCGATGCAGATCATCGGCGTGACGTCGCGCGACCAGAACCGCGCGATGCCGGCGGGCAGGATCATCAGGCCGACCGCGAGCAAGGTGCCGAGCGCCTGGAAACCGTTGACGAGATTGACCACGATCAGGCCGAGGAAGATCAGATGCGCCGGTGCGCCGGCGCGGCTCACGGTGCGCAGGAACAAGGGATCGACGCTCTCGACCACCAGCGGGCGATAGATCACCGCGAGCACGACGAGCGTGATGGTGGCGTTGCTCGCGACCATCAGCAAAGTCGGGTCATCCATCGCCAGGATGTTGCCGAACAGCACGTGCAGCAGGTCGACATTGGTGCCCTTGACCGAGACGATGGTGACACCGATCGCCAGCGAGGCGAGATAGAAGGTCGCGAGCGACGCATCTTCCTTGAGCCCGGTCGAGCGCGAGACGAGGCCCGACAGCAGCGCCACGGCGAAGCCGGCAATCAGGCCGCCGGTGGTCATCGCGAACAGATTGAGCCCGGACAGCAGGAAGCCGATCGCCGCCCCCGGCAGGATCGCATGCGCCATGGCATCGCCGACCAGGCTCATGCGCCGGAGCATCAGGAAGACGCCGATCGGGCCGGAGCCGAGCGACAGCGCGATCACGGCCGCCAGCGCGCGGCGCATGAACTCGAAATCCGAGAACGGCGCGATCAGGACCTCGCGCAGCATCATGCCGCCTTCGAGGCTGGCGCGGGCACGCAAGGTGCGGCGGCGTCGTCGAAGGCCTCGCACATCCGCCGCGCGGCCAGGAGATTGTCCGCGGTGAGAACCTCGGTCGTCGGGCCCCAGGCCACGGCCTCGCGCGCCAGCAGGAGCGTCTGCGGGAAGTGGGCGCGCACCATGTCCATGTCGTGCAGCGCGGCCAGCACGGTGCGCCGCTCGCCATGCCAGTGCTCGATCAGTTGCAGGAGATCCGTCGACGTCTTGGAATCCATTGCATTGAAGGGCTCATCGAGCACGATCACCCGGGCATCCTGCAGCAGCACGCGGGCGAACAGCATGCGCTGCATCTGGCCGCCGGAGAGCGTACCGATGCCGCGGCCCTCGAAGCCGGTCAGGCCGACAGCGGCGATGGCGTGGGCGATCTTGTCGCGCGCCGCAGCCCCGATGCCGCCGAAGATGCCGACCGAGCGCCACAGGCCGGTGCTGACGAAGTCGAACACCGAGATCGGGAAGCTGCGGTCGATGTCGGCGATCTGCGGCAGATAGGCGATCTCGCGCGGCTTGAGGCCAGCCGCCGCAATGGTCCCGGCAAGCGGCTTCAGCAGGCCGACGATGCCGCGAAACAGCGTCGACTTGCCGGCGCCGTTGGGGCCGATGACGGCCAGCAGCGCCCCCTCCGCCACCTCGCCGGAGAGGTGGTGCACCGCCGGGTGACGGTCATAACCCAGGGTGACGTCGCGAAACTGCAGCTGCGCCATCGCCGCCCTCACCGCATCGCCAGCCAGACGATCACCCACAACCCAGCGCTCGCCACCAGCGCAGCGCCGAGCCGAGTGGTCACCGGCATCCGCAGGATCGACCACGGCGCCGGCTGCGCCGGATGCGGCGCGGCGGGGCCATGGCTGTGGGCATGGCCGTGGCTATGCCCATGCGAATGGCTGTGCTCGTGGGCGTAGGCGTGGGCACGGGCGTGACTATGGGTGACGGACTGGGTCATATCGCCAGGATGTTACATTATAACATCACCTCTGTCCACCGGCGGCGTGGGCCAAGCCGTCCCTTGACGCGCGAGCGCAGGCCTCGCCCTTCGAGACGCGCGCCTGCGGCCGGCTCCTCAGGGTGAGGAGCGAACGGCCTGCCCCGAAGATGAACGTGCCGCGCCGCGGCCCTCGACGCGAAACCCTCATGGTGAGGAGGCGCGCAGCGCCGTCTCGAACCATGAGGCCCGGAATCTCTCCGGGCCATAGCGCGAGCGGGAGCCGTGCAGCTTCAGCTCAGGACCCGCACCAGGGCCAGGCCGGCGAACAGGCCTGCAATCGAGATCCCCACCGATCCCAGGACGTAGAGTGCAGCAAGGCCCAGCGCGCCCCGTTCGTACAGCAGCGCGGTGTCGAGCGAAAACGCCGAGAACGTCGTGTAGCCGCCGAGGATGCCGGTCATCAGGAACAGCCGCCAGTGCTGCGTCGCGCCGCCCTTGAAGGTGAGGTAGCCGGCGATCAGGCCCATCACGGTCGAGCCGGTGATGTTGATGATGAAGGTGCCGTATGGAAAATCGGTACCGAGCGCCCGGGCGCTTGCCAGGTTGACGGCATGCCGGATCGAGGCGCCGCAGCCGCCACCGAAGAAGACGAGAAGATAGCCGAACAGCTGATTCACGGGACCTGACCTTGCACACGGCACAGGGACAACGATTGCCCTGCCCTCTGGACATCACGGGCAAAATTCTTGCCGAAATGCGTCTTCGCTTGCAAGGATCGCTCTCATGAAACGAGTCATGAAAAAGGGCGGCGAGCCCAAGCTCACCGCCCTCAATTCTCGATCACGATCGATCAGACAGCCTTGCCGTAGAGCTCTTCGACGTATTCCCAGTTGACGAGATTCTCGACGAAGGCCTTCAGATAGTCGGGGCGACGGTTACGGTAGTCGATGTAGTAGGAGTGCTCCCAGACGTCGACGCCGAGGATCGGGGTCGCGCCATGGACCAGCGGACTCTCGCCGTTGGCGGTCTTGGAGATTTCCAGCTTGCCGTTCTTGACCGAGAGCCAGGCCCAGCCCGAGCCGAACTGGCCGACGCCCGCGGCGATGAAGTCCGCCTTGAACTTCTCGTAGCCGCCGAGGTCCTCGTCGATCTTCTTTTCCAGTGCGCCCGGCAGCTTGGTTCCGCCGCCATTCGGCTTCATCCACGACCAGAAGTGAATGTGATTGTAGTGCTGGCCGGCATTGTTGAAGATCGGGGCGTTCTTGCCGAACGAGCCCTTGACGATCTCCTCGAGGGACTTGCCTTCGAATTCGGTCCCCTTGATCAGATTGTTGCCGTTGGTCACATAGGCCTGGTGATGCTTGTCGTGATGGTACTCGAGCGTCTCCTTGGACATGTAGGCGCCGAGGGCGTCATAGGCGTAAGGCAGGGGGGGAAGCGTAAAGGTCATGGGCTCGGTTCCGCAACTTGTGGGAAGACGGGATTAAACGGGACCTCCTTATAGAAGGTTCCGAACTCCTAAACACTGTGATTCTGGAAAAAGCGAGCCGTTTTGATGAGCATCGAAATCGAGGTCCTGAATGGCGACGCCTCCTGGACGCAGGCCAAGCCGCTGTATGACGCGATCTGGCCGCCGGAGGTCGTCGCCGGACTACCCTGGGCCGGTATCAGCTTTGCGCATGCCGACCTGCGTGTCTTGGTGCAGGATGAAACCGGCGAGGTGCTCTGCCATGTCGGGATCTATCGCCGCCTGGTGACGTGGAACGGGCAGAAGGTCAATGTCGGCGGCATCGGCGGCGTTTTGACGCGCGCCGACATGCGCAACCGCGGGCTCGCCACGGTCGGGCTGAACGCGGCGATCCAGACGATGCGGCACGAGGAGTCCATCAACTACGCCATCCTGTTCTGCGCGGCCGATCGCGTTCCCTTCTATATGGCGAGAGGATTCATTCCGTTCGACGGCGAGGTCTATGCCGAGCAGCCGGAGAAGGGCCGCGTCCGTTTCGATACGCTGTCCGCGCTCGTGCACGACGTCAAGCGCAACGCGCCGACGCGCGGCACCATCGACCTGTGCGGCCTGCCGTGGTGACGTGCCGCGCGCGGCGGTGAGACGAACGCGCAAGAGACTGAGACGGACGGTGCGGGCCGCACCTGATCGTGATGATGACGGCGTTGGACAAATGCCGTCCGACGATTGCATCGGCTTGGTTTGCTGATATGGAAGCTCGTCTTCAACCGGGGGTTAAGATGATTTGCAAACTGCGTTTGGCCACTGTCGCGTTCGCTGCGCTGGTGATGGCGCAGCCGGCCCTGGCGGCCGACGATCCGAGCGGCACCTGGCTGACGCAGGCCGGCGATGCCAGGATCAAGGTCGCCAAATGCGGCGCCAATCTGTGCGGCACCGTCGTCTGGCTGAAGGAGCCGATGGATACCGACACCGGCAAGCCGGCCGTCGACAACAAGAACCCCAATCGCGCGCTGGCCAACCGCCCGATCATCGGCCTGCAGCTGTTCGACGGCGTTCATCCCGACGGACCGAACAAGTGGTCCGGCAAGATCTACAATGCCGATGACGGCCAGAGCTACATCAGCCACATTTCGGTCTCGGGCCCGGACACGCTGAAAGTCGAAGGCTGCGTCGGAACCCTGTGCGGCGGCGAGACCTGGACCCGCGCGCGCTGATCGCGATCAGGTGACCGCCGCTTTCAGCGCGGTCGCCGCCGATGCGTAGCCGCCCTGGGCTCCATCGATGAAGTGCACGTGATCGGGGCGGATCGCCGACGGCGTGAAGCAGGTCATCATCGCGGCATCCTGCCGGTGCAGCCCGTAGCGCACGATGCCCTGCGACGCGGCGGCGCCGAGGCGCCGCTCCAGCTCCTGCGCAAGCTGCTCGGTGCAGTCGAGGATCATGCGCAGCGCATCGTCATATTTCCGAAAATCGGAATTCTCCACGACCTGCTGCTTATATACTTCCGGCACGAAGCCGCCCATGCTGATGCCGAAGCGCATGACGGCATAGACGAACAGCGTGCGGCCGAGCACGCGGACCCAGCGCGTCACGCGCGGGCCGCGCGATGCGCGGACCTCATAGCCCAAGCCCTGCGGCGGCCATCGCAGCGCAGGCCCGCCGGCGGGCACCGGCCGCCCCGCTTCGGGGCTGCGCTCCGTCAGCGTAATGATCTCCTCGATCACGTTGCGATAGGCCTGGGGATCGGCGTCCGCGGCCGGCAGCACCAGCACCGAGAGAATGAGTCCGCGCGCCGACGGCATCACCTCGAACCGGCAGGACAGTCCGGACAGATCGGGCTGCGTGCCGGGCGGCGCCGGCGGAATGGCAAACTCGCCGCGCTTCATCGCGGCCTCGGCCCAGCTCAGGCCGCCGCCGGCGAACATCGCGTAGGACAGATTCGGCGACGGACCATAGCGGGCCACGCGCACATCACCGCCCTGCGCCCGGATCGCGCTCACCGGCACGAGCGCGATCCGCATCGACAGGTCGAGATCCTCCCCGACCCAGCGCGCGGTGGCGGCAAGGGCCTCGCGGGCCGCCTCTGCATCATCCGGCCCGACCGCAAAGCTCGCACCGTCACCACCGAACACAAATGGGAATTCGCGTCCCTCCAGCGCGTTGGTCACCGCGGCGATGATCGCCGCGCCGGCCATGTTGACGGCCTTGTAGCGCTGATCGGCGATCGCCTTCGTCGACTCGACGATGTCGGCCGTGCCGACCAGCCAGTCATCCGGCACCGGCTTGTAGAGCGCCGGATCCATCAGCCGCGAGAAGCCGCGAAACACCGGGATCGAGGCATAGTAGTCCGCAGCGCTGGTCTTCGACATGGAGCGATCATCCGTCCGGAGTGCGTCTTCAATGCGGAGCTACGGAC
Source organism: Bradyrhizobium sp. SSBR45G (assembly GCF_030159255.1). Lineage (GTDB taxonomy): Bacteria > Pseudomonadota > Alphaproteobacteria > Rhizobiales > Xanthobacteraceae > Bradyrhizobium. Next base: position 105,453 of record NZ_BSCT01000025.1, on the reverse strand, counting down.
ATCGCTGTCAAGCGGGTTCGGACCCGGCGCCGGCCGGCGGCCTGCCTGCAGCCGGGTTTGTTCCGCGTTGTCGATCCGTCGGTATTGGCGTGCTAGCCTTGCCACCATGAACGCCCAAGCCTCAACCGTCCCCCAACTCGCCGGCCGCGCGCTGCAGATCGCGGACCGCATCAACACCGCCGGTTTCGAAGGCCAGGTGCTGTCGGCGGCGCCGCTCGCCGTCCGGGTCGGCGAGACCGGCATCGCGGTGGTCTTCCGCTACGGCGTCGTCGTCTTCATCGGCCTGTCGGCGGCCGAGGAGATCGCCTTCCTGGATCAGCTGAGCACGCGGCTGTTCGGCCCGATCGCGCCGCATGAGGAAGAGACCGCGAAGGTGCAGGTGGCGCGCGAGTCCGATGAGCCGATCCCGGTCGGCGGTCCGATCCTGGTCAAGGAATTGTCGCTGGAGCGGCTGCTGATCGTCGCCGACGCGCTCGCCAAGAGCGTCGTGCTCGGCCGCAGCGAGCGCGAGATCGCCAACGTGTTCGACACCATCGAGCCGTTTGCAAGCGAGCTGGCGACGCTGGGACGGACCTCGAAGAGCCGGGTCGCGATGCTCAAGCTGCTCGGCGAGGCACTGCTGGTGCAGCACCGTGTCTCGGGTCGCGTCGCCGTCGGCGAGAAGCCCGATGTGCTGTGGGACCGGCCGGATCTCGAACGGCTCTATGCCCGGCTCGAAGATGAATATGAGCTCAAGGAGCGCGAGGACACGCTCAACCGCAAGCTCGCCGTGATCGCCGAAACGGCGACGACGCTCGCCGACATCATCGACGCCAAGCGCTCGCTGCGGCTGGAGATCATCGTCGTCATCCTGATCGCCTGCGAGATCGTGCTCGGCTTCTACGAGATTTTCGCGCGCGGCGGACATTGAGCGATGCAGTGCTCTCGTCCCGAGCGGCGAGGACCCCGTTCAGCTCGGGTTCAGCGGCAGGATGGAACACTGCCTCATGCTCGGCGAGGAGCACAGGGAGCAGTCAAGAATGACGCAGGCGGGCCGTCGTCGTGACCGGATGCGAGCCGAAAGGCAGCGCGACGGATGGCCGTTCGTCGAGACCCGTCGCCGGCCGGACGCAACGCGAGGCGCCTGCCCCGTCACTCCAACGCGCTGACGTTCCAGGTCGCATGACGCACGCCAGACAGCTTCGTCAGATCCGACACGATACGGTCGAGTTCGGCGCTCTCGACGACCAGCGGCACCAGCGCCGAAACGATTTCGACGATGTCCTCGGAGCGGTAGACGACGTCGGTCTCCCGCACCGGATATTTGGCCGCTTCCAGCCGATCGTCGATCGCCTCGCGCAGTTCGGCGGCATGCAGCGCGTCGGTGGTCACGACGATCTTATAGTGGGCCTCCGACGTCTGTGCATTCAGCGGGATGCGGTCGATGGCGTTGACCAGCGGCCGCAGCAGCGTGTTACCGGCGAGCACGAACAGGGTCAGGGCGACCGACTGGGCGATCAGGTCCGCGCCCGCGCAGGCACCCACCGCGGCCGACGCCCACAGGGTGGCGGCGGTGTTGAGGCCGCGGACGTTCATGCCCTCTTTCATGATCGTGCCGGCGCCGAGAAAGCCGATACCCGACACCACATAGGCGATGATGCGCACCGCGCCTTCGGCGCCGGTCAGGCGATTGCCGATGTCGACGAAGGCGGCCGCGCCGACCGCGACCAGCACGTTGGTGCGCAGGCCGGCGCTGCGCTGCCGGTATTGCCGCTCGGCGCCGATCAGCGTGCCGAGCACGAAGGCGGTGAACAGGCTGACGAGCGTGTCGAGGAAATCGTAGAGCTGGAAGGTGTGCAGGAAACGCATGGACAATTGGCCGTGTTTGGTATCACGCTGCGAGGTCGGCCTTGCGGCCGACGCAAAGTGGGCCTCCGGCGGCCCGATTGCCGCGAGAAGGCCGTTTTCTTAGTCCGTCCTTGATCGAAATCAAATCCCATTCCCTCAAGCGTATCTTAGGCTGACATGATCAACAGGCAGATGACGCCATTGTCCGACACGCGAAGGGATCACAGTCCCGCCGTCCGGCTGGGACATGATGCGGTGAGCGCGGTGAAGCTGTCTCAGCAGCTCACCGCCGATATCGATGCCTGGGCGGAGACGCATCAGGTCACACGCTCCGATGCCATCAGCCAGCTGCTTGCGATCGGCCTGCATGCATCGCAGCCGGCGCCGGCCTCGCAGCCGATCCGGACGGATCCGCAGGCGATCGAGCAGAATGCGATCCGGCTGATCGACCAGATGCTCGATCCGGGCCTGCCTGCCGAGGAGCGCGAACGCCGGATTCGCCGCCTGATCGACGGCCCGGCGGAGTTTGCCGGCGAGCGCATCGACCTGCCGAAGCATCCCGACTGACTCACGCCGCCGAGCGCGCCGCCACGGCCTCGTAGATGTCGTCCTCCTGGGCGGTGTGCATGCGCACCAGCGTCTCGATCGCCTCGATCACCCGCTGGGCGTCGCGGATCAGATAGCGGTCGACCTTCTCCGACGGCAGGTCCTCGACCACGCGCCCGAGCAGGCGCGCCAGATGCAGGATCTCCCGGTGCGCGCGGCTCATCGCGGACAGGCCGTGACTGTCCTGCAGCAGCCGCGCCAGCCTCGGATAGACCAGGCCTTCGTCATCGCGCTCATGCGCCACGACCTGGTCCTGCACCAGGGCGTTGGCCTCGACGATCAACATGGTCGCCCGCTCGGGCGACGCCTCGTCGAGTGCATCGACGATTGCGCGCAGGCGATCCAACCCGCGCAGCAGCGCCTGATGATCATGCCGCAGCCCGCGGCCGTCTTCGGCCGTGATCCGCCCGGCCTTGCCGCGGCGGGCCGGCAGCAGCGCCCTGAGAGCATTGAGGATGACTGCGACATCGATGACCTCCTGCACCAGCGCCGCCGGGACCGGCTGCAGCAGGCCCGCGGCCGCCGCCCCCATCGCAACGAACGACAGCGCCATGCCGGCGATGATGCTCTCCAGCGCGATGCGCCGGGCGCGCTGCGCGATCACGATCGCCTCGCCGACGCGGTCGAGCCGGTCGGCAAGGATCACGACGTCGGCCGCCTCCGACGAGGCGCTGGCGCCGCGGGCACCAAGCGCGATGCCGACATCGGCGGAGGCCAGCGCCGGCGCATCGTTGATGCCGTCGCCGACCATGATGGTCGGATGCAGCCGCTGCTCGGCCTTGACGGCGTCGACCTTGTCGGAGGGAACGCGGTCGGCGAGCACGGCATCGAGATCCAGCGCCGCACCGATCGCCTGCGCGGCCGCAGCCCGATCCCCCGTCACCATGACCATGCGCATGATGCCGGCCTCGCGCAGCCAGCGGATGGCGCGCGGCGTGTCGGCGCGCAATTCGTCGGCCAGCAGCAGCGCACCGATCGGGCGTCCCTCGACGGCGACGAACACGATCAGCGCCGAGCGCCAGGAGGCGCGGCGGATGGCACGGGCGGCCCAGGGCGGCGGCGCATGACCGCGGAGGATCAGGTCCGCCGAGCCGGCGCTGACGTGGCGGCCATCGATGGTGCCTTCAAGGCCGGAGCCCATCGTCTCCCTGACGCGCTCGGGCACCTTGAGCTTGAGTCCGCGGGCGCGGCCGGCCTCGACGATGGCATGCGCCAGCACGTGATGGGAGGCCTGCTCCAGCGAGGCGCCGAGCAGCAGCACGGCATCGGCATCCTCGCCCGGTGCCGCGTCGACCGAGAGCAGCCGGGCGCCGCCGACCGTCAGCGTGCCGGTCTTGTCGAACAGCACCGTATGGGCGCGCGCCAGCGCCTCCAGCTTGCCGCCGCCCTTGACCAGGATGCCGCTGCGCGCCGCCTGGGCCACGCCGGCAATGAAGGCCACCGGCGCCGCCAGGATCAGCGGACAAGGCGTCGCGGCGACCATCACGGCAAGGCTCCGGATCAGGTCGCCGGAGGCGTAATAGGCCGCGGCGGCGATGGCGAGGCTCACCGGCAGGAAGATCAGCGCATAGCGATCGGCGAGCCGCACGAACGGCGCCTTCGCGGTCTGCGCCGCCGTCACCAGCTTGACGATCCCCGCATAGGTGCTCTCGCCCGCGGTCGCCGTGACCGACAGCTCGAAGGTCTCGCCGGCATTCAATGAGCCCGACAGGATCGCCATGCCGCGGGACTTGTTGACCGGGATCGGCTCGCCGGTGAGGGCCGATTCATCGACCACCGCGATGGCTGTTTCCACCACGCCGTCGACCGGAACGATCTCGCCGGCGCGCACCATCAGGCGGTCGCCGACGGCCACGCCCGCGATGGGAATGTCCTCGATCGCATCGCCACAGCGGCGATGCGCCTCGCGCGGCGCCCGGTCGACGAGCGCCCGCAGATCGTGCTCGGCGCGGGCAACGGCGATGTCCTCGAGCACGTTGCCGCCCGAATACATCAGCGCCACCACGGCGCCCGCCAGCGGCTCACCGAGGACGATCGCTGCGCTCATCGACACCAGCGCAATGGCATCGACGCCGATCCGGCCCGCCATGACGTCGCGGATGATCGAGACGATCAGGCCGGCGATCACCGGAACGGTGGAGGCTGTGAACGCGATCCCCGCGAGATCGGCCCGGCCGGCCGCATAAGCGAGGCCGCCCGCGGCGAGGCCCGCGACGGCGATTGCGACGAGGGTCCATCGCAGGATGCGTTCGAACATGAGGGCTGGTTCCGGATTCCGCCGGCACTATCGCCGCTGCGCCGCCAGCGGCGCTTGAGCGAAATCAACCGGCACGCCGCAACCGACTCAGGCGGTATTGCCGGCATCCACCGTCAGCACCGTGCCCGTGACGTTGCGCCCGCCCTCGCCCAGCAGGTATTCGACCATGGCGGCGACGTCGCTCGTCTCGGGCAGCCGGCGCAGCGCGCTGCGGCCGGCGATGCGCTTCTGCTGCTCGTCGTCCATGCTCTGCGTCAGCTCGGTGGCGATGAAGCCCGGCGCGATCGCGTTCACGGTGATGCCGACCTTGCCGACCTCACGCGCCAGCGAGCGGGTGAAGCCGTTCGCGGCCGCCTTGGTCGCTCCATACACCGATAGACCGTTATAGCCGGTGCTGGCGATGATCGAGGAGATGTTGACGATGCGCCCCTCACCCGCGGCCATCATGTGGCGCACGATGTATTTGGTCAGGATCATCGGCGCCAGCACGTTGAGCCGTACCAGGCCCTCGATCTCGGCATTGTGCATGGTCGCGAGCAGGCCTTCGGTGCCGATGCCGGCATTGTTCACGAGGCCGTAGATCGGGCCGTACTCGTCGCGCACCGACTTCACGAAGGCCGGGATCGCGTCGACTGCGCTGAGGTCGCAGGCGCGGAAATGGATGCCAGCACTGCTGGCGCTGAACTCGGCGATGGCGGCGCGCAGCTCCTCGCTCTCGCGGCGCGCCACCGCGATCACGTCAAAGCCCGCGCCGGCGAGCCTGCGGGCGATGGCCAATCCAATGCCGCGGCTGCCGCCGGTGACGAGGACGTTACGCATCGGTGCGCGCCAGCTTGCCGGCCGGGGTGACGTCCAGCGCCGGCACGAAGCGGATCATCGCCGGCACCTTGTGGAGCGCGAGACGCGCGCGACATTCGGCGAGGATCTCGTGGCGAACAGTATCCGCGCGCGCCGGATCGTTGTCCGCTGTCAGCACGACCTCGGCCACGACGATGCCGCCGGTGATCGGGCTGCGCCGTGACTTCGCGCGCGACATCCGCACCTCCGGATGGCCGTTGATCACGGCTTCGATCTCCTCGGGATGAACTTTCAGGCCTCCGACATTGATGATGCCGTTGCGCCGGCCGACGAAGTAATAGCGGTCGCCGCGCAGCTCGACCATGTCGCCGGTGTCGACGTAGCCATCGGCGTCGGTCAACGCCGCAGCATCAGGTCCGACATACGCATGGGCCGCGCGCCGGGAGCGGATGCGCAGCGAGCCGTCGACGACTTTCATGTCGACGGCGCCGCGGCCTTCCCCGAGCAGGGTCGCGGGAAAACCCTCCAGCCCGTCATTGACGGCGAAGCCGACGCCCGCCTCGGTCGAGGCATAGGCATGACCGATCGAAGCCTGTGGAAATGCCTGCTTCAATCCGTCGAGCACGGCCTGATCGGCGATCTCGCCCGAGAGCCGCACGTAACGCGGCGCGAATTGTTCGGCCGATCCGCTCATCAAAAGCTTGCGCCAATGCGACGGCGTTCCCGAGATGTGCGTGACGCCGCGCGCATTGAGCCGCGCGATGTGGTCGGCCAGCGCCTCGCCCGGATCGGACAGCACCATGGAGCCGCCGCCGACGATCGCCCGCAGGAAGATCTGCAGGCCGCCATAGCGGCGGATGTCGTAGAACGTCGCCCAGACCGGGATCGCCTCGCCGGGGACCGGACGATCGCCGATGATAGCCCCGCACAGGCCCTCGAGCGTATGGCCGACGATCTTGGGCACACCGGACGTGCCCGATGTCAGCATCAGCCATTCGGTGGCGCGAACCGTCTGGGCGCTCTTGGCCGCGGGCCGCGGCAGCTCGAGCGGAATGATCAGCGCATCTACGCAGCCGGAAAAGCGCGCCGGCTGGTCGGTGACGACGGCATCGATCTCCGCGTCGGACATGATGCTCGCGAGATGCTCCGCCTTGAGGTCCGGCGGGCACAGCAGCATGCGGCCGGCGATGCCGTCGATCGCGATCAGCGCGAGGCCCGCGAGCAGCTGGCCGGATGTGGCGATCAGAACCGAGCGGCCGTTCAGTTCGTCGCCGCGGCCGCCCAGGCAGCAGCCGCGCGACACATCGGAGAGCGACACGGCGTGACGCGGATCGGAGATGGTCCGCTCGGTCAGCGCCGTCCCGAGATGGTCGCGCAGCGCGAAGACTTCACGCGGGGACATTCTCATAGGCCCTGATGAAGTCGCCGATCGTGTTGGGGAAGGTGACCTCCGCCGACAGCGTGAACGGATCGACGCCGAGATCGTCCTCCAATCGCGCGACCAGGATGGCGAAGGCGAGCGAATCGAAGCCGGTCTCGTGCAGGGTCAGATCATCCGTGAGCGGCGGCAGCTTGACCTTCTGCTCCTCGGCAATCTGCTTGATCGCGGCAATGATTCTCAACCGTACCGACATGGCCTCATCCGTCATTGTTCAAACGATGCAACCGAGCCTAGAGCGACAAGGTGAAGGAACCCGGACCTCGGCGGTATCTTTCCAGGCCGTTGGTAAATGCCCCTCATCGCCTATGATTAAAATCATCTACAAGCGGACCTCTCCCGCCACGATGCGCGCATGGAGATCGCGGTCGAGGACGCGATAGGCGCCTGTGGCCGCATCCCTGATATAGAGCGGCTCGTGCACGATCGCGGGATCGAACGCCTCGCGCATCAGCTGCTGCTTCTTCTGCTTGAAGGTCTCGGTGGCCTCGAGCGACGACGTGATGCGAAGCGCCACCGGCTGCGCATAGGCCGGCAGACCGCGCGCAAGCGCAGCCGAAAGCGTCGCCAGATCGAACGCCTCACTTACCACGAGCGCGGCCATGCCGGCACGGCCGTCGCTGCAGGGCACGGCGACACCATAGGTCGATGCTTCCAGCACGCCCGGGCAGCGGAGGATCGCCTCGTTCACTTCGCTGGTCGCGACGTTCTCGCCCTTCCAGCGGAAGGTGTCGCCGACGCGGTCGACGAAATAGAAGAAGCCCTGCTCGTCCTGGCGCATCAGGTCGCCGGTGCGGAACCAGGCATCGCCCTTGGCGAAGACATCGCGCAGGATCTTCTTCTCGGTCTCGGCCGCATCAGTATAGCCTTCGAAACGGCCACCGCCGTCATCGGCCTTGCCGATCCTGCCCACAGCCTCGCCGACCTCCCCGCGCGCGCAGGGCACGCAGAGTCCGTCGCCACCGCGCAGCGGCGCGCGCTGATCGGCATCGAGCCGAATGATATCAGCCGGAAAGCGATGCGCGAGCAGCGACGGCACGCGGCCGATCGAGCCGACCCGTCCCTCGACATTGTACAGCGAGAAATTGCCCTCGGTCGCGGCGTAGAATTCCAGCACCTGCGGAATCGCAAAGCGCGCCTGGAACGCTTCCCAGACGTCGCCGCGCAGGCCGTTGCCGCAGGCCAGCCGCAGCCGATGCGCGCGATCGAGCTCCGACGGCGGAGCCGCCAACAGATAACGGCAGAGCTCGCCGATATATTGCACCAGCGTGCAGTCGTGGCGGACGATGTCGTGCCAGAACTGGCGCGCCGAGAATCTCTCGGCCAGCACCGCGGTGCCGCCGGCGCGCAGCATGCTGCAGGGCGCGACGATGCCGCCGACGGAATGGTAGACGGGCAGGCAGTCGTACAGACGATCATCGGCCCCCGCGCCGGTCAGGCCGGCGAACCAGCCGCCCCAGTTCAGGATGCGGCGATGGCTGATGCTGGCGGCCTTCGGCAGGCCGGTGGTGCCGGAGGTGTAGATCAGTAGCGCGCGGTCGCTGATCGTCACGTCGGGTCGCTCGGCCGGCGCCAGCGCATGCGGGTCCGTCGCCGCCAGCGCGGCGTCGAGATCGCCGTCGTCGCAAGTCCATACGCGCGGCGTGCCTGACATCAGCGATGCAGCGCCTGCATACGCCTCCCGAAGCGCGCCTGACAGGATGACATGGGCCGGCCTGGCGACGTTGATGCAGTGCGCCAGCGAGGCGCCGACCAGATTGGTATTGATCAGCGCGACCACGCCGCCGACCCGGCTGATCCCAAGCCATGCGGCCAGATAGTCCGGTCGACTGGGCATCATCAGCGCGACCGTGGCGCCGGGCCCAATGCCGTTTGCGAGCGCCCAGCGGGCATATTGGTTGATGCGTGCGGACAGCGCGGCGTAGCTGAGCGTCTCGCGCTCCGAGACCAATGCCGGCCGCCCGGGCTGCTTCGCCGCCCAGTCGTCCACGATATCGGCGAACAGCCGCACCGGCTCCGCTTCGATCCGCGCGGTCAGCTCGATCGCCTTCAGCCAGATCTTCGCCGGCGACGGCTTCGGAGCGGGCTTGATGGGGTCCGTCGATCGGTCCGCGCGCTCGAAGTTCATGCCTGCCACCGGTTCAAGGTCGGCGTCTTATAGGTTGCACCGCCTGACCACGCGTTAACCGGCACGGTTAACTCGCAAAGAGTGCATCGTGATTGATGCGAATGCGATCCTTTACGAAGTAATCGCAAATACCGGCTAGGTTGCATGTCCCAGAACATGCCAACGCGAAGGCCGGCATGACCAAGGATGCGACGAAGCCTACGACGACGATCACGCGGCGTGCGCTGCTGCAAAGTGCCGCCTGGAGCGCCGTTGCGGCGGTGAATCCGGCCGGAGCCGAGGCCCCCTATCCAGCCCGCCCCGTCACCTGGGTCATCCCCTTTGCGCCAGGCGGTGCCACCGGCCGCCTGTCGCTGCTGATCTGCGACCGCCTGACCCGGCGGCTTGGCCAGCCCTTCATTCTCGACCACCGGCCGGGCGCCGGCGGCAGCGTCGCCACCCGAAGCGTCGCGAACGCCGCGCCGGACGGCTACACCATCCTGGCGACATCGACCGCCAACATCATCAACGCGTCGGCCGGAGCCGCCGATGCCGACGGCAGCGGTGATCTGGTGCCCGTCGCCGGCATGGCGCGGATGCCGCTGCTGCTCCTGGTGAACAAGGAGCTCTCGGTCAAGACGCTGCCCGAGTTCCTGGCCTACGCCAGAGCCAACCCGGGCAAGCTCAGCGTCGGCTCGGCCGGCCCCGGCACCGTTCAGCTGCTGTCGGCCGAACTGTTCCGGACGCTCGGCGGCATCAGCTGGTCCGTGGTCCACTATCGCGGCTCGGGCCCGGCGCTGACCGACCTCGCCTCCGGGCACATCCACGCCATGTTCGACAACACCGCCTCCGCGACCGACCTGCTGCGCAGCGGCAAGATCCGCGCACTGGCGGTGTCGACGCGCGAGCGCGCGGAGGCCTTTCCCAACCTGCCGCCGGTCGCCGACGTGCTGCCGGCATTCGAGACCTCCGGCTTCTATGGCGTCGCCGCACCGCGCGCGACGCCGCAGGCGGTGGTCGACCTGCTCAACCGCGAGATCAATGCCGCTCTGGCCGATCCCGCGATCGCCCGCGAGTTCGCCGAGATCGGCGCCACGCCGATCACCGGCGACAGCCAGGTCTATGCCTCGACCTACCGGGCCGAGGTGATGCGCTGGCGCAAGCTCGTCGCGACCCAGGCGAGCGCGAAGAACTGAGCCCCGCGCCCGCAACCGCCGGCCTCAGGCCGTCGCCACGCCCTGCAGCACCAGCCGGTTGAGCCGTGCTGCGAACGCCGCCGGATCCTCCGGCAATTCACCATCCAGGATCTGCGCCTGCTCGAGCAGCAGGAACGACAGGTCATCGACCTTGGCCTTGTCGGCTGCGGCCTTGGCGACCGCCACCACCAGCGGATGGCGCAGATTGATCTCCAGGATCGGCTTGGTGCGGGCGCCGCGCGCCTGCTGCGACAGGATCCGCTCCAGCTCGCGGTCCGGACCGTGGCTGCCGGCCACCAAACACGAGGCGCTGGTGGTGAGCCGGGTCGAGACCTTCACGTCGGTGACGTGGTCGCCGAGGCTCGCCTTGATCAGCGCGATCGTGTTGGCCTCGTCGGCCGCCGGCTGCGCCTCGTCGTCGGCCTTCGGCTCGGTGACCGGGATCGGGTCGAAATCGATGTCGCCCTGGCTCAGCGACTTCAGCGGCTTGCCGTCATATTCGAGCCGCGCCGAGGTCCAGAACGCATCGACCGCATCGGTCAGCAAGAGCACCTCGACGCCGCGCGCCTTGGCCGCCTCGAGCCGCGGATTGGACTTCAGCCGCTCGAGGCTGTCGCCGACCAGGAAGTAGATCTCGGTCTGGTTCTCCTTGAGGCCCTCGACATATTGCTTCAGCGAGCGCTTCTCGCCCGATGTCGTGGTGAAGCGCGCCAACGCCAGCAGCTTGTCGCGGCGCTCGAAATCCTCGTACAGGCCTTCCTTGATGACGGCGCCGAACGACTCCCAGACCTTGTCGAAATTCTCGGCGTCCTTGTCGGCGAGCTGCTCCAGTTCGGTGATGACCCGCGTCGTCACGGCCTTGCGGATCTGCGACAGCTGCGGATTGTTCTGCAGCATCTCGCGCGACAGATTGAGCGGCAGGTCCTCGCTGTCGATCACGCCGCGGATGAAGCGCAGATAGGCCGGCATCAGGTCGGCATCGTCGGTGATGAAGACGCGGCGGACATAGAGCTTGACCTTGCCCTTGCGCGCCGGCTCGAACAGGTCGAACGGCTTGGTCGAGGGCGCGAACAGCAGCACGGCGTAGGAATAGCGGCCCTCGGCGCGGTAGTGCAGCGTCATCGCCGGCTCGTCGAAGGCGTGGGCGATCGACTTGTAGGCCTTGGCATAATCCTCAGGCGTTAGCTCTGACTTGGAGCGCTGCCACAGCGCGCTGGCCGAGTTGATCTGGCGCGGCTCGCCCTCTTCCGCGACCAGCATGATCGGGAACTGGATGTTGTCGGAATAGGCCGTGACGATGCGCTCGATCTCGTAGGTTTCGAGATATTTCTTGGCGTCGTCCTTGAGGTGCAGCACGATCTCGGTGCCGCGCGACACCCGCTTGGCATCCTCCTCGGACGCGGGTGCGACCTCGAAGCCGGCGCCGCCGGAGGATGTCCAGGTCCAGACGTCGTTCTCGCCGGCGCGGCGGCTGATGACGACGATGCGGTCGGCGACCATGAAGGCCGAGTAGAAGCCGACGCCGAACTGGCCGATCAGGCCGGTGCCATCCTTGGCTTCCGACAGCTTCTGCACGAAGGCCTTGGTGCCGGAGCGGGCGATGGTGCCGAGATGGTCGATCAGCTCCTGGCGCTCCATGCCGATGCCGCTGTCGGCAATGGTCAGCGTATCAGCCGACTTGTTCGGAATGATGCGAATCTGCGGCGGCTCGCCCTCGCCGATCAGGTCCGGCCTGGCGATCGCCTCGTAGCGCAGCTTGTCACAGGCGTCGGAAGCGTTCGAAATCAGCTCGCGCAAGAAAATGTCGGTCTCGGAGTAGACCGAGTGCACCATCAGATGGAGCAGCTCGGAGACTTCGGCCTGGAAGGAATGGCTAACGGTGGCGGTGTCTGTCATCGTCGTGCGTTGGCCCATGCTGGCAATGAAGGAGAGACCGTCGATATAGCGCGGCGACGGCCTCGATCAAGCCTTCCGAACACCCTGCAACGCATCATGCCGACCGCTCCGTGACGCTCAGGAGCTTGTCGATGACCGTATTGAGGATGGCGGCCTCCTCCCGCGTGAGCACGCCGAGCAGGTCGGCCTCGCGTGCCAGCGCATAGGGCACGATCTTGCGGTACAGCGCCCGCCCGGCGGCCGAAAGCGTCACGATCCGCTCGCGGCCATCCTCGGGATCGCGGCTGCGGCTGACGATGCCGCGCGCTTCCAGGCTCTGCATGGCGCGGCTGACATTCATCTTGTCGAGCGTGGTCAGCCGGCCGATCTCCTTGGTCGGCAACCGCGGCTGCTCGCCCAATGCGGCCAGAATCCGCCATTCCTGGCGCGACAGCGCGAACCGGTCGCCATAGACCTCCGCCACCGCCAGCGACACCTGCTCGGCGAGGCGCGCCAGCCGGTAGGGAAAATAGCGCTGCAGCCTGAGCTCGCGCTCGCTGGCCGCCTCATTGTCGGTCCGGTCCCGGGTCTCGTTGGCCGCCTTCGTCATCGCATCCCCTGCCCTCGCCCATTCCAGGCGCTCGCCCCTGGCGACCTCAATCTTCCCACGGCCGGGTTGATCTGGATCAAAGCCACGAGATCGTATCATCCGTTACTATCTTGCCAACAACGATCATGGGAGGACCATCATGCAGATCGAGAAGATCCACCACGTCGCCTATCGCTGCGTCGACGCCAAGGCCACCGTCGACTTCTACAAGAAGGTCCTGAACATGGACCTGCTCGGCGCGATCGCCGAGGACAAGGTGCCCTCGACCAAGGCGCCCGATCCGTACATGCATATCTTCCTGGATGCCGGGAACGGCAACATCCTCGCTTTCTTCGAGCTGCCGAACTCGCCGCCGATGGGGCGCGATCCCAACACCCCGGAATGGACCCAGCACATCGCCTTCCAGGTCAAGGACATGGAGGAGCTGGAGGAGGCCAAGGCGCGCGCCGAGGCCGCCGGCCTCGACGTCGTCGGGATCACCGACCACACCATCTTCAAGTCGATCTACTTCCATGATCCGAGCGGCCACCGCCTGGAGATCGCGACCTGGACCGCGACGCCGGAGCAGATCACGCGGATGAAGTCGGTCGCCCACGCCATGGTCGATGAATGGGCGACCACCAAGAAGCCACCGCGGCACACTGCCTGGATGCACGAGAAGGAATTCGCCGGCGTCGACTGAGCGATCGTTCCTTTCCACCGTCCCGACCGCAACGCGCCAGGCGAGGCAGCCATGAGCAACTATGTCTATCCGCGATTTCCCTACGTCTGCTCCGCCGAGCAGCGCAGCGGCACGCTCCGCCGCCACCCGGTCGTCGTGATCGGCGCCGGGCCGATCGGCCTGACGGCGGCGCTCGATCTCGCCGCGCACGGCCAGCCGGTGGTCGTGCTCGACGACAACGACACCGTCAGCATCGGCTCCCGCGCCGTGTGCTACGCCAAGCGCCCGCTGGAGATCTGGGACCGTCTCGGCTGCGCCGCGCCGATGGTGGAGAAGGGCGTCAGCTGGAACATCGGAAAAGTGTTCTTCCGCGACCAGCTGTCCTACCAGTTCGACCTGCTGCCGGAGCCCGACCATCGCTGGCCGGCGATGATCAACCTGCAGCAATATTATCTGGAAGAGATCTTGGTCGACGCCTGCAGCAGAAATCCGCTGGTCGATCTGCGCTGGAAGCATCGTCTCGTCAGCCTGAAGCAGACCGACGATTGCGCGGTCCTCGCGGTGGAGACGCCGGACGGCATCTTCACCATGGAGGCGCAATGGGTGATCGCCTGCGACGGCGCCAATTCGGACACGCGGCGCATGGTCGGCGCCGAGTTCAAGGGCCAGTTCTTCCAGGACCGTTTTCTCATCGCCGACGTCCGAATGAAGGCGGAGTTTCCGACCGAGCGCTGGTTCTGGTTCGATCCGCCGTTCCATCCGGGCCAGTCGGTGCTGCTGCATCGCCAGTCCGACAACATCTGGCGCATCGACTTCCAGCTCGGCTGGGACGCCAATCCGGACGAGGAGAAGACGCCCGAGCGCGTGATTCCGCGGATCCGCGCCATGCTCGGCGAGACCACCGAATTCGAGCTCGAATGGGTGTCGATCTATCAATTCGCCTGCCGCCGGATCGACAATTTCCGCCATGGACGGGTGCTGTTCGCCGGCGATGCAGCGCATCAGGTGTCGCCGTTCGGCGCCCGCGGCGCCAACACCGGCGTGCAGGACATCGACAACCTCGCCTGGAAGCTTGCGCTGGTGCTGCGCGGCGAAGCGCCCGAAAGCCTGATCGACAGCTATCACGAGGAGCGCGCTTACGCGGCCGACGACAACATCCTGAATTCGACACGGGCGACCGACTTCATCACGCCGAAGACGCGCGTGAGCCGCCTGTTCCGCGACGCCGTGCTCGACCTCGCCCAGCATCACGCCTTCGCCCGGCCGCTGGTCAATAGCGGCCGGCTGTCGACGCCGACGCCCTATGTCGCGTCCTCTTTGAACACGCCGGACAACGCAAGCGTCCCGGCTGCCATGACCCCAGGCACCAATGCGGCGGACGCGCCCGTGACCGTTGCGGGCAAGCCCGGCTGGTTCCTGAACTGCCTCGGCTCCGGCTTCACCGTGGTCACGTTCGACAAGTCCGTCACGGCCGATCAGCTCAGCATCGACGGCATCGCCACGCGCGTTGTCGTCGTCGGCCGCGACATCGACGACGGCAAAGGCCTGCTTGGGCAACGCTACGGCGCTTCGCCGGGCACGACCTATGTGTTCCGCCCCGATCATTATGTCATCGCCCGCTTTCCGCAGTTCGACGAGGCCGGGATCGCCGACGCGGTCCGGCGCGCCTGCGGCAAGCCCGGCACGATCCAGCAGGAGCTTGCGGCATGAGCCTGACCCTCACTCCGAACATCGGCGATCCCGACGACTTCTATGCCGAGCTGATCGGCGGCCAGCGCGATCTCAGTGACGAGGAGGCCTTGCGCATGAACGCCAGGCTGGTGCTGCTGCTCGCCAACCATATCGGCGACCGCGCCATCCTCAGCGAGGCGATCCGGCTGGCGCGATCCCCCGGCGGCTGACATCCGTCCCCATGCGACTCCCCGCGCGGATTTGATCCCGATCAAAGCCGTGCGGGCGCGTTCTCTGGCAAGGGCAGAGAGGCGCAGGCGACTCGCTCGCCGGCCATGGACCGGCGTGTTCGCGTTCCAGGCGTCTCCTGCTCCGCCGCCGGTCGGTTTCATTGTGACAACATCAACATGTCACGCCACGTTCACTGAAGCGCTCTACGTCTCCGTCTCGTTGCACAATGGCACGGGGATTCGCATGTCGCGCTATTATCAGACGCTGCAGACGCAGCGCTTCGACGACTATCGCTACTATCATCAGAGCCGGATCAATCAGACGCTGCACCTGGTCAGCGCCGTGATCTTCCTCGTCGCTTACGCGCTGCTGTTCAAGCATCCCGCGATGGCCGGGCTGGTCGGCTGGCTGGCGATGCTGACGCGCCAGACCGGGCACTTCTTCTTCGAGCCGAACGGCTATGACCACGTCAACGGCGTCAGCAACGACTACAAGGAAGCGGTCAAGGTCGGCTACAATCAGACCCGCAAGATCGTCCTGCTCGCGGTGTGGGGCCTGGTGCCGGTCGCGCTGGTGCTGTCTCCCACGTTGTTCGGACTGTTCGACGCGCCGCTGAGCCGGATGGATTTCGTGCGCCACGTCGGCGTGCTCTGGCTTGCCGTCGGCATCGGCGCCGGCCTGTTTCGCGTGATCCAGCTCGCTGCGACGCAGGATGTCGCGACCGGCCTGATCTGGGCGTTCAAGGTGCTGACCGATCCGTTTCACAATATCGCGCTGTACTGGAAATCGCCGCTGGCGCTGCTGCGCGGCGAGCTGATCGACCCGACGATCAAGGACGCCTCGCATTGGGGTGCCGCGGCGGATGAAGCCGAGACCGAAGAGGCGGCCCACCTCACCTGATGCGCCCCTCGCCCTGCCACCGCCAGTACCGCGCAGGGCAATCGCATATGGCCAAATGAGGCCATCGCGGCACGAGCGCCTACGAATTTGTTGCTCCGTCATGCCCGGGCTCGTCCCGGGCATCCACCTCGTTCCGAGGGCGCAGCTGACGTGGATGGCCGGGACAAGCCCGGCCATGACGAAGTGGAAGGAGGCGTGCGCAATACGCAAAGCGCCATATGCCATCGCCCTATCGTGCCGCGGGCGGTGGAACCGCGCGGCGCCTTCAACATCTTGGAACGACTTCCCTGCTGCGCCGTTGCGGCCTGAGTGCTGGCGGCCTTCAGGAGCTCTCCATGTGTGACTACAGCCTTCATACTGTTGCCTCCCGTGATGCCAAGACCGAGGACGTGCTGGTCTCCTGTCGCTTTCCCGGCACGGAGACGCGCGGCTTCTGCACCAAGGACGATCCGTTGACGGCCGTCTGTCTGCGGCCGGGCACGGAGCTCGCCTTCGAGGGCGATGTGCGCATCAAGGGCATCTTCTTCCGCCGCAAGGTCGGCGCCCATCTCGCCCGCTTCCGCCAGGTCGATACCCACAAGCCGACCGAGCACCACGACGCACTCGAATTTTCGAACGGCCGGGTCGTCAAGGTCACCGACCTCGCCGCCGGCCAGCGCGCCCGCGTGCTGCAGATGCCGGCCGATCCGGCGAGCCGGCGCACCGCGACGCCGGTGACCATCGAGCTGCGCGCCACGCCGCTCTGACGGCTTCGACATGGCCGACGGCAGCGCCGCCACGGCGCTGGCGTCGTCCATGGGCGGCCGACGATGGCCTCGTTCATCGCGCACACAGCCTGCGCGGACTGATATCGGCTGCAGATCCGGTCGGCATGCGTCATCGCGTTCCCGCGGCCCGTGAGGCCCGAGTGATGCGGTCGTCAGCCCTCTCGCCAACGAGAGGGCGCGGGGAAGGCCGGGTGCTGACCACGGCCCATGGCCCGCCTGCAACAAGGAAAGCAGGCGGCAGTCACCACAGGTCGGGCCACCCAGCGGCCTCCCCCGCGCAACGGTTTTACGGTGTCCTTCGTGCTCTCCCTGGGGATCGGCGTTCTTGCCCCCATCGCCCGCGCGAGCCGTCACAGCTTCACTCGCGAACTTGACCTCAGCGTCGAGAGGCCAGGACCACACGACTTCGCCGTCCGTGACACCTGCGCTCGTCTGGCACAGCCGTCACGTCCATCGCAGCCCACCTCCACGTTCGTGACGACGCGTACGTCCCTCTGCACGAGGCGGGATGGGTGGAGAAAAGCATAGTTTCTGTAAAAACGCAAGATAATTATTTTTTCCGGAATTTGACCGGCGATCTGCATGAGCGCTCGGGGCGCCCAGTCGAGCAAGCACCTTACGCTTCATGCCTTGCCGCACGATGGATTCCGGGCTCGCGCTTCGCGCGCCCCGGAATGACGGGAGGAGAGAGCATCCGATGAATCTCGCGTGACGTCGGCAGCGTCCTGTGCGATCGATGCCTGCGACCATGCTCTCCATCGCCGATCCGAAAGCCCTGCCGTGCAGCTCATCATTTTCGATTTCGACGGCACGCTGGTCGACAGCCGTGCGCTGATCCTGGAATGCCACCGCACCGTGTTCACCGAATTCGGCCTGCCGGTGCCGGCGGCGCAGGACAGCCTGGCGCTGATCGGCCGCTCGCTGGAGCTCGTGCTCGCGGAGCTGGCGCGACCGGATGCTCCGGTAATTGCGATGGTGAGCGCCTATGCGCGGGTGCTGCCGCAGCTGCGCGCCGATCCGAGTTTTGCAGAGACGCCGTTCGATGGGATTGGCGAGTTGCTCTTTGGCTTGAGCCGCAGGCGCGACACGCAGCTCGGCATCGCCACCGGTCACACCTCGAAAGCCGTCGTGCCCGCGCTGGAGACCCTCGGCTGGCGCGACTGGTTCAGCACGATCCAGGCCGCCGACATGGCGCCGTCGAAGCCACATCCTGCGATGCTGCTGCAGGCGCTGGTCGCGACCGGTGTTGCGGCGGACGATGCCGTCTTCATCGGCGACACCAGCTTCGACATGGTGATGGCGAAGGCGGCGGGCGTGACTGGGATCGGCGTGACCTGGGGCTATCACACGGCGGAGCAGCTCACCGAAGCGGGGGCAGACCGCGTGGTGGAGACGGTGAACGAGCTGCGGCACCATCTCGCAACAGCGCCGTAGCAGCGGGCTTGTTCTCTCGTCATCGTCCTCCCTCTCCAAGTCATTTCTGGAAACGCGGAGCGGGAGGCCGCCTCTGGTCGACACTGCGCGATACAGCGCCCTCTCCCCTTGCGGGAGAGGGCATCGCCGGCCAATCCGCGCGTTCGGTTGGGTAAGGGGTTTCTCTCCGCGAGCAACGCTCGTGGAGGCATACCCCTCACCGAACCGAGTTTGCCGCACTGTCCTACATGCCCTCTCCCGCAAGGGGAGAGGGCGCAGTCATCGGCACCTCGCGCGCTGCGGCATCAGAAAGGATCTGGTCCTTTTCGTAGCCCCGCTACGCTCAATCCGGCAGGTTGGTGAACTTCGGCCGAAAGACGCCGAGGATGACGTTCACGGTGGCGACGCCGAGCATGACCCAGATGGCGCCCTGCTCGGTGCCGAAGTTCGGCGTGATGGTCGCGGGATCGATCTGGCCGGCGACGGCGCGGGCGGCTTCTTCAGCGGCTTCCTGCATCGGGCCCTGCACCGCGGCAAAGCCCCATTCGAACACGAGGATGCCCGAGGCGAGCTTGGCGAGTGCCCAGCCGGCGCTGTGCAGCGCGCGGTTGACGGCGATGGCGAGCAGGCCGGCGACCAGGGTCAGGCCGAGCGAGGGGAAGAACACGTAGCGCACGATGGCGCCCATCGCAGCCCGCATCTCGGCGTAGAGCGGCAGCGACACCGAGGGCTGCGGGATCATGCCGAGCAGCACGACGAGGCAGGCCATCGCGCCCATCATGCCGATCGCGCCCATCGTGTGCAGGAACTTCATCAACCGTCGCATGGCAGTCCCCGGCGTCGTGAAGATGATCGCTGGCCTGGCGCGGGATCGTGTCCGCGCCGTGCCGCAGCGGGCGGCGCCGCGCAGCCCGCGACCGCCGCCATCGTTCGTTACGAACATCAGCGGCAATCGGATCATGGAAGCGGGCGCCCGTCTACCAGTGCCGCGTCTACCAGTGCCGCGTCCCCGGCGCGCCCTTGAACGGACCGACCACGGCCGAGGTGATCCAGCCGCCGTAGAAATCGCCCTGCTGCGCTGCGACACGCTCGTCGCCGACGAAGCAGGCGTCGACCCGCGAGGCGTAGAAGGCGAGGTGCGAGGCGATCGGCGCAAACGACGGCGTCGGCTGCTCATAGCTCCAGGCCGCCTGCTCCGACACGCGGCCGCCGACGTCGAGCGACCAGTATGACGCCACGCCCTTGAACTCGCAAAACGAACTGCCCGCCGCGCGCCGCAGGAAATGCATCGCCACATGCTGCGGCGGGATGTAGTAGACCGGCGGATGGCTGGTCTCGAGCACGCGATAGCCATCCTCAGTGTCGGCGATGGTCACGCCGGCGAACACCACCTTGAGCCGCGCGCCGCAGCGCTCCATCCGTGGCGGCCGCGGATAGTCCCAGACCGATTCCTGACCCGGCCCTGGCGTGACACGCTGCATGGTGTTCTCCCTGGCCGCACGTCAGGCTGCTGCGCTCCTGTCCCTCGGCGGCAGCAGAGCAACGTCCCGAGCGCCGGGAAGGATCACCAGCACAACGTCCCGCGGAAACTCAGGACGGCGGCAGCGGAGCAGGTCCGGCCGCAGGCGCGCCCCCCTGCAGCGCGGCACTGCCGCGGTCGCCATGTCCGGTCCGGAACAGCTGGATGTAGCTGCCGCGATAGACTGGCTCCAGTCCGTCGACCGGCTGAGCCGGGGCCGGCGGATCGAGCAACAGCACGGCATCGAAATCGGAGCGCCAGTTCGCCAGATAGTGCGCGACCGGCAGCACCTCATCGGCCGGCGGATCCGGCTGCAGCCAGCGCCACGCCACCGGCTCGGCCAGCGGCTGCGCGAGCCGGCCAAAGGCGGCACGCACCGCAACGGGCTGCTGGCTCGGATGCGCGAACATCAGGGGCCAGAAGGCGCGCCGCTCAATCACCAGCAGCGCGGCGAGATGCGAATCGACATAGCGGAAACCGGGCAGCACCCGGTCGCGGCGGCTGACGACCTGCTCGCGATGGCCGTGCGCGGCGATGACCCGGGCGCCCGGCGGCACCTGCGCGATCGCCGCGCGCAGTTCCGCCAGGTCATCGCGGTGCGCGAGCCAGGCCGATCCAATGTCTGCGCAGCGCGCCAGCACCAGCCCGCCGACCACAACGCCTGTCAGCGCCGCCTTCCACCCCGTCAGCCGCGGCTGCAGGCCGGCAAACAGCAGCAGCCCCGCCATCGCGGCGAAGCGCATGTCGACGAACGTTCCGCCCTTGGCACTCGCAGGTGCCGCGAGGAAGACGAGCAGCAGCGCCGGCAGGGCGAGCCGCATGCCAGGCGCGAATTGCAGCTCGCGGCGCAGCAGGACAAGCAAAGCGAGCACCGCGGCCGCCGTGATCAGCGTCAGCTCGGCGCTGGTGGTCAGGAACGGCGTCAGGATCCGCCACAGCTTCGGGGCGCCGTCCCATTCGCCGAGGCCGGCGCCGACCTCGCTGAGCGGGCTGAGCGCATAGAGCAGCAGCGCCGGGCTCAAGGTGATCGCGATCGCCGTGAAGGTGCGTGCGAGCTCCAGGAGCAGCGTCGGCGCACGGCGCAACCGCCACAGACGATCAGCCTCGGCGGCGCCGATCAGGAGCGCGAAGAAGACGACGCCGAGCAGGTGGCACAGGAAGATCGTGGTCGCGGCCAGTGCGCCGAAGATGATGGCTGAAAGCCAGCGGCCGGGCCGGCGCAGCGCCAGCCAGCCGGCCGCGCCCATCAGCGCGAGTCCGAGCGACAGCTGGAAATTCATGAAACCGAGCAGGAAGACGGCGTTGTAGGCGATCACGGCCGAGGCCAGCGGCCATGGCGCCCAGCGCCCGAACGCGGCGCGATGATAGGCGACGACGCCGGCGAGCGGCGTGAACAGGCTGAGCGCCAGCAGCAGGCGGCCGCCGACATGGACGTCGGTCACCCGCAGCAGCGCCACGCCGATCAGGTCGATGCCGAGATTGGGCAGGATGCGCCAGTTCGGCGCATACATCTGCGACAGCACGGGATCGCCGGGATGCGCCAGCACGAACAGGCGCGCCAGATGGTTCGGATAGTCGAGCACCGGCGGCACGTCGACCAGCAGGAACGGCAGCGCCAGCACGGTGGCCAGCATCAGCGCCACGGCAGCCCAGAGCCATCGCGGGGTGGTGCTGGCCACCGGCTGGTTCAGGCCTCGGAGCGCAACGGCAGGCACAGCAAGGCCGGCCGGCGCGGCCAGGCCAGCCGGAGACGACGATGACGGCGCATGCATTGCGGTACCCCAATCCACGAGGATACCAGGACACCGCCGGACCTGAGACTGCAAGCCGGTATCTGAAAACCCTGAGGTTGTCCCTAACACCCCGTTACTTTACGGGGATTGGGCGGCAGGGCGCGCTGGCCGATCGCGAAGGACGACTCGAGCTCGATCCTCGCGCCAGACCACCTGATGACGCGCGGCAACCTCGTTGCGACTGAGGAATCACTGCCCGTTCCAGCCGACATATTGCCGCTCGTCCTCACAGACGACGCAATGCTCTGGCGACGCCGGCGCATCGGCGAACTGCGCGCCGCATTGAAAACAGGTCCAGAGGGGAAGCGAACCAAAATACACGCAAAAGCTGCATCGTCAATTATGCACGCCCCGCGCTGCCTATCTTAACGTTTCGCGGCTAAGTCGCTCACATGTACGGATCCTCTCCCAGACATGAGGACAGTCTGAGCGTGTCGAGATTGGCTGCACCATTCTCGCCCGGGGCTTCTCTGCCTCGGATCGCGTATCTCGAATCCATCAGGGGCCTCGCGGCGATCCAGGTCCTGCTGCTGCACCTTCTTTCCGCATTTCTGCCCGAGCTGGTCGCGTCCTCGCCGTCGTCGATGATCGCGGCGACCATTCATGCTTCGCCGCTAAGCTTCCTCTATGATGGCTATTCGGCTGTCTACGTCTTCTTCTGTCTCAGTGGCTACGTCCTCACTCGCTCGTTCGAGCGAAAGGGCTGCTCCCCCGCACTGCAAATCCTCGCGCGCGCCGTTCGCCTGGGTCTGCCAGCCTTGGCCGCGACGGTCTTTGCCGCAGCCTTGATGCTGATGTTTGGCAGGGCGAACGCCGAGGCCGGCCGGATTTTGGGCAGCGCCTGGCTCAGCGGACAATGGGATGTCGACCTCTCGGTCCTTTCCATCCTCCGCGACGGCACGCTGAATGCGCTTCTGCTGGGTTATCGCGATTTGCCGGCCGGGACCTTGCTCGCTCCCTGGCAGACCGAGCTGAGCCATTCCTTCGTGGTACCGTTTTGGACTCTCAGCATCGAGTTTCAGGGCTCCATTTTGATCCTGTTCCTCTGCTGGTGCGCACGACGGTCGTGGTGGCTTTGGCTTGCCGTCATGATCGCTGGAACGCTGTTCACGATCCGGAGCGCCCATGTTTGCTTCTTCGTCGGCCATCTGCTTGCGTCGGCCCATTACGCCGAACGGCCACCCTCGCATCGCAGGCTCACGGCGACGGCGCTTGTCGTCGCAGGCCTGCACTGCTGTGTGCTCGCGGACGTATGGCAGCCCGGATGGCTGATCCGCCTCTGCTCGTCCGAGACCCAATGGCTGCTTGCGGGGCAGTTCGCGCCGATGCAGCAGAAGGCGTATGGCGCGATGCTGATCCTGGCTGGCGTCATGGACCTCCGGAGCTGGCGTACCGTTCTGGCAAGGCCCATGCTGGTCGCCCTTTCGAAATTTTCGTTTCCCCTGTACCTCGTCCACTGGCCGATCATGTGCGGGCCGGCATCGGCGGCATTCGTGGCCCTGACCGCGTTCGTCGATACCAGACTGGCGCAGCTCTGCGCCATCGCCGTCGGGATCGCGGCAAGTGCGGCCGCAAGCGTCGTCTTCCTCACCATAGACCGTTATGCTGTCCGGCTCTCGTCGCGGTTTCGCCGCAGCCCAGTCGTTCGGCCCGCGAGCATCCTGCGAGCACACATCGCGGGGCCGTTTCCCGTGCCAGCCGAGGCGCTCGCCACCGCGTCAGATCAGGCTGAACGCTACTCACATTCCCCGGGTTGACGCTCAGGCGATCGCCGCGAGATAACGGTCGACGGACCGCTCGAACGCGGCCTTGGCACCGGTTGCAATGTTCTTCTTCCACCATGCGCCGTAGATGCGGTCGAACGCCAGCGGCGCCACCGCGTCGGCGATGCGGCGCACCGCGGCCGGGCCGAGCGGGATGTAGTTCGGATAGGAATACATGAAGCTGACATGGCGACGGTCCATCGCCACCATGGCGATGTCGCCGGTCAACAGCGCGCCCTTGCCGTCGACGCCGTCGCGCCAGTGCAGGATCGTGGCGCCGGGGAAATGGCCGCCGGTCCGGTGCAGCCGGATCGCGTCGGATATGGCCAACGTGTCGCTCGTCCACGGCACGATCGCCGGATGCGGCCGGGTTACGAAGTCGCGGTCGTCGCCATGGAGATAGATCGGCACACCGCCGAAGGCCTCGCTCCAGTCGGCCACCGCACCATAGAAATGTGGGTGGGACACCGCGATGGCCTTCAGCCCACCGAGCGAACGGACATGAGCAATCGCCGCATCGGAGGCCAACGGAATGCAATCCCACATCACGCAGCCGTCGGGCTCGGGTATCAGCAGCGCGCGCTGGCCGATCGCAAAGCTCGGGTCGAGGCCAAGACCGGTCAGGCCATCGTCGTCGCGCCAGACGATTTGACAGCGTGCGGAGAGCTCGTCGCGGCTGAGAAAGCGTTGCCCGCTCCAGTTCACGAACTGGCGCTCCTCGTCGCAGATTCTGCACGCGGCCGGCGGCGATTCACGATCGGGAAACTGCGCGCCGCATTGAAGGCAGGTCCAGAGGGGCATGGGCACCATCCGTCGCAAAGCCGGGGGCGAACAGGATAGCATGGCGACCATCCTGGAGCACCGTCGCGCGCGCGGTCGTGATTGCCTAAGGTTCGGCGACAGCATCCAGGAGACTGCCGATGACGACCGCCTTACGCCGCGCCTGTGTCCACCGCCTGCCGATGCGCAGCCCCGACGATGTCGGCGCGCTCGCGGCGAGCATCGCGCAGGGCACGATCGATCCGGCCGGCATCGTCGCCATTCTCGGCAAGACCGAGGGCAATGGCTGCGTCAACGACTTCACCCGCGCCTTCGCCGTGCGCACGCTCGAGGCGCTGCTCGGCAGGCACTTGACGGACGATGCGGTGCGGCAGATCGCGATGGTGATGTCGGGCGGCACCGAGGGTGCCTTGTCGCCGCACATGATCGTGCTCGAGGCGCGCGCGGCCGGCCACGACAGCGAGCCGCGCGCATTCGCCACATCGCTGGCGCTGGGGCGGGCGCGCACGCCGGTGCTGCCGAGCGAGCATCTCGGCCGGCTGCAGCAGATCGAGCTGGTCGCCGCCGGCGTCCGCGCCGCGATGGCCGATGCCGGGATCACGGACCCCGCCGATGTCCACTACGTCCAGGTAAAATGCCCGCTGCTGACGATGGAGCGGATCGAGGCGGCGGAGGCGCAGGGACAACGCACCGTTGTGCGCGATACGCTGAAGTCGATGGGGTTTTCGCGCGGCGCCTCGGCGCTCGGCGTCGCTGTCGCGCTCGGCGAGCTCGCGCTTTCCGATCTGTCCGATGCGATGATCTGCGCGGACTACGGCCGCTACAGCGAGCGCGCGGCAACCTCGGGTGGCGTCGAGCTGCTCGACCACGAAATCATGGTGGCCGGCATGTCAGCGAACTGGACTGGGCCGCTCGCCATCGATCACGGCGTGATGGCGGATGCCATCGACATCGAGCCGGCGCGCGCCGCTCTGGCCCGGCTCGGCCTCGAGGCGCCGGGCCAGGTGCCGGCGGCGTCGCGCGGCCGGATCGCGGCGGTGCTCGCCAAGGCGGAGGCGGCGCAAAGCGGCAGGCTGCGCGGCCTCAGGCACACCATGCTGGACGACAGCGATATCTCCTCGACCCGCCATGCGCGCGCCTTTGTCGGCGGTGCGCTGGCCGGGCTGTTCGGCTTCACCGATCTGTTCGTCTCCGGCGGCGCCGAGCACCAGGGCCCCGACGGCGGCGGGCCGGTCGCGATCATCGTCGAGCGGCATAAGAAATGAACCGGGCTCTCAAAGCTGCTTGCGCAGCCTCGGAGCGCCGGACTGCGTCATAACGCCCACCTCCGCGCTAGCCGGTAATTTGGAACCGTAAAATTCGGCAATAATGTAGATGCGACTCATTATCACATGCATCAGGTAACATATTCCTAATCCGGCCACCGCCCTACCGACCTTTGGACGAAATTCGAGGACTTGTTGAGAGCCGTTCGCAATTGGAGCAGTCCGATTGTCGAACTCACGAACAAGAATTCAGTCCTTGAGTAGCCATTGGGGTGGTCGAATATGGGTCGAGCTGTCTTTCCAGCAAGCTTGCGCGGGGGCACCGCGTACCAGGGGGATGCGTCCCCTGATGTCTCCGGGATGAAGGTGTCGGCCGTCGCCGGCCTGATCGCGGTGGCATCATTCTCCGGCGCGGAGGCGCAGCAGGCGCCGCTGCCATCCGTCACCGTGGAGGCACCGGCCGCCCGGGCCAAGCCGCAGGCCTCGCGGCCGTCGGCCGACCAGGTCCGCGCCCGCAGCGCGCTGCGCCGCGCCGCCCGCCAGCCGCAGCAGGAGCAGAAGCCGCCGGCCGGCCCGCAGACGCCGCCCGACGCCAACCCCTACGCCGACGCTGCCGCGCCCTACAAGGTCGACCGCGTCGCCTCCGGCAAGTTCACCGAGAAGCTGGTCAACACGCCGAAGACCATCACGGTGATGAGCAAGGAGGTGATGGAGGACAAGCACATCACGACGCTCAAGGAGGTCGGCCGCTCGACCGCCGGCGTCACGCTCGGCTCCGGCGAGGGCGGCAACGCGTTCGGCGACCGCTTCTTCATCCGCGGCTTCGACGCGCGCAACGACATCTTCATCGACGGCATCCGCGATCCCGCGGTGTCGGTGCGCGAGAACTTCTTCACCGAGCAGGTCGAGATCCTGCGCGGCCCGGCGTCCGCCTATGCCGGACGCGGCACCGCCGGCGGCGCCATCAACATCATCACCAAGCAGGCCGGCGACCGCAACTTCTACAACGCCGAATCGACGCTCGGCACCGACCAGACCAAGCGCATCACGCTCGACGTCAACCAGAAGATCTCGCCGACCTTCTCGGTACGCACCGGCGGCCTGTTCCAGGACGCCAATGTCGCGGGCCGCGATCACGTCACCGATGACCGCTGGGGCGGCTTCGTCTCGACGAAATGGACGCCGACGGACTCGCTGAAGGTGACGACCAACTACGTCCATACCGACCTCTCCGGCTATCCGGATTTCGGCGTGCCGTTTTACAAGCAGGGCAACATTCCGGTGACCTCGGCCGGCATCCCACGCAACACCTGGTACGGCTTTCTCAACCGCGACTTCCAGGCGGCACGGCAGGATTTCGGCACACTGGCCGGCGAGCTCAAGCTCAGCGACGCCGTCACCTTCACGAGCAAGCTGCGCGGCGAGCATTCCGAGCTGAACTATATCGGCACCCTGCCCAATGCGAGCGTGGCCGGAACGGCGAACGCCGACCCGACCAAATGGTTCTTCAACGCGAGTGCGCAGAGCCGCTACCAGACCGTCGACAACTGGGCCAACCAGAACGACCTCACGATCAAGTTCGACACCGGCGCCATCAAGCACACGACGGTGGTCGGCACCGAGTTCTCCAACGAGAAGATCTCGATCGACCGCTATGCGGGCCTGACCTCCGAGGCGTTCGGCTCGCAGGGCACCACGGGCGGCGGGCTGCAGAACCAGAGCATCTTCAGCCCAGCCTACACCAACCTGCCGTTCACCACCGTGCCCTATCTGACCGGCAACCCGACGCGCTACGATGTCGACACCAAGAGCGCCTATGTGATCGACACCGCGAACTGGCGCGACATCATCATCCTCAATGGCGGCCTGCGCTATGACGGCTATGGGATGCGCTCCTCCAACAATACGGCCTCGGCGACCG
The DNA here is from genome assembly GCF_030159255.1 of Bradyrhizobium sp. SSBR45G. GTDB lineage: Bacteria > Pseudomonadota > Alphaproteobacteria > Rhizobiales > Xanthobacteraceae > Bradyrhizobium. Next base: position 78,055 of record NZ_BSCT01000025.1, on the reverse strand, counting down.
TCGATTCCGACCTGATCAACTACAATGTCGGCCTCGTCTACAAGCCGATGCCGATCGGCAGCCTCTACGCCGCCTATGCGACCTCGGCCAACCCGTTCGGCTCCGAGCTCGACGGCACTGCCACGGACTACGGCGGCATCCCGCCGAACAGCACCATCATCCTGGGGCCGGAGCGCAACAAGGGCGCCGAGATCGGCACCAAATGGGAGCTGTTCGACCGCCATTTGCTGGTGACGGGCGCCCTGTTCCAGACCACCAAGGACAACGCCCGCGAGACCGTCAACGGCCTCCTGACGTCAGGCGCCGCCTATCGCATCCAGGGCCTCGACCTCGAGGCGGAAGGCAAGATCACCGATCGCTGGAGCATCTTCGGCGGCCTGGTGCTGATGCAGTCCAAGGTGACCGAGAGCGGCATCGCCTCCAATGTCGGCCTGCAGCTCGCCAACGTCGCCCATCAGTCGCTCAGCGTGCTGTCGAAATACAAGTTCGACGACGGCTGGGAGATCGGCGGCCAGGCGGTGTACCGCTCCAAAGTGTTCGGCGGCACCTTCGCAGCCAACACCGGCAACGAGCTGCCGAGCTACTGGCGCTTCGACGCGTTCGTGGAGAAGCAGATCGACAAGAACTGGAGCATGAAGGTATACGCCCAGAACCTCACCAACCAGCTCTATTACGATACCTTTTACCGCAGCAACGTGCCCTTCACCCAGGTCGCTCCAGGGCGGGCGTTCTATCTGATCACGACCGCGAAGTTCTGATCGGCAATCAAGATCGGGCAACATTGTTGCCGGGTTCCCGCCGCATCTTCCGGATGCGGCGGGAGCGAAGAGCGGGCCGGCCGGCCCCGCCTGAGACATTCCGCCGCAGTTTCTCGTGCCGAAAACAGGTATCCAGGTCGGATTTTCTCCGATCAGCGATTGAACGGTGCCGTTTCGTACAACCTGGGAGTTTCGACTGTTGCTGCGTCGCGACACTTTGCGACCAATTGTCATTATCAGAAATGAATGGACACTTTTCGCAATCCGGCCATGAGCGGAACCAGCTTTGGACCGCTTTCCCTCGCTTCTTGACTTGCATTCGCAACTGGCTCGCGCCGGTTGCGTGCGTTCAATGAACCCAAGTCTGAAGTTTTGCGTAGCGAACGGGGTGGTCGAGTATGGGTAAGGCAGTTTTTCCAAGAAGCTTGCGTGGAGCGAGCTGGCATGACGGGGAATCCTCCGCCGACATTTCCGGCGTGAAGGTCTCGGCGGTTGCGAGCCTGATTGCGGTCGCATCCTTCTCGAGTGCCGAAGCCCAGCAGGCGCCGCTGCCCTCCGTCACCGTCGAAGCCCCGGTGGCGCGCCCGAAGCCGGCCGCCTCGCGCCCGACCGCCGATCAGGTCCGCGCCCGCGACGCGATGCGCCGCGCCGCGCGCCAGCAACAGCAGCAGCAGGCTGCGGCCCCCAAGAGCAACCAGCCGCCGGACCGCAACCCCTATTCGAGCCCCGCCTCCGACTACAAGGGCGAGCGGCTGCAGGCCTCCGGCAAGTTTCCGGAGAAGCTGTTGAACACGCCGAAGACCGTGACGGTCCTCAGCAAGGAGATCCTGGCGGACAAGAACTCCACCAGCCTGAAATCCGCCGTGCTCTCCACCGCCGGCGTCACGCTCGGCACCGGCGAAGGCGGCAACGCGTTCGGCGACCGCTTCTTCATCCGCGGCTTCGACGCCCGCAACGACGTCTTCATCGACGGCGTGCGTGACGCCGGCGTCTCGGTGCGCGAGAACTTCTTCACCGAGCAGGTCGAGATCCTGCGCGGCCCGGCCTCGTCCTTCGCCGGCCGCGGCACCACCGGCGGCGCGATCAACATCGTGACCAAGCAGGCCACGCCCGAGAGCAGCTTCTACAACATCGACACCACGCTCGGCACCGACCAGACCAAGCGCGTCGTCATCGACGTCAACCAGAAGATCACGCCGACCTTCGCCGCGCGCGTCGGCGGCCTGTTCCAGGATGCCGGCGTGGCCGGACGCGACTTCGTCACCGACAAGCGCAATGGCGGCTTCATTGCCACCAAGTGGACACCGCTCGACAGCGTGACGCTGGTCACCAACTACATCCACACCGAGGTCTCCGGCCGTCCGGACTTCGGCGTGCCGTATTATCGTCAGGCCGGCAACCTGACGCCAGGCGCGCCGTTCCCGGAGGTCGGCTCGCCGCGTAACGCCTGGTACGGCTTCCTCAATCGCGACTTCCAGCGGATCGGACAGGATATCGGCACGTTCAACGCCGAGGTGAAGATCACGCCCGACCTGACGATCTCCGACAAGGTCAGGGTGTCGCGCTCGGTCCTGAACTACATCGGCACGCTGCCGGAGGGTGCCACCAACATCAATCCACCATCCGCCGCGGTGATCCGTGCCAACCCGCAGAGCCGCTTCCAGCAGACCGACGTGCTGGCCAACCAGCTCGACGCGACCTGGAAGTTCGACACCGGCGCCTTCAAGCACACCCTGGTCGCCGGCCTCGAAGTGTCGCAGGAAAAGGCCATCATCAACAGCTACACCGGCCTGACCTCCGAGCAGCAGGGCCTGCCCTTCTCTGGAGCCGGCTCGCTGTCGGGCGTGAGCGTGTTCAACCCGCAGTTCACGGATCTGCCGTTCGGTATCCCCTCGCTGAGCCAGTTCCCCACCAACCTCAAGATCGACACCGCGAGCGTCTACGCGCTCGACAGCGTCAACTACCGGGATCTCGTCATCCTCAACGGCGGCGTCCGCTACGACAAATACGACGTCCGCGTGGATGGCTTCGGCACCGTGAACGGCGTCGCCAACGTGCCCGGCTCGACGGCTGCCTCGAGCGGCATGCCGAACTTCAATCTCGGACTGACGCTGAAGCCGGTGCCCTATGCCAGCTTCTATGCGGCCTATGCGACCTCGTCGAACCCGGTCGGTGCGGAGTTCGACGGCCTCAGCGCCCAGTACGGCGGCATTTCGGCCGTGACGAATGGCGGAGCCAACCAGGTCTTCGGGCCGGAGAAGAACACCTCGATCGAGATCGGCACCAAATGGGAGCTGCTCGACGGGCGGCTGCTGGTCACGGGAGCCCTGTTCCAGACCGAGAAGGAGAATGCCCGCGAGTCGTTCAACGTCACCAGCGCCAAGACCGCGACGGCGGCCTGCCCCTACAACGCCACCACCGGTAACGTGCCGTGTCTCTCCGCCGGCGCCGCTTACCGCATCCGCGGCATCGATCTGCAGGCGGGCGGCAAGCTGACCGACAAATGGAGCATCTTCGGCGGCCTCGTGCTGATGCAGTCCGAGGTGACCAAGTCGAACATCCTGCCGGCCAACACGGCGCTGTTCACCAGCAATGTCGGCCTGCAGCTCGCCAACACCGCGCACCAGTCGTTCAGCCTGCTCACCAAGTATGAGATCAACGATACCTGGGAGATCGGCGGCCAGGCGGTGTACCGCTCGAAGATCTACGGCGGCACTTGGCTCGCGGCCAACCAGGGCACCGAGCTGCCGAGCTACTGGCGCTTCGATGCCTTCGCGGAAGCCAAGATCGACAAGAACTGGACGGCGAAGCTGTTCGTTGCCAACATCTTCGACAAGCTCTACTACGACGCCTTCTATCAGAGTGCCACGCCGTTCACCTTCGTCGGTCCCGGCAGAAGCGCGTCGATCGTCCTGTCGGGGCGGTTCTGACCGCCTGAACCGGGGCATTTATCGAGTTATGATTTCATGCTGATCTGTGTCCCCGGAATTTTGAGCAAAGATGATGTGGCGGAGTTCCGCCACATCATGGACCAAAGCGACTGGGAGGACGGCCGCTCGACGGCCGGCGCCCAGTCGGCCATGGTCAAGCGCAACGAGCAGCTGCCGCCCGACAGCGAGGTGGCGCGCAAGCTCGGCCACCGCATCATCTCGGCGATGACCGCCAATCCGCGCTTTCTCGCCGCCGCCATCCCGCAGCAGATCTTCCCGCCGCTGTTCAACCGCTACAGCGCCGAGTCGGGCCACCATTTCGGCATTCACGTCGACAACGCCGTGCGCGGCGACAAGCTCACCGGCCTGCGCATCCGCACCGATCTGTCGGTCACGCTGTTTCTGTCCGAGCCGGAAGAGTATGACGGCGGCGAACTCATCATCGAGGACCTCTACGGCTCGCATGAGATCAAGCTGCCGGCCGGCGATCTCGTGCTGTATCCGGCCTCCAGCCTGCACATGGTCACGCCGGTGACGCGCGGCGTCCGCGTCGCCTCGTTCTTCTGGCTGCAGAGCATGATCCGCGATCCGCTGGCGCGCAGCATGATCTTCGATCTCGACACCACGATCCAGGGACTGTCGCAGCGCATGGGCCGCGATGATCCGGAAATGGTGCGGCTGACCGGCCTCTATCACAACCTGATCCGCTACTGGGCCGAGGTCTGACCGGAGCGTTGCTCCGCCGCGCGCGCCAAACAGTCCGCAGCCGCTTCCAGATCCCGCGCTCATGGCCGCTGAGTCATTGCAGCAAGCCCGTCTCGCATGATCATCGCTGGTTTGTGCGAGACCGCTCTCTCCATCGTCATGGCCGGGCTCGTCCCGCCTGCGCGGCCGAAGCCGCTTCGGCGCCGCGAAGGCCCGGCCATCTACGTTTCGGCGGCATCGAGAGACGGATGTGCCACTTTGCAGCGCCCTTCGGAGCTGGACCCGCGTGATGAGGAGCGACTCTTCGGCGCATCTTGAACGGTGAGGCCATCGCGGACTGCAACCGTCGTGAGATCGCCTGCTCACGGCGCGCGCATGCCCGGGCAGACGATCGGCCATCCTGCTCCCATCGATGCACGACAGCTCATGTCACAGGCAATGATACGCGGCTCTCGCGCAGACGCCTGTTAAATTCTGAGCTCGCCGCTCGCCCATGAGGCTGCCATCGTCGGATCTCGCCCGCAGGCAACGACATCAATCGCCGGGCGTTCGCGCCGAAGCGGCTCCGCGCGCGGAATCAGCCTGGCATGACGAGCGGTTGGAGCATGGGTACGAGTTCCGTTCAGCATGTGTCGGCATGTTCTGCAAAGAGTCCGATGCCGGTCAGAGATCGTGTCGTCCGATACGATTGCAGCAGGAACCGCTCTCGCTCACTCTTAATTTCTGCGCTGATCGCCCCGCGCGGCGAATCACGGCTGCCAGCCGCTTGCGACGTTGACGGCGCCCAATCGACCGCTGTGGTCCATCCTCGGATCACGCCCTGCTACACTGACTAATTAGAATTGATGCAAGTCTGAACGGCGGCAATTGCGTGACTGACCAGTCTCACTGGTGGCGCGCCGCAGACTTTGAGTCGTTCCAAGTCAGACCTTTCAGATAGTTAGTCCATCCCGGCCGCCTTCAGGCGATGATCCGCTGATTGCGTGATTCGATCCCGTGCGTCGCGTCGCACCCATCGGATTGATGGCAGACATCGATGCACCCGGTTTGGTCAAGGCGCCGTCTCAAAACAGCCCGGTTACGCCAAGAAACATGACCGCGAAATTAACTACCAAGGGGTGTGCAGCAACATGTTCAGGAACGTTCTTTACGTAGGGGCGGTGATCGCAGCCGTTTCGGCCGGCGCCATGGCGCATGCCGAGCAGCCGGCCACCTCGCCGAGACCTGGCCAGGCTGCCACCGCGCCGCAGACCGCAGCAACAAATCCGGCGAGCACGGCCACAGCGAAGAGCGCTCAGAGTCCCGCGACCGCAACGCAGGCTGCTGCACCAGCCGCCACCACGGCTGCGGCGCCGGCTCAGCCATCAGCTGCATCTCAGACCATCTCACAGAAACAGGTGACCACCGGCCAGGCATCGACTGCGCCGGCCGTTGCGCAGACTGCACCCGCACCACAGGCCGCCGCACCTGCTCCGGCGGCAACCTCTCCCGCACCCGCCGCAAGCAGCGCCGCGACGACTCCGGCCGCACCGCAGACCGCGACGACGGGCCAGGCGCCCGCAGCGGCGACGACCGACACGCAGGCCTCGACCGCCACCGAAGCGGTGACCGACGCCACCGCCGCCGACAAGGCGAAAGACCAGGCAGAGAAGCCGGCCCAAGGTGGCGCACAGGGCGGCGCGCAGGCCGCATCGCACGTCCCGCATGATCTGTCGCCGTGGTCGATGTTCCTCGCGGCCGACATCCTGGTGAAGTCGGTGATGATGGGCCTCGCGCTGGCATCGCTCGCCACCTGGACCGTCTTCATCGCCAAGACCGTCGAGTTCGCGGTTCTCCGCCGCAAGCTGAGCAATGCGCTGCGCAGGGTCGACGATGTGCGCTGGCTGTCGGAAGCCAAGCTCGCACTGGGGTCACGGCAGAGCGTGCTGACGGCGCTGATCGACGCAGCCATGCACGAGATCAGGATGTCGTCCGAGCTGCCGCCGCATGGCGTCAACGAGCGCGCCGCTTCGAGCTTCTCCGAGATCGTGCGCGCCGAGGGCCGGCGCTGTCGCACCGGCATGGGACTGCTCGCCACGATCGGCTCGATTTCGCCCTTCGTCGGCCTGTTCGGCACCGTCTGGGGCATCATGAACAGCTTCATCGGCATCTCGAAGTCGCAGACCACCAACCTCGCCGTCGTGGCGCCGGGCATCGCCGAGGCGCTGCTGGCCACCGCCATCGGCCTCGTGGCCGCGATCCCCGCGGTGATCATCTACAATCACTTCACGCGCGTGACCAAAGGCTACATGGAGCTCGTCAACCGCTCCTCCGGCGCCACGGCCCGCATGCTGTCGCGCGATCTCGATCGCGGCCAGAGCCACCACACGCCGCACGGCCAGAGCTTCGAGCCGATTCCCGTCCACTCTGCGCCTCCCATGGCGCTGGCCGCGGAGTAAGTCATGGCCGTCTCTCTTTCGGAAGGCGATGGCGACGACGATCTCGGTGAAACGAGCGACATCAACGTCACCCCGTTCATCGACGTCATCCTGGTGCTGCTGATCATCTTCATGGTGGCGGCGCCGCTGTCGACGGTCGACGTGCCGGTCGATCTGCCGACCTCGACCGCCACGCCGCAGAAGAAGCCGGACAAGCCGATCTATGTGAGCATCAAGCCGGATCTCACGCTCTATGTCGGCGAAGAGCAGGTGAAGCGGGCGAGCCTGGTGAGCACGCTGGAGCACATTCCGGAGGCCGCCAAGGACAAGTTCGTATTCCTGCGCGCCGACCGCGGCGTGGCCTATGGCGAGCTGATGGATGTGATGGAGCTGCTGCGGATCGGCGGCTATCCGAAGATCAAGCTCGTTACGGTCGAGGGCGTCTCACAGGCTGCCGCGCAGGCCGCCCATTGAAACCAGTGAAACGACGGAAGTAGAAGCTATGGTCGAACACAAGTATCAAGGAGCGACCCGCCGCTTGTGGATCTCAGCCGCGATCGGCGCAGTGATGCTGCACGGAGGCGGCGCCGCGCTCGCGGTCGTTCATCTCAGCGGCAATGATGCCGAAGGCGGCCTCGGCGCCGCCGGCGCCGAATTCGCCCTCGAGATGGCCTCGCCTCAGGTCGAGGAGAACGACCTTCCTCCCGGTCCCGACAGCGATGCCGCGGAGGCCGCACCGGAGCAGATGCAGCAGACCGCAGAGGTCAAGGAGTCCGACGCGGTCAAGGACAAGCCGACCGAGACCGAGGAGGAAGCCGATCGGGTCGTCACGATGAACGAACCGAAGAAGCCCGAGAAGGAGGAGCAGCAGCAGGCCCAGCAGCAGGCTGAAGCCTCGGTGGCGTCAGCAGCCCAGCAGGAATCCGCGCGCAAGGCGCTCGACGAGGCCGCGCCGCCCGCAGAGACGGCCAAGGCGCCCAATGTCGGGCTCGGCAAGGACAGGCAGAAGCTGACCGACAATTGGGGCCGCAAGATCAGCGCCTATTTCGAGCTCCACAAGCGCTATCCGGACGGCAAGAAGCATAACGGCACGGTCAAGGTCGCTCTGGTGCTCAGCCGCGCCGGCAAGGTGATGTCGGCCTCCGTGATGCAGTCGTGCGGAGATCCGATGTTCGACGATGCGGCGCTGTCGATGATCCGCCGCTCCGATCCGGTGCCGGCGCCGCCATCCGGGCTGACCGACGACCAGTTCAGCTTCAGCCTCGACGTCAACTTCAATCAGAAGAAGTAGTCACGCGATCCACGCACACGGATCGACAGACTGGGCAGCGCTCGCACTCCGGCGAGCGCTGCTTTTCTTTGCAAATGGCTGCGGCACGCCTCGCCGCGTGGCGGATACTCTTCACCCCTCACCCTGAGGAGCCCGCCGCAGGCGGGCGTCTCGAAGGGCGAGGCCCCGGTCGTGCCCTCATGGTTCGAGACGCGCCGCGAGCAACGAGGCCACCTCACATTGGCGGACTTGGGGCGCGGCGCTCCTCACCATGAGGATCCGGCATCGCCGGAGGCGCTGCACACTGGACCATCAACACGAGGAGCGTGCTCATGGCGGGATCGTCTCGCTCTATCGTCCTGCACGACCGTCACCCTCACCCTGAGGAGACCGCCGCCAAGGCGGTCGTCTCGAAGGGCGAGGCCTCGCTGGGCCTCATGGTTCGAGACGCGCCGCGGACAATGATCTCGCCTGGCATTGGCCCGATCGGCGCGGCGCTCCTCACCATGAGGAGCGGGTTCCGAGACCGGCGCTGCAAATTGATCATCAGCCACGTGTTCATGGAGGGGGGAGAAAGCCGAGGCGGCACTGAACACCGGACCATGAATACGTCGAGAGACGCGTCCATCGAGAGGGTCTAGAGCAGGAACCGACGCTGCGGATCGGCCACGAGCAAGGAGCTCCTGGAGAGGACAAATCGCTGCGTCCCGCCAATCAGTACTGCACGCGGGCGCCGACCTGCACCACCGTCGCCGAGAGATTGTTCTCCTTGAAGTTCGAGCGCGTCTCCTCGCGCCGGACGCTCGCCCTGAACTGCAGCAGGCGGGAGAACTTGTAGAGCATGCCGAGCTCGACCAGGTAGCGGTTGTCCACCCGCGTGGTGCCGGTGAACGCATCCTGGCCAAAGCCCGTGAGGAGCGTGCCGACGAGCCAGGGCTCGAACTGGTGCTCGACGCCGACGGTGACGTCGCGCTTGAGCACGCCGGAGATGCCGGGCTCGGTGATCTCCACCACCTGCGACTTGGCGCCGAGCATGATCGCCGTTTCTTTGGCATATTGATAGGTGAGGTTGGCGTCGGCAATGAAGCCGTTGACCGGCTTCAGCATCGGGTCCTGGAATTTGCGCGTGAGATAGCCGACGGCGACGTCGCCCGTCAGCTTGTCGGCGTAGTTGAGGGTCACGCCGGCCTCGACCGCCGTGCCGGTGGAGTCGCGGCGGAAGCCTTCGGCATCGACGGCGATGTCGTGGACGCGGCGATCGACGGCGACGTCGACGAACGGCCGGATCTCCGGCGTCAGATTGTAGGTGACGCGGCTCTGCGAGCCGTACTGGACGAAGTTGCGATCGGCATTGCTGACGATCTGGCCGTCGGTGAGCCGCGCGTTCTGGAACGCGACACGGTCGATCGCGGCCTTGGTCGAGACCTCGAAGTCCTCGAATCGCTTGGTGACGCCGGCCGAGCCGCCGACCGTGCTCGCCAGCGGAATCTTGGCGAACCGGCCGGCGAAGCGCGGCGTGCCGGGATCATCGGCGTCGACTGCCACGTGGCCCTCGCCGTTGATCGCAAACGTATCGGTGACGTCGTAGCGACCATTCACCTTCGCGTCGACGGTGGGCCTTGAGAGCTGCCGGAGCTTGGCATAGTCGATATAGCCGACGCGCACATCGGCATTGAGCAGATGCCGCTCGAACTGAGAACGCACCAGCAGGACCGGCGCAACGCTGACGAAGCCGGAGCCGGCGCCCTTCGGCACGCGTCCGGGATTGCTGTCGAAGCCCGAGGACATTTCGAACGCAGGCTTCAGGATGAAGTTTCCCACCGTGATGCCCTTGGGCTCGTAGGGATCCTCTTCCATCATCGCCGGCGCCTGGGGCTGCGGCTCCTGCGGCTTCTGCCCCTTGTTGACCGCCGGCAGCCGCATCTTCGGCCGGTCCGCCAGCACCGGCGGAATCGGCTGCGCATCCTGCCGCGGGATCGGCGGCAGATTTTGCGGCAGCACGCCGCGCGTCGCCGGCGGCGGACTGACGGCGAAGGCCAGCGCGTCGAGGCAGCGATTGGGAACGTTCGTCATCGACAGCCGGCCGGGCGTCGACAGGCAGCCTCCGACCAGGAGCCCGGCAGACGGTGTGCCGAAGAAGCCGTTGCGCACGGGCGCCAGACGCGGCGCCGGCTCGCGGCGAGCGGCCTGCGGCAGTGCGCCGGCGCCGGGATCGATCGGGGATCGCGGCCGCGGCGGCGGACGCTCCTCGACCTGGGTCGCTTCCTTGGGCTCGGGATCATTGCCGCCGGGCGCCACGATCACTTGCGGGATGACCAGCGGGCCGTTGCCGTTGGCCGGCCGCAACGGCTGCTTGCGGCGATTGGGGATGATCACCACGGGACCGCCCTCGGTGGTCCCGGGGTCCGCATAGGCTCTCGCCCGCGTGTCCGGAATGACGGTCTGGCCATGCGAGGGCGCGACCCCGAACAGCGTCACGAGCAGCACGGTGATCGCCACCGTCTCCTCCTGACACCGCGGCACGTCGCGACCTACGCGACGCCTGGGGATCCCTGCCTGTCGTCCTGACCGTTCCAAAAAGTACCGTCTCCGTCGAGTTCGCAGCCATCGGATTGCGGGCCCGCGGCGTCGCGTCACGACGCAGCGGGCCCGCAAGGATCAGGTCACTCGATCACCAGGGTGCCCTTGTTGCCCTGATGGAAATCGTCGAAGAACTCATAGCGGCCCGGCTTCTGCGCCTTGACCTTCACGACGCCTTCCATGTTCGGCTTGATCACCGTCTCGAACTGCAGCGGCTCGCTCTCGAACTCGACCGGCGCGGCGTCCAGATTCTTGATCTTGAACACAATCGGCGTATCGGCCGGAGCCTTCAGCTCGGCCGGCTGAAACTTGTTGTCCTTGACCGAGATCTCGATGGTGGTCTCGGCCGCGCCAGCAGGCAGCGCGAAAGCGGTCATCAACAGCGCGGCGGCCCCTACGGCTTGCACTTTCCCGAATAGCATCATGATTGTATGTCCCTGTCCCGAATTCACCCGTGTGCCGGATGTCTTCTCCACCCGCCATTTTCGACGAGCTTCCGACACTTCGTAGAATGACTTTAAGGTCTCGAATGCGGCAATTTACCGTGTCGAAATTTGACAAACTCGCCTTATGCGACAAAGCGCGCGAATTAATTAGTTCGTATCTTCAATGCGAAGCGGAATATTTTGAGGATTGCGCTGCAGAGCCTTGCGCACGCCGTGACGCAAGCGGTTCGACCGTCGTCGCCCGGCGAATCTCGCAGCCCGGTCGAATCAATCTGACGCACGACCTGCGTGTGACGTGCTGTCTTGATATGGGACGAAGGCCGCGTAGCTCATCGAGACGGCCGAATCATCGACACCGCCGCAACCGAAACGCGCGGCAGAGGCCGAACTCAGTCCGACCGGTCGTAAAGCGCACAGATCTCCGCGCAATGCGTCCATCGACACGCACTGCCGTGAGCCTCGCGAGGCGATCAACACCTCGCAGGATCGTCAGCCGGGCCGGCGACGAGCGCATACGCCAATCGCCGGCGATTCAGCTGCCGACGCCGAGCCGCTTGTCGTGAATGCTGAGAGTCCGCGGCATGCGGGCCGGCCCTGCCGGCTTCGCGGCGGCGGACGGCGCATTCGCACGCCTGGGCGGGAAATCCGGCACCACCGAGACGTTCTCCTCTGCGGCCACCGCCTGAACCGCCTCCACCGCCTTGGGCTCCGGCCTGTCTTTCGCGCTCACGACCGGGCGCGGAGTCGCGGGTGCGGCCCGCGCCGGCACGGGCACGCGCTTGCGTCCCGTGACCATCGCGCGGGCGAGATTCTCCCGCTGCAGCACGCTCATCCACAACGTGCCGAGCACATGCACGGCGATCAGCGCGATGACGGCATTCGACGACAGCGAATGCGCCTGCTCGATCCATCCGACGCCGAAGAATCGCACCGAGACCTGCATCACGCCGCTGATCGTCGAGACGATCAGCAGAGCAAGCATCACGACGAGCATCGCCGCTCCCGCCGGATTCAAGCCGAGATAGCGCCCGGTCTCGCCGCGCAGCATGCCCACGATGTATTGCGGGGCCGCTCGCAGCTTGAGGCTGATGCGCGCGAACAGCGAATGACGGCTGCCGATCACCCCCCAGATCAGCCTGAAGGCGAGCAGGCCGATCACGGCATAGCCCGCCAGCCGATGCAGGGCGTCGAATATGTTGGGCGTGACGCAGGCGACGAGCACGAAGGCCGCGAGGGCCCAGTGCCAGACGCGCAGCGGCAGATCCCAGATCGCAACGGTGTCCGAACGTGAGTTCGCCGGCGTCTCGGACATGACGCTCCGGTGTGCCTGTCCTGCGTCACGCATGATCGTCAGATCACTTCGCCTTGGTATGCTTCAGCGCGAGGTCCTCCGGGCTGTAGAACAGCTCGAACAGCTTGCCGCCCTTGACACCGTAGACCTCGTAGCAGGTGCCCTCGATCTTGGTCTGGCGAACCTCGTAACCCGCGGCCTTCGCCTTCGCTTCGGCCTCGGCCGTCGTCTTCCACGACGCCTTGTCGAGCTTGGTGCAATCCTTGTAGCCGTCGGCAAAGGCAGCGGAGCCGGACGCGAGGCCTGCCGCGAGTGCAACGACCATTATCTTGATGACCTTCACTATCAAATCCTCCTCGAAGACTGCGCCATCGGGCACTTGTCGTGCGCGATGCGCGAGAGACAAAGGGGAGGGAGATTTCAACGAAACTAGGACGGCCCCTGCGACCGCGGCCGGGCTCCGACGCGCATGCGCGTCCGGATTCGTTCCTCATGCAGCCGCAATCTCGCTGGCTCGCGGACCCAGATGCGGTCCGGCTGCGATCAAACGATGTCGGCAGACCACTGATCTTTTCTGACATCCCGGGCGGATGCGGTTGCAAGTGACATTGATTCGCAAGGTGTATCGCGGGCGGACGACGACGATCGCGTTGCTCGCCCGGCTCTTGCGTCATCGGCGCTGCGCCGATGACCACACTCCTGCCCGATTGCAGCTGTGACGACGATGCGGCGAGAACGGAGCCGACAGCTGCGAGCTGCGACGTTAGGTCTCAGAAAAAAATTTTGAGCGCACCGTTCGTTTGCAGATCCGAGCCATGCGGACAGCGCGTGCGCAAAGTGCGCGCGCCGATGGCGGCAGCATCACTCGAGCATCAATCGCCATTCTGCGCACATCCGTGCAAACACCGACGCGATCCCGCGCGGTCCCACACATGCCTTGGATTCGTGCGTGATCGATGAGCTACCGATGCGGACGAGCGACCCGTCGCTGCACAGCGCGGCATGACGGCATCTGGCGGGCCGCCGTAAGCCGACAAGCGCTCGACTGAACGATTGTTGCCGACGCCGGTCGGGCGCGCGCGTCGCAGAGCGGGCTTCCTGCAGAGATGATCGCGCTCGGCAGCCGCGACCGGTCGCGGCAGACCGCTACTTCGATCCCGTGAAGACGCGGCTGATGAAGTCGGAGCTCTCGGGTGACTTCGTCATCTCCGGCGTCACCGCGGGCTGCAATTGCAGCGGCTCTGGCGCCGCGGCCCGCTCCAGGATCCTGCGCCGCTCATTGGTGCTCCTGGTCGCGCGCGCCTCGTCCGACCCATTCGACTTGCCGACCGTGATCATGATCTTCTCGGAGACCAGGGGCGGATCGAAGTTGAGATGCTTGGTGTCGCCCAGCACCAGCTGCAGCGTATGCTTTCCCGGCGGCAACTCGATGCGCGCCTCGGTCTCCCCCGCCGCATAATGGATGTGCTTCTTGTCGCGCGGGATCGGCTCGCCGGCCTGCATGGTCTCGTCGACGTCGATCAGCAGGTGGTGATGGCCGCTGCCGGCGAAATCATCACCGGCATGGGTCACCCCCATGTTGCGCAGGCCGAACCGGCATATGAACGGCCCGCTCACGGTCTCGCCGTCTGCCGGCGAAATGAAGTAGACGCGGGCGTCCTTCGCGGCCTTCACGCCCTTGGCCGACAGCAGCGACGGCGCGAGCGCGAGCGACGACATCGCGAGGATGAGACAGAGACGTCCAGCCGTGACGCGCAACATTCAGATCCCCTATGGTGACGACGCGACGCGGAAGCCGAGGGTCGGATGCCTGATGCGGCCATCGTAACGGTCGCGGCTCCCGGCACGCGCATCGGCCGCCCCGTTCTTCCACGACCCCGAGCGGATGACGCGCGCGTAGCTGCCGTCCTCGAGCCAGGCGGATCCGTCGGCCGGCGCACCCTTGTAGTTCTTGTGCCAATTGTCCGCGACCCACTGGCCGACGCCGCCGCCCATGTCGTACAGGCCGAACGGATTGACCTGGGCGCTGCCGATCTTCGGCGGCTGGTCCGGCTCCACATCGCCATTGCAGCCCTTGCAACTGGCCATGCCGGGACGCATGCGGTCGCCCCACCAATAGCGGGTGCGCTGACCGGCGCGCGCGGCGTATTCCCATTCGGCTTCGGTCGGCAGCCGGAACGTCTTGCCGGTCGCCCTGGAAAGCCAGGCGAGGTAGGCCTGCGTGTCGTCATAGCTCACATTGATGACCGGACGATCGTCGGCACCGGAGGCGATGTCGGGACAGCTGGCCGCCGCCACGCACTGCTTCCACTCGCCGACCGTCACCGGATGCTTGCCGAGCGAGAACGGTTTGAGGCTCACCTGATGCGCGGGCTGCTCGGACTCATCGTCGCCTCCCATCGCGAAGCTGCCGCCCGCGATCGCGATCAATTCGGGGATGCGCAGCTTCGGCTCCGGCTCGGGCGCAGCACGCGGCGCAGCCGCCGGTTCGGATGCCGGCGGAGCGCTCTCGAGGCCAGCGGTCTGGCGCGGCGCGACGAAAGAGCTGGACGGCGACCGTGACCCGGGCGGCGGGGCCGGCGCGGCCGCACTCTCCAGCAGGATGCGTCTCGGCGACGATGGCGGCGCTGCAGGCAACGCCTCGCGCTGCGCGCTGGAGGCGCCGGCCAGCCCGCCGGGTGGCGACTGGATCAGGAGCTTGATCTCGCGCAGCGGCAGCAGCACGCCGCCGAGAAAGACGACGCCGAGGATCAGGACGGCCACGACGGCGCGGATCAGTCCCTTCCGGAGACCTGCGGATCGCGCCAGCCATGCACGCAGCCAGCCGGTCGGCGCATCCGCCTCGTGATCGGATCGATCGTCGTCCCAGCTCTCCGGCAAAGCATCCAGCAATTCGGGCGCGGCGCGGGGGTGCGTCGGCACAGCGAGCGGCGGCGGCTGATGCGGGACCGCCGCATCGCTCTGCTCCGCCTCCCACTCGGCATCGAGCGACTGCTCAAGCGCGCCGCACATCATCAGCAGCAGCCCGCCTTGATCCTTGCCGGTCCCGCGTTCCTGCACTTCCGGACACTCGACCTGGTCCTCGATGCGCTGGAAGCCCGGCGGACGCATCGGACTGAGCGACACCTCCACCGTGCGGCCGCAGCGCCGACAGGCGACCGCGCGCGAATCCATCGGCAGGGTATCCTCGGCGAGCCTGGGCGCCCGCAGCCATTGCAACGCTGAACTTTCGCTCATGCCGTCCTCGCCTCGTGACGCCGCCAACCCGCCTACTGACCCCAGCTCGCGAACGCGTCCTTGAACACGCGCTCACCCTCGGTGCCCTTCTCGATCGACAGCAGCGCACGGCTGCCGCCCTCGTAGACGATCGGAATGTCGAACCACTGCTTGCCCTTGAGCAGCAGCAGATTGCGCTTGGTATCGACCTCGTTGGCGGACAGCGCGACCATGAAGTATTTCGGCGTCACCTTGGCGGTCTGCGTCACCAGCGCGGTGCCGCGCTCCGCCTCCTCGCCCTTCAGGCCGATGCCCCTCATGCTGGCCAGCCCGGTCACGCTCTGATCCGCCCAATTGAACGTCAGCTCCATGACGTGGCTCGCCGGCAGCTCCAGCTCGGTATTCCGCCGCAGCGAGATCGTCACCTTGGTGCCGTTCTCGATCTCGATCTCCCCCTTGATCGCGGGCGCGGCGTCGAGCCGTGGTCCCTTGCTCTGCTCGACCGACCAGATGACCTTGCCGGGGAAGCGCTTGCCTTTCGGGTCCTGCGGATCCTCGTGATAGAGATAGGCCTGCGCTGGCGTGCTGGCCGGCACGCTCATTCCGACCGTGGCATGCTCCTCGGCCGCAGCGGCGACCACCGGCTTGCCGTCCGGCAGGATCCGTTCGGCGCTGACCTTGCGCGGGCTGGGCTCGCTCGGCAGCGCCGACGCCGCCGTCGCGTCGCTCAAGGACATCTGGACCCATTCCGACGCGCGCTCCCAGGAGACGGCCGCGCCGACGATCGCAAGCAGCCCGACCGCTGCGACAGCCATCAGGCGCCGGCTCGGCATGCGCCTTCGCGGCGCTGCCGGGCTCTCCGCGGCCTTGAAGGCCATCGCAACCAGCGACGGGTGGATCTTGATCTCCTCCACCGGCGCGGCGGGCGTTGCAGCCGCGCTCGGCTTCGCGGGCTCGGCCGGCCCGGCGCTCGCGGCCGGCACGTCGGCCATCGCGGTCGGGATCTTCTGTTCGGCCGGCGGAGGCGCGATCGGCTCCGGCTTGACGACGACGATCAGCGGCGCCTCGACCACGGCGCTCGTGCGCGTCTCAGCCTGATCCGGCCCGGCCGGTTGCACGGCCGCCGGCAACTCGGGCGGCACCGACGATGGTGCGGGAGGCGCGACCGCCTCGGCGTCGGCACGCGGCGGACGGCGACGCAGCACGCGAATCTCGGGCGACGCCTTGAGGGACGAAGCATTGGCGCCTGCCGCACGGCTCTCCGGTAGCTGCGGAGCGCGCGTCGCGGCCGACCCGCCATCTGCGCTGGAGCGGCGAGCCATCGAGAGATATTTCGCGACCGTGGCGATCTCCTCCTCGAGCGTATGCGTCGCGCTCATCGGCCGAGACGCCGGCCGCTTCGGTGCGGCCGCGGCGATCCGGGCCGGCCGCGACAACGCGCGCACCGGCGCATCGGCCGGCTTCGAGGCTTCAGGCAGAATCTGAGCCGCAATCGGCGCCGCTTCGGCATTGGCAGGCCGCGGACGTAGCTCGAGAACCCGATCGGGGAACAGGATCTCGGCGAAATCGCGCAGCGAGGCGCCGGGCAGCAACAGCCGACGCAGCGCCGGCGGAATACCACGCTGCGCCTTGGCGTCGCGGCGGCTGACCGCCGCCTCGTTGCGGCGCGCCTGGACCGCGGCGTCGCGGCGGTCGTCGCTGATCAGAACCTTGCGGGCCCGCAGCATCGCCGTCAGCTCGCGCAGATCGGAGCGCGACGCAGGATCGACGACCAGCAGATCGAACGTGCCGATCCGCGCCGGCAGCAGCTCGGCGACGCGCCACGCCGGCATGACGTGACAAGGAACCTCTTCGAGCCAGCCCTCGAGCGACTTGCGCGCGGCGAAACGAAGTCGGCGCGCGGTCGGGCCGGAGCAGGCCGAGGCCATCTTCTGCATCGTATCCCGGAACCGCTTCAGCGACTGCCGCACGGCGCCGCTCGCGTTCTGCGCGATTCCGAGCGACATGCGGGCGCTGATCACCGCTTCGAACAGGGCCAGCGACCGCTTCTCCAATCGCAGCCGCTGCGCGGCGAGATCGTGCAGCAGCTGCCGCGCCTCGGGACTTTCGATCCGCATCAGCACGGCCCGATTCCAGGCCGTCACCCAATCCGACAGCTGCGCCGCCTCGTCCACGCCGGGCGACGCCGGCTCGGATCGCAGCCGATCCGAAAGCTTCGGCGCGCCGGCCGCGCTTGCCAGCTGGCAAGCCGTCCTGATCAGCTCGTAGTCCGCGGCCGCCGCGCAGATCGTGTCCATCGTGGCGAGAATGCCGGTCCAGGACGCTTCGAGCTGATGCGCGTCCGTCTCGGCATCTCCGACACGCGCGAGCACCTCGGCCTGGACCGAGGTCGCGAGGTCGCCGGCGCCGGCGAACAGCTCGCCGATCCGGGCGAGCTCGACCAGCGGTCCGGAGACACGCTTCATGACGCTGCGGATCGCCGCACCGAAGGCGGTCGGCCGCTGCACGCCCGTCAGCATCGCACTGATGTCGCTGTCGGGCATCGACAGCTTGCGGCACGCATCGGACACGTTACGGACCGCGAGCGCGGCCGTCACGATCGCGGCCTCGACGCCCTTGACGATGCGTTCGAGATCATCGAATGCGCGCGCGGATCCGAGCTGGATCGCCGGCGCGTCGATCTTGGTTGCGATCGACGTCCATCGCGATCGGAGCACATGCAGCTCATGACGCCACAGCAGGAAGCGCCCGACATACTGCCAGTCGGCCAGCGTCGACGGCGCAACGCCATCGATCGTGATCGCCTCGACGGCAGCCTTCAGGGCACGCCGCGACGGCGAGAACCGCGCGAACGGCTTCTCGCCGGCCGCCAGCCGCTCGACGACGCCGATGGCGTCGCGCTTGGTGAAGGCCTCGACCGGCGCCTGCACCTGTCGCTTGGCGAATTCGGCGTTTCGCGACAGCTGGAAGGAGGCGTCGCGCGCCCAGGCCACGACCTTGTCGAGACCGGACGGGGTGTCAGTCTTCGCCGCGCCGAGCGGCGACAGCCGCGCGAGCCAGGTGTCGTCGGCGATGGCGCGATGGCCTGCGACCAGGGCGTCGAGATCCGCCGCGAGGCGGCTGGTGGCGTCGAGCCCGAATGTCGCGATCGCATCGAGCGCCAGATCCTCGTCACGGCCGCTGGTCGACGCCAGCCCTGCCTGCTCCCGGAGCTCCTCGTGCAACCGCAGGATCGTCGCGGTGTCGGGCAGCGCCGCGGTCTCCGGCAACGCGTCGTCGATATGCTTGAGACGCTCCCCGAGCCGCAATCGCGCCGCGCGGGCCTTGTCGACCGCCATGACCAGCGGATCCGCGCCGTCGAGCAGGCGCTTCGGACGATCGGTGAACCAGGCGTGGCCGTCGTGCTCGCCGACCAGGCCGTCGAACAGCTCGAACGGCAGCTCCGGCAAGCGGCCGGAAAGCCGGAGGTTGCGCCGGATGATCTCGGCGATCTCGTCATCGAGCGACGCGATCTGCGATCGCTTCGAGATGATGTCGCGCTCGAGCCGGCCGATCTGACCGACGTGATCACGCGGATTCGTCGTGTCGACGATCGCCTGCAACCGGCTCGCCAGCGCCTCCGCCTTCCTGAGCACATCCTTGTCGGAGCCCGTCGAGCTGACGGTCAGCTCGCGAATGCCCGACGGCAGCTTCTGGTGCAGCAGCGCGAGCGCGGTCTCGTCCCTGGACACGACGAGCACGCGCGCGCCGAGGGCGAGATGATGGCAGACCACGTTGACGAGGGCCGCGACCCGGTCGTCGCGGGCGCCCGACTGGATCAACAAGCCATCGGAGCGGGACAGCTCGCGCACGATCTCGGCGTCCTCGACGGCCGCCGGCAGCGGGAAGAACAGATCGCCATGCTCGACAACGGCAGGCTCACGCGCAGGCGCAAGATCGAGCGGACCGCCGACGATGCTGGAGAGATGCCGGCGCGCATTGCCGCGGCTTCTCCCGTCGGGCTGCGTCAACAGCGCGCTGACGGCCGTCGACAGACAGCATTCGCTTTGCGGCGCATGCGCGATCGCCGTCTTGAGCGATTCGATGTCGCTCAGCGCAAGGCTCTCCGGCCGTCGCCGGGCGGATATCACCCAGCGCCCGGTCGCGATCTCCGCGTCACCGGTCTCCGCGCTTTCGGCGTTGCGCGAGGTCTTGTGGCCGGCCGGCGCGCCGGCGGCGCTCAGGATCTGCTCGAGATCGATCGCGGCGAACGGCAACAGCTCGCCGCGCTGCTCGAGTGCCTCGACCAGGCGGCCGGATCTGTCGCGCAACGCGAGCGCAGCGTCCGGCGCCACCGCCTCGAGCGCCCTGAGATTGACGGTCGCGCCGGCAAAGCGCGGCCGGACCCTGATCTCGGCATCCGGACGCTCGATCAGCTCGATCTCGACCGGGCGCTCGAACAGCGGCAGCTCGAATTCGCGCCCACCGTGCCGCCATGACGACAGCGCGATGCCCCACATGATCTCCCGGCCCTGATCGGCATCGGCGCCCGCGGCCATGTCGCGCAGCCACTGATAGATCGCCATGGTGCGGCGACGCATGCGCTCGGTGTCGGCCCAGGCCGTCCATGCTCCGCTCACATAGCGCTCGATGCGCTGGGTGAGATCGGGGCGCTGCTCGAGACGCAGCCGTCCGGTCCAGGCACCGAGCGTCGCCGTCGGCGAGAAATCCTCGGGCCGGGCGTGACGCGCAAAGGTGAGGCGGTTCTTCTCGATCTCGTCGACCGTGACCTGGATGCTCTCGCGCGGCGAAGGACGCCGATCCGGATCGGACGACAGCTCGATCCAGATGTCGAGATCGGCATCGATGGCCGGCGGCTCGCTCGCAGCGAGCGCCTCAACGGCGAGCCACACCGGGCCATCGACGTCGAACGTGTTGAGCACGATGCCCGGAAGACCTTCGAGCTCGGCGCGATCCAGTGCCAAGCCGTGATCCTCGACGAGCGGATGATCCGGCTGCCGCTCGGCCAGATGCCGGTCGGAGCGAATGATCTCGGTCAGGCTGCCAAGGACATCCTGCAAGGGCTCGACGGCCGCCCCGTTGCCGAGACCCTCGTCGGCCTGCGCGTCCCAGGACTCCGCTGACGCCTCGCTCTCCGCTGCTTGCACTCCGGAAGAGCCGATGGCGCCGAGCAGCCGCATTCCGTGATCGGCCGGTCCGAGCGACGAGCCGCGCTCGATCGCCTTGGCGTCGTTGGGACGTAGGTGCACCGGGTGGCTCATCGTGCAGATCCCTCTTTCGGCTGGGCCGCAACTCCGGCTCGAGCCCGGCAAGACACTGACCGACAGGGATGACCGAGGCCGTGATCACGGCGCGCCGGGCGATCGAAGAGTGGGTTCAGGCTGGACAAGCTTTCCTCGCTGCAACGTCGATGGAACACTGGACTCGTTGCGGAGGCGTATGGCGAAGGTAGGTCACATCAATGACCCGACAGGTAGAGGAATGTGACGATCCTCGATCCGAGGGCGGAATCGGGAAAAAGTCCCGCAACAGCCGATGGCCAAAAACGCCGGTAAGCGACGGCTAGTCCTGGCTTTTTAATCCGCGCCGGTTCCGGCGGACGTGACGCGCGCGCGTTGTCCGCAAATACGGTAGAACATGTCTAAGAATACTTCTAACGCTCAAGAAGAAATATACGGACGTGTGGTCGACACCCCTTCTCCACCGCGTAGCGAGGCTGCGGCCCAGCTTCGGCCATCAACCCGCCGCTCCTGCGGCTCGTGCACGAAATGCGGCGCCACATGCGCTCGCTGGCGCATCGCAATCCGACGCCCGTGATCACCACGGAGGGTGCTGCTTGAAACCCCCGAAAAGCTCAAGTAGCTGTTGTCGCAACGACAACAACGTCGTCCAGACGTTCTCCGACCGATGGCTCCGGCACGCGATGGTTTGGCTTCCGATGAGAGCTGCGGCCGCATGCGGTGCAATCCTGGTCACGCTGATCTGCTCTTCCTGGAGCGGACACGCGCAGGCGGAAACGGCGGGGCAGGCCGGCCATGAGCCTGCGACCGTCAAGCTTTCCGCGACGCAGCAGAAGCAAATCGGACTGCAGACGGCGGTGCTGGCGGCGGAATCCCATCCCGAGCAGTTTCGCGCCTATGGCACGGTTCTGGATGTCGCCAGGCTCACCGAGCTCACCAACAACTATGCCAACGCCCAGGCCCAGCTGCAGACGGCGCAGGCCAGGCTGGACGTCGCCAGGCTCGCCTTCGAGCGCGCCCGCGACCTGGTGCAGTCGGCAGCAATGCCGCGCAAGGACGCCGAGGCGGCCGAGGGGACGTTCCGGACCGACCAGGCCGCGCTCGCCGCCGCGGAATCGCAGGTCAAGACCCTGATGGCGACCGCGCGGCAGGAATGGGGCGCAGTGATCGGAAAGGGCATCATCGAGCGCGCTCCGCAAGTCGTGCAACTGATCGAGCGCGAGCAATTGCTGGTCCAGGTGACGCTGCCGCCGGGCGTGACCCTGGCCGAGCCGCCGCGCGCGGCGCTCGCCCAGGCGCCGACGCGCAGCGTCAACATCGATCTGCGCTATTTGTCCCCCGCCCCGCGCACGGACCCGCGCATCCAGGGCGTCAGCTATTACTTCGTCGCCGCTGGCGACAGCGGGCTCCTACCCGGCATGAACACCATCGCCTACGTGCCCTCGGGCAAGTCCTATGACGGCGTCTTCATCGAGGACACCGCCATCGTGCAATGGCAGGGCCGCGCCTGGGTCTATCTGCGCGCTGGTCCCGAGACCTTCAGGCGGCACCCGATCCGCACCGACCAGCCGGTGTCCGACGACGACTATGTCGTGCAGGACATTCCGTCGGGCTCCGAGATCGTGCTGCGCGGCGCGCAGGTGCTGTTGTCGGAAGAGGCCAAGAGCGAGCTTCGCGGCGGCGGCGACGATGATTGACGGTCGTCGCGCGGCCACCGGGCCGCAGGCTGCGCTGGTCTCGTTCGCTCTCCGCTTTCGCGGCCTGATGCTGGCGCTTGCCTGCACCATTCTCGGTCATGGCCTGTTCTCGCTGGGCAGCGCCAAATACGCTGTGTTTCCGGAATTCGCGCCGCCGCAGGTCTCGATCCAGACCGAGGCGCCCGGCCTCAGTCCGGAGCAGGTCGAAGTGCTGGTCACGCAGCCGATCGAGACCTCGATCAACGGCCTCGCCGGCGTCGAGAGCATGCGCTCCTCCTCGATCCAGGGGCTATCCGTGGTCGCGGTGATCTTCCAGCCGGGAACGGACGTGTACAGGGCGCGGCAGCTGGTGACGGAGCGGCTTACTGTCGTCACCAACGGCTTGCCACAGGGCGTGCGGGCGCCGTCGATGACGCCGCTGGTGCCGGCGGCTGGCACGGTGCTGGTGATCGGGCTGACCTCCGGGCAGCGCTCGCTGATGGATCTGCGCACCATCGCCGACTGGACCGTGAGCCGCCGCCTGCTCGCGGTGCCCGGCGTGGCGCAGGTCACGACCTACGGCCGGGACATCCGGTCGCTGCAGGTGCAGGTGCGCTCCGACGACCTCGTCCGTTTCGGCGTCGGCATGAACGACGTCGTGGCCGCCGCGCGCAAGGCCACCGGCGTGCGCGGCGCCGGCTTCGTCGACACCGCCAATCAGCGCGTCATCCTGCAGACGCAGGGCCAGTCGCTGACACCCGAGCAGCTCGCGCGCACGGTGCTGCTGCACCAGGGCGGGGCCAGCGTCGTGCTCGGTGACGTCGCCACCATCGTCAACGCGCCGGAGCCGCCGATCGGCGGCGCGCTGATCAACGGCCAGCCCGGCATCATGATGATGATCAGCCAGCAATACGGCGACAACACGCGCAACGTCGCCACGCGCGTCGAGGCCGCGCTGCAGGAGCTGCGCCCGGCGCTGGAGAGCGAGAAGGTCCAGCTGCATGCCGACCTGTTTCGCCCATCAACCTTCATCGATGCCGCAACCCAGAACGTGCTGTCGGCGCTTCTGATCGGCGGCGCGCTGGTCATCATCGTGCTGTTCCTGTTCCTCTATGACTGGCGCACCTCGCTGATCAGCTGCACTGCGATCCCGCTGTCGCTGTTCTCGGCGGTGCTGGCCCTGCAATGGATGGGGCAGAGCCTGGACACGATGACCCTCGGCGGACTTGCGATCGCGATCGGCGAGGTGGTCGACGATGCCGTGATCGGGGTCGAGAACGTGGTGCGCCGGCTGCGCGAGAATCGCAGCCTGCCGTCACCGCGCAGCGAAGCCCGCGTCGTCTACGACGCCATGCTCGAGGTGCGCGGCGCCGTCGCCTACGCGACCTTCGCGGTGCTTCTGGTGTTCATCCCGATCCTGGCGCTGCCGGGCCTCGCCGGCCGGCTGTTCGGCCCGCTCGGCATCGCCTACATCCTGGCGGTGGTGGCCTCGCTGATCGTCGCGCTGACGGTCACGCCGGCGCTGTCGATGATGCTGCTGGCCGGCCGAAAGCAGCACAGCGAGCGCGAGCCGCCGCTGGTGCGCTGGTCGCGCCATCACTACGCGCGGCTGCTGCGGCGGCTCAGCCGCTTCCCCAAGCTGGTCATGGCCGCCGCCCTGCTGGTGACGGTCGGAGGCGCCAGCCTGGTGCCATTGTTCGGCGGCACCTTCCTGCCCGACCTGCGGGAGGGCCATCTGATCGTCCATGTCTCGACGCTGCCGGGCACCTCGCTCGACGAATCGCTGCGGCTCGGGGCGCTGATCGCAGAAGCCCTGCGCAGCGTGCCCGAGGTGCGCAGCGTCGCCCAGCATACCGGCCGCGCCGAAGCCGGCGTCGACACCGCGGGCACCCATTCCAGCGAGATCGAAGTCGATCTGAAGCCCGGCCTGTCGGGCGCGGAACAGGAGCGCGCCGAGCAGGGCATTCGCGCCGCACTCGCCAACTTCGCCGGCATCAACGTCTCGATCAAGACCTACCTGACGGAGCGCATCGAGGAGACGCTGTCCGGCTTCAACGCGGCGGTGGTCATCAACGTGTTCGGTCCCGACCTCGACGATCTCGAGCGCGCGGCGAACGACATTGCGCGCGAGCTCGGCGAGGTCTGGGGCGCGATCGACATTCAGCGGCAGTCGCCGCCGGGCATGCCGCAGGTCAACGTGACCCTGCGCCCCACCGATCTGCAGTCCTGGGGCCTCGATGCGGTCGAGGTGCTCGAGCTGATCCGCACCGCCTATCAGGGCGACGTGGTCGGCCAGGCCTATGAAGGCAACGTCGTCTTCAACGTCATCGTCAAGCTCGATCCCGATGCGAGCGCCCGCCCGACCGAGATCGGCAACATGCCGATCCGGACCTCCAGCGGCGCCTATGTTCTCCTGAAGCAGGTGGCCGACGTCTATGGCACGGCGGGCCGCTACGTCGTGCTCCATCGCAATGGGCAGCGCGTGCAGACGGTGACCGCCAATGTCAGCGAGCGCGATCTCGAATCCTTCGTCGCCGCGGCCAAGCGGAAGATCGCCAAGGAGGTCAAGTTGCCGCCCGGCGCCCATGTCGAGTTCACCGGCGCCGCCGAAGCCCAGGCCAGGTCACGGCGCGATTTGCTGATGAACTCGCTGCTGGCGACGATCGGCATCGTGCTGCTGCTGTCGCTGGTCACCGGCCACTGGCGCAACCTCGTGCTGGTGCTGGTCAACCTGCCCTTTGCCTTCGTCGGCGGCGTCATCGCCGTCGCCCTGACCGGCAGCGTGCTATCGCTGGGCTCGATGGTCGGCTTCGTCACGCTGTTCGGTATAGCGCTGCGCAACTCGATCCTGATGATCTCGCACTACGAGCACCTGGTCGTCGTCGAAGACCGTCCATGGGGACTGGAGACCGCGATCGCCGGCGCCGCCGACCGGCTCGTCCCGATCTTGATGACCTCGCTCGTGACCGGGCTCGGCCTGCTGCCGCTCGCGCTCGGCGCAGGCGAGCCGGGCCGCGAGATCGAGGGCCCGATGGCCCTCGTCATCCTCGGCGGCCTGTTGACCTCGATGGCGCTGAACCTGCTGGTGCTGCCGACGCTGGCGCTGCGGTTCGGGCGGTTCGTCGGCAACGCGAAGACGGCGCGTGACAGAGGCGCCGCCGCCATGCGCTAATCGCGCGGCCGCGGTCCGTCCTCAGCCGAACCGCCGGTCATAGGCGAGCACGGCTTCGAGCAGCACCTGCGCGCCGGCGCCGCATTCGTCGAACGAGGTCGATTCTGACTCGTTGTGGCTGACGCCGCCGGCACAGGGCACGAAGATCATGGTGGTCGGCGCGACCCGCGCGATATAGGCGGCGTCGTGGCCGGCGCCGGACACCATGTCGCGGGTGGCGTAGCCCGCCTTCTCGGCACCGCCGCGCACGCAATCGATCATCTCGGCATCGAAGCGGACGGCCGGACTGTCCCAGATGCGCTTCTCGTCATAGGTCAGCCCCAGCGGTGCGATCGTGTCCTTCAGCGCGGCACGGAAGTCCTGCTCCATCGTCTCCAGCACGGTCTCGTCGGGATGGCGGAAGTCGACGCAGAAGAACACCTCACCCGGCACCACGTTGCGCGAGTTCGGCCTGACATCCATCAGCCCAACCGTGCCGACAGCATCCGGCGCGTACTTCATCGCAATCGCGTGGATCTGCTCGACCATGCGCGATGCGCCGAGCAGCGCGTTCTTGCGCAGATGCATCGGCGTCGCACCAGTATGCGCAGCCTGGCCCTGCACCGTCACCTCGTACCAGCGCATGCCCTGCACGCCGGTGACGACGCCGATGGTCTTGCCCTCGGCTTCCAGGATCGGCCCCTGCTCGATGTGCAGCTCGAACATCGCGCCGATCTTGCGGCTACCCACCGGCTCGCTGCCCTTGTAGCCGATGCGGGCCAGCTCGGACTGGAACTCCTTGCCGTCGCGGTCGCGGCGCGAATAGGCGAAGTCACGCGTGAAGGCGCCGGCGAATACGCCGGACGACAGCATCGCCGGCGCGAAGCGCGAGCCCTCTTCGTTGGTCCAGTTGACGATCTCCAGCGGCGCGTTGGTCTCGTAGCCGGTCGCGTGCAACGTGCGCATCACCTCCAACGCGCCGAGCACGCCCAGCACGCCATCGAACTTGCCGCCGGTCGGCTGGGTGTCGAGATGCGAGCCCATGCAGATCGGCGCGAGATCAGCCCGCTTGCCCGGGCGGCGCGCGAACATGTTGCCGCAATCGTCGACGGCGACGATGCAGCCGACCGCTTCGCAGGCGCGCTTGAACCAGTCGCGGACCTTGCGATCGTCATCGGACAACGTGAGCCGGCAGATGCCGCCTTTCGCCGTACCGCCGAAGCGCGCCGTCTCCATCAGGCTGTCCCACAGCCGCTGCGGATCAATCGACAGATTGGTGCGATCGGACTTGGCCGGAGTTGTCACGGTCTCGCTCATGGCACCACCGGCATGCTGCGCGACACCGGCTTCGGCGCCGAAAATTCCTTCCAGGTGCTGTTGGCGACGTGGCTCGCGGGGAATGGCGGCCGGGCGATGAACTGTCCGTCGCCCTTCTCGGCGCGCAGCTCGCCGTCCTGCCAGGCGATGCGGCCGCCGGACAGCGTGATGCGCGGCGCGCCGGTGCAGGCGATGCCGTCGAACACGTTGTAGTCGATCCGGCTGGTCTGGGTCCTGGCCGAGATGGTCTTGGTGGCAGCTGGATCCCAGATCACGAGATCGGCGTCGGAGCCGACCGCGACCGCGCCCTTGCGCGGATAGATGTTGAGGATGCGCGCGATGTTCGCCGAGGTCACCGCGACGAACTCCTCCTTGGTCAGGCGCCCGGTGTTGACGCCCTTGGTCCACAGCACCGGCAACCGGTCCTCGACGCCTCCCGTGCCGTTCGGGATCATGCGGAAGTCGTTCAGCCCGAGCCGCTTCTGCTCGCGCGTGAACGAGCAGTGGTCGGTCGCCACCACCTGCAGCGAGCCCGACTGCAGCCCGGCCCACAGCGAGTCCTGATGCTTTTTCGGCCGGAACGGCGGCGACATCACGCGCGCCGCCGCATAGTCCCAATCGGGATTGCGATACTCATCCTCGTCGAGCACGAGGTGCTGGATCAGCGGCTCGCCATAGACGCGCTTGCCGGCGGCACGGGCGCGCGCGATCGCCTCATGCGCCTCGCGGCAGGAGGTGTGGACCACATAGAGCGGCGAGCCCGCCATGTCGGCGATCATGATGGCGCGGTTGGTGGCCTCGCCCTCGACCTCGGGCGGCCGCGAATAGGCGTGGTTCTCAGGTCCCGTCGCGCCCTTGCCCATCAGGGTCTCCTGCAGGCGGAACACGACGTCGCCGTTCTCGGCATGCACCAGCGGGAGCGCGCCGAGCGCGGCGCAGCGCGAGAACGAGTTGAACAGCTCGTCGTCGTTCACCATCAGCGCGCCCTTGTAGGCCATGAAATGCTTGAAGGTGTTGATGCCGTAGGTCTTCACCACGGCCTCCATGTCCTCATAGGTCTCCTTGGTCCAGGACGTCACCGCCATGTGGAAGGAGTAGTCGCAGGCCGCCTTCTCGCTCTTGTGGCGCCAGTCCTGATAGGCCTTCAGCATCGACTCGCCCGGCGCGGGAATGCAGAAGTCGACAATCATCGTGGTGCCGCCGCACAGCGCCGCCTTGGTGCCCCATTCGAAATCATCCGCCGACACCGTGCCCATGAACATGAGTTCCATGTGGGTGTGCGGATCGATGCCGCCGGGGAGAATGTCGCAGCCGCCGGCGTCGATCACCTGAGCTCCGGTCGGGGCCGACAATCCCTCGGCCACGGCGACGATCTTGCCGTCCTCGATCAGGACGTCGGCGCGGCGGGAATGGTCATGGTTGATGACGGTGCCGCCGCGAATGAGAATGGTCATGAGCGCTCCTCCGGCTGGATGGCGTGGTCGTGTCGAGCTTGGTGATCTGGAATGGGATGGCTGCAGCACCGCGAGAGGCTGCAGCCGGGATTGCTGGTGATGGCGCGCGCCTATTTCAGCGCGGCATCGATCACCGCGTGGGACCAGGCGCCCTCCGGCTTCTTGGTGATGACCGGCTGGTCGCCGCCGGCACCGAGCAGGGTCGTCACGGTGCGATCGAAATCGGCCGGGTCGAGCTTGCCGTTGGAGCCTGCGGTCAGCTTGTTGATCTCGCCCATCATGCGCTTCTGATGCGCCTCCTTCTGGGCGCCGGTCGCATCATTGTCGAGCACGATCTTGACCGCCTCGTCCGGATTGCTGCGCGCGAATTCCCAGCCCTTCATCGTCGCCTTGACGAACTTCGCCATCTTCGCCGTGAAGGCCGCATCCGACAGCTTGCTCTCGAGCACGTAGAGGCCGTCCTCCATGGTGGAGACGCCCTGGTCGGTGTAGTTGAACACCACGAGGTCCTCAGGCTTCAGCCCGGCGTCGATGACCTGCCAATATTCGTTATAGGTCATGGTCGAGACGCAGGCGGCCTGCTTCTGGATCAGCGGGTCGACGTTGAAGCCCTGCTTGATCACCTTGACGCCGCCGGCCGAGCCGTCGGTCTTGTAGCCGAGCTTGGCCATCCAGGCCATGAACGGATATTCGTTGCCGAAGAACCAGACGCCGAGCGTCTTGTCCTTGAAGTCGGCGGAGGTTGCGACGCCGGAATCCTTGCGGCAGGTCAGCATCATGCCGGAGCGCTTGAACGGCTGGGCGATGTTGACCAGCGGCACGCCCTTTTCCCGCGCGGCAAGCGCGGCCGGCATCCAGTCGATGATCACGTCGGCGCCGCCGCCCGCGATCACCTGCGGCGGGGCGATATCCGGGCCGCCGGGCTTGATGGTGACGTCGAGTCCCTCCGCCTTGTAGAAGCCCTTGTCCTTGGCGACGTAGTAGCCGGCGAACTGCGCCTGCGTCACCCATTTCAGCTGCAACGTCACCTTGTCATCGGCCGAGGCAGGAGCCGCGAGTCCCACCAGCAGCGCCGCGCCGAGCATCAATCTCTTCAGCATCCGTCGTCTCCCCTGTTCAACACCACAAACCAACAGACTTCGTTTCAACCCCGGTTCGACGGGTGCCAGAACGTCACCCGTTTCTCGAGCAGCACCAGCGCGCCGAAGAAGGCGGAGCCGGCGATGGCGGCGATCACGATCGTCGCCCACACCATGTCGAGCGACATTCGGCCGACCTCGGTCGAGATGCGAAATCCCATGCCGAGCGTCGGCGTCCCGAAGAACTCCGCCACGATCGCGCCGATCAGCGCCAGCGACGCGTTGATCTTGAGCGCATTGAACAGAAACGGCATCGCCGCCGGCAGCCGCAACTTCATCAGGGTCTGCAGCCAGGAGGCGCCGTAGCTATGCATCAGGTCGCGCTCGAGCCGGCCCGCCGCGGCGAGCCCAGCGACCGCGTTCACCAGCATCGGGAAGAAGGTCATGACGACGACCATGGCGGCCTTCGAGTGCCAGTCGAAGCCGAACCACATCACCAGGATCGGCGCGATGCCGATGATCGGCAGTGCCGAGATGAAGTTGCCGATCGGGATCAGGCCGCGGCGCAGGAAGTCGGAGCGGTCGCAGGCGAGCGCCACCAGGAAGCCGGCGGCCGAGCCGATCAGCCAGCCCGGCAGGGCCGCGCGCACGAAGGTCTGCACAAAGTCGGCGCCGAGCACAGGCAATGATGCGAACAGCCGCGACAGGATCAGCGACGGCGCCGGCAGCAGCACCGTCGGCACCTTCAAGCCGACGCAGATCACTTCCCACAGGAATACCAGGGTCAGGCCGAAGAGCAGCGGCACCGCGACTGCCGCGAGCCGCGTCAGCATCGGCGGCAAACCTTGCGCGCGGCTCCAGATCACGTTCGTAAACCAAGCGCAGGCCCAGGCTGCGAGCGCCAGGGTCATCACGATCGGACCCGATGTGCCGCGATGGGCCAACATCAGTGCGAGGATCGCGAACGCGACTCCAGCCGCGAGCGATCCCGCCAGCGACAGCGTCGGCTTGCGCTCGGATGGGGAGGACATGATGGCGCTCATGGCCGCGCTCCCATCGCCTTCAACGTCAGCTTCTCGGCGAGCGTGATCAGCGCCACCAGCAGCGCGGCGAGGATCGCCGCCATCACCAGCGCCGACCAGATCTGCACGGTCTGGCCGTAATAGGAGCCAGAGAGCAGACGGGCGCCGATACCGGCCTGCGCGCCGGTCGGCAGTTCGCCGACGATGGCGCCGACCAGGCTGATCGAGATCGAGACCTTCAGGCTCGCGAACAGCAGGGGCATCGCGGCCGGCCAGCGCAGCTTGACGAAGGTCTGCGTCCCCGACGCGTTGTAGGTGCGCATCAGGTCGAGCAGCATCGCGTCCGGCGAGGTCAGGCCCTTGACCATGCCGATGGTGACCGGGAAGAACGACAGATAGGCCGAGATGACCGCCTTCGGCAGCAGGCCGACGATGCCGACCGAGCCGAGCGCGACGATGATGATCGGCGCAATCGCCAGGATCGGAATACTCTGGCTGGCCACGATCCATGGCATCAGGCTGCGGCGCAGCGCATTGACATGCACGATCGCCACCGCCAGCGCGATGCCGAGCGTCACGCCGATGACGAAGCCCGCCAGCGTCGCCGAGATCGTCACCCAGGCATGGGTCAGCAGATTGCGCGGATTGAGCACGAGACCGTCGGCGGTCTCGCGAAGCAGCCTTGTCCCGATGGTCGAGGCATACAGCTCGGTGATGATCTGGTGCGGCGCCGGCAGCACCGGCCGTTCCAGGCTCCAGGCCGCCTCGTAGCGGTTGGCCAGGCCTTCGACGCGCGCGAGCTGCGGCAGGTCGCGATTCATCGGCAGGCACGCGAGATACCACACCGCGAGGATGATCGCCGTCAAGGTCAGCACCGGGACCAGCGCGCCGCGCCGCAGGCCGTCCCACACCCGGTGGGGCGCGGCAGCCTCGCGCGGCGTCTGCAGCGCGACGCTACTCATCGTAGCTGTGGCCGGCGCGCAGCCCCTCCCTGACCCGGTGCGCGACCTTGAGGAACTCTGGGCTCTCGCGAATGTCCAGCGTGCGGTCCAAGCCGAAGTCGCAATCGATGACATCGATGATGCGTCCCGGCCGCGGCGACATCACCACGATGCGCGACGACAGGAACACAGCCTCGGGAATCGAATGCGTGACGAAGACGACGGTTTTGCGGGTCTCGTTCCAGAGCTTGACGAGCTGCTCGTTGAGCTGGTCGCGCACGATCTCGTCGAGCGCGCCGAACGGCTCGTCCATCAGCAGCAGCTCCGGCTCGAACGAAAGCGCGCGGGCGATCGAGACGCGCTGCTGCATGCCGCCGGACAGCTGCCACGGAAATTTCTTCGCAAAGCCCGACAGCCTGACCATGTCGAGATGCTTGCGCGCCCGCTCCCGTCGCTCGGCTTTCGGCAGGCCGAACACTTCGAGCGGCAGCATCACATTGGCTTCCACCGTGCGCCAGGGATAGAGCGCCGGCGCCTGGAACACGTAGCCATATTGCCGCTTCAGACGCGCCTGATGCGGCGACAGGCCGTTGACGCTGATGCTGCCGGATGTCGGCTGCTCGAGATCGGCGATCACGCGCAGCAGCGTGGTCTTGCCGCAGCCGGACGGGCCGATGAAGGAGACGAACTCGCCCTTGGCGATGGTGAGGTTGGCGTCAGCAAGCGCATAGACCGGGCCGTCGCCGGTCTGGAAGGTCAGCGACAGGTTGCGGATGTCGATGGCCGTCTGCGCGCTCACAGCTCACCCTTCTCCGGCACAGCTCGATGGATCGCATCGAAGCAAGCGGTATGCCATGCCCTGCTCCCTGATTTCACAGGCTTTGATCGAGACAACGTCCGATCCGCCTGCGCAAGATTTGACCATCTGGTCAGATTCATTGCATGCTGCGCGCGAACCAATCTACACGATCTCATCGAATTGCAACGGACTGTCTGATGGCGGTGGCGCGGACGACCATGAAACGCAAGGCCCGCAAGGTGGCGACGCCTGATACGGAGACCCGCGCCAAGACGCGAGCCAAGACGCGCGGCGGCGAGGCCAATGTGGAGCGCATCCTCGATGCCGCGCTCTCGGTGTTCGCCATGGACGGCTTCGCCGGCGCCCGCATCGACGCCATCGCCGATCTCGCCGGCCTGTCGAAGCCGAACCTCCTGTATTACTTCCGCACCAAGCAGGATCTCTATCTCGCGGTGCTGAAGCGGACGCTCGACATGTGGCTGGTGCCGCTGGCCAGGATCGAGCCGCAGAGCGACCCGCGCGCGGCGCTGACCGACTACATCACCACGAAGCTGGAATATGCCCGCGACCATCCCAAGGCGTCGCGGCTGTTCGCGATCGAGGTGATGCGCGGCGCGCCGGTGCTCGGCCAAGTGCTGCAGGACGACCTCAAGCAGCAGGTCGACGGCAAGGTGACCTTGCTGCGGCGCTGGATGGCGCAGGGCAGACTGCCGCGACGGGATCCGCATCATCTCATTTTCATGATCTGGGCGACGACGCAGCATTACGCCGATTTCTCCACACAGGTCGAGGCCATCACCGGCCGCACGCTTGATCATCCCGCCTTCTTCACCGCAGCACGGCAGTCGATCCTCGACGCCGTGCTCGGGCCGGCGCAGGAGTGAGCCGGACTACTCCGCGGCATATTTGGCGGGCCTCGGGTTCGTCGCCATCGGATTGTTCGGATGCTCCAGCCAGGTGCGGTGGCCGCCAACCTTGAGGCCGGTGCGGCGATCGACCTCGCCTTCCCTGAGCGGCACCATGGTGATGCAGTTCTCGATCGGGCACACCACCGCGCAGAGATTGCAGCCGACGCATTCCTCCTCGATCACCTCGAAGTGCCGCTGGCCGTCCTTCAGGCTGGTGATTGCCTGGTGCGAGGTGTCCTCGCAGCCGATATGGCAGCGGCCGCATTTGATGCAGAGGTCCTGGTCGATGTGCGCCTTCACCACATAGTCGAGGTTGAGATGCTGCCACTCGGTCTTGCGCGGCGCGGCGAGGCCGACGAAATCCTCGGTTCGCGCATAGCCCTTCTGGTCCATCCACTCGGACAGGCCGGCGATCATCTCCTGGACGATCTTGAAGCCATAGACCATGGCGGCGGTGCAGACCTGGACGTTCCCAGCGCCCAGCGCCATGAACTCGACGGCATCGCGCCATTTCTCGATGCCGCCGATGCCCGAGATCGGCAGGCCCTGCGTCGCCGGATGGCGCGCGATCGCCGAGACCATGTTGAGCGCGATCGGCTTGACCACCGAGCCACACATGCCGCCATGGGTGCCGTAGCCGTCGATATGCGGCCACGGCGCCATCTGGTCGATGTCGACGCCCATCAGCGCATTGACCGTGTTGATCAGCGACACCGCGTCGGCGCCGCCGCGTTTCGCGGCTTCCGCCGGCGGCAGGATGCTGGCGACGTTCGGCGTCAGCTTGACGATGACCGGCATCCGCGTCGCCGCCTTGCACCAGCGCGTGACCATCTCGATGTAGTCGGGCACCTGGCCGACCGCGGCGCCCATGCCGCGCTCGCTCATGCCATGCGGGCAGCCGAAATTCAGCTCGATGCCGTCGGCTCCGGTCTGCTCGACACGCCCGATGATCGCGGTCCAGTTCGGCTCCTCGCACGGCACCATCAGCGACACCACGACGGCGCGGTCGGGCCAGTCGCGCTTGACCTGCGTGATCTCCTGCAGATTGACCTCGAGCGGCCGGTCGGTGATCAGCTCGATGTTGTTGAAGCCGATGACGCGGCGGTCGCTGCCATGGATCGCGCCATAGCGCGGCCCACTGACATTGACGATCGGCGGATCCTCGCCGAGCGTCTTCCAGACCACGCCGCCCCAGCCGGCCTTGAAGGCGCGGACGACGTTGTAGGCCTTGTCGGTCGGCGGCGCCGAGGCCAGCCAGAACGGGTTGGGCGAGGTGATGCCGGCGAAGCTGGTGCGGAGGTCGGCCACGGCTCAAGCTCCTGCGTGATGAGGGATTGCGGCCGCTGCAGGCTGCAGCGCTGCGATGATGGACGCGGCAGCCGCCTTGCCGTCGGCGACGGCGGCCACAGTGAGATCGTTGCCGCCGGCGACGCAGTCGCCGCCGGCCCACACGCCGGGAAGGCTGGTGCGGCGCGCATCGTCGACCGCGATGCGGCCCTTCTCGAAGGCGAGACCACTGTCGGCAAGATCGCTCGCGACCAGCGTCTGGCCGATCGCGGTCAGCACCTGGTCGGCCTGGAGCGTGAGACGCTCGCCGGTCGGAACCAGCCGGCCGCCTTCGCTATGCGTCCGCTCGAAGGTGACGCCACACACCACACCGTCGGCCTGCTCGAACGCGACCGGCGCCAAATGTTCGCGGATCAGCACGCCGCGCACCTGCGCCACCTCCTGCTCATAGGGCGAGGCCGGCATCTCCGACTTGGAGCGGCGATAAGCAATGGTGACGCATTCCGCACCGAGCAGCTTGACCTGCGTCGCCGCGTCGATCGCAGTCATGCCGCCGCCGATCACGATCACATTGCGGCCAATCGGCAGCGCCGTCTTGTCGGGCGCCTGCCGCAGCGCGGCGATGAACGCGACCGCATCGCTGACGCCCGCCGGCATATCGCCGAGTCCGAGCCCGTTGGTGCCGCCGAGGCCGACACCGAGAAACACCGCATCATGATCCGCCCTCAGGCTGGCCAGGGTGATGTCGCGGCCGAGCGTCTTGCCGTATTCGATGGTGATTCCGCCCACGGCAAGAATATAGGCGAGCTCCGCCTGCGCGATGTCACTGGTCACCTTGTAGGCGGCGATGCCATATTCGTTGAGCCCGCCGCCCTTGGGCCGCGCCTCGAAGATCGTCACCTGGTGGCCTTGGCGCGCCAGCGCGTGGGCGCACGACAGCCCAGCCGGGCCGGCGCCGACCACCGCGATCCTCTTTCCCGTGGAAGCCGCTGCGCGATAGAGCTGGCGCCCGCTCGCAAACAGTGCGTCGGTCGCATGGCGCTGCAGGCGTCCGATCTCCACCGCGCGCGCCTCGGATGACTCGCGCACACAGGCGCCTTCGCAGAGGTTCTCGGTCGGGCAGACGCGGGCGCACATCGCGCCCATGATGTTGGCGTCGAGGATGGTCTTGGCAGCCGCCACCGGAAGACCGTTCGCGATCTGCCGGATGAAGAGCGGAATGTCGATCTCGGTCGGACACGCCGTCACGCAGGGCGCGTCGTAGCAGAACAGGCAGCGCTCGGCGGCGAGGCGCGCTTCGTTGGGATGGAGCGGCGCGACCAGGTCCTTGAAATTGTCGCGGCACTGCTCGGCGGAGATCCTGTGGCCTGCGAGACCGACGGCCAATTCGTTGCTCAAGCTGATCCTCCTGCCATTGACGCTCACCGCAAGGCGGCCTGTCCGAAGAACGATCTCACCCTGCAAGATTTGACCAGATGATCAAATTTGTCAAACGTCGACATGCGGCATCGTGATGAAAAAGATGCGCGCCTGCGTACTGATCAGTTCGTTGCCTCCGCGACCGGCGCATTGCCAAATCCGGCAGCAGGAATTGCCGAGCCTTTGAGCGACGGGATGTCTGCTACACGTCCTGCGCGAGCGGCCGCCCGATCTCAGATCTCAGACTCCGCCTCGACGGCGCGCGGGCCGGACGGCCACGTCGGGGTCGACGTCTCCTCAAGGCTGCGCATCGCGTGCCGTGAACGCTGCGGTGCACCAGGTTTGCCCGCAGGATTTCCGGTCCCAGTGCCGTGCAGCTCGGAACCGGGTGCAGGAGGACTCAGGCTGTTAGTTCGTGCGCGACGGTGCGGATGAGGGGATGGCGATGGTCATGGCGTCGGCGGATGCCACATTCACCCACTCGGTCGGGCTCTGCAATGCGACCTCAGGAGCCATCGCAGGGCGGCATCG
The DNA here is from genome assembly GCF_030159255.1 of Bradyrhizobium sp. SSBR45G. Taxonomy (GTDB): domain Bacteria; phylum Pseudomonadota; class Alphaproteobacteria; order Rhizobiales; family Xanthobacteraceae; genus Bradyrhizobium. The sequence continues at coordinate 41,618 of NZ_BSCT01000025.1, read as the reverse complement.
TGCTTCCTCTCAGGCGAGTCCGTGGCCGTGGCGGCTCGGTCGCTGCGATTGGCCCGATCATGGCGGGGCTATCGCCGGCCCGCGGTGCAGGTCTATGGTGAGAACGACCAAAGATCGCGAATCCCTGGCCTGCGTGACCGACCTCATCAACATCGCCTGCATCATCGTCCTGGCCCTGACCTGCGCCGGCCTGCTCTGGACCGACCTGCGCAGCGGCCTCCTGCCGGACTGGATGAATGCGCTGCTGGCGGCGAGCGGTTTCGTCCGGACGGTGGCGGTCGCCGATCTGCCGCAGGCACTGTGGGACAGCGCCGCGGCGCTGGCGGTCGGCGCGGCGCTGCTGCTGCTCCGCCACCTCTATGAGTTGGCCCGCGGCCGACAGGGCCTCGGCCTCGGCGACGTCAAGTTCGTGATGGCCGCGACGCTCTGGGTGGGATTATCGGGCCTGCCGATTCTGCTGCTCGTCGCCACCACGACCGCGCTCGCGGCGGTTCTCGTGCTGCAGATGAGAGGCCGGCAGATGACCGGCGAAACGGCGCTGCCGTTCGGGCCATTCCTGGTGATCGGCCTCGTCGTCGTGTTCGCTCTGCAGACCACCGGCAGCGACTGGATGCTTCCGTCATAGATCGGGAAAGCATCGGCCATAAGTCATTGAGCGTTCCCGTGCGGCGACGGGGTCTTACGCCGCGCGCACGCGATCGAGGAACTTGCTGACCTCGATCTTGAGGCGGTCGCTGTCGGTGGATAGTGTCTGCGCAGCCGACAACACCTGCGACGAGGCAGATCCCGTCTCCGTGGCGCCTCGCTGCACGGCCATGACGCTTTCGGAGACCTGCTGGGTGCCCTGCGCCGCCTGTTGGACGTTGCGAGAGATTTCCTGGGTCGCCGCGCCCTGCTCTTCCACCGCGGCTGCAATGGTGGACGAGATCTCGGAGAGCCGCTCAATCGTGGTCGAGATTTCCTTGATCGCGCCGACCGATTCATCGGTCGCGCTCTGAATGCCGTTGATCTGCTGGCCGATCTCGCCGGTCGCCTTCGCGGTCTGCTCGGCGAGTGCCTTGACCTCGGAAGCGACCACCGCAAAGCCGCGGCCGGCTTCGCCGGCACGCGCGGCCTCGATCGTGGCGTTGAGCGCCAGGAGGTTGGTCTGGCCGGCGATGGTGTTGATCAGTTCGACCACGTCGCCAATGCGACTTGCAGCCTTCGCCAGCTCCGCCACCCGCTCATTGGTGCGGCGCGCCTGATCGACCGCGGCATTTGCCATGCGGGCCGACTCCTGAACCTGGCGGCTGATCTCATTGACCGAGGACGACAACTCCTCGGTCGCGGACGCCACCGACTGCACGTTGGTGGTCGCCTGCTCGGAGGCCGCTGCGACCGTCGCAGTCAGTTCCTGTGAGCGCGTGGCGGTCGTGGTCAGTGTCGAGGCGGAGGCTTCGAGTTCGGTCGCGGCCGAAGATACGGTGTGCACGATCTCGCCGACGGCGGCTTCGAAGCCGTTCGCCAGCTTGTGCATGTCCGCCTTGCGCTGCTCCGCGGCAACGCGGTCCTGCTGCGTCTTCGCCTCGGCCTCCTCGCGGGCCTTCCGTTCGGACACCACCTTGAACTTCTCAACGGCACCGGCGACGTCCCCGATCTCGTCCTTGCGGCCGAGACCCGGCAGCACGACGGCAAAGTTGCCCTCGGCAAGCTCCAGCATCGATCTTGTCAGCGCGGCAATCGGCCGCGCGATGGTTGCAATCGAGAACACACAGGTGAAGATCAGGAGCAGCGCCACTGTGGCGCCGAGAATAAGCGAATTGCGCTCGGCCGCCGTCCTCTCTTGCTCCGCCACCTGTTTCTCGTGCTCGAGCTTGTTGTGGGCGAGTTCCAGGATCCTGTCACTCACCTCGGTGAGCTCGCGCGCAATCGGGAGCGTCACGTCCTTGGCAATGTGCTCGGCGTCTTCGTTCAGCTTGGCGACCTTGGCAAGCGCCTCGGTCGACAGCCCGCCGCCGTCGCGCTTCGCCTCGATCTCGATCGCTTCCGCCTTGTCCTTCAGAGCACCCCGCGCCTTGGTCACATAGTCGCTGGCCAGCTCCTTGATCTTCGCCGCGCGCTGCCGAGTCTCGTCGAGCGTTGCCGCTTTCTGGATCTGGTCTGCGAGGTCTAGCGTCGATTTCAGCCGGGCACTCATATAGTCCGAACCGGCCTTGAGCTCGGCTTCGGTCTTGGCCAGGCGGATATCGCGGATACCGATCTGCATGCCGCGCACTGCGGCCTTGGCTTCAATCGCATCCTGCAGGATCACATTCTGCCGGTCGGCGATGTCGTTCGCCGCGCGCACCGCGGCGTCGCCTGTCATCTGGACGTAGATCAGCGTGCCAACCAGCAAGATGCTCAGCAGCGAGCTGACCGCTAGCTTGGTACCGATGCGCATATCCTGAATCCATCTCAACATGTCATCTTCCGCCACAGTTCAAAGATGCCCGACAGCAGGCCGCGACCGCCGCCTTATGAGTCCGAGATTTCCATGTATTTGAATCGATCGCGGTTAATTTTCCACCTGCGCCGAATTGCCACCAAGGGGTCAACAAAAGCTAAATTGGGGTCATTTGCCCGTAGTTCTACGTGACAAATATTCGATCGCGCACTGATTGGATGTGTTGACCATCGGCGGGTTTCAGCGAATTCAGCTAACAAGCCCGCATGCATCCGCCGGCCGGATCCACATCTGCACACCACCGTGCTTCCTGCTCGATGAATCGCGCGATGGAAGTCGTCAGGACGTCCCACATCTCCGCACCGTTGAAGATGAGCTGTGGCAGGCGGTGAAGGGGACGCAGAACGAGATCGCCGAGAAGTTCGTCAACGTGACAGCAGCCGTTCGCGAGCACCATTCGAACAAGCGCATCAACAGTGCACGACGACCAAAATCATTGTTCTCGGGGCTCGTCTTCTGCGGTCGTTGCGACGGACCTTGTTCGCTGCGTGGGGCAGATCGTTTCGTCTGCTCGGCTCATGTGAGCAATGGATCCTGCTCGAACGGCAGCACGCTGAAGCGGAGTGAGCTTGAGCAGCGCGTCTTGGAGGGCTGAGGGACCGGCTGCTTGCGCCGGAGGTCGTCGCCGAAGCCATGCGCGCCTATGCTGAAGAACTGAACCGGCTGAACCGCGAGCGGCGCGCCAGCGGTGATGCCTGGCGCGCCGAACTGCTGAAGGTCGAAAAGCACATCCAAGGAATCGTCGAGGCGGTCAAGGAGGGACTGTTCCAACGATCGATGATCGCAGCGACGGACACGCGCGAGGCCTGCAAGGAAGAGCTCACGGCCTTGCTTGCCGAAGCTCCCGCCGACACCCCTGACATGCTGGCGAGCGCCTCGCAGCTCTACGCCAGGAAGGTCGCGCACCTAACGGCCTTGAACCGTCCGGTTGACCGAGCCGAAGCCGCACAGGCTCTGCGTGGCCTGATCGACCGCATCATGCTCCGGCCGGGCGCCAAGCGCGGGCAAATCGAGGCCACGCTTCATGGGAAACTCGGCCCCGTCCTTGGCTGGACAGCGGCTCACAGGAACAAGAAGCACATACCAAAACTCCCGCAGCCGAGGTGGCTACGGGAGTTTCGGATCGTTGGTTGCGGGGACCTGCAACCATCTCAAATTGCTATTCGAAGCCGCTGCGTGAGAAACCGGCCCACGAAGCCGTTCGAGACGCGAAGCGCGCCATACACGACCCGTTGAGCTCGAATGATCACAAGGGCGCCAATGGCTTGAAGATGAGTTTGCACAAAAGGTCGTGCTCGCGAGCATCTGCGTCAAAGAGAGGATCGACACCGTCCTTCACGAAATGAGTGACGCCCGGCGAACCCGGTAGTTCTCTAATACCCTTTCTTACGCCACCCGTTAGCCGTTGCCGCAGATCAAGTTTCTCATTGAGGACAAACGGGCGGTCTCTACCGCCGCCTCTCATGCACGTCGCGCGGCGGATTTTCCCAATGCGCCGCAACCAGTCAAATCGGCCGAAGCTGCCTATTTCAACAAAATTTTTCCGCCGCGCCTTCCGGCGCTACTGCCTTCTCAGCCATCGCGATTAAAGACAAATCATGGTTGGCAGATCGCATAACCGACCGCCCCCACCTCAGCGCACGCGGAGAAGAATGACGTCAAAAGCCAATAGAGCTGAACGAAGTTTGCTGCCCGGCGTTTTTCGGCTTTTAAGCGAACCTCTTCCTCGGGACCAATCGTCACCGAACATCCTGCTCCTCATCGCGCTTCTTCTCGGCGGCAATGTAGTTCTCAAGCAATTGAATCCTTTCCCGCGCCCAGGCACGGACTTCGGCTAAGCGATGAGACTGCCAGGTGCGCAAGAGCGGCAGCCAAGGTTCGATAAACGGCACGACGGACCCCCACCACGTGCTCGGATGCATGCGTCGACCAAGCTCACCCAGAACCCCCGGCTCTGTCCCGAACTCATTAACGAACGCTTCCACTTCCTTCGTCCACGACAACGACCCCGTATCATTCTTCGATGCGATCGGGAGCCATCGCATCACCTCGACTGCCCGGGTGGTCGGTGCATCACGTACCCAGGCGAGATACATATCGGGCGGTAGTGCGAAGAGAGGGCCTGCGCCGAATGTGTCGTCTCGGTCTGCACGTATCAGCCCCTCTAATCGGTGCCGTTCCAGTCCCTTCGCTGAAAGCAAGACAGGTGAAATCACGTTCCACACTTCTGCGGGGAACTCCTTCATTAGCGTGTTGAGTGCCGCGCGTACTGGATCGTCGAGCGCGAAGAAGACGTCCGAATTCTCGGTCTTGATCAGAGATAGCAATTGCCTGGTAAGCGACCGGACATACGGTGCGCGCAGCTTCCTGTGGGTCGCGAGCATCGCTACGGACTCCTGGAGGTGATGGCCGTCCATTGCGTTACGCTGACTCTGCTCGAAGAGTCCCGACGAGACCAATATGGCGCGTAGTTGCCGCTCAAGCACAATGTCGAGTGGCTTGCTGGGGTAGAGGTACATGAAGATGATATCTAGAGCCGTCCATAGACCTCGCGCCTTGTGAAGCATCAACTCCTCGATAAGCGGAGCGATTTCCTCTGGACTGAGGTGATCCATGCGCCGACCGTAGGAGAGAGTCGCGCAGTCCATCGGGTTGACGTCACCGCTCTTGAGAAGAGAGACCACGAGCTTGATATCATCCGGTTGCAACGTGCCCGAGCCGATCATGTCTATCGCAAAGGGCTTCAGTTTCGCCGACCGCAGTGCCAGGCGAATGCATTCTCGCGCCACTTTTGGGTCACGTGCTTCGGCACCCGAGATTAGTCCGCCGAAGAAGCGGAGGCTTGGTGGTTCATTGGTGCCTTCTGCAACTGTTACCGCGTCCCGGAATAACCCGAGTGGCTCCGCCACCCGCTCCGCCAAACGGCGTGCAAATCCGAAGGATGACTTTGCATCGCTTGTCGCAAGCGCCTCGATCGCACGCCGCACGAGCGGGTCATCACCAGAAATCTTTTCTGCAAGCTCAACAGACTTCCGAACCGGGTAGTCGTAGTCTGTACCCTTACGATCGTCGCGTTCGAAATTAGTGTCTGGATCATGGAAGTCGCCATGCCATCCCTTGCAATACATGACAACCAACAGGATGGGGTCGGCGGGCAGCAACTCGTCGAAATAACGCCTGATCTGTTCCCGAACGTCCTTCGGAGCAGCCTTTCCATCGAAATAGAGCCACTCGTTGATTTCCTGCAATGCCTCCGGCCAGAATCCTCCGTGGCCGACGATCTTGTCTATGAGCGATCGGACTTCGTTCGGCTGGAGCTGATTGAACATCGAGCGGAGCCGCTGGCCAAGGATGACTTTCGCCTTAGCGCCGAAAGGATCATTGTTCAGCACGAGGCGCGTAAGTCTCGATAGCGCCGCCCGGAAGAAGTCTCGGATTTCACCATATGTCTTCGGCTGCCAATCTTTCAGAGGTTCGCCGCTGCCGATTTGATCTGATCCGCCGCTACGGCTGTAATGCCCGGTCTCAAGCATCTCATCGAGGGCATCGACGCAGAGTGCACGTTCATTCGGATCGCCGGACTCAAGTCCTTCATCCAACACGACCAGCCGAACATCGGGCGCGGCTTCAGTGCCGCTCAAATAGAGACTGTACAGCCCCTTGAATTGACCAGCAGCGTTATTGCTGATGCGATCTTCAATCTCAGCTGTGCCAAGCCGCCGGAGGAGCCGTGCCGCTGTTTCGAAGGTCTCCTTTCGAAAGGCGAGCTTTTCCAGTGCCCAGACCAGGTGCCGCCGACCGTCCGTGACGCCCTGCAACTCATCAATCGACAACGAACCGAAGACCCGGTCAATTGTCGCCATGGCAAGGTCGGGTTCGACATGCACCAGTTGATCCAGCACCTGCGCGCCGAAATCCGTATTTAGGACATCGAACTCGCTAAATGCTCCCTCCAACAAGGTGCGCGCCAGAGTCTTAACTTCGGGCACAGTGTCGAACCAGCGAATGCGCCTGAGCAGCCCCTGTTGGAGTTCGCGAGGAGCGTCCATGAAGAAGGCCACGAGCTTGTTATCGGCAAGGAGGCCGAGCTGGCTGGTGGCAAGCCTCACTGCGAGTGGTATAGGCTGCACTTGGGCAAAATCGCCGCGCACGACAAGCACACCACGATTCTTGAACGACTTAATATGCTCTACGAAGGTGTCGAACAGCATCCCCGCAAGATGCTCGGCGATGTAGGCCGCTTGGCCACTTACAGGGCCTGCGATGCCCATCCATTCGAACATGCTTAGGATCGACAACGCTTTCCGTGCGGCATCATTCGGGGTGCGGGAGCCCCAGATCACGCGGTCGACGTACTGGTCGGCCGACTGGATCGCGCCACGCCCTGTGCCCTTCTTCTGCGCCGCGAGTACGGCCATTTGCGGGAAGCCGTGAGCGAATTCGTGTATGAGGCCGACATTAGTGTCGCTGATGTTGGGATCGACTCCCTTTGCGATCGCCGCAATCGTGTCTTTGGACGCCGGTTCGAGTTTCAGCGTGAGCGTTTTTTCAGCGCTTACAATCTTAGTTTCGACATCGATGGTCAGAATTCGCAGCCGTGAGTCAGCACGCTGCGCTATTTCGGACAGCTTCGTATGCACAAGGTCCGGGCATTCATCGACAACAAGCGTTGCAGCCGAACCGCTTTCGGCGATCTCCAGGGCGAGCTTTACAAGCTCATCACCGACGATCGAGTAGTCCGCATAGATCATCGTCGCGGCGTCAACCTGCCCGGCAAGAGAACCTGCCTGGTTGAAGACCTCATATGCAAACCGAGATTTTCCGTAGCCCGATGGACCCGCAATGCGAACGCTCTGCTGGTCCTCTTCAAGTTGCTTCAGGACCGCTGCTGCCGCTTCGTCAAATGTCCATATCGTCTCGGTGGGCTTCGCGGGGCTGCTGGCGTCAAGCGAGACGTTGACGGCGATGAAACGCGCATCATTGCCGCCGACCCAGGGCGAAACCCGAATATCATGTGCCTTGCCCCAACCCTCATGCGTCTGGAAGCCCGCTAATGAGCGCCGGCGCGAGAGTTTAGCAAGCCAGAGCGCGACCGACGGGTGGGTGTTGACCCAATCAGCAATCTTGTTAGCGTCCAGGACGTCAATGACAATGCGGGACGTTGTTCCACCGCCGTCTTTGACGGCGGCCTGGGCCGCCTTAATCAGCTTGTCACGCTTCTTCCCGATAAAGGCGGACGTCGAGAGGATTGTGTACGACCCGCGCTTCTTCAGCACGGTCGCTAGCGCCTCACTCAAAACCACGCCTCGCGTGGGCGATTTCTTTGCCTTTTTTCCACGCTTCGCTTTCGCACTGGATCGCTTTTTGGCGGCTGCTTTCTTCAGCACTTCGTTGCGAATGGATGCATCTGTTAGATTCTGCGCTTTTGCCTGAAATACGCAAAAACGCCGGGCAAAGAACGGTGTCGACGCCGCACCTTCCGACCATTCCACTCGCCCGTCTTCGCCGCCGTCTGAGATCGTTATTTGCATCGGAACGTGCGTCGCACGCAAAGGGATTTGCGCGACGCGGCACTCTGCAAAAATCAAAAGCTTCATCAGCTGGACGAGCTGCTTGCTGTCCAGCGCTTCGATCTGTTCGGGTTCGGCCTCAAAAATCACGGCTGCACTCTAGCTGATCGGGGAATACGTCAAGCGAACTTACACAAAGCGGATGGGCGCGTCCTCCGGAAAGCTGCGCTCCCTCGGCCCTCCGGGTGACGATCCCGCGCGCGAAGGAATATTGACGGCTAACGTCGCTGCCTTCTCGAAAGTGGTCGCTAAGGGTTTTGGACTCTCGCGCGCGCAAGGGTGCGCCCTGGCGGATTTTGGCTCCCCCGCCTAACGGCGCGGTCCCCCCAAAAAGTCGCCACGCGACTTCTCAACCCCTGCACTTGCTACCCCCAGCCTCGCCGACGGGCAGGGGTTCATGGCGGGCATAAACCCAAGAATGCAAGCGAAGAATTGGCGAATAACTCCAAGTGCGATCCTCCCGAAGGGCATCGGCGAGGCACGCTGGCGTGGCAATGGGACGTCGGAAAGCTCGTTGAGAGCCTTGACCGGTAATGCGCTTGGTGTCGGCCCCGCCCGGTTGGCGGGGCCTCGTTCGTCAATACAGGAGTCCAGATGGATCGAAGTTCAGGCGGGATCATCCGCGATCAGCTCGGGCAAAGGTTGTGGGATGAGGGCCTCCTGCGCTCCGGACATCTCTGTGAAGCCGGCGATTTCCGTAACAGCGGTGGCACCATCTGTAACGGTCGACGTCGCAGCTCCTGTTACAATGATCGCTTCAGCGTTACGACGAATGAGGCCGGCCCGCTCCCAGGCTTTCAGGCGGCGACTGGCCCGTATCCTGTTCCAGCCCCATTCTCGTCCCAGCTCGGCGGCACTCACCCTCAAGTGTAGCTCGGGCTGGGAGCGCAGCGAGGCCAGTGCCTCTATTTCATCCGGGATGAGGCGGAATGCACTCGGTCATGATAGGTGTTGCTCCATGCGTCTCCGCCCGGTCAAGAGTGAGGCAACCGAAAAGGCCGGCCGCTCAAGCCGGTGACGGATTCCTCGGTAACGGGAAAGGGGATTTTCCTACCCGGAGGGAACCGCGCATCCCGCTTGCAAGCCCCCTGCAGAACTGACAGCGAAATGCCCGGGACGCGGTGGTGCCGGATGGCGGGCATTCTGGCGCCGCCGGCGCAAGCGGATCAAGCCTCACGGGTACTGGCTTGCGCAGTATCCGCAAAGGTGCCATGCCCGCAGCCAAACTGGAACAGCCGAATGCGCGAGGTTGCAGGCTGCAGCCCTCCCCTTTAAGGGCGAGATGCGCACCTTTGCAGAGCACCTGGCGTCGACGCCATTCGGCTTGGACCATTCGTACCCGAAACTTGCACGCGGGCTGAGGTAGGAGAGGGCCGAGCAGAGGGCGCGTTGGATTGCCGTCCGTATTCGGCCTGACCGGCCAGCTGCTGACGCGACAGCGGCGGCCTTGCAGAATAAGCGCTCTCAACAACACAGGAGGTGCGCCATGGAGCTCTTCTGAGGGCTGGACGTCGGCAGACCGCGATTTGCGTGGTCGACAAGGGCGAAGTGCTGCTGGAGGTCGCGGTGGTGACTGATCCGGACGCCCTCAAGGAAGCACTGAAGATCATCTAGCCGACCTCCGCGACAGCGGAGGGTGTGGAACTAAAGTGAACTCGGACTGACCGAATCACTTTGATCACGAGGAGGCGAAGATGATGTACGGCGGGATCGATTTGCATTCCAACAACTGCATGATGGCAGTGATCGACGATGCGGACCGTGTCTTGGCGCAGAAGCGCTTGCCGAACGACATCGGGAAAATCGTCGGATTCCTTGCGCCCTGGAAGGGCGAGATGTCGGGCGTCGTCGTCGAGTCGACCTACAACTGGTACTGGCTGGTCGATGGACTGCAGGACGCCGGCTTCCGCGTACATCTGGCCAACACGTCTGCGATCAAGCAATATGAAGGATTGAAGCACGGCGGCGACGAGACCGATGCGCGTCATTTGGCTCACCTGCTGCGCCTGGGCATCCTGCCGACGGGAACGATCCTGCCAAGAGAGCACCGTGCCGTGCGAGATCTGGCACGCAAGCGCATGCAGCTGGTGCGGTCGTGCACCGCGCAGATTCTCGCGGTCGAGAACATCATGTCCCGGCAACAGGGCGGGCGCTTGAGCAGCAATCAGATCAAGCGTCTGGACAACGATGCAATCGACCTGATGTCGCTGCCGGCCGACGTCGGCCTGGCGATGAAGGCCAACGTCGCGGTCATCGACACATTGCGGGCGCAGATCGAGCTCATCGAGAAACGCCTGCTGGAACGTGTCAGACCTCGGCCGCAATACGGTTTGTTGACCAGTGTGCCAGGCATCGGCAAGACGCTGGCAACCGTCATACTTCTCGAAACCGGGCCGATCGAACGGTTCGCGGACGTCGGAAATTTTGCGTCCTACGCGCGCTGCGTTGACAGCGTGCACACAAGCAATGGCAGGAAGAAGGGCGAAGGCAACGTCAAAAACGGCAACAAATATCTTTGTTGGGCATTCGTCGAAGCGGCGAATTTCGCCAAGCGCTTGTGCCCCGAAGCAAAGCGCTTCCATGAACGCAAGAAAGCCCGAACCAACAACATCGTCGCCACCAAGGCGTTGGCGCACAAACTGGCACGGGCCTGCTACCACATCCTGAAGGAGGGCAAGCCGTTCGACGTAACGCGCTGCTTCGCCTGAAGGACGACGACGATCCGGCGAGCCACTTACGGTGACTGGGAAAACCAACTGCACTGAATTGGACGTCGGATCGCCGTCACCTTCCGTCGTGACGGCGGATCGCCCGAACTGCAAGCCATCCGGAGATTGGCACCGGCAAGCCGGCAGCCACGGTTCTGTGAAACTCTATTGGATGCAGGACGGTACCAACATTCTTCTGGGGCGGCTCAGCCGCCAGGGCGATGGTCTCGGTCGGACCAATGCTTGATCCTCATGGGTGTCTGGCGCGATCCGCGCTGCGGACGCAGCCTAAGACCGAAGAAGCGGGCGCGGTTCAAGTACGACGGCGAGAGAAGATGATCGGCTGTCCTTTTGGCAACGTAGGCTGCCAAAATAAATCTCTGCGGCAACTTGACGAACGGCCGGCCAATGGGTGTCGCCGTACTCTCGGCCGGCTGAGGCGGGTCGGCCACGAGGCGGGCGCGCTGTCGCCGTGTCTGCATCCCGAATTGCTCCGTCTCGGCCTGCCGGCGATCTGTCTGGAGACCCAGCACGTGCGCGCCGCGCTGCATGCGCAGCGCAACAAGACCGACCGTGCGGACGCGCTCGGGATCGCGCACATCATGCGCACCGGCTGGTTCCGGCGCGCGCACATCAAGACCGCGCCGTGCTACCGGCTGCGCCTGCTGCTGACGCATCGCCGCAATCTCAAGCGCAAATTCCTCGATCTCGAGAACGCGATCCGGCACTCCTTGAAGGCGTTCGGGATCCAGCTCAACCGCGTCGGCCGCGGCGCCTTTGCGCAGGCCGTGCGCGACGCGGTGGCCGGCGACGCGCTGATCAGCGAGCTGATCGATGCCATGCTCAACGCACGCGCGGCGCTGTGGAAGGAGTACTGTCGGCTGCACGGCCTGGTCGTCAAGCTGGTCGCCGGACACGAGCTGTGCCGGCGCTTCATGCAGATTCCAGGCGTCGGGCCGATCGCCGCGCTGAGCTTCATGACGGCGATCGACGATCCGTCGCGCTTTCGGCGGTCACGCGATGTCGCGGCGTATTTTGGCCTGACGTCGCGGCGCTGGCAGTCGGGCACCTCGATCGATGTGCAGGGGCCGATCAGCAAGGCGGGCGACGCCGATGTGCGGCGCACGCTCTACGAGGCAGCGAGCGCGCTGCTGACGCGCTTCAAGCGTCGCGACAAGGTGAAGACCTGGGGACTGGCGGTTGCCAAGCGGTCTGGACACCGCAAGGCGGTGGTCGCGGTGGCGCGCAAACTCGCGGTGATCATGCACGCGATGTGGTGCGACGGCACGGCGTATTGCGGCGATCAGGCCGTCAGCGCCACTGATGCGGCCGCGCATGCCAAGCGCAAGGACCGCAGGCTACTGGGCGCGCTGGCATGAACCATAGCAACAGCCCGGCAGCAACGAACAGTCGTCGCGGACGACGCGCGAATTGATGGAGCTCCGCTGTCAGCGGATGAGGACCGGTGCAGATCCAAGACGACGGAACGCACGCTATCTTGCCTGCGAGGCGGTGTCCGAAGGGACGGCGCGATCGCGCAAAATTGCCTGTGACGTGGCTCCGTCAGACCGATGGAAAATTGCGCCGCGACGGCTATGCTGCTGCCATCGTGCAGGAGCGCCACGCCGTCGCTGAGCGCGGAAAGCTGCACGGCGCACTGGGACTCCTCGCTGTCAACGAGCTGCAGATCAGGCTGCGCTGCAGACGTGTTTTTGACGATGAAGATGGAGAGCACCGATGGCGAAAGCGACGAAGACGATCGTGGCAGAGAGGCAGAACACCCGGCCGATTAAAGCGGCAAGATAAAAGCGCCTCTCCGCGGCGTAGTATCGGCGGTCGTAAGTCATTGTGGTTACTTGTCGCAGCACGGCACTGCTCTAACACCCAGAGTGTTGCTAGAAGAAGAAAGAGCTGGGAGATCAACGTTCCGAATGGCACCAATCGCAGCTTGGCGAACTGGTTCGCAAAATTGGGCAAATCTAGCCATAAGCGCATGGAAGACCGCTGCCGGATCACCGTAGCCCAGTTAGAGCTCGCGCCTAAGCGCGACCGGCGAAGCCGGCTAGCCAGCCTTGACCGGACTCAGCGTGGCCCGGCCCTTTGGCTTCCACGCGCTTATGACCTCTGGTTAGCGGGGCTGTACTGATCAGAAAGGCGAAGCAGCACGGCGGGTCGGCTTTCCGCAGGAGACCAGAAAGCGATCTATCCGATCCGAGGCGACGCGAGTGATCCCTTGCGGACCTCAGACCTGTGGATCAAGATCGAGTGCTGCAATAGACTCGTGATCTTGAACGCGCCCACGACCAGAGCGACAGAGACCGAGCCGGGTATGGCACTCCACCTGCCCAGCATTAGTTTCGCCGACGGCGGCAATCCGGGTCGCGTTCAGGTGCCGATTTCCACGCGCTGGCGATTTCGAACATGGACCTCGATGACCTGATCGTGGAGCGCCCGCCAACCGCCGAGAGCCTCCGGAACGCCCGGACCGGCACTTCTACGAGGGGGCGGTGATGCTGGCCTACGCCATGCCCCTGCTCGGGAGCGAGCCGGTCAAACAGGTCAAGATCCATCCGGACGGTCAGCGCGCGCAGCAGATCGACTTCCGGGCTGGCTCCGCCAAGCGGGGCTTCGGACGCATCGCAACCGCGCCAACTGCCTTCGCGGGCACATTCGAAAACGCCGAGGGACAGCGGATCGTCATCCACCCGCAGCCCAGAATGAGCAGCGTCACCGCCGATGCGGCCGGCGAGACCATCGAAGCCGAGTGCAAGGGCGGTACGGTCGAGACGCGGCACTGCGGTCGGCTATCGAGGCTGGACAAGGGCCTCTGCGAGATCGGGGGCCGGCTGATGATGAAGCCGGCCGGCACCCGCCAGGTCGCGATCATGCCGCAGACCGAAGTGACCCTGCGGATCGGGCGCAAGCTGGCTCCACGCTGCGCGGGCGCAGGGATCCGGATCCCGCTGATCGGGCGCCAAGGCGACGTCAAGGACGTGCAGCCCGAAGCCACGATCAAAGTTGTGCGCAGCTCTGGAAGTGCGGCAAAGATAGCGGAACGACTACCCCTTTGGAGCGCCTTCTGCCGGGACGATCGCGAACAGATCGCCACCAGCGGTTGGACCCGTTAAGTTAGGGCGCGCGAGAGAACATCATTTTCGACAAAAAGCCCTGCTGACCTTGCCCCCTTATTTTGTCCAGGCCGGAGTTCGGGCGGCTGAATGTGCGGCGGGAGCTGGCGAGGGCTTTTGACGTAGGCGCGACGATCGCGAGCGAACGCGCTTTTCGTTCGAGCTGGGCTGACCTAGAAACAGCCGAGTGTGTTTTCAACCGCTCGCGAAGCCCAGGCTTCTGACCTCCACAGCGTGGCTCGCCGTACCGGCCCTTATGCCCTCGCTGACATGCTGACAGAAACGTTGCAGCGCTTTATTTTTCTTGTCGTTCTTGTATATCGCAGAAATCTTGACCTCTGGAAGAGGCGGTAACCCAAACTGTCCGTCGATAATGTTCACTCCATTGGGAACCGTGCTCTCTTCAACTGCAGACACGACTTGGCCAGACATGATTGCGGAATGAATCGAGACAATACTGTTGCTCGAATAGACAAACTTCCACTTCCGATTACTTTTTGTCAGAATTCGAATCATCAAGTCCCTGCACACGCAACCCAGAGGAAAGCCTGTCAATGGAACCGGCTCACTCTCTGTGATCTTGATGCCCGGAGAACCGATCCAGACCAGGCGATCGGTTCGCAGTGTCTCACCTATGTTTTCTTCCGCGGTGACGGGGGTAAGCAAGAAATCGAGCTCACCCTGCTTAAACTTCTCCAGATTCTGATTGCGATTTGAGCAATGTACGGTCAGTTCGACATCTGGATGGGTCGCTCTGAACGCGTGGATTATTCTCGGAAGCAGAATCACCGCATAATCATCCGAGGTTCCAATGCGTATCTGCTCGCGGTGCTTCAAAGCGCTGAAGCTGGCTTGCAGCTCGTCATTTAAGCGAATGATCTCAAGCGCGTAAGGCAGCAACATCCGTCCTTCGGCTGTCAAATTTATCGATTTCCCGCTCCGGTAGGTTAGCTTGCAACCGAGCAATTCATCAAGCTTCTGCATTTGCATGGTGATTGCCGATTGGGTCCGAAATAGAAGTTCGGCGCTACGGGTGAAACTCCCCGTGCTTGCAAGTGTCGCAAATGAGCGAAGCAAGCTAATTTCAATGTTGCGCAACATAGGAGCCCTCTTCGCGAAGCTACGCACGGGTAATTGACAGGTTATCCTGGCCTGGCACTGCCTCCGGTACGTTACCACCGTTCCCCCACTCGCGCGAGTGGTATCACACCCGGTACACCTACCAGAGTAGATAGGCCAAACCTTCGACGGACGTGGATGCAGGATGGTGTCCATGAAGTCGTTTGGCCAGTATGGCTCCGCCGATTTTGGTGAATCCCGAGCTGACCACCTCGAGGTAGGTCTACGCTGCATGATCGCCCCGGCGCCATGCAACCGGCAACGTCCATTTATCCTTATGATTGAATAGGGGTTTTCGGACGCCCACATTGCCGAGGGACCCGGCCGAGTTCAGCACTGCAACTGCGCTCGTGCGTCAGCGCAAGCTGATCGGCTATACGCGCAAGCGACCGAAGGTTCCGCGACAGGCATCGGGAGAGAACAGCCGAAACGGTCGATCAGATTGAGCAGTGCCATCCGCTTACCAAGAGAAGAGATCGTGCCGATAGTGAACGAGCTGGTCGTGCTTGCCGTTGGCATACATGGCTCGGCAAGGTGCTCGGCGGCAAGGCCTTCGAGATCGGCAGTTCGAGCTTGAG
Organism: Bradyrhizobium sp. SSBR45G; assembly: GCF_030159255.1. Lineage (GTDB taxonomy): Bacteria > Pseudomonadota > Alphaproteobacteria > Rhizobiales > Xanthobacteraceae > Bradyrhizobium. Next base: position 26,033 of record NZ_BSCT01000025.1, on the reverse strand, counting down.
CTGTTCGAATACCGATGTACGTCCCGATGCCATTCCAGCAGTTGAGGTTCAGATCCGTCCGTCCGCTTCAGCGTCGCCGGTCGGTGCCCGAGCATCGCGCGAGTGGATCGTGCATCCTGCGCCAACCTCCTGAGGCGGTGAGGGGGCTGCGCAAGATTGGTGAGCTCACGCGCGGCGAGGCACTCACACCCGGTGCGTTCCGGCCGCCACCTCATTACGAATGGCGCCTCAGCGATCGTCGCGGCGACAAAGCCATACCCTCGGTTTGAGCACGTGTAGGGTAAGCCCCGGTGACGGCCGCCTTGCGTCGGCAGTGATGCTTCGCGAAGCCATAGGACTAGTCCTGGAGCTAGTCCTATGGCCAAATCGGAAGTGGAAGTGATCACGTCGGAGCGGCGACGGCGGCATTGGTCGCGGGCTGACAAGGAGCGTGTCGTCGTGGCGGCGCCGGCATGCAAAGGCTGATCGAGGTCGATATCGGGACTGAGACGAAGATCCGGATCAGCGGCTCGGCGGATCCCGCGATAGTGACGGCGGTGCAGCCGGGCGCAACGATCCTGGGCGTGGCGCGGGCGTTCGGGGTGCATTCCAGTCAGGTGTTCCGCTGGCGCCAGCAGCTGTGTGGCAAGGAGGCGCCGCCACCCGGCTTTGCCGCCGTGACGATCGCCGCTAATCCGCACGCGGCTGTCGCCGACCAACTGCTCATGTTGCGGCGACGACAGGCTGCGCAAGATCGGCGAGGACGTGACCGAGACGCTGGAGCTCGTGCCGCGGCAGTGGAAGGTGATCCAGCATGTGCGCGAGAAGTTCTCCTACCGCGCCTGCGAGGCGATCAGCCAGCCGCCGGCACCATTCCATCCGATCTCACGCGGACGTGCCGGACCGCGTTTGTTGGCACACATCCTGTTTGCCAAATACGGATTGCACCTGCCCCTCAACCGGCAGAGCACGACGTATGCGCATGAGGGCATCGCGCTCGATGTCTCCACACTCGCGGACTGGGTCGGCGCGGCGGCTGCGACCTTGATGCCGCTGGTCGAGGAGATCAAGGCGCATGTCCTCGCTGGCGAGCGCATCCATGCCGACGACACCACGGTGCAGGTTCTGGCCAAGGGCAAGACGCGCACGGGGCGCGTGTGGACCTCAGACGAGGGCGGTCGCCGTGCCGCCATCTACACCCTGATCCAGACTGCGAAGCTCAACGACGTCGACCCGCAGGCGTGGCTTGCCGACGCCCTCGCCTGGCTGCCCGATCATCCGGCTAGCAGGATCGCAGATCTGCTGCCCTGGAACTGGAAGCCCCCCGCCATCTCTGCCGCCGCCTGATCGCTCCCATCAATCGTCCATTCGCGCGGACTACTCCGCCTGTGGTCTTCACCGGATGCGTACCGTGTAGGCAACCCTTAAGATTGCCCACGTCCGCGCAGTCTGACGAGCCGACTCGGCCCTCATCGCGGGTCCGGAAGACGATCTTCTGCTCCTTCCAATGGACCGGCCGCCAAGCGCTACTGCTTCGTCCCGAATCCGGCACCGGAGCGGCTCGGTCTCGCGCCGTCTGCTGCGTCAACAGGAGCCATAAGAGCCTCAGCGGTCAAGGGCCTGGAAGCATTGGGCCAGTACGCATGTAACCCAATTAAGATCCCGGCAATCGCACTATGACGAGGCGGCACAACGTCGAGCCGACAGGCGCTCGCAGGCATCGCCGACGCGAAGCCAAGCTATACGAAAGTCGGCCGCCCCTTACCTCAACAACTCTTAGCCGAACTCTATGACCTTTGCCGAAGTTGCTGTGCTATTGAGTGCCGTTCGCCCTTCCCGGGCAGATGCGAAGCTGGTGTAGAGCGATAAGCCCACAAATGCGAGTCCCCCTATAGCATTGCCAACGATAGTGGGGACTTCGTTCCATACGAGATAATCGACAATCGAAAATCTACCACCAAGCATTAGTCCGGAAGGAAACAGAAACATGTTAACTATCGAATGCTCAAAGCCCATGTAGAAGAAGACCATTATAGGCATCCACATTCCGATCACTTTTCCGGTCACGGACGTCGACATCATCGAAGCGACAACGCCTGTCGACACCATCCAATTACAACGGATTCCTCGGACAAGGAGCGTAACCATCCCAGCGACTCCGTGAGCCGAATATCCTAGAGTGCGGCTTTCGCCGATATGCCCGATCTTCACGCCGACATCATTCGCCGGTACGCTGAAGCAATAAGTGAAAACAATAGCCATAAGGATCGCGACCGTTAGGGCGCCCGCGAAATTCCCCGCGAACACCAGCGACCAATTGCGCAGAACGCCCAGAGCCGTCACTCCTGGCCTCTTATCAATCAATGCCAGAGGGACCAATGTAAAGACGCCTGTGAGTAAATCAAAGCCCATAAGATAGAGAAGACAAAAACCGACGGGGAACAGGACAGCCCCCGCGAGGGGTTGCCCAGTTTGCACGGTGACCGAAACCGCAAAGGCTGCAGACAACCCCAAGATCGCTCCAGCCATAAATGACCGCACTAAGGTGTCCCGGGTACCCATAGCAACCTTCGCCTGACCGGCGTCTATCATCTTGGTGACAAACTCGGGCGGTTGCACGTATGACATTTCTCTAGCCTCCCAGAACACCCCCGGTGACACTCGCTCACTGATCTCTTAGTCCACACTTACCAACGTCTGCCTGGCAAATACCTCGTCCACGATCGCCAATAGCCTCTGGGCTCCTTCCACGAGATCCTCTTCCGAGATCGTCAGTGGCGGCATCAGTTTGACTACTTCATCCAACGGACCGCACAGCTCCACCACGATCTTCTGCCGATACGCTTCGGCCTTAACCTCCGAGGCCACGCGCGGATCCTTCACATCGATCCCCTGCATTAGGCCCAGCCCCTTTGGGCGGAAGGGGCGCGACTCGCAATAATCTCCGAGGAGATCGGATAGAACCTCGCTCTTATGACGAACCGACAGTTCAAATTTTTCGTCCGCCCAATAGTGTCTGAGCGCGGCAGTGGCCGTCACGAACGCATGGTTGTTGCCTCTAAACGTGCCGTTGTGCTCGCCGGGAGACCAGACATCGTGTTGAGGGCGCAACAGAACCAGAGACATTGGCAATCCGAACCCTGATACCGATTTTGCCATCGTCACAATATCTGGAACGACCCCATAATTCTCAAAACTGAAAAAACTGCCGGTTCGACCGCATCCGGCCTGAATCTCGTCAACGATGAATAGTGCTCCGCTTTTTGCCGCAATGGCGGCAATTTTCTGCAGCCAATTGCGGCTTGCGACGTTGAGCCCCCCTTCTCCCTGCACCACTTCAACGATGATCGCCGCCGGCTTGTCCAGCCCTCCCGATGGATCACCTAACTGCCTGTCAAGAATATCCGCCGTGCAGATATCCGAGCCGAGATATCCATCGTAGAGCGCCCTATCAACATGAGTCAGCAGAGGGCTTGACGACTCCCGATTATATGAGTTTGCCGTCAACGCCAACGCGCCGAGCGAACAGCCGTGGAATGCATTCGAGAACGCAACAATATTGGTCCGCTTGGTGACTTTTCGCGCCAGTTTAATCGCCGCTTCAACAGCATTAGCGCCGGTCGGCCCCGGGAACTGGATCCGATAGGGAAGACTCCGCGGCCCTAAGATCAGATTGGAGAACGCCTCCACAAAGGCGTTCTTTGCTCCCGTTTTCAGATCTAACCCCAGCGCTATTCCATCTGCGGATAAGTAGTCCATTAGAACGGACTTAAGATGAACGTTGTTGTGACCGTAATTCAGCGCACCGCACCCCGACAGGAAATCGAGGTAACGCTCGCCCGTCTCGGACACCATAAAGGCACTCGTTGCCCGCGAAAACGTCGCTGGGTACGATCGACAGTAACTGCGAACCTCAGACTCGACATCAATGCCTTGCACGTTCATGACACCCTCCTACTATTCCACCTATTCGTCGTGCTTCGCTCTCAGCAGCGCGATCCCCGAAGCGACGATGATCGCGAGCCCTGCGAATAAGTATGCATCCGGCGCGTCATTGAACACCACATAACCAAGGATCGCACCCATCACCACTTCGGTATAGGTAAATGGTGCAATCGTGCTCGCGTTCGACCATTCGAACGACTTTATGATAAGGAGGTGTGCGACGGCTGCGATGATTCCAGTAGCAACCAGCAATATCCACTGCTCACCGCTTGGGCTCACCCAGACCGGGGCGACAGCTAGGGAAGCAATTACGCCGCCAACGAGTCCCGTGTGATATACCGAAACCACGGACGGAACCTTGGCGTCGATGAATCGTGTCAAGAATAGAAATAGCGCGTAAAAGAAGCCCGCAAGGAGACCCGTTCCATACGACCAGTGCAGTGCCACAAATGTCGGCCGTACTGCGATCAGAATGCCGATAAACCCGACAGCAATGGCTACCCACTGAAGGCGCGTCACTCTCTCCTTCAGGATAACTGCGGCCATTAGCGTCAGAATGAATGGCTCGACGAACCAGAGCGTTAGTGACGTGGTCAACGGTAGATAGTGAATCGTCACGTAGAACAGTCCTACTGCGGCAAACAAGGCCGCACTTCGAAGTAGGAGCATTTTCGACAGAGTCGGCTTGAGATAGCGCGGCCCGTACGCGACCGACGAATAGATACCGGTAGCAATGCAGTGAAAAAAGAAGCGCCCCCAGATGACCTGAATGACGGGGACACTCAGAGCGAGGTATTTTGCCATGATGTCGGAGAACGGAAGAATCTGGAGAGCGAGCACAATAGTCAAAACCCCTAGGTGCGCGCCCGATCTCCCGACCCCTTGCTCGACGTTGGCCTCATGCATGAGCTCGTTCCTTCGTTGACGGCCCGTTCCGTTTACCGGTTTGTTCGGATATTTGTGCGAACCCAGGGCTCCAGTCGTTCATGTCCAGAAGATACTGATTAAAGGGATTTTGGTTCGTGTAGATCTTCTGAAGCCACGCCTTGGTATCGATCGTTAGGATCACGCAGACTAACCCGTTCATGCTGTCCACATACGTGTCTCCCGTTTCACGAAACCCCATCTGCTTCATGGATTTGAGGGGGCTAATCGCCATATCTCGATGGCAGTCGGCCAGAATAGTGTCCACCCCGTACGCTACGGCATGGTGAAGACAGGCCTTCACCATGCAACCGTAGATTCCAAATGGAGCACCTGCAAAACGCTTGTCGCGGAACTTTCCGACCACCATCAGGCGCTGCACCTCGACCACCAACGGCTGACGGCTCGAGAGGGATCGGACATCAACCGCATCGGTGATGTGGAAGCCCATTTGCTGGGCTCGCACAATGCGCATTGTTCCGACTGGCACCAGGCCATTGAGCCAAGAGACATAATAATCTGAACGTTCGTGAAAGCCGTCAGTGACAGGGTTCGCGTCGTCGCTCAACCACCCGAACTCGCTCCCGTAGACGGACCGCCACAAAGACGTTACCGCTTCCAGATCTTTGGCACTATTGACACGCCTGGTTAACACAAATTCCGCAGCTTCACCGTCCTGTCTGATTGTCATGTTTGCCTCTCCAAACTCTCGAACTAGTCAGCTACGCGAGAGATGGCTCGAGAAGCCGTGGCGTGAAGTGCTGGTCGAACTCTTCCTCATTCACGAACTCGCCGTTGAATTCGTAGACGCCGCACTCCATTGTTGAGGCGTCCATCCACAGATAAGAGGGCATTGGGGGCAACTCAGTACAGTACGGCGCTTTGTCGAGCCCCATAAGTATGAGCGCTGCCCGTGCAACGATCATGTACTGCCCTAGCGCCGGCGCAAGTGACAGAATTGGGACATTCCCCGTATCACGCATATAGTCGTAGATGGCGTCCTTGCTGGGAAACCGCGGAAGGAATGACGCCTGCAGCTTCACAAGCTTATCGACTACTTCTTCTGTCTGCTGCGCATCTGGCGGAATCCCGTAAAATTCCTCCAAGGTGAGTCCGTCTTGAGTGAAGTGGTATACGTTTGCCCCCCACCCCACAACTGTTCCAGCGACGCAGCTTTTGCACGTTTTGCTTTCGCGGAACGCCTTATGCATATCGTAACGCTGATCGACCAGATAGAAGTCGACACAGTCGACTAGTAGATCACATCCGTCGACGAACTCCTTCGCGACGTGCTTCTGCATTCCCTCCGGAAAGATCTCAACAGTAACATCCGGCGTCGTCTCGTGGATCAAGTTGCCGACCACCATCGATTTGTTGTGACCAATGGTGTTCGGGGTCGCGCCGAGCTGCCGATTGATATTGGATATCTCAAAGCTATCTGGATCACAGATCTTGATGTGTCCAACGCCAAGTCGGGCAAGCATCATCGCGAGACCACCGCCTAGTCCGCCTGACCCCGCTACCCCGACGACCGCACCGGCGAGTCGCTGCTGCGAGCGATTCATTTGCTCTGGATCGATTCCGAGAAAAAGCTCATTGCGCTTTGTACGCTCACGATAGAATTCTGGATCCCGTTTGCCGTCAAGCTTGATGATACGCGGGCGCTTATACATATGACTCTCCTGACCGCTCATTCGTTTTCAATAAGAAACTGTGATGTGTGCCGATAGAGAGCGCGGCGGCACCGCTCGAACATCATCGAATGTGTGCCCTCTGGCAGCTGCAGATAGAGCTTCCGTGAGTTCGAGATTACTTCGAACATCCGCTGGCAGCTTACGGCCGGCGTGAGATACTGGTCCCATTCGCCACGAATAATGAAGGTCGGCATCGTGAGACGTGTCTCGTCGAAATACGTATCCTCCCACGCATTGAAGATATCGACCGCGAAGCCCATCGGCGCGCGAATAGGCTCATCGACCTTGCTGGCATCTCCGTGCGCCCGCTGGCTATAGATCGCCGCCCAATTGCGGACAAAGTCCTCCTCAAGAGGCGACTCCGTCCCAGCCGGGCGATCATCGCGCAGAAGCACGAATCTCTCTTTGGCGCTGACCGCAAAGTGCGAAACACGCGGCAGTTCGGGGACGCCAAAGTACTTCTGCGAGACCGAGCGGCCCAGCCCCACCTGCCTGGTTATCGGTCCGTGAAACGTGATCGTCTGCACCTTTTCTGGGTGCTCAGTCGCGTAGTAGCCGGCCGGAATTGCTCCACGCGAGATTGCGATAATGTGTACCTTGTCGGCGTGGCACTCCCGACGGATTGCGTCCACAACGACGTCAATCTCGGAAACAAGTTCTCGTCCCGGGCCAAAGTCAGCGGGATTGATTTCTTCGCCCTCGCTGCTGGACGGGTATGGATCCGACTCGCCATATCCAAGAAGATCGATCCCGTAGATCGGACGCTTAGCAGCGGCCAACGCGTCGAACCACGAGGTGCCGTCGATCCGAAACGCTGAGGTCATAAACGTCGGGACGGTGGCGCCGTGGAAGAACAAGACGGGCGCGCGTTCTAGACCCGGCCGATTCGAAGAGTGGCTGATAAGCGCTAAGTTTGCCTGCGGATGTCGACTTGGAATCGATGATACCAAACACCCCGTAGATGCATCGTAACCCGTTCGCATGGTCACTCCGATCGCTAGCCCGCAAAACTCAGTGGCAATACCAAAGGTAGCAGAGGTACGCTGCCTGCAATAACCAGAAGCGCTGATACATGTATCAGGCTTTTTGATAACGGATCGATCAATCAGACACGCGAAATCCTTGCTAGGTCCGCACCTGCGTCGCATGATGCGCGATGAAAGCGAGCTCCGTTCGTGGGTCGCATTGATCCGGCTCAGCGAGATCTGATCGTCGAGAACCGAATGGGCCGAAACCACCCCGTGAGAATTTTGGCCCTTCAATGAGCATGCGAGGCGAGGCAGGCACGTGGGAGATTGGTTGGGTCAAAAGCGCAATGGCTGCGCATTTGCGCCTCAGGATCATTCGCCGCCCAGTCCTCGCGTTCTGTGGCGTTGGAAAATGATGACTTTAGGCCATCTTGGATATGATCTCGCTGAGCGACCACAGCGTATGCGTGCTGGACGACCTGTTTTGGTCGCTTACACTCGATCCCGACATATCACCATGCTCACCGACTCGGGAGCGGCTATATGCCCTTCCTGATGATCGCAGCCGTAGCAGTGTCACTTACAGGGCTGTCCGCGCAACGGCTTTCCATGGCCTGGGCAATGTGGACGATGACCCACTCGAGTGTATGGGTTGCGTCGATTGCAGTATCCGATCTTGTTTCGACGCTGATCACCAGCGGACCTGCGGGCGCGATCATAGATCGCGCGGACCCAGCCGCGATCTACCGACTCAGTCAAGTGGCGGCATGCATCCAAGGCCTGACACTACTAACGCTCGTTGCATCTGGAGCGGTTGCACCCTTCTGGATACTTGTATGTTCGGCCTGGCTCGGGATCTGCACCGCCTTTAGCTTGCCAGCACGGCTCTCTCTCATCCCATTGATGGTCCAGCGGGAGAACTACGTACGGCTCGTCACACTCAATTCGCTAGCCAGTAATGGGGCATCATTCTTGGGGCCAGTGATCGCTGGCTGGTTAATTTCTAATCACGGCTTGCAGGCGGCCGCAGCGGTCGTGGTCGCTGCGTATGTTCCGTCGACAATCATGAGCCCGCCTGTCCGGACTCTCGCCGACGCGATGTCAGCGAGATCAACGCACCTCCCTGTCGACGTACAGATACGCGATGGTATCGCGCATCTGCGTCACAATCCGCAACTGTGGATTCTCCTGAGCGCGTTCACTACACTGGCTCTCACGGCGCGCGGAATCTTGTCGCTGGGCTCGGCCATATCTGAGACCGTCCTTGGCGGGGGTGTCGATACGTTGGCCAGATTGGCCTCGTTTCTTGCTGCTGGAGGTCTAGCCGGCGGCCTTCTTGCTTCCATCCGTTTGATGGATCAACTCACGTCGATCAGCGTCACAATGAGCGGAGCTGCAATTGCACTGCTCTTGTACGGAGTCAGCCCAAAGGAGGCTATCGCCCTAGGCGGCGCCTTTGCACTGGGCATATTCCTATCGCTGAACAATATTGCGGTGATCAGCGCGATTCAGCTCGGCGTCCACCCTGAATATCGCGGGCGTTTGAACAGTTTATACAACATTTTGCTAAAGGCCGGGCCTGCGCTTGGAGCTCTCGTCTTTGGCTGCGTTTCTGAGCTGATAGATATCCGGGCTGCAGTGATGCTCTCGGCCATCTCTTTGCTGATTGTGCTCCGTCTGCTGCTGCGCGTTAAGACCTCGCTCTAAACGACAATGACGTGTTGTGTGTTACGTGGGCATTCACGTGAACGCCTCCTCAGAAGAAGGTAGTGTGCAAATGTATGCGTCAGACCGACGGCTCGCGCTCCCGGAGCTCGAGAGAGCCTCCAACGCGGGTCATCTCTCGAACCATTACGCCATCGCTGAAACAGAATACAACAGCGCCATCCGTGACGCGCAAATCGGACGATCGTCCAGAGTGTTGGATGCTGGGTGCGGTGGCGGAGACCTCCTGGCTCGGATAGCTACGCAAGTGGGTCCGTCCGGGCGTATTTCGGCAATCGACATCTCCGCACAAGCTATCAACGCTCTCAACGGACGGCTCGCGCGCGAACCTCTCATTACGCCAGTAGAAGCACGCGTAGGCAGCGTGACGCGTATCCCATTTGCCGAAAGCGTTTTCGACCACGTCTGGTGTGCCAACGTAGTTCAATATCTCTTGGAAGACGAATTCAATGTGTGCATCGACGAATTTCGCCGTGTGCTCAAACCTGGTGGCCGGATCGCGATAAAGGAGGTTGACGTCAGGGAGACGACGCTGGCGCCGCTGGATCGAGGACTGCTCTTGCGATTGCAACTCGCACGAATTGAGCGAGGCAATCAAAGCAAGCGGTTAGGGCCTTGGTGCGGAGGCTCGCTCGCCGACCGGCTAACACGCCATGATGTCAATGTCCTAAAGCGTGTGAAGTACACAGTTAAACACCGCTTCCCACTGGCTCACCAGGCGCGCCATTACGTCTCCGAGCTTCTGCGCTACTATTGCTCGATCGCGCAATATTATGAGCTGCCATCGCGAGACATTAGGACATGGGCTGCCCTGGCTGCCGATCCGCCGTCATTGTTGGATATGCCCTCGTTCGTCTTTCGGGAGACCTTCTATCTTGTTGTGGCGAGGTCGAACAAAGCGGATAAGTCGCCGTGATCATTGATCGTAGAACGACGAACAGACCGCTCCTCTCGCCTGCGGGCGGAATCGCTGGCGTGCCCGGCACTTGCCGTGGGCGGCCCGGAAAGCCCCGTCGAGGCAAATTGGTCGCAGGGCGATCCCGCCAGTCGAGGGCTCTTGGTTGACGATCACGGGCCGCTCGCCGCGACGCTCCCAAGACTTCGCAGCCTATTCTCAACCGCCCGGACATGAAGGGAAGAAGTTCATGGTCAATAGTGCAATCGAACGGCTCGCGGCTATGCCGCGCTTTGTTTCCACTATATGTCTTCGACGAGTGTCAGCGGTACTGGAAAACGAGGGCATTGTGTGCCCGCCCTCAATCGCCATCACCGGCTCTAAGGGCAAAGGCTCAGTGGCAGCGATGACCGACGCGCTGTTGCGCTCAATCGGCCTGCGTACAGTGCGACATACCTCACCGCACTTCATTTCACCATCTGAGCGCATCGCGCTAAATGGAGATCCCATTAACGACGCGCAATTTGAGGACCTCTTACAGCGGGTTCTAGACGCGACGACTACGGTCAGTCGTCGATACCAGGAAACCTTTGCCCGATTCGAAATCCTGTTCTTAGCAGCAGTCCTTCTCTCCCAGGACGAACGAGTCGATTGTGCGATCCTTGAGGGAGGAATCGGTGGTCGCCTCGATCCCACTAGCGTGGTTGGAGCTAAATTATTTGGCCTAACTTCCGTTGAACTGGAACACACCGACCTCTTAGGTAGAACTGTCGATCAGATCGCATGCGACAAGCTCGACATTGGCGGAACGCATTCGACTGCAATTCTTGGCGCCATTGACCCGACACTTGTCGACCGTGTGAGCTATTATGCGTCACGGCGCGACATCAAGATGGTGCGAGCGACTGATCGGTTTTGCCTTTACGATTACGCGGAGGATGTTAATGGTTCTCGCGCGCGAGTGCGAGCCAGAGCCTCCTCCGGAGATCGTTCTGTTAGATTACCGCTCTTTGGACAGTATCAACTAAACAATGCCGCCGTCGCGTTAGCCTTAGCCGAACACTTCACCGAACCGGACATTGGGCCCGATGTAGACTGGATCGGCGTCGCAGGCACTGCGTGGAACGGGCTTTCGGTCCCCGGGCGGCTGGAAACCATCCGCACGAATCCAACGATCGTGGTGGATGCTGCACATACACCTGACTCGGTGAAGGGCGTGGTCAGTACACTGCTAAGATGGCGACAAGAACGGCGCGTTCTGCTTGTCGGCGTTTCAGAGGACAAGGATTGGCAAGGGATCGCCGACATACTTGTGCAGCTCGCGGCTTCCATCATTGTTTCAAGATCGGGACCGCGTGGATTGAATCCGGACCAATTAGCGAACGCCTTTAGGGACTGTGGCGGAAATGTTGTTTCGGTCACAGAGGATCTACCCAAAGCTCTCGAGTTAGCGATAGACGAAGCTAAGCGCGGCGGGGCGACTCTGTATGTCATAGGGTCACTCTATTTTTCGGCTGATGTCGTACGCCTGCTGACGGGGAGTTCACCGGCCGACGCTATCATTATCGGGTGACCCGCGGTGCTAAGTGCGCAAACTCAGCCATGAGGAGAAAGGAGGCGTAGCCAGGATAGCGCGCACAACATTTATGCGGCCGGTGCGCACCGCTTTTCCGGCCGGAGCCCCAGGCCAAGCCTCGTAGAACTCCCATAAATTCATTAGTTTTCGTTATCAAGCCGGGGTAGGCGCGCGCTGGCGCGGTCGCAGAAACTCTACGACGGGGCGGTTCGGCCCAGACAGCGCTCTCAGCTTCTCGTCTAGACGGCGGCCATGCCCACCTGAGACTAGCATCGTGCCACGGTCAACCGCACCTGTACCCCCCAGGATCTCCTCGCGGCCGAGCCGATGGAAATGCGTCAATCGGTGACTCTTGGCGGGAATCAAGTGGGTCCCCAGAGCGCGCTGCCAGTCCACTATATCTCTACCCCTGCCGCTCAGCACTCGCCTCATCGCAACTGGCTATTTGTCCAGCATGGTGCAGACAATCGGCCCTTTCTTATCCCAGAAGGATTAGTTAGATACCGTCAACCACGGGTGCTTCTGAACACGACGGCAATCTGACGGTGTTTCATACAAGAGCGTCGAAAGAGCGTGGAGGGAACCTTGGGCAGTCACCAAAGATTTTCAGTCGAACGCGTCGAAGCGATCACGAATCCAGCGTTCGATTACGCCAGCCTATCGCCGCCGGTCGCAAAATTTCTCAAGGGTCAGGCAGATCGAATTCGACGCCAGTGCGCAACTTCAATAATTCAAATTGGGAAAGCATTGATCGAAGCGAAGCGCCATGTTTCGCACGGAGCCTTCCTAAGCTGGGTCGAGAGCGAGGTCTCGATTCCTGCCCGCACCGCTCAGGCCTACATGCGTGTCGCTGGTTGGGCATCTGGTAAGGGCCCGACTGTTGCACATTTGCCACCTTCTATCCTTTACCTCCTTTCTTCATCAAGCACACCTGAGAGTTTCGTCCATGTCGTCATGGCTCGAGTAGAGGCCGGCGAGGAGATTCCCATTTCGAGACTCCGCGAAGAGTTGAAGACGGCTCGATCTGCTGCTCAGCAAACAGAGCCGCGCCCAGCGGTGCTCGGCAAGACGCCGTCCCGTCTGCAGTTGCAGTCCGACGACTCCTGCCTAGGACTTCATCGCGAGGCGTTGGCGGAGCTCGTTTCTATACTTGTTCAGGGTCTGAACCCGGTCGATTTGGCGCGCGTCCAAGACATTCTAAGAGGCGATATGTTATTCACGGGACGTGAGCTCATCTCACTGATTGAAAGCGCTTTGTCTCCAAACATTTCGCCAATCGAGGTGCCGGAATAAGTCGCTTGGCGGCTCATTTATCTCGAAACAGACTGCTTTCCGGTGACGCTCCATGCGCAAGTGCTCTTTGTTTCGTCCCTTCAACTTTCAGAGTCGCTTCGGCAGCCGATGACAGCAGATTGCCTACCCGATTGTCGCTGTCGACGTGGAAGGTACCGGGACGGAGAAGATCAATAATAACCGTCGGAGCGGCCAAGGCAGTGGCTAGTGGATGGCACCCATCCCTCCCACGTCAGGCTCGGACATGGCCATCACTTTGTCCGCATTAGTTCCGCCCCGGGCGAAGGAGAATAGCTCCGGCTGGCCCCGTCAACCTGGAGCCCCTTCGGGCTCCAACTTGGTATGAGCTGTCGACTTGCACCACGCGCTCGAATTCAGCAAAGGTTATCAAACGAATACCGGATATCCTGATGCCTGAGAAGGAGATCATCCACCTTACGCTGAATATTATGAGCGCTATCTATACCAGCCAACGCGTCCCAGAAAAGATCGGCAATCCGACGCATCTCTGGTTCTTTCATGCCCCTACGGGTCGACTCTTGCACGCCGATCCGAATTATACTTTTCCCGAGAGCAGTCTTGGAATTGACGCTGATGCCACAATCAAGAAGCTTCTGGGCTCCAAGCAAATGCTCTCCGCTATCAAAACCCATCAAGAGCACCTGATGCGATACCGGGAGCTCACCATCTCTCGAAAATACTCTAAACCCTCGCTCCTGAAGTGCTCGAGCGAGCGCGCTCGAGTTCTTAAGGACCTGCGCCGCGTATTCGCTGGCAAATACCTCCATCTCAAGCATCGAGAGGTACAGCGCCATAGTGTCACCGGAATGCTGGCTAGACACGAAAGAATCCATCGTCCTCGAAAAACGCTGCCACAACTCGTATGAATTCATGGTCACGATCGCTTTCTGAGGGCCTGGGAAGGTCTTGTGGGTACTTCCCTGCAGCACATCCGCGCCGTCTTCCAGGGGATTTTTAAACATTCTCCCTGCAATCAAGCCCATCGGGTGCGATCCATCGTAGATTATTAGGGTCTCCTTACCGACAAGTCTGCGAAGACCGCGGATGTTAAGCGGAAACAATGATCCAGAATGATCGAGATAAATGGCATTGGGAGGCACTTTCTTGAACAGCTCAGTGGCCTGGTTTAGATCCAAGTCGGAACACTCATTGTTCCACGGAAGGTAGCTGCAGTGTCGTCCGAGCCGACCGATTATGTTGGCCGTCGCAAAATGTCCTGCCTCAGTTGGCCTCAGGCAATAGATGGTGTCGCCGGGTGAGGTCAGAGCTGAGAGAGTCGCGATGATCGCATGGACCCCTGATAGAGGGCGGAAATCCGCGTAGGCAGCGCCGAACAGTACGCGAGATGCCCGCAGGGCTTCCTGTTCCATTTCGTGTACGCTCGAAAGTGACCTAAGAATTAGGCCGGAAAACGTTGTTGCGAATCGTTCGATCTCCCGCTTGTTGGCGTGCCCCAGATGGTACCGCCCGTACAGGGCGCCAGCCACGAACCTGGACGCGAGGCGCGACAGAACATTCTCGTTAGCAGTCAGATGTAGGATACTAGAGGAGCCGTGCTCTTCCTCCACCAAACGCTGAACGAGTCGTGTCAATTGCATTGCTTCCATGGCTCACCTTTACGAAGTCGACGGCTGCAGGCTTCATGCAGCCATAACAATTGCGGTCCCGCGTTAGTAATTCAACGCCCAAGATTGTTTTTTCTTAAACCGCCACTTTAGGCTTGAATTTGGATCTGCTACTTGATTGTCCCTTTGGCGCGTGCTGCCACCACTCAATCGACAAACGTAGTTGCATTATTGCCTTCTCATGAGCAGGCTTCTGCACAGGCGTGTTGCGCCGACCAAGATGCAGAGATTCTCATTTTTCAAGCGGGAAGGCTAAGGACTCAACAATCGGAACAATGTTCGGGCGAACTGTCAGCCGGCGTCGATATGTGACCATGTTTCTGGCATCGATCTCGTGAGCTGTTCCAGCATTTATCTGCGCGCAACTCTGTTCAGACAGGCTGGTACCGTTGCTCAGTTGACCGAGTTTGTGCGGTAGGCCGCTATTCTGGATTTGTCGCTCGCCAAGGCGAGTTCGACGAGAAGGGCGCGCCAGAGCTCAGGATCTGCGACATCGAGTCGATCTCGGAGGTCGAGAAGGGAGCGAACGAAGGTCATCCGCAAGCACGTCACGGCCGACGCTGTCGTCCGCAACTTCCTATGGAACGAAAAGGTCGCCGAGCCGGCGCAGTACCTCCAGTTCCAGGCTCACGTGCAACGGAAGTGGTTTCCTGTGTGGTTCTACATCGACCACAGCCGATAGACGGCCGTCGAAGGGAGGATCTTCGCAAGCAGGTTGCCACCTATCCGTTGTCGCGCAACACGCTGGTCGATCAGCTCTCGCGGAGGAAGTCGGCCTGCCGCCAGTCGACCGGAAAGGCCGAAGCCTTGCGCGTGAAGTTAGCGCGGGGCGAGATCAAGGCGCCGACCGATATCGATGAGGACGTCCTTTCGCGGGAGAGGTGCAGGCTCTCCCGACGACAGTGAAGCAGAAAGACCGGGAGAGCATCAGGAGATCCTTCTGGTCAGCTTGGATCGAGCTCAGGACTCAGATCCGAGCCTTGGTCTCTGTCGCTACGGAGCCGACGCTCGCGCAACGTATCCATCAGGTCGACGACGTTCTCGCAACGGGGGCGCTCCCTCCGACTATTCGGCAGTCGGCGTGCTTTTGGTTGATGAGGTCGACCAGAGCCGTTCCATACTGATCTTCGAACTTGCGAGGCTCGAAGGTGGCGGCCTTCTACTCCACGACGTGCCTCGCCAGATCGAGAATTTCCTTCGTGATTTTCACGTAATCGATCTCATCGAAATGTTCGGCCGGATCTCGGGTTGACGTCGACGATCCGCCTTTGCGTCGCCGTTAGCCCTCTCTTTCACTATCCACGATGCATCCAGCTTCCGAGAGCGGCCAGGACCGTGAATTACTGCTTTCATGGTCGCGTGACCGGGAGTGCGGCAATGGACAATCGAAAATATCTCACGGCGGAAGAAGTCTCGGACCGCTACCGTGGCTCAGTGAGCGTCGGGACCCTCCGTAACTGGCGAGCGATGCGCGTAGGCCCGGCGTTCGTCAAAATCGGGAAAGCGGTCCTATATCCGATTGGCGAACTCGATGCTTGGGACAAGAGAAACATGGTGTCTTGCCGTGCGCCAGGACGACCGCCGGTGACTGGGCCTGATCAGGCGTGATGATCACGATTTGTCGCGCACTACCGTCCCCACTCTCAGTCCCCATTTCATTGCTGGCCTCCGAAAGTTTACGTGTTATCAACTAGATCGCTGCAGCGCCGCGCTCATGCACAACCATCCCAATACGCTAGTTGCGTACGCGGTGCGATGATGCAGACCCGGCAGGAAGGCCGGCCAATAATCTTCCAGTTTGAGAACAGCGACAGCCTCGCCCTGTGAACGCTTCGATCAACTGCGCTCTTCACGGAGAAGGTCGGCTACAGCGACGCCGAGAGCAAATGCTAGCCGTTGAATATTGTCTAGCGTGGTGCTGTGCTTTGCATTCTCGATTTCGCTGATCTGGTCTTGGGAAAGCTCCGCGGCGTCCGCCAAGTCCTCCTGGCTCATTTGCCGAGCAACTCGCAGCCGACGTACGTGATGCGCCAGGATGCGGCGTGCCGCCTGAATGTCCTTCCGTGCCATCCGCACGGTAGGCCATCGGATTCAAAATCGTACCATGGAATCTTTTCCATAAAAACGATGGCCGCGAGCGCGAAATTGCTATAGAATAAATTCCATAAGCGTCACTCGCCGGCAGATGACCGAAGGGGTCGCTACGCGGCTGGACAGGTCATTGCAGGTAGGGAGGTTGCGGTGTCCGAACGCAGGGAGGTAGGGGGTCGGCAGCTTGAACATGCCCGAACTCCCACCGATGCAATTCGCCGAGATGAACCCCACGGAAATGAGAGCGCATTGCTAGCGCTAGCCGAGCAATTTGATACGCTTGTTGCGGAATTATCCGCCGTTCAAGACCCAACCGACGGGTCAATCAATGCACTCCAACGCGGCTCGCAACCGACGACTGAGCCGGGAGAGAATACCGAGGCCGGTATCAGTAAAACGGAGGCTGTCCTGGCGCGGCTCTATCCTGTTGAGCTATCGATCTTGGCAACGCCCGCGAGCACAACAGCCGATCTCGGTGTAAAAGCACGTCACGCGGCCTACGTAATGTCTGAGTACTGGGATGCGCCTGTCGAGCAACTCGATTGGGATGCACGGACCATCCGCCTCCTGATCGAAGCAATCTGCAGTTTCACGGGTACGCGCTTGCCCTTTCGGACGTAAGAGCCGACGGATATCGTCGCTCAGGCCATACACACTTGGGCGGCCCGCTTCATTCCGAGACAGAAGACCTAAGTCGACGCGCCAAACAGTCCGCGCCGCAACGTGACAGCTCCTAGGACCTCGCTCTGTATTGAAAAGCTGAAGCATGCAGATGAGAAAAGCGTCTCCTTGGGAGCGAAAATGTCCTGATTGTGATGGCACGGGCTTTGCGAAGGTGAAGCAACCTGCAAGGCCTGGCTATAGAATTTACCCTCCGCGCTGTACAGAATGCGACGGCAAAGGTCGAGTACCGGGACCCAACGCAGGGATGGGCCGCCAAACCAAAATCGGCGCTCTTGGAAAGGACGGAAGATGACAGGATTTCCATCCGCTTCCACGCCGACCGACGTCCGCAAGTTTTTCCACGACGATCGAATGCGATTTGGCACGCCAGGACGAGATGCCATGCGAAGAAGGGTCCCGCCTTTATCCAAATCCACGGGCACGATCACCATTGCCGCCCTCGATCGTAGCGCCGATGTTGCCTCAGACCATTGTCGGTCAAGAGGCACCACGTGGCACTACGATGAAGGAGACCGTTGCTCAAGAGAGCAAAGATGCCGCGCGCATCAGCCAGCCGGAGTTGGTGCTGGCGCCACAGAACGCCAATACTCTCAATCCGTATTTGATGGAGTTCGTGCGCCTACTGGCTCGCCGGGCGGCGCTAGAATGGTACCAAAAAATCGCCGAGGAGAGTCGCGCAAAGCGCTCCTGATCTTGCAGGAGATCGTGGCATGAAAGTCGCGCTCTATGCTCGCTACTCCACTGACAATCAGCGTGACGCTTCGATCGCGGATCAATTTCGCGTCTGCCGGGCCCATGCTGAAAAGCATGGCTGGCAGATCGTCGAGGAGTATTCGGATCATGCGATCTCAGGCGCGTCGCTGCTGCGCTCAGGCGTTCAGTCGCTTATTGCCGATGCCCTGCGTGGTCGATTCCAGGTCGTGCTGGCCGAAGCCATGGATCGGCTTTCGCGCGATCAAGAAGACATAGCCGGCCTATTCAAGCGAATGGCTTACGCCAACGTGAAGATCGTTACACTCTCTGAAGGCGAGGTCACACATCTACATGTCGGCCTCAAGGGGACAATGAACGCGCTTTTCCTTAAAGATCTTGCCGACAAGACGCGCCGTGGGCTGCGAGGCCGTGTCGAGCTTGGCAAATCGGGAGGCGGTAACTCCTATGGCTACGACGTCGTCAAACAATTCAAGTCTGATGGCGAGCAGATCCGCGGAGATCGCACGATCAACGCGACGGAGGCCGCGGTGGTGCGTCGCATCTTTCGCGACTATGTCGTCGGGAAATCCGCAAAGCGGATTGCTGCAGAGCTAAATAGGGACGGCATTTCGGCGCCTAATGGCGGCGATTGGGGTTTCAGTACAATCAATGGCAATGCCAAGCGCGGCAATGGCATCTTGAACAACGAATTGTATGTCGGTCGAATCGTCTGGAATCGGCAACGATTTATCAAGGACCCAGAGACAGGCAAACGACAGGCGCGACCAAATCCGGCAGCTGAGTGGATCGTGCAAGAAGTGCCGGAATTGCGCATTATCAATGATGAACTCTGGAACGCCGCAAAAGCGCGGCAAGTTGCCATCAATTTGAAGCGCGGAGAGGATGGCCGAGATGAACCGAACAGCTTCCGAGACCGTCGGCGCCCAAGGTACATATTCTCGGGTTTGATAAAGTGCGCATGGTGCGGCGGCGGCTACGCCATGATCTCGGCGGATCTGATCGGTTGCTCGACAGCCAGGAACAAGGGCACGTGCGAGAACCGAAAGAGTATCCAACGCGAACGGGTGGAAGGTCGCGTGCTGAACGCTCTGCGTCATCATTTAATGGACCCGGCGCTCTTCAAGGAATTCTGCGATGAGTTCACGCGCGAAATGAACCGTCTTCGGATGGAAGGTTCAGCATTGCTTGCAACGGCGCGCGCGGAGGTGAAGAGAATCGAGCGCGAACTCGGTACGCTGCTCAATCTGATCCTCAAGGGCGGCGCGGCGGATACGATCAACGCTAAAATGGTTCAGCTAGAGAGTCGAAAGGCAGAACTTGAGCGGGAGCTGGCCGATGCCGAAAGGCCGCCGCCCCTGCTCCATCCCGAAATGGCGACGTTCTACCGCGAACAGGTCAACGCTCTCCACGAGGCGTTACGGGACGACAGCGAGGCAACGCGCCTAAAGGCCGGCGAGATCCTGCGCTCCCTAGTGAAGGAAATCATCCTGACGCCGGACGCAGGTGAACTGAAGATTGATGTCCGGGGCGACCTCGCCGGAATCCTAGCTATTTCCCTCAAAACGAAAACCCCGGCCACGAGGACCGGGGTTTCGCAAGTTGAGATGGTTGCGGGGATAGGATTTGAACCTATGACCTTCAGGTTATGAGCCTGACGAGCTACCGGGCTGCTCCACCCCGCGTTAACTTCTGCACGGCCTTCAGAGAAGTATCGGGCGCTCCTGGCTGACGCTCGAGAGCGCCACCGATCACATCCCAAAGGATTCCTTGGAAGGCTTGAGCCCGTCGGCCGGTTCGACCATCGGGTGCGAGCGGTATGTACCAATGCAGGGCTGGTTTGGAAAGGGCTTTTCGGAAGTTTTTTTGCCTTATTGTGACACCGGCCGCGACGCCCCTGACCATTGAGAAAATCCCGTTGATTCATATCCTTATAAGGTAGGTTCATGTCGCCCGTGGCGCAGCGGAAGGCTTGGCCTCCGAGGGCCAGGCGAGAGTTCCACGACAACCGCGGGATAAGGTCTCGGGGGGCGCATGACGAGCGTGGACCGGCCCTGGCGGCACCCAGTCGTCACCGTTCCCCTGGAAACGGCGAAGCGCGCTTGCCAAGGGTTCCGCAACGCGGCAGCTTCGAGCAACGAACCAGAATGATTGCCTGCCCCCTCTGCAGGACACGCGAGGAGACATCCATGGACAAATCCTTGAAGGGCCCCCCGCTCTCGGCGCTCGATGACGCCTTCCATGCCATGGTCGAGGCGTCGCGAAGCACGCCGCCGCCGTCGCTCGGCGCACGCCTGGACGGCTTGAAGCGGCTGCGGGCGATGCTCGCCGGCAACGAGAAACGGCTGGAACAGGCGATCTCGGCCGATTTCGGCCATCGCTGCGCGGTCGAGACCACGATCGCCGAGACGCTGTTCCTGCAGACCGAGATCAAGCATACGCTCAAGATGCTGCCGCGCTGGATGGCGCCGCGGCGGATCGCAACCTCGCTGCAGTTCTTCCCTGCCCGCAACCGTCTGATCCCGCAGCCGCTCGGCGTCGTCGGCATCATCGCGCCATGGAATTATCCGCTGCAACTCACGCTCGCGCCAGCCATCGGCGCCCTCGCCGCCGGCAATCGCGTGCTGATCAAGCCGAGCGAGCTGACGCCACAGTTCTCGGCGCTGCTGAAGAAATTGATCACGGCGAATTTCGATCCGGCCGAGTTCTCCGTCACCGGCATCGAGGATGGCATCGCGCAGGCGTTCGCAGGCCTGCCGTTCGACCATCTCGTCTTCACCGGCTCGACCCGTGTCGGCCGCATCGTCGCCGAAGCCGCGGGGCGCAATCTGACGCCGGTCACGCTCGAGCTCGGCGGCAAGTCGCCGACCATCGTCGACATCTCCGCCGACATCGACGAAGCCGCCGAACGCATCGCCTATGCCAAGCTGATGAATGCCGGTCAGACCTGCATCGCCCCGGACTACGTGTTCGTTCCGGAGGCGCAGCGCGAGCAGTTTGCCGGCAGGCTGCACGGTCACATGATCCGCATGTTCGGCACCGATCCCGCCAATGGCGACTACACCTCGATCATCTCCGACCGGCATTACGCCCGGCTGGAAGGCCTGCTGCGCGATGCGATCGCCCGCGGCGCCAGGCCGCTCAGCGCGACCAGCCCCGAGGATCCCGCCTGGAAGAAGCTGCGCAAATTCCCGCCGACCGTCGTGGTCGGCGCGACCGCCGAGATGGCGATCATGCAGGAGGAGATTTTTGGTCCCCTGCTGCCGGTCATGACCTATCGCGACGCGGACGAGGTGATCCGCTACATCAACGCCCACGACCGGCCGCTGGCGCTGTACTGGTTCGGCAGCGACGAGGCCGCGCGCGATGCGGTGCTGGCGCGCACCGTCTCCGGCGGCGTCACGATCAACGACTGCCTGCTGCATTTCGCGCAGATGAACCAGCCGATGGGCGGCGTCGGCGCCTCCGGCATCGGCCACTATCATGGCGAATGGGGCTTCAACAGCTTCAGCAAGCTGAAGCCGGTGTTCTACCGCTCGCCCTTCAACCGCATGAAGGATCTCTATCCGCCCTACGGGGCGAGCATCGCACGGATCGAGAAGCTGCTGCGATTCCTGAGCTAGCTTCACACATCGGCCTTCCGGGACACGCAAAACGCCCACCCGGACTCCCGGGATGACGAACCGTGGCAGCGAACATCGAGATGAGAGGCTCGGCACAAGATGGCCGCGTCATCCCGTGATAAGCGTGACCCGGGAATGCCGACCAACAACAGAAAAGACATCAGGGAGAAGACACGCGTGACGGACGAGGTCGATTTCATCGTCGTGGGCGGCGGCAGCGGCGGAGCCACGGTTGCAGGTCGGTTGTCGGAAGACCCGGCGACCTCGGTGTTGCTGCTCGATGCGGGCGGACGCAACGACAACTGGATCGTGACCACGCCATACATGCTGTTCCTGATGGTCGCGGGCCCCGTCAACAACTGGTCGTTCACCACGGTGCCGCAGAAGGGGCTCAACGGCCGCATCGGCTATCAGCCACGCGGCCGCGGCCTCGGCGGCTCCTCGGCGATCAACGCCATGGTCTACATCCGCGGCCATCGCGCCGACTACGACCAGTGGGCTGCGCTCGGCAATGCCGGCTGGTCGTATGACGACGTGCTGCCTTATTTCAAGCGCGCCGAGAACAACGCCGACTTCGACGGCGAGTATCATGGCCGATCGGGACCACTGCCGGTCAACCGGCTGCGCACCGACAATCCCGTGCACGAGATCTTCCTGCAGGCCGCGCGCGAAGCGCAATTTCCGATCCGCGACGACTTCAACGCGGAGACCCAGGAAGGGCTCGGCCTCTATCAGGTCACCCAGCAGAATGGCGAGCGCTGGAGCGCGGCGCGCGCCTACGTCCAGCCGCACCTCGGCCACCGCCGCAATCTGCGGGTCGAGACCTCGGCGCATGCGTCACTGATCCTGTTCGAGGGCAAGCGCGCCGTCGGCGTCAAATATCGCCAGGGCAAGGAGGTCAAGGAGATCCGCTGCAGGCGCGAGGTGATCCTGGCCTCCGGCGCATTCCAGACACCGCAACTCCTGATGCTCTCAGGCGTCGGCGACGCCGCGGCGCTGGCCAGGCTCGGCATCGCCAGCACTCACCATCTGCCGGGCGTCGGCCAGAACCTGCAGGATCATCCGGATTTCATCTTCGCCTATACGTCAGACAATCCCAACTTCTCGTCCTTGTCGCCGCGCGGAATCAGCCGCCTGCTGCGCGGCGCGGCCCAATATCGTCGCGAACGGCGCGGACCGATCACCTCGAATTTCGCCGAATGCGGCGGCTTCCTGAAGACCGATCCCAACATCGACATCCCCGACATCCAGCTGCATTTCGGCATGGCCGTGACCGACGATCACGGCCGCAAGCGCCACGGCAACGGCTTCTCCTGTCACTTCTGCCTGCTGCGGCCGAAGAGCCGGGGCACGGTGGCGCTGAAGAGCGCCGATCCGCTCGCAGCGCCGCTGATCGACCCGAACTTCCTCGGCGAGGAGGACGATCTGGAGACCATGGTCGCCGGCTACAAGACGACGCAGCGGCTGATGGAGACGCCCGCGATGCGCGGCCTGCAGACGCGCGACCTGTTCACCTCCGGCGTCCGGACCGACGACGACATCCGCGCTTTGCTGCGCGCCCGCGTCGACACCGTCTATCACCCCGTCGGCACCTGCAAGATGGGCACGAACGATCCGCTCGCGGTGGTCGATCCGAGCCTCAAGGTGCACGGCCTGTCCGGCCTGCGCGTGGTCGACGCCTCGGTCATGCCGACCCTGATCGGCGGCAACACCAACGCGCCGACGATCATGATCGGCGAGAAGGCAGCCGACATGATCAAGGCGGAGCTGCGCTGAAAGAGTTGAGCGGCGGAGCGGCGGCCGATCACGTCAGCAGGAAGCCGCCGTCCACCGTGACGACGCTGCCGGTCATGTAGCGCGAGGCGTTGGACGCCAGTAGCAGGATGGCGCCGTCGAGATCGCTCTCGTGACCGACGCGCCGCTGCGGGATGCGCTTGATCAGCTTCTCGCCCGCCGGCGTTTCCCAGACATCGTGGTTGATGTCGGTGTCGATATAACCCGGCGCCAGCGCATTGACGCGGATGTTGTTGCCGGCGAGTTCCAGGGCCAGCGCCTTCGTGCTCTGCACCACGCCCGCCTTGGAGATCGCGTAGGGCGCGATGAACTTCACCACGCTGAAGCCGAGCACCGAGGCGATGTTGATGATGTTTCCCGGCGCTTTCCGCGCAATCATGCGGCGCGCGACTTCGGTGGCGGCGAAATAGGCGCCCTTCAGATTGGCGCCGATCACGGCGTCCCAATCGGCCTCGCTCTGCTCGACCGCGAGCTTCTCGACTGCGATGCCGGCATTGTTGATCAGGACCGTGACCGGGCCGAGCGCAGCCTCGGCGGCGTCCATGCCCCTGGCGATCGAAGCCGTGCTGGTCACGTCCATCTCGACCGCGGCAGCGCGGCCGCCCTTGGCCTTGATCTCGTCCTCCAGGGCCTTGAGCTTGCCGGTCTGGCGCGCGGCGAGCGCGACGGCGGCGCCATGGGCGGACAGCACGCGGGCGAATTGCCGGCCCAGCCCCTGGCTCGCGCCGGTGATCAGAATCACATCCTGGCTGACGTCGAACAGGCCCGACATGGCACCACCTCGCGTTTCCCTCGTTTGTTGCGGCGCATTGATACAGACGATTTGAAGCAGCGCAAACCGGATTCGTTTACCGGGCCGGCCTACAACTCCCTGCATATCAGCCATGAATACTTTCGATCTCGCCGCTTGTGCCGCCCTGATGATCGCCGTCTACAGCGGTTTCGCGACCGGGCTGCTGCGCAGCGCCATCACGATTTTGGCCTATCTGCTGGCGATGCCGCTCGCGATGGGCGTGGTGGCGGCCATGAGCCCGCAGCTGCAGGACGTGCACGGGGCGCCCCTGGCGCAGAACTGGCTGCAATTCATCGCGGCCTTCGTGGTCATCGGCGTCGCCCTGGGCAAGATCGGCCGCATCCTGCTGGACGGAGCAATCGGTCCCGAAGCGGGTTTCGGCGACCGGCTCGGCGGCGCGCTGCTCGGCGCGATCAGGGTCGGCATGGTCGCGACCACGCTGGTGCTGGTGTTCGACAGGATCGTTCCGCCCGATCGCCAGCCCCGCTTCCTCGAAGGCTCGCGGCTGCGGCCGATCCTCTCGCTCGCAGGCGCGAAGGGCTTCCGCTCGCTGCCGCCGGAGGTCGCGAGCCTGATCGATCGCCTGAAGCAGGAACGGCGCATCTGAGCGCGCGGCCTGGGCGAGCCATGCAATTCGGCACAGGCCGGCTGCCCTTATCAGCGGCAATCCGGTTGGCTAGAATGGGCGCAGCTTCCTTCCAGCCTCACTGACATATCGGAGTGATCAATCGTGGATCTCGGGATCAAGGGCCGCCGCGCCATCGTCTGCGCCTCCAGCAAGGGTTTGGGCCGCGCCTGCGCCATCGCGCTCGCCAATGAGGGCGTGCATGTCACGATCACCGCGCGCGGCGCCGAGGCGCTGGCCAAGACCGCGGCCGAGATCCGCGCCGCCAATCCCGGCATCACCGTGACCGAAGTGGCCGGCGACATCACCACGCCGGAAGGCCGCGCCGCCGTGCTCGCGGCCTGCCCGGATCCGGACATCCTGATCAACAATGCCGGCGGACCTCCTCCGGGCGATTTCCGCAACTGGACCCGCGACGACTGGATCAAGGCGCTCGACGCCAACATGCTGACCCCGATCGAGCTGATCAAGGCGACCGTCGACGGCATGATGGCGCGCAAGTTCGGCCGCATCGTCAACATCACCTCGGCGGCGGTGAAGGCGCCGATCGACATTCTCGGCCTCTCCAACGGCGCCCGCGCCGGCCTCACCGGCTTCGTCGCCGGCCTGTCGCGCAAGACCGTGATCAACAACGTCACCATCAACGCGCTGCTGCCCGGCCCGTTCGAGACCGACCGGCTGCGCTCGACGGCAAAGGGCGAAGCCGAGAAGCGCGGCGTCACGCCGGAGCAGATTCTCGCCGATCGCGCCAAGCTCAACCCCGCCGGCCGCTTCGGCGACCCCGAAGAGTTCGGGCTGGCCTGCGCCTTCCTGTGCGCAGCCAAGGCCGGCTACATCACGGGACAGAACATCCTGCTCGACGGCGGCGCGTTTCCGGGGACGCTGTAGGAACGCAATCACAAGGAGCTGCGGACGAATTTGCGCTCCGCTTCGTCGGCGCCGTCATGGCCGGGCTTGTCCCGGCCATCCACGTCTTCGGAAGCCCTCGAAAAACGTGGATGGCCGGGACGAGCCCACGGCTGTCCGGTTGAGGCTTTTAACATATACTGAGGCTCAACTGGCGGTCA
>NZ_BSCT01000024.1 GCF_030159255.1 Bradyrhizobium sp. SSBR45G | reverse complement strand
TTTCTGCAGGCGGGCCATGGGTGCGGCCAGCGCCCGGCATTCCCCGCGCCCTCTCTCATCGAAGAGGGCTCACGATCGGCATAGCTCGGACGCAATCTGCGCCGCGAGGCGGATGCTGTTGTCCGATGATGGAACGGCATGGAGGCATGAGGACGGGTCGCTCGTGCACGCCTGCAGCCGCACGGCTCGGCCGGCCGCTACGGCCCGGCCCCCTTGGCGATCGCTGCGGTGAACGAGCGGTCGAGGATATCAGCCGCGTCGAGGCGCTGCTTGATCAGGCCGGTGCGCGCATAGAGATCGATCGTCGTCTGCTCATCGGCGACGACGGACTCGTCGACCGGGGCGATGCGCACCTTCGCACGGCTCAGCCAGTTGAGCGGCACCGCCGGCGGGATGTTCATCAGCCGGCCCCAGGTTTCGGCGTAGCTCTCGACATGGCCGAGCGACCACACCCGCGCCGCCGTCAGCCGCTGCAGGAAGTCCTCGAGCGCGGCGCGCTTGTCCTTGATCGCTGTGGGCGTCGCGACCTGGAAGCTGAGGCCGGGCGTCAATCCTTCGCCGGTAATGATGCGGCGCGACTTGAACAGCACCTCCTCCTGGCTCACATAGGGCTCCCAGGTCGACCAGGCATCGACCGAGCCTTGCGTGTAGGCGACCTTGGCATCCGACGGCGGCAGGAACACCAGCTGGATGTCATTGATGGTCCAGCCGCGCGACTCCAGCGCCGCCAGCACCAGCTGATGGCCGATCGAGCCGCGGCCGGTCGCGATCTTCCTGCCCTTCAGCTCGTCGAAGCTCTTGATGCCGGAGCTTTCCGGCACCAGCATCGCCAGCCCCTCCTGGGACTGCCGAATGGCGGCGATCGCCTTGACCGGCACGCCGGAGGCGGCCGCAAAGGTGAACGGCGCGTCGCCGACCAGCCCGGTCTCGATCGCGCCGGCGCCGAGCGCTTCGAGCAACGGCGCCGCCGCGACGAACTCCTTCCACTCGATGGTGTAGGGCACGTCCTTGAGCACGCCCGCCGCCTCCATCACGGCGCGCGAATTGCCCTTCTGGTCGCCGACGCGCAGGGTGACCTGCGCCGCGGCCGATGCGGTGAGTGCGACCAGGAGGCTGGCGGCGAGGAGAAGGCGCTTCATTCTGCCGCCACTCCCTTGCTGCCCTGCCGGCGCGCGATCAGCTCGCGCGTCGCCGGGATCAGCTCGCGGCCGTACTCGATGGCATCGATCAGCGGATCGAAACCACGGATCAGGAAATGGCTGATGCCGAGATCGTAATAGTCGCCGAACACGTCGGCGACCTGCTCCGGCGTGCCGACCAGCGCCGTGGTGTTGCTGTTGGCGCCGGTGAGCTTGGCGATCTCGGTCCACAGCCGCTTGTCGACGCGCTTGCCCTGCTCGGCGATCGCCAGCAGGCGCTTGGCGCCATCGGTGGCGTGGCCATCGGCCGGCTTGCGATAGCCGGTCTGGTCCTGCAGCGCGGTGGCACGCGCCAGGATGTCCTGCGCCTTGGCCCACGCCTTCTCCTCGGTGTCGGCGAGGATCGGCCGCACCGACAGCGAGAAGCGCGGCGCCGGCCGGCCGTGCTTCGCGGCGGCTGCGCTGACGCGCGCGACCTGCTCGCGCACCTGCGCGTAGGACTCGCCCCACAGCGCATAGGTGTCGGCATGCTTGCCGGCGACCTCGATCGCGGCATCGGAGGCGCCGCCGAAATAGATCCGGATGCCCTCCTTCCGATACGGCTTCACCTGCGCGAACGCATTCTCGACCTCGTAGTACTTGCCGGCATAGCTGAACGGCTTGTCGCTGGTCCACTCGGTCCTGATGATGTCGAGGAACTCGCTGGTGCGCGCGTAGCGCTCCTCCTTGTCGTCCAGCGTGTTGCCGTCCTGGCGCAGCTCGGTGGCGTTGCCGCCGGTGATCACGTGCAGCGCGACGCGTCCCCTGGAGAACTGGTCGAGCACCGCGAACTGGCGCGCCAGCAGGGTCGGCGAGGTGAAGCCCGGCCGTTGCGCAATCAGCACGTTGAGCCTCTCGGTGACGCCGAGCACGTGCTGGGCGACCTGCAGGCTGTCCGGCGAGGTCGAGTGGAACGCCAGCAGCGCACGATCGAAGCCGGCGTTCTCATGCGCCTTCGCCACTGTCTCGATATGCACGGGGTCGAGCACCGGCCCCTTGCGCACGATCGTCTCCGACGAGTTGTTGTTGGAAATGAAGCCGATGAATTCGATCTCGGACATGTGTCCTCTCTCCTCAGGTTCTCAAAGTCCAAGCGCCAGGCGGCCGGCGGCAATCCGCGTCGCGTCGTCCTGCGGGGTATGCACGCGGCCGCACAGCACGTCGCGATAGTGACGCTCGAGCGGGTTGGCGCGGCTCAGCCCATGATTGCTCGACAGCGACAGGGCGTCCTCGACGGCCGCGACGGCGTTGTTGGTCACGGTCAGCTTGATGATGTTGCCCTCGACCGGGCTGACGATTTGGCCCGCGTCGAAATCGCGCGCGACGCTGTCGATCAGCCGCGCATTGACCTGCAGCCGCGCCTCGATCGCGCCGAGCACCTCTTGCGCACGCGGCAGCGTCGAGAGCGGCGCGCCGAGGCTCGATGGCGTCCGCGTCTTGAGAAAGTCGACGATCCAGTTGCGCGCGGCCCGCGCGACGCCGTCATAGATCGCGCCGACGAAGGCGGCATGGACCAGCGCCTGCGTCGGGTTCTGCACGCGCCAGCCCTCGGGCTTGCGCAGCTCGATCTCATGGTCGAGCGGGATCACGACGTCGTCGAACACCACGTCATGGCTGCCGCTGGCGCGCAGGCCGAGATGGTCCCAGGTCTCGACGATGCGGATGCCGGGCTGGCCGGCCTGCACCAGGAACAGCCCGAGCCGCGGCTCGGCCTCGTCGGTCTTCGCCCACACCGAGTACCAGCTCAGGATCGGCGCGCCGGTCGAATAGATCTTGTGCCCGCTCAGCCGCCATCCGGTTTCGGTCCGCCGAGCAATCGTCTCCGGCAGGCCGCCGCGCGAGGGCGAGCCGAGTGCCGGCTCGACGCGGAACGTGTTGATCAGCGCGCCGCGCTCGACCGAGTCCCGCGCCAGCTTGCGCGCCAATCGCGGCGGATATTCCTGGTTCCGCGCCATCACGAAGTGCTGGATGTAATGCATCGCCAGCACCAGCGCCGTCGACGGGTCGGCTTCGGCAATGATGCCGAGGATCCGTGCGGTGAGGCCTGCCCCGGCACCATGTCCACCGAGCGCCACCGGCACCGTCAACGACAGCAGGCCGGCGTCGAACAGATCCTGGAAGTTCTGAAACGGAAAACTGCGGTCGCGGTCATACGCCGGCGCACGCTCGGCAAACACCGGCACCAGCCGAAGCGCCCGCGCGATCAGCTCGTCTTCATTCGGCACGCTGCTCTGCCGCGGCGCGATGGTTTCGATGGCAGCTACCATGTCGCTTCCAATCCGAGGAGCCCGAGGATCTGCCGGCGCAGATCGGCCAGATGCGGATCACCACGATGCCGCGGATAGGGCCTGTCGACGAGGATGTCGGCCTTGATGCGCGCCGGGCGATCGCTGAGCACGATCACGCGATTGGCAAGCACCAGCGCCTCCTCGACGTCGTGGGTGACGAGCAGCGTCGTAAAGCCCTTGCGCTGCCACAGCGCCACCAGCTCCGCCTGCATCGCAATCCGCGTCAGCGAGTCGAGCTTGCCGAGCGGCTCGTCGAGCACCAGCACCTTGGGATCGTTGACCAGCGCCCGCGCCAGCGCGACGCGCTGTGCCATGCCGCCGGACAGTTGATGCGGATAGGCATTGCGGAAGTCGGTGAGGCCGACCAGATCCAGCGCCGCATCGACGCGATGCCGCTGCTTCTTCAGGATGCCCTGCGCCTCCAGGCCCAGCGCGACATTGTCCCACACCGTGCGCCACGGGAACAGCGTCGGATCCTGGAACACGACGACGCGCGAGGGATGCGGGCCCTTGATGCCGATGTCGTCCTCGCGCAGCGAGCCGCTGCGCGGCCTGTCGAGGCCGGCGATGAGGCGCAGCAAGGTCGACTTGCCGCAGCCCGATGGCCCGAGCAGCGCGACGAACTCGCCGGGCTCGACGATCAGGCTAACATCGTCGAGCACCTTCAGCTCGGCGCCGTCGATGTCGAAGGCGTGGTCGACATGAGCGATGTCGATTGCCGCACCAGGAAATTGCGCCTTCACGGCGTCAGAGATCGCTGCGGCTACCATTTGACGACACCCTTCTGCCAGACCAGAACCCGGTCACGCGTCTTGAACAACAGCGTGATCGCGCCCGAGCAGAGCAGCGACATCACCAGCAGCGCGGCATACATGTTGGCATACGCCGCCCAGCCCTGCGCCCATTGCAGGTACCAGCCGAGCCCCGCCTTGACGCCGATCATCTCCGCGATCACCAGGACCGCAAAGGACGCCCCGAGGCCCATGAACAGGCCGACGAACACATGAGGCAATGCTGCAGGAATTGCGACCCTCAGCACCAGGAACGACGGCTTGGCGCCGAGCGTGCGCGCCACGTCATAATAGGCGCTCGACACGCTGGCGACGCCCGACCAGGTCAGGACCGTCACGGGAAATCCGGTGGCGAGTGCGATCAGGAACGTCGACGCGCTCCAGCTCGTCGGGAAGGTAAAGAAGGCGATCGGCAGCCATGCCGTGGCCGGCACCGGCCCGATGAAGCGCAGCACCGGATGCACCCAGTAGCCGATCCGCGTCGACCAGCCGATGGAGACGCCGGTGACGAAGCCGATGCTCGCACCGATCACGTAGCCACCGAGCTGCAGCTTGACCGAGGCGAAGACGCTGTCGAGCAGCTTCGGCAGATCGTCGGTATAGACCTCGATGATCGCCTGCGGCGGCGGGAAGAATGGCAGCGGCAGCCAGGCGAACTTCGCCGTGGCGAGCTCCCAGAGCGACAGGAACACGCCGAGCGCAATCAGCCAGGGACTGCGTTTTCGGACCGCCGCACCCACCCTCCCCAGATGCGACGCGGCGACGCCGGCCACGAGGATGAGCGCCGCGATGACGAAGGCTGAGATGGCCAGATCGGTGGTGCGCGACCAGTCGCCGACGTCCTCGCGGACGAGGCAGGAC
Source organism: Bradyrhizobium sp. SSBR45G (assembly GCF_030159255.1). Taxonomy (GTDB): domain Bacteria; phylum Pseudomonadota; class Alphaproteobacteria; order Rhizobiales; family Xanthobacteraceae; genus Bradyrhizobium. The sequence goes on along the minus strand of NZ_BSCT01000024.1, from coordinate 125,612 downwards.
GCGCCGAACGCCGCCCAGGCCAGCGCCGCGGCGAGGCCCGGCGCCGCCTCACGGAGCTTGCCGGCGAGCGCCGACCCCCGTTCGGCCTCACCCGTCGCGACGTCAGACAGAGAAAATGTCGACATAGATGCGCTCTGCAAACCTGTTGGTATCGGTGCTCGGCTTGAACACGGAGACGACCTTCAGGTCGTCGGCATAGGCCTTCAGCTCCTGCTTGAGCGCCGGACCATGCGGATGATGATGATGGGTGTGATAGCGCACCATGCCTTCGAGATCGGCGAGCGTCGCCTGCTTCGGCGCGTAGGGCTGGAACGACTTCGCGGCATCGCTCGGATTCTCCGCCGTGAACATCGCGGCATCGAGCAGCGCCTGGGTGATGGCGCGGCCGACCTGCGGCTCCTCGCGCACCAGGCTGCCGCGCAGGCCGAGGATGCAGCAGACCCGGTTCTGGTACTCGCCGTCGAGATTGGAGGCGACCTCCTTGTAAGCCGGATCCTTCAGCCAGAGATAGGCCAGCGGATCGGATGCCAGAAACGCCTGCGTCTCACCCTTGTCGGCTGCAACGTTGACGACGGCGCCGGGATAGACCCGCCAATCGACGTCCTTGACCGGATCGATGCCGAGCCGCGCCAGCTGGATCGAGAAGAAGTTCTTGTCGGGACCGCCGAGGTCGCCGACCGCCACCGCCTTGCCCTTGAGATCGGCGAGCGTGGTGATGCCCGAGTCGGTGCGCGCCAGCACGCGCATGCAGCCGCCATGGGTCCCGGCGGCGATCTTGACGTCAAACCCCTGCTCCAGCGGCTTCAGCCAGCGCAGCGCCATGCCGAGGCCGGCATCGCTCTTGCCGGTCGCGATGGCTTCCAGCAGCTGATCGGTCGAGCCCGAGTAGTTGATCAGCTCGACATCGAGATTGTATTTCTTGAAGAAGCCCTGGTCGATCGCCACCGGAACCGGCGTCAGGCAGACCGCACCGGCGTTCCAGGACAGCTTCAGCTTGCGCGGCGCGCCAGTGAGGGCCGGCACTTCAGCCGCGGTCCGGCAGATCGGAAACTGCGAGAGGTCGATCTCCGGCGCAGCTCGCAGCGACAGGGCTTGCGCAGCAAGGCCGCCAAACGGCGCCACCAACGCGGCCCCGGCACCTGCCTGCAGCAGTCGACGCCGGCTCAACGGGCCAGCCTTCTCCGTGTTGTCCATCACCCTCTCCTGCCGACAAAGCTCCGCCGTTGCGCAGGCGCACGGCGCCCGCACTCGCCAGCCGAATGCATCGATGTCTCGTTGAACGTGCGCTGTCGTCAGCGCCCCAATGATGACCGGATGATGCGTTCGCCGGTGCACACCGTCAATGAAATGGATTTTCGAATGTGGCGCGGCAGCGAGCGAATATCTCCCCGTGGATCGATCTTCGCAAACAATCAGTTCTTCTGCACGCACCGTTCGCGAGATCAGCCCACGCGCCGTCCGGAATCGATCTTCGTAGCACCGCGATCATGCTGCCGCTGTCGCACGCGTGGGATCACCTCCTCCGCGAACCGCTTCATCTCGGCCTCGAACGGCTGGAACTGCAGCATGAACAGCTCGATGCCGGCGGCGTGGAAATCGATGATGCGGTCGGCGACCTCCTCGTAGCTGCCGACCAGGCCTGCGGCCGTGCCGCCATTGCTGCCGACGCGCGCGCTCTTCTGCATGGTCTGCATCATCACGACCTTGGGGTCGGTGTTCTGCTTCTGGATCGCCTTCATCGGCGCATCCTTCTCGGCGAGACGCAGCAGGCGCTGGTGGGCCGCATCGGCTTCCTCTGCGGTCGGACGCGCGATCACGAAAGCGGAGAGACCGAAGCGAAGCGGCGGCGCTATAGCGCCGCGCGGACGCGCCGCGACGTCGCGGATCAGGCTGGCGACGTCGTCGCGCGGCTGGCCGTTGATGAACCAGACATCGCCGTGATCGGCGACCAGCGCCCGCGCCGGCTCGGATTCGCCGCCGACATAGATGCGGGGGCGCGCCCGGTAGAGATCCTTCGGCCGCAGCGCGTAGCCCTGCACGTCGAAATATCTGCCTTTGTGAGTCAGGCGCTCGCCCTGCAAGAGACGCGATACCACCGTGATCCATTCGCGGCCATAGGCGTAGCGCTCGTCATGCTCGGCAAAGCCGATCCCGGCCCGCTCCAGCTCCGGCCTGTTCCAGGCATTGACGAGGTTGATCGCAAAGCGGCCGCGGCTGATGTTCTCGATGCCGAGCGCCATCTTGGCCAGCACCACCGGATGATAAAGATAAGGCTTGATCGCGGTGATGATCTCGATCCGGCTGGTCAGCGCCGCAAGCGCCGCCGCCGCGCTCCAGGCCTCGAGCTGATCGAGATCCTCCTGGTGCGGATTGATGGTGTGCTGGGCGACCAGCGTCGAATCATAGCCGAGCGCCTCCGCCGCCAGCACGAGATCGCGATTGCGCTCCCAGGAGGCATCATACGGCTCCTCGGGATCCTGGTGCGCGGCGCGCGGTCCGTGCACCAGCGCCCAGATCCCGAACCGAAGCGGATGTGTCATGGCTGCGCTCTCCGTCCCCAGGCGCGTCCCAGGGCACGCCGACCGTCGCGACACCTACTAACAAATTCGAAGAAGAAGTTCTTGCCGCTTTTTGTCAGCCGGCGAGACCGAAACACTCCAACGTCGATGACAATTGGAAAACCGCTCTATTTCGGATCACGCCGTTTCGTGGGAGATTTTAGCGCGTGCGGCGGTCGCCATCTCACCGGTCGCGGTACGAGCAAACCGTGTCGCAGCATCGACAACATATCGACATTTGGAGCCCGGATCGCCTTGAGCCAACTCGACCACACGGCGGGAATCGTTGCGCTGCCGGAGGCAAACGCTTCCGCCGGCCCGCGTGCGCGGGCGCCGCGTCATCTCAGCGGCTCGGCCTTGCAGGCGCTGTCCTGGCTCGCGCCGGTGCTCCTTGTCGTCGTCTGGGAGGCGCTGGCGCAGGGCGGCCAACTGTCGCCGCAGGTGCTGCCGGCTCCCAGCAAGGTGCTGCGCACGGCCTATAAGCTGACCATTCAGGGCTCGCTGCTCAATGACCTCGGCGTCAGCCTGCTGCGCGCGGCCGCGGGCTTCGTGCTCGGCGGCGCGACCGGGTTCGCGCTCGGCATTCTCGTCGGCTTCTCGCGGCTCGCGGAAGCCCTCGTCGACCGCAGCATCCAGATGATCCGCGCGATCCCATTTCTCGCGGTGCTGCCGCTGGTCATTGTCTGGCTTGGCGTCGGCGAGGCCGAGAAGGTCTTCCTGGTCGCGCTCGGCGTGACCTTCCCGATCTACATCAACACCACGCTCGGCATCCGGCAGGTCGATCCCAAACTGATCGAGCTCGGCCGCGTCCAGGGCCTGTCGACGTTCACGCTGATCCGACGCATCGTTCTGCCGGGCGCCCTGCCCTCGATCCTGACTGGCGTGCGCTACGCGCTGGCAACCGCATGGCTCGCGCTCGTCGTCGCCGAGACCATCGGCGCACAATCTGGGCTCGGCTTCCTCGCCATGGATGCCCGCGAATTCCTGCGCACCGACGTCATCGTGCTCACGATCGTGATCTACGCGTTGATCGGTGTCGCCGCCGATCTGATCGCGCGCTGGCTGGAGCGCCGGCTGCTCGCCTGGCATCCGAACTACGGAGCGGCGCGATGACCCTCCAGTTCGCGCCGCCGCTGCCGGCCGCAATCGCGCCGGCCGTGACCGTCAATGGGCTGCGCCGCGCCTATGGTGAGAGGACCGTCATCGAGGGGCTCGACCTCAGCATCGCCCGCGGCGAGTTCGTGGCGCTGCTCGGCGAGAGCGGCTGCGGCAAGACCACGCTGCTGCGCGCCCTCGCCGGCCTCGATCCCATCCAAGCCGGCCGCATCATCGCGCCGCGTCGTCCCGCCGTCGTGTTCCAGGAGCACCGGCTGCTGCCGTGGGACAGTCTCTGGCGCAATGTCGCACTCGGTCTCGACATCCCCGATGCGCGGGCGCGCGCGGCCGCCGCGCTGGCCGAAGTCGGCCTCGGCGACCGGCTCGACGACTGGCCGCGCAATCTCTCCGGCGGACAGGCGCAGCGCGTCGCGCTCGCGCGTGCGCTGGTGCAGGAGCCGGAGCTGCTGCTGCTCGATGAACCATTCGCCGCGCTCGATGCCCTCACCCGCATCCGCATGCATGGGCTGGTGCGCGAGCTCGTCGCCAGGCACCGCCCCGGCGTGCTGCTCGTCACCCACGACGTCGACGAGGCGATTGCGCTCGCCGACCGCATCCTGGTGATGCGCGACGGCCGGATCGCCTTCGAACACCGCACGGATGTCAACGGCATGGTTGCCCGCAGCGACCTGCTGGCCGAACTCGGCGTGCTCGCTGCACCCCGTCACACCTGAATTTCGGAAGGATCGACATGTCTTCGGATGACTTCTCCCGCCGCCAGTTCCTCGGCACCGCCGCGTTCGGCATCGGCGCGCTCGCCGGCTTCACGCTGACCGATGAGGCCTGGTCGGCGCCCGGCCGCGTCACCGACACGGTGCGCCTGACCTGGGGTCTCGCCGGCCTGAACAACATCGCCAAGGAACGCGGCGAGTTCGAGAAGCTGCTGGCCAAGGACGGCATCAAGGTCGAATGGATCGGCCCGTTCCCGAACCACGCCCCGACCCTGCAGGCGGTGACCGGCGGCACCGCGGATTTCTCGTTCGGCGGCTCGACGACGCCGGCGCTGGCGGCGATCATCGCCGGCTCGCCGCTGGTGTTCACCCAGTTCGTGGTCTACGAGCCGCGGACTACGGCGATCATCGCCCGCGACGATTCCGGCATCAACAAGATCGAGGATCTCGTCGGCAAGTCGGTTGCGGTGAACCGCTCCGGCCTTGGCGAATTCCTGCTGGTCGCCGCGCTCGAGAAGCACAAGGTCGACCGCTCCAAGGTCAAGTTCGTCTATCTCAATCCGCCGGACGCGGCGCCGGCGCTCGCCTCCGGCAAGGTTGACGCCTGGTCGATGTGGAGCCCCGGCGTCGACATCGCCCGCCTCGACTACAAGGCGCACGACATCTTCCTGGAAGGCCGCGATCTCGAGTTTCAGATCGACTACACGTCCTATCTGACCACCCGCAAATTCGCGACCGAGAACCCGGCGCTGGTCCGTGCCGTCAACGAGGCGTTCCGCGCCGAAGGCAAATGGATCTCGGAGAACAGCAGGGACGCCGAGTACATCGCGCAGAAGGCCGGCAAATACAGCGACCAGGTGCGCGACCAGTTCATCGCGATGAACCGCCAGTACCGCTACTTCTCCGTCAACGACAAGAAGTTCGTGACCGATCTGCAGAAGGCCGCCGACTGGCTGGCCGAGCGCAAGGTGCTGCCCGAGCCGGTCAAGGTCGCCGACCATCTCGCCCCAATCGAGGAGCCGGCGCCGCAGCGCTGAGCCGCTCGTTTCCCCCTGTCTCGCAATCGTTCGGGTCCGTCATGAACAAGCCGCTGCCCACCCAAACCTTCGCCGCCGAGCCACTGCTTCCGCTTGCACCAGGCGCGCTCGATGCGCTGCTGGCCGCAATCGCCGAGGGCGAATCGGACCGCGAGCGCGAGCGCATCCTGCCGCATCAGCAGATTGCGCTGATCAAACAGGCGCGGCTCGGTGCGCTGCGCCTGCCGGTCGGCGCCGGCGGGGCCGGCAGCTCGATTCGCGATCTGTTCCAGATCGTCATCCGGCTCGCCGAAGCCGACGCCAATGTGGCGCACATCCTGCGCAATCATTTCAGCGTCGTGGAGCGGCTGGTCCGTAATCCACACGACGGCCAGGCGCGCGAATGGCAACGGCGCGTCGCCGGCGGCGCCATCATCGGGCTGGCGACCACCGAGCTCGACAGTCCGCAGGTCGGCAACATCACGCCGAACACGACGTTCACGCCTGATGGCGACGACTACCTGCTGAACGGCACCAAATACTACAGCACGGGCACGCTCTACTCCGATCTGGTTCTGGTGCGCGCCGCCGATCCGGCCGGGCGCCCCGGCGCGACGATCATTCCGCTCGATCGCGCTGGCATCGAACTGATCGACGATTGGGACGGCATGGGCCAACGGCTGACCGCGACCGGCACCACCCACTTCCGCAATGTCCGGGTCAAGCGCGAGGAGATCGTGTTCGACGCGCCAGACATCGGCTATGGCGTGCCCTATTCCAACACGTTCGCGCAGCTGTTCCTGACCGCCGCCGTCGCCGGCATCAGCCGAGCCGCCCTGCGCGATGCGATCGCGCTGGTCCGCTCGCGCAAGCGCACCTTCTACTATGCGCCGCACGAGAAGCCGACCGAGGATCCGCTACTGCAACAGACGGTCGGCCAGATCGCGAGCGCGGCCCACGCCGCGGAGACGGTCGTGCTGGTCGCAGCCGAAGCGCTCGACGCCGCCACCGACGCGTTCGATGCCGGCCGCGCCGATGCCGAAGCGCTGGCGCACCGGGCGGCGCTGCTGTCGGCGCAGGCCAAGATCATCGCCGATGATGCGGCGATCAGGAATGGCGGGCTGATCTTCGACGTCGGCGGCGCCTCCTCGACCAAGAAGGCGACCAATTTCGACCGGCACTGGCGCAACGCCCGCACCCTGTCGTCGCACAATCCGGTCACCTACAAGGAACGGGCGATCGGGCAATATCTGATCAACGGCACTCCGCTTCCGGCCAAGGGCTTCTTCTGACCGGACTGCGCAGGCCCCAGGAGGCGACGGATGAGCAAGCGTGACCTTCATCTGGTGTCCAGGATGGCGTCCGATCCTGCGCATTTCCACTCGGCGCTGCGCCGCGTCGCGGCCGGCGTCAGCGTCGTGACCGCGGGACTTGGCGACGACATCACAGGCGTAACGACGGCGTCGCTGATCTCGCTGTCATCCGAGCCGCCGCGGCTCATGATCAATCTCGGCCGGCAATCGTCGGCCTTCCCGCTGATCGCCCGCGACGGCTGGTTCGGCATCAATATCCTCGGATCGGATCAGCTCGCGCTCGCCGACCGCTTCGGAACGCCGCATATCGCGGGCCGCACGAAGTTCGACGGAATCGACTGGTCGCGCGGCACGGCGGGGATTCCGCTGCTGCAGCACGCGCAGGCCACGATCGAATGTGAGGTCGACGAGATCATCGAGCGCTACGACCATGCGATCATCGTCGGGCGCCCCGACACCGTCGAACTGGCGCCCAGGCTGTCGAGCCTGTTGTATTGGAACGAGCAGTATGTCGAGGTCGACCGTAACGCCGACCTCGACCTGCTCGCCGAGGTCAGCGTGCCGCTGACGCATGTCAGGTAACGCCCGCGCGAGCGCAGATGATGGGGGATCGAGCGCATGACGCCCGGACATCCGGCTGACACGGTTTCCACGACGCGGCCGTCACCCCATGGTCGCTGGGACCTTGATCGCCTGGTTGCGGAGCTCAGGGTGTCCCGGGAGGAGACCCACAGCATCCGCAAGGACGGTGTGATCCACCGGCCGCCCTCGCGCGAGAAGCTCGCCGAGGTGGTCTCGGCGCTGACGGAAGCCCTGTTCCCGCGGCACTACGGCCAGCACGATCTCGACGGCGAGAACATAGACTATTTCGTCGGACACCGGCTCAGCATCGGGCTCGATCTGTTGTCGGATCAGCTCCACCGCGCCGCCCTATTCGTCGGCGACGAGCTTGTTCCGGGCTATCGCCAGGCGGAGGCGATCGAACTGACGCGCAGTTTCGCCGCCGGGCTGCCGCTGCTTCGCGGCGTCCTGATCAGCGATCTCCGGGCGGCGTTCGTCGGCGATCCCGCCGCCAAGAGCTTTCCGGAGATCCTGATCGGCTATCCCGGCATGACCGCGATCATCCATCACCGGCTCGCCCATTTGCTCTACGGGCACGGCGCGCGCCTCGTGGCCCGGCTGATCGCCGAGATCGCCCATGCCCGCACTGGCATCGACATCCATCCGGGCGCGCAGATCGGATCGGGCTTCTTCATCGATCACGGCACCGGCGTCGTCATCGGCGAGACCGCGATCATCGGCGACAATGTCCGGATCTATCAGGCCGTCACGCTCGGCGCGCGTCATTTTCCCACCGAAGAGGACGGCACGCTGATCAAGGGCGACGCCCGGCATCCGATCGTCGAAGACGACGTCGTCATCTATGCCGGCGCCACCATCCTTGGCCGCATCACGATCGGGCGCGGATCGACGATCGGCGGCAATGTCTGGCTGACCCATGAGGTGCCGCCGAACAGCGTCGTGACCCAGGCAACCCTGCGCAACAAGGTCGGAGGGCCGAACCTGCAGAAGTCCTGACCATTCTCGTCGGGGACGACGGTTCCGGCAGATGAGCGGCTTGGCGGCCTCCCATCAAACCGATCAAAATGCGTCTCTTCCGATCCTGATATGCGGCGCATTCATGCTCGCGTCGCGGACAACAACGCAAATCCATTTCATCGACAGGATCGGGGCTTCGACGCTAGATTTTCGCATTCGGCAGCCAACGTTTCCTCGGCGGCTGCAGCGTTCGGACGGATATCGCGATGTCAGACCCACTCGCCGTGATCAGCCTTCACCAGGATACGCCAGAGCTCGCCCGCACTTATGAGCAGTTCGGCGTCATCCAGTTCAACCACGGCAAGCTGCTGCTCGAGCCGCTGGCCCTGAAGTCCGGCGAGCGCGTGCTCGACGTCGGCACCGGCACGGGCCGGCTGGCCGAGTTTGCCGCGCATCTGGTCGGACCCAGCGGCCACGTCGTCGGTATCGATCCGCTCGACAGCCGTATCGCCATCGCGCGCCTGCGCCAGTCAACCAACCTCGCATTCGAGACAGGCCGCGCCGAGGATCTCTCGCGCTTCGCCGCCGGCGAGTTCGACGTCATCTACTTCAACAGCGTGCTGCACTGGATCGCCGACAAGCGCACGGTCTTCGCGCAGGCATATCGCGCGCTGCGGCCCGGCGGCCGCATCGGCCTGACCATCCAGGACCCGACGGCGCCGCACGAATCCCGGGTTCTGCTGCGGCGCGCGGTGGCCGAGGCGGGCCTCGATCCCGAGCGGCTGAGCGCCCACGGCGTTCACGCCGCGACCGAAGACGAGTTGCGCGCGCTGTTCGAACAGGCCGGTTTCACCGGCTACCACAGCGAGCTGCGCACGCTGGTCGAGACCCATGGCAGCGCCGACGAACTGCTCGGCTGGTCGGAGAGCAGTGCCTTCGGCAATTTCCTCGACGGCTTCTCCTATGCCGAGGGCAAGAAGATCCGCGCGGCCTTCGCAGAGCTGGTCGAGGCGCATCGGACGCCGCAGGGACTGAGGCTCGCCCGCTACCTGCGCTACGCCTTCGCCCGCAAGCCGGACTAGCGTGTCGCCTTCTTCCGTCACGGACCAATCTCTCGAGCCAGGACCCGAGCGCCCCATGAGCCAGCGCCGCCAACTCAACCTCAACCTCTTCATCTATCCCGGCGGCCATCACGAGGCCGCCTGGCGTTACAAGGGCTCGGCCGCGAGCCGGGCACTCGACATCAGCTATTATCAGCAGCTGGCGCGCACGGCCGAGCACTGTAAGTTCGACGCCATCTTCTTCGCCGATGGACCTGCCCTCGCCGACAACGTGCGCTACGCGCAGCGCTTCCGCTTCGAGCCGACCACCTGGCTGTCGGCGATCGCGGCGGCCACCAGCCACATCGGCCTGATCGGCACCGCGTCGACCACCTATCACGAGCCGTACAATCTGGCGCGGCTGTTCGCCTCGCTCGATCATCTCAGCGGCGGCCGCGCCGGCTGGAACATCGTCACGACGAGTGCACCGCAGGCCGCGCAGAATTTCGGCCTGCCCGAGCATCCGCCGCATCACGAGCGCTATGAGCGGGCGAAGGAGTTCCTCGATGTCGTGACCGCGCTGTGGGACAGCTGGGAGGATGACGCCGTCGTCAATGATCCCGCCTCCGGCATCTTCGCCGATACCGACAAGGTCCATGCGCTCAATCATGTCGGCAAGTATTTCCGGGTGCGCGGACCGCTGAACGTGCCGCGCTCGCCGCAGGGGCGGCCGGTCTATGTGCAGGCAGGCTCGTCCGAGGACGGCCGCGCCTTTGCCGCGCGCTTTGCGGAAGCCATCTTCACCGCCCACCAGACGCTTGCCAGCGCGCAGGAGTTCTACGCCGACATCAAGCGCCAGGCGCGTGCGCTCGACCGCAATCCTGACCACGTCAAGATCCTGCCGGGCATCAGCCCGTTCATCGGCTCGACGCAGGCCGAGGCCGACCGGCTGCAGGAGGAGTTCAACGACCTGATCCAGCCGGACTACTCGCTGGTGCAGCTGCGCCAGATGCTCGGGCTGGACCTCTCCGGCTTCGATCTCGACGGCCCGTTCCCGCGCCATCTGATCGAAACCGATGGCGCGCGCGGCGTCGCCAGCCGCTTCAAGCTGGTGGTCGACATCGTCGACCGCGAGCAGCCGACCATCCGGCAGCTGATCCAGCGCCTTGCCGGCGCACGCGGCCATTGGGTGATCGCGGGCACGCCGGAAAAGATCGCCGACAACATCCAGACCTGGTTCGAGAACGGTGCAGCCGACGGCTTCAACGTGATGCCGCCCTGGCTGCCTGGCGGCTTCGACCTGTTCGCCGAGCACGTCGTACCGATCCTGCGCAAGCGCGGCCTGTTCCGCGAGGAGTATACGGGCAAGACCCTGCGTGAGCATTACGGCCTGGAGCGGCCGGCCAGCAGCTACAGCCATCCGGTCCAGGCGATCGCCTGAGATCCGTGTCACAGGCGGCGCGGGAGCCTCACGAGGCGTCTGCGCCGCCTTTCGTTTGTCCAAGCTTTGGAAGTCCCATGCATATCATGACCCGTTCACGCGTCCTCCGCCTGCTCGCCGCCTCTGCCCTCTCGATCATCGCCGGCAGCAGCACCTTGGCGCAGGCGCCTGATAAGAAGGAGCTGAAAGTCGGCTTCGTCCCCGGCCCCTATATCGACGAGTTCAAGATCGGCGTCGCGCCCGAACTGGCGAAGAAGGGCTACCAGATCCGCTACGTCGAATTCTCGACCGGCCTCGAGGCCAACAATGCGGTGTTCAAGGGCGAGATCGACGCCAACGTCATGCAGCACACCGTGTTCCTGAACTCCTACAACGAGCGGCAGAAGACCGACCTCGTCGGCATCGTGCACGTGCCGACGCCGCCGATGGGTCTCTATTCCAAGAAGCACCCGCTCGGCACCAAGATCGGCGCCGGCGCCAAGATCGCGGTGCCCAACGATCCGGTCAATTTGCAGCGGGCGCTGTGGATCCTGCGCGACCTCGGCTTGATCGAGATCCGCGACTCCAAGCCGGTCGACGTCTCCGAGCTCGATGTCATCAAGAATCCCGGCGGCATCAAGATCGTGCCGCTCGAAGCGGCGCAGGCGCCGCGTGCCCTCGACGACGTCGACTTCGCCGCCGTCCAGGGCAATTTCGCAATCTTCAGCGGCCTGAAGCTGACCAACGCCTTCGCGCTGGAGAAGATGACGACGCCCTATATCAACGTCGTGGCCGTGAAGCGCGACAACGCCGAGACCGGCTGGGCAAAGGATATCGTGGAAGGCTACAAATCGCCCGGCTTCAAGTCCGCGATTCTCGCAGACCGCTTCTATGACGGCTTCACCCTGCCCGACTACATGAAGTGACCACCGAATCGAAACGGCGGCCCGCGCGTGTCGCGGGCCGCCGCTCGCATCATCCATCTTGCAAGCTCACGCCGCCCGGCCGACCGCCTTCGGCGCCTTGACCCGGGTCACGCTGGTGCGGCCGTCGACGCCGACCGGAACGTCGCCATCGATCGTCGCCCGCCGCACGATGCGGTGCTGATCGCCATAGTCGTTGACAGCGATGTGCTGGGTCGCCCGGTTGTCCCAGATCGCGATGTCGCCGGTCTTCCAGCGCCAGCGCACGGTGTTCTCCGGCGCCGTGATGTAGGACTGGAACAGATCGAACAGCTTCTGGCCGTCGGCCTTGCGGATGCCGGCAAAGCGCTGCACGAAATGGCCGAGCAGCAGCGTGCGCTCGCCGGTCTCCGGATGCACGCGCACGACGGGGTGCTCGGTCTCGTAGACCGTGCCGGTGAAGACCTCGTCGAAATGCTTGCGATCCGCGTCCGTCGCCCGGCTGCGCGTCGCGGCGTAGTCATAGGCGTTGCTGTGGACGGCCCACAGCTCGTCCGCCAGCCGCTGCAGCGGCGCCGGCAGATCCTGATAGGCGGCCGCCGTGTTCGACCAGATCGTGTCACCGCCGAATTCGGGGATCACGACGCCGCGCAGCACCGCGGCCCTGGGATAGGCGTCGACGAAGGTGACATCGGTGTGCCAGGAGTCGGCACGGCCGCCGCCGCGGGCCGAATCGAGCTCCAGGATCGATGCCGTGCCCTTGATGGCGCCGACCGTCGGATGCGGAACGAGATCGCCGAGCCGCTTGGCGAAGCGCTCCTGCCCGGCATCGTCGAGATGATCCTGGCCGCGAAAGAAGACGACGCGATGCTGCAGCAAGAGATCGTTGATCTCCTTGACCAGATCGTTGGGTAGGTCACCCGACAATCTCACATTGCGGATCTCGGCGCCGATCCGGGCCGACAGCCGGACGACGTCGGATGACGGGATCGACCGCGAGGGCGGCGTTGAGCTCGAAACTGAATGGACGCTGGCCATGGGCAGGCTCCGGATGCGTTGCGATGTCGTACGCCGCAGTCCGGCATTGTCGTGTTCGCATTTGCGCGACAACATGACCAGACGGGATCGCGACGGTCGACGAAGGCTATACGCAAGCCTGCAGAATTGGCTTTCAAACTTGGCGCGCCGAAGAAAAGGACCATCGGCGCGCGGTGTCATCGTGAGAACAACGCAGGCGCCAGGCTGCTACTTCAAGCCGAACCCCAGTGCACGCAACGCATCAGCCAGCTTATCGCGGCCATTGAGCGCCTTGGCCGAGCCGAGCCGGTTGAGCACGGTCTCGCGCCAGCCGACCGGCGACACACCTTGGCTGGCCTGGAAATCGCGCAGCGTCTCGTCATAGGCCGCGATGCCGTGGATCTCGTCGGTCGGCGCATAGCGCTCCCGATGCAGGATCACGCCCTGGCGCAGCCGCGGCTTGACGTCCTCGCCGGCGGTGAGATCAGCATAACCCACGCACAGGCCGAAGACGGCCAGCACGTTCGGCGGCAGGCCGAGCTCCGCGGCGACGGCTTCCGGCCGGTTGCGGATCGCGCCGATATAGACTGAGCCGAGCCCGAGCGCTTCCAGCGCGACCACGGCATTCTGGGCTGCGAGGGCCGCGTCGATGATTGCGACGAACAGCGTCTCCAGGAAATGGATGCCCTCGTCGGAGCGCCCTTCGCGCCGCGCCAGCCGCTCCGCCCGCGACAGATCGGCGAGCCAGACCAGGAACAGCGGCGCCTCTCGGATGTGCTTCTGGTTGCCGGCGAACTCCGACAGGCGCTGCTTGCGCCCGGCATCCTCCACCGCCACCACGCTCCAGGTCTGCAGGTTCGAGGATGACGCAGCCGATTGCGCCGCAGCCACCAGCGTCTCCACCGTATGCGGCGGCACCGGATCGGGCCGGTAGCTGCGGATCGAGCGATGCGCCAGCAGAAGGCCGAGGATGTCGTCGGCACCGGGCGCGATGCCAGGTACATGCGCCCCATAGCGCTTGCGCAGCGCCGCCGTGAGGCCGTCGTCCGCGGCGGCGGATGTCCTCGTCTCGATGATCGTCATTCCTACTCCCTCATCTCAGTCATCTCAGTCAGGCCGTGCGCCAACGCACCAGCCGGTGCTCGACCCAGGTCGCGCTTCGGTCCACAACAAAGCCGACCAGGCCGACGACGACAATCCCCAGCATCACCAGCGCCATCTCGAAGCGCTCGCGCCCGGAGATGATCAGGCCGCCGATGCCGGGCCCGGCGGCCATGAAATATTCGGCGCCGATGGTCGCAAGCCATGCATAGATCAGGCCGAGATGCAGCCCCGTCAGCATCGAGGGGGTGGCCGCCGGCAGATACAGCGACCACACCAGCTGCAGCGGGCTGAACCTGAAGACCTCGCCGACCTCCCTCAGCTTGGTCGACGTGGAGCGAACGCCTTCGACGGTGTTGAGGATCACCGGGATCGCCGCGGCCAGCGCGATGAACACCACCTTGGCCGCCTCGTCGAAGCCGAACCACAGCGAGATCAGCGGAATCCATGCGAGCAGCGCGATCTGCTTGAGACCGTTGAACCACGTCGTGAAGATCCGGTCGGCGATCCTGGAGAGACCGAGCAGGAGGCCGACGACGGTACCGAACCCGGCGCCGAGCGCGAAGCCGAGCAGATCACGCTTCAGGCTCGCCGCCAGTGCGTAAGGCAGCTCGCCATTCGCAAGCTCCTGCCAGGCAACCTGGCCGACCTTCTCCAGCGGCGGCAGGAACTGAGGATTGACGAGGCCGGAATGGCTGCCGGCCTCCCAGGCCACCAGCAGCAGCAGCGGCAGCACCAGCCCGCGCCGGAGACCGATCGCGGCCGATGACGTGGCGGTGGTCTCAGACGCCATCGGTGCGCCACCGCTGCAGCCGCGCCTCGACGCCCGCGAGCAGCCAGTCGCTGACAAAGCCGATGACGCCGATCACGAGCATCGCGACCAGCACCGTGTCGAGCCAGAACATCTGCCGGCCCCAGACCAGGAGATAGCCGAGCCCCTCGGACGAGGCGAGCAGCTCGACGCTGACCAGCGCGATCCAGGCGTGGGTGAGCCCATAGCGCAGCCCGGTGAAGATCGGCGGCACCGCGCCCGGCAGCACGACATGGCGCAGCATCTGCAGCGGTGTGAAGCGGAAGGTCTCGCCGACCTCGACCAGCGCGCGGGGCACATTGGCGATTCCGGCGCTGGTGTTCATCGCCACCGGCACGAAGGCGGCCTTGGCGATGACGACGATCTTCAAGGTCTCGCCGATGCCGAGCAGCAGCATCGCCAGCGGAATCCAGGCTAAGGCCGGCACCTGCGCGATCGCCGTGAACAGCGGCCGCACGTGATCGTCGACCCGCCGCGACAGGCCCATCGCCGCACCGAGCACGAGGCCCGCCCCCGCGCCGACGGCAAAACCGAGCAGGACGCGCAGCAGGCTGATGCCGGCATGCTGCGCCAGCTCGCCGCTCGCGAGCATCTCATTGAGGGTGTGCAGCACGTCGGCCGGCCGCGGCAGGATCTGCTCGGCCAGCCAGCCGCGCTCGTTGCCGATGATCCAGACCGGCAGCGCAATCGCCGGGACGATCAGCAGCCAGGCCGCCGCCTTTGCCCGCATGATCGCGCCTGAGACGAGTCCGTTGCCGGACCATTCGCGCCACCCGCGCGCGGCGAATGCGCGCGCCGGGCCCAGATCCGTCTCGAGAATCGTCTCGCTCATGCGCCACTCCGGTTGCTCTGACCCGCTTTGCCGTCATCCGCGCCGTCATGCTCGAGCGTGCGCAGCACCTCGTTACGGAGCCGGATCAGCGCATCGTCGCTGCGCGCGCGCGGCCGCGCGGCCGCGACATCGAAGATCCGCGAGATCCGGCCGGGACGCGGCGCGAGCACGACGACGCGATCGCCGAGGAACACCGCCTCGTCGACGTCGTGGGTCACCAGGATCATCGTGATCTTCTCATGCGCCCAGATGCGCTGCAGCTCGGTCTGCAGCCGCGCCCGCGTCAGCGCATCGAGCGCGCCGAACGGCTCGTCGAGCAGCAGCAGGCGCGGCCGGTTGACCAGCCCGCGCGCGATCGCCGCGCGCTGCGCCATGCCGCCGGACAGCTGGTGCGGATAGGCTTCGGCAAACCCATCGAGACCGACCAGCGCGATATGCGCCGCGACAGCCTCGCGCTTCCCGGCCTCGCTGATCGGCGCATTCTTCAGTCCGAGCGCGATGTTCTGGCGGACGGTGGCCCAGGGAAACAGCCGCGGCTCCTGAAACACAATGCCGCGCTCGAGGCTCGTGCCGGTCACCGCGTTGCCGTCCTGCACGATGCGGCCGGTGTAGTCGCGGTCGAGCCCGGCGATCAGCCGCAGCAGCGTGGACTTGCCGCAGCCGCTCGGCCCCAGCAGCGCCACGAACTCGCCCGGCGCCACCGTCAGCGAAACGTCGTTGAGGGCTGCGATCGGCGCGCCATTGACAGTGAAGGTCTTGGAGACGCCGCGCACCTCCAGCCGGCCGCGGGAGTCCGTCGTCTCCGCGACCCGGTCAGCGTGGTCGACCGCAATGCTCATTGGCCGGACGCCAGCGGCTTGCCGTCGGCGCCCAACTCCTGCCAGTAGCCGACCAGCCCCTGCTCCTTCAACGCCCTGTCGAGAAACGAGCGCTCGAACCAGCCGTCGATCTCGACGTTGCGGCGGAGCAGGCCGAACTCCTTGGCCTGCCGCGCCTGGACCCGATAGCTCTCGATGATCGAGGCATCGATGAGCGGCGAGTTGCGATATTTCAGCTCCTGGTCCTTGAAGTCGAAGCGATAACCCGAAGCCGGGAAGCCGGATCGCGCCGAGATCTCGAAGAACGCCTCGCGGTTGGCCTCGTCCGACGACCAGCGCGCCGCGCGCACCAGAGCCGACACGATCTTCTGCGTGACGTCCGGATGGGCCGCGATGAAGGCCTCCTGCCCGATCAGGGTCGAGTGCCGCTCATAGGCCGGGTTGTCGCCCTTGGTCGTGTAGATGATCTCGGCGATGTTCTTCTCGACGAGGCTGGCGAGCGGGAAATTGCCGAACGCCGCGTCGATGTCGCGCGAGGTCAGGGCCGCGTTGGTCGTCGCGGTGTCCATGTTGATGACCTGGACGTCCTTCTCCTGCAGGCCATAGCCGGCCAGCACCTTCACGGCGGCGAGATGATTGTTGGTGCCGCGGAAGATCGATACCTTTCGCCCCCGGAGATCAGCGACCTTGCGGATCGGCGAGTCCTTCGGCACGGCGAGATAGATCGGCGCATGCGCGCCGGCCGCCAGCAGGATCTTCGTCTTCAGCCCATTGGCGCGGCCGATGATCTGCGGCAGATCGCCCTGCAAGGCGAAGTCGAGCTGGTTGTTGGCGAAGGCCTCGTTGACCGCAGGACCTGCCCCCTTGAAGAACGACCACTCGATCTTGACGTCCGGCAGGTCGCGCAGTTCCTGCTCGACATAGTGCTCGGCATGGGCGATCGCCGCCGCGGACCCGCCGGAGAACTGGCGGTTGTCGGCCCCGACGGAGGCAAAGCCGATGCGCACCGTCAATGGCTCCGCTGCGGCCTGTGCCAGGCCGAGCAGTCCGAAGCTCAGCGCAGTGGCCAGCCCGATCGAGAAATGCCTTCGCGTGGACATCATGGCTCTCATCCTCTGTTGATCGGCTATTCGGCGGCCTGCGCCGCGCCGGCCGTCTCGATCACCGGCCTGCGCAGGCCGGCCTGCTCCATCAGCGGCAGCACGCGGCGGCCGAAGAAATCGAGGTCCGGCTTGAAGTCGTAGAACGACAGCTGCAGGCCATCGACACCGGCCTTCTTGAGCTGCACGAACTGCTCGACCACCTGCTCGGGCGTGCCGATCACCTCGATGTTGCCGCCGATCGCGCGCCGCTTCGGCGCATCGACGCCGACGCGGCCGCGCCAGGCATGGGCGTCGCTGTCGAGCTTGTGGAAGTCGCCGACCGGATCGGCATGGGCGACGATCGCGTCGTGATAGGCCCAGGTCTCGCGCTCGGTCTCGCGGCAGATCACCATCGGATTGAGCAGCGTCCGCACCTCGCGGCCGATCTCGCGCGCCGCCTGCTTGACCCGGGCGGTGTGCGCCGGCAGCGCGGGAATCGCACTCTCGAAGCTGGAGCCCGCCGGGCTGGTGATGAAGACGATGTCGGAGTAGCGCGCGGCGAAGGCAATGCCGGCGTCGGAGCCGGTGGCATTGACCAGCACCGGCCGGCCGAAGCGCGGCTTCGGCGTCACGAAGGCATTGTTGAGCTTCCAGGATGACTGGCCGGCGAACGAGTAGTTCTCGGTGTCGCTCCACAGCCGCTGCAGCACCTCGAGAAACTCGGCGGCGAGTTCGTAGCGGCGGTCATGATCGATCCGGCTCCAGCCGAACGCCTCGTGCTCGGCGGCGCGATGACCGGTCACGACGTTGATGCCCCAGCGCCCGCCGGAGATGTGGTCGAGCGTGGCGCCATATTTGGCGAGATGCAGCGGATGCAAGGGACCGTAGAGCACGTGGATGGTCGAGACCAGGATGATGCGCCGGGTCAAGCTCGTCAGCGCCGCCGTGGTCATGAAGGAGTCCAGCGCCTCGCCGGTGAAGACGCCGCCATAGCCGCCCTTGGGCAGCCATTGCGACAGCGCGAACACCAGATCGAAGCCGAGATGCTCCGCCGCCAGCACCAGGTCGCGGTTGTAGTCGAAATGCCAGGACGTCGTCCGCGGCAAGGTCGACGCGCTCCAGCCGCCGGCCTGGATGGGCAGGAACAGGCCGAGCAGCAGCGGCTGCTGCAGGGCTTGCGACAACGGGCTGTCCGGCCGGTCTAAAGGTCCCGGAAAGCCGTCGAGGCCGACCAGGGCTCCCGGCCGGTGGGTGATGATCGTCATGTCGTCCTCTTGTCGTCAGCCTCGGCTGGGCGCGCGGCTTCGCCGGCGCGGCGAAACACCGTTTCCATCAGCCACTGCTCGTTGGGATATTGGCCGGCCCATTCGTCCCAGCCGGAATGTTTGCGATATTGACCCAGGCGCCCCGAGGCCACCGCCTGCTCAGGCGTGATCGCGACACGGCGGTCGCAATCGGGCGCGACGTAGATGGCGTCCGCGCGGCAATACAGCTCGCACAGAAAGCAGGTCTGGCAATCCTCGACCCGCGCCAGGAGCGGCGGCCCCGCCACCGCGCGCGCGATCACGTTGGTCGGACAGACCTCGACACAGGCGCCGCACTCGGTGCAGCGATCGGCAAGGATGAGCTCGATCATGATGCGGCTTCCAGCGCGCGCGAGGCCGCCGACGCGCGTTGCCCCTCCGCGGTCACGACGATACGGTCGAAGCCGCTGCTGAGCAGCCTTACGGCCAATTGCGGATCAAGCTGAGGATGATCGATCCGGTGATGCAGTCCCCTGCTCTCGGTGCGCTGGCGCGCGGTCGCAACCGACCAGCGCGCGCTCGCCACCAGGGCTGCCGTCTCGCGCGATCGCAGGAGATCGCCGGCCGCATGATCGGCGATCTCACGCCAGAGGCCGTCGAGCGCGCGCTGCGAGGCGGCCAGCGTCGATTCCTTCCGGAACAGCACCTTCTCGAACGGATGCATCTCATCACGGACGCCGGCCCTGATCGCGTCGATGTCGAGCGCGCGCGTGCGGACCTTCGGCCGCAGGCCGGCCTGTCCGAGCGGCGTCAATGTGGCGGCGGACCCACCGACGGCACGTGCGAGCTGCGCAGCAGCTTGCCCGGCCCGGATGCCCGATGTCAGCGCCCAGGCCGAATTGACGTTGCCGCCGCCGGAGATCGCGCCGGCGACCTTCTCGCGCGAGGCGTTGTCGCCGGCGACGAACAGGCCTGGCACGGCGGTCCGGCCATCGACATCGTCGACGCGCACGCCGCCAAGGCCGCGGATCGTGCCATCATTGTGCAGCGTGACCTCGAAGCGATCGCCGAAGGGATCGATGCCCCAGCGGTCGAACACCAGCGGCACGTTCGGCGAGATCGTGTGCAGCCGGGCCTTGATGTCGTCCGGCAAGCGATGCAGCGAGCAGAACACCGGTCCCGCCTGCAGCGCCTTCGCGAGCCCCATCGTCTGCTGCGGCCCGAACGGCAGGTCGAGCTCGCGACCGTCGGAATCGTAGTAGGTCGCAAAGGAATAGGCCATGCTGCGCGTCATGGTCGAATGCGCCGGCGCGATCGTATAGGCCGCGGTGAACTCCATGCCGGAGAGGTCGGCTCCGGCTTCGGCGGCCATCAGATAGCCGTCGCCGGTATTGGTGCGGGACCCCAGCAGATGCGACAGAAAGCTGGTGCCGCCCGCGGCGAGCACGGTCGCCCCGGCCGCGATCTGATAGACGCGGTCGCCATCCTGGCGGCGCAGGCCGCGGGCGCCGCCGATCGATCCGTCGCTGCGGGCGAGCAGCTCCAGCACCGGCGAATGGTCGAGAATGGTGACGCCATGGTCGCGCGCGAAAGCGCGCAGCGCCCGCATGTATTCGGGGCCGCGCACGGCCCGGTAGTTCGTACGTCCCTCGTCGTCGATGCCGAACGCATAGCGTCCGGCCAGCGTCGGCAGCGAGCGCCAGGTTTCCTCGATGATGGCATGCATCCACGCGGCCTCGCCGAGGCCGAGACCCGCGGCAACGCGCTGCGCCACGGCCTGCTCGCGTGCGTGCGGCGGCACCCACCAGTGACCGGGTCCCGCGGCCGCCGTGACGCCGCTGGTGCCGCAATAGCCCTTGTCGGCCAGGATCACACGCGCCCCGGCGCGCGCAGCGGAGACCGCCGCCCATGCGCCGGCCATGCCGCCGCCGATGACGAGCACGTCGGCCGTGAGGGACAATGCGAGTGACGATGCGTCGGACACAATCACCGTCACCGTGACACCTGATGGGCCGTCCGCAGACGAGTGCATGCGGCCATCGCGCGCGCAACCATGTTTCAAGCTCCGAGAGCGCGCGCGAACGACGCACGCGAGCCGTCATGCTCATCCACGGCATCGTCCCTGGCAATTTCAGAGTTGCGCGATTTTCGACGGATGTGTTCTCGCTGCGGTCCGCCATCGGAGAAGATTTCGCTCGCGCGGGCCGGCCGCTCCCGGCCGCTGGCGGTACGGACCTACGCGTATAATAATTCTATCGTCCTGACGCTGATGACGACACACTCGTGACAACAATCTGGATTTTCTGGAACAGCAACGATCGGAACTCACCAACAAATAGAATATTCGTCTTTCCAGCGGCGAACGATCTTTTACGTGGTAGGATACGAACGTTACGCAGCGTCTGCGCTCGAGAGAAAAGGCGTCCTCGGATGAGCCGTTTTCCAGAACGACACATGATCATCGTCGGCGGTGGAGCCTCCGGCGTCCTTCTGGCCTATCAGCTCCTGCAACACCCCGACTCCGACGTCCGCGTCACAATGATCGAGAAGCGCTCGGAAGTCGGCCGCGGACTTGCCTACCATACGGGCAATGCCGATCACCTTCTCAACGTGCGTGCCGCCAACATGAGCGCGTTGCCCGACGATCCCGACCATTTCTGGCGCTGGCTCTCATCGCACCAGCACGGATTGACGCTCTGTCCCGATCCGTTCTGCTTCGTGCCCCGCCGCCTCTATGGCGACTACATCGCCAGCCTGATTGCACCACTCCTGGCGAAGGAGGACGGCGCGCGCCGCCTCACCATCATTCGCGGCGAATGCGTGGCCGTCAGCGAGGGCCGTAGCGGCGTGACCGTCAGCCTCGCCGACGGAACGCGCCAGCACGGCGACGTCGCCGTGCTCGCGACCGGCCACGATGCCGCGGTTCCGCGCTCGGCGTGGCATGCCGATCCCTGGATCTCGCCTTCCGTTCCCGGCTTCAGCCAGGACGCCACCGTGCTGATCCTCGGCACCGGCCTGACGATGGCCGACTACGTGCTGTCGCTGCTGCGCGCCGGCCATCGCGGCCCGATCGTCGCGATGTCGCGCCGCGGCCTGATGGCCAAGGGGCATCGGCGGATCGCGCCGTGCAAGATCAGCGAGGATGAAGTTCCGTTCGGCGCTGGCGCCAGCACGCTGCTGCGCTGGTTCCGTGCGCGCATTGCCACGCATGTCGCCGATGGTGGCGACTGGCGCGGCGTCATCGACGCCATCAGGCCGTTCAGTCACCGGCTGTGGCACGAGTTGCCGCAGGCCTCCAAGCGCAGCTTCCTGGAGCATGCGCGGGCCTGGTGGGACGTCCATCGGCACCGCATGGCCCCGGAGGTCGAACAGCGCATCGCGCAGGCGATCTCGGATGGCCAGTTGCGCATCACTGCAGCCAAGCTGGTCAAGATCGACGGCGGCACCGACGGTGGACGGGCGCATTATCGCCGGCGCGGCCGCAGCGAGATCGAGACGCTCGAGGTCGGCGCGGTGATCGACTGCACGGGAATCGTGAGGGATCCCCGCGCCACCGCCAATCCCGCCGTCCGCAGCCTGTTCGATCAGGGGCTGGCGCGCTGCGATCCCTTGCGGATCGGTATCGAGGTCGCGGCCGATTGTGCCGTCGTCGGCGCCGACGGCACGCCCTCACAGCGCCTGTTCGCGATCGGCCCGCTGACGCGCGCCGCGTTCTGGGAGATCATCGCGATCCCGGACATCAGGAGCCAATGCGCCGGTCTCGCCGACAGGCTGTCACAGGCCCGTCCGATCGTGGTGCCGCCGATCGATGCACCGGCGCTGGCCGCGGCTCCCGATCACCAGGTCGCGATGTAGGTGCCCTTGAAACGGGTCTCCAGGAACGCCTTGACCGGCTCGGACTGATAGGCCTCGATCAGCTGCTTGACCAGGGCTTGTCCTTGTCCTCCTCGCGCACCGCGAGGATGTTGACCCACGGCCCCTCGGCATTCTCACGCGCGATCGCATCCTTGGCGGGGTTGAGTCCGGCCTGGACGGCGTAGTTGTTGTTGATCGAGACCAGGTCGACGTCGGCCAGCGCGCGCGGCAGCTGGGCTGCATCGAGCTCGACGAATTTCAGCTTCTTCGGATTGTCGATGATGTCGACGACCGTCGAGGCCACGTTGCTCGGATCCTTCAGCTTGATCACGCCGTGCAGCGCCAGGATCATCAGCCCGCGCGCGCCGTTCGAAGGATCATTGGCAATCGCGACCTTGGCCCCTTCCGGAAGCTCGGCGAGCGACTTGTATTTCTGCGAATAGACGCCCTGGGGCGACGCGATGGTGGTGGCGACCTTGACGATCTTCCAGCCGGTCTTGGAAATCTGGTTCTTCAGATAGGGCTCGTGCTGGAACGAGTTCGCCTCGAGATCCTTCAGCGCCAGCGCCTGGTTCGGGATCACATAGTCGGTGAACTCGACGACCTTGATGTCGAGCCCGCGCTCCGCGGCGACCTTCTTCACGACGTCGATGATTTCGGCATGCGGCCCGGCGGTCACGCCGACGCGGATGGTTTCGGCTCGTGCGGGCAGGATCAGCGACGCCAGGGCAGCCATGGAAACAATGGGAAGGCGCATTCAAGTCTCCAACGAAACAACCAAGTTTCGTCGCTCACTAGCGCTGCACCGGCCGGGCTGCAATCGCAGCTGCGAACAAAGCAACGGACGCGCTCTCGAAAGAGATCAACGCGTACAAATGTTCTTTCTTCTCACCATTTCCGATCGATTCATTCTCTAGACCTGTAGCCCGTATGAGAGCAGCGACATCCGGGGTCACACGAGCCGTGGCAGGGCAACCTCATATAATGATCGGTGGTATCGCCACCAACAATCCAGCTCATTAGTTTGCTCCGTCATGCCCGGGCTTGTCCCGGGCATCCACGTCGTCCCCAGCATGCCGAACGACGTGGATGGCCGGGACAGGCCCGGCCATGACGACGTGGAGAGAGACGAGCACAAAACTACGATGTTCAAACGCGATCGCCCTGCGAACTGTGGAGCAGAACCCGCATGTCGCTGACGCTCATGCGGGCTACGGGCCATGGGCGCTCGCTCAGTTGAACAGGTCCGGCTCCTGTGCCGTGATCCAGTCCCACAGCGGCTGGAAACTGAAATAGCCGCCCTTGTGGGTGCCAACCTGGCCCGCGGTGAGCTTGGCGATCTCGTGCGGGATCGGCTTGGTCGGACCGGCCGCCTCGGCGAGCAATTGGGTGCGCGCGGCATTGTCCATCGCGATATACCACCACGCGGCCGCCTCGATGGTCGGGCCGACCGTCAGCAGGCCGTGATTCTGCAGGATCGCGGCCTTCCTGGTGCCGAGCGCTGCTGCGATCTTCTTGCCCTCGTCGGCATCGAGCACGACGCCGGTGAAGGGGTCGAACAGCACGTGATCCTCGTAGAAGGCGCAGGAATCCTGGGTCAGCGGATCGAGCAGCCGGCCGAGCGCGGAGAACGCCTTGCCATAGGTCGAATGGGTATGCGCGGCGGCGATCACCTGCGGATGCGCGGCGTGGATCGCGGAGTGGATGACGAAGCCGGCCTGGTTGATCGGCTTGTTGCCGATCAGGATGTTGCCGTCGTGATCCACCAGCTGCAGGTCGGAGACCTTGATCTGGCTGAAATGCGCGGACAGCGGATTGATCCAGAACCGGTCGGGGAATTCCGGATCCCGCACCGTGACGTGTCCCGCGAGGCCCTGATCGAAGCCGTAGCGGGCAAACAGGCGGAAGGTCGCGGCAAGGCGCTGCTTGCGATGCAGCCGCTCCGCCTCGAAGCTCGCGGCGGGCTCGCGCTCGACGAGCGCAAATTTTCTCGGTTTTTCGATGATCGTGTTCATGGTCGTTCACCTCGTGCAATCGAGCGGCCGCGCATATCCGCGCGATCAGCTCACTGCCGTCATGGTAGAACGATCGATGCGAGATGATCTTTTCAAAGATCGCGGCTCACCGGCAATGCCAGCGAGCCCTGTTCCGTCACCTCAGCCGAAAACATCTCCGCAGCCCTCAAACACGAGGATTCAGCGCTGCCGCAGCCGCCGATTGAGCCGGCGCGCCAGATGATCGCCGACTGTCTGCACCGTCTGCACCAGCGCGATCAGCACGACGACCACCGCCAGCATCATCTCCGGCATGAAGCGCTGATAGCCGTAGCGGATGCCGAGATCGCCGAGACCGCCGCCGCCGACGGCGCCGACCATCGCGGAGTAGCCGAGCAGGCTGACCACGGCGAGCGTCAGCGCCAGCACGAGGCCCGGCAGCGCCTCCGGAATCAGCACCTTGAACACGATCTGCAGCGGCGTCGCGCCGAACGAGGACGCCGTCTCGATCAGGCCGCCATCGACCTCACGGATCGCCGCCTCGACGAGCCGCGCGATGAACGGTGTCGCCGCCACCGTCAGCGGCACGATCGCAGCCCCCGAGCCGATTGAGGTGCCGGCGACGAGGCGCGTGAACGGGATGATGGCAACGACCAGGATGATGAAGGGCGTCGAGCGCGTGGCGTTGACCACGACGCCGAGGATTCCATTGACCGCCGGGGCTGCGAACAGCTCACCCTTGCGGCTGGTCGCCAGGAAGATGCCGAGCGGCAGCCCGAGCGCGGTTGCGACCAGCGCGGCGGTCGACACCATGAACAGGCTCTCGCCGGTGGCCTGGATGATCAGGTTGATGAGCTCAGGCGACATAGCCGAGGCGCTCCGCTGCGAAGTGATGCTGTGAGAGATAGGCCAGGGTCTGGCGTGCAGAGGCCTCGCCGCCTGGAATGCCCAGGATCAGCGATCCGACCTGCTGGCCGCCGATCTCGTCGATGCGCGCCGACAGCAGCGCGACGTCGATCGACAGCTCGCGCGACAGCCGCGCCACCAGGGTGTCGCCGGCGTCCGAACCGCGCACCTGGACGCGGATCACGGCCTGTCCGATCGGCACAGGCTCCTGCACCAGCCGGCTCGCCAGCGATACCGGCACGGCATCGCCGAGCACCTCGGACAGGAACGTCTGCGTGGTCGGGTGCTTCGGATGAGTGAAGATGTCGGCGACATGGCCGCGCTCGACGACGCGGCCGCCATCGATCACGACGACCTCCTTGGCGAGCTGGCGAACCACCGACATCTCGTGGGTGATCAGAATGATGGTGACACCGAGCTCGCGATTGATGTTGGCGAGCAGATCCAGAATCGCCCGCGTCGTCTGCGGATCCAGCGCCGACGTCGCTTCATCCGACAGCAGTACGTTGGGCCGCGTCGACAGCGCGCGCGCGATGCCGATGCGCTGCTTCTGCCCGCCGGACAATTCCGACGGATAGCGGTCATGCTTGTCGGCGATGTCGACCAGCTCGAGCAGCTCGGAGACACGCGTCCTGATGTCGGCCTTCGACCAGCCGGCGATCTCGAGCGGCAGTGCGATGTTGTCGGCTGCGGTGCGTGACGACAGCAGGTTGAAGTGCTGGAAGATCATGCCGATCGAGCGCTGTGCCAGCCGCAGCGGCTGGCCGCGCAAGACCGAGATATCCTGGCCGTCGACGACGACGCGGCCCGCGGTCGGCTTCTCCAGCCCGTTGATCAACCTGACGAGGCTCGATTTGCCGGCGCCGGAGCGTCCGATCACGCCGGCGATGGAGCCGCGCGCGATCGCGAAGTCGATGTCCATGAGCGCCTCGACCCCGGGCTTGTCGCGATAGGCCGGGTAGATCTTCGACAGTCCTTCGAAGCGGACCATGGGCTCGGCGACGACACCCGCGGGCACGATGGGCTCGGCGGGCCGGATCGGCTCGGCGATGGCGAGGGATGGATGGGCATTCATGGGGTGACCTGGGATGACCTTGGCTTCGTGTGCTGCAGCGCACGCGTTTGCGTCACCATCGCCCGCGATCAGCCTTGATGCAATTTCAGAAAACCCCTTCAACTTGGACGAAGCTTCTCGGAGGACGACGCGCAGTGGAACGTCATCCTCCGGCGCGCGCCGTCAATCGTGGTGAAACACCAGCGTCCGCAATTCGATGCTCTCGCGGGGCGGCGCATCGGCGGGCGTCGTGGGGTCGACGAAGGCCGTATGCGGCCCGAACCGCGTGCGCCCGTCGGTCGCGGAATCGTAGCATTTCAGCAGCAGCGCCTCGTCGGGAGTCATGTCCGGGACATAGAACCAGAGATGCGCCGGATTGTACTTCACCGAGTAGATTTCGCCGTTGCGGTTCGGATAGATCAGGTCGGAGGCGACGAGATCATCCGGGGCCACCGTCGTCCCATCGCACATCGCGAGCGGCGTATCGCGCAGCGGGCCGATGATCGGCCGCCACAGATTGATCACCTGCACACGTCCGCGCAGCAGCGCCTCGGCCTCATCGCCGAGATGCTCGCGCACGCGGTTGATGCCGGAGGCCGCGGTCTGATCGACATGCACCCGCGTCGCCGGCTGGCGCGGTCCACCGTCACGGAGATCGGCGGCGCCGGGCACGCGCTTGCGCACGGTATGATCGAAGATCACGACGCGATCGGCGCGCAACGTCGCCCGAAGGAACGCCTCGGCCGCCGGATAATAGACGTTGCGGATCTCCTTCTCATTGGTGAAGTCGCGCACGAAGGTCGGGTGGCGCACCAGGGCAAAGCCCTCGCGATCGAGCGAGAACGATGACGCGATCGGCCGGCCGTTGAACACGGCGACCTGATGCGGCTCGGGCAGCGCCGTCGATTTCGGCTCACCCGGCGGCGGATCGAACGCGTAGGTGCGGGGCTTGGCGGGGGTCGGCGCCAGATAGTTCAGCTCGGCGAGAACGAAGGGCAGCGACTCGATCTTTCTCTCGACCAGGCTCATGGATGTCTCCGGACACTTTCATGCGATTGCATCCATGTTGATGGGCCCCACCGGCTGCGACAAGCCGGCGGCAAAAATAGCAAAAGTTCCGCTCTGATCGCCGCTCGGCAGAGCACATGCCTGTCGCTATGGCACGCCTTGCCGATCAAACTGTTCTGCTCGATGGCTCTCCCGCGACAGGACATGGCTGGCATTCCCCCGACGCGAACCGCAGCCTGCCCGCCGCCGCGCCGACTCGGCTGTCCGTCATCGTGTCTCGCGCAGAACAGTTCTTGCACGAAGCGCATGAAAATCGTGCCTTCCGTTTCGTTGACGGCATGGGCGATGTCTCTACACTTCGTGCCAGATCTCGTCCTGCATCCGCGGCGACGAGCTTCAATCCGGCAACCCGACGACTACAACGACGCACCATGTCAGCCGCCTGTCCGCAGGTCTTTACGCTTCAGTTCGGCTCGCAGCCCGCTTTCGTGTTCGCCGCCGATGATCCCGACACGGCTCAGAGCATCGTCCGCTCACCCGGGCTGCTGCGGGCGATCGACGCCTTCTGCGGGCTCAGGCATCCGGAGCGCGGCGACCGCCTCGCGCTCCGCCCAGCGACCGCTCACGAGGCAGCGCTCTATCATGATCGTACGACCGAGTTTGCCGACGAGGTGACCTCTCGCCTCCTCATCGTTCACGTCCGCGCAGACTGACACTTGCAGAAGCGGAGGCCGGAAGACCTTCGCCTCTGCATCCCGCCCGGCCCTACTCCGCCGCCTCGCTGAGCCCGAGCCGCGCCTGCGGGATCTCGCCCGTGACCACCGAGACGCGCTCGCCCCAGCGCTCCTCGGGATAATAGTCCCAGACCGCGTGGTGCTGGCTCGCCCAATTATCCCATACCAGCAGCGAGTTGGGCCGCCACTGCACCCGGGTCTGCAGCGCCAGCTGGCCTTCGACGTGCCGGAACAGCAACTGCAGCAGCGCATCGCTCTCCCGCCGCGTCAGCTGCACGATGTGCGAGGTGAAGGACGCATTGACGTAGAGGAACTTGCGGCCGGTGCGCGGATGGGTGACGACCACCGGATGCTCCGACTGCGGATAGGTCTTGCCCGGATCGGGCTTGGCGCCGTAGCCGGCGGTCCACGCCAGTGATCCGTCGTGGATCGCCGTCAGGCCATCGAGCAGCTGCTTGATCGGGTCCGACAGGAATTCGTAGGCGAGATACATGTTGGCGAAGGCGGTGTCGCCGCCGAGCGGCGGGGTCCTGGTCACACGCAGCAGCGAGACCGCGATCGGGCTTGGATCGCAGGAGACGTCGGGGTGCCAGCCGTCGCCGGCGGTGAAGCGCGAATTCGCATCGGTCTTCCACGACAGGAATTCGGGATCGAATGGGCCGTCATGGCGGAAGCGGCTTGCCGCCAGTTCGTGCCGGTGCAGCGACTTGCCGAAGCGGCGCGCAAAGCGCTTGTGGTCGTCTTTCGAGATGTCCTGATCGCGGAACACGATCGCGAGATTTTCGTCGAGCGCGCGGCGGATCTCCGCGAACTGCTCATCCGACACCTCCTTGGAGAGATCGACGCCGCCGATCTCCGCGCCGGCGGTCGGACCGATCTGCCGCACCTCGATGGTGTGATACGGTTCGCGCCTGGCGCCGTTCCAGGCCTGGATGGCGAGCTTGTCGTTGAAGTCCCTGTAGAAGCTCATGAGCTGTTTTCCTTTGGAGAATGGCAACCTCAGATGGATCCGCGCCGGATGCGTCCGCCGCCCGCCGTGACGAGGGCGCGCGCGGCACGTTCGGCCTCGCGCGCGGAGGCGAAGGATTGTCCCTCCAGGCTGTCGAAGGCGCGCTCGGAGGAGAAGAAGCTGAAGCCGCGCTCGTCGGCCGTGACGATGCCGGCGGTGCGGTTGTAGACCTCGATGACATAGGCAGTCGGCATGATTGTTCGTTCGCCGCTCGTGCGGCGCTCCTGTCTGATCTGCAGATGTCGTGAAGGCGTCGAGTTCGGCTGCAGTGATCAGCAACAGGCCCCGGTCGCCGCAGAGAAGCAGCGTCCGGCGAGGCGCTTGTGCACCAGGCGGCGGGCTGCGGTTCTCGTTCTCATGTCGGCGAGTCCTGATTGAGGGATGACGGCTACGAATATCAGCGCCGCACGTCGTCCGGTCAATGAAATGGAACTTCAAAGATCGCGACCGAGCACGTCGTTTGTTTCAGAACCGGACACACTAACGCAAATAGTCGCTCGTCGAGCGCGACAGCTCGGATTGCGACTAATTTGCACGCCACCTGATCGGTGCGACCAGCCGAGACCCGGCGGCATGCTCAGGACCAACACTGCAGTCTCAATCCGGATGCTCCCGGCTTCAACGTCGCCGCTGCGGCATCGTCATCGCGGCGTGACGCGCGACCCGCACCCCAGCGCTGCAGCCGGAACCGGACATTGCGCCGGGGTCGGCGGAATTGCGCTGTGAACCGGCGGGTCCGGATAGTATTGGGTGTTCTGCTGAACCTCACGCGCGAGCTCGGTGCCGGCGAGCAGGGAGATCAGCATCAAGGCCTCATCGAGCCCCGCCGAAATCCCGCCTCCGGTCAGGCGTCGTCCGTCGAGGACGAAGCGGGGATGGCCTTGTGCGACCTTCACGTTCGGAAACAGCGACGGGAAGCAGGCGAGGAACGCCCAGTGCGTCGTGGCCCAATGGAAGTCGAGCAGACCGGATGCGGCGAGCAGCATCGCGCCCTCGCACACCGAGCACATGTATTTCGCGCCGTCCGCCTGCGCCGTCAGAAAGCTGACATAGACCCGCTCTGGATCATCGATGATGCCAGCGAGCGCGTTCGGATCACCGCCGGGCACCCAGACCGCGTCATACTGGACCGCTTCAGCAAAGGTCTTCGTCACCTGAAACGGAAATCCCCGGCCGCGAAACTTTTTCAGGCCCGGCTCGGCGGCGACGAGATCGACCTCGAAACCCGCCCAGTCGAACATCTCGAACGGCCCGGCGACGTCAAGCATGTCGACGCCGTCGTAGACCGGAATGGCGATGTTCATGATGCCCCCTGCCCGGCTCAATGCTTGTGGGGCGCGGGCTGGCCCGCTGCCTTGCTGTGACGCATGCCGGTCATCTTCAGGCCACCGCCGGGCGCGTTGAGATCCGGGACGATGGCGATGTTGGCCATCATGCCGGCGTCCTCGTGGTCAAGGATGTGGCAATGCAGGACGTACTCGCCGATATAGCGGTCGTAATGCGTCCTGACCCGGATCTGATAGTTGTTCTCGACGATGATCGTGTCGCGGAACGTATGCCACATGCCGCAATACTGGTTGGCCAGCTGCTGCTTGTCGGATTGCACGATGTCGGGCCGGCAGGTGCCGTCGGGGTTGTAGATCGAGACGCGCTGGCCGGTGGCATTGGTGATCGTCACGTCGATGATCTGGAATGGATTGACGTGGATGTGGAAGATGTGCGGCTCGCCCTGCGCGGTGAGCAGCCAGTCGTCGGTGGTGTTGACCTCGCGGGTGAAGTTCACCACGTCCGGATCATAGGACTTGCCGTTCACCGTGAAGGCCGGGAAGTTGATCGCGAAATCCGCCTGCTGCTCCTGGCTGCCGACGGCCGGCGGCGCGAGCATCTCGAACGGCGCCCATGGCCGCAGGTCGCCGGCGCGCAATCCGGCGCGGACCGGCTCCGGCAATGTCGGATTGGCATCGTACAGCGTCGTCCCGACATAGGCCTGCAGGTCGCCGCTCACGGGCTGGCCACCGCGGACGTGGATGTAGGCGAGCAGCTGCGGCGTCGACGGACCCTGCCCGCCGCCGTTGCCGTTGGACACGCGCTCCGCCGGCGGCGCGGCCTGGTTGAGCAGGCAATAGTCGCCGTCCGAGGGGAAGACGACGAGGACGTCGCTGCGATAGCCGGGCTGCATGTAGTTCGATTCGAGCACGCCGCCGACCTGCGACGCATGCACGGTGCGCACCCTGGTCCGCGTCAGCCCGTCGGAGGCGATCTCGAATTGCGGGATCAGCGTGTCCGGGCTGGCATTGCAGGCGGCCAGCAGGTCGGTCTGCTGCTGCTGCCGGTTGCCGCTGAGCGCCGAGGTCGCGATCAGGTTTGTCGCCCCCACTGGCGTCGCGCGCACGATCTGGACGTTGACGGTGTCATGGATGCCGGCATGTACGAAGCGCCAGCGCTGGATCTCTCCGGCCGGCACCGTCAGGGTCGGCTGCACGATGCCGTTGACGCTGGTGAAGCGGCCATTGGTGTCCCAGATCGTCGCGGAGTCCAGCTGCAGGCCGAAATTCTCGACCACGCCCGGGCTGACCGGATTGCCCGGACTTGCCAGCGGGCAGATCCAGGGCGCGTTGGCGACGTCGGCGGAGCTGTTGACGTTGTAGAGCCCCTTGGTGGTGTAGATCTGCTGCCAGGGACCGCCGGCCTGCCCCGGCTGATTAGCGAAGCAGGCATAGGCAATCTGCTGGAACAGGAAGATCTGCTCCTTCATCGGCGCGCCGTTCACACCGTGCAGCACGGTGTCGATATCGGCGATCGGCTTCGGGTTCTGCGGCGTCGGCGGCGTGTAGGGACGGTCGCCCTTGACGATCAGCACGCCGGAGGCGCCGCTGGCGACCTGCACCGCGGTCGAGCCGTGGCGATGGGCGTGGTACCAGAACGTTCCCGACGGGTGATCCGCCGGCACGTTGATCTCGTACGGAAACTTCGTCTGCGGCGCGATGTTGAGCAGGACGTTGTCGCCATTGCCGGCCGGAGAAACGTGCAGCCCATGCGTATGCAGATTGGTGGTGTTGAAGCAGCCGACCAGGTCCGGCAGGCCGAGCCCCGACGGCGGATTGGGAAGGCAGCTCGGATCATCCTTCTGCAGTTGATTGATCAGGTCGACACGCAACGTGTCGCCCGGCTTGACGACGATCGCGGGGCCCGACTTGCAGCCGCCATAGGAGCGCAGCTCGACCGGATCCATGCCGTCCGGCTGCGGATCGGTGGGATCTGGGTTGTTGATGAAGAAGCGGCCGCGCACGAAGTTCAGCACCACCGAGACGATCGCTCCACGGCGCGAGATCGAGCCCTGCGGCCGGCAGCCGCCGGACGGCGGCGCCACGGTCGCCGCCTCCAATTGCACCACCTCGTTCTGTCCCGGCAGGCTCGGCGGGGGTTCGAACGCCCGCGGCGTCGGTGCGGCCGATGCCGCATGCATCGGCCCAAGCGCGGCGACGACGAGACCAATTCGCGCAATGCTTTTCATCATGGTGTCCGTCCTGTCGTTCAAAAAAGAAACTGCAATAAATTGATCAACACGTGCCGGCGCGCCGGCGCCGCCAGAATGGGCGCTCGGCCCAGCGCGACACGCTTTGATAATGCTCGCTCAGCGTCGTCATGTAGGCCGCGGCCTCCCGCGCAACAAAGGCGCCATAACGGTCGAGGGCCGCCGCATCGCCGCGGGCGAGGCAGTCGCTCGCTGCGTAGCCGGCAAACGCGCCCGAGCGCATCGCCTTGACGACGCCGTGCCCCGAGACCGGATCGAAGGCGCTGGCCGCATCGCCCGCGCACAGGAAGCGGAAGCCCACCGTCGCCGCCGCAGCGCGCGTGCCCGCGGCCACCAGCCGCGGTGCGTCGATGGCGACGATCTTGCCGGCGATGGCCGACACGAATTGCGTCTTCGCCAGCGCGGCGCGCCAACCGTCGGCAGTGTTCAGCCCGAGATCATGAGCAAGATCGGCGTCGGTCATGCAGGCGAAGGCGCGCCGGCCATCATCGAGCGCCAGCGTGTACCACCAGCCGTCCTCGCATGCCTCGACCAGCAGCTCCGGCGCCGCCGGTCCGGACATCGTCGCCTCGGCATAGGCCGCAATGAGACGATCGCGCGTCCTCGCCCGCCGCGCCAGGCGGTCGGCGAGCGCGCGGCCACGGCCGGACGCATCGATGATCAGCCGGGCCGAATGGCGGCCGCCGTCATCGCAATCGACCGACCAGCCATCGGCCTTGCGCGCGAGACCAGCGACCCTGGCGTCGATACGGCTCGCCGCACCGCAAGCCTCGGACGAGAGCCAGTCATCGAACCCGGCACGCGGGACGCGCCAGGACGGGCCGCGCGCCATCAGCAGCCATTCGCTCGACCTCAGGCCGCTCTCCTCCCACGAGACCAGCGTCCGATGCGACGGCGCGAAACCCTGCGCGAGGAAGCCCTGCCACAGCCCGAGCTGACGCAGCACCGGCTGCAGCAGCGGCGACAGCACCTCACCGCGTCCGCGCCGCGCATCGCCAGCGATACACGATGCATCGGGCGCGATCACCGCCACGCGCAGCTCCGGGGCGCACAGCGCCAGCGCGCGGGCCGCGGCGGCTCCGGCGGGCCCTGCCCCTGCAACGATGATGTCGAACGCGGCCAAGATCAGCCGGCCCGCACGGCGTAGAACGACGCGACGACGCCGGCCGGCGCCACCGTGCCGGGCGCACCGCCGCTGTGCGGGATGGTGCGGATCACCGAGCCGACGATCGCCGGCCGCTGGTCGACGCCATTGGGCCAGGCCGGCACCAGCGAGCCCCAGTAATCATAGATCCATTGCTCGCCACTGACGATGCCGACGCCCTGGAAGCGGACCTGCATCGGCGAGCCATAGGCGCGGGATCCCTTCAGCGCGAGCGACCAGCCGGGGCCGCCGATCGTGCCGGCCAGCAGCTGCATCGGCGCATCGAGAATCTCGATCGTGCCGCGCCCGAATTCGAGATCGTTGAAGGCGGTGCCGACGTCGGGATCGTTGAGCAGGCTGCGATAGGTCCAGTGTCCGACGAAAGGATTGTCGCTCATGATGCCTCGCTTGCTGGATCGGCGCGGTCCGCCGTCCGTTCGACGCTGATGTATTTGTAGGTGAGATCGTCGGCCGCCTTGGCGCCTGGCTGGTAGGGATTGCGCACGATGAAGCCGAGCTTCGACCACTCGGTCACCATCTTGAGATCACCGACCGGAATCTGCGGAATGCCGCGGCTCCACGTGGTCCAGACATAGTTCGGCTGGCCGTCGTCGATCGAGGCAATCTCGAACGACTGCAACGGCCGGTGCGCCGGCCACCACAGCGTGGTCCAGGTCTTCTCGTCGCGGCGCAGCCGCCCGTCGCCATCGCTGTCCGGATAGAGGTTGTTCCAGTCGGCATAGGTGATGTTGATCGGCTGCGTCGTGCATTCGTTGAAATCGGACTGCCAGGGCAGCCCCATGTACTTGGTCAGGTCGCCGGGCTGCAGACCGGTGTCGAAATCGTTGTCCTGGCTCAGCGGCTGCTCGACATTGAACGTGTAGTCCGCGATCACGCTGCCCTGCGACTGGTTGGCCTGGGCCGCGCTCTGCAGAAAATCCGAGACGCTGCGGTCGGCCTTGATGCGGTACGGCGCCCAGTAGATCGAGGGGTTGCGCATCACCCAGCCGAGCTCGCCGCCCGGACAGAAGGCGCCGCCAAGCACGTTGCTGAGCACGCCGCGGTCGAGTGCATGGCCGGTCGTCGGCGGCGTCTTCGGGTACGGCTCGAACGGCGAGTAGCCGGTCGGCAGCCAGCCCTCCTCCTTCTCGTTGATGAACCAGCCGCGCGCCCATTGTCCGAGAATGAAGAGCTGGTATTCGGTCAGATGCAGGAATTTCGACGGCGTCTCGTTGGTCAGCGGATTGTCGCCGCACAACAGCGGCATCAGCGGCAGCGAATGGACGCGCGACGACGCGCGGTCCTGCACTTGGAAGGAGTTGGACTCGCCGGCGCGCCGCATCAGGTCGAACAGAAAGCGGCGCATCGGCCCATACGGATCCTCGGCCTTGGAGCGGTGCGCGGGACCGGCCGACTGCGCGACCAACATGACGGCCTCGCCCTGGCTGGCATCGCGCGCCGGCGCGGCCGCTTCTGTTTCCAGATCACCGGCCAGCGCCGTACGGCGCGGCGTCTGCGCCAGCTTATCGGGATCGAAGGTGCCGCGCTGGGCCTGGTCGTGCGGATAGTTCGACTGCTGCAGAATGTCGTTCAGATAGCGAAACTCGTCCGGCCGGAACAGGATCGGCCAGATGTCGCGGTAGAACCAGGGCCGGTAGTTGCGATTCCAGGCCAGCCGCCCGGCCCGCCAGTGCCGCAGCGCCGCTTCGTCGCGAAAGTCGATGTGCTGCGGATCGTCAT
This sequence comes from Bradyrhizobium sp. SSBR45G, assembly GCF_030159255.1. Lineage (GTDB taxonomy): Bacteria > Pseudomonadota > Alphaproteobacteria > Rhizobiales > Xanthobacteraceae > Bradyrhizobium. The sequence goes on along the minus strand of NZ_BSCT01000024.1, from coordinate 90,114 downwards.
AGGTCCCGAGCATGCCGTAGATCCCGGTGTCGGTCGCAAACTGGCGCACGTAGAGATCGTGCAGCACCTCGTCCATCGTGATCATGTCGAGGATCTGCGGCGCGAAGCGCGGATAGCCGACCACGACCCACGCCGGAAACTCGACGTCGACATAGCGATTCTGGCCGACCTGCTCCGAATACATGATCAGCCGCGCCATCACGGGGCCGTCGGAAATGTCGTCATACCAGCCGTCGGTGTTGGCATAGTCCTCTATCTTGGGACTGCCGCCGCCGCTGACGTCCATGCCCGAGTGGCCGTGACCACCGAGCACGATGAGGCGTCCATGGTCGTCAGTCATCATCTCGCCGAGCGTATCGATGTCGAACGGCTGCAGCCCCTTCGGCGGGAAGGTGGTGGCATAGCTGCCGATGCCTCCCGAGCGGTCGAAATGCGCGCGCCGGCTGGTGGTTGCGTTCACGCTGCGCGGGCCGGGATCGATGATGAGCAGGTCACGGTCCTGCCCCGTCACGCCGGCGTTGCGCCGCGGACTGCCGGGCGCATAGCCATGCTCGCCCTTGAGCTCGGTGAACGGATACCAGGAGGCCTTCTTGTTGGCGACGTAGACGCGCCATTGGATGTCGACCAGCACGCCGTGATTGCCGCCGCCCTCCACGGGATCGCCGACACGGAGCGGCCGGCCCTCGGGCGACGTCTCGTCGTAGACGAAGATCTGGAAACGCGCGGCCTGCCGCTTCACGCGTCCCTGCGCATCCTTGAAGGTCTTGACCGGCACCGGCGTGACGCCATCCGGGCCGTTCAGCGGATTGCCGAAGCTGTCGCAGGCCAGCGGCAGCGCCGCAGGCGTTTCCGGCGCGAGGTAGAACTCGGTGTCGCTGTTGCCCAGGCGTGCAATGCCGATGCCCGGATGGATTCGATACGTCGCCATTCCTACCCCGCCAATGTCTGAACCCAGCAATGTCTCAATCCAGGAAACTGATCGACACGCCTTCCAGCTTCAGCAGCTCCCGCTCCTCCAGATAGTCGCCGCCGATGACCACCAGCGTGATCTGCAAGGGTCCATTCTGGGCGAGCGCATGCCGGGCGGCAGCCGTGACATCGATGCGATGCACCCGCGGCGTGTTATGGCTGCGCTCGCGCTGATCGAAGGTCCGCTTCTGCGGCGGCGGCAGGTCGCAATGGCCGGGCCCGCCGTAGCAAGCGCCATGTCCGAAGATCGAGATGTAGCCGGCGTAGTGCGGATTGCCCCTGATCGGCGTCGCGGCATCGGCGCCGGGATCGTTGAGGAAGGCGCGCACGAAGCACGAGCGCATCAATTGCGGCACCTGGTGCAGCCGGATCTCGGCGCGCTTGAAGCTGCGCGCGGCCTGCGGCACGTCGATCGGCTGTGACAGGAAGCGGCTGACCGGCGCCTCCAGCCCGACCGGCATGAAATGCGAGCTGCGGACATATTCGTAGCCGAACGGCGCGATCTCCAGCGTGTCGCGGATCGTGTAGTTCCACGGCGACAGCACCGCATCGAGATCGGCCGGCAGCGCATTCGGATTGAGCTTCTGCCATTCGGCCCAGATGCGGTCGATGTTGACGTGGATCGGCCAGAACACCGGGTCGTAGGACGCGGTCAGATTGCTGAACATGTCGCCGAGGCCGGGCTGTGAGTACAGATCGGAGCGGGCATGAAAGCGGCGGCCGTTGATCTGGGCCGCATCGTTGCGGCGCAGGGTCAGCGCGCGCAGCCGTGCCGTCTCCTGGTGCGAGCGCGGCGCCGCCGTGGCGGCGTGGTTGGGTGTGCAGACATAGGCCGCCTGCCCGGCATCCGGATTCTGCCCGCCGGTCCAGATGTGCATCGTGTTGTGCGGGTTCTGGTCGAGGAAGCCGAACGCCGAATCGTAGATGCTGCCGCCGCCGAAATCGCGGAAATTGTTCAGGCTCAGGATCTGCGCGATGTCATCCGCCGAGGGGTAGTGATAGTGGATGACCTGATTGATGGTGCCGCCGCCGGCATATTCGGCCGGATAGCGCAATGGATACCACAGCGCATTCGACTCCAGCAGCGCATCGATGATGCGCTGGCGGTTGGCGTTGGCGGGATCAGGTGTCACGGCCGTGTAGCCGATCCCGGTGATCAGGTTGCAGAAGAACTGGTGCTGCGAGCTGAAGAGCGCGCGCTCTTGGGCCAGCGCCATGATCGCCCGCTTCTGTTCGGCCGTCGGCGCCGGGTCGAGCGCCGCGACCAGCGTCTCCGCCGCCTCGACGGTGAGATACGCCTTCAGCGCATTCGGAATGATGCGGCCCTTGTCGGGCTCCTCCGGCCGGTACTCCGGCATCGTGAAGTCCCAATAGGGCAGCATCAGCCCCGGCTCGAAATCCTGCAGATTCTGCTCGAACTCGTAGAGGTAGGCGCGATGCCAGGGCAGGAAGCGCTCCCAACCGTGCTGGCAATGATTCTGATGGATCAGCGCCTGATTGTTGTAGCTGCGCCGGTCCTCCGGCCAGCGGTTCAGCGCATAGAGCTGCCGGAAGCCGCGGCGCAGGCGGTTGAGCTGCGGCTCGCTCATGCAGTCGATGTTCATGCGCCGCCGCGGCTCGCCCGCGCCGCTCGCCGGCAGATAGCCGTCGGCGGACACGGCGAACTCGGCGATCTCGCTCACTCGGATCGTTGCAGCCGGATCGCGCAGATCGAGCGCGACCGCAACGCTGGTCGCATCATCAGGACAGCCGGCATCGATCCAGTCGGCAATGACGGCGATGTCCGCCGGCGCCACGGCGCGCCCGCCCCACGGCAGCGGCGGAAACCGGCCGCCGTCGAACGGCGCTTCGCCGCGCAATCCCTTGATCAGCCCGGATGCGTCGCTGCGCGCGCGGGCCGGCTGACAGCAGGCGTGCCCGGCAGGCACCGGCGCGACCATCCGGATGCCGAAGACCTCGGCATCCTCCAGCGCCCGCGCGCCTCGGCTCCAGAACCGCCCCGCTCCGCCATAGTCGGCGGCGCTGTCGCCGGCGGCTTGGTCGAGGATCGCCTTCACCCGCGAATAGGCCACGGTCAGCACGTCGGTGTCCATTCCAGCCCCCTGGGCAAGCAAGATGGAGAAGGCGGCGTAGCTAAATCACAACTTACGGGTGCTGTCATCCGCCTCCGCACTTTTCTTTCGATTTAGCGAAATGATTATTTTCGCGATTGCGTGATCTGCTTCATAGTCCGCGCGGCAGGAGCGCAGATCGCCATCGGCAAGATCGACACGCGACCGTCGCAACGTTGTCGTATCGTCTCGTATTGGAGTTAGGTCAGCGCGCATGTCCTTCCGCGGCGCGCGTCACCGCGAGCGGCGCAGGACGTCCGGGCGACGCTCAGCCGTCGGACGGAATGGAAAGCTGCCGATCCCGCCAACTCCCGACACGCGCCATGCCGGGTGCGCGGGATCAGGCCCGAGCTTTGACGATCGCGTCGATGTGAGTGTGACGTCAGAACCGCGCGGCCATCTCGACGAGCTGACGGTGCGCGCGATCACGCGCCGCGGCCGCGTGCTGCGCCGGTCCGCTGGTCGGACCGACCGGGACGAACCTGAGGTCACGAAGACCCATGAAGCGCAGCGCCTCGCGCAGGTATGGCGTGGCCAGATCGCTCCGGCCCCTGCTCATGCCGGTGGTGAAGTCGCCGCCGCTGGCGAGGATCACGAGGGTCGGGCGATCTTTGAGCAGCGGCAGGTAGCCGCTGATAGGATCGAAGCGAAAGGTGAGCCCAGGCTGATTGATGATGTCGAGCCAGTGCTTGAGCTTGTAAGGGATGCCGAAATTCCACATCGGCGTCGAGATCACGACGCGCTCGGCCAGATCGAGCCGCACGGCCATGCGCTCGGCCACGGCGAACGCCGCGCGCTGGCTGTCGGTGAAAGCACGCCCGCCCATTCGCGCATATTTCGCCTGCAGGATCTCGCCGTCGAATTCCGGCAACTGCTCCCGCCACACGTTCAGCTCGTCAATGTCCCAGTCCGGCCGCGCCAGCCGGAAGCGATCGAGAAAGGCGCGCGCGGCAGCGCCGGATTCCGAGTCGGCGCGCGGCGAGGCGACGAGATGAAGCAGCTTCGGCATGCCTCAACCCAGCGCCTTGATCACGGCATCGGCCTGCGTGACGACGGCGACATTCTGCAGGGCGAAGTTGATCGACGCGTTGTGCCAGTCCGCATTCATGGTCGAGCAGCAGTCCTCCGGCACCACCATGAAGTAGCCTTTGTCGGCGCCGGTGCGCGCGGTGTGCTCGACCGACATGTTGGTCCAGGCTCCGGTGTTGATGATGACGTCGCGGCCGGTCGCTCTCAGGATGGTCTCCAGCCGCGTGCCCTCCCACGCGCTCATCCGCATCTTCTCGACCACGAAATCCCCGTTCCTCGGCTCGAGCCCCGCCACGGGCGCTGCGCCCCAGCTGCCGCGCACCATCGCCTTGCTGTCGACCAGGCCCTCGAACAGCGGCGCGTTCAAGGTCACACCGGGGGCGCCGGGCTCGACCACGAACCAGACATGGATGATGACGACGCCGCGCGCACGCGCGACCTCGGCGACACGCCGGACATTGTCGACGACACGCTGTTGCTTGGCATGACCGGGCGCACCGGACTCGGCGAAGGCGCCGCCGTCCATGATGACGTCGTTCTGCAGATCCTGGATGATCATCGCGCAGCGGCGCGGATCGAGCTGCATGTCGCCGGATGCCAGCTGCGGCGCCGATGGCGCGGACGTCGAGCTGGACGTCGCAGGACCTGCCGTTGCCGCCCCTCGACTTCGCGCGCTCATATAGGGCTCATGGCGCGGGCCGACCTTGCTCTGAATCGCATAGACCGAATGGGTCGCGGTGAGATAGAGCGTACGAAACTCAGGCCCGCCCCAGGCCAGATTGGCCACGAGCTCCGGCACGCGCACCTTGCCGAGCAGCTCGCCCGTGGGCGCATAGACCCAGACGCCGCCCGGCGCTGTCACCCAGACATTGCCGCGCTGGTCGCATTTCATGCCGTCGGGCACGCCGGGCTCGAGCTCGGAGCGGATGCCGCTGGCGAAGACGCGGCCGTTCGACAGCGCGCCGTCGCTGCCGACATCGAACACGCGGATCAGCGCCTGCACGGTATCGTTGACATAGAGCAGCCGCTCGTCCGGCGAGAAGCACAGCCCGTTCGGCTGGTCGAACAGATAGCGGTCGACCAGCAGCCGCGGCGCGCCGCCGCCCGGCGGCACGCGGTAGATTCCCTGGAAGCCGAGCTGGCGCGGCCGCTCCACGCCATAGACCGGCATGCGACCATACCAGGGATCGGAGAAGTAGATCGCGCCGCTGGAATGGACGCAGACGTCGTTGGGGCTGTTCAGCTCCTGGTTCTCGAAATGCGACGCCAGGATCTCGCGACGCCCGTCAGGCCGCTCGCGCACCAGCGACGACGTCGCATGCTCGCAGACGATGAGGTTGAGATCCGCATCATAGGTCATGCCGTTGCATTTGTTCGACGGCCGCCGCATCTCGACCACGCCGCGCTTCGCGTCCCAGCGGCGGCGGACATCCGCCGGCATGTCGGAGAACAGCAGGAACTGCTCAGCCGGGTGCCAGATCGGCCCCTCCGTGAACTCGAAGCCCGTCGCAACCTGCGCCACCGGTGCGTAAGGGTCGATCAGATTTTCGAACTCAGGGCGCAGGGTCACGTGGGTCATCGTCTGTCCTCGGGCCAATCACGCGGGAAACCAGTGCCGCTGCGGCAGCGACTGCACGACCGGACCCGGCACCTGGTCGTGCAGCCGCCCCGTCACGACCCCGCCTTCGATCTTGGCGGGGCGGTCGTGAACCGGCAGCAGATAGCGCGAGCTCGACAGCAGCTTCTTGATCGCCGCCTTCTCGGCACGCTTCGAGGTGCCGTGATTGCCGGTCGTGCGCGGCTCAGCGTCCTGGATCTCGTTGAACGGCGTCACGATCTGATCGTTGAAGTCGTAGATCACATCGCCGCAGATGGTGGCGATGCCGTCGGCTGTGTGAACGTGAATGTTCATCGAGCCCTCGGTATGAGCATTGGCGGCATCGCAATAGACGCCCGGCATCAGCTCGATCGGGCCGGTCAATTCGAGATCGAGGAAGCGCAGCGCGCTCTTGGTGTGCAGCCGGTCGATCAGGTGCTTGATATCGGGCGCCGGATATTGCGGATGCATCAGACCGGACACGGAATACTCCAGCTCGCGGCGGTTCAGCACCACCGTGGTGTTCATCGGAAACAGATCATCCTTGCCGGCATGATCGATGTGCAGATGGGTGTGGCAGACATAGCGGACGTCGCCCATGCGCACGCCGTGGCGCGCCAGCTGGTTCTCGATCATGTTCTCATGGTACTGCAGCCCGCGCATCCCCAGCGTCTCCATGATCTGGTTGGAGCGATAGCCGGTATCGACCACGACCGGGTACGGCCCGCCGAGGATCAGGAAGCCGAGCGTCAGCACGCGGCGGGTGCGGCCACAGTCGCGGCCGAGCACGAGGAAGCTCGATTCCAGCTCGATGTCACCATAGTCGAGAACCTTGATTTCCAGCGCCATGAGCGTTCCCTGTTGCGTTTGTTGTCGTTGCGCGCAGCGTCATCCGAGCCGATAGACCCGCCGCGCGGTCTCTCCCATCACACGCGCCCGCGCGCGTGCATCGAGGCCTTCGATCGCGGCCTCGTAGGCGGCGATCAGCGCGCAGTACTCCGTCCAGAGCTTCTCGATCGGAAAGTTCGAGCCGAACAGGCAACGCTCGGCACCGAACATGCCGATCGTCTCGCGCACGATGTCGGCGACATGAGCAGGGTCGTTGCGGCGGATGAAGGTGCCGAGGCCCGAGAGCTTGCTGACGACATTACTGCGGGCCGCGAGCTGCTGCATGCCGTCGCGCCATTGCTCGCGCCCGGCCGGCGAAAGATCCTCCAGCATGCCGGCATGCTGTAGGATGAAGGTGACGGACGGGCAGCTTTCGGCGAGTGCCGCGGCGCCCGCCATCTGGCCGGCGAACACCTGCAGGTCGAACGACCAGCCGTAATCGGCGAGCCGCGCGACATTGGCGCGGATGTTGGGATCGCTGCAGAGATCGGGAGTTGCGGCGAAGCGATACAGCGGATTGTCGTGCCAGTGCAGCTGCATCCGAACGCCGCGCACCAGGGGATAGCGGGCGAGCCGGTCGAACTGCGACCGCGCGTCGCTGACGGCGAGGTCGGCATAGGCCACGATCGCGTGCGGAAAGCCATGCTGCTCCGCCGTGCTCTGGACCCAGGCGGCCTCGTCCGCGAAGCCGTCCTTCGCCCAGTTGGTCTGGACATAGACCGATTGCGTCACGCCGTTGCCGGCGATGTCGTTGAGATATTCCTCGATTGTGTAGTCGCGCCTGATCGGCTCATAGGGGCCGAAGATGCGCGGCTGCATCGGTCCGACCAGCCAGGGCAGATCAGCCTGCCGCCAGATATGATGATGCGCATCGACGGTGCCGTTCATGCCGCCCTCCTCCGCGCCAGCGACAGAACATGCGCGACGATGGCCTCGTCCGAGCCGCCGGGAACGATGTCGTCGACATCCGGCACAATCGCCTGCAGCGCTTCGGTCTGCGGCTTGAAGCCCGGCCCGGTCGCAAGCGGCGTCAGCCAGCTCAGGCGCCAGGCGCGCAGCGACAGCTTCCTGACGGCGTCACGGAGCGCCTGGTGATCGCCACGCTCCAGCCCGTCCGAGACCACCAGCACTGCCGCGCCGCGCGCATAGGTCGAGAACCGCGGCACCGCGAGAAACGCCTGCAGCGCCTCGCCGATCCGGGTGCCGCCGTCCCAGTCGCTGACGAGGTGCGAGGCCGCGAGCAATGCCTGTTCACGGCGCTTCAGCCGCAGCGGACGCGTCACCCGCGTCAGCCGCGTGCCCAGGGTGAACACCTCAGCCTGCGGCACCGCCTGCACCAGCACATGCGCCAGCCGCATGTTGTCCTCGGTGCGCGCCTTCATCGAGCCGGAGACGTCGATCAACAGCAGCAGCCGGCGCAGCCGCGGCCGCCGCTTCAGGCGCAGCAAGCGCAGCACCTCGCCGTCGCGCCGCACGCTCTCGCGCATCGTTCGGCGCAGGTCGATGAAGCTGCCACGCCGCGCGCGCATGCGCCGGTGGCCGCGCCGCTTCGGCAGCTTCGCGCGCGCCTGGCGCGCGAGGCGCTGCAGGGCATGGCCGCCGGTCGTCGCAGCCAAGCGGCGCGCGACCAGGGCCTCGGCGCGTGTCGCCGCCAGACCGGACTCGTTCTGCTCTTCGGCGATGTCGGGATCGACGGCGCCGTCGCCCTCCTCCTGCAACCGCACGACGTCGTCCTGCTGATCCGCCGCGCTGAGACCTGTCGCCTCGGTCAGGCCGAAATGGATGTCGAACAGCAGATTGTAGGTGGCGAGCCGCTCGGGCGGCGGCGCCAGCGTCGCCGTCCCGGCGCGGCGGATGTCGTTCAGACTGGTCGGTCCCAGCAGCGCGATGGCTTCGAGAAACGACGTGGTCTGCTCGGGCGCGATCGCAAAGCCGTTCCGCCGCACCAAAGCGGCGAAGGAGATGAAGATCTCGGCAGCCCTTGGCAGGCGCGGCTCGGGCAGGCGAAGCTCGCTCATGTCATCGACTCCGCCAGCAGCGCGTCGAGACGCGGGGCGATGAAGGACAGATCCTCCTCGTCCTTGAGCGCGACGCCGATCGCGCGCTTGAACGCATCCGGCCAGCGCGCCCCGGTCTGGTTCAGCAGCGTCGCAGCCTCCGCCCAGTCGACCGCCTCGGCAATGCCGGGCGCCTTGCTCAAGGGCTCACGCCTGAGCTTCGCCACCGCCGCGACGACAGCGCGTGCGGTCGCCTCGGCAACGCTGGAGGCGCGCATCATCACGATCCGCGCCTCGCGCTCCGCATCGGGATAGTCGATCCAATGATAGACACAGCGGCGGCGCAGCGCTTCGTGCAGGTCACGTGTGCGGTTCGAGGTCAGCACCACCACCGGCCGTTCGGCGGCGCGCACTGTGCCGCGCTCAGGGATGGAGATCTGGAAGTCGGACAGGAATTCGAGCAGGAAGGCCTCGAACTCCTGGTCGGCGCGATCGATCTCGTCGATCAGCAGCACGGTGGCGTCAGGCGCGCGCAGGCAGGCCAGCATCGGCCGCTCGATCAGAAAACTCTCGCCATAGATGTCGATGCTCTCCTCGCCGGCCTGGCGGATCGCGAGCATCTGGCGCGGATAGTTCCACTCGTAGAGGGCCGCCGCCGCGTCGATGCCCTCGTAGCATTGCAGCCGGATCAGCCGGCGCGCCAGCACCGCGGCGATCGCCTTTGCCGCCTCGGTCTTGCCGACGCCGGGCGCGCCCTCCAGGAGCAGCGGCTTGCCGAGCGCAAGCGCCAGATAGGCCGCGGTCGAGAGCCCGTCATCGGCGAGGTAATAGGCCGCGCGCAGCGCCTTTTCCAGCGCCTGCGGCGAGTCGATGCCGACGATGTTGCTGCGGACCACCATGCGCCGTCACCGCCGCGTCTGCGGGCGCGCGCCGCCCTGAGACTTGATCGCGCGAAGCACCTTTTCCGGCGTGATCGGCAACTCGTCGATGCGCACGCCGACGGCATTGAAGATCGCGTTGGCAATGGCCGGCAGCACCGGGTTGGCGCACATCTCGCCGGGGCCCTTGCCACCGAACGGGCCATCCGGCGCCGGCCGCTCCAGCACGGCAATGTCGTGCGGACAGATGTCGCCGGGCCCCGGCATCAGATATTCGACGAAGTCGCGCGGGCCCTGCTTCGGATCGGGATAGTACGGCTCGGTCGTCTCATACAGCGCATGGCTCATCCCCATCCAGGCGCCGCCGACCAGCTGTTGCTCGACCAGGCGCGGATTGAGCGCGCGCCCGAGCTCATAGGCAGAGTCCATCCTGACGACGCCGACCTCACCGGTCTCGTCGTCGACCTCGACCTCCGCGACGAGGCAGGCATGCGCATAGCAGGTGGCCGGCGACATCTCGCCAGTCTCGGGATCGACGTCCGACAACGGCACCAGGAAGATGCCGCGTCCCGAGATCGTCTTGCCCTGGCGGAACTGCGCGGCGATGGCGACGTCCTTGACCGAGATCGAACGATGCGGCGCGCCCTTGACGTGGATGTTGCCGCGGCCGTCGGTCTCGAGATCCCCCGCGTTGACTTCCAGCTCCTCGGCCGCCGCCTCCATCATCACGCCGCGCGCCTCCTTGGCCGCCGCCATCACGGCATTGCCGACGCGATGGGTGCCGCGCGAGGCGAACGAGCCCATGCAATGCGGCCCGGTGTCGGAGTCCGCCGTGTCGACATAGACGTCCTCGACGGGCACGCCGAGCGTCTCGGCGCAGATCTGCCGCGTCACCGACTTCATGCCCTGTCCCAGATCGATCGAGGACAGCGCCACCGTGAACTTGCCGCTGGGATTGGAATGCACCAGCGCCTGGCTCGGATCGCCGCCGAGATTCATACCGATCGGATAATTGATGGCCGCCATGCCGCGGCCGCGGTGCGTGGCCATGTCAGCGCCTCCTCGTTCCGAACACCGATGAAAACCGCGTCGCGCCATGCGCCGGCGATGGCGCCGGGCTCGTTGGCGGGGGTGGCGGCGGCTCGGGCTGCGACGGCGCAGAGAGCCCACGATCATAGCTGGTGCGCTGCTGCGCCGGCGCTGAACGCGGCTGCGCGGGTTCGCGCGGCGTCGACGGCACCGCGGCCCGCACACCTCCGCCGTCCTTGCGCGAGGACATCCGGCGGAACTCGTCGCGGATCGGCCACTTCGCCTTCTCGGCGGCAACCTGGACGCATTCGATCAGCGCGGTGTTCTTGGCCTCGCGCCGGTGCGCCTTCATGTCGCCGTCGCGATAGGCGTTGAGGATGCGGAACTCCATGGGGTCCATGCCAATGAGATGCGCGAGCTTGTCCATCTGGCATTCGAGCGCGAAGTCCATCCCGGTGATGCCGAAGCCACGCATCGCGGTGGCCGGCGTGCGATTGGTGAAGACGCAGTAGATGTCGCCATGGACGTTCGGGATTGTATAGGGACCGGGCAGATGCGCGGCGCATTTGACCACCGCATAGCTCGACAGCCGTGTATAGGCGCCCGAGTCGAAATACGCGCGGATCTGGCGCGCCACGATGCGCCCGTCGCGCATCACGCCGTCCTTGATGTAGATCCGCTCGGCGCCGCGCGGCGGCCCGAACTGCATCTCTTCCTCGCGCCCGAGCACGTAGCGCACCGGCCGCCCGGTCAGCATCGCCGCCAGAATCGCGAGCGGCTCGGTCAAGGTGTCAACCTTGCCGCCGAAGCCGCCGCCGACAGTACCGCCGATGAAGTGGAAAGTGTTCGACGGCAGATCGAGGATCTTGGCGCAGGTGTCGAGTGAGAAGAACAGCGCCTGGGTCGAGGTGTAGACGACGTAGCGGCCGTTGGTGTCGGGGGCTGCGATCGCGCCATTGGTCTCGACCGGCGCGTGCTCGATCGGCGACATCTGGTAGCGCTGCTCCAGCACATGATCGGCGCCGGCGAAGCCACGCTCGACGTCACCGAAGCGCAGCTTCTGGTGATCGTAGCGGTCATGATAGGTGAACGTATTCTTCGGATAGGTCTCGTTGACGACAGGCGCCCCCGGCTTCAGCGCCTCTTCGACGTCGAATACGGCCGGCAGCGTCTCGTAGTCGACGCGCACCTTGGCCGCCGCCTCGGCCGCCGCGCGCGGCGTATCGGCGATGACGGCGACGATCGGCTCGCCCTTGTAGCGGACCTTGTCGATAGCCAGCGTCGGCTCGTCATCCTTTCCGAAATTGATCAGGCTGAGCAGCGTGTTGAGGTTGCGCGGCACGTCGCTGCCGCGGATGATCCGCCGCACGCCCTCGCTGCGCTCGGCCTCGCTGGTGTCGATGCGGCGCAGCCGGGCATGCGGCTGCGTCGACCTCACGACCCTCAGATGCAGCATGCCCTGCAGTCTATGATCGTTGAAGTAGGTCGAGGTGCCCGTGACATGGCCCAGCATGTCCTGGCGCTGGGTGCCCTTGCCGATCTCGTTGAGATTGTCGTCGCGCTCGTCGGCGAAGATGTCCTTACGCAATTCCAGCATGGCGATCTCCCCTTCAGGCGCTCGCGCGCAGCGACGCGGCTGCCGCCAGCACCGCATTGATGATCGGCTCGTAGCCGGTGCAGCGGCAGATGTTGCCCGAGATCGCCTCCACCACCTGCTCGCGGCTCGGCTGCGGGATCTTGTCCAGCAGCGCCTTCGCCGCCATCAGCATGCCCGGCGTGCAATAGCCGCATTGCGCGGCGAAGCCTTCGGCAAAGGCGCGCTGCAGCGGATGCAGGTTCGGCCCGGTCTTGATGCCGTCGAGCGTCTCGACCGCGCGGCCCTCGACGGCCTCGGCGAGCGTCAGGCAGGCGAGAAGCGCGTCGCCATCGATCAGCACGGTGCAGGCGCCGCAGCCGCCCTGGCCGCAGCCGAATTTCGGCGTAACGTCGCTGATCATCTCGCGCAGCACGACCAGCAGATTGGTGCCGCCGTCGACGAACAGCGCGACATCGCGGCCATTGTGACGAAACTGAAGGGGGGTCTTGGCCATGCTCTAGCTCTCCTGTCCCGACAGCAGCCGCCGCAGATGCACGCCGACGACCTCGCGGCGGTACCACGCGCTGGCCAGCGAATTGTCGGCGGGTGCCGTTCCCTCGGCCGCCGCGGCGGCAGCGGCACTGATCGCACTCGCGTCGAGCGGCCGGCCTTCGAGCGCGCGCTCGGCCGCCTTGGCGCGAACAGCGGTCGGCGCCATCGATCCCAGCGCGATCCGCGCACCGGTCACCCGGCCGCCGCTCTGTGGAAGATGCGCCGCGAGCGTGATCACCGATCCGCCCTTCGGCTTGATGCGAGCAATCTTGCGATAGCGGAACGCGTCCGCCGACGCCGGCCTGATGCAGGACACCGCAACCACCAGCGCACCGGCCTGGCGATCGCGCGATTGCAGGAACTCCTCGATCGGCATGTCCCTGACGCCGAAGCCGCCCTGCAGAGCAACCATGCCGTCGAGCACCAGCAGCGCCACCGTGAAGTCGCCGAACGGCGCCGGCGCAAAAAGGTTGCCGCCGACGGTGCCCATGTTGCGCACCGCCGGGCCGCCGATCGAGCGCGCCGCCGGATGCAGAAAGGCGAGATCGCGCTCGGCCAACACGCGGGCGAAGGTGACGCCCGCACCGATCCTGATGCGCGCGCCTGCCACATCGATGCTCTGCAAGGTCCGGTCGGTGGCGCGGATGACCGTCGCGATCGAGACGTCGCCCTCGTTGAGATCGCGCATCACCAGCGTGCCGCCGCCGAGATAGCGCGCGGCGCGGTCCGACGACAACGCAGACGCTGCTTCGCTCACCGCCTGAAATGTCTTCACCGTGACCGGCATCGGTTCACCTCGTCCTCATGCCGCCCGCTTCAGATGCGATCGGATCGCCTCGAAGCCGGCCTGATAGATGTCTTCCGCGACCATGCGCGTCAGCACCTCGGCCTGCTCGGGCCGCGTCGTGAAACGGCTCTCCCAGTGCCAGAAGGTGCGGTCGCCGTCGGTGACCGGCAGCAGCCGGACATGCGCGACATAGTTGAACAACTGTAGCGGCGTATCGAGCAGGCAGTAGCTGAAGCTCTGTTCGAGATCGGACAGCGCCAGCAGCTGCTCACGCAGCTCCGAGCCATCCTTGAGGCGGAAGCGCCTGACACAGCCGATCTTGTCCGAGCTATGCGAGCGCTCGATCGCCGACGTCGCGACCGCCGGATGCCAGCGATCATGGCCGTTGAAGTCGCGCAGCACCTCCCACACGGCGCCCGTCGGCGCGTCGATAATGGTGCTCTTGACGATATGCGGCACGGCGTCAGCCTCCGAACGCGCGCTTGAGCGCATCGAAGCCGCCCTGGAACACGCCGCTGCCGATCGAAGCGACCAGATCGGCCTCGCGCTCCGGCGCGCAGTCGAACTCGGCTGTCCACTCCAGAAACGTCCTGTCGCCGTCCGTGACCGGTGTCAGCCGGATGGTCGCGACGTAGTTCGACACCCCCATCGGCGATTCCAGGATCGAATAGGTGCAGAACATGTCGTAGTCCGACAGGCCGAGCAGCTTCTCGCGAATGCGGTCGCCATTGCGCAACCGGAAGTCCCTGACGCAGCCGATCTTGTCGGCCGGCTCGCCGCCCTCGATCCGGCTCTCGGCGATCGCCGGATGCCAGTTCGGCAGGCCGTTGAAATCACGGACGCGCGCCCACACCCGATCGTTGCGGGCACTCACAACGGTGGAGACATAGACCCTCGCCATGGCGCCTCACCCCTTCTTGCGCGGGCCGCGATCGGCCGGCGGCTCGGAGGGCGCACCATCGGCAGGGCCGCTACCGCCGCCTGCGTCCTTGCGCGCCGCAGTGTCCTTGCGGATCCCCTGCATGTCCCTGGCTTCGCGGATCAGGCCCGGCATCTTGGCGAGGCTGCCGCCCTCAACACCGATATCGGCCAGAATGGAGTCGATCAGCGGCGCCTGGACCCGATAGCGCAGCGCCGAGTCGATCACCTCGTCGGTCGCGCTGCGGCCGCCATTGCCGCCTCCGCCATTCCCGTTCAGGCCGTCGACCTGGAGAATCCGGATGCCCTCGATCTTCTCCATCGGCTTGACGCTCTCGCGCACGATGCCCTCGATGCGGTCGAGCAGCTTGCGCCGGAACAGCGAGTAGCGCGCCTGGTCGGTCAGAACGTTCTCGGCCTCGTTGAGCAGCTTCTGTGCCTCGGCTTCGACGGCGGCGCGAATGCGTTCGGCCTCGGCCCCGATCCGGATCTCTTCGGCCTGCTTCTCGGCGATCAGCACCTCGACCGTCTTGCGGCGGCGGGCGATCTCGCTCTCGCGCGCGGTGATCACCTTCTCGGTTGCCTCGGTCGCGCGCGTACGCGCTTCCTCGGCGGCGACCTTGGCCGCGGATTCCTCGAGCGATTTCTGGTACAGCACGATGGCCTTCTCCATCAGCGCCGTCTCGACATCCTTCTCCCGGTTCACTTCGAGCTTGCGCAGCTCGCGCTCACGGCCGATACGGGCCTCATCAAGACCGCGATCCGACGCAATGCGCGCGCGCTCGACCTCCTCGCGCGCCGCGATCTCGGCCTCCTGCAGCGCCTGGACCCGGCCGACCTCGAGCTGCTCGATGGCGCGGCGGCGTTCGAGCCGAACCGCTTCGAGCGCCTGTTCGCGCGAGACGTCGGCGGTCTCGACCTGCTTGCGGGCCACGATCTCGGCTTCCTTGACCAGCCGATCGGCATCGATGCGCTCGGCGCGCTTGGCGGCGAGCTCGATCACCCTGATCTCATCGGCCAGCTCGATCGCCTTCTTCTGATCGATGTTGAGCACCTCGCGCGTCCGCGACGAGGCGATGCGCTCGGCCTCCAGCGCCAGCTCGACCTCGATGCGCCGCCGCTCGACCGCCTCGCGCCGCCTGAGATCGGCGGCCTCGACGGCCTCCGTGCGCGCGATCTCCAGGCTGCGCGTCTCCGTCTCCGACTGGATGCGCTTCGCGGCCACGGCCAGCTCCTGGGCAATCCGCGCCGCCTCGATCGCCTCGCGCGAGGCGATGTCGGCCTCTTCGACGGTCCTGATGCGCGCGATCTCCAGCCCACGGAGCCGCTCCTCCTGGGCGATGCGGCTTGCTTCGGTCGCCTCGCGCGCGGCGATGCCGGCGATCTCGATGCCCTGGTTGCGCTCGATCTCCAGCTTGCGCGTCGCATGCTCGGCCGCGATGCGCTCCGCCGACAGCGCCTGCTCGCGCGCGATCCGCGCGGCCTCGACCGCCTTCTGCGCCTCGATCTCGGCCTCCTGGATGTTGCGCACCTGGGCGATCTCGGTGGCGCGGGTGCGCTCGTCCGAGCTGATCCGCTCCAGATTGACGATCATGGTCTGCGCGATGCGCGCCTTCTCGGTGGCCTCGCGCGCGGCGATCTCCGCCTGCTCGACGGCACGGGTGCGCTCGATCTCGCGGCGGCGCGTCTCCTCGTCATTGGCGATGCGCGCATCGGTGACGACGCGATCCTGCTGGATTCTCGCCTTCTCCACCGCCTCGCGGGCGGCGATCTCTGCCTCCTCGATCGTCCGGGTGCGCTCGATGTCGCGCTGCCGCACCTCGCGCTCGGATTCGATCCGCGCGGCGTCGATGGCGCGCTGGTTGGCGATCCGGGCCTTCTCGATATCCTCGCGCGCCAGCAGCTCACGCTCCTCGACGGCGCGCGTGCGCTCGATCTCGCGTTGCCTTGTGTCGCGCTCGGCGGCGATCCGGGCCTCCGCAATCGTCAGCTCATTGGCGATCCGTGCCTTCTCGATCGTCTCGCGCGCCATGATCTGCGCCTGCTCGGCCTCGGTGTCGCGCAGCGCTCGTTCGCGCGCCACCTCCGTCCGCTGCAGCGCGCGGCGCATCTCGATGTCGCGCTCCTGGTCCAGCCGCGCCGTCTCGCTCTGGCGCTCGATGTCGAGCGCCTCGCGCTCGGCTTCCAGGTTGCGGGTGCGGATCTTGATCATCGAGTCCTGCTCGATGTCGTTGCGCAGCTTGCGCTTGCTCTCGATGTCCTCCATCAGCCGGGTCAGGCCTTCGGCGTCGAAGCGGTTCGACGGGTTGAAGAATTCGAGGTCGGTCTGGTCGAGATCGGTGATCGCGACCGATTCCAGCTCCAGGCCGTTCTGCGCCAGCGCCTCGGCGGCGGCCGCCTTGACGCGCCCGACATAATCGCCGCGCTGCTCGTGCATCTGCTCCATCGTCATCTCGGCCGCGACCGAGCGCAAGGCCGAGACGAACTTGCCGGACAGCAGCGCGTGCAGCTTCTCCGGTTCGAGGGTGCGCCGGCCGAGCGTGGCCGCGGCGATCGACACGGCCTCGCGGGTTGGCTGCACGCGGACATAGAAATCCGCCTCGATGTCGATCCGCATGCGGTCGCGCGTGATGACAGCGTCCTGCCGCGCGCGCGTGATGCCCATCGGCAGCACGTTCATGTTGACCGGGGTGTAGTCGTGGATGAACGGCATCACGAAGGCACCGCCATTGATGACCACGCGCTCGCCGAGGAAGCCGGTGCGGACGAACGATACCTCCTTTGAGGAGCGGTGATAGAGCCAGTTGACGATGTAGACGGCCACCACGATGACGATGATCGCGATGATCAGCCAAAGAATCAGCTCACCGACCAGAGCTCCGGACATGTCGTTCCTCCTCCGTCTCGTGTCCGGCCGACGTGGCGCCGGGCGCCATCGCCGCCGGTTCTCGTGTTGTCGCCTCAGACGCGGCGCGGCCGCGCGCTGATGGCCTTGAAATGTCGCACCTGCTCCGTCAGCGCCCGCTCCACCGGCAGCCGTTCCATCGAGGAGGCGCCGTAGAAGCCGTGACAGTTCTTCGTATGCTTCATGATGAAGTCGGCGTCGGCCGGCTCAGCGATCGGACCACCATGCGCCAGCACGAGAAGCTCGGGATTGACGCTGAGCGCGGCGGACGCCCAGCTGTCGATCAGGGCCGGACAGTCTTCCAGCTTCGGCGCCGTCTGTGCGCCGATCGAGCCACCGGTTGTCAGGCCGAGATGGCAGACGATGATGTCGGCACCGGCGATCGCCATGCCCGTCGCCTGCGCCTCGTTGAACACGTAGGGCGTCGTCAGCAGATCCTTGTCATGGGCACGCCCGATCATGTCGATCTCAAGCGCGTAGGAAATGCCCGTCTCCTCGAGATTGGCGCGAAAGGTGCCGTCGATCAGGCCGACGGTCGGAAAGTTCTGCACCCCGGAAAAGCCGAGCGTCTTCAGCTCATCGAGGAACACATCCATGTCGCGGAACGGATCGGTGCCGTTGACGCCCGCCAGCACCGGCGTGCTCTTCACGACCGGAAGCACCTCGGCCGCCATCTCGACCACGATCGCATTGGCATCGCCATAGGCCATCAGTCCGGCCAGCGAGCCGCGGCCAGCCATGCGGTAGCGGCCGGAATTGTAGATCACGATCAGGTCGATGCCGCCGGCCTCCTCGCATTTCGCCGACAGGCCGGTGCCGGCCCCGCCGCCGATGATCGGCACGCCCCGGCGCACCATGTCGCGAAACTTCTTCAGCAGCGGCGTGCGCTCATATCTCGCCATCACGTCACCTCGCCTGTCTGCGTCGCGCCGGCAGCCGCCCGAGCATCGGCCTGATCGCGCCGACGATCGCCGCCACGAATTCACTGTCGTTGATATGATGCGGCACGCGGATCAGGCGCCGGTTCGAGGTCTGCCGCACCGTCTGCTCGAGGCTCACGAACAGCGCCTCATCCGCCTCGCGATCGAAGAACGGCTGGCCCTGCGCATCGAGCGCCGAGACGCCCTTCTCGGGCAGGAAGAACCTGACCGGCCCGTCCATGCGATTGAGGCGTTCGCCGATCCAGCGCCCCACCTGCGCATTCTCCGCAGCGGTTGTGCGCATCAGCGTGACCTGCGGATTGTGGACGTGAAACTTGCGGCCGCGATAGCGCTCGGGAATGGTGTCCGGCGCGCCGAAATTGACCATGTCGAGCGCTCCGACCGAGCCGACATAGGGCACGCGGGTGCGGATGATGGCGCCGAAGCGGTCTTCGGTGGCGGGAAACACGCCGCCCATCTGGAGGTCGCAGATCTCGGTCGTGGTCAGATCAATGACGCCTGCGAGCAGACCGGAGTCGACCAGCTTCTCCATCGCGCGGCCGCCGACGCCGGTGGCGTGGAAGACGAGGCACTCATAATCGTCGCGGAGCTCGGCCGTGATCTTCTGCACGGCGGGCGTGGTCACGCCGAACATCGTGATGCCGATCGCCGGCCACTGCGGTCCGACCGGACGCTTCTCGCTCTCGGCTTGCTGCTGGCGCGCCGCCACCATGCCGGCGAGCGCATGCGCGCCGTTGCTCAGCACCATCAGCGAGATCGAATTCAGCCCCTGCACGTCCGTGACCGAGTACATCATCGTGATGTCGGCCGGTCCGACATAGGCGCCGACATCCCCCGAGGCCACCGACGAGATGATCAGCTTGGGCACGCCCACAGCCAGCTCGCGCATGCCCGGCGCGACCAGCGACGTGCCGCCGGAGCCGCCGGCCGAGATGACACCGACGACGTTATCCTGCCGCCGCAACCAGCGCGCAAACGCATCCGCCATCGCCGTGACGGAGGCGCCGCGATCGGCGCCGAACACGGCCGCACCGCCACGGGGGTGATTGAGCGCGACCTCTTGCGCCGAGACATCGCAGCTGGTGTGGCGGCCGCTGGTGGAGACGTCGACCAGCCGGGTGCGAAGGCCGTGGCCTGCAACGATGTCGCGGATGAAGCGCAGCTCCTCGCCCTTGGTGTCGAGCGTGCCAGCCACGATCACCGCGGGCGGCCCCGATGCAATCGCCGTTGCGCGGTCGCGACTCTGCCGTGCCGCCTCGTCGAGCCGGGTGATGCTGGTCGAAAGCGTCCGCGCCTTGGCCTCGATCTGCGCAATCGGCACCGGCTGCGACCAACGCGTCGGCGGGACAGGGTTGGAGACGTAGACCTTGACCGGCGCGGACTTCGGCGCCGCGGGCGCGACCGGCCGCACGGCAGGCTCCTGACCGACCGGCTCCGTCCCGAGATCCGTGTCGTCGCCGGCATGCTGGCCGACACCGAGCAGGCGCTGCTGCAGCTCGCGATCGGCGGCGAGCCGCGCGGAGTCGATGATGCGGTTGATGCGGCCGTTGACCATGATGGCGACGCGGGACGAGATCGCGGTGGCGACGCCGATGTTCTGCTCGATCACGAGCACCGCCATGTCGCCGTCCTGGCCGAGCCGGATCAACATCTCCTCGACCTGGGCGACGATGACCGGCGCCAGCCCCTCGGTCGGTTCGTCCATGATCAGCAGCTGCGGATTGGTCAGCAGCGCGCGCGAGATCGCCAGCATCTGCTGCTCGCCACCGGATAATTGCCCGCCGCCATTGTTGCGGCGCTCGGCAAGCCGTGGAAACGTCTCATAGACGCGATCGACGGTCCAGGCGCCGCGGCGCAGGCCCGCCGCCAGCCGCAGATGCTCGTCGACGCTGAGCGAACGCCACAGGCGCCGCCCCTGCGGCACGTAGCCGACGCCGAGCCGTGCGATGCGCGCCGGATTGAGCCCGGTGATGTCCTCCCCGCGCAGGCGCACCGTGCCACCCGACGGCCGCAGCAAGCCCATGATGGCCTTGCACAGCGTCGTCTTGCCCATGCCGTTGCGGCCGACCAGCGAGAACACACCAGAGTCGAGCCGGAGATCGACGCCCTGCAGCGCATGCGAATGGCCATAATACACGTCGAGACCGCGGACCTCGAGCGCAGGCGCTGTGCGGCTGCGATCATTCATGGCCGCCTCCAAGATAGAGCTCCTGCACCTCGGGATCGGACTCGATCTCGTGCGGCGCGCCCTCCTTGAAGATGCGGCCGTTGTGCATCATCGTCACGCTCTCGACGACGCGCAGCGCCACGTCCATGTCGTGCTCGATGATGATGTAGCCGATATGCGGCGGCAGCGACGTCAGGATCGCGACCAGTTCGCGCCGCTCGGTCGGCGACAGGCCGGCGGCCGGCTCGTCGAACAGGATGAAGCGCGGCGCGCCGGCGAGCGCCAGCGCGATCTCGAGCTGGCGCTGCTGGCCGTGGGCGAGCTCCGACACCAGCTGATCGCGCACCGACGTCAGATGCACCGCCTCGATCAGCCGCTCGGTCGCCTGCATCAGCGCGTCGTTGACACCAGGACGCAGCATCGAGAAGCGCGCCCGCGAGACGCCGCGGCAGGCCAGATAGACGTTGTCACGCACCGTGAGGCCGAGGAACAGCGCCGAGATCTGGTAGGTCCGGCGCAGCCCGCGGCGGATCCGCTCATGCGGTGGAAAGGCGGTGATGTCCTCGCCGAAGAAGCGGATGGTGCCCGATGTCGGCAGGAAGTCGCCGGTGACGCAGTTGAACAATGTCGTCTTGCCGGCGCCGTTCGAGCCGAGCACCGCGCGCCGCTCGCCGGGACGCACCGTGATGGTCACGTCGGTGAGCGCCGCCAGCGCGCCGAACATCCGCGTCACGCCGCGCAGCTCGAGGGCGGCCGTCGAGCCAAGCGCCGAGAGCCGGTCTGCGACCCTATCCATGGCCATGACCTCCCGCAGGCGGCCGCGTCTCCTGTCGGGTCCGCTTGCGCCAGCGCTCATACAGGCCGATGACGCCGTCGGACGACCAGAACACGATGGCGAGGAAGCCGAGCCCGATCAGCAGCCGGAAACGGTTGCCGTCGAGCCCGACCTTCACCAGGAAGTCGAGCGCGAAGGTGCGCAGGATGACGAAGATGAAGGCACCGATATAGGGGCCCACCGGCCGCGAGATGCCCCCGACCACGGCGACGATCAGGATGTCGATGCAGCGCTCGACCGCCACCGAGCCCGGCGAGATCTGCCGGTAGTTCCAGACCTGCAGCACGCCGGCCATCCCGGCGATCAGGGCCGCAAAGGCATAAGCGGCGATCCGGTGCGCATTGACGTTGAAGCCGAGCGCGGCCATGCGCCTGGGATTGTCACGCACGCCCTGCAGCGCCAGGCCGAACGGCGCGCGCGACAGATAGAGCACGGCAAAATAGCACAGCGCCGCCACCGCCAGCGTCAGATAATAGAACGCGATGTCCATGCGCCAGTCGACGCCGAGAAAATGCGGCGTCGCGATCGTGTTGATGCCGGTATGGCCGTTGAAGATCGCCCAATTCTGGTTGGTGAAGTAATAGAACGCCGCGCCGATCGCGAGCGTGATCATGATGGTGTAGATGCCCTCGGTGCGCACCGCCAGCGCGCCGCCGAGCGTACCGAACAGCACCGCGAGCACCAGCGCCATCGGCGTCGCCAGCCACCATGGCCAGCCCAGGCTGATATTGGCGTTGCCGCTGACGCCGAACACCGCGACCATGTAGCCGGCGAAACCCGCGATCGTCAGCTGCATCAGGCTGACCATGCCGCCATAGCCGGCGAGGAACATCAGGCTCAGCGCGATGGTGCCGAGGATCAAGGTCGTGCCGAAGATCTCGATCAGGAAGAAGCCGTTGGCAATCAGCGGCATGATCAGCAGCAGCGCCGCCACCGCCCAGGCCCAGGGCTGCTCGGTCACCGACCAGGCGGCTGGCTGCGTCACGACGCTTCCCGCCAGCATCTCCTCCCGCGCCCGTGCCTCCTGGATCAGCGACATCTCATCGCCTCGCCAGCAGGCCCTGGGGCCGCACCGCCAGCACCAGCACCATGATCAGGAAGGTCACGACAATCGCATAGGTCGGGATGTAGACCGAGCCGAGCTGCTCGGCGAGGCCGATGATGACCGCGCCCAGCGCCGCGCCCGGGATCGATCCCATGCCGCCGACGATGACGACGACGAGCGAGGCCAGCAGGAAGCGGGTGTCCTCCCCGGGCGAGATCGACTGGAACGTACCGCCGACGACGCCGGCGATGCCGGCGAGCCCGGCGCCAAGCGCGAACACAAGCACGAACACGAGCTGGATCTGCACGCCGGTCGCAGCCAGGATCTCGCGGTCGTCGACACCGGCGCGGACGATCATCCCGACCCGGGTGCGGTTCAGCGCCAGCCACATCACGACGCCGATCACCACCGAGGCGCAGAAGATCACCAGCCGCACCATCGGATATTGCAGGAACACCGCCTCGCCCGACGATTTCATCGCGGTGATCAGCGGCAGCTGCACCGGCCCGATCAGCCAGGCCGGCGTCTGGATCTGGTAGAAGTCGCCGCCAAACGCCCACAGCATGAGATCGGCGAACACGATCGACAGCCCGATCGTCACCATGGTCTGCCTGAGGTCCTGCCCCTCCATGCGACGGAACACCAGCAGCTGAAGCAGAATGCCGATGGCGGCGACGACGATGAACGCGGCGATGAAGGCGAGGATCCAGGAGCCGGTCGCGGCCGAGATGGCATAGCCGACATAGCCGCCGAACAGATAGAGCGAGCCATGCGCGAGATTGACGTTGCGCATCAGGCCGAAGATCAGCGTGAATCCGCTGGCGACCAGAAAATAGAGTCCACCCAGCGTGATGCCGTTGAAGACCGCGCTCAGGAACACCTTCTTGCGCCCGATCGCCTCTTCCAGCCCCGGCGGCCACACCGCGATGATCAGCCAGGCCAGCAGCGCGATCGCCAGCAGAATGACGAGAGACCAGATCGGGTGGCGCTCGATGAAGCGGCTCATCGGTGTCCCCTCATGACGAGGACCACCGCTCCGTCGCGGCAGCAGCGTCGCGCATCCAGCCGAAGATCGCCGGGTCTGCCGGCCATCGCTCGTCCTCCCTCGTCGGATCCTTTTGCCGGATCGCGTTCTGCCGACACTAGCGGCAGGCGGGAGCGCGTGTTTGATCGACAGTCTCTTTTCGCGCGATGCGCGGCAGCACGTCAGGCGCGCAGCACTTTTGCAGCGCGGCGATAGTCGGTCGGGGCCATGCCGACATTGCCGGCAAAGAAGCGCGTGAACCCGCTCTGCGAGGAGAAGCCGAGATCGAAGCCGATATCAGCAATCGGCGACTCCGTCGCCACCAGCGCATCCAGCGCCCGTTCCATCAGCAGCGTGTTGAGATAGAGGTTCGGCGTCACCCCGGTCTGGCTGCGGAACAGGCGATAGAAATGCGGCCGCGACAGTCCGGACTCGCGGGCGATGTCATCGAGCTCGATCTCCGCACATGGACTGTCGGACATCAGCTTGATGCACTTGCGAACGCGAAAATCCGTCACTTCCGCGCACGGCCGCTCCGCCAGCTCGGACACCCGCCAGCTTTCTTCGTAGCAGCTGTCGATCAGCTGGCGCAGCTCGCCATCGAGACAGCCGAGCGATGGCGCGCCACAGACCAGCGCTGCGGTGCGACGGATGCAGCGATCGAGCACCGCGGTCCGGCGGAAGCAGGTCCGGCCGAACCGCAGGCCCTGCTCGCGCGCGGCCGGCGGCGCAAACCACTCCGCATTGACGTAGAGCACGAAGAAGATCGCACCATTGTCGACGTCGTTCGGCACGAAATTGTGCGGCTCCCACGGATTGACCGCGACGATCGTCTCCTCGCCGATCACGTGGCGCTGGTCGCAGACATCGATGTTGGCCGGAGTTCCACCGACGTGAAAGATCAGATGCCCCTCACGATGGGCATGCACGTTGAACGGCCGATTGAGCTGATAGACCGTCGCGCGGCCGAAGCGAGCATGAAAGACGGCGAGCGCCCTACTCATCACTTCCTCACCGAAATGGCTTCTTGCTTGTTTTCAACGTCGATCATTGCCTTGCAGAAAGCAAGAGACGCGACGACGCGGCCCGAGCCAGCTCGAGCCGCGTCGCGTCCTGGCGAAAGGTCAGTATTTCTTACATTCGGGCACCGTCCGGCTCGGCAGACCGATCTTGGAGAAAACGGCTGCGTCGTATCCCAGCGTCTGGTTGACGTCGGGAATGACCTTCACGACCTTGCTGAACAGCGCGCCCTTGCCGTCGTCGACGACCTCGGTCACGAAGTTGGTGCCGATCGCCTGGCGGTTGGCGTCGAGCTTGATCTTGCCATTGGGCGCATCGATCTCGATCTTGGCCAGAGCCGCCTTCAGCTTCGACTGGTTGTCCGACAGATCGCCATTGACCTCGCGCAGCGCCAGGATCAACGCCATGGTCGAGCCATAGTAGTTGGTGGCGAGCAGCGACGGGCTCGGGAAGCGCTTTTCGGGCGGGAACGAGTCCTGATAGGCCTTCACGAACTTCTGCCAGCGCGGATCCTCCCAGGTATCGGCCTGGCCGGACGCGGCGATCGTTCCGATCAAGGCGTTCTTGGCGTTGCCCTTCGACGACAGGATGGTCTGGTCGATCATGATCGATCCGCCCATCAGATGCGCTTTGCCGCCGGCCTGCTGGTACTGATTGAGGAAGTTAACGGCGTCGGCGCCGCCGAGGCCGAGATAGATCGCATCGACGTCATCGGGCAGCGCCGCGATCACCGACGCGAAATCCTTGGTGCCAAGCGGCACCCATTGCCGGCTGGTGATCTTGCCGCCGAGGCCGCAGAATTCCAGGGCCAGGCCGAACACCTGGGTATAAATGAAGGAATAGTCCTCACCGACGGTCGCGATCTTGCGATAGCCCTTGGTCTCGAAGGCATATTTGCCGAGGCCGACCTGCCATTGTGCGCCGTCCATGTTGAAGCGGAAGAAGTTCGGCGCCGGGTCGACATAGGTCGTCTCCTGCGCGCCCGACGCGGCATTGACGAAGGTCAACTCGGGATGCGTCTTGGCGAAGTTCTTGACGGCGATGCCTTCGTCGCCGGACAGCGGCGACAGCAGGATCTGCACCTTGTCCTGCTCGATCAGCTTGCGAACCGCGCGTACCGCGGAATCAGGCGTGGCGTCGGTGGAGGCGACGACGAATTCCAGCTCCTTGTCTCCGATCTTCTTGCCGAGCACGTTCAGCGCCGTGACATGGCCGCGCATGCCGTCCTCGCCGAGGACCGTATAGGTGCCCTCGAGGGTCGCGGTGACGCCGACCTTGATCTTCTCTTGAGCGTATGCCGTGCCGGACAGCAAAAGCGCCGTGATCACGGCGAACCCCACGCGTCGCATGTGCATCGAACTCCTCCCTTGTCGCCCACTAGCTGGAGCACATCATTGTGCCGGCCAGTCGTTGCTGGCCGTGTTGGCGGCAGGCCTCACCGTTTTTGGCAAGCAGCCGAGCCCCCATCAGCGGCGGAGGCTAGCTGACGGCATGGTGCGCCGGATCGTATGGTCGGGCGCGACCTTGACGGGCAGTCTCATTTTCCTTGATGCGGCGCAAAAGATTTTGCGAGGTCGAGCCGATGTCGCGCCGCCGCGCGCATGCCGCCATTGGTAGCGCTGACATTGCCGATCCCCGAGACACGCACGGGTCCAACGTTTCAGACACACCAGCCCGATCATTCCGTTATGCGTTGCCCTTGGAGGTCAGCAGCCCGGCGAAAGCCGCGCGCCGGTAATTGACAGCGCTGTCATTGCTCATTATCGCTGCAGTCGTCGAGACGACGAGCAATGCTCGAACAACCTCCGCAGACAAGTGAGGCGTCTCGCACATGCGTCAATCACTGGCGCTGCAACAATTGGGGAGGTCACGAATGTCTTCCAAGTCGATGAAGGCGCGATGCCTTGCTACCTGCGCATCCCTGGTGCTGCTCTCGGCCTTCGCCGGCAAGGCGCTGGCAGAACCCGAATTGGTCAAGGGGCCAGCGGCCGAGCCCGAATGCATGGTGCCCTGGACCGGCGACACCAAGTTCTTCAAATTTCCCGCCAAGAAGGGCCCCTACCGCATCGCCCTGGCCAATGGCTACATCGCCAACACCTGGCGCATCCAGATGATCCAGACCGCGAAGGCCTACGCCGCGCAGCCCGAGGTCAAGGCCAAGCTGAAGGAGTTCAAGGTCGTCTCGACCGGCGAGGACGTGCCTGCGCAGATCTCGGCGATCAACAACTTCATCGACTCCGGCTATGACGCCATCGTCGTCAACGCCCAGAACCCGACGGCGTTCGGCCCGGTGATCAAGCGCGCCAAGCAGGCCGGCGTGATCCTCGTCGCCTTCGACAACATCCTCGCCACCGAGGATGCGATCAACGTCAATGTCGACCAGAAGGGCCTCGGCGAGCTGTGGGCGCGATGGCTGGTCAAGAACGTGCCCGACGGCGGCAAGGTGCTGGAGGTGCGCGGCGTCGCCGGCACGTCCGTCGATACCGACCGGCACAACGGACTGCACTCCGTTCTCAACGGCTCCGGCAAGAAGTGGCAGGTCACCGAGGTCGTCGGCAAATGGGATGACGGCGTCGCGCAGAAGGCCACGGCGGACGCGATCGCCACCAACGGCCCGTTCGACGCGATCTCCGGCCAGGGCGGCGACACCGGCATCGTGCAGGCCATGCTCGACGCCAAGCACAAGATGGTGCCGTTCGGCGGCGAGACCGAGAACGGCTTTCGCAAGTTCTGCGCCGCCAAGGCGTCGGAAGGCCTGAAATGCTCCTCGGCCGGCACCGGTCCTGCGCAGGTGGCGGTCGCGATCAAGGTCGCGCTCGCAGCCCTCGAAGGCAAGGTGGTGCCGCAATCGGTCAAGCTGCCGCTCGCCGTCGTCGAGGATCCGAACTTCAAGAAGGATCAGGACTACTTCCCGTCCCAGTCCGACAATTTCTTCGTCGGCAATGCCTTCCCGACCTGCGGCATCAACTTCACGGCGCAGGAGATCATGGGGCAGTCGAAGGAAAATCAATAACGCCCGACGTGATCACTGGTCGCGAGCCCGCTCGCGGCCAGCCCGTCTTGTTGCCGAACGACCGAGGAAGCGAGCATGATCGCGGCCGAGCCGCTGTTTCGCGCGGAGGGATTGTCCAAGCGCTATGGCGGCGTCATCGCTCTCGACCGGGCGGACCTCACGGTTCACCCGGGCCGGATCCACGCCATCCTCGGCGAGAATGGCGCCGGCAAATCGACGCTCATCAAGCTGATGGTCGGCGTGGTCGCACCCGACGAAGGCCGCATGACGCTTGGGGGACGCGAGGTCGCCTTCGGCAATCCATCGGCGGCGAACGATGCGGGGATCGTCTGCATCTTCCAGGAGCTGTCGCTGATCCCTGATCTGTCGGTCGCCGACAACATCATGATCTCTCGGCCGCCGACGCGGCTCGGCATGATCGACCGGCGCGCCCAGCGCCGCATCGCCGAGGACGCGCTGGAGCGCGCTGGCGCCGGCGACATCCATCCACGCGCCCTGGTGAAGGACCTGCCGCTGTCGCGCCGGCAGATGGTCGAGATCGCGAAAGCGCTGTCGCGCCGGCCGAAGATCCTGATCCTCGACGAGGCGACATCGGCGCTGACGGCGTCCGACGTCACCAAGGTGTTCGAGGTGCTGAAACGGCTGCGGAGCGAAGGTCTCGCGCTGCTCTATATCTCGCACCGCATGCACGAGATCGCCGAGCTCGCCGACGACTGCAGTGTGTTCCGCAACGGCCGGCGGATCTCGACCTTCGCCGCGGGCACGAAGACGGACGCCGAGGTGATCGAGCTGATGATCGGCCGCGAATACAAGCACGCCTTTCCGGACAAGCCGGTCCGCAGGGCCGACGGCCGGCCACCTTCTCTGCAATGCCGGGGCCTCGGCTGGGGCAACCGGCTGAAGGATATTTCCTTCTCGCTGCATGCCGGCGAGATCATCGGCCTCGGCGGCCTCGACGGCCAGGGTCAGCGCGAACTGCTGCTGGCGCTGTTCGGCGTGCTCCGCGATATCAGCGGCGATATCCTGATCGACGGCGACAAGGTCGCGATCGACAGCCCCGTCGCCGCCAAGTCCGAGCGCATCGGGCTTGCGCTCATTCCCGAAGACCGCAAGACCGAGGGCCTGATGCTGCCGATGTCGGTGCGCGACAACCTGTCGGCGGCCGCGTTCGACCGCTTTGCGCGGTTCGGCATCATCGACCGGCAGCGGCAGTCGGCGCTGATCGACGAGATGATCCGCCTGATCGAGATCAAGACCGCCTCCCCTGATCTGCCCGTCAGCGCGCTGTCCGGCGGCAACCAGCAGAAGGTGGTGATCGCGAAATGGCTGATGAACAAGCCGCGCATCATCCTGCTCAACGACCCGACCCGTGGCATCGATGTCGGCACCAAGCAGGAGATCTACCGTCTGCTGCGCCGGCTCGCCGACGACGGCGCCGCGATCCTGCTCTATTCGACCGACTATGACGAGCTGATCGGCTGCTGCGACCGCGTGCTGGTGATGTATGATGGCGCCGTCAGGCGCGAGCTCGCGGGCGCCGAAATCACCGAGCGCGCGCTGGTCAGCAGCGCCCTCAACGTCGACGACAGCGCGCGAGCGGAAGCGAGTCCGGCATGACGGAGTGGCGATACTGGCTCGCCGAGCAGCGCGGCACCCTGCTGGCGATCGGCATCTTCGTCGCGATGTTCCTGATCTATGCGACCAACCATCCGGCCGGCTTCAGTGCCAACATGGTGCAGACCGCGTCCAACAAGGCGACCCTGCTCGCCTTCGTCGCGATGGCGCAGGCGATCGTGGTGATCACCGCCGGCATCGACCTGTCGGTCGGCATGATCCTGACGCTCACCAATTGCCTCGCCTCCTGGATCGTCGTCGGCACCGCCACCGAGACCGCGCTCGGTGTTCTCGGCGTGCTCGGCACCGGCCTCGTCTGCGGCATGATCAACGGCGCGATCGTGATCTTCGGCCGCCTGCAGCCGATCGTGACCACGATCGCGACAGGGGCGATGTATTACGGCATCGCGCTGATGCTCAGGCCCAATCCTGGCGGCTCCGTCAACGAGACGCTGGCCGATGCGCTGACGGGACGGCTGTTCGGCGTGCTGCCGACCAGCCTCGTGGCGCTGGCCGCCGCGGCGCTTCTGATCTGGGTGCCCTACAGCCGCTCGGTGATCGGCCGCGCCGCTTTCGCCACCGGCTCCTCGGAGGTCGCCGCCTACATGTCGGGCGCGCCGATCCGCGCCGCCAAATTCGCCGCCTACACGCTGGCCGGCCTGCTGTCCGCGGTCGGCGGCCTGTTTCTGACGTTCTTCTCCTATACGGGCGAGGCCGCCTATGCGAGCGGCAATGCCTATACGCTGTTCTCGATCGCGGCCGTGGTGCTCGGCGGCGTGTCGCTGATGGGCGGACGCGGCAGTGCGATCGGCGCGATCTTCGGCGCGCTCGCGTTCCGCACCATCGGTGATCTGCTGTTCGTGTTCGATTTCGATCCGCTGTGGCAGCCGTTGTTCCAGGGCCTGGTGCTGATGCTCGCGGTGTCCATTGGCGCGTTCGGCCTGCTTCGCGTGCGCAACCGCCTGGAGTGGTTCGGATGAGCGAGACCACGGCCTCCCGACCGGCCCCTCGCGGAATGGCTATGCTGCGCCGGATCGACCCGGCGGTGGCGGCGTCGTTCGGCTGCATCCTGCTGCTGCTCTTGGTCGGCAGTCTCTACTCGCGCAGCTTCCTGTCACCGGACTATCTGCTGCAGCAGCTGAAGGTCGCGAGCTTCCTTGGCGTGATCGCGACCGGCATGATGCTGGTGATCCTGCTCGGCCAGATCGACCTGTCGGTGCCCTGGGTCGTCACGACGGGCGCGATGATGGCCTGCGCCGCGGCCGCGCACGGGACGACCGGCGCCGTCGTCGCGATCCCCTTCGGCATCCTCTGCGGCGCCGCCATCGGCCTCCTCAACGGCATCGGCGTCGCTTATCTGCGCATTCCCTCGATGATCATCACGCTCGCCACCAATGCGGTCGCGCAGGGCCTGATGGTCGCCTACACCGGCGGCTTCTCGCCGCAGGATTCCGCCTCCAAGGCGATGCGCTATCTCGCCACCGGCAACGCCGTGCCCGGCCTTCCCAACGCCGTGCTGGTCTGGGCGATCATCGGCGCCGTCGCGGTGTGGCTGCTGTCGCGCACGACCTTCGGCCGCGCCATCTACGCCATCGGCAATCGCGAGCGCGCCGCCTATCTCTCCGGCATCGACACACGCCGCGTCACGATGCTGGCCTTTGCGCTGTCGGGCGCCCTCTCCGCTTTCGGCGGCGTGCTGTTGGCGGGCTATGCGTCCAAGGCCGCGCAATCGATGGGCGACGCCTATCTGCTGCCCTCCATCGCCGCTGTCGTGCTCGGCGGCACCCACATCCTCGGCGGCCGCGGCAGCTATCTTGGCACGATCGCCGGCGTCATCCTGATCACGCTGTTGCAGTCCATCCTGTCGGTGATGCAGATCAGCGAAGCCGGCCGACAGCTGATCTATGGTGCTGTCATCATCCTGATGCTGCTGATCTACGGCCGCCAGAAGGCGTGACGGCCACAGGCGATCCGGCTCGGCCCCGTATCACGAGGCCTTCGACCGCCGGGTGGGAATTCGTTCAGAGCTGCGCCTCGAACGCCTCGCGCTCGGCGCGTGTCAGATGCAGGCCGTGCTTGGTGCGCCGTTCCAGCACATCGTCCGCGGTGACCGCCCATTCCCGCTCGCGCAAATAGGCGAGCTCACGCTCGTAGAACGTCCCGCCGAAATGACGGCCGAGATCGTCGCGCTTGCACACCAGCCCGAGCAGGTCGCGCGCGCAGCTGCCGTAGAGCCGCGCATAATGCGCGACCGCGTCGCGTGGCAGCTCCGGATAGTCGCTCTCGAGCTGATCGAGGAACTTCTCGAACGAGCCGCCGAGATCGCCGCCGGGCAGACAGGCGTCCGCCGTCCACGCCGGTCCCAGCTGCGGAAACCAGGGCGCGAGCCGCTCCAGCGCATGCTCCGCCAGCTTGCGAAACGTCGTGATCTTGCCGCCGAAGATCGACAGCAGCGGCGGCTGCTCGACCGTGCCGTGAACCTCGAACACGTAGTCGCGCGTCACGGCCGAGGGGTTGTCGGCGTTGTCGTCGTAGAGCGGCCGCACGCCGGAGAAGGCATGGATAATGTCCCCTCTCCGCGGCGCGGCCCGGAAATAGCGGTCGAGCACGGCCAGCAGATAATCGACCTCGCCACCGTCGATCGCGACATCCTCGGCGCGGCCATCATGCACGATATCTGTGGTGCCGATCAAAGCCAGATCGGTCTCGTAGGGATTGACGAAGATGACGCGGCGGTCGGTGTTCTGCAGCAGATAGGCCTGAGATCCGCTCCAGAATTTCGGCACCACGAGATGGCTGCCCTTGACGAGCCGCACGCTGTGCGCGGAGTTGAGCCCGGCGACGCCCTGCACGACGTCCTGCACCCACGGACCGGCCGCATTCACCAGCGCCTTCGCGCGGACCGTGCGCATCTCGCCGCTCCCGGACCGCATCTCCAGCCGCCAGCAATCGCCCTCGCGCCGCGCGCTCAAAGCGCGGGTGCGCGGCAGGATCGTCGCCCCCTTGCGCGCGGCATCGACGAGATTGAGAATCACAAGTCGGGCATCATCGACCCAGCAATCCGAATATTCGAAGCCGCGCCGGAATTCGGGACGCAGCGGCGCGCCTTCCGGCTCATGCGCGAGATCGACATTGCGGCTCGCCGGCAGCTGCTTGCGGCCGCCGAGATGGTCGTAGAGAAACAGCCCGGTGCGCACCAGCCAGGCGGGGCGCTGCTCCGGCGAATGCGGCAGCACGAAGCGCATCGGCCAGATGATGTGTGGCGCGGAGGCCAGCAGCACTTCGCGCTCGATCAGCGCCTCGCGCACCAGGCGAAACTCGTAGTACTCGAGATAGCGCAGGCCGCCATGGATCAGCTTGCCTGAGCGCGAGGATGTTCCTTGCGCGAAATCGTCCTTCTCACACAGCAGCACCTTCAAGCCGCGGCCGGCGGCATCACGGGCGATACCAGCGCCATTGATGCCGCCGCCGATCACGGCGAGGTCCAACAAGCCGTAATCGGATCCGCTGCGTGAAACCGGCGCGTTCATCGCTTGCCGCTGTGCTTCTTCTCAGGCTTCTGGCCGGCCGCAGCCGCCCGTGTCTTCGATGCCGCCTTAGCCGGCGCCTTGACGGAAGGCTTCGCGGCCTTCTTTGCGGGCGTCGCCGTCTTCGCCTTGGCCTTGGGCTCCTGCAATCCGTAGGTCGAGAAGCCCTGCGCCGTCTCGGCGATCTCCGCATCGCCGAGGATGTGCGGCTGGCCGAGCGCGAGCGACAGATAATACTGCTTCGCGATGGTCTCGAGCTCGACCGCGAGCCACATCGCCTTGTCGAGATTGGCGCCGACCGCGATCATGCCGTGATTGGCGAGCAGGCAGCCATTGCGTCCCTCCAGCGCCTTCAGAGCGAGTTCGGACAGCTCGGCGGTGCCGTAGCGCGCATAGCCGGCGCAGCGGATGTCGGTGCCGCCGAACGCCGCCATCATGTAGTGGCACGCCGGGATCGACTTGCGGGCGATCGCGAGCACCGTGGCATAGGTCGAATGCGTATGCACCACGCTGCCTACATCAGGACGGCCGCGCATGATATCGAGATGAAAGCGCCATTCGGTCGACGGCTTCAGCGGCCCCTGCCAGGAACCGTAGTCACCTTCGAGCGGCATCGCCGCGATCATCTCCGGCTTCATCGCGTCATAGGGCGTGGCCGACGGCGTGATCAGCATCACGTCCTTGTAGCGGGCGGAGATGTTGCCCGACGTGCCCTGGTTCAGACCCGACGCATTCATCCACCGGCATTTGGCGATGATGTTCTCGCGGATCAGTCGTTCCTCGCGATTCATTTGAAAGACCTTTCGTCAGCAGGGATTGAGCGGCGGCTCGCCGGCGAGATAGCGGCGAACCTCTTCGGCCGCCTGGTCGGCGGCAAAGGTGACGGTGCGCACCGAGGCGCCGGCGATGTGCGGCGTCAAGGTGACGTTGGGCAGTTGCAGGAGCGGCCAGTCCGGCGGCACCGGCTCGACCGCGAAGGTGTCGAGCATCGCGCCGGCCAGCCGTCCCGAGCTGAGCACCTCGAACAGCGCCTGATAGTCGACCAGTGGCCCGCGCGCCGTGTTGATAAGGATCGCACCCGGCTTGATCTTCGCCAGCGCCTCGCGATCGATGAAGCCGGTCGTCTCCGCCGTCACGCGGGCATGCAGGCTGATGACGTCGGCGCGCGCCAGCAGATCGGGGAGCGCGACATGCTCGACGCCGTCGCTGCGGTCCTGGGCGCTGAGCTGGACGTAGGGGTCGGTGACCAGGATCTTGCAGCCGAACGCCTTCAGGAGCTTCACCACGCGCGTCCCGATCGCGCCATAGCCGACGATGCCCACCGTCATCTCGCCGAGCTCGCGTCCCGTGCGGTCGGCGCGATAGAGATCGCCGCGCCACTCCCCGCCCCGCATCGACTCGTGACCGCTGCGGATCAGCCTGGTTTCAGCGAGCATCGCGCCGATGGTGAACTCGGCCACCGCGCTGGCGTTGCGTCCGGGCGTGTTGACGACCAGCACGCCATGATCGCGCGCCGCCTGCATGTCGACATTGACCGGGCCGCCGCGCGACACCGCGATGAATTTGAGGCTCGGCAGCCGCTGCAGCATCGCGCGCGAGATCGGCGCGAGATGCGTCACCAGCAGCGGCGCTTCGCCGATGAATTCGGCCAGCTCATCGGGATCGCCCATGAACTCCTTGAGACCGTCGAGCTTGGAGCCGGCATAGCCGTGCTCCATCGGCTCATCCGGCCAGGGCTGCTCGAGCATGCGAATGTCGACGCCGTCACCACAGATGGCGGTGATGCGTTCGGCGAATACCGAGGGCAGCATGAAGCGGTCGCCGATGATGGCGATGGAGCTAGACATGGTTGGCACCTGCGCGATGGGCCGCGAGCTGTTTCCACACCGGCCGCGCGGCAAGACGCGCTTCGACATAGGCCGGAAACAGCTGCGCATAGCGCTCCGCCAGCGCCGCATCCGGCGCTTGCGGCTCATCCAGATACGGTCTCACCCACTCCTCCGCGCAGTCCATCATATCAGTGTAAAGTCCGGTCGCGACCGCCGCGATCATCGCGGCGCCCGAGGCACCGGCCTCCTCGCGGCGGCAGACCCGGATGGTGCTGCCCAGCGCCGATCCGAGAATGGCGCCGAGCGCGCGGCTGCGGGCGGCTCCGCCGGTGAGCCGGATCTCCGCCGGCAGCGATCCCATCGCCGCGTAGCAATCGCGTGCGGCGAAGGCCAGACCCTCCATCACCGCCCGCATCAGGTCCCAATAGCCGTGACGCGTGCGCAGGCCGATCAGCTGCGCGGCGGCCTCGTGGGACACGAACGGCCCGCGCTCACCGGCGTCGGAAATGAAGGGGTGATAGAGCAGCTCGCCCGCTTTCGCCGCGAGCACACGCTCATCCAGGCGCCGGATCAGGTCGTTGCGCGACCGCGCGATGCCTTCCATCGCGAGCACGCCGCGCGCGACATCGAGCAGCCAGTCGATGTTCAAGGTCGCCGCCATCGTCGACTGCATCTGCGCGTAGTGGCCCGGCACCGGGAACGGCATCGTATAGCCCGTCGCCTCGGCATTCAGCCTGACCGCATCGGCTGATGTCGCCAGCCGCATGTGCATCCCGGTCGAGCCGATGATGGTGCAGCCGACATCCGGCTTAGGATCATACAGCCCGCCGCCGAGCGCGTTGCAGATCACGTCGACATAGCCGAGCGACACCGGCACGCCCTGCGGCAAGCCCGTCTCCGCAGCCGCCGCGGCCGACAGCGCATGCGTCGTGGCGACACCATCGACGACCGCGGGAAACAGCCGCGCGGACTGCGAGATGCCGATCAGATCAGCGGCTTCGGCATCGAAGCAGCGCTTGCGGAAATCGCCACAGGAGAACGCCGCTTCCGATGGATCGGTGGCGCGCTCGCCCGTCAGCTTGAAATAGAGCCAATCCTTACAGTGGAACACGGTGCGCGCGCGTTCGAGCAGCTCGGCGTCGTGCGCCTGCAGCCAGGCCAGCTGCGGGCCCTGCTGGCAAGCATTGAGTCCCGATCCGGTGCGCCGATAATGCGCGGCGTTGAGCTCGCCGGCGCGGAATGATTCGACCAGGCCAGCGGCTCGCGAATCGAGCCACAGCAGCGCGGGCGCAACCGGATGACCGTCGCCATCGATCAGCCAGGTGCCATCGCCCTGCCCCGTCACGGCAATCGCGGCAACGCGTGGGGCGAGGTCCGGCAGCGCGGCGCCGAGTCCGCGCAACGCGGCCACCGTGTCGGTCCAGGTCCTGGACATGTCCTGCTCGACGCGACCACCCGGCGCCGAGGTGTAGCTGTTGGGAATCGCGAATTCGCCAAGCTGGCGGCCATCTCTTGCGAAGGCGACCGCCTTGATCACCGACGTCCCGGCGTCGATGCCGATGATCACATCGCGGCTCGCGGAGGCCGCCATGCTCAGCGCGCCTCCGCATGGCGGACGCAGACGCCGTCAGCGCCGAAGATGTGGAGATTGCGCGCCTCCAGTGCGCACGGCACGATGTCGCCGGGCCTTGCTGCGATCTTGCCGGACGTCACGGCGACCAGCAGATGCCCGGCGCACTCGCCGGCAACATGCGACTGGTCGCCGAGCCACTGGTTGGAGACGATTCGCAGCCGCGCCTCGCCGCTGCCGATCGCGATCCGCTGCGGCCGGATGCCGACCTTGGTGCGTTCGGCCTGCACCAGCGCCTGTTGTCCGGTGACGTCGAGCGTCTGCCGCGAAATATGGAACGCCAGATCGGAGCCAACCGACAGGCGGAAGCCGCCCTCTTCCTGCGCCACCGCCATGTCCAGCAGATTCATCGGCGGCTCGCCGATGAAGCTTGCGACGAACAGATTGGCCGGCCGGTTCTTCAATTCCCGCTCGCTGCCGAACTGCTGCAGCACGCCGTCCTCCATGACCGCGATGCGGTCGGCGAGCGCGCTCGCCTCGGTCTGGTCATGGGTGACGAAGATCGCCGTCATGCCGCGCTCGGCGAGCAGGCCCTTGATGCGACCGCGCAGCACCGCGCGGAGCTGCGGTTCCAATTGCCCCATCGGCTCGTCGAGCAGATAGAGGTCGGCGTCACGCACCAGCGCACGCGCCAGCGAGACGCGCTGCTGCTGTCCGCCCGAGAGCGCGCGCGGATGATGATCGAGGATGTCCTCGATCTCGACCAGGCGGGCGATGCTGTCGACGCGCTGCGCGATCTCGGCCCGCGACAGCTGCTGCGCCTTGAGCGCGAAGCCGATGTTCTCGCGCACCGTCAGCGGCGGATACAGCGAGTAGCCTTCGAACGCCATCGCCACCTTGCGCTTGGCCGGCGGCAGATCATGGATCGGCCGCTGCGCCAGCGCGATCGAGCCGGCACTCACGCTCTCGAAGCCGGCGATCATGCGCAAGGTCGACGTCTTGCCGCAGCCGGACGAGCCAAGCAGCGCAACGATCTCGCCCTGCTTCACCTCCATGTCGAGCGCGCGGACGGCATGGACCGGAGGCTTGCCACGGCTGTGATAGAGCTTGTCGACGCTACGGATCTCAAGCATGCCCATGTCAGATCCTCACGCCGCCTGCCGCCGCGGCGACAGACCGATACGGTCTCCGCTCGCATGGTCGAACAACAGCGCCGCCTCAGGCGCAAACCGCACGAACACGTCATCGTCGGCGCCGGCCTCGAGCGCCTCGGGCGCCAGGGCCGCCAGCCATTCCGAGCCATCGGCGAAGCGCAGCAGCACGACGGCGCGCTCATGGATCGGCGTGACCGCGACGATCCGTGCCGGGATCGCGCCCTCGCCACCGTGACGGGTCACCACCACATCGCCAGGCCGGACGCCGAGCCAGCAGCGCTCCCGCATGGCAGACGACAGTTCGCCCGCATCGAGCCGGATCAGCGTCCCGGCCACGGCTGCCGTCAGCCGGCCCTGCTCCACGACAGGCGTGACCTCCGAGAGATTGATGCTGGGATCGCCGAACAGCCGCGCCACCGCCACCGACGCGGGCCGCGCGTAGATTTCTTCCGGACGCGCCACCTGCACGAGGCGGCCATTGATCAGCACCGCGATCCGATCGGCGATCGCCATGGCCTCGCGATAATCCTGCGTGACATAGAGCACCGCCGCCGAGCTGCGCCGCAACAGGCTTGGCAGTTCCAGCCGCATCTCGTAGCGCAGCTTGGCATCGACATTGCGCAGGGGATCGTCGAGCAGCAGTACCTCGGGATTGCCGATCAGCGCGCGCGCCAGCGCCGTCCGCTGCTTCTGGCCATTGGAGAGCTCGC
The DNA here is from genome assembly GCF_030159255.1 of Bradyrhizobium sp. SSBR45G. Classification (GTDB taxonomy): domain Bacteria; phylum Pseudomonadota; class Alphaproteobacteria; order Rhizobiales; family Xanthobacteraceae; genus Bradyrhizobium. The sequence continues at coordinate 52,429 of NZ_BSCT01000024.1, read as the reverse complement.
GCGGCCTGTGGCCGAGCACATGCTCGATCTTCAACAGCCGGCTCATCGCCGCGACCTTGGTGGCGATATCGGCCGCGCCCGTCGCGCGCAACCCGCTCGCGATGTTGTCGCGCGCGCTCATGTGCGGGAATAGCGCAAAGTTCTGGAACGCCATGCCGATGCCGCGCTGCTCCGGCGGCGCATCCACGATCGAGCGGCCGCCGACCAGGATGTCGCCACCGTCAGGCTCGAACATGCCGGCGATCATCCGCAGCAGCACGGTCTTGCCGCTGCCGGATGGGCCGAACACCGCGACGATCTCGCCGGGCTCGACCGTCAGCGACACGCCCTTGGCGCAGCTGACGGCGCCAAAGCTCTTGTCGACGGATGTGAGTTCGAGACGCGCCATACTTCCTCAACCCTTGACTGCACCAAGCGACAGGCCTTCGACCAGATAGCGCTGCGCATAAAGCGCAAGCAGCAGGGTCGGCGTCACCGACAGCACGATCGCCGCGGCGATCTGCCCGTACTGGATGCCCGATGCCGTCACGAAGGCCAGTGCGCCAACGGTCACCGGCTGCTTGTCGGCCGAGGCCAGGATCAACGCGAAGACGAAATTGTTCCAGCAGAAGATGAAGGACAGGAGGCCGGCCGCCGCAATGCCCGGCCCCGCCAGCGGCACCGCGATCCGCGTGAACGCCTCACGCCAGGAATGGCCGGCGAGCCGATAGGCATGCTCGATATCCGGGCTGATATCCTCGAAATAGCCGCGCACGATCCACAGGATCAGCGGCAGCGCGATCAGCTGGTAGACCCAGACGATGCCGAAATACGTGTCGTTCAGCCCGAGCTGCTGGTAGTAGAGCGACAGCGGCAACAGCACCAGGAGCGGCGGCGCGAAGCGGAACGACAGCAGCGTGAAGGCGATGGTCTCGCCGAGCTTGAACTTGAAGCGCGCAAACGCATAGGCCGCGGGCACGCCGAGCAGCAGCGCCAGGATCACCGAGGCGCTGGACAGGATGAAGCTGTTCATCAGATTGCGCATGAAGGTGAGCTGCAGATTGCCGGCGGCGGTCTTGAGCTGGCCGGAGATCAGCGCCTCGTAATTGGCGAGCGTCGGCTCGAACAGGAGGCGCGGCGGGATCCGCAGGATCTGCTCGTTGCTCTGGAACGACATCAGCAGGATCCAGACGATCGGAAACATGAAGAACACGAGCACAAGCGCCAGCGCGATGCCCCGGAAGATGCGCCCTGCCAGACTGGAGTGATCCATCATGCCCCTCCCTCAGGCGTGACCATGAGCGCGCGCGCGCAGCCGCAGCCAGTTCTTGATGAAGATGTTCGACAGGATGTTGGTGATCAGCCACAGGATCATCAGCAGCGCCGCCGAGCGCCCGACATTGGTGTATTGGAAGAATTCCAGATAGGCCTGCACCTGGAACACCATCAGCCGGTCGCCGGGCCCTCCTTGTGTCATCGCATAGACGATATCGAACTGCTGGATGGAATCGAGCAGCCGGAACAGCGACGCCGTGATGATATAGGGCGCGAGCATCGGCAAGGTGATGCGGAAGAACACGAAGCTCGCCGGCACGCCGTCGAGCGCCGCCGCCTCGAACGGCTGCCGCGGCAGCGAGCGCAGGCCGGCCAGCAGCAGGATCATGATGAAGGGCGTGTAGACCCAGACGTCGACCAGGACCACGGTGAACAGCGCGGTCGAGGGATCGGACGCCCATTTGAAATCGTGCACGCCGAGCAGGCCGACCAGATAGGACAGGATGCCGAAGCTCGGATTGGTCATCAGCTTCCACATCAGCGCTGCGATCGCCGGCGCCGTCATCAGCGGCAGCAGCAGCATGATCGAGACGGCATTGTGGAAGCGCGTCGGCCGCCGCAGCAGCAGCGCGATGCCGAGCCCGAGCAGCAGCTCGGCAATCACGGTCACCGCGGTGTAGACGAGCGAGATCCGCAGCGTGTTCCAGAACGCGGGGTCGGACAGGAAATCGATGTAGTTGTCGAGGCCGATGAAGCCGCGCAGATAAGGCAGATTGAGCCGGTAGCGCTGCAGCGAATAGATCGCCGCCGTCACGAACGGCACGAGGATCGCGATGCAGACCAGCAGCGCCGGCAAGCTCAACAGATACGGCAGCAGCCGTCCGCGCCAGCGCTTCGTGCGGCGCGGCGCTGTCTGGGTCTCGACAAGTTGGGCCATGCTCATGACAGGCGTGATCACGTCGTCGCGGGAAGATGGGCCGGTCCGGGCACTTGTGGGGAGCGCCCGGACCGGCAGGTGGTCATGGAGGATGCCGCGTCCGGACTCAACCGAGGCCGGCCTGCTTCAACTGACGGTTGATGCTGTCGGCCAGCTTGTCGAGGCCCTCGTCGACGCTGACCTCCTTGGCCACCATCTTCTGCAGCGACGCCGCCCACTCGGTGGTGAGGTCGAAGAACAGCGGCTGCGCGGTGAAGTAGATCTTCGCTCCGGGCGCCGAGAGGTCATGCTGCTCGAGATAGCCCGGATAGGATTTGGCGATACGGTCGCGGAATTCGCTGTCCTTCCACACGGAGGTGCGGACGGGGTTGACGAAGTCCATCTTGCGCGCACCGAACAGGTCGTGCTCGACCGAGGCCGCCCACTGCATGAACGTCCAGGCCGCGTCCTTCTGCTTGGAGAAGCTCGACATTGCCAGCGACCAGATCCAGACGTTCGGCGTCGGCGCCTTGGCGGCCGGATTGGCCGCGAACGGCGCGTAGCCGAGATTGCCGCGCTCCTTGTTCTCGCCGCCGTTCATGAAGTAGCCGAGAATGTCGGCGTCGAAGATCATGCCGGAGGCGCCGGCGCCGAGATCGGTGCCGACCTGGTACCAGGTGTAGGTCGACCAGTTCTTCGGACCCGAGCCCTGGATCATCTTGACCCACTTTTCGTGGAAGTCCTTCGAGGCCTTGGTGTTCATCGCGGCCTTGAGCTTGCCGCTCTCCATCACGAAGTCCTTCTGGCCGAAATTCGCGTAGGCCGAGAGGAAGCCGGGATGGATCGAGGCCCAGGAACGCGAACCGCGCACGCCGACGCCGTAGGGACCGCCGGCATCCTTGGTGATCTTGGCGGCAACCTCGACCATCTCGTCGAGATTACCCGGCGGCTTGACGCCGACCTTGCTGAAGATGTTGCGGTTGTAGGTGACGTTGTTGAGCTCGTAGCCCCACGGAATGCACCACTGCTTGGCCTTGCCGGAGCCGAGCTCGGAGCCGGCGACGCCGTCCCAGGCGGTCGACGAACGCAGACCCGGCAGCACGTCGTCCCAGGCGAACGCCGGGTTGGTCTTGGCAGGATCCTTGATGTAGGTATTGAGGTCTTCGATCCAGCCCGCCGGACCATAGGTCCAGGTCATGTAGGCGCCGGTCATGAAGGCGTCGTACTGATCGGATTTCGATGACAGCGCCGCCGTCACCTTGTCGAAATAGACGTCCTCCGGAAAGATGTCGTAAGTGACGTTCATGCCGGTGAGGCTCTTGAACGCCTCGATGTCGCCGATCATCGCATCGACGTAAGGATGCTTGTTCAGCAGCAGCTTGACGGTCTTGCCGCTCTGGGCCTTCCAGTTGAAGTCCGCGGCCATCGCCTTCGACATTTCGGAGGCAAAGGCGGCATTGGCGGCGACGCTGGCGATGCCGAGCTTGGCGGCGCCATCGAGCAGATCACGCCGGCTGATGCGCTTGCCGGCGTAGGACGCAAAGAGATTCTTCTCGCGATCGTACATTTCTACCCTCCCAATTTTATTGGTTGAATTGGTCGCGTTACCTGCCCTTCCGACTTTTGTTTTTAGAGTGACCGGATGTTTTCTCCGGCTTGTCGGTAGCCAATGCCTGAGCGGTCACCTCATCGATGATGAGACCGTTCAGGAAGCCGCTGCGCAGCACGGCGCGCAGGGCTGTGATCTTCGCCTCGCCGCCGCCGATGGCGACGATGCGGTGTTTTTTCAGATCGCTCGCGGCCATCGAGGTGGCGCGCGCCGACAGATCGAGATCGAGCAACTCGCCCTTGGCATTGAAGAAATGCCCGAGCAGGTCGGCGCAAGCGCCGGCGCGCTTCAGCTCGACCACCTCGTCCGGCTTGATCATGCCGCTCGACACCAGGAAGCCGTCGGCGTGGATCTGGCCGATGCCGACGAACAGCAGCGAGGCGCGCTGCGCCAGCGCGAACACGTCGGCGATGCCGAACTGCTGCATCAGCACGGCGCGGTCGGCGACCGAATTCGCGAACACCGGCACCGGCAGCAGATAGGCCTCGGCGCCGGTGCGCTCGGCAAGGCGATGAATCACGTCGAACGGATTGGCCGCGAACTTTCGCGTGAGGCCGCCGAGCAGCGATACGAACTGCACGTCGCGCGCCGGCGTCTGCGGCAGTTGCGCCACAACGGCCGCGAGCGTGCGGCCATGGCCGACGCCGATGATCTTGTCGTCGCCGCGCTCCAACACCTGGCGCAGGAAGCTCGCGCCCTCCAGCGCCAGCGCCTTCAGCGGCAGGTCGCCCTCGCCGAGATCGGGCGCAACGCGGCAGAAATCGAGGCCGTAGCGGTCGGCCAGCGCATTCTCCAGCGCGACGCATTCGGCGACGGGTCCTTCGACGAACACCCGGATCATGCCCTCGCGGCTGGCGCGCGCGATCAGGCGGTGCGCCTTGGTGCTCTGGATGTTGAGGCGGTCGGCGACCTCGGACTGCGTCAGCCCGGCCGCGAAATACAGCCACGCGGCGCGCGTCGCCAGCGAGGCCTCGCCGTCCACCATGGGCGCCCTGTCGGAAGCTGTCGTCACGTGGGGAATGCCTGCTTGCAAAATTCTTCACACCTTGCAAAAAATTGCAGACGCCGATCCGGCCGTCAATCCCCCAAACGTGCTGCAGCGCATCAGGGCGTGACGGGTTGCACGGGCCTGGGGCATGCTCGCCGGCGCACGAGAAGACGAGGTCGCATGACGCAATTGTTTGTCGGCATCGATGTGGGAACCAGCGGCGTGCGCGCCTGCGCCGTCGATGGCAGCGGTGCCGTCAAGGCTGCGGCCGCGGTTCCGCTGGCCGCCCCGCGTCAGGATGGCGCAGCCATCGACCAGGATCCCGAACTGTGGTGGCAGGCCACGACGGCGGCGCTCAGCAGGCTCGGTGCGCGCGTCGATCTCGGCGCCGTCGCGCGCATCGCGGTCGACGGCACGTCTGGCACGCTGCTGCTGATCGATGACGACGGACGTCCCTGCTCGCTTGGCCTGATGTACAACGACGCGCGCGCCGTCGATGAGGCCCGGCGCATCGCCGCGGTCGCGCCGCCCGAGAGCGGCGCGCATGGTGCGAGCAGCGCGCTCGCCAAGCTGCTGCATTTGCTCGCCACGACGAGCGGCGCGCGCCGCGCGGTGCACCAGGCCGACTGGATCGCCGGACGCCTCGCCGGCCGGCACGGCAGCAGCGACGAGAACAACGCGCTCAAGCTCGGCTATGATCCGGTCAAGCGCTGCTGGCCGGACTGGCTCGACAAGCTCGGCATCCCGCCGGAGGTGCTGCCGGCCGTTCTGGTGCCGGGCACGCCATTCGCCGACATCGATCCGTCGATCGCGCGCGCACTCGGCCTCGCTCCGTCGGCACGCATCGTCGCCGGCACCACCGATGGCGTCGCGGCCTTCATCGCCACCGGCGCCGATCAGCCCGGCGATGCCGTGACCTCGCTCGGCACCACGCTGGTGGTCAAGCTGATCGCGACGCAGCCGATCTTCGCCGCCGGCCAGGGCGTGTACTCGCACCGTCTCGGCGACAAATGGCTTGCCGGCGGCGCCTCGAACTCCGGCGGCGCCGCGCTGCTCGCACATTTTTCCACCGACGACATGGACCGCATGACACCGCTGCTGCGCCCGGACGAACCGACCGGCCTCGACTACTACCCGCTGCCGAAACCGGGCGAGCGTTTCCCGATCGCCGATCTCGCTTTCGCGCCGAAGATCACGCCCCGGCCGGCCGAGGATCAGCTTTACTTCCAGGCGCTGCTCGAAGGCATCGCCGGCGTCGAGGCGCTGGCCTATCGCCGTCTGCAGGAACTCGGCGCACCGTCGCTGCGGCGGGTGATCAGCATCGGCGGCGGCGCGAAGAACGATGCCTGGACGCGCATCCGCGAACGCATCATCGGCGTGCCCGTCAGCGTCGCCGCGCAGACCGAAGCGAGCTACGGCACCGCGCTGCTCGCCTTGCAGGGGCCGCCGCGATGACCGCCGCAGCCTGTGAGATCGGCGGCCTCTCCGCCATCGCCGACCGGTTCGATCACGTGCTGCTCGACCAATGGGGCACCTTGCATGACGGCCGCAACGTGTTTCCAGCGGCGCAGGATTGCGTCGTCAGGCTGGGCGAGGCCGGCAAGCACATCCTCGTGCTGTCGAACTCCGGCAAGCGCGCCGGCCCCAACGCCGAGCGTCTGGGCCGGCTCGGCCTGCCGCGCTCGGCCTATGACGGCATTCTCACCTCGGGCGAAGTGACCTGGACCGGCTTGCGCGACCGGACGCGCGCGCCCTTCACCGATTGCGGCAATGCCTGCTTCCTGATCACCAGGGGCGGTGACTGCTCGCTGGTCGACGGGCTCGACCTCGTCATCGTGACCGACACCCGCGATGCCGATTTCATCCTGCTCGGCGGGCTCGATGACAATCTCGCCGAGCCCGACCTCTGGCGCGACCAGTTCACGCGCGCAGCGGCGCGGCGGGTGCCGATGATCTGCGCCAATCCCGACCTGATGATGTTCGGCGCGACTGGCCTAGTCCCCGCGCCCGGCACGCTGGCCCGCGCCTATGAGTGGCTCGGCGGCGCGGTGACCTTCGTCGGCAAGCCGCATCAGCCGATCTTCGCCGCGGCGCTAACGCTGCTCGGCAATCCCGATCCGCACCGCGTGCTGATGATCGGCGACTCGCTCGACCACGACGTTGCCGGTGCTCGTGCCGCGGGCTTGCAGACCCTGCTGCTCGCCGATGGCGTTCATCGCACGACATTGGCCGGCGCGCCGGACCTCGCGGCCGCGACGCGCAAGCTCGCGGCCTCCGCTGGCCGCATGCCGACCTGGACGATGCAGCAGTTGGGCTGGTGACGAGGAGCGGCGAGATGCGCGAGCCCGGAGATCTTCATGCGTTGCGCGAAATGTCGGCGCGCGTCGGCCGCAACATGCTGCTGGTGCAGGGCGCCGGCGGCAACTCATCGGTCAAGGACGATGATGTTCTCTGGGTGAAGGCCTCCGGCACCTGGCTCTCCGATGCCAATGACAAGGACATCTTCGTGCCGGTGCTGCTGCCGGCGGCGCGCGAGGCGCTGGCTGACGACGACGAGCGCATTCCGCTGGCGAGGCCCGGCCCGTTGCGCGCCTCGATCGAGACCTCGCTGCATGCGCTGCTGCCACACCGGGTGGTGCTGCACGTCCACGCCGTCAACACCATCGCCTGGGCGGCGCGCCGCGACTCCCGTGACGCCTTTGCGGAGCGGCTTGCCGGGCTCGCCTGGCGTCATCTCGACTACGTCCATCCCGGACTGCCGCTGGCGCGCGCGGTGAACGAGATCGTCGCGCGAGAAACCGTCGACGTGCTGATCCTCGGCAATCACGGCCTCGTCGTCGGCGCCGAGACCTGCGATCAGGCGGAAGCGCTGGTGCATGATGTCGAGACCCGGCTGGCGCTGCCGGTGCGCGCGATGCCCGCGGCCGACGAAGCGGCCTTGCGCCGTCTGTGTGCCGGCACCGATTATCGCCTGCCCGGGGATGCCGAATGCCACGGCATCGCCACCGATCCCTACAGCCGCGCCATCGCGACCGGCGGCTCGCTGTATCCGGATCACGTCGTCTTCCTCGGCCCGGGCTTGCCCACCGTCGACGGCCGCGAGGGCCTCACGACGATGCTCGCGCGCGCCGAAGCAAACGGCCTGCCCGCGCCCGTCGCAGCGCTCGTGCCGGGACTCGGCGCCATCATCCGCAAAGATGCCAGCCCCGGCGCCGAGGCGATGCTGAGCTGCCTCGCGCTGGTGACCAGCCGCCTGCCGCTCTCGGCCGAGATCAGCTACCTCTCGGGCGCCCACGAGCAGCTGCTGCTCAACTGGGACGCCGAACGCTACCGGCAGCAACTGACCGCCAGCCGCCCGTAGCGTCAGCGCGCAGTCAGGCCGCCAGCGCCCCGAGCTGCTTCAGCATGCCGAGATTGTCGAGCTGCGCCCAGTGCTCGACCAGCACGCCGTCGCGGATCTGGAACAGGTCGAGCACCGCGACCCGGATCGGCTTGCCGGTCGGCGCCATCGCGCCGAACGGGCCGGCATGCGTGGCGCGGATCACCAGCCGCACCAGCACCTTGTCGCCTTCGGCGACGAGATCTTCGAGATCGAGCTTCATGTCGGGAAAGGCCGGCATCAGCGCATCATGCAGCTGCAGCACGCCCTCCGGCCCGCGCACCTCGAAATCGAGCCCGGGATCGTGGCGCACGAAGCTCTTCGCCACATGCTTCTCCATCCACGCCGCATCGCGGGCCAGGAACGCCTTGAAGTAGTCGCGGCAGATCTGCTTGTTGGTCTCGGATGTCATGTGCTTCTCCCTTGATGATCATTGGTCTTGACGTGGTGATCGTCGCTTCCTCGGCCACCGCAGTCGAAGTCTCGTATTCGTCTCTTTCCACATCGTCATGGCCGGGCCCGTCCCGGCCATCCACGTCGGTCGGCATCCGGAAAACGACGTGGATGCCCGGGACAAGCCCGGGCATGACGGCGCAACTCATTGACGGCAATGCCTGTCGCCACCGCCATATTCTTCGTATGCAATTGCCCTGCTTCGGGTGCGACCCGGTGCGCTGAGCGCGCCGCAATACAAGAGCTCAAACCTCGATCATCACGCCGCCACCACATCGAAGCCCAGACGCGGGAAGTGGATGTGGAGATCGCCGGCGTGTTGGTCCCTGTGGTGGATCACGATTTCGTTCGCATCGGCGGCAACCAGGGTGCCGGAGACCGGAACGCGCGCGTTGTCATCCGGCGTCACCGTCACCTTCTGGCCCGCGCGCAGCCCCGACGGATCGCCATCAGCCGGCAGATGCGACGGCGCCGTCGGGCTCGCGGCCTTCGCCACGGCAAACGCCTCCTCCGCGCTCATCGGCTGCGGCGCGCCATGACCGAGCGCGGCGACGCGATCGTACCAGCCGACCAGCGGCGTCAGGCCCGCGAGCTTGTCGACCTCAGGCGGGCAGTTCTTGCGCATCAAAAACGTGGTCTGATAGCAGGTCAGATCGAGCGCACTCGGCGCATTGCCGAAGATGAAGGGCCTGTGATCGACGAGCGCGGTCTTCAGCCAGGCATATTGCGCATGCAAATGCTGCAGATGCAGCGGCAGGCTCGGCGCCATCGCGGCCTTGCTGATGTCGATGCCGAGATAACCCTCCTTGCGATCCCTGATGAACTCAGCCGGGAACATGTCGCCGATGAAATGCGAGATCACGCCGATGGTCGGAATCCACATCGCACGCTCCCAGGCGAACGACAGTCCGCGCGCCACCCCTTCGCTGCCGGCGGGATAGAACGTCGGCTCGGGATGCAGCCGCTGCAGCGCCGGCAGGATGATGTTGGTGTCGCAATAGATGTCGGCCCCGACCTGCAGCACCGGAATGCGCCGGTAGCCGCCGGTCAGCGGCATCAGCAGCGGCCGCGGCGGCGCCGGCGACGTATCGACCGAGCGCCACGCCAGCTTCTTCAGCCCGAAGGCCACGCGGATCTTCTCCGAGAACGTCGAGAGCTCGTAGTGATGCAGGATCAGCTCGGTCATCGCTGCGCTTCCCTTCCCTTGGCTTTGCTTGTTGTCGTGATCGTCAGTGCATGATGTGGCCGCCGTCGACGACGATGGTCTGCCCGGAGACGAAGCCGGCGAGGTCGGACAGCAGATAGAGCGCTGTGCCGACGAGATCGTCCGGCCTCTGCTCGCGCGACAGGGCGCGTGCCTTCAGAAAGCTCTGCTGCCATTCGACCGGACGGTTGCGCGTCGCATCGGTGATGACGAAGCCAGGCGCGATGACGTTGACGCGCACGCCGTTCGGGCCCATTTCCTTGGCGAGGCCCTTGGTCATCGCCAGCACCGCCCCCTTGGTCGCGACATAATGCAGATAGCCGGGCTGGCCGGCGACGGCGACCACCGAGGCGATGTTGACGATGCTGCCCGACTTCTGCGCGCGCATGGCCGGCGCCACCGCCTTGCAGCAGTGCCACACCCCCTTGACGTTGACGGCAAAGATGCGGTCCCACACCGCGGGATCGAGCTCCTCGAACGGCGTCAGCTTGACCTCGCGAAAATAGGCCGCGTTGGTGATCAGCCCGTCGATGCGGCCGAACGCCTTCATCGCCGCCGCCGCCATGTCGCGCACCGAGCTGTCATCGGCGACATCGACGCGGACGGGCAGCGCGCGGCCGCCGGCGCGCTCCACCAGGGCGACAGTCTCATCGGCCGCGTTCATGTCCGCGACGACAACGTTGGCGCCGTGCGCCGCGCAGCCGGCGGCGAAGGCCTGGCCGATGCCGGTCGCGGCACCGGTGATGACGATGGTGCGGCCGTCGAGCAGATTGGCTTGCGTCATGTCTCTCTCCTTCAGACGTAAGGCAGCGTCGCTGCGAAGGCCGGCCGCGCCGCGACCACCTCGCGCAGCGCGTCAAGTTTTGGCGTCGGCTCACGCCACGGCGCGTCCGGGAAGCGCAACCGCACATAGTCCACAGCAACCACGGCGAGGATCACTGAGAGATCCGGCGTGCCGCCGCCATACACTGGCGGATCCTGCTCCAGCGAGCGGAGGCCGGAAATGATGGTCCGCCGCCGCTTCAGCCCGACGCGGGTCTCGCCCCAGTTCGGGTCCATCTGCATCACGCCGATCATGATGTGGACCATCGCGTCGATCACGCCCATCGCGGCGCCTGCCCGCGAGATGATGCGGTCGAGATCGCCATCGAGCAGCGACGGGCTCGGCACCTTGCGCTCAAGCCAGGTGACGATCAGCAGGCTCTCGGTCAGCGGAATGCCGGAGTCGAGCTCGAGCGTCGGCACGCGTGAGGCCGGATTGAGCCGGAGCAGGTCGGCATCGTCGACCCAGGGGTTGACGACCTCGGTGCCGCCGAGATCGAACCCCTTCTCGGCGAGCGCGATGCGCGCGATCCGCGCATAGGGGCTGGTGGTGTTGGTGAGAATGCGCATGACCGCTCCTTACTCCGACAGCAGCGACGGGCAGCCGCTCTTCTCGGCCGGCGTGAACAGGCTGCCGCCGGGGATGGTGTAGAGGATCTTGTACAGATCGGCCGCCGGGTCCTTGGACTCCTTCGGCGTCTTCACCTCCGCGATCATCAGGTCCATCACCACGCGGCCGTTGGCCTGGATCTTGGCATTGGAGATCATGGCATTGTCGATCGCGACCTCGCGAATGGTCTTCGCGATCGTCTTGGCCTCGTCGGTGCCGGCCTTCTGCACGGACTTCAAATAGTGCTGGGTGGCGACGTAAGCGAGCGCGTGGCCCATGGTCGGCACCTGCTTGCCGTTGCGGGCCATGAAGCGCTGGCCCCAGGCGCGCGATGCGTCGTTCTGGTCCCAGTAGAACGCGACCGGGAATTTCATGCCCTGCGCGACATCGAGCCCCATCGACACGACGTTGTTGGTGAACACCAGCATCGCCGCGAGCTTGCCGCCCATGCCGAACTCGCGCGCCTGCTTGATCGTGGTCACGAGATCGGGACCGGCATTGGCGAGCGCGACGATGTCGGCGCCGGAGCCCTGCGCCTGCAGGATCTGCGAGGCCATGTCGGGCGAATCCAGCGGATGCTTGGCCTCGCCGACCACCGAGCCGCCAGCGGCAACCACCGCCTTGGAGGCATCGGCGGAGAGCGATTTGCCGAACACGTAGTCGGCGGTGATGAAGAACCATTTCCTGGCGCCGGCATCGACCAGGCCCTTGGCGACGGCGTTGGACAACGCGTCCGTCGACGGCGCCCATTGCGTGCCGTAGGGCGAGCACTGGTCGCCGGAGAAGTTGGAGGCGTAGCCGCCGGTCACCAAAGTGGTGATGCCGCGCTGCTTGGCGATCGCCTGCGCGGCGAGGCCGGCCGAGCTCGAGCCGCCGAGCACCAGCGCGCTGACGCCCTCCTGATCGATGTAGCGACCGGCCAGCGAGGCTGCGATGTCAGGCTTGTTCTGGTGGTTGACCGAGAGCACCTCGATCTTGCGGCCCAGCACTTTGCCGCCGAAATCCTCCGCCGCCATCGTCGTGGCGAGCACCGTGTTCGGGCCGCCATTGCCCTGATAGATGCCGGTGAGGTCGTCGATGACCAGGATCCGGAATGGCTTGTCGTCGGCGCGGGCCGGCGTCGTCAGCAACATCGTGGCGGCGGCGAGTGCCGTCACGCAGGCGGCGATGGTTGGTCTCATGGCGAGTCTCCCTCGAGGTCTCTGTGAACTTTCGAACGTCACTCTGCAGGTTGGTGTTGCCCGGCAAACTCGGCCCGGATCGCGGCGCTGTGCTCGCCGATCCCGGGCACGCGGCCAAGCGCCGGCATGGCGCCGTCGCGCAGCGCCGGCGGCGCGATGATCGAAGCTGTGCCGCTCGGGGTCTCGATGGCGATCCGCCGCAGCGCCGGATGCTGCGCGAGCTCGGCGACGCCGTTGACGAAGCCATAGGCCGTGCCGGCCTCGCGCAGCTTCGACGCCGCCTGATCGCGGGTCATCGACGCGAACACCGAAGCGACGTGGCCGTCGACCTCGGCGCGGTTGGCGACGCGGGCGTTGTTGGAAGCGTAGTCGGGATGATCTGGCAGCTCCGGCTCGGTCATCACAATTCGGCAGAAATTGCGCCACTCGCGCTCGTTCTGGATCGAGATCAGCACCTGCGATCCGTCCGACGTCGCGAACGCGCCATAGGGACAGATCGAGGGATGCGCGAGGCCCATGCGCTGCGGCGCCTGGCCGGTGCCCTCGACATACAACAGCGGCACGTTCATCCAGTCGGCCATGCCGGCGAACAGATCGGTCTCGATCGCGCTGCCCCGGCCCGTCTGTCCCCGCGCGATCAGCGCTTCCAGCACGGCGGCATGCGCGGCCATGCCGCAGGCGATGTCGCACACGGAGACGCCGACCCGGCCGGGGCCGGCCGGATGTCCGGTGATGCTGGCGAGCCCGCTCTCGGCCTGCACCAGCAGGTCATAGGCCTTCATGTCGGCATAGGCGTTGCCGGCGCCGTAGCCGGAAATGTCGACCGTGATCAGGCGCGGATGGCTTGCGCGCAGCGCGTCGGAGCCGAAGCCGGCGCGCGCCGCCGCGCCCGGCGCGAGGTTCTGCACGACGACGTCGGCACGCGCGATGATCCGGTGCAGCAGCGCGGCATCATCGGCGTTCTTGATGTCCGCGACCAGGCTCTGCTTGCCGCGATTGAGCCAGACGAAATAGCTCGACAGTCCGCCGACCGACGCATCATAGCCCCGCGCGAAATCGCCTTCGGCGCGCTCGATCTTGATCACCCGCGCACCGGCATCGGCGAGCCGCGACGTGCAATAGGGCGCAGCAACCGCCTGCTCGAAGGCGACGACCAGAATGTCTTTCAGGGGCTTCATGGCACGACCACCGCAACGGGGTGACGGCGAGCGGCACCGCGCGGGGAAGGCCATGCCGCAACGCGATACGACATGGCCCCGCCCCCCCGCTTTGTGCGGCTTGGTCCGTCTCCTCCCGGACAGGTTGTTTTGTGGGGCGGACCCTGCGCCCGATCCGGTCTTGCCGTCCAATATATAATTGATAGCCTCTCCATACCCTGGAGGTATGGGTCTCGCCGGTGGAGGCATGCAGGCGAATGATAACGGCCCGGCTCGCGCGCCAATCTCCGATGTTGTCCCGGCGAACGCCGGGACCCATAACCACATGGGGTTGTTGTGACGCTCGACCTCTCCCCGCATGCCTCACTGCGAGATTACGCGGTATGGGTCCCGGCGTTCGCCGGGACGACGCGCGGAGACGTTACGCGACAGCATGACGTTTCAAGACGCCGACACAACCGACTAATTACTTCGGAGTCCCCCAATGGAACTACGCCTGTTCCGCTACTGCGTCGCCGTTGCCGAGGAGGCGAGCTTCACCCGCGCGGCGGCGCGGCTGCGGATTGCGCAACCGGCGCTGAGCCGGCAGATCAAGGCGGTGGAGAACGAGATCGGCTTCGCACTGTTCCAGCGCGGCCTGCGCGGCGTCACCTTGACCGAGCCCGGACGCGTGCTGATCGCGAGCGCGCGCACCGTGCTGGCGGAGGCCGAGGCTGCCGTGCAGAAGGCGCGCCGCGCCGGCCGCGGCGAGCTCGGGCTGCTGCGGATCGGCTTCACCGCCTCGGCCTCGTTCAACCCGTTCGTCACCGGCGCGATCCGCGACTTCCGCACCACCTATCCGGACGTCGAGGTCGAGCTGATCGAGGAAGCCACCAGCTTCCTGCTCGAGCGCTTCGCCACCGGCCGGCTCGATGTCGCGTTCCTGCGTCCAGCACCTGGCGAGGTCGATCACCTCCTGTCGCAGCGCGCCGTCGCCGAGCCGCTGGTGGTCGCGATGCCGAGCGGCCACAAGCAGGCGGGACGAAAATCCGTGTCGCTGGCCTCGCTCGCCGACGACGCCTTCATCCTGTATCCGCGCCCGAACGGCCGCGCGCTGTTCGACAGCATCGTGTCGGCCTGCCAGGCCGCCGGCTTCTCGCCCAAGATCCTGCAGGTCGCGCCGCAGCTCACCTCCGTCGTCAACCTCGTCGCCACCGGCATCGGCGTGTCGATCGTGCCGCGCTCGATGGCGCAGGTGTCGACCGACGGCGTCGTCTATCGTCCCCTCATCCACGCCCCGCAGGCCGAAATCACGCTGGTCCGCCGCAACCAGCCCGAGCCGCGCTCCGCGGTTTTGTTCGCCGAGCTGGTGCGGTCGCGGGCTTCGAGGCCAGCGGAGATGTTGCCGGATGCAGCAGATGACCGTCGGACCGCATCCCGCAAGGCCCCACGTCCCTCCAGGCGGAAGCCAGGCAAATCAACGCGGACGCGGCGCCGCTGACGAGCGGCTGGTCGTCACCGCCTGCCCGACGGGCGACTCATGCGCTCCCGTTTGCGCCGCCGGCCCGCTGATATCCACGCGGAACGCTGGCCAGGGGCGTTGCGCCAAAAAACGCGTTTTCTTCGTCGCCTCAGTCACATCACCCATGTCCAGTCCTCACCGCAAAAAGATTTCACTTTCGTTTTTTCGGAATTCATGGTTGTCTGGGCGCGTCCCGCCTCGCCATGAGGGGCGCATCGCGATCGTCACGACGCGCGGGGTGGGATGCGGTGGGTGTGTCGGCTCGCAGCGTGACTAAGGTCATGCAGACGAACGAGCTTGGCGCGCCGGCGAAATCGTAGGGTCCTGGCCTCCCGACGCTGAGGCCACGCGGTCGGTGACGATGATCCGGCCGTTACGGGGGCAAGACAGCCGGTCCCCGGGGAGAGGACGTATAAGCCGCCCAACCACCGCGCGGGGAATGCCGGGATGTCTCGGCTGAACCTGTGGTTCCTGCCGCCTGCATTCTTTTCTGCAGGCGGGCCATGGGTGCGGCCAGCGCCCGGCATTCCCCGCGCCCTCTTGTAAAAGGGGGCGAAACGACCCGAACAGCTCGGACGCAAATGCGCCGCGAGGCCGCGGCGTCACGCCGGGCGCCCCGATGCCGTCTGCTGAATTCGGCCTCGCCTCGTCGACCCCAGCAATCCGGCGAGCGGATCGGTGGCCGTCCACACCGTGATCCGGCGCAGCACGGCGAACTCGCCGACCTTGCCGGAGCAGCGCGCACCCCCACGCTTTCGCCATACACGTTATTTAATTTCAAAAGGCCACTTGATGGGCAAAATTAGATTTAATATAAATTAAATCGTACGACAGACGATTTAATGGTCCAAAAAGCAAAATCCTTGTTTTCGCAGGCACCCGGACGGCTCCGACGTCCGAAGCGCAACCGATGAAGCTTCAAAGACATGCTGCACAATCCCAACGCGAGCACGGTTGCCTATAATCCCCAGCAGGACCATGGCTGGGAACGGACCGGACCCGGCCCGTTCGACGTGGCGCTGGGCTTCCTGCGCCGGCACTATCTCCTGATCGCGATCACGACAGTGGTTTCCCTCGTCGCGAGCTTCACCGTCCTGAAGCTCGTGCCGCCGACCTATTCGGCCGACGTGAAGATCATGCTCGGCAGCGCGAAGCCGCCGGTCCTGCAGCCGCAGCCGGTCCAGGACGACCCGCCGCTCGACATGGAATCCCAGATCGAAATCCTGAAGTCCAAGTCGGTCGCGACGGCGGTCATCAGCAAGCTGAACCTGGCGGACGATCCGGACTTCAGCGGCAAGGCCAGCCCGCTGCACGGCGTCATGGGCGCCATCCGCCGGCTGGTGAGCTCCACGCCGGAACCGAGCGCGCCGTCCATGGACGATCTGCTCGAGGAATTTCAGCGTCGAATGAACGCGTTCAGGATCGGCACCAGCACCGTCGTCGAAGTCGATTTCACCGCCAGCGACCCGCAGCGCGCCGCGATGATCGCCAATGCGATCGTGAAGGAGTATTTCGATCAGCAGTTGAAGGCTGAAGCGAACGAGCAGCGGACGGTCACGGCCTGGCTGCACGATCGGCTGCAGGAACTCGGCAACGACGCGACCTCGGCGGAGCGCGCGGTGAACGACCTGAAGAGCCGGCACAACATCGTTTCCGCTGACGGCCGGTTCGTGGACCAGCAGCAGATCACCGAGCTGACCAATCGGCTGGTGGCCGCCCGCACGCACACGAGCTCGCTGATGACCCGGCTCAACCGGTTCGACGAGATGCTGGCCTCGAGCACTTCCGATTCGCCGGTCGACAGCTTCGCAGCCGTATCGGACTTCGCTCCGGCGGAGCTGAGCGGCAATCTCAATCCGCCCGACGGGCTCTCGATCAGCAATTCCAACAGCACGGCGATCATCAACAGCCTGCGCCAGCAATATCTCGACAATGCCAAGCGGGAATACGAATACGCCGCCAAATACGGCAGCGACCATCTCGCCGTCATCAATATCCGCGCCGCCATGAAGAGCATCCGCCAGGCCATCCTCGACGAGGTGCGGCGCCTCGCCGATGTCGCCAAGCACGACTACGCCGAGGCCAGGCAGCAGCAGCAGGAGGTCGAAAAGCAGCTCGCCCAGGCGGTGGTCCGATCGCAGGATACCATGGCCGCCGAGATCAGCATCCGCGAGCTCGAGACCAGCGCGAAGGGATACCGCGCCCTCTACGATACCTTCCTCCAGCGTTACATGGGCTCGGTCCAGCAGGGCTCGTTCCCGATCGCCAAGGCGCGCGTCATTTCTGCGGCGACGCCGCCGAAGAAGAAAATCAAGCCGAAATCCCTCGTGCTGCTGGGGATCGGCTTGTTTGGCGGCCTTGCATTCGGCGGCGGCCTCGGGCTGCTGAGGGAATTGCGAGATCGCAGCTTTCGAACGACCGATCAGCTCGAGGACCGCCTGCGCCTGCCCTGCCTGTCCGTCGTCCCCTTGCTCAGGCAAGGCGAGGTGAACAGGATCACCAGCAAGGCTGCGCTGGGCGCTGCCGGCAAGGCCGACGCCGAATGCAGCCGGCGCATGATGACGCGGGGAACCGGAGCCTGCTGGGCGGCATCGGCGATGCCCTCCTCACGCTTCGCGGAATCGATCCGTTCGCTGAAGGTCGCGATCGATCAGGATCCAAACCGGACCGCGCGGAAAGTGCTCGGCCTGACCTCCGCGCTGCCCAACGAAGGCAAGTCGATGATCGCCGCCTCGCTCGCCCAGTCGATCGCCAGCTCGGGCAAGCGCGTCATCGTCATCGATTGCGACCTCAGAAACCCGTCGCTCTCTGCGACCCTCGCTCCCGACGCCGGCACGGGGATCGCCGACATCGTCTCGGGGGCGCGGCTGCTGGAGGAGACGGTCTGGACCGACCCGGCGACACGGCTGGATTTCCTGCCCGGCAAGGGCGCCGCCCATCGCGACACCAGCGACATCCTGGCCAATGAGCAGATGCGCAAGCTGTTCGAGCAGCTGCGCGCTTCCTACGACTACATCATCGTCGATCTGCCGCCGCTGGCGCCGGTCGCCGACGCACGCGCCATTTCGGGGCTGCTCGACAGCTTCGTGCTCGTGGTCGAATGGGGACGCACGCCGGCGGACGTCGTCGAGCATGCGCTCAACACGGCGCCAAACGTCTATGACGCCCTGCTCGGTGTCGTGCTCAACAAGACCGACATGAAGGCGCTGAAGCGCTATGCCAACCATTTCGGCGACTACTACAATCACCGGTACTATGCCCGTTACGGGAGCGTCATGGCCGAGTAGACGGGCCGGCGCGGCGACCGGTCGACGCGGGGGGCTTGCGATCAGCGCTGATGCTCGGGCCGGATCGAAGGATGGGCGATCCCGGCGCGCTCGAGCACGCTGCGCAGATACATGCCAGAGAGGTAGCCCAGCTGGACGGCAAACAGGCCACCGACCGAATACAGCGCGGCTGACAGGCCGCTCATGGCCGCAGCCGCGAGGCACTCCACGGCGACGATGGCGACGAGTGCAATCAGGGTGCGAACGTTGAAGATCGCTCCCGCGACTGCACCGGCCCCGAAATGAAGCGCGATCACCCACATCAGTTTTCATGCCTCCTCGGCCGTGGCGAGAGGCTAGCGGCGAATGGTTAGTGATGAGCTAAACCGCCTGGGAGGATTCGAGCAAGCGTATTGCGGCAACACTGCGTCGCGGAAAAATCGCCCTCGGGGGGCCAAGCAGCTGCAGCATCGGCGCCGGGTGCGGTCAGTTCGCCCCGTCGAACCGGGGCACCACCTCGCCGGAATGCGCTGGCGGACGATGCCGCCGGCGGCCGATCCCGGCGTTCACTGCAATTCCAGGCCGCCGAAGCGGAAGATCCTGGCCAGCTGAGGAGAGACGCCGACGAAACTCGCCATGCACCCCTGGGCCTCCAGCTGCTTCCGCAGCATCAGCAGCAATCCGAGGAACCGCGCATCGATGGCGCAGACATTGGAGAAATCGAGCTTGACGCGCTTGCGGACCGCAACCGCCGACCGAAACACCGGAATGGCCCGGTCCACATGCCGCGCATCGGCAGGTCCGGAGAGGCTGAGCGTGACCTCCCGCGAGCCGTAGTCCTGCGTGATCGTGAGGGCTTCGCCCCGCTCATGCGTGCGCCGCATCCACCAGGTCCACGCAACGAATGGCAGCACGCGGCTGAACAGCAGCCGCAGCATCGCCGTCCCGTCGTTCCAGTAGCGACGCCAGAGATAGGGCTCCTCCTTGATGCGCCACAGCCACTCCAGGCCCACGCTGCGCAGGAACCCCGGCGCGCGCTTCACCGTGCCAGCCTGGAAGTTCAGCGCGGCGCCCAGATGGGCACGTACCGGAATATCGAGGCGCTGATGGTTGCGCTGGAGCCAGGACTGCCCCTTCTGACTGCTCAGGGACGCGACCAGGAAATCCGCCCCGCTGGCATTGATCTCCTCGATGATATGATCTCCGCTCATCTCCTCGGCGGAGCAGTAACCCGGGTTCGACCAGCCGACGCAGCGAAGCCCGCCCGAGTTGCTGTTCAGAGTCCGCGCGGCGCGCTCGGCGGCCCCTTCCGGACCTCCGAAGAGGAACAGCTTGAGGGACGACGCCGAGCCGGCATCCGATTTGAGCGCATCGAAGATATCGGCCCCGGCCGTCCGGGTCTTGATCGGGATTCCGATCAGGCGCGCGATCCAGACCACCGGCATGCCGTCGACGGTGCAGAGGTCGCTCAGGATCAGCGAGTCCCTGAAGCTCCTGTTCGACTGGCTGGTGACCAGGAAGTTGAGATTGGGAGTCGAGATGAGAAATCGCGTCCTGGATCGGGCGGCGTCGCGGATGCGGCGCAGAACGCCCCGCATCCCGATGGCATCGATGGGGATTCCGAGGACGCAATAGACGTCGCGCGACAGGTCGTCGGGGACCGCGGGATCGGGCATGCGCGCGTCGACCTCGGGCCGGTCGCGACCGGCGTCCGAGCGACCCCCGCGATAATGGGAGCGCGAAGCCTCCTGTCGTTCCTGCGTGGTAAGCATCGACCGCTCTCCCTGGATCTGCGCCGCAGCGCGGCGCTGCCGGATGGCGTGGCCCCCGGCGACGGCCTCCGCCGAAGGAGGACGAACTCAATTCAACATTTAATTTTAAATGATCTGATTTATTTAATGTGGTTTATTTGTGGGCGCGACGGCCATTTCCGGCAGACATCAAGCAACACGTCACGATTATTCGGTATTTTCGCGTTGCCATTTGATTTAATCGCGGCCCGGGATAATATTTGCGGACGACGGGCCGGCCGGTTTGACCGCGTCCGGTCCCGACAAACAGACAGAGCGCAGATGCCCAGACCTTCAACGACGTACCTTTCGGCCGGGCCGCGCCTGTCGGCATCAGCCTTCGACGTCTGCGCGCTGATCCCGATCGCGGCCTTCGCCTATTCGTCGCTGATCCAGCCACTGATCTATTTCAACTTCCCGCCAACGCCCGGGCTTCAAGGCCTGCTCGAAAGCCGGATCGAGAACCGGATCTTCTGGCCGGCTTTGGCGGCCCTTGCCATCATCGCTGCAGCACAGCGCCTGGCGCGCGGCGGCCGTCTCTCCGTTCCGCCGAACATCGTCAGTCTCTGCGCCTATTTCGGTTTTGCCGGCGCCAGCGTCACATGGGCACTCAAGCCCGAGCTCGCTTTCGTCCGCTTCGCGCAGGAAGCGATGATCCTCACCGCGATCGTGCTGCCCGCCCTGCTGTCGAATCCGACGGCAGACATCATGCGGGGGATGTTCGTCTGCTTTGCGATCGGTGTGATCCTGAACGTGCTGTTGATCCCCGGCGGCTATGCGACCTATGCGCAATACGGCACGCAGCTGGTCGATATCGGCTACCAGGGATATTTCTCTGGCAAGAACCTGCTCGGCGAGTTCGCCGCCACCGCGCTTCTGCTGGCGCTCCACGAGCTACGTTATCCCGGTTATCGCCGGGCGTCGGGGCTCGTGGTTGCGCTCGCCGCCGTCACCTTGATCTTCATCTCCAGTTCCAAGACGGCGCTTGGCCTTGCGCTCGTGGCTCCGGCTCTCGCGCTCCTGGTGCTTCTCGTCGCCAGGACGTTCCGGCTCGCGCCGGTGCTGATCCTCACAACAATGGTCTTGGGCTACATCGTGCTGAGCGAGCTCGCGGGCTTTGGCACGAACCGGATCGCCTATCTGCTGACAGGGGATTCCAGCTTCACGGGTCGGACCACCATATGGGCGTTCTCAAAACTGGAGATCGCACAACGGCCGCTTCTGGGGTGGGGATATCAGAGCTTCTGGCTGGTCGGAGCGGACGCGCCAAGCGTGACCGAGGCACCCGGCTGGGTGAAGGGCATGCCGAATTCCCACAATGGCTTCTACGACACCATGCTCGAGCTGGGCTATGTCGGCCTGGCCCTTCTCCTCGCGTTTCTCGCTGCGACCGTTCATGTGATCGGACGTGTGATGAAGCATGATTTCAAGCGCGCGTGGATCCTTCTATCCATCGCCTTGTTCGTCATGATCTATAATTTCATCGAAACCCTGTGGCTGCGCGCCTTCGACGTGACGTGGGTCGCATTCGTGCTCGTGACGGTCGAAGCCGCGCGCTATTGGAGCCGGTCACCGCTGAGCACGCCCATCCGCCGACCGATGCCGACACGAGCAGTCCATTCCGTGCGCACACGCCTGGCATGGCGGCCTCGGCTCGGGGTCCGCTTCTGACGGACACGGCGACCTGAACTTCGTGAGCAGCATCGGCACCTCTATTGCGTCGCTCCCGGAGCCGCCGCGAACGGCGTCCCCGCATCGAACCTGTCCTTTGCCGGCAGGAGATGAAGCTTGATGTCACCGGTCGGATCGACCCAAGGCCAGGGATGATGGCCAAAGAAGCCGGGCTTGGCACGCAAATAGAGCGATGCCGGCAGCGACTGCATCGGGAGGCCGCGGGTCCAGATCACCTGGTTGCTGAGATAGTCGAAATTGCCGCCGCGGATCACCGTCGCCAACGTCTTCGGGTCCGGCGCCATCGTCCATCGCTCGGGATCATAGCCGAGCATCCAGATGTCGCCCACCGCGCCCTGCCCCCAGCGCGCCATGTTGGCTTGCATCGAGGGATCGTCATAGGCCCACCCGCTCATGCGTCCCGGACGCCCCAGCACGTTGCCCACGAAGGAGTCCCACCACGATCCATAAGCAAGGCCAACGGTGCGCAGACCGGAACGGTCGACGAAGCGCTGGCGCTGCCCCGTCAGATGATTGCGGAAGAAGGTCAGATAGATCGCGTTGCCATGCGTATAGTCGCTGTCGGCATTGTGCGACAGGTTGCCTTCGAACAGGACGTGATGCGAGCCGGCCATATGCGACGCGTTGATGCCGACTTCGACCCAGCCGGGATTGTCGAAGTCAAACGAATCATCGGCATAGTTGTAGCCGACCACCGTACCGGCGCCGGCCGACCGGAACACCATGTTCTTGCAGACGTCGACGAGGATATTGTTCTCGATCAAGGCCTCGGACGAGCCCGACGCCAGACTGATCGCGTATCCGGCGCCGCCCGGCTGCGGCCACGCCCCCGCATGGACATAGGAATCGCGAAGCTCGATCCGGAACGAATTGTCGATCGCGACGCCCTCGCCGAGCCACTGCGTCACCTCGATCGATCGGGCCCATGAATAGGCGGCGGTCTCGAACCGCAGCGCGCCCTCCGCACCACCGATGATGCTCAGATTCTCGACGCCTGCGTGAGCGACATGGATATCGCGATTGTTGGCGGCATGACCGCCACTGTTCGGATCGGTGCTGTAAGGTGTGAGCTGTGCCTGATGGCTTAAGCGATAACTGATCGTCAGCGGCGAGGTGAAGGTGACCGTGGTCGGCGACACGGCCGCGATTTCCTTGATCTCCGCGGTTGCCCGGTCGGTTCGTGCGAACCACGCCATCGACTTTGGCAGCTCGCCGGGCATTTGATCATAGGGGCCGTCGGCATTCGCGCCGGCATTGTCGTCCCCCGGCTGCACCGGAAAATGCATGTTCCAGGCGACGCGATCGCCCTGCCAGACCTTGGCCGCTGCTGGAAAGCCCGCCGGCGTCGTCTGCCATGACGCGCCCGACGCCTCGTCGACCAGGACGAAATCGCCGGCCTTCAGGGCCGCAGTGCTTGCCAGCGCGACGGTGCTGGCGCCCTTGGCACCGTCCGCAAGCAGAGACTGCGAGGCGGCGGTGTCGGGACCGTTGTTCCAGCGTGACGGTCCGACGATGATGATCGGGCTGGCATCATAGCTGTACGAGGCGGGGTCGACCGGCGTCAGGATCCCCTGGGTGCCGGGAATGACCGCAGAGGTCCTGGCGCGGGCGCCGTTCGGCTTCACCAGCCTCGTCGCGCCTGCGCCCGAACCGCGCAGCGTGACCGGGCGATTGATCAGGAGGGGCGCGCTGACGATGAACGTACCCGGTCCGAGCATCACCACCTGCCCCGCCGGTGCAGCGGCGAGCGCTGCCTGAATCGCGGCGGTATCATCCTTTTCGCTCGGAGACAGCGTTCGGTAGATCGTGGTGCGGTTGGGAATGCCGCCCATGGACGTCAGGCCGGGATTCCAGGCGACTGCGCGATCGGCAGGCAGCAGACTGCCGGGCGGAGCCGGCAGCCCGATCGGCGCATTTGCCTCGGAAGCTTCGCCGGGCTGCCCGGCGTAGCCAGGAGCGACCAGGGCCGCGAGGGCCAGTGTCCACAATATGCCGAAGCGGAGGCAACCCCGGCGTGGAACGCCGGGAGCGGACGAATTTAAAAACACCATGATTTTGACACGTCGCATCTCATAATATTAAATCACGATTTAATTTATTGAAAGCCGCCCGGTACCGCTCCGCCCCGATAAGGGCGCTGCGGCCGCCCGCAGCCTTCCGCATAGGGATTTCGAGACGTGACGCCATCGCGCCGCTACCTGCTGATCTCGCCGTGCCGCGACGAGGCACAATATCTCCGACGAACGCTGGACAGCGTGGCGGCGCAAACGGTGCCGCCAGCCCTCTGGATCGTCGTGGACGACGGCTCGACCGACGACACCCCCGCCATCCTGGAGGACTATGCGAAGCGCCTGCCCTATCTCCGCGTGGTGCGCCGCGCCGATCGCGGCGGACGCAAGGTCGGCCCCGGCGTGATCGAGGCGTTCTATGCCGGTCTGGAAACCGTACGGCTCGAGGACTACGATTATATCTGCAAGCTCGACATGGATCTCGACCTGCCTCCGCGCTATTTCGAGCTGCTGATGGCGCGGATGGAGGGGGATCCGAGGGTCGGGACCACCTCGGGCAAGCCCTGGTTCGTCCACCCGCAGACCGGCGCCCTGGAGCCGGAGGTCTGCGGCGACGAGATGTCGGTCGGCATGACCAAGTTCTACCGCGTGGCCTGCTTCCAGGAGATCGGCGGCTTCGTACGCCAGGTGATGTGGGACGGCATCGACTGCCACCGCTGCCGCATGCTCGGCTGGATTGCCGAGAGCATCGACACCGAGGCGCTGCGCTTCATTCATCTGCGGCCGCAAGGTGCGAGCCACAAGGGCATCTGGACAGGACGCCTGCGCAAGGGCTTCGGCCAGTATTTCATGGGCACATCGCCGCTCTATCATCTCGCGGTGGCGGTCTATCATCTGCCCGCCTATCCCGCGCTGATCGGCAGCACGGCCATGCTATGGGGGTATTTCCGAAGCTGGCTGCAGGGCCTGCCGCGCTACGACGATCTCGAGTTCCGCCGCTTCCTGCGCACCTATCAGCGGGCCTGCCTGCGCCTGGGCAAGCGCGCCGCCACGGCGCGGATCAATGCCGAGCGAGATCAACTCTGGCGCGCCAGCCACCCTCTCGCCGACACAAGGTGATCCGCGCCCGGCAGATCGCAGCGCGGCCGAAGCGACATTTGCGAAGCAAGCCTTTCTCCGACGTCTCGATTGGACATCATGGCCAAGATTCTCGCGTTCAGCCGTCGTGGCGGTGCCTCCGCGCCCATGCCGATCGAGGTCACCGATAACAGCAGCACATCTGCCGCCACTCCATCGGCCCCGGATGCGCAGGTCAGCATATCGCCTGTGATTCCGTCGCTGGACGGCATCCGCGCACTGTCGGTGCTGATCGTCGTTCTCGGTCATTCCGGGCTGCAGACCCTGATCCCAGGCGGATTCGGCGTCACGATCTTCTTCTTCCTGAGCGGGTTCCTGATCTCGACCCTCATGCTCTCGGAGCATGAGCGAACCGGAACCATCAACGTCCCGCGCTTCTACGCCCGCCGCGTCTTCCGATTGATGCCGCCGCTGCTGATCACTTTGGCGATCGCCTATGGGCTTACTTGTGCCGGCATGCTGGATGGCGGGATCACGCTCCAGGGGCTGGCGGCGCAGCTGCTCTATTTTGCGAACTACTATGGCCTGTTCTTCGATCCCGGCAACACCGTCCCGGACGGCACTGGCATTCTGTGGTCGCTCGCGGTCGAGGAGCACTTCTATATCGTCTATCCGCTGCTGATGACGCTGCTGCTCGGGTCCGCGCTGCGCCCCCGCACCGTCGGGGCGCTGCTCGGGCTCGTCTGCCTCGCCGTCCTCGCCTGGCGCTTCCATCTGGTGCATACGCCCGGCTTTTTTCCCGACCGGACCTACTATGCGTCCGATACGCGCATCGACTCCATCGCCTATGGCTGCGTGCTGGCGCTCGTCATGAACCCGGCGCGGCAGCGGTCGAAGCCGGGCGCGATGTCTCCGAAACATTGGGCGATATTGCTGGCCGCAGTGGCCGTGCTGCTGCTGTCGTTGCTCTACCGCGATCCGGTCTTCCGCGAGACGGCGCGCTACAGCATTCAGGGTCTGGCCCTGATGCCGTTGTTCTACTTCGCCGTCCGCTTTGCCGACACGCCGCCGTTCCGTCTTCTGAACCGTTCCTGGATGATGACGCTCGGCACCTATTCCTACGCGATCTATCTGATCCACAATGTGGTGATCCGAACCTTCGACAAGACCTTTCCGGCGATTGCCGCCAAGCCCTACATGCTGTTTCCGCTCACGCTTCTGATCTCGGTCGTCTATGCCGCGGTGATCGAGCGCCTGGTGGAGCCGTATTTCAGGCAGCTCAGACACAGGTTCAGGCCGGGGTCGACTGGCGCCTCGGTTACTGTCGGACAATCACCGGGCTCGAGCGCAATCGACCGCCCGCTTCGCGATCGCATCGTGCAGAGGCCGACGACACGCGCGTTCTGATCGTTCAGGAGGCGATCAGATCTCGTCAGATGCCTGCGAGGCCATGCGCGCCACATGGGCGGTGCCGGCCGACGCCGCTCGGCAGCTTCAAATATAATGCGTCAAATTGTGCAATTTAATTCCCGCGCCGCACATTTAATATTGGCGCGTGGGCGATGACTATTAGCTGGAGACTGGCGTATGCGGATCGCGAGCGCTGTCGCACGACGAATTCGACGAAATACGCTCGGTCCGCTGCCGGACGACCCGGCGCTGAAGCCTTTGAGATCGCCGCTGCAGATCGATTTGTCAGGCCGGGTTGCGCTCGTCACCGGCGCAGCGGGAGAGATCGGCAGGCCGATCGCGCGAACGCTGGCCGCCTGCGGCGCCAAGGTCGCGATCCACTACCTGACGGCGCGCGATGTGGCCGAGCGCCTCTGCGACGAGTTGAACGAGCTTGAGCCGCAGCGCGCCTGTACGATCTCCGGCGACGTTGCCAGGCTCGAAGATGTCGAGGCGATGCGCCCTATAGTCGAGAGCAGGCTCGGCCCCGTGGACATCGTCGTGAACAACGCGGTGACGTGGTTCGACGAAGGTCCTGTCATCGATCAGACCGCCGACCAGTTCGACCGGGTGTTTCGTTCCTCGGTTCTGCAGGCCTGGGCGACCGCCCGGGTGTTCTCCGGCCCGATGATCGAGCGCAGATGGGGACGGCTGATTTCGCTCGGCACGGAGATGACGAGCCTCGCTTTGCCCAACCGTGCACCTTACACCGCCGCGAAATGTGCCATGGACGGCATGCTGCGCTCGCTGGCGAAAGAGCTCGGGGAACATGGCATCACCGTCAATCAGGTGGCGCCCGGCTGGGTCATCTCCGACAAGGATCGCCGCGACCGCGACGAGGTGCAGCCGCTCTATGAGCGCTCGGTGCCGCTTGGACGGCGTGGCTATGATCAGGACGTCGCCAACATGATCGCCTTTCTGGCCTCCGACCTCGCAGGTTTCGTCACCGGCGTGCGCGTGCCGGTCTGCGGCGGAATTGTCATGCCCGAGGCCTGAGACGCTCTCGCGGCTCGGCATTCGATCATTGTCCGTCAGCGGAAGACGCGGTGGCGGTGACACCAGCGGACGAACACATAGATCGACCAGACGCGGGACCAGTAGAGTCCGGGGGCGCCGTCGAGAAAGGCGCGCCAGAGCCGCTCCACCGCCGCGGGCGCGAGGCCGACGGACGCGATGGCCTGCGGGTCGCGCAAGGTCTGGTCCATCGCATCCTGCAGACCACGCCGGATCCAGCGATCCAGCGGCAAGACGAAGCCGCTCTTCGGTCGGTCGAACAGCGTCAGATCCAGCCCGCGCAGGCCGACGCGCCTGAGCATTGCCTTGCTGCGCAACGGCTCGTAGCGCGCTTGATCGGGCAGCCGGTCGACGCTTTCGAACAGCACCTGATCGACCAGCGGCACACGCTGCTCCAGCGAGGCCGCCATGCTCGCGACGTCATTGTCCCGCAGCAGCCGCTCGCCAAGGAACAGGCGCTGCTCCATGACGCTGATCGCCGACAACGGCGTACGGGCGCGGGTCTCCGCCGTGATCTTGGCCTTCATCGCCGTTGGAAGACCGTCACTCAACGTCGCGACCAGGTCGGGCGCGAGCAGATCACGCTGGAAGCCGGGAAGGAACAGCGCATACGCCATCTGGTAGAGCGCCAGCAGATCATCGCTGCGCCGAACCATGTCCGGGAGCTTGGCCCAGCGCGTCTGCGAAGCGACGACGCTGCCCGACGGCGACAGCAGCCGGGCGGCGAGCTTTGCCGCGGCGACTTTCAGGCCCGCCGGCACCGATGCCGTCCGCCGCGACCATTGCTGCAGCACCGGCAGATCGCGGAACGACGTGTAGCCGCCGAACAGCTCGTCGCCCCCCGTGCCCGACAAGGCGACGGTGAAGCCGGCGCCGCGGATGGCGTGTGACATGTAGTAGGAGTTGAGGCCGTCGAATGTCGGCTGGTCCAGGCTGTCGAGCGCGGCATCGAGATTGTCGACGAAATGCTGCTCGGTCAGCACCACCTCGTGATGCTCGGTGCCGATGGCATCGGCGATGCGCCGCGCGATCGGTCCCTCGTTCAGCTCCTGCTCCTCGAACGCAAGCGTGAAGGTGTGGATCGGGCTCTTCGCCGCGCGCTGCGCCAGATTGGCCATGACCGAAGAATCGATGCCACCGGAGAGAAACACCGCCAGCGGCACGTCGCTCGCCAGATGCAGTCCGAGCGTATCCTGAAGAATGGCGGCCAGCTGTTCCTCGTCCATGACCTGCTCCGGCGCATGGCCGGGGATGGTCCAGAAATCCGCGTCGCGGATCGTATTCCCGACACCGTCGAACGCCGTCAGATGGCCCGGAGGCAACAGCTCGACGCCCTTGACCGCCGTGCCCGGCCCGACCACGAAGCCGTTCCAGACGCCGCTGGCCACCGCCTGCGGATCGAGTTGCGGCTTGCCGAGAAGGCCCGAGGCCAGGAGCGCGCGCAGCTCCGACGCGAAAGCCAGTGACCAGCCGGCACCGGGACTTGCGGCACGGGCCACATAGAGCGGCTTGATGCCGAGCGGATCGCGCGCCAGCAGCAGCCGGCGCTCGCTTGGATCCCAGCAGGCGAAGGCGAACATGCCGCGCAGCCAGGATACGGCGTCCGGCCCGTGCAGGCCGAGCGCGCGCAACATCACCGCGGTATCGCCCGTGGAGTTGAATTGCTGTCGCTCCGCCATCAGGCGGTGTCGCAGATCGGCGAAATTATAGATCTCGCCGTTGAAGACGATGACATGACCCGTGACCGGGTCCGTCATGGGCTGCACGCCGGCGGGCGACAGATCGAGGATGGCAAGACGGCGGTGGGCCAGCAGCGCGCCCCAGCCGCGCTCGTCCGCCTCGGAGACCCAGGTTCCCCCGGCATCCGGACCGCGATGAAGCATGGCGTCGTTCATGCGCTGAAGCGCTGCGCGGTTGTCGTCGTCGACCCGCCCGATGATCCCAGCAATGCCACACATCAGATAAATCCGTTTGCAATGCGCGAGTTCACAACGAGAGAGGATGCATGACGATGTCGAGGGCGAGCTTCTCGAGCTCGATGATCGCGGTCCGGGTGCCGCGCCGCGTCTGCCACCAGCACTCCGGATCGAAGCCCGAATAGCGTTCGGCCTGCACCGTCACGCGCGCGCCATGCCCCTTCATGTTGCGATCGAGCACGCGCCGTATGCGGCGCGAGTGATCGCTGGCGGCAACGAACACGATCGCGCGGATCGCATGCTGGTCCGACCATGCGGCAAGGACCTCGCCTTCGCCGCGAGAGCCGGCTTCCTCTCTTGGAATCGTCACGACATCGGCGATGCCGAGCGAGCCGAGCTGGCGGATCTGCCGTGCCGCCATGTCGTCGTAGGGAAGACCGCGGCGGATGAATTCGAGATCCTCCCCGCTCGGCGGATCGGTGAACACGGCGACGCGGCGCGCAATGCCGTCATGCACCAGATCCGCTGCTTGCAGTACGCCGGCGCCGCCGGAATCGGTGGCGATGACGATGATGTCGGCGGGCGCGGCCAGCTCGCTGAGCACGAGCGCATGTCCCGCGGCGCGCAGGACCGGCTTGGCGACGGAAGGAGCGGCAGCGACGGCGACCGCGGCCAGGGTCGTCGCGACCAGTGCCAGACCCCATCTCGGCCGTCGCAGAATCATCCCGGCCCTCAAATCGAAGCCGCCGTTCCGGACGACCACGACGCCGGCGCTTCCGTCGGCGCCGTCACCGGTCCATAGGTGCGCGCCAGGCACTGCTGGTAGTCGAGCGGCGGCGTCCAGCCGAGCGTGTCCCGCAGCTTGCGGTTGTCGAAGCGCAGCGGCTTGAGCATCGCATCGAACTTCTTGGGCGTCAGGATCGCCGGCACCTTGGTCGCCCGCCTGAACACGGTGACGAAAGCCAGCCGCACGACGGTGCTGGCGAGCCAGTGCGGAATCGGCAGCCGCCAGCCGCGCGCGCCGGTGCCGCGCATGTAGTCGGACAGATAGGTCCAGACGCATTCACCGGGGCCGTCGACGATGTTCAAGGTCTGGCCGATCGCGCGCGAGTCCGCAGCCGCCAGCGCGAAGACGTCGGCGCAATTCTCGACATGGGTCATCGGAACGCGCGTCAGCGGCCCGATGACCACGTGATGCCGTCCGATCTGCTGTCCCAGCGCCGCGAGATAGCTGTTGCCGCGGCCCCAGATGAAGCCGGGGCGAAGCACCGTGAGATCCCAGCCGTGCTGCTCGACGTAGCGGCGCGTCACCCGCTCCTGCCACCATTTGGCGACGGTGTAGCCGCCGCGGGTGTAGACGTCCGGCGTTTGCTGCAGCGGCGAGGTCTCATCGAGAACACCGCGCGCCGCCGTGTAGTCATAGACCGAGAAGCTGCTGCACAGCACGAGGCGGCGGCAGGCGCTGCCCGACATCGCCTCGAGCAGCCGCTCGGTGCCGGCGACAGTGCCTGCGAATTGCGCGTCCTCGCCTCCTGAGACCACGGCCGCCAGATGGATCAGCACGTCGACTCCTGCGAAGGCGCCCACGAGGTCACGCGAGCTGCGCAGGTCGGCCCTGACGATGTCGACCGACGCCGGCCACCCCAGCGCGTCGACACGCGTGGCGGGACGCACCATGGCGCGAACCTCGATGCCGCGCGCCAGCAGCGCGTTCACCACGTGCCGGCCAAGAAATCCGTTGGCGCCGGTGACGAGGGCCTTCATGCCCGCAGCTCCCTCATCTCGGTTGTTCCCCTCGGCTTCATCGCTTCGACCATCCGGTTGACGGCCAGAACATCGTCTCCCGTGATCGGCAACGAAGCGCCGGCGGAAAGCCCCTGATAGGTCCGGGCCAGGCACTCCCAGAGCCCCTCATAGGCGCCAGGTCCCTTGAACTTGCGCAGCAGCGTCGACAGCGCCGCGCGGCGGATGTCGCGGCCCTCCTCCAGGCCGCTGAAGAATGGACGCAGCGGCTTCGGCACATTGCGCGGGCCGTCGAAGGTGAGCCGCGTCTCGAACAAATTGGCCGTCGCCTGCATCCTCTCGCCATAGACCCGCAGCCAGAACGCATCCGGCTGCGCGCTGGCGCTGAAGCCGAGCGTCGCGGTGCCGCGCTCGGCCTCCACCACGCTGCGAAACTCGTCGAACGGCAGCAGCGACGGCTTGCGCTTGCTCCAGACGGTCTGCGCGCTCCGATGCGGGCCGACGAAGGCATGCGACAGCGAGGCGAGATGCGGCAGGAAGTCGGCGATCGCGCCCCCCGCAAGGTTGAGCGCAGGATGCGGCGAATTCGGATCGGCGAAGCCGTCGGGGCCCAGGATGTCCAGGCAGATCAGCACGTCGACATGGGTGACCGCGCCGAACTCACCGGTCTCGATCCGGCGCAGGATCTCCTGCGGCCCGTGATTGAAGATGTAGTTGTAATCCTCGACGACGTGACGGCCGGCGTCCTTGGCGCGCCGGACCAGGATCTCCAGCTCCTCGAAGGTCGAGGTCGCCGGCTTCTCCACGATCACATGCGCGCCGGCCTCGAGCGCATCCATCGCCAGCCGGAAATGCGAGGTCGGCGGCGTGGTCACGTGCACGACATCCGGCCGGATCGTCTCCAGCATCGCCCGATGATCGGTGAACCAGGCCGGAATGGCAAAGCGCTCCGCAGCCGCTTCAGCAGTGGCCGGCGACAAATCACAGATCGCGGCCAGTCGAACGCCGGGAAGAGTGTTGAGACAGGCCAGATGCTGACGAGCGATCTGTCCGGCCCCGATGAGTGCGGCCTTCATGATGGAGGTGTCTCCAGGATCCTGCGGTAGAAGCCTTCCAGCGCCTGCGCCGCCGCTCTCCAGGCATATTTGTCGACCGCGACCTCGCGCGCCGCGCCACCGATGCGCGCCGCCAGATCCGGCTCGGCAAGCAGACGGCTGACGGCGTCGGCGAAGCCAGCCGGATCGTTCTCGATGAGAATGTCGCGCCCTGCCCTCGCGTCGATCCCTTCCGCGCCGAGGCTGGTCGAAACGATCGCCTTGCCCATCGCCATCGCCTCGACGATCTTGAGCCGGGTGCCGCCGCCGAGGCGCAGCGGCACGACCACCGCCGCCGCCGACGCCAGATGCGGCCGCAGGTCGGGCACGAAGCCGGTCAGCTCGACGCGCGGACCCGCCAATGCCAGCAGCGACGGCGGCGGCCGGCCGCCGATGATCTTGCAGCGCGCGTCGGGATGCCGCGCGGCGATCGCGGGCCAGATGTCCTGGACGAAATGCGTGACCGCATCGATGTTCGGGATGGTCGAGAGCAGTCCGAAATACACCACCGTGCGGCCGTCTGGCGCCGGGTCCGTGCTGCGCGGCTGGTAGAACGCGATATCGGCCGCGTTGGGGATCACCGCCGTGCAGACGTTCGGCAGGTCGTCATGGAGGCGCTTCTCGTCGTCGGTGCTGCAGAGATAGACGCCGTCGGCGCCCGCATAGGCCGCGAGCTCCTCGCGCCGCAGCTTGCGCCAATTGGCCCCGGCATAGAGGCGGCGACCAAGGCTTGCACCGGTCGCTGCGAACTGCCGCGCCAGATCATAGGCGATCTCATGCGAGTCCACGATCAGCCGCGGCGGTTGCTCTCCCGCGGGAGCCTGACGAAACCGGCAGTGGCCGAGATAGGGAAATTCGAGATTGACGATGTCGAACCGCGTTGCGCCCAGCACCCGATCCAGCACGCGCTGCAGCTCCGGCAGCGCCACGCGCAGGCGATCGAAGCTCTGCCCCGACACCAGCGAGCGCAGCTGCAGAAGCCGCTTCGAAAGGCCGTCGCGGCCGTAGGGGTTGCGCACCAGGACCACGTCCCGGCAATAGGCCTGCATCGCCCGGCGGCATTCGTCGAGATCGTAGGCATCGTCGACCAGCGTCACCGCGGTGAGATCATGGCGGCGGGCGAGCTCCATCATCAGCCCATGCATCCGCGCCTGGGCGCCGAAACGCGGCGGGCTCGCCGGCATGTGCGAGACGCTGAGGATGCTGAGACGCCGCGCGTCCACGCCGCCGGCATCGACGGGCCGCGGATTGCCCCGCGCCGGCGGCGCGGGGTCCATGACATCCGGGGCTGAAGGGTCGTGGGCCATGGTCACTTTAAAATAATTAAATCACGGGACGAGTATATATCTCATTTAATAAATGGCGATAGATAATCTTGGCGCGACGCCGGCGTTTGCGGCCGCCGCTCACCGTTTCCTGATGACATCCTGGATGATCGTACCTGCGATCCTGAGCGGCTCATTGTGCCGGAACACGCCGACGACGATCGCGAGGTAGAGCACGCTGCAGAAGCAGCCGGACAGCACCATGCGCAGCAGCGCCGGACAGGCCGTGAGGAGCGTGGACTGCAGCCACCATCCGGCCGCTGCGGCGGCGATCGCCCCGATCGTCTGGGGGCCCGCAGCCCGAGCCACGAGCTCCGCGCCGATGCCGATCGGGCGGCCTGCATAGATCACCGACGGCAGCGCGATCAGCGAATATCCGATGACCACGGCCCAGGCGACGCCGGTCGGTCCAAACGGCAGGCCTGCCAGCACGGCGATGACCTGCACCACGAGCGAAATAATGCCCCAGGTCTGCCAGCGGTCGGCCCGCCCGAGCGACAGATGCAACCAGCCTTGCGAGCCCTCGACGACGTGCGAAATGCCACGCAGCGCGATGATGCTCAGCAATGCGCCCGCGGCCTGCCACTTCTGGCCAAGCAGAACCACGGTCAGGTCCTGGGCGGTGACCGAGAGAATCGCCGCCGCCGGCATCAGGAAGAAGGCCAGGATCGACAGTGCCGCTTCATACTTCTGTCGCAGCGCGACCGGATTGGACTGCAGCTTGCTGAGCGCGGAGCTTCCGACGGCGTGGGTCTGATTGAGCGCCGCATAGACCGAGTTGTCGTACAGGTTCATGGCGTTCTGGTAGTAGCCGACCTGATCGGCGCGGTAGAGCAGGCCGAGCGCGATCCGGTCCACCGCGCGCGACAGCGTGTAGGCGACCGTGAAGCCGACGACGTGAAGGCCGAACTTCACCATGGACTTCACGTCGTCGTCGAACAGCGGAGGACCGGGCCGCCACGGGCAGACCGACCACGCCGCGATCACGACACAGATCGAGCTGACCACGGGGCGAAGCACCAGGGCCCAATAGCCATAGCCCGCGATCGCGGCAGCGATGGCTGCGGCCGTCCCGACGAGCGTCCCGAACAGCTGGATCTGGCCGATGCGGCCGAACTGCATCGTGCGCCGGAGCAACGCCATGTGCTGGTTGGTCAGTCCCGACAGCACGAAGGTGATCGCGACACACAGCGCGATCGGCCCCAGACGCGGATCGCCGTAGATCCAGGCAATCAGCGGGCTGGACGCGGCGACGATCACCGCGATGGCCACGCCGATGCCGGTCGAGACCCAGAACAGGCCGGAGACCTGCGCCGGGGTGACCCTGCTGCGCTGCGCGGTGGCATCGAGCAGGCCGAAATCGATCAGAAGCGGCGCAAAGCTCGTCAGCACGGTGACGATGGCGACAAGTCCGAAATCCTCCGGGGCAAGCAGCCGGGCGAGCACGATGGCCGCGATGATCTGGAGCGCCGCATTGCCATATTGAATGACGATGGAAATGATGCCGCCGCGCAGTGCGCGGCGTCCGAGATCCTTGGATTCCCGATGGTCTTCGAAATAGGCGGCGATGGCTTCCGACATGTCGCGTCAATCACCTGCAGTCGTCGTCGAGGTCAAAATGCGCATGTCTCGTCGCGAGCCGGCCGACTTCGTCAAGGACATGAAACGCATCCGTCAAAAGAAGCCATCGCGAAAATGTCAGCACCGTCCGGAGCAGCGGACGAGCGATGACGCGACTTTGTGGCGGGGACATGAATTAAAACATTCTACTGCGCCAATAATATCGGCGCGCGATTTAATTCATTCCGCCTCGGAGGTTGGCCGCCCGAAATCATCCCGGCCAGCGCCTTCAGACGATCCTTCCGCGCCGACAGCGCCGGCAACGGCTGCAGGCCCGTCGCCGCGAGGATCGTCTCCCACCGATACACCCAGTCATGGCGCAACAGCGTCTGCGTCATCCCGGCCCGCCGCATGCGGTCCTGCCGCTCCGGATCCCGGTCGAGATCCCTGATGACCCGATCGATGTCATCGGAGGTGTGAGGCACGTTGACCATCGCATCCGGCCAATCGAACAGTCTGGGAAACAGCTCGTTGTCGGGACGCTCTCCGAGCATGATGGCGCCAGATGCCGCCCCCTCGAAATACCGGTATCCGAATTCGACCTGACGTCCCGTCTCGGCCGGCTCGTCGAACTTGCCCGGATTGACCAGGAAATACCGGCTGCGCTTGGCGATGTTTGCGACCTGCGTCCGGTGCTCCCCGAGGTCGATGGCCTGGCTGCCGCCGATCGTGTCATGCAGATAGAACAGACCGTCGTCGCGGCTCATCGCGAGCAGCTTCTCATGGATGGTCCGAGACCGCCGCCCCATGCTGTAGACGTCGATGACCCTCTCGGGCGGATCCGGATATGGACTGAACCTGATGGCATCGATGGCGAGCGGCAGATGCACGCAGCGCTGTCCGATCTCCTTGCTGAGCGGCTCCACCGTAGAGATCTGGAACGGCATGACGATGTCGAACTTCGCGAGCACCTTGAGAAAGTGCCGGTGCTTGGCAATCTCCTTCACCCAGAGCTCGTCGAGGAGACAGACCGACAGTCTGGAGGACGCTCTCAGATCCTCGATCGCGTCGAACATGATCAGATCCTGCGGAAAGCCGCAGATCGCGAACAGCACGTCATATTGCTGCCGGGCCGGACGGCGCGGCAGCCCGGGATTGAGCAGCACGGGCGCATGATAGGCGAGCCGCGTGGCGAAGCTCGCCCGCCGGCTCGACGGATCGAGCCGGGGCGCAAGCAATTCGGCGGAATCGACCTCGCAGATGATGTCCTCGAGCTCGACGTGAGGACCGCGGTTGAGAGCTCTTCCGAAAATGTTCCGAAGCGAGAACACCAATATGCGGGGCTTGCCCGGCTGAGAATTCATGACGCCCTACTCTGTTCTCGTGCCACCGACATCACAATGAGGGAGCTCCCGGCCTGATGAGACCTGCCTCCAACGCAAGCCCGGCGGCCGCCTCGATCCGCGCAAACGGCACGTCCGCGCGGATCGCCATGTCCAGCAGGCTATGCTTCCCGTCCGCCAGATTGAGGACCCACAACAGGTCCATCTGCGTGGCGCCACCCGCCTCGCGCTGACCGGCAATCGCCCGATAGAGTCCGCGCCGTCCGAGCTGCGGCTCTCCCCGCCCGTCCAGACGTTCGTAGAGGAGATCACCATCGAGCAGATCGAGCACCTGCTCGATCACCGCGTAGGACTCGTCCAGGCATTCAGGCTTGATGAAATCGAGATTGTCCGCCGAGGTGTGGTATTCCGGAAATGTGCCGTGAACGCCGCGCATCAGACAGCCCACCGGCAGGTCGAAGCCCGGCGAGCAGAATTGCCGCTCGTCATAGCCATAGGGACTGAACGGCAGGCTCTCGTGGCGGTGACCGGAGTGCTTCAGGACATGCATGACGGCGCGGTCGATC
The DNA here is from genome assembly GCF_030159255.1 of Bradyrhizobium sp. SSBR45G. Taxonomy (GTDB): domain Bacteria; phylum Pseudomonadota; class Alphaproteobacteria; order Rhizobiales; family Xanthobacteraceae; genus Bradyrhizobium. The sequence continues at coordinate 15,511 of NZ_BSCT01000024.1, read as the reverse complement.
GGCGCCCCCTTGCGGCTCTGCTTGTAATGGAAGCCGCTGGAATCGCCGAGACAGGTCAGCACGAGTCCATGCTCCACCCGATCGACGCGGCTTTCGTTGCGATCGAGCCAGGCCAGCGCTCCGATCGTCGCCGGCAGGAACAGGAACCGATAGCCGAGCCGGCGCGTCTGCCGCGCCTGCCGCATCGCCAGCGCTGTCGCGATGGAAATGCCCGACAGATTGTCGTTGGCGAGACTCGGATGGCAGATGTGACAGGTGATCAGGACTTCTTTGTTGGTCCGCCCTGGAACGAACAGCTCACCGTAGGTCAGGGCGCCATGGGACAGTTCACTGTCGATGTCGACGCGGTAGCTGTCGTCGGTCATCTCCTGCCACAACCGATCTGGAAGGCAGAACCCCCAATCATCCGCATAGTAGCCGGTCCGGTACGGTATCAGATCCGGCTGGTCTGGCAGCGTATGGACGTGCCTGGCCAGCTCCGCCCGGCTCAGCACCGCCTGCACCGGCTTGCTGTAGCCCATCACGTGAAGATTGTTGTCGGCAAAATCGACCAGACGCCGACCCGACATGGTCGCGATCGATGCCCGACGGATGTTCCACTCGCTCGGCACGTGCCAATCGAGAACCGGCGTCCCTGTCGGGACCTCATGGATGTCGAGGCCGACATGGCGCGCGACCACCGCGAGCGTCTCGCGGACTCCGTCCCCGGTGAGGCTACGGTTGATTGGAAACAGCTCCGTCGCCAGCGCGTGGAGATCGATTTCCGGGACGCGGGCCCCGCTCGGTGACGTCAACCTGTCCAGCATCCTGCGTGCCCTGCCCCTGCGTTCAGGCCGATGCCCGCGCGGGATCCGCCGCGAGGTCGTCGGTCGTCTGCGGGACGATGGTCGGCTGATAGACCAGATGATCCTGGGGAGCCTCCGCCTGATCGTAAGGCGCGACGACGTCCTCCGGCAGCCGCGCCAGATCCGACACTCGCATGAAGTCGCGCAGGTTGGTGCCCGTGGATTCCGAGTCGACATTGACGGCGCCACTCCTCCCGCTCACGTCGGCGAAATGCACCGTTCTGAAATCGATGCTGAACCGGGTGAGGCCCGACGTGTTCGGCACCGATGAGTGCAGATGCGCCCCCGAGAAGATCGTGACGCCCCCGCTCGGAGCGACGATGCGGATCTGCGGATCCAGTGCGATCTCCTGCTCGGGCTTCGGCTGCACGCGCGTATCGGTCTTGATGTGCTGTGCTGCCGTCGCGCGCGATGTCCGGTTCCACTCGTAGTAGTCATAGGTCCTGGAGCCGTTCTTGATGGCCTCGTCGAAATAGTGCGGATGGAAGGCCAGACCATTGTCCGGCGTGATGTCATAGACCGGAAGCCACCAGTTGAGCTGGCATGGCGGCGCAGAGTACCAGGTATCGCGATGCGGATGAAATGCGAACGCGATGCCGGTCGTCAGATAGTCGTTGCTCGTCGCCGAACGCAACCGCGGCACGTCGAAATAGGTCTGCTCGGGATCGCATCCGAGCTCGCGCAGAACTCCCGTCACCAGCTCCTTCGATCGGGGATGATGAATGAAGAACGGCTTCAGCCTGGCAAGGATCTCGACATAGCGCTCGACCGGAAGCTCGAACTGCGCGGTGCGAGGGTCGTAGGGATGAAACGCCTCCTCGACCAGTTCGCGGGCGAACGCAGCCAGCGCCTTCAGCGATGGCGACGGGGCATACAGAAACAGCGCCCCCTCAAACAGCTTCCGACGCCGATCGTCATCCGGCATCGAGGCATCAACGAAAATGTTCGTCATGACTTGATCCTCCGCGGCAGATTGTCAATCTGTGTGGTCCCCGACGGCCGCTCCCGATCTGGCCGCGGTTGGAGCATGCCCGGCTGGGTTGCGACCTCGCTCACCACAGGCTCCGCTCGGCCAGCAATGGCCAGGCTGCATCCTTCGCCGACAGCACGGTCACCGGCTCCGGCCACTTGATTCCGATCGCCGGGTCGTCATGCCGGAAGCCGTCCGAGAGCTCCTCGGCGTAGTCGATGCCCATCAAATATTCGACGGTCACGTCGTCGCTCAGAGTCTGGAAACCATGGGCGAAGCCGGCGGGAATGTAGAGCATCCGTGCCGTCGTGGGCCCGAGCTCGCAGCCATAGACTTCGCCGCGCGTCGGTGAGTTCGGCCGGATGTCCACGATGACGTCGTGGATCAGCCCGGCGGAGCACCGCACGATCTTGGCATCGGCCTTCGGCGCGCGCTGGAAATGCATACCGCGCACGCTGCCGCGCAGCCGCGTCACCGAGCTGTTGCCCTGAACCGGCTGGAAGTCGATGCCCTGGTCGGCGAATGTCGTCGTGCACCACGTGCGCGTGAAGCTGCCGCGCTCGTCGGCGCGTACGCCGAGCTCGATCAGCCGCGCATCCGACCGTCCCAGCTGGACAAACCTCATGGCAACACTCTTTCGCGCAAAATCCGGCCAGGCATTTTTTGAAGGCCGCCCTGCGCATGCAAGGCGCGCCCTCGGGATGTCGCTCAGTCCTCGATCGTGGCCTTCGGCACCGGCACGATGAAACGACCGCCCCAATCGCGGATCGCGGCGATCTGCGCCTTGATCTCGTTCTTGATGTTCCACGGCAGGATCAGCACGTAATCAGGCTTCGCCTCGAAGATCGCCTCCGGCGGCAGGATCGGAATGCGGACCCCGGGCATGTAGCGGCCCTGCTTGGACGGGGCGCGATCGACCGTGAAATCGAGGAAATCGGTTCGGATGCCGCAATAGTTGAGCAGCGTGACGCCCTTGGCCGGCGCGCCGTAGGCCACGACCTTCTTGTTGGCGCGCTTCAGCCCCGTCAGGAGCTCGAGCAGCGCCCGCTTGGTCTCTTTGACCTGCTCGTTCCAAGCCAAGTAGATCGCGTCCTCGTGCAATCCGTAGGCCCGTTCGCGCGCCAGAACATCGGCCACGTTCGGGCTTTCCGCGTGCGACGCGCCGTCATGGCAGACGAAGAACCTGATCGAGCCGCCATGGGTTTCCGGGAGCTCGACATCAAACACCCGCAGACCCGCCCGGGCGAAGATGCGCAGGCCGGCGATCAACGACAGGTACGAGAAGTGCTCGTGATAGATCGTATCGAACTGGTGGCGCTGCATCAGCGTCAGCAGGTGCTGGACCTCGAAGGTTGCGACGCCCTGCGGGGCGAGCAGGATTTTGACGCCGCCGACGAAATCGTTGATGTCAGGAACATGGGCGAGCACGTTGTTCGCGGTGACGAGATCGGCCGACCAGCCCTCCTCGCGGAGAATGGTCGCATAGTCGCGGCCGAAGAACTCGACCCGGGTCTCGATGCTCTTGGCGCGCGCGGCCAGCGCGACGCTCTCACAAGGCTCGACGCCGAGGCAGCTGATCCCCTTCTGCACCGAATATTGCAGCAGGTAGCCGTCATTCGATGCAATCTCGACATGGCGCGACGACGGGCCGAGCTTGAAGCGCGCCGCCATGGCGTCGACATAGGTCCGCGCGTGCTCGAGCCACGAGGTCGAGTGCGAGGAGAAGTAGGCATAATCCGCGCGAAAGATCTCGGACGCGGCCAGCAGGTCGCGCGTCTGCGCCAGACGGCACTCGCGGCAGACGAACGTCTCCAGCGGATAGAACGGCTCGGCCCGCATGTAGTTGGCCGGATCCACATAGTCGTTTGCGACCGGTGAAGCGCCGAGATCGATCAGCTTCAGGGTCAGATCATCGCCGCAATGCCGGCATTTGGGGGCGACACCTACGGCGGTGGGAAGGCTCAGTTCCATGGTTTCTCCGTCACTGTCCTGTCTGGCGAAGCGAAGGCCCGTCGAGCGGGCCGAGCGACGTCAAGTCCATTGCAGCCTGTCGTTGATCCTGGCGGTGTCCATATGGTCCTGCAGGACCTTGAGACGGATCAGATCCGACGAACGAAACTCTGCATCCTTGAAGTTCATTCGCGTGAGACCCTCGACCAGGTTCGTGATCGATTGCTGCAGGGTCACCTGCGGCTGGTGATCGGGCGCGAGTGACCGGTACAGGCCGAAATCCACCTTGTAGGAGCGGCTGTCCACCGGCGCCGACGTATTGATGGACACGGCGGTCCCCGGCACTCTGGCAGCCACGGCGTTGGCGAGATCCCTGACCTGGTAGTTGCGATCGTCGGAGCCGGCGTTGACGGTGAGGAAGCGGCCGCCGGAGGCCGCGGGCCGGTCGACCGCCCAGTCGATCGCACGCGCCATGTCGGCGACGTCGATCAGAGGGCGCCACGGCGTGCCGTCGGAGAGGACGCTGATCTGCCGGCGCGTGAGCGCGCAGGCCACGAAATCATTGAGCACCAGATCGAGCCTGAGCCGGTCCGACATGCCGCACGCCGTCGCGAAGCGCAGGCAGGTGATGGTCATGCCGGTGTCGATCGCGGCGAGCTCCTGTTCCGATCCGATCTTGGACTTGGCGTAGGCCGTGATCGGGTTGAGAGGATCGCTCTCCTTGCGCGGCGGCCCGTCGGCGATGCCGTAGACGCTGCAGCTGGACGCGAAGACGAAGTTCTTCACCCCGGCCGCCGCAGCCGCCTTGGCGAGCGACACGGTGGTGTTCTGGTTGATGTCGAGCGTCACGTCCTGGAAGCGGTTGCCCATCGGATCGTTCGAGATCGCAGCGAGCTGGACCACGGCATCATATCCGCGCAGATCCACCGACAGGTCACGGACGTCGCCGTGGATCTGCTCGTCGAGATACCGCTCGGGAAGAACCGGCGCCCCGGTCAGGCAGTGCGCAAAATAGGCATTGTCGAAGCCGTGCAGCGTCGCATCCGGCCGCTGCGCCCGCAGATGCCTTGCAACCGCGGGACCGACATAGCCCATGTTTCCGGTGATCAGAACCTTCAAAATCGCCACCCCTAGGTCACCAAACAAAACACGATTTAAATTACCTGCGGCGGATTATAATTTATAATAGCACGCCTCGTCCAGTAAATCTGTCGCCCACGGATCGCCGCGGTTCAAAATAGCCGGAAGGGCGGAATTCCGGCCCGGCGGGCATCAATATCCGGCGTTTTGAGCCAAACATCGCCGGAGGCGCCACCAAGTACCGCCCATTTAATATATTCGATCAAATTAAATAATTCGCCATGAATCGGACAAATCGGAACCGCAAATCTCGGCAGCTTTAATTCGAACGCATTCGTTGAAGATTTGAGAGACAAAGCATGACGCTATCCGCCGGCGACTGGGTTGAGGTTCGCAGCAAGGAAGAGATCCTCGCCACGCTCGACGCGAACGGACGCCTCGAAGGGCTGCCGTTCATGCCGCAGATGTTCAAATGGTGCGGCCAGCGCTTCCAGGTCCACAAGCGCGCTCACAAGACCTGTGACACGGTGACCGGATACAACACCGGTGAATGGCTGGGACGTCGCCTGCCCAACGCGGTGCATCTCGATCTGCGCTGCGACGGCGAGGCCTATGGCGGGTGCCAGGCCGCCTGCCTGATCTTCTGGAAGGACGCCTGGCTGTCGCCGGTCGATCCGGCCCAGGCCGCGACGGCCGATCGCGACCACGCGGCGGCGCGTCAGGCGTCCGGCGGCTGTACGGCGCGCGCGGTGTGGGACGCGACCAAGTCGCCCGACCAGGCCGTTGGAAAGGGGCCGCGCTACAGCTGTCAGGCGACCGAGCTGCCGAGCTACACCCAGCCGCTCAAATGGTGGGACGCGCGGCAATATGCCGAGGACATCGCGTCCGGCAACGTCTCCGTGGGCAAGATGTTTCGCGGCTTCCTGTACTTCGCCTATGTCGGCACGACGATGGCGCGCCGACCGCGATTGGGTCGCCCTGCGCGCTGGATCTACGATCGCGTGCAGTCGCTGTGGGGTGGCGTGCCATTTCCGCGGCGGCGCGGTGATCTCGCGACCGACAAGGATGCGCCGATCGCCGATCTCGGGCTGCAGCCGGGTGACCTCGTCCGCGTCAGGCCGCACAAGGAGATCCTCGCGACCATCGACAAGCAGACCAACAACCGCGGCATGGGCTTCGATGCCGAGATGGTGCCCTATTGCGGCAAAGTATTCCGCGTTCGCACCCGCGTGGAAAAATTCATCGACGAGCGGACCGGCTACATCCGGCGGATGAAGACGCCCGCGGTCATCCTCGACGGGGTGTACTGCCAGTCGCGCTACAGCGAGAACCGGCTGTTCTGTCCGCGCGGCATCTTTGCGTGGTGGCGCGAAGTCTGGCTTGAGAAGGTGCCGGCCGCCGCGATCGAGCGCCCCGTGGCCGAGGACACCGTCGAGCTTCCCAGGCGCGCGACCGGCTGACCGCCGCGCGCCACCCGGATCACATCGGATGCGAAAGGCCGGCTGAAGGGCCGCGCACGCGGCCGAGCCCGGATTCACGTCGAAGCGTCGGCTTGAACGCAGCCGCACGCCCGCAGGCATCGATTGCCGGCAAAGCGCCGCGATCGTCTACGCGCGGCGCCTGAGGATTGCGGCGACAGCCAGCGGCTTCATCCGCCGGTCACCCCAGCGACAGCTTGCGCACGACGAATGCCTCGGCATAGCGCTCCGGAGCACGGCATTCCATGCCGCGCAGCCGGGCCAGGCCTAGGAACGTCTCGGGGTCGAACCACTGCTTGGAGCGCTGGCTGCCGAAATGCGACATCAGCAGCGCGACCTTGCGCTTCATGACGAATTCGGAGACCGGCATGTAGACGTTGGGCCGTCCGAGATCGCCGTCCCATTTCGGAATCTCATATTCGAGCACGAGATGGTCGCGAAACGTGTTCCAGACCAGCCGGTTGACCTGGCGATGGTCCTGATGCGCGTCGTCGCGGCGGTGGGCGAGGATCACATCAGGATTGATCCTGCTCTTCAGAGACTCGAACCAGGCCTTGATCTCCTCGCCCTGCTCAGGGAAGAAGCCGTCCCGGAAGTTCAGGATTTCGAGGTTGCGGCCGGCGGCTTCGGCGAGAAAGTCGTTGGCCGACGCTGTCGCCTCGACGCCGCGCTCGCCATTGCCGCTCAGCACGCACCAATGAACGTCCAGGCGGACGCCCTGGTCGAGCAAGGTCAGAAGCGTGCCTCCCGCGCCGATCTCGATGTCGTCCGAGTGCGCCCCGAGACACAGGACCGACAGCCGGTCACCCCGACCGGCGAGCTGGAGGGCCCTCATCCGTTCACCACCGCAGGCAGATTGGCGCCGAGATGCCAGGGCGTATCACCGCGCTCGATCATCTCCTCGAGCACCTGGCGGTCGCGGAGCGTGTCCATCGCCCGCCAGAATCCTTCGTAGCGGTAGGCCATCAGCTCGCCGCGGTCGATCAGCCGCTTGAACGGCTGCACCACGAGCTCGTCGCCCTCCTCGATGTAGTCGAAGATCTCCTTGCGGAAGATGAAGTAGCCGCCATTGATCCAGATGTCGGAATCATTGCTGGCTGCCATGCGCCCCACCGTGCCGTTTGCGTCGAACTCGGCGAGGTGGAAGCTGATCGGCGGATGGATGGCAATGAAGCAGCCGATCTTTCCGCTGCGCTTGAAGCGGTCGATCATCTCCGGCAGCGGCGCATCGGTCAGGCCGTCGCTGTAATTGGCGAGAAAGATCTCTTCGTCCTGCACCATGTGCCGGACGGCCCGCAGGCGCTGGCCGATGTTGCGCCAGATCCCGGTATCGACGAGGGAAACCCGCCAGTCGGCCGGGCGCTCGCCCAGCAACTCGACCTTCTTGCCGAATTGCGAGATCGTGCAGTCGGTGGTCGCAGCCTGATTGTAGTTCAGGAAATAGTCCTTCACCACGTTGGCCTTGTAGCCGAGGCACAGCACGAAGTCGCGATGCCCATACTGGCTGTAATACTGCATCACGTGCCAGAGGATCGGCTGATGGCCGATCGGGATCATCGGCTTCGGGACGCTCTCGGAATATTCCCTGATCCGGGTGCCAAGTCCTCCACAGAACAACACGACCTTCATGGCTCGACGTCCTTCGGATTCATCATCTTGCAAATGAACATTCAATAACCTCCAGCCCCACGGCCGGCCTCGACGACGGCGCGGAGTCCGGTTCGGGGCAGGCCCGCCCGGATGGCGCAGAGAAAAGCTCTCCGTCGTCCGGCAGGCAGTGCGCAGGCCACGTCGCGAAAGCGCGGCTCGCCTCCCAATTAATAGGCTTATTTAATTTTATTTTAAACAGCATTTTTTGTGCCGGAGATTGAAATATCCGCTCCGACGACATTAATCCGCCACACCGACGGTCTGACGACGAGCCGGTCGCGCCGCTCCGCTGCTGCTCTGACGCCCATAAATGAAGGCGTTTACGTCCGTTCGTTCGGCGCCGCGAAGCGCCTCTCGCCGACGACGTCGCAGTGCGGTATTTCGAGACCGCCGCGCGGCAAAAATAAAACGGACACCGATTTTATTTGTCTAAATTAAATATTTGTCTATATAAACGCTGCAGGCGGCTATTTAACCGAGTTTCGAACCCCGACATCCCATGCATTACGTGGATCAGCCCGAGACTCTCGATCGAAACGGCATGCCGGCGGCCCTGTTGGCGGATCGGCAACCCCAGGGCCGTAAATGGCCTGTCCACTACGCCGCGGTGGAGCCGTTCGCGATCGCGGCCGACATCGCGACGATCGCCACATCCAGCGTGCTGTCCGGCTTTCTCTATCACCTGCAGGACCCGTCCAGCGCCAACGACGTCAGCAAGTCGGTCGGGCTTGCCATCCTGGTCTCAGCCCTGTTCGTGTCGCTGATGAAGATCCGCGGCATGTATCGGCCGGCCGAGCTCCTGATCCTGCCGCGCCAGATCCGCGCGACCTGCCTGACCTGGATCACCGCTTTCCTCGTGCTGGCCGGCGCGCTGTTTGCGCTGAAGATCGGCAGCGAGTTTTCGCGCGGCACCAGCGTCGTCTTCGCGACCCTCGGGCTGACGGCGCTGATCGTGAACCGCCGGATCACGGACTATCTGCTGGCGAAAGGTCTTGCGGAGAAGCGGTTCTCGGGCAGGAACATCGTTCTGATCACCGACGACGCCAGCAAGGACAATGCGGGCCTGACCCAGGCGCTCATGGATACCGGCTTCCGCGTCAAGCGGCACTTCCTGCTTCCTGACTCATGCTCCGATGTGGAGCAGCGGCAGCGCGTCGTCGCGAGCGTGATCGATTATGTTCGCGGCTCCGACATCGAGGAGATCGTGGTCGGCGCCAGCCCCGACCCGTGGTCCGAGCTGCGAACGCTGGGCGCCGAGTTGAGAGTTCTACCGTTTCCCGTGAGCTTCGTCCCCGTCGGCGCGGCTGCAGAGCTGTTCAGGCGCCCGCGCCACGACCTCGGCAGCGCCGTATGCGTCGAGCTGCATCGCGGGCTGATGAGTCCGCTCGAACACGCCACGAAGCGACTCATGGACCTTGCGCTGGCGGGAGCAGCGCTGCTGCTGCTGTCGCCGCTGCTGCTGCTGGTCGCGATCGCCATCAAGCTCGACTCGGCAGGACCAGTGCTGTTCCGCCAGCAGCGCTGCGGCTTCAACGGGCGCGCCTTCCAGATCTACAAGTTCCGCACGATGTCAGTGCTCGAGGACGGCCCCTCCGTCGTCCAGGCCAGGATCGGGGACAGCCGGTTCACGCGCCTCGGCGCATGGCTGCGCCGCACCAGCATCGATGAGCTGCCGCAGCTGCTCAATGTCTTGAACGGCAGCATGTCCCTGGTGGGCCCCCGCCCCCACGCCTTGGCCCATGACAACGAGTTCGACAAGCTGGTGCGCAACTACGCGTTCCGTCGCCGCGTCAAGCCTGGACTGACCGGGTGGGCGCAGGTGCATGGCTGCCGCGGGCCGACGCCGACGCGGGCGTCGATCGAAGAGCGTGTCGAATTCGACCTCTGGTACATCGACAATTGGAGCCTGTCGCTGGATATCGCGATCCTTCTCAGGACCCCGATCGAGCTGATCCGCGGCAACAATGCCTATTAGCGCGGTTGAGGACGGGGCAACTCACTGCCGATGCGGGCACTGAGCACCGCGGGCGATCATCAACTGAGGCCATCGCCGGCGCTGTGGCGACCTGGCGGCGAAGCCCGCGCTCCGGGGTCCGAGAGGGCAATCCGGTCACGCGTCGCGGGGTGTCCTGGAGGCACGGCGCTGCCGCTCATGAGCGGCGCATGAACCGGACCAAAATCGATCAGGCGCGCTGACGGCGGCCTTTGGGAGCACCGGTGGCGTTGATCGCGAATTCCTCGATCCGACGTCCCGTTTTAATCGCGGCGACTAGCCAGCGCGGCTGCTTGCCGCGCCCGGACCAGGTCTCCGAAGTCTGCGGGTTGCGATATTTCGGCAGCACACGCGGATATTTGCGGCGCGCCTTTCCTGTTGCGCTGTAGGACTGCGCGCCCTCGTTGTTCGTTCCCTCGATCGCGCCGCGGCTGCGGTTGAGAACCGCCAGACGACGTTCGAGCTCGCGCTTCTCAGACGTGATCCTCACAGCCAGAATCTGACTGATCTGCTCATGCAGAGACCAGAGGTCATCGAACGACATCGCGTCTAAATCGATCTTCTTGCTGGACATGCAGCAGCCTTTGTCTGTGTTCTCTATCCTGCCGAATTAATGTCATATAATTCGGTATTTCGATCCGCAAGTGGTTCTCTGTCGGAAAACCGGAATATTTGATTTATACCCACGCCACCAATGTATTTGGTTGTAACTCAAACAAATATCAACCTTCAACCCTATTCCGGTAAATTGTGTTGCCCGCTCTTGCACGCCATGACCACGGCTGCGCCCCTGGCATTAAAAGACTTCAAATCGACGCGATCTGCAACAGATCATCGCATTTTATGGCGGAAACGCGCCGAAATCACGCGATTAAACTGGCGCAAACAGGCATATTCCGGCTGCCAGCCCTCTCCATCTGAGAACTCCTGGCAGCACGGGCGGCGACAGGCACAACCTATTCGGGCGATAAAGCCGCTAACCCGGATCGGGATATTTTGCATCCGCACAAAATGTCGGGAGCGGGTTTAATTACGCACGAAACCGGGAATATGACACAATGCGGCCCGCGTCCATCGGCTCGACCGCAGAATGGGCCCGTTCGAGCACATCCGGGACCCGCCTGCCGGCGCGACGAGGAGCAGATCTCCGTTCGCGGTGATGGTTCGTGCAGGGAGGCGGGCCGACCGAAGATCCGGCGGCGTATTTCCGGCAGGGCCTATTTCCGGCAATAGGAAAAATTGCGAGGCCACCGGTCGCACCGGCGTCAACGCGCCGGATCAGCGAGACCGACGAAGCCGGGCCCGATCGGGCGCCGAACGGCCGTGGAGGCGTCCCCGATCAAAGGCAACGTGACCGCGCCAGCTGGCCGGAAGCGCTGGCTTCCGGGACGACAGAGCAACAAGGGCTTTCATGTACGCCGTGCCTACCGCTGCTGCTTGGTGCGGCCGGGCGCCGTACGATGCGGCACGATCAGATGAGCGGTGCCGCGGTGACGCCTGTTTGCCATCGGACGACGGCTGGGAGCGCCGGAATGCTCGACACGCTTGTCGAGACTGCTGGTGATCGAACGGATTTCATCGAGAAGGACGTCGTAGAGTTCGATTTGCGACATCAGGGCAGCCGGCGTCGAATGATCCGCCGGCGGCTGCTTCAAGCGCAATCTGGCGCTCCGGATCTTGCTCAATGATTTCTGGACGGAATTCGGGGCGCGGCCGCGGCCGACGTCCAACTCATCTTCACTCAACGCTGTACCAAGCTCGTCGCACAAGGACGGACCCCACTCGTTGGCGAGATTTGAGGGATTTTTCTCGAGCGCCCGCGAACTGCCATCGCGACAACGTTCGGATCCGGTGACCGGGATTAAATTAACAACTCGCGACAAGTTAATTTACCATCTGCAAGACAACACATTAAATACGTCCGGCGCAGGAAGCGGCTTGGCGCAATCTGTCGCCGCACACCCGAAAGGACTTATTAACCACCCTTGGTCGGCGACAAATGAAGCTTTAGTTTGTTCACTCAGCGCCTTTTCATGGCAGGCGTTGTCCGGGGCACACGAATAAAATATTTAATTTTAGATTGCATAAAACAGCCTATGCAACCGCGGTATTTTACGACGTTTATGTTTGAAGTCCGCCCCAGGCCCTCGTTCGAAGGGTTCCCCACGGACGCGCGGCGCCCCTGCCCCAGTGCAATCCGGGTCACAGCAGAAACAGGCGTAAGCGGGCTCGCCGCGGAGCCCGAACCACGAGGCCTCGCGAGACGCCGGCTTACCAGATCATCGCCCGCTCCGGCGCCCCGCAGACTATGACGCGCCGATACCGCACCCCGTGGGGCGTCTCCACGGCGGCCCGCCGGATGCATCCTGGATAGATCGCAAGATTGTAATGAAACGGAGTGGCCTCGAACGCGCCGTGGAGCCGGCACAGGCGGCTGAGATCAGGGCCGCACTCGGTAAGCGGATAGAGCCCGCGGGCCGACGCCGGGCCGGACAGACCCGCCAGGGCCGCGATGAGCGCAGCAGCTGCGATCCTGATGACGTTCGACAACGGCATGCTCCCCACAAGATGGCCCAGGTCAGGCTGGCAGCATAGACTTGAATGACGGCCGCGGACAACCGACGGGTCCGGTCGGGCCGTGCCCAGCGGATCCGCAACCGCCGCCCCCTCGTTTTTTGGGCCGTTTCGACAACGACCGGCGCGCGCGACTCGGATAACCGTTGCTCAATGGCTTTCTGTCTAGAATTTTACGGATTTCACGAGGTCGGAGGACGTTTGCCGCCTTGTGGGCTTGGCGGACGCAGAGGCTCAGGGGCGACGAGAGCTGCGAGCGGTAAGTCGGTGAGGCCCGACTGTGACCGAATTAGCACGGCGCGGCAAAAGCCGGCCCGGCTGAATGGTGATGCGCTTTCGCCTGGTGTGGGCGCCGGTTAGGTTGGGAACCAAGTGGGGCGATCTCCCTCCTTGGCGGAGGGAGTGGCGTGGGGAAACGTATTTTATTGTTGTATCTGAGGATGCGTCCGAAGGCCTTGATCAATCCGCCCGGGTCGCACGGTGCGACTGGCGGAACAAGATCTCCGATCCGCAGCGCAGCGGGCCTCAGCGGGCTCTGCAGCGTCTGGCGCGGCTCGCGTGCCCTCGTCGCTGTCGCATTGCTGGCGCTCCTCCCGGCGTGCTCCTGGCTTCCTGGAACGGGTCCGACCAGCGACGCAGTCAGCGACAACGCCACGGCCAGCGTCCGCTCGAGCACTGCCCTTCCCTATGCCCTGGTCGATGTCAGCCCGGAGACGATCGGCTTCCTGTCGCAACCCAATCTCGTGACGTTCCAGGGCGTGTTTCCCGACAAGCGGCCCAAGCCGGTTCAGGTCGCCGGCATCGGTGACGTCCTGAACGTGTCGATCTTCGAGGCGGCGCCGGGCGGCTTGTTCACGCCTCCGACGGCTGCCGGCGCCCGTCCGGGCAATTTTGTCGATCTGCCGGCGCAGGCCGTCGACCAGCAGGGCAACATCCGCGTTCCCTATGCTGGCGAGATCGCAGCCGCCGGCCGGACTCTTCCCCAGATCGAGCAGGATATCGTCTTCCGACTGCAGAAGCGCGCGCTCGAGCCGCAGGTCGTGGTCAGCCTCAACCAGCAGCATTCCGCCGTGGTGAGCGTGCTCGGCGACGTCAACACGCCGGGCGTGCTGGCCCTCAACTCTGTCGGCGAGCGGCTGCTGGCGGTGATCGCGCGGGGCGGCGGCCCGAAGCACGAGGCGATCGAAAGCTATGTGACGCTGCAGCGGGACGGCAAGCGCGTGCGCGTGCTGCTCGCCCGCGTGGTGCAGGACCCGCGCGAGAACATCTTCATCCGGCCGAACGACGTGATCTATATCACGCGGGAGTCGCCGACCTTCACCGCGCTCGGTGCGCTCAACCAGAACGTCTTCGGCTTCAACTCGGAGATCTCATTCGACACCGAGACCCTGACGCTGGCTCAGGCGATCGGCAAAGCGGGCGGCTTGAACGATCAGCAATCGGATCCGGCCGAGGTCTTCCTGTACCGCTATGAGGAGCGCCCGCTGCTGCAGAAGCTCGGTATCGACACCAGCCGGTTCGTCTACGAACGCATTCCGACCATCTACCACGTCAATTTGCGTGATCCCTCGGGGATGCTGCTCGCCTCGGGCTTCCAGATGCGCAGCAAGGACGTGATGTACGTCGCCAACGCCAAGGTCGTCGACTACTACAAGCTTTTGACCCTGATCAACAACACCGCGGCAACGACATCGAGCACCGCGGGAGCGGTGACCAACGTCAACACTGCCGTGAAGACCAAGTGGTGACGGCCCACAGCTGAAATCGTTCGGCCCGGCGCTTTGACGGCGCGGGCCGACCGCAGTCTGGCAAATCTGTCGGACATCACGAATGTCCGGAAGGCGGCAGACCCGCGGATGCAGTCACCACGCACGGTCCGTCGTAATCCTGGCCGTAGCCAGCCTGGTCGCCTGCGCCGTGTCGAAGGGCGCACGTCATGCCCTGCCCGGCAGCCGCGCGTTGGCGCCGCGCCGGCTCAGCACGAGCAGTTTCAAGATCCAAAGCGCAGAGCTCAGTCCGAGCGTCGTCGATCTCGAACGGATTCCGTCACCGGCGGATCGCCTGGCCGCCGCGACCGTGAGCGCCACGCCGGATCTCATGGCGGTCGGCAGCGAGTCAGGCGGGCACGGTCGGCGTCGTATTTGGCGCCAGCGGTAGCTCGGCCTCGGCGGTGTCAGGCAATGTCTCGCCGCGAATGCCGAGCTGCGGTCCGATCCACAACGCGTGCGCCGTATGGTCTGCCAGCGGCTGCGTCGTGTTCGGATGCACCAGCACGCTGAGCCGGCCGTGATTGAGCATCAGCCACGGCACCAGCGCCGGAAACACCTCGACCGCGAAGGCGACCTGATACATCGAGCGCTCATGCGGCCCGACCAGCGCGTCGTGCCAGCGGCCGAGGGTCACCACGAATCGCTCGCCGATCCATGTGCGCAGCTGCTCGGCTTCGATGCGGGTCTCCTGGTCATAATAGACGTGGGCGTGAAAGCTCGCGATCGCGCCGAGGCGATGCGGCTCCGATGTCGTTGCGGGCTCTCCCATGCTTCCACCTCTTCTCGCAATTCGCGGCGGTAACGGATTCCTCTCCGCCGCCCGGCTTTTTATCGAGCATAGCACCGCAAGGCCGGAGATGTCGCGGAGCTCCCTGGTCGCGGACGAGGTCCGGCAGCTCGGCACGCGTCGAGCGGCGTGGAAGCAGCACACCATCAGAGCGTGATAGGAGAGAGCAAGGAGCGACAGATGATCTGCCTGCCTGGACGATCGCAGAATGTCTGGGCTTAACGCGGCTGTGATCATGCCGACCGTTCACGGGGCGTAGGCGCGAGACCGTGAGATCTCTGGCTACCTGGGCGATCGACATCGCGAGACGTGAGACGGCGTCGGAAAAAATGCGGGCGAACGAACGCAGGAGTACAAACGACAACGCCGCGCTGAGGTTTCAGCGCGGCGTTGTTGTTTTGGGATGTGAAGAGGG
>NZ_BSCT01000023.1 GCF_030159255.1 Bradyrhizobium sp. SSBR45G | reverse complement strand
GTCCCATCGCCACAACACCCTAGCAGGTGTTGCACTTGTGGCGTGAGCCTAAGGGGCCCATAACCACCGGCCGACATTGTTGACCCAGGTATCGACCACCGTCCGCCCTCGTGACATCACGCGGTATGGGTCCCGGCGTTCGCCGGGACGACAGGGGTGTTTGAGGCGGCAACTGGACCAACAACGTCATTGCGAGGAGCGCAGCGACGAAGCAATCCAGAGTCGTCGCAGGACTCTGGATTGCGTCGCTTCGCTCGCAATGACGGAGGAGAGGGGTGTTGGGCGGACCGTAGGGTGAGCAAAGGCGCGACCGCGCTGCATCCGGATACGAGATCGTAGTGGCGTCGTGCCCACCGTCTTGCCGCGTGTGCGCTGATGGACGGTGGGCACGCTGCCGCCTGCGGCGGCTGCTTTGCCCACCCTACGCGCTCACAACTACGTCCTCGCCACTCGGCGGCAATGCTCCCACGCGGCGTGGATCAGGTTCTCGCTGGCCTCCGGCGTCCGGAACGCCGAATGCGCTGACAGCGTGACGTTCGGGATCGTCGTCAGCACGTGGCCGGCGGGCAGCGGCTCGGTGGTGAAGACGTCGAGGCCGGCGTGGCGGATGTGGCCGGAGCGCAGGGCGTCGATCATGGCGGGCTCGTCGACGATGGCGGCGCGGGCGGTGTTGACGAAGATCACGCCCGGGCGCATCTGCGCGATGCGCTCGCGTGACAGGAAGCCGCGGGTCTCGTCGTTGAGCAGGAGATGCAGCGAGACGATCTGGCTCTCTTTGAGCAGCGTGTCGAGATCGACGAACTCCACGCCCGGATGGCTCTTTGGCGAACGGTTCCAGGCGATCACCTTCATGCCGCTGCCGGACGCGATGCGCGCCACTTCCGCGGCGATGCCGCCGAAGCCGATCAGGCCGAGCGTCTTGCCGGTCAGCTGCATGCCGTCGTCGCGCAGCCAGTTGCCGGCGCGCATCTCGCGGTCCATCTGCGCGAGGCCGCGCGCCGACGCCCACATCAGCGCGATCGCGGCCTCGGCCACCGCCGTGTCGCCATAGCCCTTGATGAGGTGCACGGTGATGCCGAGCTCGGCCAGCTCCTCCGGATTCATGTAGCTGCGGGCGCCGGTGCCGAGGAACACGACGTGCTTGAGGCCCTTGCACTGCTTCGCGACCTCCGTCGGCAGCGCGGTGTGATCGACGATGCCGATCTCGGCGCCGTCGAGGATCGTGGGCCAGTCCTCGGGCTTGATGTCAGGATCGAGATGCACGCGCATCTCGGGATCGCCGGATTGGCGCTGCCGCTCGAAGATCTCGGCAAGCGAGTCATTGGCGTCGATGAATACTCCGCGCACGGGGTGGTCTCCTCAGTTTGAGCCGAGCTACAACCGCGAAGGCGGTGCGCTCCCTCCCCCCTTGCGGGGGAGGGTCGGGGAGGGGGGTGCCCCAGGCGAGACTGCCCGCATGGACCCCCACCCCCGACCCCTCCCCGCAAGGGGGAGGGGAGTTCAGCGTGCCCGCGCGATCTAGGCCTGCGTTCAATCAATGATAGTTGGAAGAAGTCAGAACTAACAGCCCATCACGACGCCACGCCGGCCAGCGACAGCACCGTATGCAGCAGCACGTTGGTGCCGGCGGCGCAGTCGGACTGCGTCGCGTCTTCGAGTTCGTTGTGGCTGATGCCGTCCTTGCAGGGGACGAACACCATCGCCGCCGGCATGATGGTGTTGAGGTTGCAGGCGTCGTGGCCTGCGCCCGATGTGATGCGGCGGTTGGAGTAGCCGAGCGTGCCGGCGGCGCGCTCGACGGCGTCGACGAGCTTCGGATCGAAATGCGTCGGCGGCTTGCGCCAGACCTGGTCGATCGTGATCTCCACACGTCGCTTCGTCGAAATCTCGGCTGCGGCCGCACGCAGGCTGGCATCGAGCGCCTCCAGCGTGTCGGCATTGGCGCTGCGGGCGTCGATGGTGAAGGCGATCTCGCCGGGGATGACGTTGCGCGAGGGATTGGCGATCACGGCCTCGCCGATGGTGGCAACCGCATTCGGCCCGAGCTTGAGCGCGATCTGCTCCAGGGTCAGCGCGAACTCCGACAGCGCCAGCAGGGCGTCGCGGCGCAGCGGCATCGGGGTCGAGCCGGCATGGCTCTCGAAGCCCGTGACCTTGCCGTCATACCAGAACACGCCCTGGCCGTGATCGACCACGCCGATGGTCTTGTTCTCGGCCTCCAGGATCGGGCCCTGCTCGATGTGCAGCTCGACGAAGCCGGAGAATTTCTGCGTCCCGACCGCGGTCGCGCCGCGATAGCCGATGTCGTCCAGCGCCGCGCCGACCGTGGTGCCCGCGGCGTCCTTGCGCGACAAAATGTCCTCGACGGTGAAGTCGCCGACATAGGCGGCGGAGGCCATCATCGCCGGCGCAAAGCGCGAGCCTTCCTCGTTGGTCCAGTTGACGATGCACAGCGGCGCGTCGGTCTCGATGCCGGCGTCGTTGAGCGTGCGGATCACTTCGAGCGCGCCGAGCGTGCCCAGAATGCCGTCGAACTTTCCGCCCGTCGGCTGGGTGTCGAGATGCGAGCCGAGCCCGACGGGCGGTTTCGACATGTCGCGGCCCTTGCGGAGCGCGAACATCGAGCCGAGCGTATCGACGTGAACCTCGAGGCCGGCATCTTCGCAGGCCTTCCGGAACCAGTCGCGGACCTGCTTGTCCTCCTGGCTCAGGGTCAGCCGGCGTACGCCGCCCTTTGGCGTGGCGCCGAATTTGGCTGTCTCGTGGATGCTGTCCCAGAGGCGGGCGGAATCGATCTGCAGATTGGTGACGGCGCGGCTCATGCTTGCATTCCCTGGACTCCGGCGTCCTGTCCATCGCGCGCCGCGGCGACGGCGTCAACCGACGCGGCCGGATGGCTGGCCGTCTGCGCCGTCTTGGCTGCAAGCTCGGCGACGCGCTCGATCGCGACCATCTCGGGCGACGACAGCCAGCTCGCGGTGAAGGTCAGCGGCGGAATCCGCAAATCCGTCTTGAGCTCCTGCAGGCGGCCGCTCTCGAGCTCATTGGCCACGATCGCGGCGGGAATGACGGCGACGCCGAGGCCCTCGACCGCCATGTGGATCACGGTCGCCAGCGAGGCGCTGGCGTGCAGCCGCATCGGCGGCAGATGCGGGCGATTGAACAGCGAGCGCACGTTGTCATAAGGCTGAGTCTTGCGCGGGAAGGTGATGATCGGAAACCGCGCCATCTGCTCCGCCGTGATCAGCCCGTTGCCGAAGCCCAATGCAGGACTGGCGAGAAAGCTGATCGGATAGTCGCACAGCACGCGGCTGCGGATGCCGGACTCGGACGGCGAGCCCAGCGCGAAGGCGAGCTCGATTTCCTGCGCCAGCAGCCGCGCGTGCAAATTCGGCGTGACGTCGACCTCGATCTCCAGCGACAGGTTCGGATAGCTCTCGTTGACGCTCTTGATCAGCCGCGGCAGCCAGTCGTGCACGATGGTCTCGGCGACGCCGAGCCGGAGCACGCCGCGCATCGCCGAGCGATCGCCGACCTCGGCCAGCATTTCCGCGCGCAGGCCGATCAGCTTCTCGGCATAAACCAGCATCTGCCGGCCGCTCGCCGTCGGTGACGCCACGCGATGGTCGCGGTTGAGCAGCTTGACGCCGAGCTCGCGTTCGAGCTGGGCGATGCGCTGGGAGATCGCTGGCTGGGTGGTGTTGAGGCGCTGCGCCGCGCCCCGGAAGCTGCCGAGCTTCACCACCCAGAGGAAGGTCTCGATGGAACGGAAATCCAACATGGTGCCCCGCTCGGATCAATTTGTTTTATCGATCCTGATTAAAAATGAAGATTAGACTTTATAGCATGGCTGATATTCAGTGAGTTTGTCGAGATATTAGGCAAACCCCGCACATGACTGTTTCTGTGGCACTGCAACAACCGGCCGAGACGGAGCTTCTCCCCAGCCATCGGGCCCGACTGGATTACCGCACCGGCAAGGGCTGGAGCACGGCGGGCGTCGCCAACGGCTTCGTCCAGGGCAATCTGGCGATCCTTCCCGAGAAATACGCCGGCGCCTTCCACCGATTCTGCCAGCTCAATCCGAAGCCGTGTCCGATCATCGGCATGTCCGATCCGGGCAATCCTTTCATCCCGGCGCTCGGCGCCGACCTGGACATCCGCACCGACGTGCCGCGCTATCGCGTCTGGCGCGATGGCGAGATGGTCGAGGAGCCGACCGATCTCAAGTCGCACTGGCGCGACGACCTCGTCACCTTCGTGCTCGGCTGCTCGTTCTCGTTTGAAGAGGCGCTGATGGCCGACGGCCTGCCGATCCGTCACATCGAGCAGGGTTGCCGCGTGCCGATGTATCGCACCAACATCGCCTGCACGCCATCTGGGCCGTTTGCCGGTCCCATGGTGGTGTCGATGCGCCCGTTCAAGCCGGCGCAGGCGATCCGCGCGGTGCAGATCACGACGCGCTTTCCGGCCGTGCACGGCGCACCGGTGCATCTCGGTCTTCCCGATCAGATCGGCATCGCCGACATCAGCAAGCCCGACTACGGCGATCCCGTGCCGGTCGCGGCGGATGAGATCCCGGTGTTCTGGGCCTGCGGGGTCACGCCGCAGGCGGTGATCGCGGCGGCGAAGCTGCCGTTCGCAATCACCCATGCGCCGGGCCTGATGCTGATCACCGATCTCAGGAACAAGGATCTCGCCGTGCTCTAATCAGGCAGCCGATGCTGCTTCTTGAGGCTTTACCAGGAACGTCAACCCCTCCATCGATGCGCCTTTCATCAGAGGATCTCGCAATGTCCATCACGCGCCGCAACGTCTTGCTTGGAGCCACCGCCGCCGCCGCACTCGGGCCGATCGCCGCCCGCGCCCAGACGTCCGAAGTGAAGATCGGCATCATCTATCCGTTCTCGGGCGCCAGCGCCCAGATCGGCGTCGATGCCCAGCGCGCGTTCGAGACCGCGGCCGAGATCATCAACGGCAAGTACGATTACGACCTGCCGCTCGCCCGCACCGAGGGCCTGCCGGGCCTCGGTGGTGCCAAGATCAAGCTGGTGTTCGCCGATCACCAGGCCGACCCGCAGAAGGGCCGTGCCGAGGCCGAGCGCCTGATCACGCAGGACAAGGTCGCGGCCATCATCGGCTCGTATCAGAGTTCGGTCGCGGTGACCGCGAGCCAGACCTGCGAGCGCTACCAGATCCCGTATCTGTCGGCCGACAACTCCTCGCCGAGCCTGCATCGCCGCGGCCTGAAATTCTATTTCCGCGCAGCGCCTCATGACGAGATGTTCTCAGGCGCGATGTTCGACTTCTTCGATGCGATGAAGAAGAAGGGCACCAAGATCGAGACCCTCGCGCTGTTCCACGAGGACACCATCTTCGGCACCGATTCCGGCAACGCCCAGCTCAAGCTCGCCAACGAGCGCGGCTACAAGGTCGTCGCCGACATCAAGTACCGCGCCAACTCGCCGTCGCTCTCGGCCGAGGTGCAGCAGCTCAAGGCCGCCAATGCCGACGTGCTGATGCCGTCGAGCTACACCACCGACGGCATCCTGCTGGTCAAGACCATGGCCGAGCTCGGCTACAAGCCGAATGCGATCGTGGCGCAGGACGCCGGCTTCTCCGAGAAGGCGCTCTATGATGCGGTCGGCGACAAGCTCGAAGGCGTGATCTCGCGCGGCTCGTTCTCGCTCGACCTCGCCGCCAAGCGCCCGATGGTCGGCGCGATCAACGACATGTTCAAGGCCAAGTCGGGCAAGGACCTCAACGACTTCTCGTCGCGCCAGTTCATGGGCCTGGTGGTGATGGCCGATGCGATCAACCGCGCCAAGTCCGTCGATGGCGAGAAGATCCGCGATGCGCTGGCCGCGACCGACATGCCGGGCGCCCAGACCATCATGCCGTGGAAGCGGGTTAAGTTCGACGAGAGCGGCCAGAACAACGACGCCGATCCGGTGCTGCTGCAATATATCGGCGGCAAGTTCGTCACGATCTTCCCGACCCAGGCGGCCGTCGCCGAAGCCACCTGGCCGATGAAGTAGGCACCTCTGGCCCGAGGGGCGGGGTTCTTTACGAGACCATGGCGGAGCATCGGTCGTGCTCCGTCATTGCGAGGAGCGCAGCGACGAAGCAATCCAGGAGCCTGGCAAAAGGTCTGGATTGCTTCGCTTCGCTCGCAATGACGGGGGAGCAATTGAAGTGACAGCAGAAACAATCATTCAAAGTCTCGCCAGCGGCCTGTTGATGGGCCTGCTCTACGGCCTGATCGCCGTGGGCCTGGCGCTCGTCTTCGGCCTGATGGACGTCGTGAACTTCGCCCATGGCGAGTTCCTGATGATCGCGATGTACGCGACATTCTTCCTGTTCGCGTTTTTCGCGCTCGACCCGATCTTGGCCGCGCCGCTCGTCGCCGCCGCGCTGTTCGTGTTCGGCGCCGTGGTCTATCTCCTGGTCGTCAGATTTGCGGTCAGGGCCAAGGCCAATACCGGCATGGTGCAGATCTTCTCCACCTTCGGCCTTGCGGTGCTGATGCGCGGCGTTGCGCAGTATTTCTTCACGCCGGACTATCGCAGCATTCCGCACTCCTGGCTGGGCGGCAAGACGATCTCGATCGCCGGCATCTATCTGCCGCAGCCGCAGCTGATCGGCGGGCTGATCGCGATCGCCGCATTCGCCGGCCTGTACTTCTTCATCCACCGCACCGATTTCGGCCGGGCGCTGGAAGCGACACGTGAGGATGCCGGCGCGGTGGCGCTGGTCGGCATCGACAAGAACAAGGTGTTCGCGCTCGGCTGGGGCCTTGGGGCTGCGCTGGTCGGTCTCGCCGGAGCGGTCATGGCGATCTTCTTCTACGTCTTTCCCGATGTCGGCGCCTCCTTCGCGACCATCGCCTATGTGACGGTTGCGCTCGGCGGCTTCGGCAGCGTGTTCGGCGCCTTTGCCGGCGGCATCATCGTCGGTCTCGTCGAAGCCATCACCACGCTGATCCTGCCGCCGTCGCTCAAGACCGTCGGCATCTACAGCGTCTACCTCCTCGTCGTTTTCGTCCGCCCGCGCGGCCTGTTCGGATCGATCTGATGGACAAGGCATTCATTCAACGTCGCCGGCGCGACCTCGTCGTTGCCGCCTGTCTCGCGGCCATCGCGGCCGCCGTGCCGATGTTCGTCAAGGACGTCTACGTCCAGAACATCATGGTGCTGACCCTGCTGTATGGGGCGCTGTCGCAGAGCTGGAATATCCTGTCCGGCTATTGCGGCCAGATCTCCCTCGGGCATGCGCTCTATTTCGGGCTCGGCGCCTATACGACCGCGATCCTGTTCACCAAGTTCGGCGTGCTGCCGTGGTTCGGCATGCTCTCCGGCGGTGTCCTGTCCGCCATCATCGCGATGGCGCTCGGTTATCCGTGCTTCCGGCTCGGCGGCCATTACTTCGTGATCGCCACCATCGTGATCGCCGAGATCACGCTGCTCCTGTTCCACAACTGGGACTGGGCGGGAGCGGCGCTGGGCATCGACATCCCGGTCCGGCGCGACTCCTGGGTGACGTTCCAGTTCACGCGCTCCAAGCTGCCGTATTTCTACTTCGCCCTCGGCCTCGCCTGCGTCGCCTGGTTCGTGACCTGGTGGCTGGAGGATTCGAAATGGGGCTATTGGTGGCGCGCGGTGAAGGACAATCCGGTCGCGGCGGAAAGCCTGGGCGTCGACGTGTTCAACTCCAAGATGGGCGCCGCGGCCGTCTCGGCCTTCCTGGTCGCGATCGGCGGCAGCTTCTATGCGCAGTTCGTCTCCTACATCGACCCCGAGAGCGTGATGGGTTTCCAGTTCTCGCTGCTGATGGCGCTGCCTGCGGTGCTCGGTGGTATCGGGACTCTCTGGGGCCCGCTGCTCGGCGCCGTGATCCTGATCCCGCTCACCGAGTTGACGCGTTCCTTCATCGGTGGCTCCGGTCGTGGCATTGATCTGATCGTCTATGGTGGCCTGATCATCGCGATCTCGCTGGCGCGGCCGCAGGGTCTGGTCAGCCTGTTCTCCCGCAAGCCCAAGCCGGCAGCGAATCCGGTCAGAGAGGCGGTGGCGTCATGACGGCTCTGCTGGAAACCCGCAACATCACCCAGCGTTTCTCTGGCCTGACGGCGAACTCCGACGTCTCGATCTCGGTCGGGCGCGGCGAGATCGTCGGCCTGATCGGTCCGAACGGCGCCGGCAAGTCGACCTTGTTCAACCTGATCGCCGGCGCGTTCAAGCCGACCGAAGGATCGATCATCTTCAACGGCGAGGACGTCACGGCGCTGCCGGCGGCCGAGCGTTGCCAGCGCGGCATCGGCCGCACCTTCCAGGTGGTGAAGAGCTTCGAGAGCATGACGGTGATCGAGAACGTCATCGTCGGCGCGCTGGTGCGAACCACGGTCATGCGCGAGGCCCGCCGCAAGGCGCAGGAGGTGCTGGATTTCTGCGGCCTCGGCGGGCGCGCCGACGTGCTGGCCAGCGACCTCGTGCCGTCGGAGAAACGGCGCCTGGAAGTGGCCCGTGCGCTGGCGACGGAGCCGAAGCTGCTGCTGCTCGACGAGGTCTTGACCGGCCTGACGCCGGTCGAATCCCAGAAGGGTGTCGAGCTCGTCCGCCGCGTCCGCGACACCGGCATCACGGTGCTGATGGTCGAGCACGTCATGGAGATCGTCATGCCGCTGGTCGACCGCGCCATCGTGCTCGATCTCGGCAAGGTGCTGATCGAAGGCAAGCCGACGGACGTCGTCCGCGATCCCAAAGTCATTTCCGCCTATCTAGGAGACCGCCATGCTGTCGGTGCGTGACGTCACCACCGCCTATCAGGGCCTCGTCGCGATCTCGAACGTCTCGATCGACGTCAACAAGGGCGAGATCGTCTGCGTTGCCGGCGCCAACGGGGCCGGCAAGTCGACGCTTCTGAAGTCGATCGCCGGCGCCGAGCGGCCGCGCGCCGGCAGCGTCACCTTCGACGGCAACCGCGTCGACGGCATGGCGCAGCATCTGATCACCGCGAAGGGCATCGCCTATGTGCCGGAGAACCGCCGACTGTTTCCGCGGCTCTCCGTGCGCGACAATCTCAGGCTCGGCAGCTACCTCTATCGCAGCGAGGCCAATCGCGAGGAGCCGCTCGACTTCGTGTTCAAGCTGTTCCCGCGCCTTTCCGAGCGGCTCGAGCAGCGCGCGGAGACGCTGTCCGGCGGCGAGCAGCAGATGCTGGCGATCGGCCGCGCGCTGATGACCCGGCCGCGGCTCTTGATGCTCGACGAGCCGTCGCAGGGCATCATGCCAAAACTGGTCGACGAGATCTTCCAGGCCGTGAAGCGCATCCGCGACGTCGGCATGACGGTGCTGATCGTCGAGCAGCGCATGGCCGAGTGTTTGGAAATCGCGGACCGGGCGTACATCCTGCAGACGGGGCGTGTGCTGATGCAGGGCACTGCCGCGGAAATCAGCGGCAACAAGGATGTGCGGAAGGCGTATCTGGGGCTATGAGGTGAGGCTCTTGTAGGGTGGGCAAAGCGCCGCCGTGAGGCTGCGCGTGCCCACCGGCGGTGCTGGCGAGTGGGGACGGTGGGCACGGCGCGCGAAGCAGCGATAACGACGACAACGAGCCGGGCGCGCCTTTGCCCACCCTACGCACCGAGCAACAGCTGTGAGATACAGCGCCCTCGCCCCTTGCGGGAGAGGGCATGTACGGCCTATCCGCGTACGCGGTTGGGTGAGGGGTATTTGTCCGCGCGCGGCGCCCGTAGAGACAAACCCCTCACCCAACCGAGTTTGACGCACTGTCCTACATGCCCTCTCCCGCAAGGGGCGAGGGCGCATTCACGGGCATCGCGCTCGCGGCTTGTTGCTAAACATCGCGACCATGAGTTTGACCGCCACTACTTCCGCCGTTGAACTACACCAGGCCCTTGCCGGCATCCGAGCCCTGGCGGCGTTGGCGGGCCTGCAGCACCAGGATCACGGACAACGCCGCAAAGATCACGATGAACGACACCGCCGATGTCAGCGTGCCCAGCGCATAGATGTCGGGCTTGGTCACCGTCGTCGTCAGGCCCTGCAGCTCCAGCGGCAGCGTGTTGACGGAGCCGATGGCCTGGCTGGAGCGGGCGAGTTCGTCCCAGGACAAAGTGAAGCCGAACAGCCCGATGCCGACGACCGACGGCAGGATGATCGGCAGCACGACGTGGCGGAAGGTCTGCCAGGGTGTGGCGCCGAGGTCGCGGGCCGCTTCCTCGAGCCGGCCGTCGAAGCGGTTGAAGATCGCGAACATGATGAGGAGGCCGAACGGCAAGGTCCACGTCAGGTGCGCGCCGAGGCCCGAGGTGAACAGGCCCATCGCAGTGGTATGGCCCTCGGCGAGCCAGCCGAGGCCGTAGTCGGCCGCGTGCTTGTTGATGAAATCGTCGATCAGCCGGAATTCGAGCGCGATGCCGAGCGAGGTGATGATCGAGGGCATGATCAGGCTGGCGATCGCGGTGTAGAACACGAACGAGGCGCCGCGGAACGGCTTGCGGAACGCCATGCCGGCGGCCACCGACAGCACCACGGTGATGACCATCACGACGAGGCCGAGCGCCAGCGAGCGCTTGAAGGCGGCGCCGATGTCGACGATGCCGCCGCCGGAAAACACCTTGCCGAACCAGGTCAGCGATACCCCGTTCATCGGGAAGGTGAGGCCGCCGTCGGGGCCTTGGAACGACAGGATGTAGATCGCGATCATCGGGCCGTACAGGAACAGCACATAGGCCGTGAAGAACAGCGCGAGGATGTAGAAGGAGCGGGGGCGCTTGTCTCCCATCTCTCAGAGCTCCTTGCGCACGTCGACGATCCGCGTCAGCGCGGAGATGATCACGATGGTGATGCCGAGCAGGATGACGGCGTTGGCCGCGGCGGCCGGGAATTGCAGCGCCGACAGGCGCGCCTCGATGATCTTGCCGGCCGAGGCGATCTGCTGGCCACCCATCACGCCGATGGTGACGAAATCGCCCATCACGATGGTGATGACGAAGATCGAGCCGATGACGATGCCGGGCTTTGCCAGGGGAATGATGATGTTGACCAGCGTCTGCCAGCCGGAGGCGCCGGCATCATAGGCGGCTTCGATCAGGCGCTTGTCGATGCGGATCATCGAATTGAAGATCGGCACCACCATGAAGAAGGTGAACAGGTGCACCAGCGCCAGCACCACCGAGAATTCGGAGAACAGCAGCCATTCGACCGGCTTGTTGATGAATCCTGCGCCGACCAGCCCCTGGTTGACGAGGCCGTTGCGGCCGAGCAGCGGGATCCAGGCGATCATGCGGATGACGTTGGAGGTCCAGAACGGGATCGTGCACAGCAGCGACAGCACGATCTGCCAGGTCTTGCTGCGGACATGGAAGGCGAGGAAGTAGGCGACCCAGAAGCCGATCATGAGCGTCAGGCCCCAGGTCAGGAGGCACAGCTTCAGCGTCTTCAGATAGGTCTTTAGGATCGTGCAGAGCTCGGGCAGGTTGGCGACGCAGCCTTCGAACGTGTCGGTGTAGCCGCGGAAGCTGAACGCCGGGATCATCTCATATTCGTTGTAATCCCAGATGCTGACGATGACGACGAGCACCAGCGGCAGCAGGAAGAACAGCGCAAACACCAGTGTCATCGGACCGGCCTGCAGCCAGGCGATCGAGCGCACGGCGATCTTGCGCCAGCCGCTCGCCGCCGGCGCTATCGTGTCAGGCGTATTGTCGATCGTCACGGCCACGGGAAAGACCTGTCGTCCGGTGCGGATGGCTTGGGCGGTTGGGAAAGGGCTGCCGCGCCCACGACGTCATGGGCGCGGCAGCAATAGCGGTCACATCAGGCGGCGATGAACTCGTTCCACTTGCGGACCATGTAGTCGTTCTCGTCCATGACGGCGTTCCAGCAGACGACACCACCCATGCGGTCGTCATAGGAGCCGCCGTCGCGCACCGCGCCGGCCTTCTCCATCAGGGTGCCGTCCGGCGCCTTGATGTCGTTCTTCGCCGGCTTGCCTTCCATCCAATAGCCCCACTCGTCCTCGGTCATGTTGGCCTTGGCGGTCGAGAGCACGGCCGAGTAGTAGCCCTGGCGGTTGAGGTAGGCGCCGGCCCAGCCGGACAGGTACCAGTTGACGAACTCATAGGCCCAGTCGAGCTTCGGGCTGCCGCCCACCGCCTTCGAGACGCAGAAGCCCGAGGCCCATGAGCGATAGCCTTCTTTCAGCGGCTGGAACACGCAAGGAATGCCCATCGAGCGCACCTTGGTGACGGCCGGCGACCACATCGACTGGATCACGGTCTCGCCCGAGGCCATCAGGTTGACCGACTCGTTGAAGTCTTTCCAGAAGGCGCGGAACTGACCGGCCTTCTTGGCCTCGGTCAGCACCTTCATGGTGAGGTCGATCTCGGCCTTGGTCATGTTGCCCTTGTCGGCATATTTGTACTGGCCGGTGGCCTCGACGACGAGGGCGGCGTCCATGATGCCGATCGAGGGAATGTTGAGGATCGAGGCCTTGCCCTTGAACTCGGGGTTCAGCAGCTCGGCCCAGGACGAGATCGGGCGCTTGATCAGGTCGGGACGGATGCCAAGCGTGTCGGCGTTGTACACGGTCGGGATCAGGGTCACATACTCGGTCGGCGTCGCCGAGAAGGTCTTGGAGTTCGCGCCCTCGAGATAGAGCACCTTCCACGGTGCGGTGCCCTGGCCACCGATCTTCTTGCCGTTCGGCAGCTCGCCTTTGGTGAAGACCGGCGTGATGTTGTCGAATTCCTTGATCTTGCGTGCATCGAGCGGGAAGATGTTGCCCGACGGCACCAGCTTCTTCAGCGAGAAATATTCGGTGTCGAGCACGTCGAACGAGTTCGGCTGGGTGATGACGCGCTTGGTGACGTCATCGGTGGTCGCCGTGATGTATTCGATCTTGATGCCGGTGTCGGCGAGGCACTTCTTCGAGATCTCGTCGCCCTCGTTCACGGCGGTGCCGAGATAGCGCAGCACCTTCGGGTCGGCGGCGTGGACGTAGGGCGCGCTGAGCAGCGTGCCCGAGCCGGCGAGACCGGCGACGCCGGCCGCGCCCTTGAGCAGCGAGCGGCGGCTGATGGATGGTGTCTTCGATCGATCAGTCATGATCATCTCCTTGGAGGGAACAACGGGCAAACGAAAATCAGGCGACCAGCTCCGCAGCCGGCGCAGCCGCGGCGGCAGGGCGGGGCGTCAGTGCGTCGGCAAGCGCCGGATTCCAGGTCACGACCACGCGCTCGCCGATGCTGTGGGTGTCGGCATCGAACTGGTCGTCGCTGAGCTGCGCCGAGATCTCCGGGCCGCCATCGGTCGCCACCGCGACCAGCACATAAGTGCCCTGGTACTCGATCTTGCTGATCGTGCCCGGCACGGCCGGGCCATCGATCGCAGCAGTCGGCGCCTTCAGCTGGATGCGGTCGACCCGCACCGCAAAGGTTTCGCCGTTCAGCGGGATGACGTTGTGGCCGCCGATGAAGCGGGCCGCGAATTCGGTGCGCGGATGGTTGAAGATCTCGCGCGGGCTGCCCTGCTGCTCGATCTTGCCGCCATTCATCAGCACCACGAGATCGGACAGCGCCATCGCCTCGTCCTGGCCATGGGTGACATGGACGAAGGTGAGGCCGAGCTCGCGCTGCAGCCGCTTCAGCTCGGCGCGCATGCGCAGGCGCAGGAACGGATCGAGCGCCGACAGCGGCTCGTCGAGCAGCAGGATCTGCGGCGAGGTGATCAGCGCGCGGGCGAGCGCGACGCGCTGCTGCTGGCCGCCGGAGAGCTGCGCGGGCAGGCGCCCGGCGTAGCTCTGCATGTCCACCAGATCGAGCAACTCGCGTGCTTTCGCATGGCGCTCGGGCTTGGCGATGCCCTTCATCTTCAGCGCAAAGGCGACGTTGTCGATCACCGAGAGATGCGGAAACAGCGCGTAGGACTGGAACATCATCGCGGTGCCGCGTCCGGCGGGCGGCAGCTCGGTGACGTTCCGCGCGCCGACGATGATGTCGCCGGATGTCGCCGATTCATGGCCGGCGATCATGCGCAGGGTGGAGGTCTTGCCGCAGCCGGAGGGACCGAGCAGGCAGCAATAGGAGCCGGCGGGAATCCGCAGGTCGATCGCGTCGACGGCGGTGACGTGACCGTACATCTTCGTCACCTTCACCAGTTCCAAGCTCGCGCCCGCCGCCATCCGCCCTCCTTAGTCTTCTCAAGTCATGAACCGGGCATGGATCATGGGCCGCACGGCCGGGTGCCCGGGCCCCGACACGTGTCGCGTCTGCAACGGATATGCCAAAGATTGGCGCACGGATCGTGCGCTGCACCAAGCGTGCGCGCCGAGCGCCGTTCGGTATGCAATGGGTCGGAGCCTGCAGCCCGCTTCCACTGGCGGCGTGCGCGGGCCGGGCGATGACCCGGGAAAACAGCTGCAACCACGGCGCTGTGGAGGCACTTCTTGGGGTCCCTTCGATGCGCCTGGCGCGTGCGGCGGATCGCGCGACAATCGATGATGGAAGGGCTGGCCGCGTACCAGCGCCACACCGACGCGGCACTGCCACTGCCTGCCTATCGATCGAGCGGCGGCTGAGTGCTCGCACGGCCAGAGTCTGCCTCGATAATAGGCATCAATGGTGTTCGGAAGCAAGGCGGCTCAATCAGCGACACGGCGGCGCAGGCGCCGCCCGGCTAGCGCAGCCGCGCCTCTCGCTGGGCGCGGGCAGCCGCCAGCAGCATGCGTTCCGCAATGCCGCGCAATTCGCTGACGCCGATCGGATTGGACTCGGCGAAGATGGCATAGGAGTCGGTCGCGATCGGAAACCAGCGATAGAAGCGGGCCTCCTCGAACAGAATCTGGGCGGCGGCTTCGATCTCGGCGGGTGATGGTGCGGGGTATTGCATGCGCCTCCATCCGACCGTTCGGTCAGTGATGACCGGTGTGGTCGGGCAGGCTGAGGCCGAACGTTTTCACGAGGTCGGCGACCTGCTGTGGCGACAATTGGCGCGGGTTGAGCCCGCGCAGCAGCAGATAGAGTTTTGCGGTTTCCTCGAGCTCCTCCATAGCGAACACCGCCGCCTCCAGCGTATCGCCGGACACCACAGGACCGTGATTGGCCAGCAGCACCGAGGCATATTTGCCGGCGAGACCCTTGATCGCGTCGGCCACGGCGGGATCACCCGGCCGATGATATGGCACCAGCGCCGTCTGACCGCAGCGCATCAAATAATAAGGTGTCAGCGGCGGCAGCACCGCGCGAGGGTCGATCTCGGGGAGCATCGAGATCGCGACCGAATGCGTGGAATGCAGATGCACCACCGCACGCGCGGCGTCGCGTGTCTGATACAGCGCGGTATGCAGTGGCACCTCCTTGGTCGGCGCGTCGCCGGAGACCAGCCTGCCGGTCGCATCGAGCCGCGAAAGCTTCGCCGGATCGAGGAAGCCGAGCGAGGCATTGGTCGGCGTCACCAGCCAGCCGCCGTCATCCAGCCGCACGCTGATATTGCCGGACGAGCCCGGCGTCAGGCCGCGCTCGAACAGCGAGCGGCCGAACCGGCAGATGGCTTCGCGAATCGCAGTGTCCGCCACGGGTTTGATCCTCACTCGTCCGTCGTCTGCCGCTTTGTCTCACGCTTTGGCAAGGCGGCCAAGCCGTGATACCCAGGGCGTAGTCCGGGCCAACCGGACGTCGTCAGGAAACGCTTCAGGGATTCGCCGCATGCCGTCGCCATCGCAATTGAACGTCGCCGTGATCGGGCTGGGCTCGATGGGATTCGGCATGGCGACCTCGCTCAAGCGCGCGGGCTTCGCGGTGACCGGATGCGACGTGTCGGCGGACGCCGTGGCGCGTTTCGTGGCCGATGGCGGCAAGGGGGCGCACAGCCCCTCCGAGGCGGCCGCGGGCGCCGACATCGTGGTCAGCGTGGTCGTCAATGCGGCGCAGACCGAAGCCGTTCTGTTCGGCCCCGGCGGTGCCGCCGAGACCATGCCGAAGGAGGCCGTGTTCGTGTCCTCCGCGACCATGGATCCCGATGTTGCGCGTCGCCTCGCCAAGCAGCTGGAGGCGACCGGCCAGCACTATCTGGATGCACCGATATCCGGCGGCGCGCAGCGCGCGGCGCAGGGTGAGTTGACCATTCTCGCCTCCGGCAGCCCGGCGGCCTTCGCCAAGGCGCGGCCGGCGCTCGATGCGATGGCGGCGAAGCTCTATGAGCTCGGCGATGCCGCTGGGCAGGGCGCCGCATTCAAGATGATCAACCAGCTGCTCGCCGGCGTGCATATCGCGGCCGCCAGCGAGGCGATCGCCTTTGCCGCCAAGCAGGGGCTGGACATCCGCAAGGTCTATGAGGTGATCACCGCCTCGGCCGGCAATTCCTGGATGTTCGAGAACCGCATGCCGCATGTGCTCGACGGCGACTACACGCCGCGCAGCGCGGTCGAGATCTTCGTCAAGGATCTCGGCATCATCCAGGACATGGCGCGCACTCACCGGTTCCCGGTGCCGGTCTCGGCCGCCGCGCTGCAGATGTTCCTGATGACGTCGGCCGCCGGCATGGGCCGCGACGACGATGCGTCGGTGGCGCGGATGTACGCGCAGGTTACCGGCACCAAGCTGCCGGGCTCATCCAAGTAACAACGAGACGAGTTCTCACGCCATGCCCCGCTTCGCCGCCAATCTCTCGATGATGTTCACCGAGCATCCGTTCCTCGACCGTTTCGCGGCCGCCGCCAAGGCCGGCTTCACCGCGGTGGAATTCCTGTTTCCCTATGATCATCCGGCCGAGGAGGTCGGCAGGCGGCTGCGCGAGAACGGTCTGACCCAGGCGCTGTTCAACCTGCCGCCCGGCAATTGGGATGCCGGCGAGAAAGGCTTTGCGGCGCTGCCGGAGCGTTTCGACGATCTCAAGGCGAGCCTGGAGACGGCGCTGCCTTACGCCAAGGCGACCGACGTGAAGCGGTTGCACATGATGGCGGGGATCGCGGAGCGCAGCGATGCGAAGGCGGTGGAGGCCTATGCGAAGTCGGTGGCCTGGGCGGCGGAGTTCTTCGCGCCCCACGGCCTCGACGTCGTCCTCGAGCCGATCAATGCGCGCAACGTGCCCGGCTATTTCCTCAACGATTTCGGCTTCGCCCGCGATCTCATTCGCGATCTGAAGATTCCGAACCTGAAGCTGCAGTTCGACATCTATCACTGCCAGATCATCCATGGCGACGTCACGATGCGGCTGCGCGAGATGATCGACATCACCGGCCACATCCAGATCGCCAGCATTCCCTCGCGCAACGAGCCTGACGGCGAGGAGCTGAACTATCCGTTCCTGTTCAAAGAGCTCGACCGGCTCGGTTATGCCGGCTTCGTCGGCTGCGAGTACAATCCGCGCGGCCGCACCGAGGACGGGCTCGGCTGGTTTGAGCCCTATAAGGGAGTGAAGCCGTGACCTTGAAGCTCGGCTGCATCGCCGACGACTACACCGGCGCCTCCGATCTCGCCAACACCCTGACCCGCGCCGGCTTGCGCACGGTGCAGACCATCGGCGTGCCGGCCGACGACCTCGCGCTGCCCGAGGTCGATGCCGTCGTGGTGTCGCTGAAGAGCCGCTCGATCGAGGCCTCGCTGGCCGTGGCCCGGTCGCGCGAGGCGGACACGTGGCTGCGCGCGCGCGGCGCTGATCATGTCTTGTTCAAGATCTGCTCGACCTTCGATTCGACTGACGCCGGCAATATCGGCCCGGTCATGGACGCGCTGGCCGGCGATGCTGGCGACGGCATCGTGCTGGTCACGCCGGCCTTCCCGGAGACCAGGCGCACTGTCTATCAGGGCAATCTGTTCGTCGGCGCCGTGCCGCTCAACGAGAGCCCTCTCAAGGATCACCCGCTCAACCCGATGCATGACGCCAATCTGGTGCGCGTGCTCGGCCGGCAGAGCACACGGAAGATCGGCCTCGTCGATCTCGCGACGGTGGTGCATGGGCCCGAGGCCATCGGCCATCGCCTCGCCGAGCTCGCCGGGCAGGGCATCGGCGCGGCCATCGCCGATGCGGTGTTTGACGCCGACCTGACTGCGATCGGCGCGGCAGCCTTGCAACGTCGCGTCTCGGTCGGCGCCTCCGGGATCGGACTCGGTCTGGCGCGGGCGCTGGTCGCGGCCGGGCATGTGCATTCCCATGGCTTTGCGCATCATCATGCCGACGCGCCGGTCGGCGGCATGGCCGCCTGCCTCGCCGGCAGCTGCTCGCAGGCGACGCTGCAGCAGATCGCGCAGGCCGAGACCATCATGCCGGTGCTGCATCTCGACGCCGGGCGCCTGGTCGCCGGCTCGGACGAGACGCAGCGGGCGCTGGCCTGGGCACGCGAACGCATCGCCGAGAGCCCCGTGCTGATCGCCTCCAGTGCCACGCCGGATCAGGTCGGCGCGCTGCAGGCCAGGCACGGTCGGGAGGCTGCGGGTCATGCCATCGAGCAGGCCATGGCCGATCTGGCCGATGGACTGATCAAGGCCGGCGTCAGGCGTCTGGTGGTCGCGGGTGGTGAGACCTCCGGCGCGGTCGTGGACCGGCTGAAGATCCCCGGCTTCCTGGTTGGGCGCGAGATCGCGGCCGGCGTTCCGGTGCTGCGTGCCATCGGGACCGAGGGAAGCGAGATGCTGCTGGCGCTGAAGTCGGGAAATTTCGGCGGACCGCAATTCTTCGCTGACGCGCTCGATCTGATGCGATGAGATGACTCGGCTGCGGACGTCCAGGCTGCTGCGCCCTACATCTCAATGGTTGAGGTCTGTCGTTACTTGTCGCGAAAGTATTGTTTTCCTCGGAAAATATAGTTCGTTGAACGAACTTTTTGCACGGATGCGCTGCAGCATTAACGGTATTTAGGGAGCCTCACCCCTATAGGTTTACCTGGACGGTCGAGTGACGCGTCCATCCTGTGGGTGGGGCAATGAAACTGAACAGAATTGGCAACAAGCTCGGGCTTGCTGGCGCCGTTGGCGCGACGCTCGCGATCGGCATGATCGCAAATCAGATGATCGCGGAGACGGCTGTCAGCCGGGCCAACGAGCAGGCCGAGCGCGCGCGGCGGGTGGTCGAAAGCGTGATGTCGGCCAGCATCAACATGCAGCAGAGCCAGCTTGCGGGCCGCTCGGCGCGGCTGGCGCGGGTGCCGGCCGATGCCGAGAAGGCCGCCGCCGACATTCAGCAGTTCTCCACCGCCATGGTGACCGACATCGATGGCGCGCTGACCAATGTCGCCACGGCCCAGAACCGCGATCGGCTGGTCCGTCTGAAGGAACTGATGACGAACTATGCCGCTGGCGCGGTCGAGCTGGCGGAGGCGCAGAAAACCCTGCTGCTGCAGATCGACAAGCGCAGCGCCGTGTCCAACGAATGGACCAAGGGGCTGCAGGCCGTGCTGGGCTCGCCGACGCTGCCCAACCTCGCCTTCCGCGAGCGGGTCGAACGGCAGCTGCACGCCGCCGACGCCAAGCTGAACTACGTGCGGTCGCAGGCGTGGCGCTTCGGCATGACGGGCGATGCGTCCACGATCACCCTGATCAAGCAGACCGTGCCGGTGCTGAAGAGCTCGCTGACCGACGCGCGCATGCTCGCGGACGATCGCGAGATCCAGGCCGCGATCACCAGGCTCAACGGCGTCGCCTCCGATTTCGTCCTTGCCAATGACGAAGTGGTCAAGACCGAGGGCGTCAAGGAAGCGCTGCTGCGCGACCGCACGCTGAAATATCTCGCCGAGGCCGGCGAGCTGATGACGGCCTCGATTCAGGACGCCCGCGCGCGCAACGCCAGCGCCAGATATGATGCCAATGAGGTTGCCGCGCAGGCGAGCCGCATCACGCTGATCGTCGGATTGGCCGTGCTTCTCTCCGTCATCTGCTCGGTCGTATTCTCGTTCTTCGGTATCGCCCGGCCGCTGACGCGGCTCAACGGCGCGCTCGGCGAGATGGCCCGCGGCCGGCTCGACATCGAGATTCCCGGCGCGGCGCGCGGTGACGAGATCGGTGATCTCGCCAAGACCGTCACCGTGATCCGTGGCAATGCAGAGGAGAAGGCGCACGCCGAGGCCGAGGAGAAGATCGCGCAGGACGCTGTCGCGGCGCGCCAGCGCCGATCCGACATGCAGCGGCTCGCCGAGCAGTTCGAAGCGGCGGTCGGCGAGATCGTCGACACCGTGTCGGCCGCCTCGAGCCAGCTCGAGCAGTCCGCGACCACGCTGACCCACGCGGCGACGCGGTCACAGGGACTGACCACCGCCGTTGCATCCGCATCGGAGGAAGCCACCACCAACGTGCAGTCGGTCGCGTCCGCGACCGAGCAGATGGCGACCTCGGTCACCGAGATCAGTCGTCAGGTGCAGGAATCCGCGCGCATCGCCAACGACGCCGTCGGCCAGGCCCGCACCACGACCGGCCGCGTCAGCGAGCTGTCCAAGGCGGCCACCCGCATCGGCGACGTGGTCGAGCTGATCAACACCATTGCCGGGCAGACCAACCTGCTGGCACTCAATGCCACCATCGAGGCGGCGCGCGCCGGTGATGCCGGCCGCGGCTTCGCCGTCGTCGCCTCCGAGGTCAAGGCGCTGGCGGAGCAGACGGCGAAGGCGACCGGCGAAATCGGCCAGCAGATCTCGAGCATCCAGGTCGCGACGCATGAGTCGGTCGGCGCCATCAAGGAGATCTCCTCCACCATCGAGAAGCTGTCGGAGATCTCGTCGGCCATCGCCGCGGCGGTCGAGGAGCAGGGCGCCGCGACGCAGGAAATTTCGCGCAACGTGCAGCAGGCCGCGCATGGCACGCAGCAGGTCTCGGCCAACATCGCCGACGTCGAGCGTGGCGCCGCCGAGACCGGCTCGGCGTCCGCTCAGGTGCTGGCCGCGGCTCAGGCGTTGTCAGGCGACAGCAGCCGCCTCAAGCAGGAGGTCGCGAGCTTCCTCGGCTCGGTGCGGGCGGCGTGATGGCGGAGTGCAGGATCCGCTGAGAGCTGGCGAGACTGAGCGATTGAAGGGCCGTAGCGTCATGCGCTCCGGCCCTTCTTCTTTTGCGGTCTCGTCGCAGACCATCGCCGCGCCTCAGGGAGGATCGGCGCCCCGTAACTCTACGGTGTGCGATTTTAACGCTGTTCGATCAAAACGCTCTTAAAAATAAGCGGAGCTTAACTATCAATCGTGGCGGCACCGCCGGCCCAAAGAGGTCCTTTCATGTTCGCCAGCATGTCGATCCGCGCGAAGATCATCACTGTCGTGGCCTTCATGCTCCTGATCCTGACCGGCACGGGTCTTCTCGCCGTCAAGAACATGCGCTCGATGAACAGCGACACGGTCGAGATCACGGCCAATTGGCTGCCCAGCGTCCGCGTCCTCGGAGAGCTCCGTGCCAACGTCATCACCTATCGCAACGTGGTGCGCGAGCACATGCTCGCCGAAGCGCTCGATGACAAGCTTGCCCAGGAGAAGACCGCCGCGATGGTCGTGGATCTGATTGCAAAATCCCGCCAGAGCTATGAGCAGATGATAAGCTCCCCGGAAGAGCAGGCGAACTACAAGGATTGGAGCAAGCTCTGGGACCAATACCGGAATGGTGTCGAGCAGGTGATGGCGCTGTCGCGCAAGGCCGCCGGTCAGGTCCCGCATGAGGCGCATGCGCTGAACCAGAACACGGTCAACAAGATCGGGCTGGCGGCGGACGAGGTGCTGAAGAAGGGCATCGATCTCAACAACGCCGGCGCCGACCAGGCATCCAGCAACGCCGCGGCGACCTATTCGTCGGCCTTCTTGACGCTCTCGGTCATTCTCGGTCTCGCCGTGGTGGCCGGGATCGCGGTGAGCTTCTCCCTCGTGCGCAGCGTCTCCAACGGCATCGACTCGATCGTGACGCCCATGCAGGCGTTGGGCGAGGGCGATCTCTCCGCCGAGATTCCCCATCGCGGCGAGAAGACCGAGATGGGGGCGATGGCCAACGCACTGCAGATCTTCAAGGATGCATTGATCGCCAAGAAGGCCGCCGACGAAGCGGCGGCCAAGGACGCCGAAGCGAAGATCGAGCGCGGCCGCAGGGTCGATGCCGTCACGCGCCAGTTCGAAGCCGTCATTGGCGAGATCGTCAATACCGTGTTCTCGGCGTCGAACCAGCTGGAGAATTCGGCAAGCACGTTGACCGCGACCGCCGACCGCTCGCAGCGTTTGGCGACGACCGTGGCCTCGGCGTCGGAGGAAGCCTCGACCAATGTGCAGTCGGTGGCCTCGGCCACCGAGGAGCTGTCGTCGTCGGTGACCGAGATCAGCCGCCAAGTGCAGGAATCGGCGCGCATGGCGAGCGAGGCCGTCACCCAGGCGCGGAGCACCAACGATCAGGTGGGTGAGCTGTCGAAGGCGGCCGCGCGCATCGGCGACGTCGTCGAACTCATCAACACCATTGCCGGCCAGACCAATCTGCTGGCGCTCAACGCCACGATCGAGGCGGCCCGCGCCGGCGAGGCGGGCAAGGGCTTCGCCGTCGTCGCCACCGAGGTCAAGGCGCTGGCGGAGCAGACCTCGAAGGCGACCGGCGAGATCGGCCAGCAGATCTCCGGCATCCAGGCCGCGACGCAGGAATCGGTGAATGCGATCAGGACCATTTCGGGCACGATCGAACGGCTGTCGGAGATTGCGTCGGCCATCGCTGCCGCGGTCGAGGAGCAGGGCGCAGCGACGCAGGAAATCTCGCGCAACGTGCAGCAGGCGGCGCAGGGCACCCAGCAGGTCTCGTCCAACATCGCCGACGTGCAGCGCGGTGCGAGCGAGACCGGATCGGCCTCGTCGCAGGTTCTGTCTGCAGCGAAGTCATTGTCGACGGACAGCAACCGCCTGAAGCTCGAGGTCAGCCGATTCCTGGAGACGGTGCGCGCGGCATAGACGCGCACAAGGCTGGTCGCGTCCTGCAACCGTGGCGGGCGGCCGGAGCGAGACGGAGCAACATATGCGCAGCCCGTGGGCTGCGCATTTTTTTGCTCCCCAACAACGTTCATGGCGCTCCGGGCCGACGGCTGAATCCGTAATCCTACGGAGCATCTGCTTAAGCCTTCTTAGAATGCTGAACTGGAAATTGGTTCCACATCGGAACAATTTTTCAAGTTGCGGAAACTAGGTTGCCCAGGCAACCGATCCAGAAGGCAATCGACCAGATGATAAAGCTCAACCGCATCGGCTACAAAATGGGAATGGCCGGCCTTGCGGGCATTCTCCTCTCGCTCGGCATGCTGTTCAATCAGCAATCGTCGCAGAACGCGATCGACGCTGCAATGAAGGCCGCGGACGTACAGAACACGATCCGCAAGAACGTGCTCGTGGCAGACGCTGATCTCCGCAACCTGCAACTGGCCAACCGCGGCGTTCGCCTCTCGAAGAGTGCGGCCGAAGTCGACAGGTTTCTCGATGAGGAACGCCAGGCGCACGCCAAGATCGGCAAGAGCATCGACGCGGCGGCTGCGCTGGCGTACCGCCCGGATACGAAGGACCGGCTCGGCAAGATCAAGTCGTTTGCCGCAGACTACATGCAGGCGGCGGACGAGACCGCGCGGCTGCAGAAGCAGGTGCTTTCGCTGCAGGAGGGCCGCAACGCCGTCTCGTCGGATTGGCGCAAGCAGGTCGATACGCTGCTTGCATCCTCGGCGGTCAAAGACGCGCCCGAGAGCAGCGAGATTGAGAAGCACATCTATGCCGCGGACTCCGCGATGACATCCGTGCGCGCCGCTGCCTGGCGCTTTGCCGCGACCAACCAGCCGGAGCTCAAGGACGAAATCGTCAAACGCTTGAAGCTCAGCGGCGACGAACTCGCCGTAACCTTGACCAAGCTGCCTGCCACCAGCCATTCGGCGATCGAACGGCTCAGCGGGCTGCTGAAGAGCTATGGCGACTCCGTTACGCAGACAGTGTCGGCAGAGGAGGCCAAGAACAAGAGTGTCACCGAGCGAGCCCGTCCGGCTGCAGCTGAGGCGACCAAGCTGATGACGGAATTGGTCGCGACCGCCGAGCAGCGCACAAATGAGGCGAAACAGGCGGCCGATGCCGAGCTTGCCAGCGCCGGCCGTATAGCGCTGCTGCTGTCGGGCGCCATGCTGGTGGTTCTCGTGGGCTCCGTGGCCTTCGGCTTCCTGGGCGTGTCACGTCCGATCACTGGTCTCGATGGTGCGCTCGGCCGCATGGCTTCGGGCGATCTCGACATCAAGATCCCCGGTGCCAATCGGGGCGACGAGATCGGCGACATGGCCAAGAACGTCGTCGTCATCCGTGAGAACGCCGAAGCCAAGGCGCGCGAAGAGGCGGAGGCGAAGGCGAACGCCGACAAGAAGGCGGCCGAACAGCGCAAGCGCGAGATGCAGCAGCTTGCCGATGCCTTTGAGGCCTCTGTCGGCCAGATCATCGGCACGGTGTCGGCAGCCTCGGACGAGCTGGAAGCCTCGGCCAAGACCCTGACCGCGACCGCCGAGCGGTCCGAGCAGCTGGCGATCACCGTCGCGTCCGCGTCGGAGGAAGCGTCGACCAACGTGCAGTCGGTCGCATCTGCCACCGAGGAGCTGTCGTCGTCGGTCACCGAGATCAGCCGGCAGGTGCAGGAGTCTGCTCGCATGGCGAGCGGTGCGGTTGACCAGGCGCGCCGGACCAACGACCAGGTCAGCGAGCTGTCGAAGGCCGCGGCCCGAATCGGCGACGTTGTCGAGCTCATCAACACTATCGCCGGCCAGACCAATCTCTTGGCGCTCAATGCGACCATCGAGGCGGCGCGCGCGGGCGAAGCGGGGCGCGGCTTCGCGGTCGTCGCGACCGAGGTGAAGGCACTGGCGGAGCAGACCTCGAAGGCCACCGGCGAAATCGGCCAGCAGATCGCCGGCATTCAGGCAGCCACCCAGGAGTCCGTGACCGCCATCCGCGCCATCTCCGGGACCATCGAGAAGCTGTCGGAAATCTCCTCGGCCATTGCGGCCGCGGTGGAGGAGCAGGGCGCGGCAACCCAGGAGATCTCGCGCAACGTCCAGCAGGCTGCGGCCGGAACGGA
Source organism: Bradyrhizobium sp. SSBR45G (assembly GCF_030159255.1). Classification (GTDB taxonomy): domain Bacteria; phylum Pseudomonadota; class Alphaproteobacteria; order Rhizobiales; family Xanthobacteraceae; genus Bradyrhizobium. Next base: position 107,054 of record NZ_BSCT01000023.1, on the reverse strand, counting down.
GCAGGTGTCCTCCAACATCAGCGACGTGCAGCGCGGCGCCACCGAGACCGGCTCGGCCTCGTCGCAGGTGCTGTCTGCGGCGCAGATGCTGTCGGGCGACAGCAGCCGGCTGAAGACCGAAGTCTCGCGCTTCCTGGAGACGGTGCGCGCGGCCTAGTGGGCCTTTACATTTCAGCGTCAGGGGGGCGGACCAGCATGGCTGCGCCCCCTCCGCGTTTATACGGTCCGAGAAGATACGGGCCGAAAAATTAAGGAATCATGCGGGTTCCATTATCAACTTGACGACGTTTCATCTCGATTAGTTGCGGAAAGACGCATTCCGCGGCTGCTTTTGGCTTGTCGCCAATCAGCCATCAATCAATGAGGATGTCGATGTCGTTTCTGTCCCGCTTTCGCGTACTGACGAAGATCCTGGCGATCGTTCTGCTCTTGAGCGGCGTCACTGCAGCTGTTGCGTATATCGCGACCAATGCTCTGTACGATCAGAATCAGAATGCGGAACGAATGGTCCGCGCGGCGCATCGCTCGCTGCTCGCTGCGCGCGCCAACACCAACATCATGTCGATGGTCAGTGAGGAATTCCGCAGCGCGCTCGATCCCAGCACCGACAACCGCAATGCGGCGCATCACGCCATCGATGAAGAATCCAAGATTTTTGACGAGCGGCTGGCGGAGATCGCGAAGACGACAGACAAGGAAACGGTGGCCATGCTGCCGGAGGTGCGTGCGGCATTCGCCAACTACAAGAACACCGTCGCAGCCACGCTGGTGGCGGTTGAAACTGCTTCGGCAGTGCCGACCACCGAGGCCGCCAAGACGCTCATGGGCGTGGTCTTGAAGAGTGACGAGGCTGCTCAACAGCTTCGCAAGAAGATGCGCGCCGTCGCGGACAGGATGGAACATCGTGTCGTGGAAGCTGCGAAGGAAACAGCGGAAGAATATCACGCGACGTCGCGGACATTGATGGTCGTGGTGACGACCGGTATTCTAATTGGCCTGTCGCTCGGCTTCGTGATTGGCCAGTTCGGCATCGCCAAGCCGATGCGTGCGCTGGTCGCGGTCCTGCAGCGGATGGCCAAGGGCGAGGACGTCGCGGTCACCGGCGAAGGCCGTGGCGACGAGATCGGCGAGACCGCCGAGGCCGTCAACCAGATCAAGCTGATGCTCGCCGACAAGGCGCGCCAGGAGGCCGAAGCCAAGGTCGAGACGGACAGACTCATCGCCGAGCAGCGCCGGGCCGAGATGCACAGGATGGCCAACGGCTTCGAGGCGGCGGTCGGCGAGATCGTTCATACGGTGTCGTCGGCATCGACCGAGCTCGAAGCATCGGCGACGACCCTGACGACCACCGCGACCCGGTCGCAGGCGCTCGCGACGACGGTCGCGGCGGCCTCCGAGGAAGCCTCGACCAATGTGCAGTCGGTCGCCTCCGCGACCGAGGAAATGTCCTCCTCGGTCTCCGAGATCAGCCGCCAGGTGCAGGAGTCCGCGCGCATGGCCAGCGAAGCGGTCGACCAGGCGCGGCGCACCAATGAGCGCGTCGGCGAGTTGTCGAAGGCGGCGACCCGCATCGGCGACGTCGTCGAGCTGATCAACACCATTGCCGGCCAGACCAACCTGCTGGCGCTGAACGCGACCATCGAGGCCGCGCGTGCCGGCGAAGCGGGCCGCGGCTTTGCGGTCGTCGCCTCCGAGGTCAAGGCGCTGGCCGAGCAGACGGCCAAGGCGACCGGCGAGATCGGCCAGCAGATCGGCAGCATCCAGACGGCGACGCAGGAATCCGTCGGCGCCATCAGGGAGATTTCCGGCACCATCGAGAAGCTGTCGGAGATTTCCTCGGCCATCGCCGCCGCGGTGGAGGAGCAGGGCGCCGCGACCCAGGAAATTTCGCGCAACATCCAGCAGGCCTCGATCGGAACCCAGCAGGTATCATCGAACATCGCCGAGGTGCAGCGCGGCGCCAGCGAGACCGGCTCGGCCTCGTCCCAGGTGCTGTCGGCGGCGCAGATGCTGTCCGGTGACAGTAGCCGGCTCAAGCTCGAGGTCGTTCGCTTCCTTGATACGGTGCGCGCGGCCTGATTGCGGCGCGCAGCTCTCGGCGAGATCAGGGCGTGGCCGGCAAGCCGCGCCCTCTATTCATGCGCCGATGGGTCACAAGGAGCGGTCGCGCCGATGCCCGTGTCACTACGGCCGCAATCGTTAACGCCCGATTTAGTTGTCATGGCGAATTGTCACCATATCCCGTTAAGCCGCCGCCTGCCCGCTGCAGGGGCCCCAAACCCCTTAGGGAATTCGCATGCTCTCGTTCCTGATGAACATGAGGACGTCGCGCAAGCTCGCCGCCGCCTTCCTTCTGACGATGATCGTCTCCGGCATCGCCAGCATCATCACATGGCAGAACCTCTCCACGCTGGCTCAGAACAACGCATGGACCGTTCATACCTATCAGGTGATGGACCAGGCCAAGATTTTGGTCTCCGCGATGGTGGATGCCGAAACCGGCGTGCGTGGCTTCCTGGTCGGCGGCACCGACAATTTTCTCGAGCCCTACAGGAATTCTGATGCGGCCTTCAAGAAGGCGCTCAGCGAGGTCAAGCAGCTGACGTCCGACAATCAGTCCCAGCAGCGCCGCTTCGATCAGATCGCGCAGGCCGCTTCCGGCTGGCGCCAGGATGTTGCGGAGAAGGAGATCGCGCTGATGCGCAATCCGCAGACCGTGGCGGAGGCGCGCAACCTCGAAGCCTCGGGCGCCGGCAAGAAGTACATGGACGGTCTCCGCGTGCTGGTGAAGGAGGCGGTCGACGCCGAAGAGTCGCTTCTGAAAGTCCGTGCGGATGCCGCCGACGCCGCCCTGGCCTCATCGCGGACCGCGATCATCATGGGCGGCATCACGATGGCCGTGATCGCGCTGATCTCGCTGTTCCTGCTGAATTCCGCGGTCACGCGTGGCATCACCAGCATGACGGCCGCGATGGGGCGGCTGGCCAACAACGATCTCTCCGTCACCATCCCCTATGCCGATCGCCGCGACGAAGTCGGCGAGATGGCCAAGGCCGTGCAGATCTTCAAGGACAACGCCATCCGCGTCCAGGCGCTCGAAGCCGAGCAGAAGGAGACGGAACAGCGTCAGGCCGCGAACCGCCGCCGCGACATGATGGACCTCGCCGGCCGCTTCGAGCAGACCGTCGGCGACATCGTCAACGCCGTGTCGACCGCGTCGGGCCGTCTCGAGACGTCCGCGAATACGCTGCGCCGCTCCGCCGAGCGGTCGCAGGAGATCACCACGACGGTGACCTCGGCCTCCGAGCTGGCCTCGAGCAATGTGCAGTCGGTTGCCTCGGCCACCGAGGAGCTGTCCTCGTCCGTCACCGAGATCAGCCGCCAGGTGCAGGAATCGGCCCGCATGGCCAACGAGGCCGTCAATCAGGCACGCCGCACCAACGAGCAGGTGAGCGAGCTGTCCAAGGCGGCCGCGCGCATCGGCGACGTCGTCGAGCTGATCAACACCATTGCCGGCCAGACCAATCTGCTGGCGCTGAACGCGACCATCGAGGCGGCGCGCGCCGGCGAAGCCGGCCGCGGCTTCGCCGTGGTCGCCACCGAGGTCAAGGCGCTGGCCGAGCAGACCTCCAAGGCCACCGGCGAGATCGGTCAGCAGATCTCCGGCATCCAGAGCGCGACGCAGGAATCGGTCGGTGCGATCAGAGAGATCTCGACCACGATCGAGCGGCTCTCGGAGATCGCCTCGACGATCGCCGCCGCGGTCGAGGAGCAGGGCGCCGCGACCCAGGAGATTTCCCGCAATGTCCAGCACGCCTCGCAGGGCACCAAGGATGTCTCGACCAACATCGTCGAGGTGCAGCGCGGCGCCAACGAAACCGGCTCCGCCTCGTCCGAGGTGCTGTCCGCGGCGCAGGTGCTGTCAGCCGACAGCAACCGCTTGAAGATCGAGGTGAGCCGCTTCCTGGAAACGGTGCGGGCCGCCTGATCTCACCTTTGTCCATCGCACCGGGGGGCGTGGCCGCGAGGCTGCGCCCCTCTTTTTATCGTGTCAAATGCGTCCGCAAGGCTGTTTGCATATAAATGCCTCAGGTCAACGAGTTGATATGCAGCCCGTAATACTACCGGACGCCATTCCAAATTAACTTAGATTAAGCGCGCTGGCGCGAGGTTGGTTCGGATGCAATCATTGCATTCAGAATCAGAGAGAACGTCTCGTGCTCAGAAATCTTCGTATGGTCTTCAAGGTCGGGCTGATCGCTCTCCTCATGGGTGGCATCATGATCGGCATCGTCAGCTACATGTCTGGCCAGATGTCTGCCATCGACGCGGCCTATACCGACGTTGTGAAGCGGATCGACAGTTCAACTGTCTTGCTGGCCAGAACGGGCCGCCGCGCCGAAACGTACCGCGCGTCTGCGTTTGCTCTGCTGACCGAGACGACGGAAGCCGGCAACGCGCGTCTGCTCAAGGCGGCCGGCGACACGTCGGCGCAGGTGATAGACGGCCTGAACAAGATCAAGACGGATCTTCCGGAGCGGGCCAGCACCACCGGCAAACTGATCGAGAGTTTCGCGAAGGCGTTTGCAGTGTGCGGTCCCGTCATCCAGGCGGCCGCTAACGCGACCACTCCTGAGGAAAACGCAAAGATCGCCGAACAAATGCGTGCAGAGTGCGACGGTCCGCTCCACGCGGCGGTCGACGCGCAGATCAAGGAAATCGCCGATGTCGTGTCGTTCTCAGAGGCCACGGCCAAGGAGCAACACGACAATGCCGCCACGATCGCACGCAACTCGCTGATCGCAGCCGTCGCCGCGACCGTTCTCGCGATCGGCGCTGCGCTTGCCGCGGGTGTGTTCGGCATCGCCAGGCCGATGCAGGCCCTCGTCGACGTGCTGCGGCGGATGGCGCGCGGCGAAGCTCCGGCGATGGTGGGCGTCGACCGCAAGGACGAGATCGGCGACACCGCGCGCGCGGTGGAAGGCGTCGGCAAGATGCTCGCCGAGAAGGCGCGCCAGGAGGCCGAGGCCAAGGTAGAGCAGGACAGGATCGCCGCGCAGCAGCGCCGCGCCGAGATGCAGAGGCTGGCGGACGGCTTCGAGGCGGCCGTCGGCCAGATCATCGACACCGTGTCGTCGGCGTCCACGCAGCTGGAATCGTCGGCCACGTCGCTGTCGTCGAACGCCGACCGCTCCAAGCAGCTGGCGACCACCGTTGCCGCGGCGTCCGAGGAGGCTTCGACCAACGTGCAGTCCGTCGCGTCCGCGACCGAGGAGCTGTCGTCGTCCGTCACCGAGATCAGCCGCCAGGTGCAGCAGTCGGCCCGCATGGCCGGCGATGCGGTCGGGCAGGCGCGCTCGACCACCGACCGCGTCGGCGAGCTGTCGAAGGCTGCGACCCGCATCGGCGACGTCGTCGAGCTGATCAACACGATCGCCGGCCAGACCAACCTGCTCGCGCTCAACGCCACCATCGAGGCGGCGCGCGCCGGTGAGGCCGGCCGCGGCTTCGCCGTCGTCGCCTCCGAGGTGAAGGCGCTGGCGGAGCAGACCGCCAAGGCGACCGGCGAGATCGGCCATCAGATCGGCAGCATCCAGACGGCGACCCAGGACTCGGTCTCCGCCATCCGGGAGATCTCGGTCACGATCGAGAAGCTGTCGGAGATCTCGTCGACGATCGCGGCGGCTGTCGAGGAGCAGGGCGCGGCGACGCAGGAGATCGCCCGCAACGTGCAGCAGGCCGCAGCCGGCACCGGCGAGGTGTCATCCAACGTCGCCCATGTGCAGCGCGGCGCGATGGAGACCGGGAGCGCGTCGTCGCAGGTGCTCTCGGCGGCGAAGCTGCTCTCGGCCAACAGCACCCGCCTCAAGTCTGAGGTGTCGCGCTTCATGCAGACGGTGCGCGCAGCCTGATCCGAGGCGGCAAGGCCACAGCGATGAACAACTTCCGGAACGGCGGCGAACATGGTTCGCCGCCGTTTCTCGTTGGGACGGGGAGGTCGAAGCCGGCGCAAGGCTGCGCAGAATGGTTCAACCTCTGGATTGAATTTGATGATTCCGCAGTTTTACGGTTTTGATACTTTATCTTAGGTTAAGCGGACTGCGCGATGATTGATTGATCAGTTGCGAAAATATTAGTCGCACGAACGAGCGTGCGATCAATCGGCAGCCCCCACAGCGAGAGCCGCGCCATGCGTAAGAACCTGCCCGTCACCAATGTCGAATATCCGATTACGGATGATACGCTGATCGTGTCGAAGACCGACGCCAAGGGCAAGCTGACGTTCTTCAACCGGGATTTCGTCGACGCGGCCGGCTTCACCGAGGCCGAGCTGATGGGGCAGCCGCACAACATCGTCCGTCACCCTGACATGCCGCCGGAAGCATTCGATAATCTCTGGACGACGCTGAAGGCAGGCCGTCCCTGGGTTGGCGCGGTGAAGAACCGCCGGAAGAATGGCGACTACTACTGGGTTCTGGCGACGGCGTCGCCGATCCGCAAGGATGGCCAGATTGTCGGCTACACCTCGGTGCGGACCAAGCTGCCGTCCGACCAGCGGGCCGAGGCCGAGCAGGTCTATGCTGCGATCCGTGAAAAGAAGCCGCACGGCTACAAGATCAATGACGGCATCGTCCGCCACCGCTCGGTGTTCGACCATCTCGCGATGTTCAACGGAACGATCGCAGCAAGGCTGCGCACTTTGCTCGGGCTGCAGATCATATTCCTGATCGCGCTCGGCGTGATCTCGTTCGGCGAGGGCGGGCTCGGCGGCATGACCTCGGCGGGGATCGCTGCTGTCGGTATCATCCTCTGTGGCCTGGTCGGCTCGCGCACGATGAGCGCGGTCGCCGGTCCGCTCGACCATCTCAACGAGACGATGGAGAGCATCACCCAAGGCAAGCTCGATACCCGCATGCGCATCGAGCGCGACGACGAGATCGGCCGCGCGCTGCGCAACCTGCAGACCGTGCAGACGATGGTGCGCTTCAACGCCAGGGAGCTCGTGGAGCAGGAAGCGCGCGCGACTACCTCGCGCAAGCGAGAGATGTCGGAGCTCGCCGAAAACTTCGAAGGCGCCATTGGCAACATCGTCGACACGGTGTCGAGGGCCTCGACCGAGCTCGAGAGCTCGGCCAACTCGCTGTCGAGCACGGCCATGCGCGGGCAGGAGCTGTCCACCAGCGTTGCTGCGGCCTCCGAAGAGGCCTCGGCCAACGTTCAGGCCGTCGCCTCGGCGACCGAGGAACTGACGTCGTCGGTCAGGGAGATCAGCCGCCAGGTCCAGGAATCGGCGCGGATCGCATCGGATGCAGTCGGCCAGGCTCGCCGTACCAATGATCGGGTCGGCGAGCTGTCGAAGGCCGCAACCCGCATTGGTGACGTCGTCGAGCTGATCAACTCGATTGCCGGCCAGACCAACCTGCTTGCGCTCAACGCCACCATCGAGGCGGCGCGCGCCGGTGAAGCCGGGCGCGGCTTCGCGGTGGTGGCCTCCGAGGTGAAGGCGCTGGCCGAGCAGACCGCCAAGGCCACCGGCGAGATCGGGCAGCAGATCTCCGGCATCCAGTCGGCGACGCAGGAATCGGTCGGTGCGATCAGAGAGATCTCGACCACGATCGAGCGGCTCTCGGAGATCGCCGCGACCGTTGCCGCGGCCGTCGAGGAGCAGGGTGCGGCCACCGCGGAGATCTCCCGCAACATTCAGCACGCCGCGACCGGCACGCAGCAGGTCTCGTCGAACATCACCGACGTGCAGCGCGGGGCCGGCGATACCGAGGAGACGTCGAGCCAGGTGCTCACGGCGGCGCGTCAGCTGTCCGGCGACAGCAACCGTCTCAAGCAGGAGGTCAGCCGCTTCCTTCAATCGGTTCGCGCCGCCTGAGGACGACGCGACCGGTGACGATGGTCAAAACGGCCAGCCGTCGCGTTCGTCAGTTGAACGGTTGTTGCTGCGTCGCACTGCCAGCAGGTCGTACTTGGCACGAGATCCTTGCAGAAGCCGGACGATCATGTCGCGCGCATCAGCTCCCCTCGGCCGCGCCCTGACGGGCGGACGCTGAACCGTTGCAAACACCGCACACTGGATCGCCCGGCCAGAAACGCCGCTGTGGCGCCATAATCCCGCTAAGGTGCAAAGGTTCACTTGCATCTCCGGTTTGTTCAACCAGCGGTACAGATTTGTGGCGGGCAGTGTGACGGCGTGCGGACCATCGCGCAGGACCCTGGTGCTGTCGGCAGCAACCGCTGCCGCAGCCTTCGGCCTCGACGCCGGTCTTGCCGTGGTCGACGCCAAGCCGCGCCGGCGCACCGAGGACCCCGAACGCGGCTTTTGCCGGATCACGGTCGGCGAGGCCGAGGTGATCGCGCTCTATGACGGCATCTGGGAGAAGCCGCACGAGGCGGGCTTCTTCAGCAACGCCAGCATCAGCGACGTCAAGGACGCGCTGCGTGCAGCGGGCTTCAATCCCGCCTTCGTCCCGATTCCGATCTCGACCTATGTGGTGCGGCTGAAGGGCAAGACCGTGCTGTGCGATGCCGGCGGCGGTGGACAGGTGCAAGGCTACAACTCGGACTCGATCTTCATCTCGGGCCGCATGCTGGACAACCTCAAGGCGGCCGGCATTCGTCCGCAGGAAATCGACACCATCCTGATCTCGCATTTCCATCCCGATCATATTTTCGGACTGCTGCGCGAGGACAGCGACGCCCCCGTGTTTCCCAATGCCGAGATCATCGTTGCTGCGGCCGAGCACAAGTTCTGGACCGATCCCGCGCTCACCAGCCGCCTGCCGCCGTGGCGGCAGTCGCTGGCCCGCCGCATCCAGAGCGTGATCCCGAGCTGGAAGAACGTGCTGCCCGTCGAGGGCGAGGATGAGGTGGTGCCCGGCATCCGCTTCGTCAGCGCGCCCGGTCACACGCCGGGCCATACGGCCTTCCACCTCAGCTCCGGCCCGGAGCAGCTGATGATCTCCGGCGATACCGCCTATGTGCCGGCGTTCTGCCTGCGCCATCCGGAGTGGCACGGCGCCTATGATCAGGATGGGCCGGCCGCCGAGGTCAGCCGTCGCAAATTACTCGATCGGATTGTCGCGGACAGGATGCTGATCTGCGGTTCGCATTTTCCATGGCCCGGATTTGGCCGGCTCGTTCGCGATGGCGCCCATTATGCGCTCGACATGCTCCCGGCATGATCCTGAACGAAGCTCCAGAGGAGGCCTCGGGGCGGCATTATGAAGACGCATTACGAGGTGCTCGGGGTTTCGCCGCGCGCTGATCTCGAGACGATCAAGCGGGCGTTCCGGCAGGCGGCGAAGGCGCACCACCCCGACCTGCGGGGCGGTGGCGATGCCGCGTCAGAGCATCAGCTCAAGATGATCATCGTGGCCTACAAGGTGCTTCGCGATCCTGGTTTGCGGGCCGAGTATGATGCCAGCCTCGCCTTCGAGCGCGATCGCGCCCGGCGGGAGCGCTGGGACGCCATCCTGCAGTTCACCGCGGCCACGTCTGTGCTCAGCGCGATCCTGATCGGGCTGGAGATCCTGCTGCTGCCGTCGGTCAGCGACTGGCTGAGCAAGCCGGAGACGACGCGCTCGGTCACGCTTCAACCATTGCCTCCGCCGCGCGCCATGCCGCCGCGCGATCCAGGCGGCGAGGCGGCGCCCGTCGCGAAGGATGCGGCGGCCAGCGCCGTGCCATCGCCACCGCCCGCGGCGGCCGGGCCGGCGTCGTTGCCGGCGATCGAGGCGACAGCCGGAGAGGTGGTCTCCGAGGCGCCGACATCGGCTGCAGCCTTCCTGAAGCGAGGGCTAGAGCGCAGCCAGCAGGGGAATCTCGACGGCGCCATCGCCGACCTCGATGAGGCAGTCCAGCTCGCGCCGCGCAATGCCGACCTGTATCGCTACCGCGCCCGGGAGCTCGGCCGCAGAGGCCGCTTCGACCGCGCGCTGGCCGACTATGAGCGGGCGATCCGGCTCGATCCGAACAATCCGGCCCTGTTCCACGATCGTGCGCTGGTCCTGCAGCAGAAGGGCGAGCTCGACGAGGCGCTGGTCGATCTCGATCGCGCGGTGCGCATGAGCTTCAGCGATCCCGAACTCTACAGCGACCGCGGCGCTATCTGGCTGGCGAAGGGGAGCTACGACCGCGCGCTCGCCGATTTCAACCAGGCGCTCAAGCTGAGCCCGGGCCTCGCGGTCGCGACTGCCCGCCGCGACGAGGCGCTGACGCGCAAGCGCGAGCAGCAGATCGCCGACGACGGTCGCGTCCGTCCGGAGACCTCCGAAACGACGGGGGCGCTGCCCGTGAATGGCACGCCCAGGCGCAGCGGGCGCTGAGCCGCACGCGGTCGAGAGGCGCGCCCTTTGACATCCAGAACGCGCGGAGCAGCGTTCCGATGACACCGGTCTGCGCGGTCGATACGGCCACGTCGCGGTCGGCTGTTCCAGGAGCGCATCATGGGTGTCTACGTCTCTGTCACCGGCTTCCGTCCGCATCCCGGGCTGGCCCGCCTGGCGCGGTTCTGGTGGCGCACGTGGCGGGCCGCGCAGCAGGCGCGTCGCGCGCCCGGCAATCTGCGGGCCGAGCTGCGTCCCGCCGGCGGCATCTATCACACCATGACCGTCTGGACGGACGAAGCCAGCATGCGCGCCTATGTCAGAAGCGGCGCCCATCGCCGCGCCATGATCGGCTTCCGCGACCTCGGCGGCGGCAGGACTCTCGGCTTTGCAGCGGATGCCGAGCCCTCCTGGGAGGTTGCCTATGCGCGCTGGCAGCGCGAGGCGCGGGAGGTGTGAGCCGCAACTGATCGTCTCACACTCACTGTCATTGCGGGGCAAGGCCGCAGGCCTCGAACCCGGAATGACAGTATGGCGCTGCAGGCTGTCCTAATTGACCCGCCACTCCGGCACGCCGTCGGCCGCCATGGTGATCGCGCCGAGCGTGCCGACAGGTGACCGGTCCTGATCCATCAGCCGCGCCAGCGTCGCCTGGTGATGCGCCGGCACACGCGCGAGCGTGCGCGTGTCCTGCTCGGTGCGCAGCATCACCACGCCGTGCTCGACCTCGCCGTTGCGATCGAACAGCGCGGTGAAGCTCTCGACCTTGCCGGGGCCCGCCGCTTCGCCGACGAACGCCGGCGCCGCGGCGCGCTGGCGGTCGGCCTCGGCCTGCGCGCTGACGTCCTGCGACAACGACGAGGGCGGCTCGCGCGAGATCACCAGCGCATGATGCTTGGTGACGAAGCCGCCCTGGCCGTAGAGCAGGCCGCGCCTGGCGCCGCCACCGCCGCGCAGCCGCCGCACCATCGCGCAGGCGGCATGCGTCATGTAGGTGTTGAGCGGCGCGCCGAAGAAGGTCAGCCCGCCGGTGACGGTCGGCTCGACGTCTGCGCCGAGCCCCAGGGTTCGCCGCGCCATCTTCGGCACGCAGGGAAAGCAGCTGTAAAGCTCGATGACGTCGAAGGCCGCGCCCGTGCCGCCGACGAGATTCATCGCCGCCTGCAGCACCGCGTTCTGCGGATGGCTCTCGGCGAACTGATCGCGCGTGAGATAGTCCCGCGGGTCCTCGGCCGAGGCGCCACCGAGCGGATAGATCATGCGATTGTCGGCAATGCCCGCGGTGCGCGCTTTGGCGAGGCTGGTCAGGATCAGCGCCGCGCCCATGTTGACCATGGGGTTGGCCACCATCAGCTTGGTGTAAGGCCAGGCAATCGCGCGGTTGTCGGGCGAGGGCGTGGTAATCTCCTCTGGCGCGAAATGCCGCTTCAGCCAGGCATTCGGATTGTAGGCGGCGACCGCCGAGAAGCGCGACCACAGCTCGCCGGATTCGGCGAGCGCCTGCCGCGGCGTCTGCCCCCATTTCGCTGAACTCGCGACCTCGTAGAACGGATAGACCGAGACCGGACGGAACACGCCGAGCTTCACCGCCAGCGGCTTCTGGAACGCTGCGCCGCGCTTCGGCTCCTCGACATCGTGCGCGAACGGCGTCCAGGGCAGGGCGACGCCGCCACGCTCGGCCTTGGTCGCGGTCGATTGCGCCTCCGCGCCGCAGACCACCGCGACCTCGCATTCGCCGCGCGCGATGCGCAAGGCGGCCTCATGCAGAAAACGGATCGGGCTCTCGCCGCCCACCGGCCCGTAATAGCAGTGCGCCGGCTTGACGCCGAGCCGCTGCGCCAGCGCCTGCTCAGGGTCGCGATAGCGCCAGCTCAGGAAGTTCACGACGTCGAGCGAGCCGAGACCCTGGATCAGCTTGGCGCCGGCGTCATTTTCCGCGCGGCGGATCGCCTGCTCGAGCAGCGCCAGCGGCTCCAGCCCCTCGGCGACGTCCTTGGGGCGATCGACGACTTCGCCGACGCCGACGATCACGGCAATGCGTTCCGGGGGCAGAGTTGCAGTCATGGACGTTTCCAGGCAGGAGCGGCCCGTGACGAGCCGTCATTGTTGTCTTGTCTCGGTTCTGTCACCGCAGGTTCGACCAGGCAATGCAGAAAATGCTGGCGGCGCCCGCGCGCAGCACGGCTTCCGCTCCGCGGCATATGCGCTTAAAACCTCTGCTCCTTTATCGCCGCTCACGCCGGAGTCATTCGTGTCCGAACAGAACAGCTATGTGCCGCCCAAGGTCTGGACCTGGAACAAGGCCAGCGGCGGCCGCTTCGCCAACATCAACCGTCCGATCGCGGGGCCCACGCACGAGAAGGAATTGCCGGTCGGCCGTCATCCCTTGCAGCTTTATTCCTTGGGGACGCCGAACGGCGTCAAGGTCACGGTGATGCTGGAGGAGCTTCTGGCGCTCGGCCATGTCGGTGCGGAATATGACGCCTGGCTGATCCGCATCGGCGAGGGCGACCAGTTCGGCTCCGGCTTCGTCGCGATCAATCCGAACTCGAAGATCCCGGCGCTCTTGGACCGCAGCGGGCCTGAGCCGGTCCGCGTGTTCGAGTCCGGCGCGATCCTGGTGTATCTCGCCGAGAAGTTCGGCGCCTTGCTGCCGACCGAGCCCGCCAAGCGTGCCGAATGCCTGTCCTGGCTATTCTGGCAGATGGGCGCCGCGCCCTATCTCGGTGGCGGCTTCGGCCATTTCTATGCCTATGCGCCGACCAAGATCGAATACGCCATCGACCGTTTCGCGATGGAGGTGAAGCGCCAGCTCGACGTGCTCGACCGCCGACTCGCCGAGAGCGAATATCTCGCCGGCCCCGACTACACCATCGCCGACATCGCGGTGTGGCCGTGGTACGGCGCGCTGTCGAAGGGGCTGCTCTACGAAGGCGGCGAATTCCTCTCGGTGCAGGACTACAAAAATGTGCAGCGCTGGACCGACCAGATCGCCCAGCGCACGCCCGTCAAGCGCGGCCGCATGGTCAACCGCGTCTCTGGCGATCCAGCCAGCCAGCTGCACGAACGCCACGACGCATCCGATTTCGACACCAAGACGCAGGACAAGATTGGGCCGGGCAAGTAGTTGCTCGCGTTGCTCTTGTAGTTGCTCCTGTAGGGTGGGCAAAGGCACTCCACCGCCATTTCGGCAAACACAGTCTCGCGCGCCGTGCCCACCGCCTTGACTCACCACCACCGAGGGTGGGCAAAGCGTCGCCTGACGGCGCCGCTTTGCCCACCCTACGATTCTGCGGTCATGGTGAGCACCAACCGTCATTGCGAGGAGCGAAGCGACGAAGCAATCCAGAGTCGCGCGCGTAACTCTAGATTGCTTCGCTTCGCTCGCAATGACGGTGAGTTACCTCACCCCAATCCCTTCGCCGGCGGGAAATCCATCCGGTCATTCGTGCGGCAATAGCGGTCGGCGAACATGCGCCCGACCGGGTGGAACAGCTCCATCTCGACCCGCATCTTCTCCGTGTTCCACAGTTCGTCGCGGATGTGGAAGGCGAGGCCCTCGCCGAGCACCAGCACGCGGTCGCCGTTGACGTCGATCAATTGCCAGGTCTTGCACTCCATCGCGAACGGCGCCTCCGCCAGTCGCGGCACCCCGATCATGCGCGACGGCGCCAGCTTCAATCCGAGATGATCCGGCTCGCTCACGTCGGGCGGAAAGTCGCCGCCGGTCTCGTGCATCGCCTGCGCCAACGGCTCGTCGGTGATGTGCACGACGAACGCGCCGGCCCGGCGGATGTTGACGAGCGTATCCTTGACCCGGCCGTCGGGCCGCAGATTGATCGCGAACACGCACAGCGGCGGGTCCTCGCCGAGCACGTTGAAGAACGAGAACGGCGCAGCGTTGACGACCCCACTCTCGCTCGTCGTCGTCACCCAGGCGATCGGACGCGGCAGCACGAAGGAGGTCAGGATCTTGTAGCGCTCGCGCGGGCTGAGATCGGTCGAGAGGTATTCCATGGGTTGGCCTCTGGTGCGTTGGTGACCCGACCGTAGTGGGCGTTGATGCGATGCGGAAGCCGATATTGCGGGCAGCGGCTGCGCGTCACGGCTGCAGCGGCGCCTTCGGAAATTCCAGGATCCCGAGGAACGGCTGCGGCGGCGCCACGTTCGACCAGCACAGCAATGACAGAAAGAGGTCACGCCATGAAACCCATGATCAGCCTGTTTGCGTTTGCGCTCGTCGTCTCGGCCACCTCGGCCCTGGCGCAGGGCGGCCAGCCGACCACGTCGCCGACGAGCGCGCAGAATTCCGGAGCCGGCATCCAGGGCGCTCCCGGCAACAAGAATGGAGCGTCGATTGACAATGGCAGCGGCACGGTCGGTGCTGCGCCAACGATCAATCGGCAGAACCCGGACGTCAGCGCGCAGGATCCGTCGAACATCAAGGGCATGCCGGGCAACAAGAACGGCCCGCCGGCCAAGAAGCCGCAGAACTAACAGTGTTGAGATCGCGTTTCGGCGGCTGCGCGATGCGCAGCTGCCAACCACGTTTCCCGGTTTGCCGCAGGCTGTACCGTTGCCTTGCCTCGGCTTTCAGAGGGCTGTCTCTGCCCAACTCTCGGACGCAAATTGCGCCGCGAGAGGGCAGAGAGGGCAGCGGCTCTCGCATGCGCGTGCGGCTCAGGGCAGCGCGGCCGCGCCGTTGGTGACGATGAGATTGTCGGTATCGGCCGGCGCCAGCTGGCTGGTCGTCTCGCCGCCGAGATATTTGTCGAGCGTCGCCTGGATCCGCTCACGCGCCGTGTAGGGGCCGCGATCGCTCATCCAGGTGTGCTGGAACTCGGTCTTGATGATGTCGATGCGGTTCTTTCCGTCGACATGCGAGGGCAGCACGCCCGGGTCGGTCTTGAACTCGGGGTCATCGGACCGGAACGACAGGATCTTCAGCTTGTCCCGGATGACGAACGGAACGCGCAGATTGTCCAGGGTCACCACCTGTGAGACGAGGTTCGGATGCTCCTGGGCGAAATACATCGCAGTGTCGCCGCCATTGGAATGGCCGACCAGCGTCAGATGCTCGTAGTCGGCGTTGGGATGACGCTGCTTCATCTCCCGCAGCACGCAGAGGATGTTGGCCTCGCCCTTCTTGTAGACGTCGAGCCGGCCGACATAGGGCATCCCGACCTTGGTTACGAGCGGAGGATCGGTCGGCAGGTCCTGCTGGATGCTGGCGACCAGATAGCCGCGGGCGGCAAAGACGTTCGCGAGGAACGAGTACTCGGTGTTCTTCACGGTGTTGCCGTTGCTGATGATCGCGACCGGCAGCCGCCACAGCCCGGCATCGGCCTTCATCTCATAGTCCCGTCGCACCGCGACGTCGACCGTGATCGGCCGCTGCCGCGCGGCATCGAAGAACTCGCGGCTCTCATGCGCGATACCCCACTTGGCCATGGCGAAATAGCCGACCACAGCCAGGGCAGACACACAGGCCAAAACCGTCACACCGCGCTTCATGGCGTCCTTCCCTTGGAGTTCTCCTCGTCATGTGATGGGGGATAACGCCGAGGTCACGGGGGCGTGGCAGCTCAGACAGCATTAAATTTCGGAAATCTTGGAATAGGGGGCGGGAACGAATCTGGCCTCGGTGGACCGGCGCACCGGTCCACCGTACCTCCTGGCCGGTCAGAACGCGGTATAGCCGCCGTCGATCACGAAGCAGTCGGCGGTATGATACGACGACGCCTTGCTCATGAGGTAGACGGCGATGCCGCCGAAATCCGACGGTTCGCCGAAGCGGCGCACCGGAATGCGCGGCATCACGTTGGCGACGAATTTCTCGTTGCCCATGATTCCCGCGGTCATGTCGCTCTTGATCCAGCCGGGCAGGATGGCGTTCGCGGTCACGCCGTAGCGCGCGAGCTCGACGGCAAGGGCACGGCACAGCGCGTTGAGCGCGGCCTTCGTTCCAGCATAGTGCTCGTTGCGCGCGGTGCCGAACAGCGAGGCCAGGCTCGACGTCGCGACCAGCCGGCCGAACGGATCGCCAGCTTCGGCGCGCGCCGTCATGTGCCTGGCAGCCGCCTGGAAGGCGTGGAACACGCCGTCGAGATTGGTCGCGAACATCGTGCGCCATTCCTCCTCGCTACGCTCGATGAAGGGCTTGCGGCCGCCGCCGCCGATTCCGGCATTTGCGAAGCAGCCGTCGACGCGGCCGAAAATGTCGAGCGTCGCCTTCATCGCCTCATTGACGGAGGCGGAGCTCGTCACGTCGCACACACGGGTATCGACCTTGCCGGGGCCTGCGGCCATCGAGGCTGCAGCGGCCTTGTTCTTCTCGGCGTTGCGGCCCCAGATCGAGACGTTGCAGCCACTGGACGCAAGTGCCTGGGCGATGCCGAGGCCTATGCCTCCATTGCCGCCGGTGACGACGGCCACACGGCCGGTGAGATCGAATAGAGTCATAGGCGTTTCCGTCGATGTGAGCGCGCTATCAGCGCTTCGGTTATTTGGATGATCCAACCATGGACAAGCGAAGCGCAAAAATCAAATATGCTGCTCGAACCGCGCTGCGCTTCGAATTTCCGCCGCGAAGAATGCAGCGACCGACAAGCTCTTGAGAGGAAACCATGCAGTTCAAGCACGTCACGCTCGATTTCGACGGGCCCGTCGCCGTCCTTACGCTCGATCACCAGGAGGTCATGAACGCCGTCTCGATCGACATGCTCGGCGGGCTGGCCGAGGCGCTCGACGAGATCGAGGAGAAGAAGGCCGAGGTGCGCTGCCTCGTCGTGACAGGCGCGGGCCGCGCGTTCTGCACCGGCGCCAATCTGCAGGGCCGCAACGCGCAGGCCAAGCCCGGCCGCAGCAATGCCGGCGCTGCGCTCGAGACCGCCTTCCATCCGTTCCTGCGCCGCCTGCGCAATCTGCATTGCCCGATCGTGACATCGGTGAATGGTCCCGCCGCCGGCGCCGGCATGAGCTTCGCGCTGATGGGCGACATGATCCTGTGCGCGAAGTCCGCTTACTTCTTGCAAGCCTTCCGCCGCATCGGCCTGGTGCCCGATTGCGGTTCGACCTGGCTGCTGCCGCGCCTCGTCGGCAAGGCCCGCGCGATCGAGCTGTCGCTGCTCGGCGAGAAGCTGCCGGCGGAGACGGCATTGCAATGGGGCCTCGTCAACCGCGTCTATGACGACGCGGCCTTGAAGGAGGAGACGATGAAGCTCGCGCATGAGCTCGCCAACGGACCGACGGTCGCGCTCGCGCAGATTCGCGGGCTGTATTGGGACAGCCCGGAGAACTCGTTCGAGGAACAGCTCAACGCGGAATTCCAGGCCCAGCGCATCGCAGGCGGCACGTCGGACTTCAAGGAGGGCGTCACCGCATTCCTCGAAAAGCGTCCGGCCAAGTTCAAGGGCCAATGATCGAGGCCGAGCTCTCCCGCTGTGTCGCTGCGTTCATGCCGGGCGCGACCGGCGTGCGCGGCGCCGCCAAACTCTCCGGCGGCGCCAGCCAGGAGACATGGCGCTTCGACATCGTCCATCCCGACGGCGATGTCGGCGCCATCCTGCGCCGCTCGCCAAAGGGCTATGGCGCCGCACCCGGCCGCGCCGCGGGGCTCAACAACGAGGCGGCGCTGATGCGGCTGGCTTATGCGGCCGGCGTGCCGTCGCCCGAGGTGTTGCACGTGCTGCAGCCTTCAGACGATCTCGGAACCGGCTTCATCATGCGCCGTGTCGACGGCGAGACCATCGCGCGCAAGATTTTGCGCGATGCTGACTATGCGCAAGCGCGGCCACGTCTCGCGCGCCAGCTTGGACAGATTGTGGCCGGCATTCACAGCATCGCACGCGACGCGTTGCCTGATCTGCGCGAGATGAATACGACGACGGAGATCGCAGAGCTCGCGCGCGAATACGGCAGCTTCGACTGGCCGCGGCCGGTGTTCGATCTGGCGCTGCGCTGGCTGTCGCAGAACGATCCCGGCCCGTCGGCCGAGGTGACCCTGGTGCATGGTGATTTCCGCAACGGCAATCTGATCATCGGTGCCGATGGTGTTCGTGCCGTGCTCGACTGGGAGCTCGCCCATCTCGGTGACCCCATGGAGGACCTCGGCTGGATCTGTGTCAACTCCTGGCGGTTCGGCGAGATCGACAAGCCGGTCGGCGGCTTCGGCCCGCGCGAGGAGCTGTTCGCCGGCTACGAGGCCGCTGGGCGCAAGGTGGATTCGGCACGGGTCAAGTTCTGGGAGGTCATGGGCACGTTGCGCTGGGGCGTGATGTGCTGCGGCATGATGCAGCGATTCCGCATCGGCCCCGACCACTCGACGGAACGCGCGATGATCGGCCGCCGCGCCTCGGAAACCGAGATCGATCTGTTGCGATTGCTGGCGCCGCGGGGAGAGGGCTGATGCAGGACGAACCGACGCCGACCGAACTGGTGCAGGCCGTGGCTGACTTCCTGCGCACCGACATCGCGCCGCTGATCTCGGGCCACCAGGCCTTCAAGCTCAGGGTCGGCATCAATGCGCTCGATCTCGTCGTGCGGCAGCTGACGCAGGCGGCTGCAGCGGAGGACGAGGAGCATGCTCGGCTGAAGCAGCTGCTTGGACGCGACGGTGACCTGCTCACGCTGAACCGAACGCTTTCGGAGCAGATCGCTAACGGTGCCGTTGATCTCACAACGCCGGGCTTGAAGGATCACCTCTGGCAGACGACGCTCGCCAAGCTTGCCGTCGATCAGCCGAACTACGCCTCCTACAAGCGCGAGGTGGGGAGGGGCACTGATGGCTCCTAACTCTCCGGCGTCATGCCCCGGCTTGACCCGGGCATCTGTCTTCTCACGAATCTGCCGCGAGACGTGGATGGCCGGGTCAAGCCCGGCCATGACGGAGTGGGGTGAAACCCGCACCGCGGACTTACCGCCCCAGCCATTTCGGCGGCCGCTTCTCGGAGAACGCCTTCGGTCCCTCGACATAGTCCTGCGAGTGGATCATCGCCTGCACCGCCGGATAGTCGCGCTGCTCGGTGATGGCCTGCTCCAGCGACACGGCGAGGCCCTTCTCGATCGCCTGCTTGGAGGCGCGGATCGACATCGGCGAGTTCTTGGCGATGGTCTCGGCCCAGCGCTCGGCGGCGGTCAGCGCCTCGCCCTGCGGCACCACCTCGTTGACGAAGCCGAGCTCGTGGCCCTCGCGGGCGCCGACGTGACGGCCGGTCAGAATCATGCCCATCGCGCGCTTCATGCCGATCTGGCGCGGCAACCGCTGCAGGCCGCCGGCGAGCGCGGCGAGGCCGACGCGTGGCTCAGGCAAAGCGAAGGTCGCGTTCTCCGACGCGATGATCAGGTCGCAGGCGAGCGCGATCTCGAAGCCGCCGCCCATCGCGACGCCATTGACGGCGGCGATCAGCGGCTTGTCGCAGTCGAATCGCGAAGTGAGGCCGCCAAAGCCGCTTCGGCCCCAGCCGCGCTTGCCGCCGGCCGCCTGCCATTTCAAATCGTTGCCGGCGCAGAACGCCTTGTCGCCCTCGCCGGTGACGATCGCGACCCATTGCTCGGGATCGGCGGCGAAGCCGTCGAATACCGCCTCAAGTTCGTAGTGTGCGTCGGTATGCAACGCGTTGTAGACCTCGGGGCGCGACAGTGTCACGATCGTGATCGGTCCCTTGCGCGCGATCTTCGAAAACTTCAGCTCCATCGGCCGTTCCTCCTGTTTTCTGATGATTGGCAACCTCGCGCAAGCTTAGCGCCTGCGCCGACCTTAAGGTCATCCAAATACGCAACGGCGCTGCGCGCGACAAGCACGCAATGCCCATGGGCAGAAGCCTCGCCGGTCCAGCGCAATAACAACAACGACACGCAGAGGGAGACACGCCATGGATTTTTCCTTGCCGAAGGAGCTCGTCGCCTATCTCGACGAGCTCGACCGCTTCATCGAAGCCGAGATTAAGCCGCTGGAGGAGGCCGACGACAACATCCGCTTCTTCGACCATCGCCGCGAATGGGCGCGCACCGATTTCGAGAATGGCGGCCTGCCGCGGCATGAGTGGGAGCAGCTGCTGCGCAAGGCCAAGGATCGTGCCGACGCGGCCGGCCATCTGCGTTTCGCGATCCCCAAGCGCTATGGCGGCAAGGACGGCTCCAATCTCTGGATGGCGGTGATCCGCGAGCATTTTGCGTCGAAGGGGCTCGGCCTGCACAACGACCTGCAGAACGAGCATTCGATCGTCGGCAATCTGCCGATCGTCACGATGCTCGACCGCTACGGCCGCGACGACCAGAAGGCGATGATCGACGGCTCGATCACCGGCAAGTACCGCATCACGTTCGGCCTGACAGAGCCGCATCACGGCTCGGACGCCACCCACATGGAGACGAAGGCCGTCCCGGCCACCCGCGACAACGTCAAGGGCTGGCTGATCAACGGCGAGAAGATGTGGACGACGGGCATGCACGTCGCCACCCATTGCGCGCTGTTCGCGCGCACCTCGGGCAATGACGGCGATGCGCGCGGCATCACCTGTTTCCTGGTGCCGGCCAAGGCCGACGGCGTGAAGGTCGAGGAGTATCTCTGGACCTTCAACATGCCGACCGACCATCCGCGCGTCAGCTTCACCGACGTGTTCGTGCCGGAGGATGCGCTGTTCGGCGAGGTCGGTCGCGGCCTGTCGCTCGCGCAGTGCTTCGTGCACGAAAACCGCATCCGCCAGGCCGCGAGCTCGCTCGGTGCCGCGGTGTTCTGCATCAACGAGAGCGTTACTTACGCGCGTGAGCGCAAGCCATTCGGCAAGGCGCTGGCGGAGAACCAGGCGATCCAATGGCCTCTGGTGGAGCTGGCGACGCAGGCCGAGATGCTGCGGCTCCTGATCCGCAAGACCGCCTGGGAGATGGACCAGCTCACCCAGGCCCAGGTCGAGCACACGCTGTCCGACAAGGTGTCGATGTGCAACTACTGGGCTAATCGCCTGTGCTGCGAGGCGGCCGACCGCGCCATGCAGGTCCATGGCGGGGTGGGCTATTCGCGCCACAAGCCGTTCGAGCACATCTACCGCCACCACCGCCGTTACCGCATCACCGAAGGCAGCGAGGAGATCCAGATGCGCAAGGTGGCGGGCTTCCTGTTCGGGTACATGGGGGCGAACAAGAGGTGAGGTAATTTTGACCGGCGCGCCGTCATCGCGAGCTTCACTCGCGATGACGGCAAGGGTACGTAGGGTGGGCAAAGGTGCGCATCCGCCGCCGCGTTCATGCCGTGCTCTTGCGCGTGCCGTGCCCACCATTGGCTTGCGCGAACGCCGAGACACGGTGGGCAAGCACCGCCTGCGGCGGCGCTTTGCCCACCCTACGAACCGATCGTGCGGCAACGTGGTGCTCATCGACAGGCACCACCGCGAGCGAAATTCAGACTGGCGCGAGCGGCGGATCGTGCTGCGTCCACTCAATTCACCTGGCGGTCCTTTCCCGCCCAATACGGGTCGCGCAGATTCCGGCGCAGGATCTTGCCGGAGGGGTTGCGCGGCAGGGCGTCGAGGAAGTCGATGCTCTTCGGCGTCTTGAAGCCGGCGATGCGGGTGCGGGTGAAATTGATGATGTCGGTCTCGGTGGCGCGCTTGCCCGGTTTCATCACGACGATCGCCTTGACGGCCTCGCCCCATTTGTCGTCGGGGATGCCGATCACGGCGGCCTCGGCGACATCGGGATGGTCGCAGATCGCGCTCTCGACCTCGGCCGGATAGATGTTCTCGCCGCCGGAGATGATCATGTCCTTGATGCGGTCGTGGATGTAGACATAGCCGTCCTCATCCATGTAGCCGGCATCACCGGTGCGCAGCCAGCCGTCCTTGCCGAGGGTGCGAGTGGTCGCCTCGGGAAGATTCCAATAGCCGGCCATGTTGGAGCCGGAGCGCGTCGCGATCTCGCCGACGTCGCGTGGCGGCAGAGGCTTGCCATTGACATCGATGATCGCAACCTCGACGCCGGGGAGCGGCTTGCCGGCCGAGCGCATCCGCTCCAGCCCCTCGACATGATCCTCGGGCGGCAGCGCGATGATGGTGCCGGTCGTCTCGGTCATGCCGTACATCTGCACGAAGCCGCATTTGAAGACCTCGATGCATTCCTTCAAGAGCGCCGCCGGGATCGGCGAGGCGCCGTAGAGCATGTATTTCAGGCGCGAGAAATCTACCTCTCGGGCGCGCGGTTGGCGCACGACGAACTGCATCGCGGCGGGCACCATGAACAGCTTGGTGATGCCGGACTGCTCGAAGAAGTCGAGGATTTTCGTCGGATCGAACTCGCGCGCGATGACGCCGCGGGCGCCGTGATAGAGGCTCATCAGGCCCCAGCCGGAGCCGCCGATGTGGAAGATCGGCATTGCGATCAGCGAGACGTCCTCGGTCGACCATTTGTTCCAGTCCGGCTTCTCCTCGGGATTGCCGGTGTTGACGAGGTTGAGGAAGTTGGCGTGCGACAGCATCGCGCCCTTCGGCTTGCCGGTGGTGCCCGAGGTGTAGAGCTGCAGCGCGATGTCCTTGGGCGTGATTGTCACGCCCGGATCGTCCGTGCTCTGAGCGTCGCGCCAGGCTGCATAGTCCTGCCATTCCGGCGCCCCGCCTTCGGTGGTGATGATGTGCCGAACGCTCGGGATCTGATCGCGGATGTTCCTGATCATGGTGATGAACTCGGGCCCGACGAACAGGGCGGGGGCCTTGCAGTCCTCGACGATGAAGGCCACTTCGGGGCCGGCTAGACGCCAATTCACCGGCGCCATCACGACATTGGCCTTCATCGCGCCGACCAGCAGCTCGAAATAGCTGTCGCTGTTCTTGCCGAAATAGGCGATCCGCTCATTTGGCTTGAGGCCGAGCGCCTTGAGTGCGTTGGCGACCTGGTTGGTCCTGCGGTCGAACTCGGTGAAGCTCGTGATGCGTCCTTCGAACTCGTAGGCGGTGGCGGAGCCGAGCGACTGTGCCTGTTTGCGCACGACGTCGACCAGCGTCGACGTTGCCGTCGTGACGGACATGTTTCCCCTCCGATTGTGTCTTGTTGTTTGTTCTTTGTCTCGTCCTCGCCCCGACGCGAGCCGGAGCGAGTAGCTTTTGGTCAGTCCACGGCGCGTCCACGGCCGATCACCAGCGTGGTTGCCTCATCAGCTCGTGCGGGTCGCGCGGTCCTTCTCGTTCTGCGCCTTGATCGACTCCTTGGCCTTGGTCCAGTCGTCGTCGCTCCAGTCGCGCAGCTGATAGAAATTGCCGCCCATCGCCAGCGCCTGGGCGCCGTCCATCGCGATGGTCTCGCCATTGATCCAGTTGCAGCCGCCGGAGATCAGGAACACCGCCAGGTTTTGCAATTCCTCCATGGTGCCGACGCGGCCCATCGGGTTCATCGCCTTGGTGCGGGCGCCAGCCTCGTCGCCCGGCTTGATGCGCTTGCTCATGCCTTCAGTCGGGATCTCACCCGGCGCGATCGTGTTGAGGCGGATGCCGTAGCGGCCCCATTCGGTCGCGAGCGACATCGTCATCGCGTGAATCGCCGATTTGCTCATCGCCGACGGCACCACGTAAGGAGAGCCGTTGCGCACCCAGGTCACCGTGATCGAGACGACGTTGCCCGGCTGCTTCGCCGCGATCCAGCGCTTGCCGACGGCATGCGTCACATAGAAGGTGCCGTGCATCACGATGTTGGCGACCGCGTCGAAGCCGCGCGGGCTCAATTCCTCGGTGCGGGAAATGAAGTTGCCGGCGGCATTGTTGATGAGATCGGTCAGGCCACCTTCCTGGAAGATGGCCTCGATCATTTCCTCCACGGCCATGGCATTGCGAATGTCGACGCCGTGGCTGGTGACACGACCGCCATAGAGGTCCATCAGTTCGGTCGCAGTCTCGTCGCAGACGATTTTCCGCCGCCCGCAAATATGCACCTCAGCGCCCAGTTGCAGGAAGCGCGCGGCCATTGACTTGCCCAATCCGGTGCCGCCGCCGGTCACCAGAATGCGTCGACCTTCGAGGAGATTGTCCTTGAACATGGGAGCTTCCTGCCTGAGATGTTGTGAGTTAATTGGTCGATTGACTAAATCGCTCTGACAGCCTTCTGTAAAGTCACAAAGACCACACGCAGGGAGAACCGCATCATGGAGAACCGGGTCGCGATCGAGATCACCGACGGCGTCGCCGATGTCCGGCTGGTCCGGGCCGACAAGATGAACGCGCTCGATGTCGCGATGTTCGAGGCGCTGGTGGCGGCGACCGAGCGATTGTCGAAGGAAAAGGGCCTGCGCGCCGTGGTGCTGTCGGGCGAAGGGCGGGCGTTTTGCGCCGGCCTCGACATGGTGCGTTTCGCCGCGATGAAGGAAAATGGCGGCAACGGTATTGCGGGCGGCGAGAAGCGCGATCTCACCATTCGCACCCACGGCAAGGCCAATTTCGCCCAGCAGGCGGTGTGGGGCTGGCGGCAGCTGCCGGTGCCGGTGATTGCTGCAGTGCATGGCGTGGCCTATGGCGGCGGCTTCCAGCTCGCCCTCGGCGCCGACATGCGTTACGTCGCGCCCGACACCAAGATGTCGATCATGGAAATCAAGTGGGGCCTCGTGCCGGACATGGCGGGCACGCCGGTTCTGGCGACGCTCGTGCGTGACGACATCCTGCGCGAGCTCACCTACACCGGCCGTGTGTTTTCGGCGGAGGAGGGACAGGCTTACGGCTTGGTCACGCGCATTTGCGCCGATCCGCGCGCGGCGGCGCTGGAGGCGGCGCGAGAGATCGCCGGCAAGAATCCAGATGCGATCCGCGCCGCCAAACGGATGCTGAACAATCTCTCGGTCGATCCGGGTCCGGCACTGCTCGCGGAATCGGTCGAGCAGCAGAAGCTGATCGGCAGCCCCAACCAGCTCGAATCGGTCCGCGCCAACATCGAGAAGCGCGCCCCGAAATTCGCGGACTGACAACGTCATTCCGGGGCGATGCTGCGCATCGCTCCGGATCGAACCGGCGCCAGATCGGACCATTGAATCATGGAAACCTCCTCGTTGTTCTGCGGCATCGTCTCCGGCGATCGCCGCCGCGGCCACGCCGACATTGCCGACCGCGCCGCGCGCATCGCGAGCGGTCTGGCGCAGCTCGGCGTGCGCCAGGGCGACTGCGTCTGCATCCTGATGCGCAACGACATCGCCTTCATCGAGGCCGCCTATGGCGCGATGCGGCTGGGGGCGTATGGCGTGCCGGTGAACTGGCACTTCAAGCCGGAGGAGATCGACTACATCCTCAAGGACTCCGCCACGAAGGTGCTGGTCGGGCATGCGGATCTGCTGCATCAGCTGCGCGGCCTGATTCCAGCCGGTGTCACCGTGCTCAGCGTCCGGACACCGCCGGAGATCCTGGCCAACTACAAGATCAGCGCGGATCTGCTCGAACCCCCGGACTTTGCGACCGAGCTCGAGAGCTGGCTGGCCCAGCAGAGCCCCTACGAGGGTCCGCAGGTGCCGCAGCCGCAGAACATGATCTACACCTCCGGCACGACCGGCCATCCCAAGGGCGTCCGCCGCAACGCGCCGACGGTCGAGCAGGCGGCGTCGGCCGAGCGCATGCGGGCGCTGATCTACGGCCTCAAACCGGGCTCGCGGGCGCTGCTGCCGGGGCCGCTGTATCATTCGGCGCCGAACGCGTTCGGCCTGCGCGCCGGCCGGCTCGGCGGCGCGCTGGTGCTGATGCCGCGCTTCGAGCCGGAGGAATTTCTCGGCATCATCCAGCAAGAGCGCATCGACACCATCTTCATGGTGCCGACGATGTTCATCCGGCTGATGAAGCTGCCGGAGGCGGTGCGCCGCCGCTACGACGTCTCGTCGCTGCGTCACATCATCCATGCGGCGGCGCCGTGTCCCGCCGACGTCAAGCGTGCCATGATCGAGTGGTGGGGGCCCGTCATCTACGAATTCTACGGCTCCACCGAATCCGGCGCCGTCACCTTCGCGACTTCCGAGGATGCGCTGAGCAAGCCCGGCACCGTGGGCAAGGTCTCGCCGGGGGCCGAACTGCGCTTCCTTGGCGAGGACGGCCGCATCCTGCCGCAGGGCGAGGTCGGCGAGATCTATTCGCGCATTCCAGGCAATCCCGATTTCACCTATCACAACAAGCCGGAGAAGCGCGCCGAGATCGATCGCGACGGCTTCATCACCTCGGGCGACGTCGGCTACATCGATCCCGACGGCTATGTCTTCCTGTGCGACCGCAAGCGCGACATGGTGATCTCCGGCGGCGTCAACATCTATCCGGCCGAGATCGAGGCGGTGCTGCATGCCGTGCCCGGCGTGCATGATTGCGCCGTGTTCGGCATCCCCGATGCCGAGTTCGGCGAGGCCCTGATGGCGGTGGTCGAGCCGCAGCCGGGCGTGGTGCTGGACACCGGCGAGATCAAGGCGCGGCTGAAGGCCTCTTTGGCCGATTACAAGGTGCCCAGGCACATTGAAATCCATGGCAAATTGCCGCGCGAGGACTCCGGCAAGATCTTCAAGCGGCGGTTGCGTGATCCGTATTGGGAGCAGGCGGGGCGGAAAATCTGACGGATCGGACGACCCGGCAACGATGAGGACACGACAACAGCATCGAATAGGGCAGGCAAAGCCTCTTTCTTGATCTTGCGCTGCGGTACAGATACGGCAGACTGACCCGTAAATAGGCAGCTGCTGGAGAGCGCATCCATGTCGCCGCAAACCATGACGACCGAGGAAATCCGTCCCAACCGTGCCGCCGAGGCGCAGGCGATGGAGGAGGATGCGAGGCTCCGCGACGACATCCGGCTGCTCGGCCGCATCCTCGGCGACACCGTCCGCGACCAGGAGGGCGCCGAATTGTTCGACCTCGTCGAGCTGATACGCCAGACCTCGGTGCGCTTCCACCGCGACGAGGACCGCCAGGCGCGGCATGAGCTGGAGCACATCCTCGACGGCATGACGACCGCGGAGACCGTCCGCATCGTCCGCGCCTTCAGCTATTTCTCCCACCTCGCCAACATCGCCGAGGACCAGAACAACATCCGGCGCATGCGCGCCAGGACCGATGCCAATGGCGGCGCCGGCATGCTGGCGGCAACTCTCACTCATGCCAAGACGGCGGGCTTCGATGCCGCCGACCTGCGCAAGTTCTTCGCCTCCGCCCTTGTCAGCCCCGTCCTCACCGCGCACCCGACCGAGGTGCGGCGCAAGAGCACGATGGACCGCGAGATGGAGATCGCCACGCTGCTCGACCGCCGCGAGCGGATGCAGCTGACGCCGGACGAGCGCGAGGCCAATGACGAGGCGCTGCGCCGCGCTGTGCTGACCTTGTGGCAGACCAACCTGCTGCGCCGGACCAAGCTGACGGTGCTCGACGAGGTCACCAACGGGCTGTCGTTCTACGACTACACCTTCCTGCGCGAGGTGCCGCGCCTGCTGTGTTCGTTGGAGGACCGCCTCAACGACGGCGCCGAGGTGGCCGGCGATCTCGCCTCGTTCCTGCGGATGGGCAGCTGGATCGGCGGCGATCGCGACGGCAATCCGTTCGTAACCGCCGAGGTGATGCGCGGAACGCTGAAGCTGCAATCGAGCCTCGCGCTGCACTATTACCTTGAGGAACTGAATCTGCTCGGCAGCGAGCTGTCGATGGCGGCGCATCTCGCCGATGTCTCCGAGGAGCTGCGCGCGCTCGCCGAGCGCTCGCCCGACTCCTCGCCGCACCGCCGCGGCGAGCCCTATCGTCTCGCGGTGTCCGGCATCTATGCGCGCCTTGCCGCGACGGCGAAGAAGCTCAGCATCCAGATCAGCCGGCTGCCGGTGGCTGATGTCGCGCCCTATGACAGCGTCAAGGAGCTGCAGGACGATCTCGACGTGCTGCATCGCTCGCTGATCGCCAACAATGCCGAGGTGATCGCGCGCGGCCGGCTGCGGATGCTGCGGCGCGCAGTGGACTGCTTCGGCTTCCATCTGGCGCGGCTCGACATCCGGCAGAACTCGGCGGTGCACGAGCGCACCGTGGCCGAGCTGATCGACACTGCCATGCCCGGCATGTCCTATTTGGCGCTCAGCGAGGACGCGCGGGTCGGCCTGCTGGTCAGCGAGCTGCGCAATACCAGGCCGCTGGTGTCGCAGTTCGTCAAATATAGCGACGAGACGGTCGGCGAGCTCGCTCTGTTCCGCGCCGCCGCCGAGGCCCACGCCACCTTCGGCGCCGATGTGATCTGCCAATGCATCATCTCGATGTGCAAGGGCATGTCGGACATGCTCGAGGTCGCGCTGCTGTTGAAGGAGGTCGGCCTGATCGATCCCTCGGGCCGCTGCGCTGTCAACATCGTGCCGCTGTTCGAAACCATCGAGGACCTTCAGGCCTCCAGCGGCATCATGGACCGGATGCTGGCGCTGCATGATTATCGCCGCCTGGTCGACAGCCGCGGCGCCGTGCAGGAGGTCATGCTCGGCTATTCCGACAGCAACAAGGACGGCGGCTTCGTCACCTCGGGCTGGGAGCTCTACAAGGCCGAGATTGGCCTCGTCGAAATCTTCGAGCGCCATGGCGTCCGGCTCAGGCTGTTCCACGGCCGCGGCGGCTCGGTCGGCCGCGGCGGCGGTCCGAGCTATGACGCCATCATCGCCCAGCCCGGCGGCGCGGTGAACGGCCAGATCCGGATCACCGAACAGGGCGAGATCATCTCGAGCAAATATTCGAACGCCGAGGTCGGCCGCAACAATCTCGAGATTCTCGCCGCGGCGACGTTGGAGGCCAGCCTGCTGCATCCGCGGCAGCCGGCGCCGAAGCGCGAATACCTCACCGCGATGGATCGGCTCTCCGAGCTTGCCTTCAAGGCCTACCGGGGCCTCGTCTACGAGACCGACGGCTTCGTCGACTATTTCTGGGCCTCGACCGTCATCAACGAGATCGCGACCCTCAACATCGGCAGCCGTCCGGCCTCGCGCAAGAAGACCCGCGCGATCGAGGATCTCAGGGCGATCCCCTGGGTGTTTTCCTGGGCGCAGTGCCGGCTGATGCTGCCGGGCTGGTACGGTTTTGGCAGCGCGGTGGAGACCTGGATCGCCGAGAATCCCGAGCAGGGCATGCCGTTCCTGCGCGAGCTCTATCAGGAGTGGCCATTCTTCCGGATGCTGCTGTCCAACATGGACATGGTGCTCGCCAAGAGCTCGATCGCGGTCGCCTCGCGCTACGCCGAGCTGGTGCCTGACGAGGGCTTGCGCGAAAAGATCTTCGGCCGCATCCGGCGCGAATGGAATCTGGTGATCGAAACGCTGCTCGACATCACCGGCCAGGAGCGGCTGCTGCAGGGCAACCCGCTGCTGGAGCGCTCGGTGCGCAACCGCTTCCCCTATCTTGATCCGCTCAACCATGTGCAGGTCGAGCTCTTGAAGAAGCACCGCGCGCAGAACCCGGACGAGCAGGTGCTGCGCGGGATTCAGCTGACGATCAACGGCATCTCGGCGGGGCTGAGAAATACAGGCTAAGCTTGAGCTCGACTCCCGCGACATCATCATGGCCAGGGTTGTCCCGTGCAGGTGCACTGTCAGATGCAGTGCCCTCTCCCCTTGCGGGAGAGGGCATCACAGGCCCACCCATGCACGCGGTCGGGTGAGGGGTGTCTCTCCGCAAGCTGCGCTCGTCGAGACATACCCCTCACCCAACCGAGCTTGACGCACCTTTGTACATGCCCTCTCCCGCAAGGGGAGAGGGCGCTTTCATGAGCATTGCGATCATCTTCCACCGTCCAAAGAATTGCGATGATGAGTTCAATGTTGCGACCGCAGCGTTGTTTGAACATCCTCCGTTTCACAGAAAACGTAGGGTGGGCAAAGCGGCCGCCCGTAGGGCGGTTGCGTGCCCACCGTGGAGCTGCGCGGTCGGAGGGAATGGTGGGCACGGCGCGCGAAAGAGCGCGGCTTGCGGCGCAAAGTCGGAGGCGCGCCTTTGCCCAGCCTACGGCAGAGGAGTTTGGACATCTTCCATTTCACAGTCTCAAACAACAAGGGGACATGGCATCTCATTCCCGCGGCGCATGGCGCCCGAGTGCATGCAGCGAACGTGTCCCTCGCAAACAGGCAGAGGGCGCAGGGAATGCCGGGTGAAGGCCTCACCCATGGCCCGCCTGCGAAAAAAATGCAGGCGGCAGGTACCACAGGTGCAGCCGAACATCCGGCATTCCCCGCGCGATGTCTTCACGCTTATACGCGCTCTCCCCGGTGTGCCGGCTCGTAGACACCGTCGCCCGTGCGATGCTTACGCATCAGCTCGGACTTGACGCCTGCTTCGGGGCGCCAGGACCACGCGATTTCACGTCCGCAACAAAGCCGTTCGTCCGCGCATCCTTATCGGACACGCTGCGGCTCCATCGCGGCCATCGCATCCCCGCCTCGCGTGTCGTGACGATCGCGCGCTACGCCCCTCTGCAGTGAGGCGGGATGGCGAGAGAAATACATGATTTCCGAAAAATAGCAAGTAGATTATTCTTTTCGGAATGTGGGTGGTGGCCGTCCTTGTCGGCCCTTGCTCGCCAGGACCAAACAGCGATCGCACATGGGGATGTGAGCTTTGCACTCGACTTTCTCAACGTCGTCATGGCCGGGCTTGTCCCGGCCATCCACGTGGTCCGGCGTCCTCAGAAGGACGTGGATGCCCGGGACAAGCCCGGGCATGACGGAGTAACTCATTGGCAGGTGTTTGTGCTGCGAAGCGACGTCCCGCCTCGGAATTGGAGAGGCCGGCAGAGGTGGATGGGCGAGGGGGATCGACCATCGCGCCTCTCACGTCTCCCTGGGGTTATGGGTCCCGGATCTGCGCGCGCGTGCCGCGCGCTTGTCCGGGACGACGGTGGGGGATTGGCGAAGGCAGCGGCCTCTCGGACGGGCTGTACGGGATAGGGCGAATAGCGAGTGGCGAGTAGCGACTAGGGGCTTTCCCTTATTCCCTACTCGCTACTCCCTAATCGCTATTCGCTCCTCCCTAATCGCTATTCGCTCCTCAACAGATATGCGCGCCTTGCGTCTCCACATACACCGCATAGAGCGACTGGCTCGCGGTCATGAACAGGCGGTTGCGCTTCTTTCCGCCAAAGCAGACATTGGCGCAGATCTCCGGCAGCTTGATCTGGCCGATGCGCTGGCCGTCCGGCGCGAAGATGTGGACGCCGTCATAGCCCTCGCCGACCCAGCCGGCACCGACCCAGATGTTGCCGTCGATGTCGACCCGCAAGCCGTCGGGGAAGCCCGACTTGCCGTCCAGCGTCATGTCAATGAGCACCTTGGCGTTGGACAGCTTGTCGCCGTTGATGTCGTACTGCCAGACCACGTTCTTGGCGTTCGGATAGTGCGTGATGCCGGTGTCGCAGACATAGAGCTTCTTGTAGTCCTGGCTGAAGGCGATGCCGTTCGGCTTGAACGGCTCGTCGGCCACCTTGGTGATCGCGCCGGACTGCGCATCGACCCGGTACACCGCTTCCTTCTGGAACGGCTGGTTGGAGCCGTTGCGGACGTTCTGCCCTTCATACAAATTGATCGAGCCGTAGCCGGGATCGGTGAACCAGATCGACTTGTCGCTGGGATTGACGACCATGTCGTTCGGGCCGTTCAACGGCTTGTCGTTGGCCTTTTCTGCGAGAACGGTGACCGAGCCATTGTGCTCGAAGCGGACGAGACGGGTGCGCTCGGCCGTGATCTGGCGGCCCTCATAGTCGAAGGTGTTGCCGTTCGACTCGTTGGAGGGTTTTCGGAACTGCTGCGAGATGTGGCCGTCATCGTCGAGATAGCGCAGCTGGCGGTTGTTCGGGATGTCGCTCCAGACGAGGTACTGGCCCTGCGTGTTCCAGGCCGGCCCTTCCGCCCACAAGCAGCCGGTGAACAGCCGCTTGATCACGGTGTTGCCGACCTTGGCCTTGAAGCGCTTCTCGTCGATCACGACGATGTCGGGATCGGGATAGCGCTGCGGTTCCGCGCCAGCGCCGAAATCGCGTGCGGCGGCCGGCGAGACCGCCGCGGCGGCGGCGGCAAAGCCTGCGACGCCCTTGAGAAGCGTGCGCCGGTCGAAGCCGTCAGCCCCGGCCGGCGAACCCTGCACATCGTTCTGTCGTAGAGTTGTCATGTGTGTCCTCCCATTTTTTTGTTGGGAGGCAAGCATACGACAAAATCGTGGCTTTCAGCGGGTTGTTTCAACAAAAAACAACTTGAAAGTGTGTGCGCTGCAAGCAGACTTTTTGCGCGCCGCAATCTCAGATCGGATCCCAGCCGAACACGTCGGCCGAACGGTCGAGCTTGTAGAACGACGGCTTCAGCGCCGGCATGGCGTGCTCCGCGATCGTCTGCGGCGTCCAGCCTTCGCCGCGATGCACCGAGCGCAGCGGACGCGATTGGCCCATCAGGAAGATCTCGTTCATGCGAGCGGCGAAGATCTGGCCGGTGACGTCCTTCGATGCGTCGCTCAGGAGATAGGCGACGACCGGCGCGATCTTCTCCGGCCCCATCCGCTTCATGCGTTCGACGCGTTCCTTCTCGGCCTCCGTCTCTGCCGGGATGGTGCCGATCATGCGGCTCCAGGCGAACGGCGAGACGCAGTTGGAGCGGACGTTGAAACGGCCCATGTCGAGCGCGATCGACTTCGACAGGCCGACGATGCCGAGCTTGGCCGCGGCGTAGTTGGCCTGGCCATAATTGCCGATCAGGCCCGAGGTCGAGGTGAAGTGGACGAAGGAACCGCTCTCCTGCTCGCGGAACAGCCGTGCCGCCGAGTGTGCGACGTAGAACGAGCCCATCAAATGGACCTTGATGACAGACTCGAACGCCTCGATGCTCATCTTGTGGAAGATCATGTCGCGCAGGATGCCGGCATTGTTGACCACGCCATCGAGCTTGCCGAAATGATCCGTCGCCGCCTTCACGATCTTGCTGGCGGGAATGGCCTCGGACACGCTCTCGAAATTCGCGATCGCCGTGCCGCCATGCTTCCGGATCTCCTCGACGACTTCCTCCGCCGGCGCGGCGCTGGTGCCGGAGCCGTCCGAGGCGACGCCGGGATCGTTGACCACGACCTTGGCGCCCTCGGCGGCGCACAGCAGCGCGATCTCGCGGCCGATGCCGCGGCCGGCACCGGTGACGATGATGACTTTGTCCTGGAGCGATTTGGTCATGTGGGGTCTCCTTAGCTTGATGTGCGTCGTTACCTCGCCCCGCTTGCGGCAAGGCTATTGCATTGAAGCGACTGGTCAGCGCGGCAGGATTGTCCGCCAATATTTTGCTCCGTCATGCCCGGGCTTGTCCCGGGCATCCACGTCGTTCCGAGGGCGCTGGACGGCGTGGATGGCCGGGACAAGCCCGGCCATGACGAAGAAGGGAAGAGCGCGACCGGGAATAATGAGCGCTGTTACCTCTCGTTCGTAAAGATGATCGTGCCCGATGCGGCGAACATGCCGCCGACGCCGTGGCAGACCGAGATCTTGGCATTGGGGACCTGCGCCGGCGCGATGCCGCGCATCTGGCGCACGCTCTCCTGCAGTGCATACATGCCGTACATGCCCGAATGCATGTAGGACAGGCCGCCGCCATTGGTGTTGAGCGGCAGCTTGCCGCCGGGCCGCGTGTGGCCTGCCGCGATGAATGGCCCGGTCTCCTCATGCGGCATGAAGCCGAGATCGCCGAGCCCGAACAGCGGCAGATGCGCGAACGCGTCGTAGATCATGAGGTGGTCGACGTCGGCATGGTTGATGCCGGCCTCCTTGAAGGCGAGGGGGCCGGCGACCTTGAAGGCGCGAGACGAATTGAACGTCTCCATCTGGCTGACCATCGGCGTCTCCACGCTCTCGCCGGTGCCGAGGATGTAGACGGGCTTCTGCGGAAAATCCTTGGCGCGATCGGCCGAGGTGAGGATCAGCGCGCCGCCGCCGTCGGTGACGAGGCAGCATTGCAGCAGGCGGAACGGGTAGGCGATCATGCGCGAGTTGAGCACGTCGTCGACCGTGATCGGGTCCTTCATCATCGCGCGCGGATTCTTCGCCGCCCATTCGCGCTGCACCACGGCGACCATGGCGAGCTGCTCATGGGTGATGCCGTAGGTTTTCATGTAGCGCAGCACGGGGATCGGGAACATGCTGGGCGGCCCGTACACGCCGAACGGCGCCTCGAACTGGCCCTGCAGGCTGTCCGGTGCGATCGAACGCGGCTGCTTGCCGATCATCGACTTGCCGCTTTCGGCATGGGTGATCAGAACGGTCTTGCACAGACCGGCCTCGATGGCTGCCGCCGCGTGCCGGACATGGAGCATGAAGGAGCAGCCGCCGACCGAGGTGCCGTCGACCCAGGTCGGCGCAATGCCGAGATAATGGCATATCTGCTGCGGCGTCTCGACCGCGGTGGCGAAGCCGTCGATGTCCGAGAGCTTGAGACCTGCATCCGCAATCGCGTTCAGCGCCGCGTCTGCATGCAGCTGGATCTGCGACATCGTGGGGATGATGCCGAGCTCGGTGGTCTCGGCGGCGCCGACCACGGCGACCTGATTTCGACGCATCGCGTTACCCTTTCGCCGGCCGGAACAGGGGCAGGGTGATCTGTTCGTCGAGCGCCTCGAAGGTGACTTCGAGCGCCATGTCGAGCTCCAGCGCCTCGGGCGTCTGCGGGCATCCGGTGATGTTGCTCATCAGGCGCGGCCCTTCTTCGAGCGCGACGACAGCAATCGCATAAGGCGGCGTGAAGCCGGGAGCGGCGGGACGATGGTTGATGACGTAACTGTACAACGTGCCTTTGCCGCTCGCCTTGAAGACGCTGACCTTGCGGCTGGCGCAGGATGGACAGAACGGACGCGGCGGGAAGTAGACGTGCGCGCAGGCGTCGCAGCGCTGCAGCCTGAGTTCGCCGGCCTTGGTGCCGTCCCAGAAATGCTGCGTCTCGGGTGTCGGTTTGGGGCGTGCGCGCTTGGCCTCGGCCATCCCTTTGCCTCCCTGCGGCGGGGCCTTTCGCCCGCGCATTTGTCACTTGTGTGCGCCATTTGACGCAGACGCGTCAACGGTCCATCACGCCGCGCATGCGGCTCTCCGGCGTGTGCAGAGGTGTTCGGACCGCAATTGCCGCCTGATGAAAATTGGTCTTTGATAGGGCTGCACGAACGGAGCCGAGATGAAGCTGCGCGACATCGCCCATTCCAGGACCGGCGACAAAGGGGACACCTCGAACATCTCGGTGATCGCCTACGACTCCAAGCACTACCCGCTGCTGCTGGCGCAAGTGACCGCCGAGCGGGTCAGGGCGCACTTTGCCGGCATTGTCCAGGGCGAGGTGGTCCGCTATGAGCTGCCCAACATTGCGGCGCTGAACTTCGTGATGAGCCGGGCGCTCGGCGGCGGGGTGACCCGCTCGCTGGCGCTGGATGCGCACGGCAAATCGCTGAGCTCCGCGCTGCTCGATCTGGAACTCGCGGCCGATGCCGCAGACATGCGATAGGACGCCATGACCACTGCAAATCCGACCCTGGCCGCGCTGGCCGACGATCTCGCCGCCGGCCGTAACACGTCGCGCCAGCTGGTCGAGGCGTGTCTCGCGCGGATCGCTGACCCGGCCGGCGAAGGCCAGCGCGCCTTCATCCATGTCGACAAGGCGGCGGCACTGGCGGCCGCCGACGGCATGGATGCGCTGCGCAAGGCCAATGCGGCGCCGTCGCCCTATGCCGGCATTCCGGTGTCGATCAAGGACCTGTTCGACATCAAGGGCCAGGTGACCCGCGCCGGCTCGCGGGCGCTGGAGGATTCGGCGCCGGCTGACGCCGATGCGCCGGTCGTGGCGCGGCTGCGCCGGGCCGGCTTCGTCGTGATCGGCCGCACCAACATGACCGAGTTCGCCTATTCCGGCATCGGCATCAATCCGCACTACGGCACGCCGAAGAGCGCCTGGAAGCGCGAGGTCGGCCATGTGCCCGGCGGCTCGTCGTCGGGCGCCGCGGTCTCGATCGCCGACCGCATGGCCTATGGCGCGCTCGGCACCGACACCGGCGGCTCCTGCCGCATCCCCGCCGCCTTCAACGGCATCACGGGTTACAAGCCGACGCAGTCCCGCGTGCCGCTCGACGGCGGCGTGCCGCTGTCGTCCACGCTCGACAGTTTCGGTCCGCTCGCCAACACCGTCGCGTGCTGTGCCGTCCTAGACTCCGTACTGGCCGACGAGCCGATCCGGCCGCTCGCCGCGCGGCCGGTGAAGGGCCTGCGGCTCGCGGTGCCCACCACGATCGTGCTCGACGAGCTCGATGCCGAGGTCGCCGCGACCTTCGAGCGGGCGCTGGAGACTTTGGCGAAGCAGGGCGCGCTGATCGAGCGCATCGCGTTTCCCGAGTTCCTCGACGTCGGCATCATCGGTGCGAAGGGCGGCTTTGCAGCCGCCGAGAGCTACGCCTGGCATCGCTTCCTGCTGACAGCCAAGGGCGACGTCTACGATCCCCGCGTCTCCGTCCGCATCCTGCGCGGCGAGGCGATCACGGTGCCCGACTACATCGAGATGCTCAATGCGCGTCGCTCGCTGGTCACGCGCGCAGCGGCGCGGATCGCGCCCTATGATGCGCTGGTCATGCCGACCACCGCCAACACGCCGCCAAAAATCGCCGATCTCGCCGACGACCAGGCCTTCGCCCGCGAAAACATCCGCGCTTTGCGCAATTGCACCTTCATCAACATGATCGACGGCTGCGCGATCTCGCTGCCGGCGCACCGCCATGGCGAGGTGCCGGTCGGCCTGATGCTGGCGCAGTCCGGCGGCAACGACCGCAAGCTGCTGGAGATCGCGGCGGGGATCGAGGGCGTGGTGCGGGGCTGAGCCGACCGGGAGGTTGCTCCGGTGTCGAATGACATTCTGGTTGGGGATCGTGTGAGGCTGCTCGGCCTGCCTGATTGGCTGGTGCATGATTTGCCTGCGAACGAGCAAACGGAGATGCGCGGCTTCATTGGCCAATCATGCGTGGTCAGTGAAGTCGACCCTTATGGCTACTACTGGCTTGGCTTCAGTACGATCGTCGAAGACGCCGACGGCACTCGC
Organism: Bradyrhizobium sp. SSBR45G; assembly: GCF_030159255.1. Taxonomy (GTDB): domain Bacteria; phylum Pseudomonadota; class Alphaproteobacteria; order Rhizobiales; family Xanthobacteraceae; genus Bradyrhizobium. Next base: position 69,701 of record NZ_BSCT01000023.1, on the reverse strand, counting down.
TGCACTGGCCATTCATTCTGGGTTCCGCGAGACTTCATTGAACGGGAGGGATGATCAGGGATTGCGTGGCGGGCCATCGATCGGAGGAAGTGGCGCAGCTTTGGCCGCGGTGGCCTGGGCCTGGTCGATGAGACCGGCCGACAGCATGGTGTCGATGGCAACGTCGCGACGCTCCTGAATATGAGTCCTCAAGTATGGCGTGCGAAAGCGCGCGACGAGAAAGGCGATTTCGCTGACGTCGAGGCTTGCAAGCGATTTATCGAAATAGGCGTTGGCCGCGGATGCAACACCAAAGGATTTGCGGCCGAGATGGGCGTTGTTCAGATAGGCCTCCAGAATGCGATCGCGCGTGAACGTGCGCTCGATACGGCCCATGAAGACCAGTGTGCCGAACTGCCATTCGAGCTGCGGCCCGCAGCAGCCCGGAACCAGCGTCGAAAGACACTGCCGGCTGACCGCGTCGATGATGCTCGAATTGCCCGGCCGACGACCGGACACAACATTGGATGTGAGCCGGGCCAGCGGGCCGATCGACCGTCGTTCGTAGAAGTCACGGTCCAGAGAGGCGAGGACCGCGTTCCGGACCAGAGGCGGAATCTCCGAGAGCGGCACATAGGAGCTTCCCGGGTTCGCCGAACAGAGCGGACCTGTCGTCGGGAGAGCCGCAAGCCGGCTCTCTGTGGGGAGTCCGAGGCCGTATTCGAAGTACCAGATCACATAGCCTTCGGCGTAGAGCAGCAGCACGACGGCGAGCGACGCCATGGCAAGAACGGACTTGCCGAACAGAATCAAAAGCTGCTTGGGGCGTGGATACTGCATCGTTAGACGATTGGTTCCGTCCAAGGCGCTCCGGTTCAATGGATCGTTCCGCCGCCATGAGGCGAGAATGTCCAGGAAACGGGTGGCCGTCGCTCCCCCTTCTGTCACACCCTCGTCATTCCGGGATGCGCGCCCTTGCGCGCAGGCCCGGAATCCATAACCACGATCGTGAGTATGGATTCCGGGCTGGTTGCTTCGCAACGCCCCGGAATGACAGCTGGGATCAATCTTATGGCCAGACTCAAACACGCAATGCCAGATCTCGATTCTCCCGCCGCCACCGGGATCGATGCAATCGATTGGGCGATGGTCGAACGCGACCTCGATGCCGGCGGCTGTGCGGTGTTGCCGCAACTGGTCTCGCCCGAGGAGTGCCGTGCGCTGGCCTCCCTCTATCCGGACGACAGCCACTTCCGCAGCCGCGTCATCATGGCGCGGCACGGGTTTGGGCGCGGCGAGTACAAGTATTTCAGTTATCCCTTACCGGAGCCGATCGCGCGGCTGCGGCCGCTGCTCTATGCGCGTCTGGTGGGAATCGCCAATCGCTGGAACGCGACGATGGGGATCGATGTTCGATACCCCAGCGAGCACGCCGACTTCCTCGCGCGCTGTCATCAGGCCGGCCAGACCAGGCCGACGCCGCTGCTGCTGCAATATGTCGAGGGCGACTACAACTGCCTGCACCAGGACCTCTATGGCGAGCACGTGTTTCCGCTGCAGGTCGCGATCCTCTTGTCCGAACCGGGGCGCGATTTCGAGGGCGGCGAGTTCGTGCTGACCGAGCAGCGGCCGCGCATGCAGTCGCGCGCCGAAGTCGTGCCGCTCAGGCAGGGCGACGCCGTGGTGTTCGCGGTCCACAATCGCCCGGTGCAGGGCACGCGCGGCAGCTACCGCGTCAACATGCGTCACGGCGTCAGCCGTCTCCGCCGCGGACGGCGGCATACGCTCGGCGTGATCTTTCACGATGCGAAGTGAGGGGCATGACGGCTGATCTGTTCGATGGACTGAATAGCGCCGGTCCGCCGCGCGAGCAGCTCGCGCCCGGCGCGATGCTGTTGCGCGGCTTCGCGCGGTCACAGCAGGCGGAGCTGATTGCGGTGATCGAGACGATCGCCGCGCAGGCGCCGTTCCGCCGCATGGTGACTCCTGGCGGCCATCAGATGTCGGTGGCGATGACGAGTTGCGGATCGTGTGGCTGGGTCACGGACCGGACCGGCTATCGCTACGATGCTGTTGATCCGGACAGCGGCCAGCCCTGGCCGGCGATGCCGCCGCTGCTTCGGCAACTCGCCGAGCAAGCCGCAAGCGACGCCGGCTTTGCCGGCTTCGCGCCGGATGCGTGCCTGATCAACCGCTATGAGCCCGGTGCAAAGATGTCGCTGCATCAGGACCGCGACGAGCAGGATCTGGGCGCGCCGATCGTCTCGGTATCGCTGGGCCTGCCCGCCACCTTCCTGTTCGGCGGCCTCAAGCGGACCGACAAGACGCAGCGCTATCGGCTGGTGCATGGCGACGTCGTCGTGTGGGGCGGCCCGGCGCGGCTCGCCTTTCACGGCATAGCCCCGCTCGCCGACGGCGAGCATGTGTTGCTCGGCCGCCAGCGCATCAACCTGACGTTTCGCCGCGCGCGGTAGTTATGGCCGCTGTGTGATCTTCCTCATTTTGCAACGGCAATCCCTGGCTCTATGCTGCGCCTGGGAGAGGGGCCATGAGCACTGTCGAACTTGCGGAGGAGCGGGCGCCGGCGGCGACGCGTCTCGGACTTCATCTGGCGCTGTTGCAGCTGGTGTTCAGCCTGCTGTGGACCACCTACGTGATCTATCTGCCCAAGCTCGCGGCTGAGGCGGGCATCGCGCCCTCCGCCGTCATTCTGATCCTGATGCTGGACCAGGCGATTTTCACGCTCGCAGATACGGCGATGGGAATCGCCGCGGACCGGCTCGGGCGGATCGCTGGCCGCTTCGGCCTCTTCATTGGCCTCGTGACTGCCGTCTCATGCTGTACGTTTGTCGCGCTGCCGTTCGTGGCCGGATCGGTCAGCCCAGCCGTCTTCATCGGGCTGATCGCGATCTGGGCGCTGACCTCCTCGGTGCTGCGGGCGCCGCCTTTGACCCTGCTCGGGCGCCACGCGGCGCGGCCTGCCGTGCCGTTTCTCACGGCGCTGGTGATGCTCGGCTATGGTGTCGCCGGCGCGGTGTCGCCCTATCTCGGCGTGGTCATGCGCGACTATGATCCGCGGCTGCCGTTCATCATCTCCTCGGCCGTGCTGCTGCTGACGGCGCTCGGCGTGTCGCGGATCGCGCAGGTTGGCGGCTTGGCGGCAAAGCCGGTCACAGCACCCGCCGAGCCGAAGCCGCTGCGGGGACTGCCGCTGTTGTTCATCGGCGCCATGGTGATCCTCGCGCTCGGCTATCAGCTGCATTTCAGCATCAACAGCTCGGCGTTCTATCTCCGCTTCGCCAAGCCGGAGGATCTGTCCTGGCTGATGCCGGTGTTCTGGATCGGCTTCAACCTCGTGCTGTTTCCGGCCAGCGTGGTGGTGAAGCATCGTGGCGGGCTGATCGTGATGGGCATCGCCGGCCTGCTCGGCGCGATCGCGATCGTCATCGCCGAGCTTGCCGGCGCGCTGACCGTGCTGATCGTGGCGCAGTTCATCGCCGGCGCGGCCTGGGGCTGCATGATGATGAGCGCGATCTCGGCGGCGCTGGCGATCGGATCGACCGGCGCGGAGGGCAAGGTGACCGGGCTGGTGTTCTCGGCGCTCGCGCTGGCCACGTTCGCGCGGATCGCCGCCGTCGCCGGCGGCCTGCAGAAGCTGCCCGACTATGCGCCGCTGGTGCAGTGGGCGCCGGTCGCATGCTGGCTCGTCGCCGGCGCCGGCCTGTTGGCGATGGCCGCGGCGGGATTGCAGGGACGGCAGGCGTCCCCGCCGTAGGGTCGATCAAACCCCCGCAGGCTTCGCCGGATGGATGAAGGCCCAGGGCGACACCTCGGAGTCGCGGGGCACCTCGATGTCGATCAGATAGGGGCCGCCATGCGCCAGCGCTTTTTCGAGCGTCGATCTGAACTGATCGGGTGACGTGACGCGGCTGGCGGCGACGCCGAAGGATTCCGCGAGCTTGACGAAATCTGGATTGACGAGATCGGAGGCAACGACGCGGCCGTCGAAGCGCTCGCGCTGGTCGCGCCGGACATTGCCATAGGCGTTGTTGTTGAACACCAGCGTGACCACGCCGATGTTGTACTGCACGGCGGTCGCCAGCTCCTGCACGGCGAACATGAAGCCGCCATCGCCGGTGATGGCGACCACAGGCTTGTCGGGATGCGCGACCTTGGCGCCCAGCGCGGTCGGGAAGCCCGCGCCGAGCGTGCCCTGATAGCCTGAGGTGATGAAGGTGCGCGGCTCGTAGACCGGGAAGCCGTACCAGGAGGCGAAGCCGACCTGTGACAATTCATCGGTGACGATGGCGTCGTGCGGCAGCACCTCGCGCAGCACGTTCAGATAGGCCATCTGCGGCTGCACTTTCTGGATCTCCTGCAAGGTCGCAGCGCTGGCCTCGCGGATCGCGGCGCGACGGCCGGACGTCTTGCGATAGCCTGCCTTGCTGACGGCGGCGGCCAGCGCGGCCGTGCCGGCCTCGGCATCGGCGACGATGCCGGCATCGACGATCAGGCGCCGCATCTCGACGGGATCGATGTCGATGCGGATCGACTTCAATCCGTCCGGCTTGAACGGCCAGCGGAACGTGGTCGGCAGCTCCATCCGGGTGCCGATGCCGATCATTAGGTCCGTGGTTGGCCAGAGCTTGTAGGCCGCGGCCATGGTGAGCCCGAGCTCATGCGCATTGGAGACGATGCCGCGCCCCGAGCGGAAGGCAACCACCGGCGCGTCGATCATCTCGGCGAGCTCGAGAATCTCCTCGCGCGCCTCGATCGCGCCCGAGCCCACGAAGATCATCGGCGCCTTCGCAGCCGTGATCAGCGCGGCGGCCTTGGCAATGCGGTCGGGATCGGGCTGTGGCGGCGTGAACTCGCCCAGCGGCTTCGCGGCTGATGTTGCAGCCTTCTGCGTGAAGACATCCCACGGCATTTCCAGTGCGGCCGGCCCGCGCCGGCCCGACAGCATCTCCTGGAAGGCGCGCGAGACGAGCGTCGGCGCGCTGTCGGGATATTCGATGCGCTCGGCCCATTTGACGAAGCTGCGCAGGGTCGCGAGCTGGTCCGGCATCTCGTGCAGATGGCCGCGGCCGCGGCCGAGGTAATCTGAAGGCACCTGGCCCGTCAGGCACAGCACCGGCTCGTTGCAGCCGAAGGCGGTGAGCAACGCGGCACCGGCGTTGAGCACGCCCGGACCGGGGACGACGCTGAACACGCCGGGCTTGCCGCTCGCGCGGGCATAGCCGAACGCCATGTAGCCACAGGCCTGCTCATGCCGGGCGCCGACGACCTTGAGCTGCGCCTGATGGAAGGCGTCGAACAGGCCGTAGACCTGTGCGCCGGGCAGGCCGAACACGGTGTCGACGCCGTGGGCGACGAGCCCGCTGACGATGGCTTCGCCGCCGGTCATGGTGGTCATGCTGTTCTTCCGTTTCTACTGAGCTTCGTCGATGACGCCGTTGCGCAGGGTGCCGACACCTTCGGCCGCGATCTCGATGACATCGCCCGGCTTGAGATAGCGCGGCGGGTCGAACCGCGCACCGGCGCCGGTCGGCGTGCCCGTCACGATCACGTCACCGGGCACCAGCGTGGTGAAGGTCGAGATATAGTTGACGAGATAGCGGAAGCCGAAGATCAGCCGCGACGTGCGGTCGTCCTGACGCAGCTCGCCATTGACGCGCGTCGTTAGCCGGATAACGGCGATCTGGCTCTCGTCGGTGTAGGGCACGAGCCACGGCCCCAGGCTACCGGTCTGGTCGAAGTTCTTGCCCTGGGTGACGTTGAACTTGGCGTGCCGCACCCAGTCACGGATCGTGCCTTCGTTGCACAGCGTGAGCGCCGCTATATGATCGAGCGCCTGGGCCTCCGGAATGTGCCGGCCGGCCTTGCCGATGATCAGCACCAGCTCGCCTTCATAGTCGAGCTGCGGCGAGGCGCGCGGGCGCACCAGCGGAGTTTCATGACCGACGAAGGAGCGCGGCGTGCGCATGAACATCGAGGGATATTTCGGCGCCTCCTGACCGTCCTTGTACTCGGCGTTGCGGTCGGGATAGTTGACGCCGATGCAGATGATCTTCTCCGGCGAGGGGATCGGCGGCAGCCAGGTGATTGCGTCGAGGCCGTGATCCGGCGACAGCGCCGCTGCGGCATCGATCAGCTGGCGCAGGGCGCCGGCGGCAATCACCTCACGCAGGGTCGGATAGTCCTTGGCAAAGCGCGCGGAGAGATCGACGAGGCCGTTGTCGGTCACGAGTCCGTAGCGGACCGCGCCATTGACGGCGTAGGTGGCGAGGCGAGGGGAGGTCATGGGCTATTCTCCTTAGACGCCGAGCCGCTGGATCTTGTGGGTGCCGCGCGCCAGCGAGACGTGCTTGGTCTCCATGTAGAAGTCGAACGAATAGTCGCCGCCGTCGCGGCCGATGCCCGACGCCTTCATGCCGCCGAACGGGGTCGGCAGATGACGGACGTTCTCCGAGTTCAGCCAGATCATGCCGGCTTCGAGCGCGTCGGCCACGCGGAGCGCGCGACCCATGTCGTTGGTCCAGACATAGCCGGTGAGGCCATATTGCACGTCGTTGGCGATCGCGATCGCGTCGGCCTCGTCGCGGAACGGGATCACGGTCAGGAACGGCCCGAACACTTCTTCCTGCGCCACGCGCATCGTCTGGCTCGCACCGGTGACCAGCGTGGGCTCGACGTAGTGGCCGCCGCCGGGGCCAGCGAACGGCTTGCCGCCGACGGCGACGATCGCGCCGTCCTGGCGGGCGATGTCGACATAGGAGCAGACCTTGGCGAGATGCCGCTCATGGATCAGCGGCCCGATCTCGGTCGCGGGATCGAGCGGATGGCCGACCCTGAGCGCGCGGACGCGCGCGGCGAGCTTGGCGTTGAAACTCTCGGCGATGCTCTGATGCACCAGGAGACGGCTCGAGGAGGTGCAGCGCTCGCCGTTGAGCGAGTAGATCATGAACACGACGGCATCGAGCGCGCGGTCGAGGTCGGCATCGTCGAACACGATGACCGGGTTCTTGCCGCCGAGTTCGAAATGCACCCGCTTCAGGGTCGGCGCGCCCTGCGCCATGATCGCAGAGCCGGTCGAGCTCTCGCCGACGAAGCCGATCGCCTTGATCGCTTGATGCTCGGTCAGCGCCTTGCCGGCGTCCTCGCCGAAGCCATGGACCGTATTGAGCACGCCGTCGGGAATGCCGGCGTCCTTGGCGAGCTTCGCCAGCCAAAGTGCTGTGATCGGCGACCATTCGGCCGGCTTGTGCACGACCGTGCAGCCGGCCGCGAGCGCCGGCGCGATCTTCCAGGTCGACAGCATGAACGGCGTGTTCCACGGCGTGATCACGCCGACCGGGCCGATCGGCACCCGCGTCGAGACGTTCCAATGCTCGTCGCTCGGCGTGCTCTGGCCGTCGCGCGCCTCGGTGCATTTGTCGGCAAAGAATCGGAAATTCTCGGCGGCGCGGATCGCGGCCTTGGCCATGAAGCGATAGGCCTGGCCGGTGTCGATGCATTCGAGCACCGCGATGTCGTCGGCGTGATCCTCGATCGCGTCGGCCACGCGGTGCAGCAGCTTGCGGCGCATCGCCGGCGCCATGTCGCGCCAAGACTTGAAGGCCAGTGCCGCCGACGTCGCCGCGCGATCGATGTCCTCGGCGTTGCCGCGGGCGACCTTGGCCAGAACAGTGCCGTCGATCGGCGATTTCGTCTCGAACGTCGCGCCTGATATCGCCGGCACCACCTTGCCGTCGATGAAGTGGCCGATGCCCTCGTCCTTCAGCTTCGCGAGCAGGGGCGCGGCACGGTCGAGATTGGCCTTGTAGATGTCGGTTTTGGGAGTGGCCTTATCCATGGGATGCCTCCGCTTTCAGGGCGTCGTGGATGTTGTTGCGTTTCCAGCTGGTCGCGGCGTCGTTGATCTGCATGTCGAAGGACAGCGCGAACTTGCTGCTGGCGAACACGGGATCGAGATGGTCAGAAAGCGCGTTGAAGACGTGCGCGCCGGCCTTCTGCCGTGCGGCGAGGTTACGGCCCTCGCCGAGCCGGAGCAGCATCGCCAAGAAGCCATAGTCGCTCTTGCCGTCGGCGATGGCATAATGCTCGCAGCGGATGGCGCGCACACGGATGCCGCCGATCGGGAAGATGCCGGTCTCGCTGGCCGCCTTGCGGACGATCTCACAGACCTCGCCCATGTCGAGATGCGAGTCGAGATTGGCTGAATATTCGATGCTGAAATGCGGCATGATGCGACAGCTCCAGAGCAGGCGTCAGGCGAAATAGCAGCTCACCGTCCCATAGGGACCGTAGTCGGCCTGGATCGTATCGCCCTTGCGGGCCTCGATCGGCCGGATGAAGGAGCCCGCCAGCACCACCTGGCCCGGCTCCAGCGTCAGCCCGTGGGCTGCGATCTTGTTGGCGAGCCACGCCACCGCGGTCGCCGGATTGTTGAGCACGCCGGCCGCCAGCCCGGTCTCTTCCAGTTGTCCGTTCTTATAACAGAGCGCACCGATCCAGCGCAGGTCGGCATCAACAGGCCGCAGCGGCCGGCCGCCGACGACGATGCCGGCGTTGGCCGCATTGTCGGCGATCGTGTCGAAGATCTTGCGCGTGGCCTTGGTCTCCGGATCGACCCGCTCGATCCTTGTGTCGAGAATCTCCAGCGCCGGCACCACGAAATCCGTGGCGTTGAGCACGTCGAACAGAGTGCAGTCCGGTCCAGAAAGACGTTGCTTCATGACGAAGGCGAGCTCCGCCTCGATCCGCGTCGCGATGAAGCGGTCGGACGGGACGATCCCGCCGTCGGCAAAGAACATGTCGTCGAGCAGCACGCCGGAATCCGGCTCGTCGATGTTGAGCGCGCTCTGCATCGCCTTCGAGGTCAGCCCGATCTTGTGCCCCTTGATGATACGTCCTTCGCTCACCTTGATGTCGACCCAGGCCTTCTGAATCGCGTAGGCATCGGCGATCGTGATGTCTGGAAAGTCCTGGGAGAGCTGCCTGATCTGCCGGCGGCTCTTCTCGGCCTGATCCAGGCGCAGGGCGCAGCTGTGAATCTGGTCGCTCGTCATGCGAACGAGAGGATTGGTCATGAGGGGATCCCTCCGAAAAGAGGTGGCGGCGGATGATTAACATGTTAAGTTTTCGCGGGCAAATCGAAACGACGTTTGCTGCAGTGCAAATCTTTGGGCGGCCGGGGTGGTGAGATGAGCGAGACCAAGGCCAAGGGCGCGAGGCAGGCGGCGAAGGATGCGCGCAAGGTGCCGATGCGCGACTTCTCGCAGTCGCTGCCGATGGCATTGTTGCGCGCACGCGAGGCGGTCATGCGGCAGTTCCGGCCCAATCTGCGCGCACATGGGCTGACCGAGCAGCAATGGCGGATCCTGCGCGCGCTGGCCGCGGTCGACTCCATCGAGGTGACGGAGCTGGCGCGGGTTGCGTTCCTGCTCGGGCCGAGCCTCTCCCGCATCCTGCGCGATCTCGAGGCGCGCGGCCTGATCCAGCGCGAGGTCGATGCGCGCGACATGCGCCGGGGCGTGCTGTCGATTTCTGCGAAGGGGATGAAGTTGATCGCGCAGGTCGCGCCGGGCTCCGAGGCCATCTATGCGTCGATCGCCAGCCACTACGGTGCGCGCAAGCTTGCCGCGCTGCAAAAAATGCTCGCGGAGCTGGAGGGCAGTCTCGCGCAGTTCGGCGCATCCGACGAGGCCGACGACGCGTAAGTGCAAATTTGCATGAGCGTAGGAAGATGACGCATAGCTCGTGCATAGGTGTTAGGCAGGGTGGAGGTGCCGGTAACCGGATTGTCGCCTTTGTGGCGACGAAAGTGGTGGTGATCTATGAAGTTGCCGCGATATCAATTTACGGATGGCAGAAGAGACCTTAAACAGCATGAGGGTTCGCGTCCGCCAGTGACGCCGAACACATGAGACGACCACGTCAGACGGCCAGATAACAAGCCGAGCACATAATAAGCCGCCAAAGAAATGCGGTCAGGGAGGACTTGATGAAGCTCACGAGACGCGAATTCGCGGCCGGCATCGCCGCCGGCCTTGCAGCCCCCACCGTCGTCACCAGCGCCCGCGCCCAGTCCGCGACCATCAAGATCGGCATGTGCGCACCGGTCACGGGGCCTGCGGCGGAATCCGGCGGCTACGCGATCAAGGGCGCCAAGCTTGCGCTGGAGGCCGTCAACAAGGCCGGCGGTATTCTCGGCAAGCAGGCCGAGCTGATCATCGAGGACGACCAGACCACCAATCCCGGCATCGTGCTGGCCTTCTCCAAGCTCGCCGCGCAGACGGATATCGTGGCTTTCCTCGGCTCGATCCGCTCGACCCAGGTGCATGCGATTTCGCCCGACGTGATGAAGCTCGGCAAGCCCGTCATGATCGGCGGGACCGATCCGACGCTGACGCATATGGGCAACCAGTGGCTGTTCCGCTTCCGCCCCAATGACAGCTACTCCGGACGCGTGATCGCCGATTACGGCGTCAACGTGCTCGGCAAGAAGAAGTGGGCCGTGCTGCACTCCACCGACGCGTTCGGAACCGCCGGCGGAAAGGCGCTCAGCTCCGCGCTGGAGAAGCTCGGTGCTCCCTCGGTCCTCGACCAGGGCTATGCCAACCAGAGCCAGGACTTCACACCGGTTGTGCTCGCGATCAAGCAGTCCGGCGCCGATATTCTCGGCTCCTACTTCACCTTCGAGAACGATCTCGGCATTTTCGCCCGCCAATTGCGCCAGCTCGGCGTCAACATCCCCTGGGTCGGCTCGCCGTCGATCGTCAACATCACGGCCCTGAAGCTCGCAGGCCCGGCGCTCTACGGGACCTATGGCGTCGCCGACTATGCCGAGGAGTCGAGCGAGGGATCGAAGGCCTTCGGCAAGGCCTATCGCGAGCTTGCCAAGGTGGCGCCGGACAACCAGAGTTCTTGGCCCTATGACGCCGTCACCGTACTCGCGGCGGGCATCAACAAGGCCGGCACCACCGATCCGGTGAAGGTCCGCGAGGCCATCCTGTCGATCAAGAAGTTCCCGGGCGCCGAAGGCGAGTATAATTTCGACCAGAATGGCGACGGGCTGCACGGCTACAATATCGTGCGCAACGAGAAGGGCACGATCGTCTTCGACAAGCACATCGAGTTCAACGACTGACCCGTGACGCGTGCCTCCCCGGCTTGGGGCCGGGGAGGTCGCCTTCGGCGCAACCAGCGTTTCGGCTCCTCTCACCATCGTCGGTCTGTGATGGATCTCGTTCTTCAACTGCTGTTTACGGGCATCGGCATCGGCGCCGTCTATGCGCTGGTCGCGCTCGGCTTCGTGCTGATCTTCCGTGCCACCAATGTGGTGAACTTCGCGCAAGGCGAGTTCTCGATGGTGGCGGCCTATCTGATGGTCGTGTGCGTCGAAATGGGGCTGCCGTACTGGCTGTCCTTCGTGCTCGCGCTGGTCGGCATGGCGCTGCTCGGCGTCATCTTCAATCTCGGCGTCTATTATCCGCTGCGGCACCGCACCTACCTGCCGGTGATCATTGCGACCATCGGCGCCTCCATCCTGCTCGCCAATTCGGTGCTGGCGATCTACGGCCCGCAGCCGCAGGTGCTGCAGGGCTGGTTCGAGACGCCCGGCATCCAGCTCGGGCCGGTCTATCTCGACAGCCAGTATCTCCTGATCATCGCGGTGACGATCGCGCTCGTCATCTTCAACTACTGGTTCTTCGAGCACACCATGCTCGGCAAGAAGCTGCAGGCGACGTCGCAGGACAAGGAGATGGCCTCGCTGCTCGGCATCTCCGTGTCCACCATGATCATGATCACCTTCATCTATTCAGCTGTTCTCGGCGGGCTCGCCGGCATCCTGGTGGCGCCGATCCTGTTCGTCTCGATCCAGATGGGCTCGACCATCGCGCTGAAGGCGTTCGCGGCCACCATCATCGGCGGTTTCGGCGACGTCGCCGGCGCGATCATCGGCGGGCTCGCGCTCGGCGTGATCGAAACATTCGGCGCGGCCTACGTGTCGGTTCCGTACAAGGACGGCTTCGCCTTCCTGGTGCTGGTCGCCTTCCTGGTCTTCCGCCCGCAGGGCATCTTCGGCGAACGCGTGGCGGAAAAGGCATGAGCGTGGGCAGCGACAACATGCCGGCCACCGCGCCGGCCGTCAGCACGCGGCCTGCGTTCGTCAGGCACGCGCCGTATTTCATCGCCGCTGCGATCGTGGTGGCCCTGGCCGCCAGCATGCAGTTCGACGGCTACGTCCTCAACATCCTGATGCAGGCGACCACGTTCTCGATCGCGGTGTTCGGGCTCTCGGTGGTGCTCGGCCTGTGCGGCCAGATCAACCTGGCGCAGGCGGCGTTCTTCGGCTTCGGCGCCTATGCGGTCGGCATCGGCACCACGGACCTGCAGATGAACTATTGGCTGTGCCTGGTGGCCGGGTGCCTCGCGGCGCTCGCGGCGGGAGCCTTCCTGGGCATGTCGACCCTGCGGCTCGGCGGGCACTATCTCGCGATGGTGACGATCTCGTTCCAGCAGATCGTCACGCTGGTCATGATCAACGCGATCTGGCTGACCCATGGACCGGACGGCGTCTCCAGGATCGGACGTCCGGCGCTGTTTACGACCTCGCAGGGCTATCTCGCCTTCTGCGTCGCGATGCTGGCCATCGTCGGCTATTTGGTCTGGCATCTTCCGGATACCAAGCTCGGCCGCGCGATGCGGGCGGTGCGCGACAACGAGCTGGCGGCTGGCGTCAACGGCATCGATGTCTTCAGGACCAAGGTCTCAGCCTTCGCGATCTGTGCCGCGCTGGGTGGGCTGGCCGGCGGTCTGTTCGCGGGTGGCTTCGCCTATGTCAGCCCGGACCAGTTCTCGTTTGCGGAATCGATCGTGTTCCTGACGATGTCGCTGCTCGGCGGCGTGGCCTCGCCGATTGGCTCTGCGATCGGCACCGGCCTGTTGATCCTGATCCCGGAATGGCTGCGCTTCCTGAAGAGCGTGCCGGGACTGTATCTGGCGATCTATGGCCTGTTCGTGATCCTGATCATCCGCTTCATGCCGGATGGCATCTGGGGCTTCGTCGCGGCGGCGCTGGACAAATGGCGCACCAAGATCAAGACGTCGCCCGCAACCAAGACGCTGCAGCTCAAGCCGGCCATGGTCGGCGGCGACATCGTGCTGGAAGTCCAGGGCCTGGCGAAGCATTTCGGCGGCCTGAAAGCCGTCGACAATGTCGACATCGCGGTCAGGCGCGGCGGGGTGCACGCGCTGATCGGACCCAACGGGTCCGGCAAGACGACGACCCTGAACGTGCTCTCCGGTCTCTACAAGGCGACGTCCGGCCGGATCCTGCTCGACGGCGTCGACATCACGACGATGCCGCCGCATCAGCGGACGGCCGCAGGCCTCGGCCGCACGTTCCAGAACATCCGGCTGTTCCGCTCGATGACGGCGCTGGAGAATGTCGAGATCGGCGCCGAGCGTCCCGGCAACACTATGATCGGGGCAGGGGGCGGCGCTGCGCTCACCGAGCGCGCGATGGAGGCCTTGACCTTCGTCGGCCTCGGCAGCCGCGCCAACGAGCCGATCACGAGCTTCTCCTATGGCCATCAGCGCCTGATCGAGATCGCCCGCGCGCTGGCGTCGAATCCGACGCTGCTGCTGCTCGATGAGCCGGCGGCGGGCCTCAACTCGACCGAGAAGCTCGAACTGCATGAGCTGCTCAAGCGGATCGCGGCGCAGGGCCTGACCATCCTGATCATCGATCACGACATGACGCTGGTGTCGGAGGCCGCCCAGCACATCACCGTGCTCAATTTCGGACGCCGCATCGCGGACGGCGAGTCGATGGCGGTGCTGCGTCATCCCGACGTCGTCTCCGCCTATCTCGGGAGCGAATGATGGCGCTGCTGGACATTCGCGACCTCGTCGTGCGCTACGGAGAGATCGAGGCGCTGCGCGGCGTCTCCTTCAGTGTCGAGCAGGGCAAGGTCGTGACCTTGCTCGGCGCCAACGGCGCCGGCAAGTCGACCACCTTGCGGGCGATTTCCGGCCTTGCCAAGCCAGCCGCGGGCGAGATCCTGTTCGACGGCAAGTCGATCGCGGGCCTCGGGCCGGAGGCGATCGTGCGGCTCGGCATCTCGCATGTGCCCGAAGGCCGCAGGGTGTTTCCCGGGCTTTCGGTCAAGGAGAACATCATGCTCGGGGCCTCGAACCGGCGTGCGCCGAAGCGGCAATTGTCCGACGAGGCGGACGCGATGTTCGACCTGTTTCCGGACATCCGCGCCTTCTCCAATGCGCTCGGGTGGACGCTGTCCGGCGGTCAGCTGCAGATGGTCGCGGTCGCCCGTGGCCTGATGGCGAAGCCACGGCTTTTGCTGCTCGATGAGCCGTCGCTGGGCTTGGCACCGGTGATCGTGCAGGCCGTGTTTCGCATCATTTCCGAGATCCGGCGCACCACCACGGTCTTGCTGGTCGAGCAGAATGCGCGCATGGGATTGTCGGTCGCCGACTACAGCTATGTGCTTGAGACCGGGCGTATCGTTCTGGGCGGCAAGCCCGACGAGCTCTGGGGCAACGAAGCCATCGCCGCCGCCTATCTCGGCGGTCACGCCAAAGCGGGTTAACTGGAAGTTCTGCTCATGGTCACCATCAAGGTCGATAACCTCATCGATTTCGTCGCAGACGTCTTCGCGCATGCCGACTCCTCACCGGAAGAAGCACGCCGGATCGCGACCTATCTCACGACGGCGAACCTGACGGGGCATGACAGTCACGGCGTGATCCGTGTTCCCGTGTATATCCGCTGGAAGAAGATGGGATCGATCGTGCCCAACCAGACGGCTGAGATCGTCGTGGACACACCGTCGCTCGTCGTCGTCGACGGCAAGTTCGGCTACGGCCAGACCGTGACGCCGCAGGCGGTGAAGATCGGCATCGACAGGTGCAAGACGAGCGGGCTCGCCGCGCTGGCGCTGCGCAATTCCGGCCATCTCGGCCGTGTCGGCGACTGGGCGGAAATGGCCGCCGCCGAGGGGCTGGTGTCGATCCATTTCGTCACCGCTGCAGGGTCTTTGTTGGTGGCGCCGTATGGCGGCGTCGAGAAGCGGTTCTCGACGGCGCCGTACTGCGTCGGCATTCCGCGCCAGGGGCAGGATCCGATCGTGCTGGATTTCGCAACCTCGATCGTCGCCGAAGGCAAGGTTCTGGTGGCGAGCCGCGGCGGCAAGAAGCTGCCCAAGGGCGCGCTGATCGATGCCGATGGGACGCTGAGCGAAGATCCGTCCGTTCTGTACGGCCCTTATGAGATGGAGGGCACGCGCGACCACACCAAGGGAACCGGCGCCATCCGGGCTTTCGGCGAGCACAAGGGCTCGGGGCTGGCCTTCATCTGCGAGCTGCTCGGCGGCGCCTTGACCGGCACCGGCGCCACCTCGGCGAACCGGCGCTTCGCCAACGGCATGCTGGCGATCTACATTGATCCCAAGGTGGTCGATCCCGCCAACTTCTTTGATGGCGAGATCACCCGCTACACGGATTTCATCCGGGAGACCAAGCCCGTCGCCGGCGTCGATCAGGTGCTGGTGCCCGGAGACACCGAGCGCAGGACGCGGGCCGAGCGCACCGCCAACGGCGTGCCCTTGCCGGATGACACCTGGGCGGCGATAGTGAGCACGGCGCGCGAGGTGGGCGTCAGCGAAGCAAGCATCCAGCGGGCGGCATCGTGATCTCAATGCGCCGTGATATCAATGCGGTGTGATATCAATGCGGTGTGATATCGATGCGATCGCGGGCGGCGCGCCGTCATCGGGGCTGGCACCGGTCGGCTTGACTACGCAACGCGGCCGTGGTCGCAAAAGTTAACAACCTCTAACACGTCAGATCAAATTGACTAGCAGGGAAGGAAACGCAGTCGTGGCGAACAACAAGGTCAAGCAGCTCTGGGCCGAAGGCAAGACGGTGGTGAATGCCTGGCTTGCGATCCCCTCGGGATTCTCCGCGGAGGTCGTGGCTCAGTGCGGCTTCGACAGCGTCACCGTGGATATGCAGCACGGAGTGCAGGACTATCTGTCGATGGTCCAGTGCTTCCAGGCCATGCATGGCCACCCGGTCACGCCGATGGTGCGCGTGCCGTGGAACGAGCCTGGCATTATCGGCAAGGTGCTCGACGGCGGCGCCTATGGCGTGATCTGCCCGATGGTCAACACAGCGCAGGAAGCGCGCAATCTCGTATCCTACTCCAAATACCCGCCGAAGGGCGTCCGCTCGAACGGCCCGATCCGCTCGGGCATGTATGGCAGCGCGGGCGAGTATCAGAAGACGGCCAATGACGAGATCGTGCTGCTGCCGATGATGGAGACCCGCACGGCGGTCGAGAACATGGAAGCCATTCTCGATGTCGAAGGCATCGATGGCGTCTATATCGGCCCGTCCGACCTCGGCTTCTCCTATGGGCTGGTGCCCAAGCTCGATCGCGATGAGCCGGAGATTCTCAAGATCTACGAGAAGATCGTGAAGGAATGCGGCAAGCGCGGGCTCAATCCGGGCATTCATTGCAGCGGCGCCGACGGCGCAGTCCGGGCCATCAACATGGGCTTCAAGCTCGTGACCTTGTCGAACGAGGTCGGACTGATGCAGGTCTATGCCCGCCAGCAGGTCGCGCAGACTCGCAAGGAGTCCGGCGGCAAGGCTTGAGAGCGAATTGCGAATAGGGAGTAGCGAATAGGGTTCCTTCGGTTCGCTATTCGCTATTCGCCATTCGCGCATCCGTTACCGATCGACATCTCGAAACGAGAGGCACCGCCATGGCTCCCGCTCCCGTCATCCGTCTTCACCCCGACGACAGCGTGCTGATCGCGCGCGCGAGCCTGCCGCCTGGGCTCGCCGTGGCCGATGGGGTGGTGACGGTCGATCGGATCCCGGCGGGTCATAAGGTCGCGGTGCGTCCGATCGCGCAAGGCGAGCCGATTCGCCGCTATGGTCAGATCATCGGCTTTGCCACCGCGCCGATCGCGCCTGGGCAGCATGTTCACAGCCAGAACTGCGGCATGGGCGATTTCGCCAAGGACTACGCCTATGGCGTCGACGTCAAGCCGACGCCGAACTTCGATCTTCCGGCGACGTTCGAGGGCATTCGCCGCCCCGATGGCCGGGTTGCGACCCGCAACTACATCGGCCTCCTCACCTCGGTGAATTGCAGCGCCCATGTCGCGAGCCTGGTCGCCGATGTCTTCAAGAAGAATCCGTTCACCGGCGACAATCCGCTCGCCGACTATCCCCATGTCGACGGCGTGGTCGCGCTGACGCACAAGACCGGCTGCGGCATGACGCTCGACGAGCCGCTCAAGCTGTTGCGGCGAACCCTCGGCGGCTACGCGCGGCACGCGAATTTTTCTGCGGTGATCGTCCTTGGCCTGGGTTGCGAGGTCAATCAGATCGGCGGCCTGATGGAGGAACAGAGGCTCGCAGGCCGTCTGCGCGCGTTGGACATTCAGGAGGTCGGCGGCACCCGCAAGACCGTCGAGGCGGGAATTGCCTTCGTGAAGGAGGCGCTCACCGATGCCAACAAGGTCAAGCGCGAGACCGTTCCGGCCAGCGAACTGACGGTCGCTCTGCAATGCGGTGGCTCCGACGGCTATTCCGGCATCTCGGCAAATCCGGCGCTCGGCGTTGCGAGCGATCTGCTGGTGCGACATGGTGGCACGGTCATTTTGTCGGAGACACCTGAGACATATGGCGCCGAACATCTGCTGACCCGCCGCGCCGTCAGCCGAGAGGTCGGCGAGAAGCTCGTCGCCCTGATGCGCTGGTGGGAAGAGTATACCGCGCGCGAGGGCGCGGAGATGAACGCCAATCCCAGTCCGGGCAACAAGGCGGGTGGCCTGACGACGATCCTGGAAAAGTCGCTCGGCGCGATGGCGAAGGCCGGCAGCACCAATCTGGTCGATGTGCTGCATTATGCCGAAGCCGTCACCAAGAAGGGCTTCGTGTTCATGGATACGCCCGGCTACGACCCGGTCGCGGCCACGGGGCAGGTGGCCGGAGGCGCCAATCTCGTCTGCTTCACCACCGGTCGCGGCAGCGTGTTCGGCTGCAAGCCGGCGCCGTCCATCAAGCTCGCCACCAACACGCCGATGTACACGCGGATGGAAGACGACATGGACGTCAACTGCGGCACCATCCTCGATGGCGAGGAGACCGTGCAGGAGTGCGGCCAGCGCATTTTCGAGCTGATGTTGAAGACCGCCTCGGGGCAGCCGACGAAGAGCGAGAGC
Source organism: Bradyrhizobium sp. SSBR45G (assembly GCF_030159255.1). Classification (GTDB taxonomy): domain Bacteria; phylum Pseudomonadota; class Alphaproteobacteria; order Rhizobiales; family Xanthobacteraceae; genus Bradyrhizobium. Next base: position 51,456 of record NZ_BSCT01000023.1, on the reverse strand, counting down.
TTCGATTTCGGCGGTGCCGAGTTCGCGCCCTGGGTGCTCGGCGCGACGATGTAGCTGGGATAGCTCAGCTATTCAGTTGCATCGTGGCATCAGATGCCGGCTTCTGCCGGCATCTGATCGCAGCTGAGATCGTCAGGTAGCTGAGACTGGATCGCAACTGAGATCAGATGACAGGTGAGAAGCGCCGCCGTGGACTCGCCGCGCTCACGCGCGCGCGACAGCGGCGCTGAACAATTTACCGCTGGTGGCCCAGCCCGATGCCCAGCGCCAGAGCCTTCTGACGGAGCGAGCCTTCGGTCCGCTTCATCGCCTTGGCGATCTTGGCAACCGGGGTCTTGGACTTCGAGTGCTGCTTCAGCAGCTTGATGTCGGCCGGGGTGTAGGGCTTCCGCGCCAACTTCTTGGTAGCTGCCTTCTTAGCTGTCTTCGCCACTTGATTCTCCTTTTGGCAATGGGGGTCCTAAATAGCACGTGTAGTCGAGCTATCAAGCGATTGCGGCGGGTGCAACGCTATTAGTTCTTGTTAGTTCACCATTCGGGGTTAACCCGAACTATGGCAAAGTGGTCAATCTTCCGTGAGCGTTTGTGGGCTTGCCTGTGGACAACTCTCGAAAACACGCCGGCTTTGACTTGTTTGTTCTTCTCCCGTTCTTCGCGGCGGGGCCGGATTGGGTCGCGCTGCCGTCGGAAAAGCGACCGGTGCGTGCACTTGGAACACTTGATCGGGGCCGGATGCGACGAAAAGCCGTCCGGAATGCCGCCTTCCGGGCTTAGGATAGTTCAATAGGCAGCTGTGCCCGTTGTTAGTGCTTGATCCCTGAGCATGGCAATGTTCTGCTCAAAAAAGTTGCTGGAGCGCTGAACGCCTGTGTCAATCTACGTCGCATTACATCACGTCACCCATTACAAGTATGATCGTCCGGTCGGTCTGGGCCCGCAGACCATCCGTCTGCGTCCTGCACCACATACCAGGACGCCGGTCCTGAGCTATTCGCTCAAGGTCAGTCCGCCCGATCATTTCGTGAACTGGCAGCAGGATCCGCAGGGAAACTGGCTGGCGCGCTATGTTTTTCCTGAGAAGGTCAACGAGCTCAAGATCGAGGTGGATTTCACGGCACAGATGACCGTGATCAATCCGTTCGATTTCTTCGTCGAGCCCTATGCCGACAGCTACCCGTTTGCATATCCGGAAGGATTGAAGACGGAACTCGCGCCCTATCTCGAAACGATCGAGCCCGGACCGTTGCTCGCGGAATACTTGAAGTCGATTCCGCGCGAGGCTGACAACACCGTCAACTACCTCGTCGACCTCAATGCCCAGTTGCAGAAAAAGATTCGCTATATCATTCGTATGGAGCCTGGCGTTCAGACGCCGGAGGAGACATTGGCGTCGGCCGCCGGCTCCTGTCGCGACTCGGCCTGGCTGCTGATTCAGACCTTGCGCCATCTCGGGCTCGCTGCCCGCTTCGTCTCCGGCTATCTGATCCAGCTCCGTCCCGATATCGACCCGGTCGACGGCCCGGTGGAAGTCGAGAGCGATTTCACCGATCTACATGCCTGGGCCGAGGTCTATCTGCCCGGTGCTGGATGGATCGGCTTCGACGTCACCTCGGGCATGCTGGCCGGCGAGGGCCATATTCCAGTGGCTGCTACGCCGCATTATCACTCGGCCGCGCCGATCAGCGGCAGCGCCGGATTTGCCGAGGTCGAGTTCGGCTTCGAGATGAATGTGAAGCGCATCCGCGAGGCGCCGCGCATCACCCGGCCATTCTCCGATGACTCCTGGCAGAAGCTCGACCGGCTCGGCGAGGCGGTCGACGCGGATCTCGCGGCCCACGACGTGCGCCTGACGATGGGCGGTGAGCCGACCTTCGTGTCGATCGACGACATGGAGTCGGCGGAATGGAATACGGCGGCGGTCGGTCCGGCCAAGCGCGGGCTCGCGGACGACCTGATCAGGCGCTTGCGCGCGCGCTTTGCGCCGGGCGGACTTCTTCATTATGGCCAGGGCAAATGGTACCCCGGCGAAAGCCTGCCGCGCTGGGCGTTCGGACTTTATTGGCGCAAGGACGGCGAACCAATCTGGCGCAATCCCGACCTCATCGCCAGCGTCGACGGCCCGCGCATGGCGACGATCGCCGACGCAGAGCGTTTTCTCGATACGACGGCCGATGCGCTCGGGCTCGAGGCTGACTACGTGATGCCGGCCTTCGAGGATCCCGCGCATTGGCTGCAGAAGGAAGCCGCGCTGCCCGAGAACGTCGATGCGCTCGATTCCAAGCTTGCCGACGCCGAAGAGCGTGCGCGCATGGCGCGCGTGTTCGACGAGGGACTTCACATTCCTCGTGGCTTCGTGCTGCCGATCCAGCGCTGGAATGCACAGCCCAAGCGCTGGCGCAGTGAGCGCTGGGGCCTGCGGCGCAAGCGGCTGTTCCTGATTCCGGGCGACTCGCCGCTCGGCCTGCGGCTGCCGATCGGCTCGCTGGTCTACATTCCGCCGGAGGATTTCCCTTATATCCACGAGCAGGATCCGATGGAGGAGCGCGGACCGCTGCCGGTGTATGCGCAGGGGCGTCCGGTGATCGTGCCGCAGGTGCCGCCGTTGAAGGCGCTCGATCGCCCGCCGCCGCAACAGCAGGACGTCCAGTATCAGTACTGGGGCGGGCTCGGCGTGCGCACGGCGATGTCGGTCGAGATCCGCGACGGCATTCTGTGCGTGTTCATGCCGCCGGTGGAGACCATCGAGGACTATCTGGAGCTGATCGCAACCGTCGAAGCGACCGCCGAGGCGATGCAGATCAAGGTTCACGTCGAAGGCTATGCGCCGCCATTCGATCCGCGCATCGACGTCATCAAGGTGACGCCCGATCCCGGCGTGATCGAGGTCAACATCCAGCCCGCATCGAGCTGGCGGCAGGCGGTCGACATCACCTTCGGACTTTATGAGGACGCGGCCAAGGTGCGGCTCGGCGCCAACCGCTACCTGATCGATGGCCGCCACACCGGCACCGGCGGCGGCAATCATGTCGTGATCGGCGGCAGTTCGCCGCCGGATTCGCCGTTCCTGCGCCGGCCGGATCTGTTGAAGAGCCTCGTGCTGTACTGGCAGCGGCATCCGGCGCTGTCCTATCTGTTCTCCGGCATGTTCATCGGACCGACCAGCCAGGCGCCGCGAATCGACGAGGCGCGGCATGACAGCCTCTATGAGTTGGAGATCGCGCTCGCCAATGTGCCGCCCGTCGGTCAGAGCGTGCCGCTCTGGCTGGTCGATCGTCTGTTCAGGCATCTGCTGGTCGACATCACCGGCAACACGCACCGCTCGGAGATCTGTATCGACAAGCTCTATTCGCCGGAGGGCCCGACCGGTCGTCTTGGCCTCGTCGAGTTCCGCGCATTGGAAATGCCGCCCGACCCGCGCATGTCGCTGGCACAGCAACTGCTCATCCGTGCGCTGATCGCCAAATTGTGGCGCGAACCGCAGGACGGCAAGTTCGTGCGCTGGGGCACGGCGCTGCATGACCGCTTCATGCTGCCTCACTTCATCTGGGAAGATTTTCTTGATGTGCTGGATGAGCTCAGATTGTCCGGCTACGACTTCTCGCCGGAATGGTACCAGGCACAGCTCGAGTTCCGTTTTCCGACCTTCGGTCGCGTGCAGCATGGCGGCGTGACCTTGGAGCTGCGGCAGGCGCTCGAGCCCTGGCATGTGCTGGGCGAGGAGGGCGCGGCAGGCGGCACCGTCCGTTATGTCGATTCGTCGGTCGAGCGGCTTCAAGTGAAAGCTGAAGGCTTCGTCGAGGGCCGCCATCTCATCACCTGCAATGGTAGGAGGATGCCGATGACGGCGACGGGGCGTTCGGCGGAGGCGGTCGCTGCCGTCCGCTTCAAGGCGTGGCAGCCGGCCTCGGGCCTGCACCCGACCATTCCCGTGCATTCGCCGCTCACCTTCGACCTGATCGACACCTGGAATGGCCGTTCGCTCGGCGGCTTCGTCTATCACGTGGCTCATCCGGGCGGCCGCAACTACGACACCAAGCCGATCAACTCCTACGAGGCCGAGGCGCGGCGGCTCGCCCGATTCCAGGATCACGGCCACACTCCCGGGCGAATCGCGCTGCCGCCGGAAGAACGCACAAATGAATTCCCGATGACCCTCGACTTGCGCAGGCCGCTCCTGCATTGATGGAACGGAGTTTGTGCGGAGGACCAGGGTATGGACGGCCGGAGCGGCCAGGACCAGGGAGCGAGCCCCGCCGCCGGTCGGCCGGCGGCGCGCCCGGTCATGCGTCGCGCCGCGCAATGGGCTCGCGACTATGCGAGACTGCCCGGCATTCCCGATGAGTTCATGGGGGCCGATGGCCAGCCTCGGCCGGTCTGGACCCGTTTCGCTGACACCTTCGCCGCGCTCGCTCCGACCGACATCGACCGTCGCTTTGCCTCGGCCGATCGCCATCTGCGCGAGGCCGGCGTCACCTATCGGGCGCCCGGTGACAACGCCGAGCGATCGTGGCCGCTCAGCCATCTGCCGCTGCTGATCGACGAGGCGGAGTGGGCGCAGCTGTCGCGCGGCATTGCCCAGCGCGCCGAGCTGCTCGAGCGCGTGCTGCAGGACATCTACGGCGAGGGCCGGCTGATTGCGAGCGGCGCGCTGCCCGCGGCCGCGGTCGCCGGTTCCAGCGAGTATCTGCGCCCGGTGTGCGGCATCAAGCCGCCCGGCGGCCGCTTTCTCAGCGTCTATGCCGCCGACATCGGCCGCGGACCCGACGGCGGCTGGTGGGTGCTCAGCGATCGCACCCAGGCGCCGTCCGGCATGGGCTATGCGCTGGAGAACCGGCTGGTGCAGTCGCGCGCCTTCTCCTCGATCTACAAGTCGATGAATGTCGATCGCCTCGCGCCGTTCTTCGAGGCGTTCCGCGATGCGCTGCGCGCCAGCGCCGATCGTGACGAGCCGCGCATCGGCGTGCTGACGCCGGGCACATTCAGCGAGACCTATTTCGAGCACGCGACCTTGGCGCGCTATCTCGGCTTCCTGCTGGTGGAAGGCGACGATCTCGCCGTCAGCGGCGATCGCGTGCACATCCGCACCGTCGCCGGCCTGAAGCGTCTCGACGTGCTGTTGCGCCGGCTCGATTCCAACTCGCTCGATCCGCTCGAGCTCGACGCGGCCTCGCGGCTTGGCGTCGCCGGGCTGATGGATGTCGTGCGCAAGGGCGGCGTCGTGCTCGCCAACATGCCGGGCTCCGGCGTGCTGGAGGCGCGCGCGCTGCTCGGCTTCGTGCCGAGCCTGTGCCGGCGCGTGCTCGGCGAGGACCTCAAGATTCCGCACATCGCGACCTGGTGGTGCGGCCAGAAATCGGCGCGTGACGAGGTGCTGTCACGGCTCGAGGACTTCGCCATCGAAGGCGCCTATAGCCGCGCCGTGCCGGGCTTCGCGAGCAGTGGTCCGGTGCTGGCGAGCGAGCTGTCCGCGGCCGAGCGTGAGCGGCTGCGGGCTGCGATCAGCCAGCGCGGCATCGACTATGTCGGCCAGGAGGTGGTGCGGCTGTCGACCACGCCGGTGTGGGAGGACGGCAAGATCGCGCCGCGGCCGTTCGTGCTGCGGGTGTTCGCCGCCGCCACGCCCGACGGCTGGACCGTGATGCCCGGCGGCTTCTGCCGCATCGCCGACAAGCTCGACGCGCGCGCGATCTCGATGGGCGACGGCGCCAGCGCTGCCGACGTCTGGGTCGTCGGCGACAAGGCGGTCGCGGCCCGCACCCTGCTGCCGGGCTCCGACAATGTCCGCATCCGCCGCATCGCCGGCGTGCTGCCGAGCCGCGCGGCTGACAATCTGTTCTGGCTCGGGCGCTATCTCGAACGCGCCGAGGCCACCTTGCGGCTGATCCGCGTGCTCGCCGCGCAGCATCGCGATCCCGGCAAGGGCTCGCCGGCCCAGCTCAACACCGCCGAGCGCATCCAGCGGCTGTTGCTCGCATGGGGCGCGATCTCGGCGACCTCGCGCACCCAGGGGCCGCGCGTCGCGGCCGAGGCGCTGCAGGCCGAGGCGCATTTCGGCTCGGCCCTGTCGCTGGTGAGATCCGCCCAGCGCACCGCCGTCTCGCTGCGCGAGCGGCTGTCGCCCGACGCCTGGCAGGTCATCACCGAGATGCCGAGCCGGCTGGCGCAGGAGGCCGATGACGAGGATGCTGTCGTCAGCACGGCCGAAATCATTCTCGAAAAGCTCGCGAGCTTCGCAGGCCTTGCCCAGGAGAACATGAACCGCGCCGCGGGCTGGCGCTTCCTTGACATCGGCCGCCGCGCCGAGCGCGCCATCAACACCGTGCGCTTCGGGCGCCAGTTCGGCTATGACGAGGCGACGCCCGAAGATCTCGACGTGCTGCTCACCCTGGTCGATTGCCAGATCACCTACCGTTCGCGCTATCTGATCGGTCCCTCGCTGGCGCCGATCCGCGATCTCGTGGTGCTCGACCTCTACAATCCGCGCTCGGTCGCCTTCCAGATCGAAATGCTGAACGACGACATTGCGAGCCTGCCGGTGCTGAAGGAGACCGGGCTGATCGAGCGGCCGCAGCGGCTCGCGGTGTCGCTGCGGGCGCGGTTGACGGCGGCGGAGGCGGCCCATCTCGATGGCCGGACGTTGTTCGCGCTGGAGCAGGATCTGCTCAATCTGGCGGAGGCGATCGGCCAGCATTATTTCCCGCACGGCCCGAATGCGACGCGGCCGGAAAAGCTCACGGGTCTCGCGTGATCTACGACATCCGGCATGTCACCACCTATGAGTACGAGAGCGCGGTCAGCTTTGCGCGCTGCTCGCTGCGGTTGGAGCCGATCAGCGGCGACGGTCAGGAATTGCTCTCGCATACGGTCGACATCCGGCCGCGGCCGTCGGAGCGGACCGCGCGGCGCGACTTTTTCGGCACGCTGACCGAAAGCATCGTCATCGACACCCAGCACCGCCATCTGCGCATCGACTCGCGCTCGCGGGTGAAGCTGGCGCGCACCGCGCCGGAGCGCGATGCGCCGAGCGCCGCCTGGGAGGTCGTGCGCGACGACGCCTTCGAGGCCACCAGCCTCGGCCCAGCGTCGCCGATCGGCTACGTCTTCGCCAGTGCGCTGGTGCCGGTGCTTGAGCCGGTGACCGACTACGCCGCGGCAAGCTTTCCGGCCGGCACCGGCATCGTCGCCGGTGCAGCAGACCTGATGGGGCGCATTCGCAAGGAGTTCAAATACGACCCGAAGGCGACGGTGATCTCGACGCCGCTGCGCGAGGTGTTCGACAAGCGTCATGGCGTCTGCCAGGACTTTGCGCATGTGATGATCGCGGGCCTGCGCGGGCTCGGTTTGCCGGCGGCCTATGTCAGCGGCTACCTGCGGACGATCCCCCCCGAAGGCGAGAAGCCGCTGCAGGGCGCGGATGCCACGCACGCGTGGGTGTCGCTGTGGTGCGGCGAGGCGCTCGGCTGGATCGGCTTCGATCCCACCAATGATCTCGTGGTCGGCAATGACCACATCATTCTCGGCATGGGCCGCGACTTCTCGGACGTCTCGCCGGTCGATGGCATCATCGTCGGCTCACGCAAGCAAAAGCTCGGCGTAGCCGTCGACGTCGTGCTGGTCGAATAGGGCCGTTCCCGGAGCCGCAACGGCCGGAACATTTCTCTCGCATCGCGCTTGATCCGTCCGAGGGGCCCGAACGGGGGCTGGCTGACCCTTTCGAGCGATGGAGTGATCGAGATGAAGCGTGCTGCAATCATTTTTGGCCTGCTGAGCGTCTGTGTCGCCGGCAGCGCCTCGGCCCAGCCGACGACCAACCTCACCGGGACCTACCGCTGCATCCAGATGTGCCGTGACGGCATGATCGGCGCGCCGGCCTTCGTGACGCAGAACGGCGATGCCGTGAATCTGACCACCGAGACCGGCGAGTCCCTGCAGGCCTGGCCGGACTGGAATGCGCCGAACAGCCGGCTCTGGATCGATGCGCGTGACGAAAGCGCGGTGTATTCGCCCGACGGCATGCGCATCCAGTTCGACGACGGCCGCGTCTGGCAGCGCGACCTGCCGCCGCCGGTGTTCTTCCGCCGCGCGCCGGTCGTGTACGGGCGGTAAGGGACCTCGACGCGCGTCTTGCGTACCTCGCGGCCGGGCACACATGCGCAGATGAGATGCAAGCTGTCGCCAAACAAATAGTGTCGTCCCGGCGAAAGCCGGGACTGACAACCCCGACTGAGTGTTGGGCGGCATGCTGATAGCAACATCGCGCCTATCACTCCCGCTGCGGCGTATGGGTCCGGGGTCAGCGCTACGACATTGATCGTAACCGGGATCAAGCCCGCGTTCATCTGGGTTGAAATGCCACTTTTCCAATGATCGTTTGGAGCGGCACGACGGTCGGTGCGGAACGCTCGCGATTGTCGCCAATCACCAGGACTTTTCCTGATGCTACGCGATACGCAGGGACATTCGACATGGTTCCGTTGAAGCGCACGTCGTAACCGACGCCGTTCGGCAATGTTTCGCGGCGAATGTTCGGATTCATGTGTCCGCCGTCTTCGAGCTGGGCCGGCGTGCCGTTGACCCGAACGAATCCGTTTGCGATTTCGATCTGGTCGTTCTCCAGTCCTACGACCCGACCGATCGCATCTTCGGCAGTCGTGGAATTGCGATAGACGATGACATCACCCAACTCCGGTTTCGCTGCGAGAAAACGACCGTCGAAATCCACGATGCCGAGCGGAAAGGAATATCGGCCGTAGCCATAGGCAGATTTCGAAATGAAGAATGCCTGCCCGTCGTGAAGCCCCGGAAGCATCGAAGGCCCAGCGACGACCTCGGGCTGGAAAACCAGGCTGCGAAACGCGATGAAAAGCACGATGCTGAGCATGATCGCCATCACCCGTTCGATGACCGGCGACGTCTTGGCCGGCTCGTCCAGGATCTCCGCCAGCAGGTCGGTGTTCTGCTTTGGTCGGGGAAGGAACAGAAGATAGACGCAGTGGATGATCAGCCAGACGACAAGAGCGACCAATCCGATCCAGCGTGGCAGGCGAAAAACGGAGATGGCCAGGACGGCAAGGACGACAAGAGCGATGCCGATGATCGCAAGAACGACTGCCGGAAACACGACGTTCTTTGCCACCTATGCCCCCATCGCCGACTGAATTCATCAGTTGCCGGCAATGTAGCGATGCCCCGATCGAGCGGGCAAGTCCGAAGTTCCATGCGCCATCGTTTGGTGTAAGGGCAGGGCCCTCATGGTCGCCTGAATTGGCCTGATGCGGCGTTGGGCTGAATCAGCACTTCCTCATCTGCAGGCAGTGCTCGCGGCCCTCGACGTCAGTCCGGAACGACTCGACGAAGCCGCCCTGGCGCTGGGTCACGAACACGGTCTTGCCGTCGCTGCCGCCGAAGGCGAGGTTGGTCGGTTCCTTGGCTTTCAGCGTGATCTCGCGCACGACGCGCCCGTCCGGTGCGAGCACGGCGATGGCCCCTTTCAGAATGCGTGCGACGAACAGTCGGCCACTGGCATCGGTGCGCAGGCCGTCGATCGTGTTCGGCTCGAACCGTGCGATCAGCCTGGGCTGGGCCAGCGCATCACCCTGGATCAGGTAGGACCAGATCTCGCCGCTGTTGGATTCGCCGACATAGAGCGTGCGGCCATCGGGACTGAGATCGATGCCGTTGGCGGTGCCCATCGCGCGTGGCGCCGTCATGCTCACGCCCTGCATCGCTCCATCCGGCCCCTTCGCGATCCGCCAGATGCGGCCGCTGCGCGCCTTCCAGTTCGGATCGCTCGCATAGATCGTGCCGTCGCGAGCCAAGGTGATGTCGTTGGGCTGGCTCATGTCGTCGGCATGAAACACGAGGCGGGGCTCGGTCGTGCCGGGCGCGATGGCGAAGATGTTGTGGCGCTTGTAGTCGGCGACGAACATCGTGCCCGTGGCATCGATGCGGATGGCATTGCCGATGCTGCCTTCGGGCAGCTCGGTGAACTTTTCGGAAGCCGCGGCCTCGGGAGCGAGCTTGCCGATCGTGCCGGCCTTGCCGAAATTCACGACGAACAGATTGCCTTCGCGGTCGACCGCGGGGCCTTCGATGCCGAAGGTGTATTCGCCTGAGGGTGTGAGCTGCGTGCTCTCGAACAGCTTTGGCGCGGCGAGGGCAGGAACGGCTGCCAGGGATAGCATGACCACTGCCGCCCAGCGCACGATGCGTAGGGTGGGCAAAGGCGCGATGCGACGCTGCTCGCGCCCGAGCACGGTCTCGTGCGCGCCGTGCCCACCGTCATCAGCACCGGTGTCCCCGGCCGGTGGGCACGCGCCGCCTGACGGCGCCGCTTTGCCCACCCTACGATTCACGCTCGTATCGTCAGAGCGGCACCAGGAATTGCTGTTGGATGTAATAGCCATGATCGTCCGTGCAGGTGCCGTTGAGATGGATGTCGGCCGGCCGGACGAAACGGCTGAAGCCGGGCTTATTGACGGCAGACCGCTCCGTCACCACGACGATCTTGCCGAACGGAATGTCGCCGCATTCGCGGCCGTCGGCGGCGAAGAATTTGCGATGTGGCGGACCACCCGCTTTCACCCGCATGCGGGTGCCCGGAACCATCCGCGCGACGAACGCGTCGGTGACGTCAAGCAATCTGGCATAGCCGGGTTCCGTTTTGATGAGGTTGCCGCCCGGCGGCATCTGCCGTTCGGCGCCGAGGCCCCGCAAGCGCTGCCGCAGCCGGCCGGCATCGGGATCGCCGGGGGTGATCCAGCCGTCCTGTGCCAGCATGAAGCGCAGCATCGCCCGGTCTTTCTCTGACTCGGATTGCTCTGCCTTGAGGCCGAAATCCGCATGGCAGCCGCTGCAATGTTTCTCGACCAGCTCCTTTCGGATGGTTGTCAGTCGCGCGCGGCTCGCGGCGTCCTGCATGGCCAAGGCCGCCAGCCGGTCGATCAGCGCTTCGCTTCTGACATCGCAGGGCAGCGGCTCGGGTGTGGCGTCGCTGGAGCGGTCGATGCGGATCACGGTCTGGTTCTTGTCCTCGACCAGCCAGATCGCGCCGTCGTCGGCCACGGTGATGCCGACCGGCGCGCCCTGCGGCCGGATACCGTTGACGCGATGCCAGCCGGCGATGAGCTCCTCAAATGCGGCGGCCGGCGCCGGGCCTGCAGCAGTCTGGAAGGCGCGGGTCGGCTCGGCGGTGCAGCTCACATGATAGCGCACTGGAGCCGGGGTCACTTTCGGGAAGCCGCGCTCGTCGACCTCATAGGCGAGCAGGCGGCTGCCGGTCGCGCGGTAGCCGTGCAGGCCGACCAGCAGCTTGCCTTTCAGATCCTCGAAGCGGTCGGCCGTGTAGTAGAGCATGCCGAGCGGCGCGCCATGCGGTGGCAGCAGCGACCAGGGCTGCCTGTAGAGCGCGGTCGTGTTGCAGAAGTCCTTGTAGCTGCCTGACTGTAGCACCCGCTTGAATTCGGGGCTCGGCGTTGTCAGGTCGTAGCAATAGGGCCAGCCGTAGTGGCGGCCCTGTTCGATGGCGTTGATCTCCTCATTCGGCGCAAACACGTCCTGCAGGTCGCGCGCGTTCTCGCCCTGCAGGAAGGCCGTGCCGGGATCGGGAAAGCGCGGATGCAACGCCAGCGCCATCGAATTGCGCAGGCCGCGCGCGAACACCTGATGCGGCGGATCGGGATCGCCGGATGTCAGCGCCGGAAACACGCCGCCGGCGGGCGGCGTGAACAGCCAGATTGACGCCAGGGGGGAAGCGCCTTCGCCGGCGGCGCAGCGATCCGGCGCAGATGATAGGCAGTTGTCGCTGTGCGAGCCGATGTTGACGAACAGCCGGCCGGTGCGGTCGAAGGCGAACGCCTTCAGCGGATGCGCGCTCTCCGTGATGCTCACGCCGTCGGGCAAGGTGAGGCGCCGTCCGGGCAGATCGCGGATGATGGTCTCGACCGTTGCTTTTGGATTGGTGGCAAGAGGATCGAAGCGGAAGATCGACGTATCGGTCGACGCGTAGATCTTGCCGTCGGGACCGGCGGCGAGGCCGAACGGATAGGACAGTCGCGTAATGGCTTCGCGCAGGCGCTGGCCCGCAGGTGCTGCGGGATCGAGGATCAGGAGCCGGCCGTCGTCATGGCCCCAGCCGCCCATGTCGGCGACCACGAACAGCGGCGTGCCCGGAATCTGCACAATGTTGCGAGGGAATTTCAGGCCATCGTCGCGGCTGGCGACGAGGCCGGCGCAGAAGCCGGACTTCATGTCGATGCGCAGCCGCGGGAAGGTGAGGGTGCCATCGCCGCAGGTGGCGGCGCCGAGCGCGTAGCCGCTCTTCAGCGTGGTCTCGTCGGCATGACCGCCGCCTGCGCCGATCAGCAGCGCGGCCGCGATGGTTGCAAGAACGTGCAACGGCCTCATGGGCTCGCTCAATGCGTCAAATGATATTGCAGAATGTAGGCGCAGGCCCCCGCAAAATAGCCGAGCAGGGCGATGCCGCTGATGCGGCGCACGTACCAGAAGAAGTGGATGGTCTCGAGCCCCATCGCGGCGACGCCCGCCGCCGAGCCGATGATCAGGATCGAGCCGCCGGTGCCGGCGCAGTAGGCGACGAACTCCCACAGGAAACTGTCCGGCGGATACTGGTTCAGGCTGTACATGCCCATCGAGGCCGCGACCAGCGGCACGTTGTCGATCACGGCACTGGCCAGGCCAAGCACGATCACGATCAGGTCGAGACGGCCGACCGTGCGGTCGAGCCATTGCGCCAGCGCCTGCAGGATGTGGGTGTGCTCGAGGGCTGCGACCGCGAGCAGGATGCCGATGAAGAAGACGATCGAGGGCATGTCGATCCGGGTCAGCGCATGCACCAGGGTCAGGCGCTGCTTCTGCTCGGAGGCCTTCTCGCGATGGACGATCTCGCCGACCAGCCAGAGCAGGCCGAGGCCGAACAGGATGCCCATGAACGGCGGCAGGCCAGTCAATGCCTTGAACGCCGGCACCAGCACCAGCGCGCCGAGGCCGAGCACGAACATCAGATTGCGCTCGAACGGCAGGATCGGGCTGATCGAGGCGAGGCCGGCGGAGGCGGGCGCAACGAGCTGCTGGCCGCGCAAGGTGAAGCTCACGGCGGCGAGTGGCACCACGAGGTTTAACAGCGAAGGGATGAAGACGGCTTTCATGATCGCCAGCGGGGTGATCTGGCCGCCGATCCACAGCATGGTGGTGGTGACGTCGCCGATCGCCGACCAGGCGCCGCCGGCATTGGCGGCGATGACGATGATGGCCGCGAACACCAGCCGATCCTCGTCGCGGCCGGACAGCTTCTTCATCAGCGACACCATCACGATCGCGGTGGTGAGATTGTCGAGCATGGCGCTGAGGAAGAAGGTCACGAAGCCGACCAGCCAGACCAGGGTGACCTGATTGCGGGTCCGGATCAGCGCGGTCACGACCTCGAAGCCGTGATGGGCGTCGATGACCTCGACGATGGTCATGGCGCCGATCAGGAAGAAGATGATCTGTGCGGTCGAGGCCACGGAGTCGTTGAGTTCGGCCGCGACCTGCGCCGTGGCCCCGCCCGTGAGCGCATAGATGGTCCACATCAGCCCTGCGGCAACCAGCGCGGTGGCCGCCTTGTTGATCCGAAACGGATGCTCCAGCGCCACCACGGCATAGGCGAGGGCGAAGACGGCGACGATGGCCGTGGTCATTCCAGGGGACTTCCGGTCATGGATCTCGGCAGAGGCGGGATGGAATCACCCAAGATATGACCGATCGGCGCCCGGCCAGCAAGCCGGGCGGTCGGGGCCTAGACCATCGTGGCGGTGATCGTGTCGGCGTGGCTGCGGATGGCGCGGATCTCGGCGGCGCTGCGGCGCTCCAGATTGACGTACTGGTTGCGCATGCGGCCGTTATTGGCGAAACGGCGGCGGTGCTTGGCGAGGAAGCTCCAATACAGCGTGGTGAACGGGCAGGCCTTGTCGCCGGTCGCCTGCTTCGGATCATAGCGGCAGTTGCGGCAATGATCGCTCATGCGGTCGATGTAATGGCCCGAGGCCGCATAGGGCTTGGTGCCGACCAGGCCGCCATCGCCATGCTGGCTCATGCCGAGCGTGTTGGGCAGGGACACCCAGTCGATGGCGTCGTGGAACATTGACATGTGCCACAGATGCACGTCGTAGGGACGCACGCCGAGCAGCATCGTGAACAGGCCGAGCACCATCAGCCGCTCGATGTGATGGGCATAGGCGTGATCGATGGTGTGGCCGATCGCCTGGGACAGGCAGCGCATGTCGGTCTCGCCGGTCCAGTAGAAACGCGGCATCGGCAGATCGGCGTCCAGCGCGTTCTCCTCGGCATAATGAGGCATGCGCTGCCAGTAGATGCCGCGCACGAATTCGCGCCAGCCGATGATCTGGCGTACGAAGCCTTCGAGCGCGTTCAGCGGCGCGTTGCGGTTGGCGAGCGCCGCGTCGACGACCTCGCGCGGGTTCAGCATGTGCAGGTTCAGCGCGCCCGACAGCCGCGAATGATACAGGAACGGCTCATCGGTCAGCATCGCATCCTGATAGGTGCCGAACAGCGAGAGGCGCCAAGCGACGAAGTCCGACAGCTCGGTCAGCGCATCAACGCGCGCTACCGGCAGGTCGAAGCCGTCGAGCCTGCCTGGGCTGTTGGAGAAGCGCGCCGCCACCAGCTTGAGCACGTCGCGGGTGATCGCGTCAGGCGCGTAGGATCGGGGGACGGGGATGGGCGGCCGCGACTTGCCAAAACCCTTGCGATTCTCGGCATCGAAATTCCAGCTGCCGCCGATCGGCCGGCCGCCCTCGTCGATCAGCAGCCCGGTCTTGCGCCGCATCGCGCGGTAGAACGTCTCCATGATCGGACGCGGATGGCGCTCGGTGAAGGCGTCGAACTCGTCCGCCGTGCACAGGAAGTGGCGATCGAGACGGAATTCGACCGGCTGAGGCAGCCTGCGCAGGTTCTCGCGGACGCGCCAGTCGCCGGGCTCCAGCACGATCGTGGCCTGGGGCTGCAGCACCGCCTGATGCCGCGCGATCTCGCTGTCGAGTGCGCCGGTGTTGGCGGGATCATCGAGCCGGACGTAATGCACCGTGCGGCCGCGCGACTCGAGATCGGCGTGGAAGTGGCGCATCGCTGCGAAGAAGAAGGCGATCCGCATCTTGTGCTGCGGAACGTAGGTCGCCTCGTCGGCGACCTCCATCTGCAACACGACGTCCTGGTCCGGATCGAAGCCGTCGAACGCAGCCGAATCCGCGTCGAGCTGATCGCCCAGCACGACGACGAGATGTCTCACGGCAGGTGTCCTGGTCATTGCATCATTCTGCAGGTCAGGCCGCCGCGGCGGCGACGGCTCGGGCGTTTCCAAGGCAGTCCTTGCGCACCGCGATCAGGCTGCGATGCAGCCAGGTCTTGATGGTGCCCACCGGCACGCCGAACCGCTCCGACAACCGCGTCCGGCTTTCGCCCTCGAGATAAGCGAGCGCAAGCAGGCGCCGCCGCTCTTCCGGCAGACGCTCAAGCGCCTCGCGGGCGATTGGTTCCGCCTGGGCGTAGTCGAAGTCATCGCCCGTGTCGGCGGCGGTTGGATCCGCGATCGAGAGCGCCTCGTCGAGCTCCGAGGTCGGCACGCCGGTGGCGCGCAGTGCGTCGATCGCGGTGTTGCGCATGATCGTGCACATCCAGGTGATGGGGGAGGCGCGCGACGGATCGAAGCTCGCCGCGTGCCGCCAGATCTTCAGGTAACCGTCCTGCAGGATGTCGTCGAGGTCGGCCGTGGAGGGCAGCAAAGCGCGCACGGTCTTCCTCATTTTCACGATCGTTGCAGCATGGAGTTCGGCGAAGGCTTGCTCATCGCTGCGTCCGGCGCGAGCGAGCAAGCCGCTCAGATGCGCGACGTAACCCTTTCGATCCGCGCTCGTCTGATCCGCGCTTGCGGGTCGCATCTCTCTCCTCCATGCGCTTCCTGACAGGAAACGGGCCGGAGCGGGATGCGGATCACCGCCAGCATGCCGTCGTCGTTGCCGGCAGACAACTGGCGGATCATCCAGATCCAGAGCCTTCGCCTGGATCGCTTGACGTTGTTGGGACTGAAGAGCTTTGTCTCAGAGCCGGACGAACGGGCTGATGAGGCGGCCGAGCAGGCCATGCATCCGGAGGTCTCCGGTCATCGCCACGATGCACAGGCAAGGGCCGTCGTCGCCGACCACGGGACGATGGTCGACCTCGTCGTCGCCATAGTCGAAATCGCCAGGGCCGTAATAGCCGCCGAGATGGCTGAAGCTGCCCTTGAGCACGCAGGTCAGCTCGTTGCCGGAGTGGGTATGCTCCAGCATCCGCGCGCCCGGCTCGGAGCGCAGCAGGAAGGCGCGCGACTTTCCGGTGCCGGGGAGCTGGATCGGGCGCATGCTGATGCCCGGTGCCACGCGGCGGCGCCGGCCGATCTTGTAGCGCTTGACCATGTCGGGGAGATCGGCGAGCTCCGGATCGAGCTCGGCGATGGCGCTGACAACAGGCGCCGCCTGCGGGCGGCGGTCGATCCGTGCCATCACGGCATCGAACGCGTCGGCGCCCATCGCGACCGGCTCGGCGGCATCGAGTGAGGCGCCGGCGAGCTGCTCGATGGCGCGCACGAAGCGCCGGCACCGGGCGCAATCGGCGACATGAACCCCGACCACGAGCCGCTCGGCCTCGTCGAGGGCACCGGTCGCGAAGTCGGCCAGCAGATCTTCCGGCGGGTGATGGCTGATCGTCATGTCGCGTCGTCCAACAGGTCTCTCAGGCGGTTCATCGCCAGTCTGATTCGTGATTTTACCGTACCGAGCGGCAGTCCAAGCAAGGCTGCGATCTCCGAATGCGGTCGTTCCTCGATGAACGACAAGCGGATCACGGTGGATTGCTCCACCGACAATCTTTCGATCGCCGCGGCCACGCGTGTGGCATCTTCGACACGGGAAACGATCTGGTCGGCCGCGAGCGTCGGATCAGCCTCCTCGTCGAGGACGATCTCCTTGCTCACCCGCCCGTCGCGGATCGCCTTGCGCGCCGCGTCGATGCGCTGGTTGCGTGCGATGGTGAAGATCCAGGCCGCGGCGCCGGCCGTCGACGGGTCGAATTGACCGGCCTTGGTCCACACCGCCACCATGGTCGATTGCGAGATTTCCTCGGCGTCGTCGGCATTGCAGCCGGTCTTGATCAGGAAGCCTTTGATGCGGGGCGCAAAATGCTCGAACAGGGCCTTGAATGCCTCACGGTCGCCGCGCGCAGCGACGCGTCCGATCAATTCCGCCCAGTCCACAGTTGCCTTCGGCCCTCTGCCCGTATTTGTCCTGGCACGGGCACCGGATGCCCGCGCAACTCTGTGGCGGGACGATGCCACGTTCCACTGCGTTAATCTAGCCGCTCGAAGTCGCGTGGTCATGATCCTCGACACGGATGGTCCATCAGCTGAAACGCAAGGAGAGAACGGCTGGATCACAGTAGCGAACGATTTTTCGTGGCCCTCAGTCCTTCAGGTCCGAGTTGACCATCGCAAGGAACTCCTGCCGGCTCATCGGGTCATTGCGGAAGCAGCCGAGCATGCGGCTGGTGGTGAGGTCCACGCCATGCTTCTTGACGCCGCGCGAGCTGATGCAATGGTGGGCGGCCTTGATCACGACCGCCACGCCCTGCGGCTGCAGCACCTCGTCGATGATGTTGGCGATCTCCGCGGTCATCCGCTCCTGGATCTGTAGGCGGCTGGCATAGGCCTCGACGACCCGGGCAAGCTTGGAGATGCCGACCACGCGGCTGCGCGGCACGTAGCCGACCCAGGCGCGGCCGATGATCGGCGCCATGTGGTGCTCGCAATGGCTCTGGAACGGAATGTTCCGCAGCAGCACCATCTCGTCGTAGCCTGCGGTCTCCTCGAACGTCTTGCGGAGGTAGTCCTCGGGGTTCTGGTCGTAGCCGGCAAAGTAGCTCTTGTAGGCCCGGGCCACGCGGGCCGGCGTCTCCAGAAGGCCCTCGCGCGACGGATCTTCGCCGATCCAGGTCAGGATGGTCCGAATGGCGTCCTCGACGTCGTCCTGGGTCACGCCGACCGGGTCGCAGGCGAAGGGCAGTGTCTTGGCTGTGTTACGCACTGGGGGGCTCTCCGAAAGCAGGGAAACGGAACCCCGGGCGCCCTGGATCACCTCTCCGGCAAAATCGCCGACAGGTGAGGCTCCCTCAGCCGACCGCGTCGAGCGCCCGGCGGATCGTCCGGAAGATCGTCTCGACCTGCTCCTCGGTGACGATCAGGGGCGGCGATAGCACGAGCGTATCGCTGGAGCCGCGGATCAGCACCCCGTCGTCGAAGCAGCGGCTGGCGGCTTCGGCGCCACGCGTGCCGGGGGCGCCGTCGCGGGGCTTGAGGTCGATGGCCGCGAGCAGGCCGATGTTCCTGATGTCGATGACGTGGGGGGCCTGCCTCAAGGCGTGGGCCGCCTTTTCCCAGAGCGGCGCGATCCGCTGCGCCCGTCCGAACAGGTCCTGTTCGTTGTAGACGTCGAGTGCGGCAAGCGCCGCGGCGCAGGCAAGCGGGTGGGCCGAATAGGTGTAGCCGTGGAACAGCTCGATGCCCGGCGGCCCGCTCATCATCGCCGCGTGAATCCTGCGGTGGGCGATGACGCCCCCCATCGGCACGGCCCCGTTGGTCATGCCCTTGGCACAGGTGATGATGTCGGGCGTCACGCCAAAGGCGTTCGCGGCGAAGGCTGCGCCGATCCGGCCGAAGCCGGTGATGACCTCGTCGAAGATCAGGAGGATGCCGTAGCGATCGCAGATCTCGCGCAGCCGCTCGAGATAGCCGACCGGCGGCGGCAGCACGCCGCCCGAGCCGGTGACAGGCTCGATGATGACGGCGGCAACCGTTGCCGGGTCGTGCAGCGCCAGCAGCTTCTCGAGCTCATCGGCGAAGTGGACGCCCCAATGCGGCTGGCCGCGCGAGAACGCAGCGTGGTCGGGGTCGTGGGTGTGGGGCAGATGATCGATCTCGGGAAGCAGCGGACCGAAGTCGCGGCGGTGGCGTGAGAGGCCGCTGACCGACAGCCCGCCCCAGCCCATGCCGTGATAGGCGCGGGCGCGGCTGATGAAGCGGATGCGCTCGCCCTGGCCGTTGGCCCGATGATAGGCGCGGGCGATCTTCAGCGCGGTGTCGACCGATTCCGATCCGGAGTTGGTAAAGAAGACGTGGTCCAGCCCCTCGGGCGCGATCGCGGCGATGCGGGCGGCGAGCTCGAAAGCCGCCGGATGGCTCATCTGGAACGACGAGACGAAATCGAGCGTGGCGGCCTGCGCCTGGATCGCCTCGACGATGCGCGTCTGGCCATGGCCGGCGTTGACGCACCACAGCCCGGCCATCGCGTCGAGCACGCGGCTGCCATCGGACTTGACGTAGTGCATGCCTTCGGCGGCGACGAACAGGCGCGGGTTGCTCTTGAACTGACGGTTCGGCGTGAACGGCATCCAGAACGCGTCCATCTGCGCGTCGCTGAGCGTGGGAACGGCGGGGGTGACAGGTGCGGCGGTCATGAGGACACTCCGGAACGGATGAGAGAGTAGAGCGCGGGATCAGACGGATTTCGGACCGGCCCCCGGGGGCCGCCTGAGCGCAGCGGCGCTCTCGAGATGCCGCCGCAGCAGTTCGGCGGCGCGCTGCCGGTCGCCCCCCTCGATCTGATCGAGGATGGCGAGATGCTCGCGGCAGTTCACCACGACGCGCTCGTGCCCGAACGCCCAGTCGTAGTTCGCGAACCGGCGCAGCCGGTTCTGCTGCTGCACCGCGACCAGCAGGAAGCGGTTGCCGGACGCGGCCGCCAGGCCTTCATGGAATGCGGCATTCATCTCGAACAGCGCGATGCTGGCGGTCTCGTTCCAGGGCGTCTCCAGCATGGCCTGATGCCGCCGCCGCATGCCGGCCGTCCAGGCCGGATCGAGCCGGAAGCCGGGCTCGAGCAGGCCGGCGGGCTCGACCACCAGCCTGAAGCGGTAGCTCTCCGCGCGCGCCTCGGCGTCGGCGAGGCTGGGCGCGAAGCGCCAGCCGTGCCCCGGTTTGCGCTGGACCGCGGCGACCTCGGCCAGCCGCGCGAGCACCCGTTGCACCAGCGGGCGCGTGGCGCCGTAGCGCTGCATCAGGTCGCGTTCGGAGACGTCGAGCGGCAGCCGGCCGGTGCGGCGGTCGCGGGCGATCGCCAGGAACAGCTGTTCGGTCTGCTCCGGCGCCGGCCTGGCCGGCGTCTTTTGAGGAGGGGCTTCGTCGGCGACGAAATAGCCGCGCAGCGCGCCGCGCCGGATCAGCCGCTTGGCGGCGAGCAGCTTCAGCGCGGCGCGCACCGGCGTGCGCGAGACCTGCAGGCGCTCGGCCAGCACGACCTCGGCGAGGCGCGTGCCCGGCGCCGTCCCGTCGCTGCGGATCAGCTCCAGGATGTCGGCCGCAAGCTGCTGCTGCAGCCGGCTCGGCGCGGTCCGGGATGAGCTCGAAGATTTTTGTTTCATGTCATCACAAAATACATTAGGCTTCGGAGGAAGGCAAAGGGTAGTTGTGTGAAGGACGCTCTGCGACAGTGATGATCGAGCCGTTTCCCCTGATCGAAATCTCCGGCGCCCCCTATGCGCGTGGTGTTCAATATGGCCAGCAGGCGGTCCAGCGCATCCGCAAGGGCGCCACGCACTACCTGGCGCAGCTCAAGGATCTGTCGCTCGATGCCGCCGGCGTGGCGGCGCTGGTGCGCGACTATCTGCCAGTGATCGAGCAGTTCGAGCCTGACTATGTCGCGGAGATGCGCGGCATCGCGGCTGGCGCCGATGTCCCGTTCGAGGACGTCGTGCTGCTGAATGCGCGCACGGAGATCCTCAAATTGGCGCGGCCCGAGGTGCGAGCGCGGCTGAAGACGCCGGACGAGCCGGACGGCTGCACGGGCGTCGTCGTGCTTCCCGCGGCCACGGAAGACGGACGGCTTATTCATGCGCAGAACTGGGATTGGAAGCGTGAATGCGTCGAGACCGCCGTCGTCCTGCGGGTCCGGCGCGACGATGGGCCGGATCTCCTGACGTTCACCGAGGCCGGCGCGCTCGGCCGTTCCGGCTTCAACGCGATCGGTGTTGCGATCACCGCCAATTATCTCGAATCCGATCGCGACTATCGCGAGGCCGGCGTGCCGCTCGCCTTGATCCGTCGCAAGGTGCTGGAGAGCGAGCATGTCGCGCTGGCGATGCGCGCGGTCTATTGCACCAGGAAGTCTGCGGCCAACAACATGATCGTCAGCCATTGCGAGGGCGTGGCGATCGATTTCGAATGCGCGCCCGACGAGACCTTTCAGGTGCATCCGGAGCGGGGACTTCTCGTGCATGCCAATCACTTCGTCAGTCCGGTGGCGCTCGGCAAGCTCAAGGACACCGGCGTCGCCAACACGCCGTGCAGCCTCTATCGCGACATTCGCGTGCGCGATCTGCTGCAGCCGCACATCGGCGCCATCACCAAGGAGCGGGTGAAGGCGGCGCTGTTCGACAATTTTGCCGAGCCCTGGTCGGTATGCCGGCCGCCGCGGCGCAATCTCGGCAACAATCTCAGCGCCACGGTGGCGATGATCGTGATGGAGCCGGCCGAGGGCGTCATGGAGGTGGCGCCGCTGCCGGCGCTGAACACGGCGTTCACCACCTATCGCCTGGACATGTCTGCGGCTGCGACATCGGTGGCCGGGCGGCTCGCGACTGCGACGGTGTCATGATGGGACAGGGCCGGGGATCGCTTCGGCTGCTGGCCGGTCTCGCACTTGCGGCGCTGCTGGCCGATTCGGCCGGCGCCGAGACGCTGCTGCGCACGCGGCTGAACGCCGATATCCGGTCGACTGATCCCGGCACCAACCGTGATGCCAACACCGACGGCGTGATCGCCCATGTGGTCGAAGGCCTCGTTGCCTTTCGCGACGACACGTCGGTGGGCCCGATGCTGGCCGACAGCTGGGCGGTCTCGGACGACGGCAGGACCTATACGTTCAAGCTGCGCCAGGGCGTGAGATTCCACAACGGCGCGACGATGGCCGCAGGCGATGTGGTGTGGGCGCTGGAGCGCTGGCTCGACCCGGCCACGCAATGGCGCTGCCTCTCGGAGTTCGGCCCGAACGGCATCGCCCGGATCGAGAAGATCCTGGCCGTTGACGCCCAGACCGTCGCGGTCACGCTGGATCAGCCGACGGCGCTGTTCCTGCCGACCTTGGCGCGGCCCGACTGCGGCCAGGCCGCCATCCTTCACCGCGACTCCGTGGGGCCCGACGGCAAATGGATCGGCCCGGTCGGCACCGGTCCGTTCAAGCTCGGCGAATGGAAGCGCGGCCAATATGTCGATGTCGTCAGGTTCGACGGCTACACCGCGCGCACCGAGCCGCGCACGGGCTTGACCGGCGCCAAGTCCGCCGTGGTCGATCGCGTGCGCTTCAACGTCATTCCGGACAGTGCAGCCGCCAAGGCCGGCCTGCTCAGCGGTGCGCTCGACGTCATCATGAGCCTGTCGATCCCGGACATGGACGACCTGAAGGCTCGGCCGGAGGTGCAGCTCAGCATCACGCCGTCGCTCAGCATGACCGGGCTGCTGTTCCAAACGCGCGATTCCCTGCTGCAGGACGTGCGCATCCGCCGCGCCATCGCGCTGGCGCTCGATGCGCCGCAGATCGTGGATGTCGTGATGGAAGGGACGGCGCGGGCGAACAATTCGGCGCTGCCGATCGGCAGCCCGTTCCACGGCAGCGTGCAGGGGCAGGGCTACCAGCAGGATCTGGCCGAGGCGAAGAAGCTGCTCGCCGCCGCCGGCTATCGCGGCCAGCCGATCAAGCTGATCACCAACAAGCGCTACAGCTTCGTGTTCGACGCGGCCGTGCTGGTGCAGGAGATGGCGCGCGCCGCCGGCATCAATATCGAGCTCGAGGTGCTGGACTGGGCGGCGCAGCTCGATCGCTACAACCGCGGCGACTATCAGGCGATGGCCTTCATCTACTCGGCGCGGCTCGATCCGTCGCTGAGCTTCGAGATGCTGATGGGCCCGAAAGCGACCCAGCCGCGCAAGGTCTGGGACAATGCCGAGGCGCAGGAGATGCTGCGGCAGTCGATGCTGACGGCGGACCCCGTCAGGCGCCAGGCCCTGTTCGACGAGATGCACCGGCGCTTCATCGCCGACGCGCCGATGGTCGTGCTGTTCAACGGCTCGGAGCTCACGGCTCTGCGCAAGGCGGTGAAGGGCTATGCCGGTTGGCTCTATCCGCAGGCGCGGTTCTGGGGCGTGAGCCTGCAGCCCTAGTCCGGAGTTCGCGCTCGATGCTCGGTTACCTGCTGCGCCGCCTGGCCACGACGATCCCGACGCTGCTGATCGTCGCCGTTGCGGTGTTCCTGCTGGTGCGCCTGATCCCAGGCGACCCCGTGCAGGTGATGCTCGGCGATGCCGCCGATCCGGCACAGGTCGCGGTCCTGAAGCAGCAACTCGGCCTCGATCGTCCGCTTCCCATCCAGTTCCTGTATTGGCTCGAGCGGCTCGCGGTCGGCGATCTCGGCCACTCCATCACCAACGGCCTGCCGGTGCTGCCGCTGATCCTGGAGCGCTTCCAGGTCAGCGCCGTGATCGTGCTGGTCGCGGTTGCGATCGCAGCCTGCATCGCGGTGCCGGCCGGCCTCGTCGCGGCGTGGCGCCAGAACAGCGCGGTCGATCTCGTGATCGTCGGCGGCGCCACGCTGCTGCTGTCGATCCCGAGCTTCTGGCTCGGTCTGCTGCTGCTCCTGCTGTTCGGCCTCAAGCTGAAATGGCTGCCGGTGGTCGGCTATGTGCCGTTCTCGGAGAGCTTTGCCGGGGCTGCCCTGTTCATGGTGCTGCCGGTCGCCACGCTGGCGATGATCGAGGTCGGCGTGCTGACGCGGATGGCGCGGGCCGCCTCGATCGAGGTGCTCAGGCTCGAATACGTCACCCACGCGCGCGCCAAGGGTGTGCCGGAATGGCGCGTGCTGGCGCGGCACGTGCTGCCCAATGCGTTTGCGCCGACCTGGACCCTGATCGGGCTGGTGCTCGGCCATCTGCTCGGCGGCATCGCCGTCATCGAGACCGTGTTCACGTTGCCCGGTCTCGGCCGCCTGCTGGTCGATTCGATCTTCGCGCGGGACTATCCGGTGGTGCAGGGCTGCCTCTTGTTCACCGCGCTGATCTATGTGCTCGTCAACCTGATCGTCGATCTCTGCTATCCGCTGTTCGATCCGCGGGTGGCCGTCGCATGAGCGTGCGTGCCAACAGCTTGATCGGCGGCGTTCTGATCGCACTGCTCGGCGGCACGGCGCTGGCCGCGTCGGTGTGGACGCCGTTCGATCCGCTGCGCACCAATCTGCGCGCCCGGCTGCAGCCGCCGTCGGCGCAGCACTGGTTCGGCACCGACGAGTTCGGCCGCGACGTGCTGAGCCGGATCATGGCGGGCGCCTCGACAAGCGTCCTGGTCGCGCTGGCGACGGTGGTACTCGCGGTTGCGGTCGGCATGCTGGTCGGCAGCATCAGCGGCTATTGGCGCGGCTGGACCGATCGCCTGATCATGGCCGTCAACGATGCGCTGCTGGCGTTTCCCGGCATCCTGCTGGCGCTCGGGGTGATGATCGTGATCGGCGCCAGCAGCTTCGGCATCGTGCTGGCGCTGGCGCTCGCCTACATGCCCTCGGTGGCGCGCGTCGTGCGTGGCTCCGTGCTGTCGCTGCGCGAGAAGGAGTACATCGAGGCCTCGCGCGTGCTCGGCAATTCCGAGCTCTATTCATTGCTGCGGCATGTGCTTCCGAACGCGATCGCGCCGGTGGCCGTGCTCGCCACCAGCATGTTCGGCTGGGTGCTGCTCGCCGAGAGCGCGCTGAGCTTCCTCGGTCTCGGCGTGCCGCCGCCGGCGCCGACCTGGGGCAACATGCTGGCAGCGAGCCGGCCCTACATGGAGAATGCCGCCTGGCTCAGCATCGCGCCGGGCCTGTGCATCGCGCTGACGCTGCTCGGCATCAATCTGCTCGGCGATTCCTTGCGCGATCGCCTCGACCCGCGGATGGCGCAGCGATGACGGCGCCGTTGCTGCAGATCGAAGGCCTGGGAATTGCGACCACGGCCGGCGCTTCGATCCTCGACGATGTCTCGTTCGCGATCGGACGCGGCGAGTTTGTCGCCGTGGTCGGGGAATCCGGCAGCGGCAAGACCGCAGCCGCGCGCGCCGTGCTCGGCCTGCTGCCTGCCGGGCTGGTGCGCCGCCGCGGCCGCATCTTGCTCGACGGGGAGGACCTGACGGCGGCGCCGCCGCGCCGGCTGCGCGCCCTGCGCGGTCCCGCGATGGGCATGGTGTTCCAGGAGCCGATGGTGTCGCTCAATCCGGCGCTCACCGTCGGCGCCCAGATGACGGAAGGCCTGGTCCTGCATCAGCGCCTCGGGCGCGACGCGGCGCGCCGCCGCAGCCTCGACATGCTGGCGCGGGTGCAGATCCGCGATCCTGCCAGGACCTTCGAAGCCTATCCGCACGAATTCTCCGGTGGGATGCGCCAGCGCATTATGCTGGCCTCGGTGATGCTGTTGCGGCCGAAGCTTCTGATCGCGGACGAGCCGACGACGGCGCTCGATACGCTGACGCAACGCGAGGTGCTGGACCTGATGGTCGCGCTGGCGCGCGATCACGGCACCGCCGTCATGCTGATCACCCACAATCTCGGGCTGGTCGCACGCTACGCGCAGCGCGGCGTCGTGCTGTGCCGCGGACGGCTGGTCGAAACCGGCACGGCGCAGCAGATCCTGACGGCGCCACGCGAGGCCTATACGCGCGACCTGGTCGAAGCGCTGCCGCGCCGCGCGCCGGCGCGCCGCAGCGCTGGCGCCGGCGATATCGTGATGGCGGTCCGCGGGATGAAGGTGGCGTTTGCCGGCCGACAGCGGCTGTTCCGCCGCGATCCCGGATTGATGGCGGTGAAGGGCGTCGATCTGACAATCCGCGCCGGCGAGACCGTCGCGGTGGTCGGCGGCAGCGGTTCGGGCAAGACCACCCTCGGCCGCGCGATGCTGCGGCTGTTGCCGCTTGCGGCCGGCGAGGTCCGCTTCCTCGGCCGCGACGTGACCGCGGCGGCCGACCAGGACTTCCGCCTCGCCGCGCAGCTCGTGTTCCAGGACCCGTATTCCTCGCTCGATCCGCGCATGCGCATCGGCGACATCGTGGCCGAGCCGCTCCGTCACACCACGCTGTCGGCCGTGGAACGGACGGACCGCGTCGCCGCGATGCTGGACGAGGTCGGGCTGTCGGGCCTGGCGCGGCGCTTTCCGCACGAATTGTCCGGCGGGCAGCGCCAGCGGGTCGCGATCGCCCGGGCAATCATCCGTCGCCCGGCCTTCGTCGTCGCCGACGAGCCGGTGTCGGCCTTGGACATGACGATCCAGGCGCAGGTCCTGAAGCTGTTCGAGCGGCTGCAGGCGCAGTACGGTTTTGCCTGTCTGTTCATCAGCCACGATCTCGCTGCCGTCGAGCAGATCGCCGACCGGGTCGTGGTGATGCAGGGCGGAGAGATCGTGGAGCAGGGCAGCCGGGACGAGGTGTTCGACCGGCCGCAGCACGACTACACCAAGGCGCTGCTCGCGGCAGCGCCGATCATCGCCTTCTCCGGCCAGGCCGGCGTCCCCGCCTGACAGCAGCTGTCGGCGGTCAGCCGGCCTTGCGCAGCCGGGTTTCGGCCGCGGGACCCGCGCGCAGGTTCTGGAAGAACCGCTCGACCTCATGGGCCAGGGTCTGCGCCGTCGAATTCAGGTCGCCGGAGGCCGACAGCACGGAGGCGGCGGCCGTCGAGGTCTCGCCGATCGCGTCGCGCAGCGAGCCGATGTTCATGACCAGCGTCTGGTTGCCATGGGCGGTCGACTGCGCATTGGCGGAGATTTCGCGGGTCGCCTGATCCTGCTGCTGGATGGCGTTGGAGATGTTCGACGTGATCTCGTTGATGCCGCGCACGGCCTGGCCGATCTCGCGGACCGCATCGACCGCGGTCTTGGTCGAGGCCTGGATCAGGCCGACATTCTCGCTGATCTCCTCGGTGGCCTTGGCGGTCTGTCCGGCCAGCGCCTTGACCTCGTGGGCGACGACGGCAAAGCCGCGGCCGGCCTCGCCGGCTCGCGCCGCCTCGATGGTCGCGTTCAGCGCCAGCAGATTGGTCTGCTCGGCAATGGTCTGGATCAGCGTCAGCACGCCGTCGATGCGCTGGGTGGCGGCGGCGAGGCCCTCGATCTCGGTGATCGACTTCTCGGTGCGATAACCGGTCTGCTCGACGGCGCCGGCCGATTGGTGGATCTGGCGGCCGATCTCCTCGACCGAGGCGGACAGCTCCTCGGCGGCGCTGGCGACGGCCGAGACGTTGGTCGAGGCCTGCGAGGTGGCGCCGGCTGCCGTGACGGCGCGCTCGTTGGCGTCGGCGGTCAGCCGCGTGATGGTCTCGGCGGTGTTGCGCATCGCTGCGGCGTTTTCGGTGACGGTACGCATCACGCTGCCGATAGCGGTGCGGAACTCCTCCACGGCGGCCTCGATGTGGCGCGCGCGGGCCTCGCGGATCTCTGAATCCTGCGACACCTGGACGTTGAGGTCGCGGTTGTGCGCCATGGCCTGCTGGAACACGCCGATGGCGCGGGCGAGCTCGCCGACCTCGTCGGCGCGGGCGGCATGCGGTACCTCGACGTTCTCGGTGCCGGTCGCGACCTGGCGGATGGTCTCGGTGATCTGCGACAGCGGGCGTGCGATCGAGCGGGCGATGATGACGACGCCGGCCACGACCAGCAGCAGCATCACGCCGCCAAGCATCGTCAGGACGAACGAAAGCTTCTTGTTCAGCTCGGTATCCTCGCCAATCTTCCTGGCGCGCTCGAGATAGACCTTGGACAGCTCGTCGAGGTCCTTGTTCAAGGCGGAGCGGACCGCGCGGTTGGCGTCATTGTCGCCCCATTCGCGCCCTGCAGCGGAATTGATCTCGATGGCGCGGCGCACCAGCTCCTTGCGAAACTCCACGAACTGCTCGATGCGCTTCTTGAAGGTCGCGAACTGCTGGGCGTCGTCGGCCTGCACGATGCCCTGCCACTTGTCCACGACCTTGAGGATCTCGGCATTGAACTTCAGCAGCCCGTCGCCGTAGCGCTTCACGACTGCCGGATCAGTCGACATGTAGACGCCGCGCGACTCCATCACGACGGCGTAGACGAGGCCGTTGACGAGCTGCACGTTGAGGGCTGCGAGGTTTGCCGTCTCGATCGCCTTGGTGAGGTCCGTCGCCCGCCGCGAGTTGTAGTCCGACAGCCAGGTGATCGCAGCGGTCAGAAGGGCAAACAGCGCGAAGATCGCGTAGAGCTTCACCGCGATGGACTGCCGTGTGGCCGTTTTCGTCGACGTCGGACGTGAGGTCATGGGGTGGAATACCGAGGGGTTTGGCAACGACGCTGAACGCTCGTTCGTTAATAGTTATGCAAAAGCTTCATGGAGAAAGCGTTAAGTGAGCACAGTCCATACGATGCAACCACCGCGCACTTCGCCTGTTCTTTCAATTAATTAGCTGCTGATCCGGCGCGTCGATGGAACCCGGCGATATCCGCTTGACTACGGATGCTGCGGGCGGCCTGCTCCTTTGCAATTGCATTGCAACTGGTTTGCGCTGGCTCTGACGGTTTTGCCGCGGCAGCAGAGATCGAAAGCGGGTGTGATCGACGCCGCAGCGGACTGGAACCTTGGCCGCGCCGCTCGCATTGGCGCGCATTCGGGCGTGCGCCACGGCGGTCCGATCTTCCAGCATGCGCCGACACCGCGCCTGCATGGTGAAGTGCAGAGGACGTGACGGCAACTCAACTTTTCAGGAAGGGGGTGGCGAAGCTGTCACTCTCGCCGTAAGGTAACAGGATAGCAGTTTGTTGCGAGGACAGTCGATGAGATTCGAAGGCATCGAAACGATACGCCGCATCCTTTGTGTGTTTCCACGCTACACATCCTCGTTCGGAACCTTCGAATATGCCTATCCGCTCACGGACGGTATCCAGGCCTTCATGCCGCCGCAGGGGCTGCTGCTGATCGCAGCCTACCTGCCGAGCTCCTGGCAGGTGCGTTTCATCGATGAGAACATCCGTCCCGCGCGCGCGGAGGACTTCGCCTGGGCGGAGGCCGTGTTCGTCAGCGGCATGCATATCCAGCGGCAGCAGATGAACGACATCTGCCAGCGCGCGCACGAGTTCGATCTGCCGGTGGCGCTCGGCGGGCCGTCGGTCAGCGCGTGTCCGGACAATTATCCGAGCTTCGACTATCTCCATCTCGGTGAGCTCGGCGATGCCACCGATGCGCTGATCGAGCGGCTTGCCCGAGATGTGTCGCGCCCCGCGAGCCAGGTCGTGCTGCGCACGGCGGAGCGCGTCGCGATGACGGATTTCCCCGTGCCGGCCTATGAGCTGGCGGAGGTCAGCAAGTATTTCCTCGGCAGCATCCAATATTCCAGCGGCTGTCCCTATCAGTGCGAGTTCTGCGACATTCCGGGTCTCTATGGCCGTAACCCGCGCATCAAGACGCCGCAGCAGATCATCGCCGAGCTCGACAAGCTCCGGGAATGCGGCGTCACCGGCTCGGTCTATTTCGTCGACGACAATTTCATCGGCAACCGCAAGGCGGCGTTGGACCTGCTGCCGCATCTGATCGAATGGCAGAAGCGCACCGGCTATGTGATGCGGCTCGCCTGCGAGGCGACGCTCAACATCGCCAAGCGGCCCGAGATCCTGGAGAAGATGCGCGAGGCCTATTTCATCACCATCTTCTGCGGCATCGAGACGCCGGATCCGGATGCGCTGACGGCGATGCAGAAGGACCATAACATGATGGTGCCGATCCTCGAGGGGATCAGAACCATCAACAGCTACGGCATGGAGGTCGTCTCCGGCATCATCATGGGCCTCGACACCGACACGCCGCAGACCGCGGATGCGCTGCTGCAGTTCGTCGAGGAGAGCCGGATCCCGCTCTTGACGATCAATCTGCTGCAGGCCCTGCCGAAGACGCCGTTGTGGGATCGGCTGGAGCGCGAGGGCAGGCTGGTCAACGACGACAGCCGTGATTCCAACGTCAAGTTCCTGATGCCCTATGACGAGGTGGTGTCGGCGTGGCGCCGCTGCATGGAGGTGGCCTACGAGCCGGAGCGGCTGTTCGCGCGCTACAAGCATCAATGCGACGATACCTATGCCAACCGTATCAAGGTGCCGGTCAGCGATGAGATGAAGAGCTGGCCCAACATCAGGCGCGGCCTCGTGATGATGGGCAAGATCTTCTGGAAGGTGGGCGTGCTCGGCGACTACAAGCGGCCGTTCTGGCGCTTCGCCTGGAGCCAGCTGAAGCGCGGCGAGATCGAGAACTTCATCGCGGTCACGATGATCGCGCATCACCTCATCATGTTCGCGCGCGCCGCCTCCCACGGCCATCAGAACGCGTCGAACTACTCGATCCGTCTGCGCGAGGCGGCCGCTCCGGCGACCTGACGGATCGGCGCCGGCCTGTGTCGGCGCGCCGCACGGAGCAGGAGGGATCGCGGTCTCCGGCAGGGTCGCGATGCATGAGCGAATCAGGGATTCCCGAGCGGGGCGAGGCGCCCGCGAGCTCTTTTCAAGCAGGACAGAATCGTGGCGTGATGCTCCGCGTTATCTGCTCGCCGTGTTGTGTGGTGCGCAAGGTTGCGGCCGGGGCGTGAACCCTGCTAGACCCGGCCCCGACAAATTTTCACGTGTTTTCAAGGATTAGCTTGGGCGGCGGGCCACAATGCGGTCATGCCAGCTTCGCCGAGCGGCCTTATTTCTGCCCTATGCGCTCAGGCCTTCCGAATTGGGCCGCGCCCTAACCACTGGACACCGCATGCTGGAAGTCAGGCACGACAACGAAGTCCATGTC
Source organism: Bradyrhizobium sp. SSBR45G (assembly GCF_030159255.1). Lineage (GTDB taxonomy): Bacteria > Pseudomonadota > Alphaproteobacteria > Rhizobiales > Xanthobacteraceae > Bradyrhizobium. The sequence continues at coordinate 20,512 of NZ_BSCT01000023.1, read as the reverse complement.
GAGAAGGCCGAGCAGCGGCCGGCCGACAGCATCGCCTTCGGCATCGAACGGCTCGGACTGTTCGCGGTCAAGGTGCCGATCCTCTCCTGCGTCGTCCTGCTGGTGCTGATCGTGGCCGCCGTGTTCGGCATCAAGCGCATCCAGATCGACGATTCGCTGAGCCAGCTGTTTCGCTCCGACAGCAAGGAATTCCAACAATACGAGGCGGTCACGAAGAAGTTCCCGGCTGAGGAGTTCGACGTCCTCGTCGTCGTCGAAGGCAAGACGCTGCTGGCCCGGCCGAACCTCGAGAAGCTTCGCGACTTCGTGACCGACCTGCAGCTGGTCGAGGGGACCCGTGGCCTGGTCTCGCTGTTCTCCGCCCGCCAGGCGCCGGCGCCCGGCAAGTTGCCGGCCGCGCTGTTTCCATCGGATCTCCCCGAGGGCGAGGCCTACGACAAGTTCATCGAGACGGTGAAGTCCAACGAGATCATCCGCGGCAAGCTGCTGTCCGAGGACGGCACGCTGGCGCTGATCGTGCTGTCGCTCGAGCCGAAGGTCGTGGCCTCCAACGACCTTGGCAAGGTGGTCGGCGAAATCAGGAAGCTGATGACCGACGACCTCGCCGGCACCGACCTTGCCGTGCAGCTCTCCGGCGTACCTGTCATGCAGCTCGAGATCCGCAACGCGGTCGCGCGTGACGGACTGACCTACAACGTGCTCGGCATTCTCGCCGGCTGCATCATCGCCATCATCTTCTTCCGCAAGGTGTCCTTCATGATCGCGGCGGCGTTTCCGCCGCTGATCGCGATCCTGCTCGCGCTCGGCGCGCTCGGCTGGGCGAATTTCAATCTCAACATGTTCCTGAACGTGATGACGCCGCTCATCATGGTCATCAGCTTCTCGGATTCGATGCAGCTGACTTTCGCCGCACGCGACCGGCTGATTGCCGGGCAGGACAAGTTCACGGCCTTCAAGAATGCGGTGCTGGTCGTCGGCCCCGCCTGCGTGCTGACCCACGCCACCGCCGGCATTTCCTTCATTGCCTTGCAGTTCTCCGACAGCGACCTGATCCGCAAGTTCGGCGAGGCGGGGCTGGCCGCCACCATCATCGCGCTGATCGCGGTGCTGTCGCTGGTGCCGGTGTTCGGCGTGCTGCTGGTGCGCAACGAGAAGACCTTTGCGGTCAAGTTCCAGGGCGGCGATGCCGGCGTCCAGGCGCTGCGCAACTTCTGCTACTGGATCGCGGTGCGCATGGTCGGCCGGCCCGGCCTGTTCAGCCTGATCGCGGTGCTGTTCGTCGGTGGCCTCGCGGTGGTCTATTCGACGTTGGAGCCGCGCTATCGCCTCGCGGACCAGGTGCCGGACAAGCAGCAGGCGGTTGCGGCGAGCAACCGGCTCGATGCCAAGCTGACCGGCGCCAACCCGGTCAACGTGCTCATCCAGTTCCCCAAGGGGGCATCGCTCTACGCTCCGGAGACGTTGCAGACGATCGCCGACGTCCACGCCACGGTCGAGAAGACCGCCGGCGTCGGAAATGTCTGGTCGGTCGAGACGCTCAGGCGCTGGCTCGCCGAGAAGGCCGGTTCATCCGATACCGCCACCTTGCAGGAATATGTCAGCCTGATCCCCGAGCACCTGGTGCGCCGCTTCATCGACAAGGAGCAGGACGCAGTGGTGGTCGCCGGCCGCGTGCCCGACCTCGATTCGAGCCAGCTGCTGCCGGTGGTCGACAAGCTCGATCGCGAGCTCGATACGGTCAGGAAGAAGCATCCGGGTTACGAGGTCGCGGTGACGGGCCTCGCGGCCATTGCCGCGCGCAACTCCGCGAGCATGATCCAGAAGCTCAACCACGGGCTCACGATCGAGTTCGCGCTGGTCGCGATGTTCATCGGGCTCGCCTTCCGCTCCTGGGTCGTGATGCTCGCCTGCATCCTGCCAGGCATCTTCCCGGTCGTGATGTCCGGGACCCTGCTGTGGGCGATGGGAGAGGGCCTGCAATTCGCCAGCGTGGTGGCGCTGACGGTGTCCTTCGGGCTCGGCCTGTCCGCCACCATCCACTTCCTCAACCGGCTGCGGATGGAGAGCGCGCCCGGTGTCAGCGCGGCCGTGGCCGTGGAGCGCGCCACCGTGCTGGTCGGACCGGCGCTGATCCTCACCACCGTCGTGCTGGCCTGCGGCCTCGTCGTCACGGTGTTCTCCGACCTGCCGTCGCTGCGGCTGTTCGGCTGGCTCAGCGCCTTCTCGATGGTGGCGGCGCTGTTCGCCGACCTCTTCATTCTCCGGCCGACGGCGATGTTCCTGATCAACCTTTCGCAGAAGCTGAAGCGCAAGCCGGTGTGAGGTCGACTCTCTGGCACCTCGGAAGGCGACTGCCTTCGAGTTGCGGATTGCTTTGCTCTGCTCCCTCCATCGTCATGGCCGGGCTTGTCCCGGCCATCCACGTCTTTCCGTTTTGAAGATCGACGTGGATGCGCGGGACACGCCCGCGCATGACGGAGTCAGGCAATTGGCGGCTCGCTAGGCCGCTGAGTTTTCAGTGTTTCGAGATCGCTCGTCGCGGAAGGACCGTCGCAGACACCGGCTTAAAACAAAACGGCCCTGACATCGTCAGGGCCGTTCGCGCATTCCGTTCTTGATGACGATCGCGACCCGCTCAGGTCTTCGACATCGTGATGTTGACGCCGCGGATCTCGCCCTTGGAGGAGATCTGCACGACCTGCTTGTTGCCGCTGGTCTTCAAGGTGATGCTGGCGGCGAAGCCGGCGGCCTGCACGAAGACGTCGATCTGGCCGTTGCCGGCGGTGCCCTGCAACTCGCCGTTCACGTTGCGGCTCGCCTCGCTCCAATTGCCCGAGATGCGATCGCCCTGGCTGGTGACGTCGCTGGACAGATCGAACTTGTAGCTGTCGCTGGCGCATTGCAGGGTCTGCTTGAGGTTCGCGCCGGCGACACGGTAGCTCGCCTTGCAGCGGATGCGCTCGGTGCTGCCGTCGGAGAGCGCGACCGTGCCGTTGCCCGACCAGGAGCCGTCGAAGCCGGCGAACGGGCCCGACTGCGCATGAACTGCCGATGCCGTCAGGAACAAGGCCGCTCCGAGGCCGGCGGCCTTGACGACGCGCCCGGAGAAAGGTGAGCCGAACAGTTTCATATCGAGTTTCCCATCCAAAATGACACCGTTGTGCCGGCGTATAACGCCGCTTCGAACACTTTGGTGTTCTCGCCGAAGGTTAGGTTCAAATGACGGCCGGTCGGGCGCTGCGACCGGATGTCATGATGCCTGTCGGCACCGTGCGGCGGATCTGCGCCGCATGGCCGTCCGCGCAAAACCGCTGCACCCCCCGCGAGCTTGACGGCGCTGCATCTAACGGTGCCCGCGGCATGCTTGCAACAGCCAAATGCGAAAAATGACCCCGGAGAATAATGCCCTAGTATCAACGCCTTGTTTATGCCAAAGCTGTGATGCCGAGTGCGATCTGCTCGGAAACATAGGGCGCGAATTTGGCCGCATTTGGCAGCGTACCTCCGGCGCTGGGGGGCTTGCGGTCCTTGCCAAACCAAACAGGTGTTTTCCCGGGCAGCATCGGCGATCCCGGGAGGTCTCCTCTGCTGTCAAAATGAAGGAACACGATGCGTAAGATTCTCTTGGCTCTTTCCCTGTTGTCGCTGACCGTTTCCACCAGTGCCTTCGCGCAGGGCTCGCGCGGCAGCGCCGAGGAGCAGGCCGCGTGCACGCGTGACGTTCAGAAGTTCTGCCGGGCTGTGATCGATCAGGGCGACTTCACCATTCTGGCGTGCCTGAAGGAGAACCGCCCCAAGATCAGCCCGGATTGCGACAAGGTGCTGAAGAACCACAACCAGTAAGCGGTTGCCGTTCGGAACGGTTGTTCCGGACTCTCTTGGTTAACGGCCGCCGGCTCGCCCGCCAGGGCGGGCGGCGGCCGCGCCGCATCGGCTGCCCGATATCGATTGCATTGGTTTTGGCTGGATCTTCGCCTATATGGAGGCCAGCAATCCGTTCGCATGAGCGAAGCGGCGGGCATTGTTTTCCGTAAGCCCCTTTCAACCTGATAGCTGTTTCGTCCATGACCACCGCGAGCGATTTGCGATCCGGCAAGACACACCGGGACGAGAACTTTCCGGTGGCGTCATGGATCATCCGTCCCGAGCACCGGGCGCTGATCCTGGCCTTCTACAATTTCGTGCGTACCGCCGACGACATCGCCGATCACCCGAGCCTGCCGGGCGACGAGAAGCTGCGGCTGCTCGACCTCCTGGAAGCCGAGCTGACCGGGACCGGCGAGACCCAGGATGTCGCCGTCAGCCTGCGCCGCGCGCTGGCCGAACGCGGCATGCCGCCGCGCCATGCCCTCGATCTCCTTGTCGCTTTCCGCATGGACGTGACCAAGCTGCGCTACGAAAACTGGGACGAGGTGATCCACTACTGCCGCTATTCGGCGATGCCGGTCGGCCGCTTCATGCTCGACGTGCACGGCGAGTCCACCGCGACATGGCCGGCATCGGACGCGGTCTGCGCCGGGCTGCAGATCAACAACCACCTGCAGGACTGCGGCAAGGACTACAAGGCGCTGAACCGCGTGTATCTGCCGCGCGATGCCCTGGCCGAGGCCGGCGCGACCATCGAGATGCTCGGAGACTCCAAGTCGTCGCCGCAGCTGCTGTCGTGCCTGCAGAAGCTGGCCGTCCACAACGCGGCGCTGCTCGAGGAGGGCAGGGACCTCAACAGCGGCGTCCAGGATTTTCGCTTCGGGCTGGAGATCGCCGTGATCCAGGCTTTCGCCGACCGCATCGTGGCGCTGTTGAAGGTGCGCGATCCGCTCAGCGAGCGCGTGCATCTGACGCCGGCGGGGATGCTCGGCCTCACCTTCACCTCGGTCATGGGTGAGATTGGCCGCCGCGTCGCCGGTCGTCATCCGGTGACAAAAACGGCGGCCGGCGCATGACCCTCGAGGCGACCGCAGACCACGTCGATCACGGCACGGCCGCGTCCGGCAGCTCGTTCTATGCCGCCATGCGCATCCTGCCGCGCGCGCAGCGCGATGCGATGTTCCAGGTCTACAGCTTCTGCCGCGAGGTCGACGACATCGCTGATTCCGACGGCCCGCGCCCGGAGCGGCTGGCGGCGCTGCAGCAATGGCGTGACGACATCGATGCGCTGTATCAAGGCAATCCGCCGCCGCGGCTGCGCGACTACGTCAGCTCCGTGAAGACGTTCGGGCTGAAGCGGGAAGACTTCCTCGCCATCATCGACGGCATGGAGATGGACGTGCCGCAGGAGATCCGCGCGCCCGATCTCGCCACCCTCGACCTGTATTGCGACCGGGTGGCGAGCGCGGTGGGCCGTCTCTCGGTGCGCATCTTCGGCATGCCCGAGGAGGACGGCATCCTGCTCGCCCATCATCTCGGCCGCGCGCTGCAGCTGACCAACATCCTGCGCGACATCGACGAGGACGCCGGCATCGGCCGGCTTTATCTGCCGCGCGAGGCGCTGCTGTTCGCCGGCATCACCGGCGACGACCCGGCCAAGGTCACGCAGGAGCGGGCGCTGCCCAAGGTCTGCAATTCGGTTGCCGTCAGGGCCAGGACCCATTTCGAGAAAGCCGACGAGATCATGCGGCGCAACCGCCGGCGCGCCGTGCGGGCGCCGCGGATCATGTCGAAATACTACCGCGCCGTGTTCGATCTGCTGATGGCCCGCGGCTTTGCGCTGCCGCGTGAGCCTGTCCGCGTGAGCAAGCTCACGAAGATCGGCATCATCCTCCGTTACGCTATCATCTGATGACCAAGACAGCTCACATCATCGGCGCCGGAATCTCCGGCTTCTCCGCCGGCGTGCGGCTCGCCCAGGCGGGCTACGTCGTGCACGTCCATGAAGCGACGCAGCAGCTCGGCGGCCGCTGCCGCTCCTATTACGACGCCGCGACCGATCTGGTGATCGACAACGGCAATCACCTGCTGCTCTCGGCCAATCACCACGTGCTCGACTACGCCCGCGCGATCGGCTCGGAGGCGGGACTGGTGGGGCCGAAGGACGCACAGTTTGCCTTCGTCGACATCAGAAGCGGACAGCGCTGGGTGCTCGACCTCGGCAGCGGCCGGCTGCCGCTGTGGGTGTTCGACGAGAGCCGCCGCGTGCCCGATACGAAGCTCGGCGACTATCTCGCGCTGTCGCCGCTGATCTGGGCTGGGACCTCCAGGACGATCGGCGACACCATTTCCTGCAAAGGGCTTCTGTACGACAGGCTGGTGCAGCCGCTGCTGCTGGCGGCGCTGAACTGCGATCCGCCGGAAGGCTCGGCCGGGCTCGCCGGCGCCATCGTGCGCGAGACGCTGCTCGCCGGCGGCCAGGCCTGCCGGCCGCTGATCGCGCGCGATGGCCTGTCGGGCGTGCTGATCGATCCGGCCGTCAAATTCCTGGAAGGAAAAGGCGGCAGCGTGCAGATCGGCCGCGAGCTTCGCGGCCTCGACAGCGCGGGCGGCCGCGTGACCGGCCTGAAGTTCGGTGGCGATGAAACCGTTGCGCTCGGGCCGTCCGACGTCGTCGTGCTGGCGGTGCCGCCGCGGCCTGCGATGGCGCTGCTGCCGGGGCTGACCGGGCCCACGAAATATCGCGCCATCGTCAATGCTCATTTCCGCATCACCCCGCCCAAGGATTCGCCGGCGCTGCTTGGCGTGGTCGGCGGGCTGATCGAATGGCTGTTCGCCTTCCCGCAGCGGCTTTCCGTCACCATCAGCAATGGGGACCGGCTGGTCGACATGCCGCGCGAGGAGCTCGCCACAGCGATCTGGGCCGATGTCTGCAAGGCGGCCGGGATCACGGGCGAGCTGCCGCCATGGCAGATCGTGCGCGAGCGCCGTGCCACGTTCGAGGCGACTCCGGAGCAGAATGCGCTGCGGCCCGGGGGCAAGACCGCGTTCGGCAATCTCGCTTTGGCCGGCGACTGGACCGACACCGGCCTGCCGGCGACCATCGAGGGCTCCGTGCGGTCCGGCGACCGGGCTGCCGACCTGCTGCTAGCACGGAATTGACGCCGCTTCCCGACCGAGGGACCGGATGCTGTCGGCGCCCGCCCGGTGAGGCGATTCTCACATTTTCGTGGCGTAGTTCTTGCTTAGAGTTCCATCGACGGTGGAGCTCATGCGGGCCTGTTTCAGCGTGGAACACAGCTGGCGGGACCAAATGGCAACACCGGGCAAAAAACGCATCGCGGGCCGGTGCAGTGCGGCGCAAACGGGGTTTCCTCGCGGATTTTTTCTGCGTAATCCTCGGTTTGTTAAGGTCTTTCCGCTCTGGCGCCGCCGCGGTTGGGGCTTTGGAACAAAAGACGAAGCGACGTCGAACAGGTGTCAGGGGTCGGATTGTGAAGTTGGGGATTGGGGACGGAATGTCCGCGGATCGCCCCATTGATCCGCGGCCGGTCTTGGTCGTGACCGGACTTGTGCAGGAGGCTCGCATCGCTGCGGGGCCCGGCATGATGGTCATCTGCAGCTCGAGCGATCCCAAGCAATTGCGCTCGCTGCTCACCGTGTTCGATCCCACCTCGATTCGCGGCGTCATCAGCTTCGGAGTGGCCGGTGGCCTCGATCCGAGCCTCAAGGCGGGCGATATCGTCGTCGCCACCGAGGTCACCGCGGGCGATGCCCGCTGGCTGTCCGGATTGTCCCTGCGCGAGGAGCACATCGCCCGCGCGGCCCTGAAGAAGCGCCGCGTCGTCCGCGGCGTGCTCGCCGGGGCCGAGGAGGTGGTCGTGGCGCAGGCCCGCAAGGCGGCGCTGCGCATGAAGACCGGTGCTGCCGCCGTCGACATGGAGAGCCACATTGCCGCGGCTTACGCCGCCCAATACGGGCTGCCTTTCGCGGCGCTCCGCGTGATCTCCGATCCCGCCCATCGCACGCTGCCGTCGCTCGCCAAGGACGCGATCAAGCCGAACGGCGACATCGATCTGCCGATGATCCTGCGCGGCGTGGCCCGCAATCCGACCGTGCTGGGCGGCCTGGTGTCGACGGGCATCGAGTTCAACCGCGCCCTGCGCTCGTTGCGCGGCGCCCGCGACCTGCTGCTGAGCGGCCTGCTTGCCGCCGAGCACTTCCTCGAGACCGAGACGCTGGCCGCCGCCGAGGCGTGAGCGGTCACGACTTGCGAGCGGTCGCTAACTCTTATCGGCGATTTTTCTCGCTCATTCAGCTTGCTCCGTCATTGCGAGCGCAGCGAAGCAATCCAGAGTGGTGTGCGGGACTCTGGATTGCTTCGCTGCGCTCGCAATGACGCGTGGAGAGAGCGTTGCTCGGGCGCGCCGATGCCGGCGCTGACACGCAAACCGCCGCGCTCTCGAATATGATCGCAACAAAAAAGGCCGCCGATCGCTCGGCGGCCTTTTAATGTCTGTCGAGATCTCAGCCGATCAAGCCGCGGTCGACGCCTTCTGCTGTGCCTCGACCGCCTCGTCCTTGCGGATGTCGGACAGGCGCTTCTGCACCTCCGACGAGAACACGTACTGCGCCGGGCGCTGCTTGGAGAGGTCGATCTCCGGGGCCATCGGACCTTCGGTCTTGATGCCGCGCAGCGACACGAACATCGCCTTGATCGGGTTGGTCAGCGCGGCGTCGGCGGCGGTGGCCTCATAGCCGCAATGCGCCATGCAGTCGGCGCACTTCTCGTACTTGCCGGTGCCGTAGGTCTCCCAGTCCGTCGTCTCCATCAGCTCCTTGAAGGTCTTGGTGTAGCCTTCGCCGAGGAGGTAGCAGGGCTTCTGCCAGCCGAAGATGTTGCGCGCGGGCATGCCCCAGGGCGTGCACTCGAACTCCTGGTTGCCGGCCAGGAAGTCGAGGAACAGGCCGGAATGCATGAAATTCCACTTCTTGCCCTTGCCGAGCGCGAACACGTCGCGGAACAACTGCTTGGTCTTGGTGCGGTTCAGGAAGTGCTCCTGGTCCGGCGCGCGCTCATAGGCATAGCCCGGCGACATCGTGACGCCGACGCCGAGCTCGGTGGTGAAGTCGAGGAATTTTGCGATCTCCTCGGCCGGATGATTGTCGAAGATGGTCGCATTGACGTTGACGGCGAAGCCGCGGGCCTTGGCGGCCTTGATCGCCGACACCGCGCGATCGAACACGCCCTTCTGCGACACCGCCTTGTCGTGATGCTCGCGCAGGCCGTCGAGATGCACCGAGAAGAACAGATAGGGCGAGGGCTCGAACAGATCGAGCTTCTTTTCCAAGAGCAGCGCATTGGTGCAGAGCGAGACGAACTTCTTGCGCGCCACCAGGCCGCGCACGATCTCGCCGATCTCCTTGTGGATCAGCGGCTCGCCGCCGGGGATCGCCACCATCGGCGCACCGCATTCGTCGGCGGCGTCCCAGCACTCCTGCGCGCTCATGCGGCGGTTGAGGATCGCGTCGGGATAGTCGATCTTGCCGCAGCCGGCGCACGCCAGGTTGCAGCGGAACAGCGGTTCGAGCATCAGCACGAGCGGATAGCGTTTCCGGCCGAGAAGCTTCTGCTTCATCAGATAGGCCCCGATACGCAGTTCCTTATGGAAGGGGATTGCCATTACGTCTCTTCTTTCTGGACCAAACGAGGACCGATCAGCCCGCGACCAGCTCAGCCGGCAGGCGGAATTCGATGTTTTCTTCCCGCCCCGGGACCACCGCGACCTCGACCGGTCCGATGCGCCGCAGGGCCTGTATCACGTCGTCGACGAGCACTTCGGGAGCCGAGGCGCCGGCGGTGATGCCGACGGCCTTGGCGTCCTTCAGCCAAACCGGGTTCAGCTCGCTGCCATCTGCGATCAGATAGCTCGCGATCCCGGCCTCGGTGCCGATCTCGCGCAGTCTGTTCGAGTTGGAGCTGTTGGCGGCGCCCACCACCAGGATGACGTCCACCAGCTTGCTCAGATCCCTTACCGCAGATTGCCGGTTCTGTGTCGCATAGCAGATATCCCGGATATCGGGACCTTGGAGGTCTGTAAAGCGGGCCTGGAGGGCTGAAATGATGTCCCTGGTATCGTCCACGCTGAGCGTGGTCTGGGTAATATAGGCCAGCGGCGTGTCCAAGGGCAGGGGCAGGGCCGCCACATCGGCCGTGTTCTGGACCAGGTAGACCGGGCCGGGAACCTGGCCGATGGTTCCCTCGACCTCCGGATGGCCGGCATGGCCGATCAGCACCAGGGTGCGGCCCTTGGCCCGATAGTTCTTGCCCTGGTTGTGCACCTTGGTGACCAGCGGGCAGGTGGCATTGAGCACCGGCAGGCCGCGGGCGGCAGCCTCTTCCTCCACCGAGCGGGCGACGCCATGGGCGCTGAACACGGTGACGGCACGAGGCGGTACCTCGGAGAGATCCTCGACGAAGATCGCGCCCTTCGCCTTCAGGCTCTCCACGACGTATTTGTTGTGCACGATCTCGTGACGCACATAGACCGGCGGCCCGTACTTCTCCAGCGCACGCTCGACGATCTCGATCGCGCGCACGACGCCAGCACAAAACCCGCGCGGTTGCGCGAGGTACACCTGCAAGGGACGTCCGTCAGCCACGTTGCCTCACTTTCGACCTGCTGCCTCCGTGCGCGAAACTGCGGTGCAATATCCGCACCAGGGCGAATGCCCCAATTCGCCCGCCGATGTGCATGAAAGCGCAGGGCTTTGTGTCAAAAATCGAGCAGAGAGAAAAGCCGGTCTGCAAGTCGCTCGCATGTGATCTGCCGCACAGAGTGCGGAAGCCGTCGAAGGTAATTTAGTAATTATAAATTAATTCAGTCAATTAAGGTGCTTACACTCTCACTCGTTCGTCACTTTACCGCCGAGAACAGCCGCTATATCAGCCGCCCCGACGGTTCCGTGCATCGTTCGACCTGATCCGCCGTCCAGGGACCATCCTCGTCTCCGAAGGCTGGGCCAGATCCAGCCCGGGCATGCTCCGAGCTTGGCAACGGCCGGGGAACTCCGCCTTGAAGCGGACGTTTCCGCCCAGCTCTCCAAACATGAGAAAGTCACGAAGTGCTGACCACGTTTGTTGTCTCGATCGTCAAGGCCTGCACACGGTTTGCGTGGCCGACATTGATTGCGGGTCTTCTCCTGTCGGTGGGCGCGGGCGTCTATACCGCTCGCCATTTTTCCATCAATACCGATATCAACAAGCTGATTTCGCCCGAGCTCGACTGGCGCAAGCGCGACCAGCAGTATGAGCAGGCGTTCGATCGCGACCGTATGATCCTCGGCGTGGTCGAGGCGGCGACGCCGGAGCTGACCGGCGTGGCGGCGGATGCGCTCGCCAAGAAGCTCAAGAGCGACACCACGAACTTCTCCTCGGTGGAGCTGCTCGGCGGTGGCGAGTTCTTCGCCCGGAATGGCCTGCTGTTCCTGCCGACCGAGGAGGTCAAGCAGTTGACTGACCAGTTCGCGCAGGCGGCGCCGCTGGTCGAGATCATGGCCGGCGATCCTTCGATCCGCGGCCTCACCGGCGCGCTCGAGACCGGTCTTGCCGGCGTCAAGCGCGGCCAGGTCCAGCTCGACAACGCAGCCCGGCCGTTCGACTACATCTCGCAGACGGTCGAGACCGTGCTCGAGAAGGGCGATGCGACGTTCTCCTGGCGCCAGCTGATCTCCGACAAGCCGCTCGCCGACAGCGACAAGCGCGCCTTCATCCAGTTCAAGCCGATCCTCGACTATCAGGCGCTGGAGCCCGGCAAGGGCGCGACCGATGCGATCCGCCAGGCGGCTGCCGATCTGGATTTTCCGAACCGCTTCCACGCCCGCGTCAGGCTGACCGGCCCGGTGCCGATTGCGAATGAGGAATACGCCACGGTGCAGGAGGGCGCCGTCGTCAACGGCATCGGCACCGTCGTGGTCGTGCTGATCATTCTCTGGCTGGCGCTGCATTCGGCCAAGATCATCTCGGCCGTGTTCATCAATCTGTTCATCGGGCTCGCGCTGACCACGGCCGTCGGCCTGATGATGGTCGGCTCGCTCAATCTGCTGTCGGTCGCGTTCGCCGTGCTGTTCATCGGCCTCGGCGTCGATTTCGGCATCCAGTTCAGCGTCCGCTACCGCTCCGAGCGGTTCAAGAACGACAATCTGCCGGAGGCGCTTGCGGAAGCGGCGCACCGCTCGGCGGTGCCGCTGTCGCTCGCGGCGATGGCAACCGCTGCCGGTTTTCTGTGCTTCCTGCCGACCGACTACAAGGGCATCTCCGAGCTCGGCGCCATCGCCGGCGCCGGCATGATCATCGCCTTCCTGTCGTCGATCACGGTGCTGCCGGCGCTCCTGAAGATCCTCAATCCGCCCGGCGAGAAGGAGCCGGTCGGCTACGCCTTCCTGGCGCCGGTCGACGAATTCCTCGAGAAGCACCGCGTGCCGATCATCGTCGGCACGCTCGGCCTGGTCATCGCCGGCCTGCCGCTGCTCTATTACATGAAGTTCGACTTCAACCCGATGAACCTGCGTAACCCGCGCGCCGAGTCGATCGCGACCTATCTCGACCTGCGAAAGGATCCGAACACCGGCGCCAATGCCATCGACGTGCTGACCCGTTCGGAGACCGAGGCCAAGGCGATCGAGGCCAAGCTGTCGAAGCTGCCGGAGGTGGCGCGCGTCCTATCGCTCGACAGCTTCGTGCCCGAGGACCAGCCGGCCAAGCTGAAGCTGATCGCGCAGGGCGCGAAGGTGCTGGGACCTGCAATCAATCCCGACCAGATCGACGCCGCGCCGAGCGACAAGGAGAATGTCGACGCGCTCAACTCGACCGTCGACAATCTCCGGCGCACCGCAGGCGACGGCAAGGGCCCGGGCGCGGTGGCGTCGCGCCGCCTGGCGGATGCGCTCGCCAAGTTGGCTGGCGCAAGCGAGGCGCTGCGCAACAAGGCGCAGGCCGTGTTCGTCGAGCCGTGGAAGATCACGCTGGAGCAACTCGGCGCCACCCTGCAGGCGCAGCCGGTGACGCTCTCCAGCCTGCCGCCCGACCTGGTGTCGCAGTGGAAGAGCAAGGACGGCCTGATTCGGGTCGAGGCGCAGCCCAAGGGCGACCCCAACGACAACGACAATCTCAGGCGGTTCGCCAATGCCGTGCTGACGGCCGAGCCGAACGCGATCGGCGGCCCGGTCTCGATCCTGAAGTCGGGTGACACGATCGTGAAGGCATTCATCCATGCCGGCATCTATTCGCTGGTCGTGATCAGCCTGCTGCTCTGGGTGACGCTGAAGCGCTTCTCCGACGTGCTGATGACCCTGGTGCCGCTTCTGGTCGCCGGTGCGGTGACGCTCGAGATCTGCGTGCTGATCAAGCTGCCGCTGAACTTCGCCAACATCGTCGCGCTGCCGCTGCTGCTCGGCATTGGTGTCGCGTTCAAGATCTACTACGTGGTGGCGTGGCGCGGCGGCCGCACCAACCTGCTGCAGACCAGCCTGACGCGCGCGATCTTCTTCAGCGCGCTGACCACGGCGACCGCGTTCGGCAGCCTGTGGCTGTCGAGCCATCCGGGCACATCCAGCATGGGCAAGCTGCTCGCGCTGTCGCTGGTCACGACGCTTGCCGCGGTGCTGCTGTTCCAGCCCGCGCTGATGGGCAAGCCCCGCGAGGTGCATGAATAAGGTTCGGGGCCAGACCTCGGCTCAAAATAGAAAAGCGGCCGATGTCTCGGCCGCTTTTTTGTTGGGTCGTCGATGGCCGTCCGTCAGCGGGGGCGGGCGACGTCGGGCAGCAGGCAGATGTCGCCGATCTGATCCGCGGGCTTTGCGGCCGTCTTGGCCATCGCAGTCGTCCCAGCGCCCGGAGCCGCGGCCGCCTTGGGGGCCGGAGCAGGGGCGGGCGCGATGGGTTTCTGTGTACCTTTGGCCATGCTGTTGACCGGGCTCGACGGGATCGGCGGAGCGACCCGAGTCCAGGTCTCGCCGCCGCACAGGAAGCCGAGCACGCAGCCCTTGATTTCCAGGTGATCGGGATCGGTCGGGGTGATCGTCGATGCGTAGAGCTGGCCGTCCTTGGCGTTGTAGACTTGGCCTTCCCACGCCTCGGCGCCGGCCTTCTTCTTCATGTCGATCAGGATCGGCATGCCCAAGGTCGGCCGGCTTTGCCGGGCCGGGTCGGGATTATTGCTGTCCCGGCCGCCCGGAGTCTTCTCCCAGGCGACCACGCCCCACATGCTGCCATTACATTGTGCGACTCGGATGTTGGCGACACCGTCGGCCACCCGCCAATCACCTGTGGGATCGGCGGCGAGCGCAGAAGAAATTCCTGCTGCGAACACCACTGCAGAGTATGCTATCGTCGTTGGCATGAGAGATCTAAGGCGATGCAACATTGGCAGAAACCCGTGCTTGCTTTGATGGTGCGAATGAGGGCAAAACGCCGCATTGCGCGTTTTCAGTTGACGTCACGTCCATCAACCGAAGTATGTAGCCGATGCTAAAATCCAATCTAGACGTTTCCGAGATGTTCGTGGAGCGCCAAGCGCAGCGCAGCACGATGCATTCCCGGCATCTGAACGAGCAACTGGTCCGGGTTCTCAAGACGATTGGATATGACGTCGGGTTCCAGAAGGGACAAGGGCAGTATCTCTACGATCGCGACGGCGCCCGCTACCTGGATCTGCTCAGCGGTTTTGGCGTTTTTGCAATCGGCCGCAATCATCCCACCCTGCGCGACGCGCTGAAAAGCGTTCTCGACAGCGACCTGCCGAATCTCGTGCAGCTCGACGTCTCGACCTTGGCGGGCGTTCTGGCCGAGCGGCTGCTGGAATATGTCCCATATCTGGACAAGGTGTTCTTCGCCAATTCCGGCGCAGAGACGGTCGAGGCGGCGATCAAATTCGCGCGGGGTGCAACCGGGCGTCCGGGCATCGTCTATTGCGGGCATTCCTATCACGGCCTGACCTATGGCGCGCTGTCGCTGACCGAGGATTCGAACTTTCGCAACGGCTTCGAGCCGCTGCTGCCGGGTTGCACGGCCGTTCCCTTCAACGATCTCGCTGCGCTCGAGCAGGCGCTGTCCTCCCGCGAGATTGCAGCCTTCATCGTCGAGCCGATCCAGGGCAAGGGCGTCAACATGCCCACCGACGAGTTCCTGCCGGGCGCCGCGGCGCTGTGCAAGAAATACGGCTCGCTGTTCATCGCCGATGAGATCCAGACCGGCATGGGCCGCACCGGGCGGTTCCTCGCTGTGGAACACTGGAACGTCGAACCCGACATGGTGCTGCTGTCGAAGGCGCTGTCGGGCGGCCATGTACCGGTCGGCGCGCTGCTGACCCGCAAGGCGATCTTCGACAAGATCTTCAACCGCATGGACCGTGCGGTGGTGCATGGCTCGACCTTCGCCAAGAACGACCTCGCAATGGCTGCCGGCATCGCCACGCTCGAGGTGCTCAAGGCCGAGAAGCTGATCGAGGCCGCCGCCAAGCGCGGCGCCGAGCTGCGCCTGGCGCTGACGCGAATGGTGCCCGGATACGAGCTGCTGAAGGAAGTGCGCGGCAAGGGCCTGATGATCGGCGTCGAGTTCGGCCCGCCGAAATCGCTGCGGCTCAAGGCCTCCTGGACCATGCTGGAGAGCGCCAACAAGGGCCTGTTCTGCCAGCTCATCACGGTGCCGCTGTTCAAGGATCACAAGATTCTGACCCAGGTCGCCGGCCACGGCCTGCACACCATCAAGCTGCTGCCGCCGCTGACGATCACGGAAGAGGACTGCAGCTGGATCGAGCGCGCCTTCGACGACGTCATCGCCCAGAGCCACAAGGTCCCCGGCGCGATCTGGTCGCTCGGCAAGACCCTGGTCGACAACGCGATCCGCAAATCGGCGTGATGATTGTGTAGGGTGGGCAAAGGCGCGCAGCGCCGTGCCCACCATCCCAGTTCCGTCGCTGCAGTTCGGCGGGCACGCTTCGCTTTCCCCCACCCCAACGAAAACCATCGAAGTCGCGCTGCGCGATGCCGCGCCCTCTCCCCTTGCGGGAGAGGGCATCGCCGGCCTCTCCACGAACGCGGTTGGGTGAGGGGTCTCGCTCGGCAAACGATCCTCGCGGACAGATACCCCTCACCCGACCGAATGAGCCGCTCTGTCCTACATGCCCTCTCCCGCAAGGGGAGAGGGCGCAGCCACTTGCTTCGCTGTTCACCTCTCATGTTGGCGTAGAACTGACGAAGGCACGCGGAAGCTCGCCTCAGCCGCTCCCTCTCATCGCGCGCTCGAAGCGCTCGCCGAATTCGGTGAGCTCGTCGGCATTGATGTCGCTCACGGCCCAATAGTTCAGGCCGCGGTCGCGCCAGCTGCGGATGTTGAAGCCTTGGATGGTGTCGAGCCGCGGGCCGCGCCGCTCGGCGGACGCGGTCTGCGCCACGAACAGGTTGATGACGTGCTGGCGCCGGCGATAGACCACCGCGCCGATCGCGCGCGCATCGACATAGTCGAGCCGGCCACCGATCAACGTGAAGCCTTCAGTTGTCAGATCGATCACCGGCGGCGCGACGTCGAGCTTGCCGTTGAACCAGGGTTTCACGGTGTGCTGGTCCGTCGAGATCACGTCGGTCAGGTGGCCGGCCTGTAGCGAGCGCAGATGCGCCGACACGATCTCGGCCTCGACGCGTTGCTGATCGTCGTTGCGCAGCACGATCGCGACCAGGCCGGTGGCGGCGAGCGCCGAGACGGCGGAGCCCATGGCGAAGCCCTTCAGCAGCGTCCGACGGCTTGGCCTGGTGGCGAGCGGCGTCACGCGGGGCTCCGCGGGCGGCAGCACGGCCTCGATCCGTTGGCGCAAAGCGGATGGCGCCTTGTAGGTGAGGTCAGCACCGGCGAGCGCCTGCTTCATCTGCCGGATGGCAGCGAGCTCGGCGGCACAGCGCGGGCAGCTGGCCACATGAGCTTCGACCTCACTGCTATGCCCGGCGTCGAGCTCGCCGTCGGCCAGCGCGTGGATCAGAATTTCGGCTTCGTCGCAGGTCATGACTTGGGTTCCTCCTGCGCGAGCCAGGCCGCGCGCAGCATCGCGCGCGCCCGAGCCAGCCGCGACATCACGGTGCCGACCGGCACGCCGGCGGCCTCCGCGATCTCGCGATAGGACAGATTGTTGATCTCGCGCAGCACGAAGGTCTCGCGAAACGGCTCGGCAAGCGTGTCGATCATGCGCCGGATCGCCGAGGCATCGCGCTCGCGCAATACGGCGCTCTCCGGGGTCTCGGCATTCTCCTGCCACAGCGGCGGCTGTTCGGCGGCCTCCGGCGTATCATCGAGCGCCTTCATTGGCGCGCCGGTGCGGCGCGCGAACTCGGCGTGGCAGACGTTGCGCAGGATCGCGAACAGCCACGGCTTCATGGCCGGGCCCCGATAAGTGTCGAAATGCTTCAGCGCGCGCAAATAGCATTCCTGCACCGCGTCCTCGGCATCGGCCGGATTGCGCAGCAGATAGCGCGCCAGCGTATAGACGTCGTCGAGATACGGCAGCGCCGCTTCGCGGAAGCGCCGCGCCCTCTCGGGATCGTCAGGCGATGTGGTCACCGGCGTCCTTTCCGGTTCGGTTCGCGGCCTCGTGGCCGGGGCGGCGGCTCGCTGCCGTCCCGGCCACGCTGCGATGCTCATGCCCTGGTTCGCGATGCTACTCAACCTTGATCATCCCCGTCATGTGCGGATGCAGCGAGCAGAAGTATTTGTAGTCGCCGCTCGCGGCGAAGGTGAACGAGAAGCTGTCATCGGTATCCAGTGTCTTGGACCTGTATTTGCCCGCCGACACCACCGTATGGGGAATGTCGTCGTGATTGGTCCAGGTGACGGTGTCGCCGACCTTCACCGTGACGTCGGCCGGCGTGAAGGTGAAATTGTCGATCGTGACCTTGATGGTCTCGGCGCGGAGTGGCGTCGCGCCGAGCACGGCGGCAGTGAAAGCGAGGCGGACAGCCCGGCTCAGCGATGCACGTTGGATCATGGCGCTCCGTCCTCAGCCTGCCAGCGGCGTGTCGATGATGGCGAGCCGCTCCGCGCCGACCTTGAAATCGATGCTGGCGATCCCGAGCAGGCTGCGCAGCCTGGCATCCTCGACCTTCATCGGGCCGGGCGAGGGCGCCGTGCCCGGCGCCGGCTGCGGGAACGCGGTCGAGCGCGCGGTGTGGAAGGTGACGTTGCCCTCGACCTTCTGCATCACCTGATGGATATGGCCGTTCAGTACCGTGACCGAGCCGAACCCCTTGAGCATGTCGAGCGCGCGGCCGCCATCCTCGGTGCCCCAGCCCCATTCGGGATAGACCGTCCACAGCGGGATGTGCGCGAACACGACGATCGGTGTCGATCTGGAGCGGCCCTTGAGATCCTGCTCGAGCCATTCCAGCTGCGCCGCGCCGAGATTGCCGAGCCCGCCGGCCTTGAGATCGACGACGTTGACGAGGCCGATGAAATGCACGCCGCTGGCGTCGAACGAGTACCAGCCGGCGCCGCGCGTGCCCTTGCCGTAGCGCTCCTTGTAGAGCTTGACGTCTTCGTCGAGGAAGTCATGCTCGCCGGGCACGTAGTGCACGTCGAGCCGGCTCTGCGAGATGATGCGGTCGGCATCGTCGAACTCGGCCGCCTTCGACAGATGCGAGATGTCGCCGGTGTGGATCATGAAGGCGGGTTTCACCGGCATCGCCTTGATCCGATTGACGGCCTCCTCCAGCGTGCGAAGCGCGTTGGGATTGGCCGGCTTGTCGAAGCCGACATGGCTGTCGCTGATCTGCAGGAAGGTCAGGCCGGTGGTCGGCTGATCGGCGGCCCGGGCCGCGTCGACGAGGCCGAGCGAGCGCGGCACGCCGCCGGAGAGGGTCCAGAGCACGCCGGTGCCGGCCCAGGTCATGCATTCCAAAACCTTGCGACGGCTGAGGCCGCGCTCGTCATGATCATCGTGGCTCATTTTGCTCTCCCGTTGCCCTCACTGGGCTTACGGGTGAGGAGAGCGGAGACGCCGACGGTTTATTCCCGGCATTCCTGCTGATCGTGCGATGACGCGTTCGTGATCAATGTTGCGTTGGCATACGGCTCGCATACTCAAGCAGGATATCGGCGCGAGCGCCGCGCGAAATATATTGAAGTTTGTGCCGCACGGTGCGGCTGGTGACTGGAAGCGATTTCGATGCATGACCGCGTGACCCCGAACCTGCAACAGGCCGAGACGGTCCGCGGCCGGATCGTGCCGCTCGACCGTGCCAGGACCTTCATCACGCTCTCGGTCGTGCTCTATCACTCCGCGATCAACTACACCTATTTCGGCCAGGGCGGCGACCGTATGCACTGGCTCGGCTTCGATCTCGTCGCGCTGTTCAACGACAGCTACTTCATGTCGTGCATGTTCTTCATTTCCGGCCTGTTCGTGCCGGGATGCCTGGAGAGACGAGGGGCATCAGATTTCCTCCGGCGCCGCGTGCTCCGCCTCGGCGTGCCCTACATCGTATCGATCTTCGTGATCATGCCGATCGCCTATTATCGCTACTACGTGGCCGAGGATCAGTTCACCACGGTGTGGTGGCGCATGGTCAGCGAGGGTCCATGGCCGTCGGGCTCGGCCTGGTTTCTCGGCGTGCTGCTGATGTTCGACCTCGCCGCGGTGCTGGCATGGCTGGTGGCGCCGCAGGCGATCGGGACGCTCGGCCGCGTGGCGGAGGGGTTGCAGAGCCGGCCGCTCACAGGCTTCCTGATCTTCCTCCTCATCGCGAACGCGGCCTACCTGCCGCCGCATCTCTGGTTCGGCGACGGTGTCTGGTTCATGCCGGGGCATTTCCCGCTGCCGCTGCAGGCGAGCCGCGCGCTGCTTTATCCCGTCTTCTTCATCGCCGGTGTGGCGATAGGCGCGGCTGGACTGACGACCGGGCCGTTCGCCGCTGATGGCGCGCTGGTGCAACGCTGGCCGGTGTGGTTCGGACTGTCCTATGGCTGCTACGGCATGATCCTGTTGCTGGCCTACGCCCATCACAACTGGATCGCCGATTTCGACTCGCCGCCGGTCTGGTGGCGGACCGCCTACGGCATGGCCGTCGCGAGCTTCTGTGCGTCCATGGCGTTCGGCGTGCCGACCTTCTTCCTGCGCTGGGCCAGCGCGCCACTGGCGCTGATGGACCGCATGCAGCCGCAGGCCTATGGCATCTATCTGCTGCACTTCCTGCCACTGCTGTGGCTGCAATATCTGGTGTTTGATCCGGCCTGGCCGGCCGCCGTGAAATTTGCGATCGTCCTCCTCGGCACTCTCTCGGTGAGCTGGCTTGCCGCGGCGCTATTGCGGCGAATTCCGCTGATGGCGCGGATCGTCTAGGCCAATGTGCAAGCCGCGAGAGCAAGCATATAATTCGTCACTCCGGCGCGGTGCACATGAATGCGCCCTCTCCCCTTGCGGGAGAGGGCATTGAGGGACGCGCGACAGACGCGGTTGGGTGAGGGGTATCTCTCCACGAACGTCGCTTGCGGAGAGATACCCCTCACCCAACCGCGTGCGTGGATGGACCGGAGATGCCCTCTCCCGCAAGGGGCTACCGGATTCACACTTCGCCTCGGGCTAAGAGGTTTGCGCCGCGTTTCATG
>NZ_BSCT01000022.1 GCF_030159255.1 Bradyrhizobium sp. SSBR45G | reverse complement strand
GCTATCAAATGATGCTAAAACTATCTTAGCGCCTATGGGCGTTCGCCGGGACGACGGCGGAGGATTGGGCGACGACGATGCGTCACGGCACGCGTGGCGCGGATGAGCGCACCTGTTAGCTCTTCTTCGACGACTTCTTCGTCGTCGTCTTCTTGGTCGTCTTCTTGGTCGTCTTCTTCGTACTCTTCTTGCTCGACGTCTTCGACGCTTTCCTGGCCGTCTTCTTCGCCGCGGACTTCGCGCTCTTCTTCGGCGGCACCTTCTTGCCCTCGCGGCGGGCCTCCGACAGGCCGATCGCGATCGCCTGCTTGCGGCTCGTGACCTTGCGGCCGGAGCCGCCGCTGCGCAGCGTGCCGGCCTTGCGCTTCTTCATCGCGCGTCCGACCTTGGCCGACGCGCCCTTCGAGAATTTGCGTGCTGTTCTCGCCATGAAGCTGATCTCCCTGTGACACCACAGAAATCACGAGGAGCAGCGAAGGTTCCGCTTCGACGACGCAGCCAACATGACAAAGCGCTAATCCGGCGCGCGCAGCCGATAGCCGATGCCGGTCTCGGTCAGCACGAATTGCGGGCGCTCGGGATCGGCCTCGATCTTCTGCCGGAGCTGGCGCACATAGACGCGCAGATATTGCGCGTCGGTCAGTTCGTCCCACAGCTCCTTGAGCAGGAAGCGATGGGTCAGCACCTTGCCGGCATGCTGCACCAGCACGCGGAGCAGATCATACTCCTTGGGCGACAGCTTGATCTCGCGCTCGCCGAGCTTGACGATGCGGCGGATGAGATCGACCGAGAGATCGCCGGTGCGAAAGACGGGACGCTCGCCCTGCGCCTGCAGCTGATGGCGCAGCGCCGCACGCAGCCGCGCCAGCAGCTCATCCATGCCGAACGGCTTGGTGATGTAGTCGTCGGCGCCGAGATCGAGCGCCTTGACCTTGCCGGCCTCGTCGCCGCGGCTCGACAGCACCACGATCGGAATGCTCTCGTTGCGCGCCCGGATGGTGCGCAACAGCTCGTGGCCGTCGATGTCCGGCAGGCCGAGATCGAGGATGACCAGCGCCGGGTTCTGGGCCAGCAGCTCGAGCCCGATCTTGCCGCTCGGCGCCTCCAGGATTTCATAGCCCTGCGTCGCCAGACCCATGCGGAGGAGCTTGCGGATCGGCGGCTCGTCGTCGATGGCCAGGACCTTGATGGGAGCGCCCGTCATGCGGCCGTGTCCAGTGCTTTGGCCTGCGCCGGCACCGGCAGGCGAATGGTGAGGATCGCGCCGCGCCGGTCGGTACGGTTGCCGGCGAAGATGCGGCCGTGCATGGCCTCGATGAAGCCGCGCGAGATCGCGAGCCCGAGCCCTGTGCCGGGGCGCACCTGGTCGCCCTTCTGCACGCGGTAGAACTTGTCGAACACATGCTCGACCTCGGCGGCCGGAATGCCATCGCCTTCGTCGCTGACGTCGAGCACGACCCAGCTGGCGTCACGCGCCGCGCGGATCGCGATCGACGTGTCGGCGGGGGCATATTTGGCGGCGTTGTCGAGCAGGTTGAACAGCACCTGCTCGAACAGCACGGCATCGACCTCGACCATCGGCAGATCGGAGGCGAGATCGAGCGACACGTGGTGGCCGGCGAGGATCTTGCTCGCGCGCCGCAACGCGCTGCCGACGATCTCGCCGACATCATGCAGCGCTGAATTCGGCACGATCGCGCCGGACTCGAGCTTGGTCATGTCGAGCAGATTGGCGATGAAACGATTGAGCCGCTCGGACTCGTCGATCACGGTGGCGAGCAGATCGAGCTTCTCCCGCTCCGACAGCCGCGTCGCGAGATCGCGCATGGTCGAGGCCGCGCCCAGCACCGAGGCGAGCGGCGTCTTGAGGTCGTGCGAGATCGAGGTCAGCAGCGCCGAGCGCAGCCGGTCCTGCTCCATCGTGCGCTTGACCTTGTCCATGTCCTCGACCAGCAGCACGCGCTCGATCGCGAGCGCGCCCTGGTCGACCAGCGCATCGAGCAGCCGGCGCTGGTCGGGCGTCAGCAGCGGCCCGGAGCGGTCGTCATCGATGCCGATGACGCCGATCAGCCCGCGGCCGGTGCGCATCGGCAGGAACAGACGCTTGGCGCCCGGCAGCGTATCCGAGCCACGGCCGGCGGCGCGATCATTGCTCCACGCCCAGCTTGCGGCCGCGAGATCGGCGTCGTCGAGCTGATCCTCCGGCGGGTAGCCGGCCATCACCGTGAGCTTGCCATCCTGCGGCAGCAGCAGCACGACGCGCACCTTCAGCATCAGGGCGGCCTGATAGGCCGTCGCCCACAGCACGTCGTCGAGCGTGGCCGTACCGGCGAGCTTGCGGCTGAACGCATAGAGCTGCTCGGTGGTGCGAATGCGCAAGGTCGCCGAATCAGCCTGCACGCGCACGCGAGCGGCGACATTGGAGACCAGGAGCGCGATCAGCATGAAGAAGAAGAACGCCGCCACGTTGGTCGGATCGGTGATCGTGAACGTATAGATCGGCGGCAGGAAGAAGAAGTTGTAGCAGAGCGAGGCCATGAGACTCGCCAGCAGGGATGGCCACAGGCCGTAGCGCGCGGCGACGCCGACCACCGCGGTGAGGAACACGAGATCGACGTTTTCGATGCCGAAGAACGGCTGGATCAATTCGGCAAGGCCGAGGCCGACCGCCGTGATCAGCAGCGCCATGACATATGGCTTTGGCTGCAGCGGCTCGCTGCGCGCACGCGTCTGCACCGACGGGCCGGCCGGCTCCGATGGCTCCTCACCGGCGATGACATGGATGCTGATATTGCCGGCGCGCCTGACGAGGTCGTGCACCACCGAGCCTCTGACGATCTCGAACAGGCGCGAGCGACTGGACTTGCCGATGATGATCTGGGTGACGTTGTTGCCTTGCGCGAAGCTGATGAGATCGTCGGCAATGCGCCGGCCAATCCCCGGTATCGTCAGCGCCTCGCCACCGAGGGTCTCGGCCAGCCGCAGCGTGTCGGCGAGCCGGTCGCGCTGCTTGTCCGAGAGCTGCAGATTGCGCCGGGTCTCGATCGTGACAGCGGTCCATGGCGCGTGGACGCGATCGGCCAGCCGCTTGGTGTAGCGCACGAGGCTCGCGGCGCGCGGATCCTCCGACACGCAGACGAGAATGCGCTCGCCGGCCGCCCAGGGTCCGGCGATGGCGTTGGCCTGCATGTGGGTGAGCAGCTGCTCGTCGACGCGCTCGGCGGTCCGGCGCAGCGCCAGCTCGCGCAGCGCGGTCAGGTTGCCCGGCGAGAAATAATGCTCCAGTGCGCGCTCGGCCTGCTTGGGCACATAGACCTTGCCCTCCTTCAGCCGCTGGATCAAATCGTCGGGCGTGAGGTCGATCAGCTCGATGGCGTCGGCACGGTCGAGGATCGAATCCGGCACGGTCTCGCGGACGCGGACATGGGTGATCTGCGCGACGACGTCGTTGAGGCTCTCGATGTGCTGGACGTTGACCGCCGTGTAGACGTCGATGCCGTGCGACAGCAGCTCCTCGACGTCGAGATAGCGCTTGGGGTGACGGCTGCCGGCGACGTTGGTATGCGCGAGCTCGTCGACGATCGCGAGCTTCGGCCGCCGCGCGATCACGGCGTCGAGGTCCATCTCCTCCAGGACCTGGTCCTTGTAGGCGATGCGCTTGCGCGGGATCACTTCGAGGCCGCGCACCAGCGCCTCGGTCTCGGCGCGGCCATGGGTCTCGACGAAGCCGATGACGACGTCGATTCCGGCTTTCATCCTGGCATGCGCGCTCGACAGCATCTCATAGGTCTTGCCGACGCCGGGGGCGGCGCCGACGAAGATCTTGAGCTTGCCGGCAGGGCTGTCCTCCCGCCGGGCTGCTTCGAGCAGGGCCTCCGGCGAGGGACGTTGGTCAGGATCGCGGCGTTGACTGGCCATGCGGCATTATAGACGGAGGTCTCTCGGCGCCAAGAGCGGGGCGAAGGGCGACCTCACTTGGCAGTTACTTGGTGGCCGTTGCGGCATCAAGCGCCAGATTGAGCGCCAGCACGTTAACACGGGGTTCGCCGAGCAGGCCGATCAGGCGCCCATCGGTGGCCTTGGCGACCAGGGCCCGCACCCGATCCTCCGGCAGGCTGCGCGCCTTGGCGACCCGCGGGACCTGGAACAGCGCCGCCTCCGGCGAGATGTCCGGATCAAGCCCGCTGGCCGAGGTCGTCACCAGATCGACCGGGACGGCCTGCGCGGGGTTTTCCGCCTTGAGCTTGTCGACATCCTCCTTGACGCGGTCCGCCAGCGCCTTGCTGGTCGGCCCGAGGTTGGAGCCCGAGGAGTTGGCGGCGTTGTAGGGCGCCGGAACGGTCTTGGTCGAGTCGTTGGGGTCAGCGGCCGTCGTCGCCGAGGGGCGGCCGTGGAAATATTTGTCGTCCTTGAACTCCTGGCCGATCAGCGCCGAGCCGATCACCTGGCCGTTGCGCGTGATCAGGCTGCCTTCGGCCTGCGCGGGAAAGACGGCGCCGGCGACAACGGTCATGGCGAGCGGATACAGCAGCCCGGTGATCAAGGTCAGCGCGAGCAGGACGAAGATGGCGGGGCGGATTTCTTTGAGCATGATGAGCTCTCCTATTTATCTTCGGTCATTGTGAGGAGCGAAGCGACGAAGCAATCCAGGGCGGCGTATGGGACTCTGGATTGCGTCGCTTCGCTCGCAATGACGGCGGTTGATGGTCAGGCGAGGTGCAAGGCGGTCACGATCAGGTCGATCGCCTTGATGCCGATGAAGGGGATGATGATGCCACCCAAGCCGTAGACCAGCAGGTTGCGGCCGAGCAGTGCGCCGGCGCCGATGGCGCGGTAGGCGACACCTTTCAGCGCGAGCGGGATCAGCGCGATGATGATCAGCGCGTTGAAGATGATCGCCGACAGGATCGCACTCTGCGGGCTCGACAGGTTCATGACGTTGAGCACGTTGAGCTGCGGGTAGAACGCCAGGAACATCGCCGGGATGATGGCGAAATATTTGGCGACGTCGTTGGCGATCGAGAACGTCGTCAGCGCACCGCGCGTCATCAGGAGCTGCTTGCCGATCTCGACCACCTCGATCAGCTTGGTCGGGTTGGAGTCGAGATCGACCATGTTGCCGGCCTCGCGCGCGGCCTGCGTGCCGGTGTTCATGGCGACGCCGACATCGGCCTGCGCCAGCGCCGGCGCGTCGTTGGTGCCGTCGCCGCACATCGCCACCAGCTTGCCCTTGGCCTGCTCGTCACGGATCAGCCTGAGCTTGTCCTCGGGCGTCGCCTGCGCCAGGAAGTCGTCGACGCCGGCTTCCGCCGCAATCGCCGCCGCCGTCATCGGGTTGTCGCCGGTGATCATGACGGTGCGGATGCCCATGCGGCGCAGCTCGGCGAAGCGCTCGCGGATGCCGCCCTTGACGATGTCCTTGAGCTGGATGACGCCGAGCAGCCGACCGTCCTTGGCCACGGCCAGCGGCGTGCCGCCGGCCTTGGCGATGTCGTCGGAGATCGTCCTGATCTCGCGGGCGAGCTCGCTTTCCATGGGCTGGATCGCGCGCACGGTGTTGCCGGACGCGACCTGCGTCGTGCCGCCGCTGATGTAGCTGAGGATCGCATCGACCGCGCCCTTGCGCACCGACACGCCGCCGGCATCGACGCCGCTCATGCGGGTCTGCGCCGTGAACGGCACGAAGGTGGCGCCGAGCTCGGCCATGTCGCGGCCGCGGATGCCATACTTCTCCTTGGCCAGCACCACGATGGAACGGCCCTCAGGCGTCTCGTCGGCGAGCGAGGCGAGCTGCGCCGCGTCCGCCAGCTCCTGCTCGCTGACGCCGCGCACGGGACGGAACGACGTCGCCTGGCGGTTGCCGAGCGTGATGGTGCCGGTCTTGTCGAGCAGCAGGGTATCGACGTCGCCGGCGGCTTCCACCGCACGGCCGGACATTGCCAGCACGTTGAAGCGCACCAGGCGGTCCATGCCGGCGATGCCGATCGCCGACAAGAGCGCGCCGATCGTGGTCGGGATCAAGGTCACGAACAGCGCTACCAGCACCACGACCGAGATCGAGCCGCCGGCATAGGCCGCGTAGCTCGGGATCGTCACCGTCGCGAACACGAAGATGATGGTGAGGCCGGCGAGCAGGATGTTCAGCGCGATCTCGTTCGGCGTCTTCTGCCGCTCAGCGCCCTCGACCAGCTTGATCATGCGGT
Source organism: Bradyrhizobium sp. SSBR45G (assembly GCF_030159255.1). Classification (GTDB taxonomy): domain Bacteria; phylum Pseudomonadota; class Alphaproteobacteria; order Rhizobiales; family Xanthobacteraceae; genus Bradyrhizobium. The sequence goes on along the minus strand of NZ_BSCT01000022.1, from coordinate 131,030 downwards.
CGATGAAGGTCGAGCCTTGGGCGGCGGTGATGCGCACGCGGATCCAGTCCGACAACACCTGCGTGCCGCCGGTCACCGCCGAACGGTCGCCGCCGGATTCGCGGATCACCGGCGCGGACTCGCCGGTGATGGCGGCCTCGTTGACCGAGGCGACGCCCTCGATCACCTCGCCGTCGGACGGGATGGTGTCGCCCGCCTCGACAAGCACGATGTCGCCGACCTTCAGGCTCGTGCCCGACACCAGCCGGAACGCGCGGTCCGCCGGGCTCGAGCCCGTCAGCAGCTTGGCCTGGCTCTCGGTGCGGGTCTTGCGCAGCGAATCCGCCTGCGCCTTGCCCCGGCCTTCGGCGACGGCCTCGGCGAAGTTCGCGAACAGCACGGTGAACCACAGCCAGAGAATGATCTGGAAGGTGAAGCCGAGGTTCGCTCCGCCTGTCACGACGTCGCGCAGGAAGATCACCGTGGTGAGCGCGGCGACGATTTCGACCACGAACATCACGGGATTCTTGATCATCAGCCGCGGGTCGAGCTTGACGAACGCGGCCTTGATGGCGGGCAGCACGATCTTCGCGTCGAGCATCGTCGACATCGAGGTGCGCTTCTGCAGTTTCATGGTTTCCATGGAGATTGCTCCGGATCAGAACACGGTGCCGGCGGTCATCGCGAGATGCTCGACGATCGGACCGAGGGCGAGAGCGGGGAAGAAGGTGAGGCCGCCGATGATCAGGATCACGCCGACGACGAGGCCGACGAACAGGCCGCCGGTGGTCGGCAAGGTGCCGGCGGACGGCGGGATCGATTTCTTCTCGGCGAGCGAGCCGGCGATCGCCATCGCCGGAATGATCATGAAGAAGCGACCGACGAACATCGAGCTTGCCAGCGTCAGGTTGTAGAAGAAGGTGTTGCCGGTGAGGCCGCCGAAGGCGGAGCCGTTGTTGGCGGTCGCCGACGTGTAGGCATAGAGCACCTCGGTGAAGCCGTGCGGGCCGGCATTGGCCATCGACGCCACCGCCTGCGGCAGCACCACGGCGACCGCGGTCCAGCCGAGATACATCAGCGGCAGCACCAGGATCGCCAGCATCGCCATCTTGACCTCACGGGCCTCGATCTTCTTGCCGACATATTCCGGCGTGCGCCCGACCATCAGGCCGGCGACGAAGATCGCGAGCACGACGAACAGCAGCATGCCGTAGAGGCCGGCACCGACGCCGCCGACGATGATCTCGCCGAGCTGCATGTTGATCAGCGGGATCATGCCGCCGAGCGCGGTGAAGCTGTCATGCATGGCGTTGACGGCACCGCAGGAGGCGGCCGTGGTGATCACCGCGAACAGCGAGGACGCGACGATGCCGAAGCGGACCTCCTTGCCCTCCATGTTGCCGCCGGTCAGGCCGAGCGCGTTCAGCACGTTGCTGCCGCTGGCCTCCGCCCAATAGGTGACGGCGACGCCGGCGATGAACAGCACGCCCATCACGGCGAGGATCGCCCAGCCCTGGCGCTGGTTGCCGACCATCCGGCCGAACACGTTGGTGAGGGCTGCGCCGAGCGCGAAGATCGAGATCATCTGGATGAAGTTCGACAGCGCCGTCGGGTTCTCGAACGGATGCGCGGCATTGGCGTTGAAGAAGCCGCCGCCATTGGTGCCGAGCATCTTGATCGCGACCTGCGAGGCGACCGGGCCGACCGCAATCGTCTGCTTGGCACCCTCGAGCGTCGTCGCCTCGACATAGGGCCCGAGCGTCTGCGGGATGCCCTGCCAGACCAGGACCAGCGTGTAGACGATGCAGAGCGGCAGCAGCACATAGAGCGTGCAACGGGTCACATCGACCCAGAAATTGCCGACCGTGCGCGCCGAGGCGCGTGAGAAGCCGCGGATCAGCGCAATCGCGAGCGCGATGCCGGTCGCTGCCGACAGGAAGTTCTGGTGCGTCAGGCCGAGCATCTGCACCAGATAGGAGACCGTGCTCTCACCACCGTAGTTCTGCCAGTTGGTGTTGGTCAGGAAGCTGATCGCGGTGTTGAACGACAGGTCCTCCGCGACCGCCGACTGGCCGGCGGGATTGAACGGGAGCACGCCCTGCAGCCGCATCACGCCGTAGATGATCAGGAAGCCGCCGACATGGAACAGCAGCATGGCGACCGTATAGGTCAGCCAGTGCTGCTCGCGGCGCTCGTCGACACCGCCGATCCAGTAGATCGCGGATTCGACCGGCCGCAGCACCGGCGAGAGGAAGGTGCGCTCGCCACTGAAGACGCGCGTCATGTACCAGCCGAGCGGCTTGGCAAGCGCGACGATGACGGCGCAGTAGAGCAGGATCTGGATCCAGCCGATGACAGTCATGGGATGTGTCCTTGAGGATACGACGGCCGGCGGTCAGAACCGCTCGGGCCGCAGCAACGCATAGGTGAGATAGATCAGAAGGCCGAGCGAGACGGCGCCGGCGAGCGAATAGTCGAAGATCATGGCCCGTCTCCTACAGCCGCTCGCAAGCGTAGGTGTAGCCGATCGCCAAGGCGAAGAGGCCGGCGCCCAGCGCCAGCATTAGGATGTCAAGCATGGTGTGCTCCTCATGGGCGCCGGACCGGCGCCGCGGGTGGAGCGGCCGGCAGTGCGCACGGCGCCGCCGCAGTCCGTTCCACCGGTCCAGATGGCATCGGACCCCATAGGCTTTCGAGACAGCGGAGCCGGCAAAGTTATAGGAATCTCATAAACGGCCAGATCGCGTTCCGCGACAGAACGCCACGATCGCGGCCGCGATCGCATAGGAAGCCGGCCCGGCAGCGCCGCAGCCTTTATGCGCCGTTTATTTCTCTTCTCCCCCGCCCCTCTCGCATTCCTACGGCTCCTCCGGCCAGATTTGCCGCGCGGCCCCGTTCGGCCGCCGCTCACCGATCACGGAACAACACCATGCCGGTCATGACCCCACAGGATTTCGCCCAGCCGCAGCACCTGGCGCAGGAAGCGGCCACGCTGCTGGCCGACCTTCTCGGCGAGGACGATGGCGTCTCGCCGTTGTCGGCGCGCGGGCGGCGACGGCTGCGGATCGACCAGCTGCTGCAGGCCGAAGCCCGCGTCGATGCCGCGCTCGAGCTGATTGCCTTGCGGCTGCCGCGCTGGTCGCTGCGCCGCCTCGCCTATGATGACGGTGAATGGCATTGCGCGCTGTCGCAGCGGCGCGACATGCCCGACTGGCTCGACCATTGCGCCGAGGCCAGGCACACCGATCTTTCACTCGCCATTCTCCACGCTGCGGTCGAGGCGCGGCGTCTCGAGCCGCCGCTGGCGCCCGTCTCGGGACAACGCTCTGCCGACCCGGCGCTTGCGACGCTGCTCTGCTGCGACAACTTCTGAGACCGCAAGAGCGCGACGATGATCCTCTCCGCTGACAAGGCGGTGGAGCTGTCCCCGGCCAGGGTGCTGCTTCGCTTCGGCCTGCGAATGGCGATCCTCGTCCTGTTCGCGACCTTCGGCACGATCGGCTTCGGACGCAGTCTTGCAGCGCTGTTGTGGATGACCGTGATTCTCTGTGCCGTCCTCGCCACGATGCGCCGCGAGCGCGTCTTCGCCCCAGGCCTCAATCATTGGGACGAGATGGCCGGTTACCTCTCCCTCTATTGCGCCGTCATGGCGTTCAACCAGCTCTGCGGATCCTGAGCCCGGCCTGCCTACGCGGCGCCTACATCGTCGACCGCTCCGCCGCCTGGATTTCCTATCCGCACACCGCGATATCCGATCAACGACCGCAACGTCATCTCGCATCGATGCGGCGTGAAACAGAAAGGACCACGTCCATGAAGCTCGTCGAACCTCCCTCGTGCGACAGATCCGCAGCCGCCCTGGTGCTCATCGGCCGCAATAGCCGCGGCCAGTGGGTGGCCCAGGAGCAGAATGGACTCTATGGCGGCCTGTTCGTCAGCCGCGCCGAGGCGATGAAATATGCGCTGTTCGAGAACGGTCATCATCCGGAGACGATCGTCGAGCTGTCACGAACGATCGAGCTCGACGCCAACGGACGTTTCGCGCCCGTCGGCCTGCTGCTCGGGAACGGCAAGCGGCCGGTCGCATGAGCGAGGCCGCGACCACGCGGCGGGGGTCCGCGGCACGCTGGCTCGCCGGCATCATCGCCGACATTCCGACGCCGTTCGATGCGACCGGCGCGCTCGACCTGGCCGCGCTCACCAGACTGTGCGAGCGGCAGATCGAGGCCGGGGCCAGCGCCATCCTCGTATGCGAGACGGCTGGCGAAGCCTCGACGCTGACGGCGGCCGAGCGCGAGGCCGTCATTCGCACGGCGGTGGAAGTGGCGCGCGGCCGGGTTCACGTCATTGCCGGCGCGGGATCCAACTCGACGTTACAGGCGGTGCAGAACACCAGGCAGGCGGCCGTCGCCGGCGCCGACGCGGTCATGTCGGTGGTCCCCTACTACAACCGGCCGACGGCAGAGGGCATCTACGTGCATTTCCGAGCGGTCGCGGACGCGACCGCTCTGCCGGTCATCCTGCATGACTGTCCATCACGGACGGGGCGCGCGCTGCCTGACGACACGCTGATCCGCCTGGCGCGATGGGCGCAGTTCGTCGGCCTGCGCGACACCACCGGCGATGTCGCACGCGCCGTTCATCTGCGCTCCCTGGCACCGCCCGGCTTCCGCCTGCTGTCGGGCGACGACATCGCGGTGGTGCCGTTCATGGCCGCCGGCGGTGATGGCTGCTTCTCGCTGATGGCCAACGTCGCCCCACAGCTCTGCAACGCGCTCTTCACCACCTGCCAGCGCGCACGCTGGCACGCCGCGCGACGGCTGCATCGGCGATTGCTGCCGCTGATCGAGACGTTCAATCGCGACGCGCCGGTGGCATTGAAATACGCCCTCAGCCTGGAGGGCCTCGCGGCGGCCCATGTCCGTCTGCCTCTGACCGAGCTGGACACGCCTGCGAAGGCCATGCTGGCCCAGGCCATGGCGCAATTGAACGCGTCATCTGCCGGCCCAGAACCGAAGCCAACAGCCCAGCTCTGAGGCTGGCCGCAGGGCTTTGATCGGCAACGACAGCCTCAGAAGTCCCACTTGTCCCCGAGGATCAACGGCGCCTGCGGCCGGCGCGAGGCGTCGGGCGCGATGGCGGCTGCAGAGCTCTGCCGCAGAAGCAGCTCGTTGCGCAGGCGCCGGAGCTTGGCAGCGGCAATCGCCGCATGAACGGTGCTGATGGCCTTGTGGAGCGTCTTGATCAGGCGCGAAGGCCGGATGGCCCTGGTGACGAAAGCGCCGCAGGCGTCACGAGGCAGTTCGATCGAGCTCATGCCCATTCTCCGCATGGGCCGGCGCGAGATCCGGCCGGCTGCCTCGAAGATGGCGCGGCTCGTCGTAGGAATGCGAGACGGACGGTGCGCGCCTCGCATAGGAAAGGCATAGGCACAAAAAAAACGGGGCGGCCAACCAGGCCGCCCCGCTTGCAACGATCGCGATTGATCAGAAGATCTTGACCGCGCTTTCCAGCGTCTTCCAGACACCCCAGGCCAGCGGCACGCCGACGAAGGCCCAGAACAGTGCCGAGCTCAGGTCGAGGCCGCCCTTGCCGATGCCGAACGAGCCATGCTGGACCGCCGACTCGCTCTTGGCGAGCTCCGACTGGTAGCGCGCCACTTCATCCGGGCTCATGTTCCACTTGTGATCGACGGGCTTGATCAGGAGGTTGCAGATCAGGCCGGCCAGCAGCATGGCGCAGAGGATGTACATCGTCGTGTTGTACAGCTGGTCGCGCGGCACGCCGGCGGCGAGCTGGAACTCGCGGATGTAGTTGACCACGACCGGGCCGATGATGCCCGCCGTCGCCCACGCCGTCAGCAGCCGCCCGTGGATAGCGCCCACGAACTGGGTGCCGAACAGGTCGGCGAGATAGGCCGGCACCGTGGCGAAGCCGCCGCCATACATCGACAGGATGATCGCGAAGGCACCCACGAACAGCAGCTTGGAGCCCATTGCTGCGAAGGTCGGCGCCAGCGCGTAGAGCACGATGCCGATCAGGAAGAAGCAGTAATAGGTGGCCTTGCGGCCGATGTGATCCGACAGCGACGCCCAGAAGAACCGGCCGCCGATGTTGAACAGCGACAGCAGGCCGGCAAAGCCGGCTGCAATGCCAGCGATCGCCGCCTTCTGGCCGGCGTCGAGCTGGTTGAAGCTGACATCGGGGAGACCGATCAGCTTGCCGGCGAAGATCTCCTGCAGCATCGGCGAGGCCATGCCGATCACGCCGATGCCTGCCGACACGTTCAAGCACAGCACCCACCAGACCAGCCAGAACTGCGGAGTCTTGTGTGCATTGTCGAGATGTACGTGGTGCTCCGAGATCATCGCCTTCTTCACCGCCGGCGGCGTCCAGCCCTCGGGCTGCCAGCCGACCGGGGCCACCCGATAGGCAAAGGCGCCGATCATCATGAAGACGAAATAGATCACGCCCATCGTGACGAAGGTCTCCCACACGCCGACCGAGGTCGGCGTCTTGAAGTAGTTCATCAGCAGGTTGGCGAGCGGAGCACCGATCATCGCGCCGCCGCCGAAGCCCATGATGGCCATGCCGGTCGCCATGCCGCGGCGATCGGGGAACCACTTCACCAGGGTGGAGACCGGCGAGATATAGCCGAGACCGAGACCGATGCCGCCGATCACGCCGGCGCCGAGCCACATCATCCAGAGCTGGTGGACATAGATGCCGAGCGCCGCGAACAGGAGACCGCCGCCCCAGCAGCACGCCGCCACGGCGCCGGCCTTGCGCGGGCCTGCCCGCTCGAGCCAGCCGCCCCAGACGGCGGCGGAGCCGCCGAGCAGCACGAAGAACAGCGTGTACATCCAGCCAAGGCTCGCGACCTTCCAGTCGCAGCTGGTCGTGAACAGCTCCTGCACCAGCGTCATGTCGGTGCAGACGGTGCTCTGGGTCACGCCGATCGCGCGCGACAGAGGCAGCCAGAACACCGAGAACCCGTAGGCCATGCCGATGCACAGATGGATGCACAGTGCAGCCGGCGGAACCAGCCAACGGTTGAACCCCGCTTTAGCGACCGTGTGCTCACGATCGAAGATGCCCGCTTGCGCGTTCGGGAGCGAGCCCGCGCTCTCAATGGTAGCCATGCATTCCTCCCCTACGGACTCCCGTCCAACGCAACGACGTCATGTTCTGTCCCCTTGATCAGAATCAATACGCTTACTCACCCTGTCCGCCATCGACCTGCCAGACAATTTCGCGATGCACAAACATCGAGGCTCGTCCGACGCGCATGACACCCCCCACCGAGGTCTCAGCCGTCGTGTCATCCTCGCGTCATTCTCGCGCCGCGGTTCCACCTGGCCCGATCCCCAGCGGGCATGACTCGCCTCCCGCAACCTCCGCGGAGAGCGCCTCAATTGGTGCAGAACCGAGGCAAATTGTCGATAGTAAAATGGTAATAATTGGTCAAACTTGGTGGATTGACCGCAATGCAGCGTAGGTGTGTTGCTAACAAACACAGAAGTTCGCGTGCAACCGACGCCATCGCCACTCACGGCTGTAGTCATCAGGCGCACCATTACTTCCCGACGGCTCATCACCGTCACGAATGGAATCAACTAATCAGATGCCCCGTTGATCACCTCGGACATGCGACGCAGCCGAGGATCCACTGCTCTCGAAATTGTGAAGACAGCAACAACCTCCCCTTGCCTCTTCCCAACGGCGCAAGCCTGGACAGAGAACGCGGCATTGTTATGAGCGGGCTCTGGCGCGGATGCGACGATAGGAAGCGATTCGGCCACTTGACACCTGCGCGCAGCAAGGCGGACGCACGAACTACTTAGTTCCAGCAACCTGCAGCATGTGGTCCGCTTCGTCTTGCACGCGGCTCATTCGGCCTGCCCCGTCATCTTCTCGATCAGAAACAGAATGCCGCTCTCGCCGCGATCGAGGATCTCGACCCGATCGCCGGTCTCGCGAATCAGGTTGGGGATGTCGATCACCGCCAACGGATCGGTGCAGCACACTTCGAGGCGCTGGCCCGGCTTGAGCGACTGCAGCGCCTTGCGGGTCTTCAGCGCCGGCAGCGGGCATTTCAATCCCGCCAGATCCAGCCTCTTGATGGTCATGCGCGGACCATGGCGAAGCGGCCTGGGTGCGTCAACCGCGCCGTTCCCGTCTCGAGTTCCGCGCCGGCAACGACGAGTTCCAGCGGGTTCCCTGTTCCGTCCGCGAGTTCCATCACCGGGCACCGGCAGCCAGGGCCACCACATCCGCCAACGGCATTGCAAACTGCCGGACCAGGGCGGCGATGGTGGGGATGTCGTCGAGGTGAGCCCGCGGCAGGGCCGCCTCGATCGCAACGTCGCTGGCGATCGCGACGATTCCGGGATCATCAGGGAACAGCAGCGGCTTGGCATTGCCGCTGCGGTGCACCTCGATGCGGTGGTGCGGCCCCGCTTTGTATCCCTCGATGACGACGAGATCGACCGGCGACAACCTCGCCAGCAGATCAGGCAAAGATGGCTCGGGCGCACCGCGCAATTCGTGCATCAGCGCCCAGCGCGTGCCGGAGGCGACCAGCACCTCCGCCGCGCCGGCCTCGCGATGACGCCAGGAGTCCTTGCCGGGCACGTCGACGTCGAAGCGGTGATGGGCGTGCTTGATCACCGAGACGCGCAGCCCCTGCGCGTTGAGATGCGGAATGAGCCGCGTCAGCAGCGTGGTCTTGCCGGCGCCGCTCCAGCCGGCGAGGCCGATGACGTTCATCGCGGTCTCCAGATTGAACCAAGGCGGCCGGGCCGCAGGCGCCTGCCCTTGCCCCCCAGCCGTGTTTCGTGCCTGCGGCCGGGTAGATTTGCTGCGGATCGTGCAGTTTCGATAGCTCTATCCCGGCCCGGCCGGGATGTCATGCCGGCGGGCAATGAGCCAACAGCTGCGTCTCGCGCTCCCGCGCAGACGAGACGCAAATCGTGGATCGCATGCCCGGGCCGCTGACGCGGGGCTGCGCGGCATGATAACGGAACCGGCGATGACAGCCACGACAACGACATCGATTCCGGGCGTCCTGCTCGCCGGCGGCCTCGCCCGGCGGATGGGCGGCGGCGACAAGCCGATGCGCGAGATCGGCGGCCGCACGCTGCTTGCCCATGTGATCGCGCGGCTGACGCCGCAATGCGATCGACTGATCCTGAATGCGAATGGCGATCCCGCGCGATTCGCGGCCTACGGCCTGACCGTCGTGCCCGATGACATCGCGGGCTTTCCAGGCCCCCTGGCCGGCATCCTGGCCGGGCTCGACTGGGTTGCCGTGCACAGGCCTGACGCAGATTGGATGCTGAGCGCGGCGGCCGACTGCCCGTTCCTGCCGCGCGATCTGGTGACGCGGCTTGCCGGCGCCTGCGCGAGAGAACAGGCCGAGCTCGCGCTGGCGGCGTCCGGCGGCCAGACCCACCCGGTGATCGGACTGTGGCCGGTGCGCTTGCGGGACGACCTCCGCCGTGCCCTGGTGGCCGACGACATCCGCAAGGTCACCCGCTTCACGGCGCGCTACAAGGTCGCGACCGTGACCTGGCCCGTCATTCCGCGCGATCCGTTCTTCAATGCCAACACCGCCGACGATCTCGCCGAGGCGGAGCGGCTGGCCAAGCTGGATGATTGAGGACGCGTGATGGACATGACCAATCCCGTCCGCCGCACCGTGCTCACGGTTGCCGCGCTCAACCTGGGCTATTTCGGCATCGAGTTCGCGGTTGCGCTGACGATCGGCTCGGTCGCCCTGTTCGCCGACAGCATCGATTTTCTCGAGGACGCCTCGGTCAATCTGCTGATCGCGCTGGCGCTGCGCTGGAGCGCGGCGCAACGGGCCCGGCTCGGCAAGGTGCTGGCACTGATCCTTTTGGCACCCGCGCTCGCCGGGCTGTGGACTGCGGGCGAGAAGGTGTTCACGGCCGAGATTCCCGCCGCGCTGCCGCTCACCCTCACCGGCCTCGGCGCGCTGATCGTCAATCTCGGCTGCGCGCTGATCCTGGCGCGGGTCAGGGATCATCAGGGCAGCCTCACCCGGGCCGCCTTTCTCTCCGCGCGCAATGACGCCTACGCCAACGTCGCGATCATCGCGGCCGGTCTGGTCACGGCCTTCCTGTGGCGCTCGATCTGGCCCGACCTGATCGTCGGCGTCGGCATCGCGCTGATGAATGCCGACGCCGCGCGCGAGGTCTGGGAGGCCGCGCATGAGGAGCACAAGGCGGCCAAGGCCTGAGCGGGACGGGTTCGCGCGCGGGACCGGTCGCGCCGTTGCAGTGCAACCGCTGACCGCGATCCGTCGCTCGGCACCGTGATTGACGGCCGCCCAGGATTGATTGCAGATAGGTGGATCGGCCGGCAGAGCCGCGACAAACAACGGCGCCAGGCCGACATCGGTGGAGGACGGATTGCAACTCAGCTTCCTGAGAACAGCGGCATGGGCCGCGGCGGCGCTGCTGGTGACCACCGGCGCGCGGGCGCAGATCTCCGACAATGTCGTCAAGATCGGCGTGCTCAGCGACATGAACGGTCCCGCGTCGACGCCGACCGGCCAGGGCTCGGTGACCGCGGCGCAGATGGCGGTGGATGATTTCGGCGGCAGGGTGCTGGACAAGCCGATCAGCGTCATCGTCGGCGACCATCAGCTCAAGCCCGACATTGGTGCCGCGATCGCGCGGCGCTGGTACGACACCGAGCAGGTCGATCTCATCGTCGACGTGCCGGTCTCGGCGGTCGGCCTCGCGGTGCAGACCATCGCCACCGAGAAAAAGAAGCTGTTCATCACCCAGTCGACGGGCGCGGCCGATTTCCACGGCAAGTTCTGCTCGCCTTATGCGATGCAATGGGTGTTCGACACCCGCGCGCTGGCCACCGGCACGGCGAAGGAGGTCGTCAAGCGCGGCGGCGACAGCTGGTTCTTCATCACCGACGACTACGCCTTCGGCCATTCGCTGGAGCGCGATGCGGCAAGCGTGGTCACGGCCAACGGCGGCAAGGTGGTGGGCTCGGTACGCCCGCCGTTCGCGACGCCGGATCTGTCGTCCTTCATCCTGCAGGCCCAGGCCTCCAAGGCCAAGATCATCGGCATCGCCGCAGGCCCCCCCAACAACATGAACGAGATCAAGACCGCGGCCGAGTTCGGCCTGCTCAAGGGCGGCCAGCAGATGGCGGCGCTGCTGGCGCTGATCACCGACATCCATTCGCTGGGATTGCCGGCGGCACAGGGGCTGCTGCTGACGACCTCGTTCTACTGGGACATGGACGACAAGACCCGCGAATGGTCGAAGCGCTATTTCGCCAAGATGAACCGGATGCCGACGATGTGGCAGGCCGGCGTCTACTCCGCCGTCACGCATTATCTCAACGCCATCAAGGCCGCCGGCAGCGACGAGCCGCTCGCGGTGGCGGCAAAGATGCGCGAGACGCCGGTCGAGGATTTCTTCGCCCGCAACGGCAAGCTGCGCGCCGACAATCTGATGGTGCACGATCTGGTGCTGGCGCAGGTCAAGACGCCGGAGGAGAGCAAATATCCGTGGGACTACTACAAGATCCTGGCCACGATCAAAGGCGAGGACGCGTTCGGCCCGCCGGATCCGGCGTGCCGGATGAAATGAGCGAATGGCGAGTAGCGAGGTGCGAGGTGCGAGGTGCGAGCGGATCGTTTTGATTCTGCCTATTCGCTACGCCCTATTCGCCATTCGCCCCTCTCATTTCACCACCCCGATCTCCCGGAAATATCTCATCACCCCCGGATGAATCAGATCGGGGCTGGGCGCGGCCGCAACCGTGTTGGCGGCCGTGGTCTCGCAGGCCTGCGCCAGCGTCCTGCACAGCGCGGCTTCCGCTCCATGCAGCGTCTTCGCCAGCCGATAGGCGACGTCGTCGGGCAGGCTCTCGCGGACCAGGACGTAGCTCCAGGACCCGATCGAATCGATCGCCGCGTCCTGCCCGGCATAGCTGCCGGCCGGCACCGTCAGCGCTTTCAGGAAGCCGTGCTTCGCCCTCACCTGCGCGATCTCCTCGACTGATGGCGCGATGAAGCGGGTCCCACCCGGCGCCGCAGCCATCGCCGCGAAGCCGGGCCAGCCGATGCCGGCGCCCCACAGCGCCGCGGCGCGGCCGTCCAGCACCATCGCCGGACCATCGCCGGCACGGTCGAGATAGACCGCCTTGAAATCCCGGTCCTGCTGCAGGCCGAGCCCATCGAGCATGTAGCGCGACATGATCGGCAGGCCCGAGCCCTTGGCGCCGAACACCACCGTCTGGCCGACGAGATCGCGGATGCTGCGATAGGAACTGTCGGATCGCACCACGAACAGGCCCGGGCTGGAAAAAATCGCGGTCAGGATCTTCAGCCCGGTCTTCGGGCGGTCGATGCCCATGAAGGCCTGATAGGCCGGCTCGCCGGCGACGAGGCCGAGATCGAGCTCGCCCTGCTCCAGCAGCGGAATGTTCTCGTTGCTGCCCTTCGTATTGCGCGGGACGACCGCAAGCCCGGCATCGGCGTCGTTCATGACCGTGGCGAAGGCATCGCCATAGAGCGGAAAGCCGCCGCCCGGCGTCGCAGTCCCGAGAGTGATCGTGAGCTTGCTGATGGCGTTCCCTCCCTGCTGCGCTGCGGCGGCGCCGGACACCAGCGCAACGGCAAGGCCGAGCAATCGCAACGACTTCATCGGCCCGTCCTTTTCGTGCCTGCGCGTCCCGCACAAGCTTGTATGCAAGCGTGCAGATCTATGGAAGCATGCCGCCAAAGACAACGACAAGAGCTTCGGGAGGACAAGATGAAGTGGGCGCGCACGTTCCTGGCCGGCCTGGTGGTCGCAGCCTGCCTCGCAATCCAGCCGGCCGCGGCGGCCTACCCCGATCATCCGATCCGCTGGCTGATCGGCTTTTCGCCGGGCGGCCCGGTCGACATCGTCGCCCGCATCATGGCGCAGTGGCTGTCCGAGCGCTTCGGCCAGCAGGTCGTGGTCGAGAATCGCACCGGCTCCGGCGGCAACATCGCCGCCGCCGCGATGATCAATTCGCCGCCCGACGGCTATACGCTGCTGTTCGTGGCGCCGAACAATGCGATCAGCACCTCGCTGTACAAGAAGCTGCCGTATGATTTCATCCGCGACACCGTGCCGGTCGCGAGCATCATGCAGCTCACCAACATGCTGGTGGTGAGCAACGACGTGCCGGCGAAGACGGTCAAGGAGTTCATCGACTATTGCCATGCCAATCCCGGCAAGATCGCCTTTGCCTCCTCGGGCAACGGCACCTCGGTTCACATGGCGGCCGAGCTGTTCAAGGCGATGACCAAGTGCGACATGCTGCACGTGCCCTATCGCGGCTCGGCGCTGGCCTTCCCGGACATCATCTCCAACAAGGTGCAGCTGATCTTCGACAATTTGCCGACCGCGCTGGAGCAGTCCCGTGGCGGCAGCGTCCGGGCGCTCGGCGTCACCTCGCCGCAGCGCTGGCCGACCGTTCCGGAGGTGCCTGCGATCGCCGACACTGTGCCGGGCTATGAATCGGTCGGCTTCTACGGCATCTCCGCGCCGAAGGGCACGCCGCCCGAGATCGTCGAGATCCTCAACAAGGCGGTCGGCGAAGCGCTCAAGGACCCCAAGCTGGTCGCGCGGCTGACCGAGACCGGCGGCATCCCGCGCGCGATGACGCCCGCCGAATTCGGCAAGCTCGTCGCCGACGAGACCGAGAAATGGCGCAAGGTGGTGGAATTCGCCGGCGTCTCGGTGGATTAGCGCAGCGCCGGCTGCGGCGGCGAGCTGCTGCCGAGGGCTGCGGCGACGCAAGCCCGGCAAAACGGCGCGTCCGCGGCATTGCCGGATCGCCGGTGAGGCTGTAAACGGACCCGGCACCGTCGCCGGGTCCCCGGCAGGATGACGGGCAGGCTTGCCCCCGCCCCTCACCGCCGCAACGACCCCCGCGCCGCGGGGCCTGTAGCTCAATGGTTAGAGCCGGCCGCTCATAACGGTCTGGTTGCAGGTTCGAGTCCTGCCGGGCCCACCATACTCCCTGGATGAAAATGTCAGAAGGCCTCCTTGCCGGCGGTCGCACAATCGGAAGGCCGAGGTGAAAAAAAGGAAAGGCTGGCGAAGCTTGGAAAGGCGACGTCCGCAACTCTTGGCCCTTCCCGATCGAGCCGCGATGCTCATAGCATCGGCAACATCGCCGAAGCGCTCGACGATACCTGCCCCTTCTCGTCGATCACGTAGCCGAGGCTCTTGTAACCCCTGACCCGCTTCTCGCCCATGCGTTTGAGCACTGGCACGGCTTCGTCGAAAATAGTCATAGACGATAACCTCGCGCTTGGCGTCGTATGATCGATGCAGATGCCCGACATATTGTGCGAGCGTCCCCTTCCATGCGATCGGCATAGCCAGAAACAGCGCATCGAGCCGAGCGTCATCGAAACCCTCGCCGATGTATCGTCCGGCGGCGATCAGCACGCGCTCGTCGGCCGCAGGAATATCGCTGAGCCGTTTCATTGCGCCTTTTCTCGGCTTCACGCCCACCCGCCGGTCAAGACAATGACATTGCGTGCGAAACGAGACAGCCTATCGGCCAAGCACAACGCGTGGTCTTTGCGCTCGGTCAAGATGACCGGGGAACGCTTGTGCTCCAGCGCTTGCAAGACATCGTCGAAGATCATGGCGTTGCGAGCCTCGTCCGCCACAAGCGCCTAATATTGGTTCGCCCGCTGCGACACGCAGATGCGCATCATCCGTTCCAGTCATGATGATGTCCGCTGCTCATTTTTCGAGAACCGCATTTCAGGAGTGAATAGCCGATCATCACCCAGTTGCATTGCGTTCGAGGCCTTCCGTCTTCTAATGAGAAGCCGTCAGGTTCCCGCAAATTCGATCAGATATGTCGATCTTCGCTCGAGCCACAGACGGTCATGAACGGCAAGGGTAAGCAGATGAAGGCAGCATTTCTGACTGGCTTTGGTGGCAATGACGTCGTGGCGTACGGAGAGGTTCCTGAACCGGTCCGGACGGCAGACAGCGTGTTGGTGGACGTTCATGCAGCCGGTGTAAATCCCGTCGAGATCGTCATCCGGCAAGGCTTGTTTGCGGCACTGCCTGAGAATTTCCCGATTGTGATGGGCTTCGACGTATCTGGGACCGTCCTGGATGCACCCGCGAACTCGGGGTTCAAAGCAGGAGATGACGTCTACGGCCGCCTGCCGAATGTTTACGGCGCCTACGCAGAACGCATCGCCATACCGTCCGCGCTTCTTGCCAGCAAACCCAAGACAATCACTCACCAAGAGGCCGCAAGTCTGCCTACCGTCGCTCTTACGACCTGGCAGAGCTTTTTCGAGCGCGCTCGTCTCGTGGCTGGCGAGAGCCTATTGATCCAGGCTGGCGCCGGCGGTATCGGAACCTTCGCGATCCAGCTTGCCAAGCACATCGGAGCCAACGTCGCCGCCACGGCGAGCGCGAACAATCAGGATTTCCTCAGATCGGTCGGCGTCGACAAGGCAATCAACTACGAGACGGAGAGCTTTGAAGAAGCTGGCCCCTACGATGTGGTCTATGACGGCGTTTGCGGCGATCTCGTCCTGCCGTCGATCAGGAGTGTCAAGCCGGGCGGTCGCTATGTCGGACTCAGGCGCGTGTCAGACGAGAGAGCCTGGATCGAATATGGACAGACACCCGAAGCCGCAGCCAGGATTGCCGCGCACAATCTGCCTTACAGAAAGGCTGCCGAAGAACGCGGAGTCGAATTTCATGGCCCATTGACCAGACCTGACGGTGGTCAGCTCGCGGAGATTGCCGCGCTGGTGGATGCAGGACAGATAAAGCCGTTTGTTTCGCAGGTGTTCGGCCTGCGCGACGTAGCCAAAGCTTATGACGCGATGGCGACCGGTAGAACGAGAGGTAAAATCGTCGTTGCAGTCAAGGACTAGCGCGAACCACAAAAGAGCGCGGGGAGAGGACATCGCCGCGGCGGCCTCCCTCGGCATGATCACAGCCTTTACTCGACCAAACTCGCCAGACTGCCAGCCAGCTCTAGCCGCCTTACTCGATCAAATGGGCCGCTTTTGACCGTTGGCTTGATTCTGCGACGTCAAATCCATTGAAGGGCAGGCGATCGCCGCTTGACTACGGCCCCAGCGCGAACCGTTCGTTTTCGTGGCGGAGGCGGGCGCAAAAGGCGTCCTCAACTGATCCCGGGTCGAGGCTATTGAATTCCAGCAAGCCAGCAGCGACGTTGGTTTTACGTTGGACATGCGCGGTCGCTGCACACAGCCTGCAGCTCCCCCTTAACCACCCGGCTCGTTGCATGGCGGGGTTACGGCAGTAAGATCGGTCGGGCCGGCGCTCTCCGCACAAGGACTGGGCAACCCGGCGGACCTGTGCTGTGAGGCAATGATGTCGACAAATCCCGCCCCCGCCGCGACCCTTATGGATTGCACAAACTGGGATCTGTTTCGCCTGTTCTTCGTCGTCGCCTCTTGCGGGAGCATGAACCGTGCCGCCGTCCAGCTTGGCATCAGCCAGCCCACGCTCAGCCGTCGTCTCGTCGAACTCGAGCGCAGCCTCGGCGCTCCCCTCTTCTTTCGAAATCCATCGGGCATTGTGCTCACGCAAGAAGGCGAAGCTCTACGGAGATCCGCCAGCGCCATGATGGCCGCATTTGATGACTTTCAAAGGGAGGTGCACGAACATATCGGGGCTCGATCAACGGTCATCAAGCTGTCTGCCTCGGAGGGCATGACGAAGCACTGGCTCCTTCCTCGCCTCAAGCGGCTACGTGACGCGAATGACCGACTGATGTTCGAGGTCCACTCCACGGCCTCTCGTCAAAGCCTGGACGAGAGCGATCTCGACCTGGTCATCCGAATTGGCGATCCGGGCGACGATGAGTTGATTGGGAAACGAGTTGGAGAGATTGCCTTCGGCCTGTACGCATCACCGGCCTATCTGCAATCGCGTCCCCCTCCCCGCGCGATCGACCAGTTGAACGGTCACGCGTTGATCGGTCTCATTGCCAACGATCTTCGGTCGGGCCCGGCAGCCGACGAACGCCCTCCTCTCATGTCACGCTTTCATTCCATTGCAGCCGCCAGCGCCGGCATAAAGCTATCGCAAGTTGGAAGCGAGGTTGCCGCGGCGTCCGCCGGCCTCGGGCTGGCTCTGCTCGCCGTACCGTTTGCCGAGGCAGAGGGCTTGTCACGCGTCTTGCCGAACGAGGAAGCCATTCTGGATATCTGGCTTCTGCATCGACGGGAGACCGAGCGGCGAATGCAATCTCGAGAGGTCAGGGAATTTATCGAGAAGGAGATGGAATTGACGAGGGGCTGGCTGAGCGGGCGGAAACGCACGATTCCCGACCATCATTGATCCGGAAAGGGAGCCCGGCATCAAGCGCGGTCGCTTATCCCGACCATCGCGATCGCGGCACCAGCTCTCGGCAACCGCGTGGCAAAGCGATATGGTGCGAGAGCAGCTCGGCGCACGCGACGATACGCGGCAACCCGAACGTCGAAAGCCGCATGGCTTGTGCGCTGGTGGTCCAGGCTGATTTGCCCTGTCCAGTCCTTCCGCGAAAAATATTTCTCTTTCGTTTTTCCGGAATTCATGCTTATCTCCCTTTTGTCCCGCCTCGCCATGAGGGGCGCATCGCGATCGTCACGACGCGCGGGGTGGGATGCGGTGGGTGTGATGGTCTCGCAGCGTGACCCAAGGTCATGCGGACGAACGAGGCTGTTGCGCCGGCGAAGTCGCATGGTCCTGGCCTCCCGACGCTGAGGCCAAGCGGATGGGGACGATGATCCGTCCGCGACGGGGGCAAGACAGCCCGGTCCCCGGGGAGAGTGCGTATAAGCCGCCCAACCATCGTGCGGGGAATGCCGGGATGTCTCGGCTGAACCTGTGGTGACTGCCGCCTGCTTTTCTTTCTGCAGGCGGGCCATGGGTGCGGCCAGCGCCCGGCATTCCCCGCGCCCTCTCGTTTCCGAGGGCAACGACCCGATCAACTCGGACGCTCCCTGGCGCCGCGAGGCGGTGACGTGCATGCAGCGAATTCGGACCACGACCAACGTGCGGCGCAATGCAGCGACGGCCGACGGCCGATCCCTGTTTCGGCCGGCCGGAGCGCGTCGGACTGCGCTACCGAGCGTCCATCGCCGAGCCCGGTCTCGTCATCACGTCGACGCATGGCGAAATGGACATCACAGCGACACGCGAGGGCGCCAGGCCATCTATTCCTGGCGGGGCGAAATCGCGCACGGGCCGCCAAGGCCTTGCGCGCACGGGCCGAATGATGAAGGATGCCAGTGCTCACCAGGGTGAAGATGGCGCGACGGGTTGCGGAAACATGCAGTCCGCCCGGGCCCGGCCAGCGACGAGAGGACCGCAAAGAGTCCCGATGTCGTCAGGTGAGCCGCGGGGAGGATGGATGGACGTGCGAGATCGCGCCGGCGCGTTGGCCGAGCGGCTTTCGAACCTGATCGGACCGCGTGCCAGTGTCGCGCGTGGCGTGCGGGATCAACATGGTCGCAGCGAATCCTACTACCCCACCTTGACGCCCGACATCGTCGTCTTCCCGGAGACCACCGCGGAGGTCGTGGAGATCGTCAAGCTGTGCGCGGCAGCCCACATGCCGATCGTCCCTTATGGCGCCGGCACGTCGCTCGAAGGCAATGCCGCCTCGGTCGCCGGCGGCGTGTGCCTGGACTTCGGCCGCATGACCAGGGTGCTGGCTGTGCACGAGGCCGACATGGACGTCATGGTGCAGCCCGGCATCACCCGCAAGCAGCTCAATGCGCAGCTGCGCGACACCGGGCTGTTCTTTCCGATCGATCCCGGCGCCGATGCCTCGATCGGCGGCATGGCCTCGACGCGCGCCTCCGGCACGATGGCGGTGCGCTACGGCACGATGAAGGACAACGTACTGGCCCTGGAGGTGGTCCTCGCCGACGGAAGGGTGATCCGCACCGCAAAGCGCGCGCGCAAATCCGCCGCCGGCTACGATCTGACCCGGCTGTTCGTCGGTTCGGAAGGGACGCTCGGCGTGATCACCGAGATCACGCTGAAGCTGCATCCCCTGCCGCAGGCGATCTCGGCCGCGACCTGCAGCTTCCCGAGCCTGCAGGACGCGGTCGACACCGCGATCGCGCTGATCCAGTCGGCCATCCCGGCGGCGCGGATCGAGCTCGTCGACGACGTCATGATGCGCGGCATCAACGCCTATTCGAAGCTCGGCCATCAGGAGGCGCCGACGCTGTTCCTTGAGTTTCACGGCTCGGAGGCGGCCGTCGCCGAGCAGGCGCAGGCGGCGGAGGCGATCGCGGCCGAGCATGGCGGCCAGGGCTTCGCCTGGGCCAAGGCGGCCGAGGACCGCAGCCGGCTCTGGCACGCGCGCGACAACACGCTCTATGCCGGCCTCGGCCTGCGGCCGGGCGCCCGCGCCGTCATCACCGACGTCTGCGTGCCGATCTCCCGCCTCGCCGAATGCCTGACCGAGACGCGGCGCGACGCCGATGCCCATGGCTTCATCGCGCCGATCGTCGGCCATGTCGGCGACGGCAATTTCCACATGCTGATCCTGGTCGATCCCGCCAGCGACGCGGAGCTCGCCGGCGCCAAGGCGCTGCAGGCCCGCATGGTCGCGCGCGCGATCGCCATGGACGGCACCTGCACCGGCGAGCACGGCATCGGGCTCGGCAAGATCGACTATCTCAGGGACGAGCTCGGCGAAGCCGTCACCGTCATGCGCGCGATCAAGACGGCGCTCGATCCCGATGGCCTGATGAATCCGGGCAAGATCTTTGCCGGAGGGCCGTCATGAGCGACAGGGCCGTCGGGACTGCCGTATCGCCCGTGCCGCTGCTCGAGCTGCGCGGCATCAGCAAGACCTTTCCCGGCGTCAAGGCGCTGGATGACGTCTCGTTTGCGATCTACCCGGGCGAAGTCCACATGCTGCTCGGCGAGAACGGCGCCGGCAAGTCCAGCCTGATGAAGATCCTGTGCGGCGCCTATACGGCCGATGCCGGCGAGGTCTACGCCAAGGGCGAGAAGGTTGCGATCACCTCGACGGCGGATGCGCAGACACTCGGCATCGCCGTCATCTTCCAGGAGTTCTCGCTCGTCCCGTTCCTCGACATCGCGCAGAACATCTTTCTCGGCCGCGAGCCGAAGGGCCGCCTGCCCGGCACCATCGATCGCCGCAGGATTCTGCGCGATGCCAAGCGCGTACTCGACGGCATCGGCTTCGACATCGATCCCTCGGTCATCGTCGACACGCTCGGCGTCGCGCAGCAGCAGATGGTCGAGATCGCCAAGGCGATCAGCCAGGATGCGCGCATCCTGGTGATGGACGAGCCGACCGCGGCGCTGTCCGACCGCGAGGTCGAGCTGTTGTTCGCACTGATCGCGCGGCTGAAGGCGGACGGTGTCGCGATCGTCTACATCTCGCACCGCATGGCCGAGGTGTTCGCGCTCGGCGACCGCATCACCGTGCTGCGCGACGGCCGGCGCATCGACCAGGTGCGTCCCGCCGACGTCACGCCTGACCAGCTCGTGCGCATGATGGTCGGCCGCACTATCGACATGACCTATCCGCGCCATTTCGCCGAGCAGCCCGGCGAGCTCGTGCTGCAGGTCAAGGGCCTCAGCGCATTGACGGGCATTTCCGGCATCGACATCGAGGTGCGCCGGGGCGAGATCGTCGGCCTGTGCGGCCTCGTCGGCTCGGGCCGTACCGAGGTCGCCCGCGCGATCTTCGGCGCCGATCCGGTGACGACCGGCGAGATCATCCTCGACGGCAAGCCGATCTCGGGCGAGCCTGACATCGCGGCCCGTCGTGGCATCGCGCTGATCCCCGAAAGCCGCAAGAGCGAGGGTCTGGCACTGCTGCGCTCGGTCGGCGACAATCTCGTGGTGTCGGCGCTGAAGAAGCTGTTTCCGAGCCGGCTCTACGATCCCAACAGCGCACAGCGCACCGCCGACGGACTGATCCGACAATTGCGGATCGCGACGCCGAGCGCGCGGCAGATGGTCGGCCTGCTGTCGGGCGGCAACCAGCAGAAGGTCGTGATCGGCAAATGGCTGGCGGCCGGGGCGAAGCTGTTCATCTTCGATGAGCCGACCCGCGGCATCGACGTCGGCGCCAAGTCCGAGATCTTCGCGCTGATCGATCGGCTGGTCGCCGAAGGCGCCGCCGCGCTGATGATCTCGTCGGAGCAGATCGAGATCTGCCATGTCTGCGACCGCGCCTATGTCATGCGCGACGGCCGCGTCGCCGGGCACCTCGCGCGCAGCGAGTTGACCGAAGAGAACATCGTGCGGCTGGGAATGCATCATGAGTGACGTTTCATCATGAGTGACATTGCATCATGAGTGACTTGGCCATCGCCTCGCCGATCAGCTCGCTGCGCCGCCTGCCCGGGGTGGCGATCGTGCTGGTGCTGCTGATCGCCCTGTTCGGCGCGATCGCGCCGGGCTTCCTGTCCGCCGCGAACCTCTCCAACGTGCTGGTGCAGTCGACGATCCTGACCATGCTGGCCTTGCCGATGACCCTGATCATCATGACCGAGGGCATCGACCTGTCGATGGGCGCGGTGCTTACTTTGACATCGCTCTGCGTCGCCATCGTCTCGCTCGCAACGCAATCCATGCTGCTGGGCCTGGGCGCCGCCGTGCTGGTCGGCACGGTGTTCGGCCTTGCCAATGGCTGGCTGGTGGCGATCGCAAAGATTCCGCCCTTCGTGGCGACGCTCGCCACGCTCGGCATGGCGCATGGCCTGTCGCTGATCGTCAGCGACGGCCAGAGCGTGGTCGGCATTCCGCACAGCGTGCGCGACATCTATTCGGCGAAGCTGCTCGGCATCCCCGTGCCGATCCTGATGGGCGTCGCGAGCTACGGCGTCTTTCACGGCCTGCTCTATCACACCCGTTTCGGCACCTACGTGTTCGCGCTGGGCGGCAATCGCGACGCTCTCCGCTATGCCGGCCTGTCGCCGACCCGGCTGCTGATCGCGGTCTACGCCATCGGCGGCATGATGGCCGGGGTCGCAGGCCTGCTGATGACCGCGCGGATGAATTCGGGGCATCCGACCGCCGGGCTCGGACTCGAGTTCGATGCGATCGCGGCGGTCGCGGTCGGCGGCACCTCGTTCGAGCGCGGCAAGGGCTGGCTGCTCGGCACCCTGCTCGGCGTGCTGGCCGTGGGCGTGCTGCGCAACGGACTGAACCTGGTCTCGCTGCCATCCTCGGTCCAGGTAGCGAGCGTCGGCGTGCTGGTGATCGTCGCGATGTTCCTTGACGGACTGCGGAGCCGGGCATGAGCGACATCGCCAAGGACGCGCCGCCGCCACCATGGTCGTTCCTGTCGCACAATGCGGCGCAATTGTTCTACCGGCTGCTGGCCGCGCTGCTGATCTGCATCGTGCTGAGTATCGCGAACGAGTCGTTCCTCAGTCTCGGCAACATCCTCAACGTGCTCAGGCAGGCGAGCCTGACGTTCTTCATCGCCTCGGGCCTGACGCTGGTCGTTCTGACCGCCGGGCTCGATCTGTCGGTCGGCGCCAACGTCGCCCTGTCGGCCTGCCTTGCCGGCACCGTGATCCATCAGACCGGCTCGCCTGTGCTCGGCATCCTCACCGGCCTCGTCGCCGGCGGCACCGTCGGACTGATGAACGGCGTCATGGTGACGGCGATGCGCATCCCCTCCTTCATCGCCACCTACGGCATGCTGTGGGTGCTGAACGGCGTGACCTATTGGTACATGGCCGGCGAGACGATCCACGGCTTCCCCGCGGGCTTCCGCCAGATCGGCAGCGGCTATTTCCTCGGGCTGCCGATCCCGGTCTATCTGCTGCTGGTGTTCCTGGCGATCGGGACCTTGTTCGCGCAGCGGACGGTGTGGGGCCAGGAGATCTATGCGATCGGCGCCAATCCGGTCGCGGCGCGGCTCTCCGGCATTCCCGTCAGCCGCCGGCTGCTGCTGGTCTACACCGTGTCGGGCACGATGGCGGGGCTGGCCTCGATCATCTTCCTGTCGCGGCTCAACTCAGCGGAGGCCGACATCGGCGAGAGCCTGACCCTGCCGGCGATCGCGGCCGTGCTGATCGGCGGCACCTCGCTGTTCGGCGGCGTCGGCACCATCTTCGGCACCTTCGTCGGCGCGCTGATCCTGACGCTGGTGCTGAACGGCATGAACCTGCTGTCGATCAACGCAAACTGGCAGCCGCTGGTCACCGGCATCATCGTCATCATCGCGGTCTGGCTCGACATGAAGACGCGGCGTGGGGCGACATGAGCTTTCTACGACATATCAAGGCTTGCAACAAGAAGCCAACATCCCGGGAGGAGACCACCATGCAACACCGCCGATCCTGCTACCTCGCTCTCTCGCTGCTGATCGCATCCGCGACGACCCAGGCCCGCGCCGACGGCGAGACCATCGCCGTCTTCACGAAAAATCAGACCAATCCGTTCTTCCAGACCGTGCGGGTCGGCGCCGACAACATGGCGAAGGCGCTGAACGCCAAGATCCTGCACTACATCCCGACCAAGCCGGACTCGATCCCCGAGCAACTCAGCCAGATCGAGGACGTCGTGGTCAAGAAGCCGAGCGCGATCGTGTTCACGCCGGTCGACTACAAGGCGATGGTGCCCGGCGTCGAGAAGATCAACGACGCCAAGATTCCGGTCGTCAACATCACCGACCGCTCCGCCGGCGGCAAGTTCGTCTCCTTCATCGGCGCCGACGATTACAGCCTCGGCCTGGAGACCGGGCGGTTCCTGCTCAAGACGCTCGGCGGCAAGGGCAACGTCGTCATCATCGAAGGCGTCAAGGGCTCGCTGACCAATGTCGACCGCGTGCGCGGCTTCAACGACGCGCTGAAGGAGAATCCGGGCGTCAAGCTGCTGGCCTCGCAGCCGGGCAACTACCAGCGCCTGCAGGCGCTGCAGGTGATGGAAAATCTGATGCAGTCCAATGCGCAGATCGACGGCGTGCTCGCCGCCAATGACGCCATGGCGGTCGGCGCCATCGAGGCGCTCGACGGTGCCAACCGCAAGGCGCTGGTGATCGGCATCAACGGCACCAAGGAGGCGGTCGATGCCATCAAGTCGGGCAAGCTGCTCGCCAGCGGCGACTATAACGGCTTCGCGCAAGGCTGCCTCGGCACCATGATGGCGATCCGCTCACTGCGCGGCGAGCCGGTCATCACCGAGATCGTGCTGAAGCCGACCGTCATCACCAAGGACAACTACCAGCCGTTCGACCTGTCGCTGGAGCAGCGCAGCTGCCCGAGCTTCGAGGACGCCAGCAAGCTCGGCGCGAAGTAGGATCGGCGCGTCATCAACAGCGGGACGGTGTGCAACTGGCCGCCGTCCAGCGCCCCCCCCCCCCCGGAGATCACCCATGCTGTTTGCGATTCACGCTCTCGACAAGCCCGACGCGCTGCCGGTCCGGCTCGCCAATTACGATGCGCACAGGGCCTATCTCGAGAGCGATGGCCTCCCGGTCACCATCGTGATGTCCGGCCCGCTCGTCTCAGATGACGGCGCGACGATGATCGGCAGCCTGTTCCTGGTCGAAGCCCCTGGTCGTGCCGAGGCCGAAGCCTTCAACCGCGCCGATCCGTTCGCCGCGGCCGGGGTCTGGGACAAGGTGACGATCACCGGATTCTTCCGGCGCAAGGGATAGTCAGCCCTTGAGCTCGATTCCGGCGAGCGCCTCGCTCAGCTTCGCCAGCGCCGTATGGTCCTGGCCCGGTCCGAGCAGCCCTTGCGCGCTCGCGCTGAGCTCGCGGCAGAGGTTGGAGAACGGCGCGGCGACGCCGGCCGCGCGCGCCACCTCGAGCGCGATCGACAGGTCCTTGACCATCAGATCGAGCCCGAAGCCGCTGTTGAACTGGCGCGACAGCACGAACTGCCTGAACTTCTTCTGCGTCGAGTTGTTCATGCCCGTCGACGCGTTGAGCACGTCGGTCATCAGGCCGGGATCGATGCCGAACTGCTGGCCTATCAACAGCGCCTCGATGCCGATCAGGAAGCCGCCGGCGGAGACGAGATTGTTGAGCGCCTTCATCGCCTGGCCCGAGCCGAGTCCGCCGATGCGATGGATCGTGGTGCCCATGGCGCGCAGCAGCGGCTCGACGCGGTCGAGCGCAGCCGCGTCGCCGCCGGCCATGATCGCGAGCTCCCCGGTCACCGCGCGCGGCACGCCACCGGAGACCGGCGCATCGAGCATGATGACGCCGAGCGGCACGAGATCGGCGGCGATGGCCTGCGTCGCCGCCGGCGCGCCGGAGCTCATGTCGATCAGGACCTGGCCCTGCTTCAGGCCGGCGCGCAACGACGCGACAGCCTCGGCCACGTGCTTGCTGGTGGGCAGCATGGTGATGACGACATCGGCCTGCGCCGCGGCCGCCGCGAGGTCCTCCGCCGCGCCCCCGCCGATCTTCTGCACGAAGTCGGCGCTACGCCCGGGCACCACATCATTGACGGTGACTCTGAAGCCGGCGCCGAGCAGGCGCGTCGCCATCGGCCAGCCCATATTGCCGATGCCGACGAACAGCACGCTCTCAGGCGCGCTCATGTGCCGTCCTTCTTGGCGATGGCGCCCTCCGCGAGCAGCACCTCATGCGCAGCCTTGAACGCCTCCAGCCCGGCCGGAATGCCGCAATAGACCGTCGCATGCAGCAGGATCTCCTTGATCTCGTCGACCGTCACGCCGTTGGTCAGCGCGCCCTTGACGTGCAGCTTCAGCTCGCTCGGCTTGCTCAGCGCCGTCAGCATCGCGAGATTGACGATGCTGCGCGTGCGGCGATCGAGCCCCGGCCGCGTCCAGGCATAGCCCCAGCACATCTCGGTGGTGATGTGCTGAAACGCCATCATGAAATCGTCGGCCTTGGCGAGGCTGCCATCGACGTAAGCCGCGCCGAGCACCTCGCGCCTGACCTTCAGGCCCTTCTCGAACAACTCGTTGTCGTCGCTCATTCGCTCGTCTCCTGGTTCAATCGTTCGCTGCGATTCATCTCAGCCGTGCTTCACGATCAGCGTCTTCATCGCGCCGAACTCATAGAGCGCCTCAAAACCCTTCTCGCGGCCGTGGCCGGACTTCTTCATGCCGCCGAACGGCAGCTCGATGCCGCCACCAGCGCCGTAGCCGTTGACGAACATCTGGCCGACCTTGACCTTGCGCGCGACGCGCATCGCGCGCGAGCCGTCGCCCGACCACACGCCCGCGACCAGTCCGAACTCGGTGCCATTGGCGAGGCGGATGGCATCAGCCTCGTCATCGAACGGCATCGCCGCCAGAACGGGTCCGAACACCTCCTCGCGCGCCAGCTCGGAGTCGCGGGCGACGTGCTGATACAGCGCCGGCGCGACGTAGAAGCCTTCGCTGGGCACGCCCTCGGCGATCCTGCCGGAGGCGACGCGCGTGGCGCCGCCGGCTTCCGCGCGCGCCAGCATGTTCTCGATGCGCTTCTTCTGCACGGCGCTGATGACCGGGCCGAGATCGAGATCCATCTCCGGCGTGCCGGCGGTGATCTTCTCAAAGCGGATCTTGAGCTCGGACAGGAAGCGGTCCCACATCGAACGCTCGACCAGCACGCGCGAGCCGGCCGAGCAGGTCTGGCCGGCATTCTGCACGATGGCGGCGGCCACCGAGGTCAATGCCGCATCGAGATCGGCATCGGCGAACACGATCTGCGGCGACTTGCCTCCGAGCTCCAAGGTGCAGCCGATGTGGTTCCTCGCCGCCGCGGTCTGCACCAGCGTGCCGACCTCGGGGCTGCCGGTGAAGGAGATGAAGTCGATGCCGTCATGCGCCGACAGTGCCGCGCCCGCCTCCTCGCCGAGGCCCGGCACGACGTTGATGGCGCCCGCGGGGAAGCCGGCCTCGGCGGAGAGCTCGGCGAGCCGCAGCGGCACCAGGCAGGCTTCCTCGGCCGGCTTGATCACGGTCGCATTGCCCATCGCCAGCGCCGGCGCGACGGTGCGGCCGAACATCTGGCCCGGATAGTTCCAGGGAATGATGTGACCGGTGACGCCGAGCGGCTCGTAGACCGTCGTGACGAAGAAGCCGTCGAGGAACGGGATGGTGTCGCCATGCACCTTGTCGGCGGCGCCGCCGTAATATTCGAAGTAGCGCGCGACCGCGACGACGTCGGCCTTGGCCTGCTTCATCGGCTTGCCGGTGTCCGCGGCTTCGAGCTTCGCCAGCTCCTCGGCATTGTCCTCGACCAGACGGCCGAGCTTCGACAGCAGCCGCCCGCGCTCCACGGCCGTGAGCCGGCCCCACGGGCCGTCGAGTGCGCGGCGCGCCGCGGCGACGGCCAGATCGATGTCGGCCTTGTCGCCGGCGGCGATGGAGGCGATCACTTGCCCGGTCGCCGGCGCCAGCATCGCGATGGTGCGGCCGGATTGCGCAGGCTGCCACTTGTTGTCGATGAAGACCCCCTTGGCGGCGGGCAGTTTGACATTGGCGTTCATGGCGGCTCTCCTGGTCTCTCTCGATCCTCGCCGGTCCCGCCCCGTGAGACCATCACGGCCTCTTCCGAATTTGCAAGGCGGCGACCGGGACGTTCGGTCAGTTCAAATACACCTTCTGCAGCTCTTCCTCGGTCATCTCGGACGGCGGCGCATGCATCACGATGCGGCCGCGCGACAGCACGTAAGCGTCGGAGGCGATCTTGAGCAGCCGCGGCACCGTCTGCTCAGCGACCACGATCGTCATCTTCAGCTCGCGGTGCATGCGCTCGATCGCGTCGAACACGCTTTGCACCATGACCGGAGACAGGCCGAGGCTCGGCTCGTCTAGCATCAGAAGCCGGGGATTGCACATGATCGCCATGCCGATCACCAGCATTTGCAGCTGCCCGCCGGACAACAGTCCCGCTTTCCGGTCCCTCATCTCGCGCAGGAACGGGAAATATCCCTGCACCCGCTCCAGCCGCTCCGCTGCCCCCTTGGGGTGTGCAAAGGAGGCCGCGTGCAGGTTCTCGGCCACCGTCAGCTGCCGGAAGCACTGCCGTCCATCCTGCACCAGCGCGATGCCGCGCCGCGAGATCTCGGCCGGATGCCGGCCGAGCAGCGAGCTGTCTTCGAACAGGATATCGCCGCCGACGATGTCGCCGCGATCGAACGGCAGCATCCCGGCGATCGCCTTCAACAGCGTGGTCTTCCCGGCGCCGTTGGCGCCGAGAAGCGCGACGATCCGGCCCGCACCGACACTGGCGTCGACATGGTCGAGCGCCACGATCGCGCCGTCGTAATTGGCGGAGAGCTGTCTCAATGCGAGCATCGTTCCTCCCCTCAGCGCGCGTCGATCCAGTCGCCGACCGGCACATATTTGCCGCTCTTGATCTCGGCCATGCGCGCCTGCGTCGAGCCCTGGTGATTGGCGTAGCTCGCCGGCGGCACGATGCCGCCGGTGTCGACGTCCTTCATGCCTTCCATCTCGTTGCGCACGCTCTGGCGAAAGGCGGCGATGTCGTCCGGCACCTTGCCGCCGTTCCTGGCGATCGCGGCCTCGATCGCCCGGGCCATCACCAGCCCCTCGAACCAGCCCTTCATGTAGTAGACGTCGCGCTTCTGGATCTCGTTGCCCTTGGCCTCGAACGCCTTGATGTCGGCCATCGCCGGGATGTCGCTGCCGAAGTCCGAATACACCTGGATGGCGCGGAAACCTTCGGCATTGGCGCCGAGCTGCTCGGGGATCGCCGGGGAGATGTTGTAGATGTTGCCGACGAACTTCTTGGCCGACAGCCCGACCTTGGCGGCGTCGCGCAGGATCACGAGCAGCTGCGGCGTCGAGGCCTGGACGTAGATCATGTCCGGGTTCTTGGCCTTGACGCGCAGCATCTGCGCGGTCAGATCCTGGGCGTCATAGGGGAACTCGATCGTGTCCTGCAGGGTCAGGCCGTTGCCCTCGATGACCTTGGACTGGCGCACGACGTTGACCGGGCCGCGGCCATATTCGTTGTCCGGATGCATGATGACGAGGTTCTTGCCGCCGCTCTTGGCGAGGTCGCGCAGCGCGATGATCATCTGCTGCTCGTAGGTCGGCCCGGCCATGAAGATGTAGGGCAGCTTCTGCGGGTCGAGCACCTCGCTCGCATAGCTCTGGGTCATGAACGGCACCTTGTCCTGCGAGATCTGGTCGCGCAGCGCCTTGACCGATCCGGTCGACCAGCCGTTGACGAACACTGCCTGCTCCTGGTCGACGCAGCGGCGGTAGATCTTCAGCTCCTCGTCGAGCTTGTAGCGGCCGTCGAGCAGCAAGAGCTTGACCTTGTTGCCGGCGATGCCGCCCTTGGTCTGGTTGAGGTGCTCGAAATAGTCGCGCGGGCCATAGCTCATGCCGTTGACCAGCGCGTCGGGCCCGGTGATCGTGCCCCAGATGCAGACGGTGACGTCGGCCGCGCGGGCCGCCCCCGCCGATGCGAGCAGGCCAGCCGCGAGCGCGGCCGCGATGAGCGTCTTCATTCCAATCCTCCCTGTGGTGATTTGGCTTTTTGGAGTTGCAGGTCCTGCTTGTCGCGCTCGCTCGGCCCTGCCCCGCGCAGCCACCGGGACGGGATCAGCCGCGCACCGATCGCCGAGAGTCCTCGTCCCTCGAAGATGAGGAAGACGATGATCAGAAGACCGAACGCCATCTCGCGCAGCGCGGACAGGATGTCCGAGATATGGAAGATCTCGCCGAGCCGCTGGATCGCCTCCGGCAGCAGGGTGATGAAGCCGGCGCCGAGCACCGCGCCCGGCATCGAGCCGAGGCCGCCGACGATGATCATCGCGACGTAGTCGACCGACAGGCTCATGCCGAAGGATTCCGGATGCGCGAGACGTGTCGTGAACCCGATCAGGCCGCCGGCAATGCCGGCGAAGAAACCGCTGATCATGAAGGCCACCATCTTGGTCCGGGCGACGTTGATGCCCATGCCCTTCGCGACCACCTCATTCTCGCGCACCACCAGGAAGGATCGGCCGAGATCGGTGCGGCGCAGCCAGTGCATCACGAGGAAGGTCGCGAGCAGCAGCACGATCGCCACAATCGCATACCCCTGGTCGGTCTGGATCGGCTGGCCGAACAAGGTCATCGGCTTGATCAGGAGGCCCGACACGCCATGGGTGATCGGCTCGGCAAACTTGAACAGATATTCCAGGATGAACTGCGCCGCGAGCGTCGCGATCGCAAAATAGAGGCCGCGCAGCCGCAGCGCCGGCAACCCGATCAGCACCGCCGTCACCACCGCTGCGAAGCCTGCAACGGGAAGCGCGAGCACATCCCAGCCGGCATTGCCGGCAAGGCCCGCCGTATAGGCGCCGACGCCGAGCAGTCCGGCCTGGGCGAAGTTGATCTGGCCGCAGAAGCCGGTGAGCAGATTGAGCGACAGCGCCCCGATCGCGGCGATCGCCACCGCATGCATCATGTAGGCGCCGAAGCGGCCGAGCAGCAGCGCGGCAACGATCGCCGACACGGCGAGGAGGATGGCGGCCAGGACGGTCCGTGACATCATGTCAGAGCCTTTCCGTGCCGCGCTGGCCGAAGATGCCTTCCGGCCGCACCAGCAGCACCACCACGAGCAGCGCATAGGGCACCACCTGCTGCAGCGCGCCGGCGGAGTAGATCGAGGTGTAGGTGCGCAGGAACTGCTCGGCGACCGGCGTCAGCAGGCCGTCGGTAAGCGCCTGGAGCACGCCGAGCAGCAAGCCGGCAACCAGCGCGCCG
Organism: Bradyrhizobium sp. SSBR45G; assembly: GCF_030159255.1. Classification (GTDB taxonomy): domain Bacteria; phylum Pseudomonadota; class Alphaproteobacteria; order Rhizobiales; family Xanthobacteraceae; genus Bradyrhizobium. Next base: position 100,319 of record NZ_BSCT01000022.1, on the reverse strand, counting down.
GTCAGGCTGGTCAGGCCGCCGAGCACGATGACCGGAAAGGCGACGAGGCCGATGTCGGCGAGTCCGAGCGACAGGCCGTTCAACGACGCCAGCAGCGCGCCGCCGATGCCGGCCAGCGCCGCCGACATCGACCAGGCCAGCGAGATCTGGTTGCTGGTGTGGATGCCGATCGCCAGCGCCGCGCGCGGATTGTCGGCGGTGCAGCGCTGCATCAGGCCGATCGGCGTGAGCTGGTAGAACGCCAGGAAGCCGAGGCTGACCGCGATCGAAAGCACGAAGGCGGCAAGATAATTGTAGGTGATGAAAATGCCGAAGATATCGAGCGCGCCATCCGGGAACAGGCGCGGAAACGCGATCTGGTCCGGTCCCCAGACGGCGAGGCACACCGCCTTGACCAGGATTAGCATGCCCAGGGTCACGGTCATGACGGCGACCAGCGGCGCCTTCATCATCGGACGCAGCACCAGCCGTTCCGAGGCGACGCCGCAGCCGGCCATCACGATCATCGATCCGAGCAGCGCCACATAGGGCGGCAGCCCGAGCTTGACGAAGCCGTAGGTCAGATAGGCGCCGAGCATCACGAAGGCGCCTTGCGCGAAATTGACCACGCCGGAGCATTTGTAGATCAGCACGATGCCGAGCGCGATCAGCGCATAGACGCTGCCGGTGGCGATGCCCGCGACCGCGAGCTGCAGGGTGAACATCAGCATCACGGCTCTCCCAGATAGACGCGGCGGACGGACGGATCGGACTGCACCTGCGCGGCCGAGCCCTCGAAGATGCGGGCGCCCGAGGCCATCACCACGATGCGGTCGCAGGTGGCGTTCACCACGTCCATCTTGTGCTCGACCATCACGACGGCACAGCCGACGCGGTCACGAACGTCGCGGATGACGCGCGACATCATGGCGCCCTCCTGCGCAGTGAGGCCCGCGACGGGTTCATCGAGCAGCAGGATCTCCGGCTGCGCCGCCAGTGCACGGGCAAGATCGACGGCCTTGCGCAGGCCGTAGGACAGGCTCTGGATCGGCTGGTGAGCCACATCGGCGAGCCGCAGCGGCTGCAGGATGGTACGGATCAGCTCGAGGTCGCGCGCCCGCTCGCTGCGCAGCATGTCGCGCAGCTGGCGCCAGGGATCGCCGTGGCGCACCGCCTGGCCGAGCTTGACGACGTCGAGCACCGTCAGATCGTGCAGCGAGGCGACGTTCTGGAACGTCCGCACGACACCGCGGCGGATCAGCTCATGCGGCTGGCGGCCAAGCAGATCGGCCTCCTTCCACGTGGCCTTTCCGCTCTGCGGAAGATAGGCCCCGGACAGGCAGTTGATGAAGGTGGTCTTGCCGGCGCCGTTCGGGCCGATCAGTCCGACGATCTCGTGCGGCTCGACATCGAGCGACATGCGGTCGACCGCGAGAACGCCGCCGAAGCGAATGCACACATCTCTCGCGCGGAGAGCCATGGACCGGACCCCTTCCTCCGTGACGTCGACTCCCCTTGTGACCGGAGAGCTCTGCACGCGTCGACCGTGCCTCAGCACATCCCGGACCGCGTGGTGTCGTCAAGGGGTCAATGCTGCGGCTCAATCTTCCGCGCGACAAGTATCGCGGGCCTCGTGCCGGACACACGTCGCGCGATATGACCACCGATTTCGCGGACATGCGACGGTCGCCTCGAGCAGCATAGCGTTTGCGGCTGTCGAACAGCCACGCCCGGCGTCTCTCTTGCACCGCACCCTGCGTACGGGAACAGAAGCGTCGCGGCGATTTGTCCGATGATCCGACCATCCGATCCCCGTCCAAATGGCCTCGGACCGCAAAGGAGATGATCTCGGTGGAATTCCCGCCGCAGGGCCGCATCTGCCTCGACGTTCCCCAACGACGGATCAGGACGCCGCTGCCCGAAGCCGAGGGTCTGTAGAGCACGATGCCCGGACAAGCGGGTCACGGCTCGACCGGCACCTGTCAGCTCTTCGCGGAGGCGAGCGTGGATACGATCGCTTCGGACAATTGACCCAGACGAAATGGCTTGCTGAGAAGTTTTGTCGTGGCGCGGAAGTCCTCGGGCACCAGCGAGGGATCGGCGAAGCCGGACATGAAGAGAATCGGCAGAGCGGGCCACCTGCGGCGCACCTGGCGCGCGAGGTCGATGCCGGTCATGTCTCCGGGCAGAACAATATCCGTCAGCAGCAGCGAGACCCGATTCGGTCGCTCCAATTCGGCAATCGCCAGCGAGGCATTGATCACCACGACCGGATCGTATCCCATCGCCGACAGCATGGTGGAGGCCATCGCGCCCACCAGCACATTGTCCTCCACCACGAGAATCCGTTCGCCCGTCTCGGGTCGGGACAGGCGCGATGCTCCGGCATCCGGCCGCGCGATCACCGCCGGTCCGGCGCTCGGCAGATACAGCGTGACGCAAGTGCCTTCTGCCACCCGGCTCGAGATCACCACCGTGCCTCCCGATTGCCTGGCGAACCCATAGACCATGCTGAGGCCGAGCCCGCTGCCCTTGCCGAACTCCTTGGTCGTGAAGAATGGCTCGAAGGCCCGGCGCACGATTTCGGGCGGCATGCCGGCCCCCCTGTCCGACACCGCGATGGTCACATAGTCGCCGGCGTCGATGCGTTCGTCGCCATCGTCGAGCGGCTGATCGAGCACGGCGTTCGCCGTGGTGATCGTCAGCCGCCCGCCTCCGGGCATCGCATCACGCGCGTTCAGCGCGAGATTGAGGAGCGCGTTCTGCAGCTGCGTGGGATCGATCAGGCAGTGCCACAAGCCCTGGTCCTGCGCCACTTCGATCTCGATATTCTCACCGAGCGTCCGCTGCAGGATCGTCGTCATCCCGCCGACCAGCTGATTGACGTCCGTGATCTGCGGCTGCAGCGTCTGCTTGCGCGCGAAGGCGAGCAGGCGGCGGTTGAGATCGGCGACCCGCTCGGCCGCCTCGATCGCCCGCTCGACCATGCCGCGGCAGGAGGCCTCGCCCGGCGGCAATGTATCGAGCATAAGATCGAGATTGCCGAGCGTCGCCGCCAGCATGTTGTTGGAGTCGTGCGCGATGCCGCCGGCCAGCTGACCGATGGCTTCCATCTTCTGGGCCTGGCGCAACTCATCCTCGATGCGCTTGCGCTCGGTGATGTCGACCGACAGCACGACATAGCCGCGCACGGTGCCGTCATGGCCGCGGTCGGGCACCCGAATGGTCTCGCACCAGCGCTCGCGGCCGTCGGGAAACGCCACCTTCTCCTCACCGCGAATGGTTCGCCCGGCCAGCGCGGCCTCGATCTTCAACCTCGCCTCCCCCGCCCGCATCGGGTCGATGAAGTCGTCGATCCTGCGGCTGCGGACGGCCTCGGCCGGAGCCTGGGCGTACCATTCGCGCGCGACGCGGTTGGCGTAGCGGATGCCACCATCGGCACCGACGCGGACGATCAGCGCGGGGACGTTTTCGGTCACGAGCTGATGCTGCTCCAGATTGTCCCGCAGCGCCTGCTCCGAGGCAGCGCGCAGCTGCCATTGCCGCGCCAGACCCAGACCGAATCCAACGATCAACAGATTGAGTCCGGCGGCGATGACGCTGTAGTACACGGCATTGTTCTTCCAGCCCGCGAGATACTCGACCGGATCGCGCGCGACGGTCACCACCAGCGGCATGCCGGCGACCCGCCGGTAGCTGATGCTGCGCGATATTCCATCGGTCACTCCGCTGCCTTCGAAGCTGCCGCTCGGCGCCTGCTGAAGATGGCGAGAGAACAACTGGTTCGATCGCACGTTGCGCCCCGCAAGGGCGTCCGCATTCGGCGTTCGCAGCAGGATCGTGCCGTCGTCGCGATAGAGCGTCACCGTGCCGAGCTGTCCGACGTTCAGCGACAGAAAGAACTGCCGAAGGTTTTCGTAGTCGAGGGGCACGAAGACCACGCCGGCAAAGCGTCCGTCCGGGTTGAAGAAGGCCCGGCTCACCGCCATCACGAGGGTCTTGCGAACGCGTGAGGCGACCGGCACGTCGATGAAGAGACCACGGCTGGGATCGTCGCGTTGGGCCTTGTAATAGATCCGATCCGCGAAGTTGTTCTCGCGGCCCGGCCCGCCGTTGCCCAGGCTGTCGCTCAGCACGTTTCCTTCGGCATCGAGAACGACGATCGCCTTCGCGACGGGATATGGCGCCACCCTGTGCTTCAGCTCATCGATGAGAAACGGATTGCCCGGTGTCAGCAGCGACGGGTTCTGCGCAAGACTGTCGATGGTGGTCGTCAGCAGAACGTCGATGCCCTGGATGTTGCGCAACATGTATTCTTCGAGGGCGCGGGCCAGATCGCCATTGGCGGCCTCGGTCGTCCGGTATGTCTCCCGATAGTTGACGAACAGCATGTGCGCCACGAAGGCATCACACAACAACGCCAGCACGAGCCCGCTCAGGACGATGATCCGCGGCATCCAGCTCTGGGCCATCCCGAGCCGCGGCGCACCACCGATCAAGGAACCGATGAGGCCCTCCTGCCGCGCAACGCGTCGATGATCGGCTGTCGTTTTGGTTTGGTCCAACATGGCGCCAGGACTTCAGGAGAGCGTCGAGCCGGTTCAACGGGAATTGATCGTCGCGGGAGTCTCAGCCCGTCTCCCGTCAATGTCCGGAAGCTTTGCCGAGCTCGACGTCTCGGGCCAACGCCTCGCGAGCAATCGCAGCATCTGCGATAGCCGTTTTTCGCGCTGATGTCATCTTCGGCGGGATTGGATTGGGTGGCGCGTATCGCACGGTGCGGACAGCCCGGCCATCCCGACGGCTGACGCTGCGGACCTGGTCGGCGTGCCCGATGACGGGGAAAGCCGGCCGCGGCGAGATGCCAGCCGCGCCCCCACCGCCGGGCGGATGTGACCTGCCCCGATCGCTGCGAATCTTCGTGGCGGCCGGCCTCGAATGCCTGTCGTGACAATGTCGCGTTGAGGCTCTCATCCGGACAACATCCCTCTCCCCGTTCTTCACGGGTGCCGAGAGGATTCGGGGTGAAAGGCCGACGCACGGCAGTGCCGTATCGTGGAACGAGGCCTTCCATCTCAAGTCCAATTCTCGATGCAATCCAACTTCATCCGCTCATCGCTTGCCGCGGTTCGGTGTACTTGCTCACCGGGATTGCGCTGATCGCGCTTGCGATCGTGTCCGAGGCAATCGCCGGACTGAGCGAGCCGGTTCATCCGACCTGCTGTGGTCGGGTGAACCTGCACGAGCCATGCGCTCACGGCCCTGCGGTCTCACCGGACGCGCGGCCGAGATCGCCGCAAGGTTGGCTTACAAACGCGAAGGCCGAGGCTGTCCGATCACCGCGCCACGCTTGTCCTCGCAGGTGCACACAGACATGCAGCGTCATGCTGTTTGGTGATCGTGCTGATGATCTGCATGAGTTGCCGTCGCCTGTTGATCGCAGATCACGCACAAGACACTTGACGCGATACTCCCACTAAGGTTGTATCGTCGCATAACGCTACCTTTCTAAAATATACTTCAAATCTCCTCGACAGGCCTTCGCGATCTCCTCTCCGGACACGCTTCGGGTCAATTTTTAAGGGGAACAAGTTGACCGAAGGACGCCCAAGGGCTGACGCTCGCCCGCGCAAGATCGATAGATCAAGCACGGCGGCTGGGTCCGGTTTGCGGATCGAGCCGGTCAAATTGCCGAAGGCCGGCGGGGCGATCACAGGATTGCCACATCATTTGTCGTGTGGTGATAGCACCGGCACTGCGCAGCTGAGCATTGCCTTTGATGTTCCGGCCGGCCGCGGCCTGGCGCCGGATCTCACCCTGACTTACGGATCGGGCGGAGGAAACGGAATTTTTGGTGTTGGCTTCGAACTGAGCCAATCTTCGATCGCCCGCAAGACGAACAAGACGTTTCCTCGCTACGATCGCTCGGACCTGTTCTGCCTGAACGGCGGTCCGGCCCTGGTCCCGCTGCCTGAGACTCCCAGAACGCGCATGGTCGGCGGAAAGGACTACGCCGTAACGACCCATCGCGCGCGATCTCTCGTGCAGGACATGCGAATCGAACAGTGGGTCGCGGCCGATGCGTCGGAAAACTTCTGGCGCACGATCGATTCTGAAAATCGGATCACAATCTATGGTCGCAGCGCGGACGCGCGCATCGCCGATCCAGCCGATCCGACCCGCATCTATGAATGGTTGATCGAATGGGAAGCCGATGCGCGCGGCAACGCGATCAGCTACGCCTACAAGGTCGAAGACAATCAGGGCGTCGCGCGCAGTTCCGGTGAAATCAACCGTGTGTACGGCGCGAACAGATATCTCGACCGCATCCGCTATACGAATCAGCGTCCGATCGACCCGGCACCGATCGGCATCGACGATCCAGCCGCCCTCATTTGGCTGATCGAGATCGTCGCTGACCACGGCGAGTACGATGTGTCGCCGGCCAACGATCACCCCTACACGGCCGTGCGGCCATGGCCGGCACGTCAGGACATCTTTTCCAATTACAGCGCGGGATTTGAACGGCGCACCGCGCGGCTGTGCCGCTCGCTGCTGCTGTTTCATCGCTTTGCCGATGATCTCGGCCCTGATCCCGTGCTGGTCAGGGCGCTGACCTTCCAATACGACGAGAATCCGACGCTGACGCGGCTGGTGGGCGCCATCGACACCGGCTTTCGCTTTCGCCCCAAGGGAGCGGCGGGCCAACGTTACCATAGCCGTTCGCTCCCGGCGCTGACGCTGGACTATACCGCGTACTCGCCGCAAACCGCGCGGTTCGTGCCGCTCGGAGCGGCGGATGGATCGCCGCTTCCGGGCCTCGACGGCCCACCGGGCCATGCGCTGGTCGACCTCTACGGCCACGGCGCGCCTGGCATCCTCTATGCGGACGGCGAGAGCACCTTCTATCGTGCCCCGCGCGCGGCCAATTGCACGTCCTCCTCTGCGCTTATCTACACCGCGCCGCGCGAATGCCCGCAATTCGCGCTGGAGCGCCGCATCAACGGTGATGGCCTCGCTTTGGTCGATCTCGACGGCGACGGGCGACTTGAACTCGAGGTCGTCGCTGCCGCACGCGCAGGCAGCTACAAGATCGCGGCGGACGGCACCTGGTCGGCCTTCCGCCCATTCGAGGGGATTACGACCGACTATCACGCCGCTGAAGCCGAATATTTCGATCTCACCGGCGCCGGCAGCCCCGACGTCGTTCTGATGCGCACCGACGCGGTTCGCTACTATCCGTCCCGAGGCACGGCCGGCTACGGCGCGCCGGTTGAGCAGCCATTCACCGGCTCTCCATCGATCGCTGCGCCGCCGATCGTGTCGCCGTTGAATGCGCAGAGCCTCGTCCGTTTCTCCGACCTGTGCGGCGCCGGCGGCCCGCAGCGCGTCCGAATTTCCGATGGCCGCGCGACCTGCTGGCCGAGCCTCGGCTATGGCCGTTTTGCACCTCCTGTCGATCTCAGCCGCGCGCCGCTGTTCGGCGGCGGCTTCGACGCGCGTCGACTCGTGCTCGCCGACCTGGATGGCACTGGCGCCAACGATCTGATCTACGCCGAGGCGGAACGCCTCCTCGTCTACCGCAACCAGTCGGGCAACGGCTTCGCCGTCGAGCCGCTGATCGTGCCGCTACCCGCTCGTTGCACCCGGCCGGATCAGATCCGGGTTGCGGACGCGCGCGGCAATGGCTGGGACTGTCTCCTCTTCATCGACGACGCGGTGCAGCCGCAGCAATGGATCCTGGACCTGTGCGGCGGCGTGAAGCCCTACATGCTGAACCGGATTCGAAACGGCCTGGGCATCGAAACGAGGATCGAATACGCGAGCTCATCCCGCTTTCAGCTCGAAGACCGCGAAGCCGGACAGCCGTGGACCACCAGTCTGGCGATGCCGATGCCGGTCGTCGCCCGCGTCGAGGAGTACGAACATGTCAGCGGGCAGTGCAAGGTCACCGACTATCGCTATCGCAACGGAGCGATGGACGGCATCGAGCGGGAATTCCGCGGTTTCGGCCTGATCGAACGCCGCGAGCACGAAGTGCTGCCGCCCCCCGCGCCCGGGGTCACGAGCCCGGCCGCAACTCTGGTGACGCGCATCTGGTATCACCTTGGCCTCGCACCGAACGGCGAAGGTGCCGCCGACCAGGCCTTCACCGGCGATCCGTCAGCCTACGACATGCCTGGCTCATTGTTCGAATGGCCGGATGGATTCATTCCAGACGCGGAAACGCAGCGGCAGGCGTTGGTCGCGCTCGCGGGCAATTCGTTGCGGGAAGAGGTCTATGCGCTCGACGGCAGCGCGGACGAAGGCGTTCCGTTCTCGGTGACCCAGAGCCGCTATCGGGTCCGGCAGTTGCAGCCGCGCGGCGCGCACGACGCTGTGTTCCTGGTCGGCGACGCCGAAACCATCCGCTACGACTACGAGCGCAACGCTGCCGATCCCCAGGTCGGCCATGCCTATACGCTCGAGGTCGACGATGACGGCACGGTGCGCCGCTCGGTCGCGCTAAACTATCCGCGTCGCGACGGACAGCTTCCGCAGGATCCGCAGCAGGCTGAGCTGCGAACGCTCTGCAGCGTCTTCACGCCGGTGCCGCGCCTCGAAGCCGAGGACGCGCTTCTGTTCGGCCTCGCCGGCGACGAGCAAAGCATCGCGGTCTCGGCGATGGGCGACCCGGACTCGAAGAGCTATTTCAGCCTGTCGCGGATGACGGCGTTGATCACGGCAGCGCTGGCAACCAACCCCGAGCCGGCCGCCCCGCACGCCGAACTTCTCGGCCGCACACGCCATTTTTGGATCACCGACAGCACTGGCACGATCACGCCGCAGGCACTCCCGCTGCGCAGCGACGAAGCTGTTTTCACCGCCAGCGCGATCGCAGCAGCGATGGCCGGAGTGCCGATCCCGGGAGATCTCGACAGCTATCTGAGCGACACCGCGGGCTTCCTCCGCGAGGACGGCCTATGGTGGAAGCCCGGTGCGCAAGCAAGCTATGCGCCCGCGACACACTTCCATCTCGTATCGAGCACGCGTGATGCCTTCGCTCAGCGCAGCAGCGGACCGTCCGGTGTCGTCGTCAGCTGTACCTACGACGCCTACGACCTGCTGGTGATCGGCGTCGAGACCAGCGGGCGCGATGGCGACGTCCTGCCTCATCGCCTCAGCTGCACCTATGTCGACTATCAGTCGCTGTCCGCATGGCAGACCACCGACTCCAACGGAACGGTCACCGAAGTCATCGCCGATCCGCTCGATCTCGTGCTGGCGACGTCGAAGCGCGGCGACGAATGGAACGGCACGGCGACGGCGCAAGTCGGCTTCGTTCCCTTGCCTCTCGACGACCCGTCATCCTGGCCAGTGCCGCCGTCCGCGGCCGCTTTGCTCGCTGATCCCGAGCAATATCTCGGCGGCGCAGAGGCGATCTTCTTCGCCGACTTTCCCGATCCCATCGACCCCGCGGCACCCTCGGCAGAAATCGCGGTGCATGCGACATCCTATCCGGCACTCGCTGCGCCAGGGACGGCCAATGGTCTCGTGGACGTCAGCGTCACCTGGAGCGACGGCCGGGCGCGTATCGTTCAGACCTCCGAACTGGCCGGCTCGCAGACATGGCGGATCAGCGGTCGCGACATTCTGCTGAGCAATGACCAGCCGTGGCGGCAGTTCCATCCGATCTATGCGGCGACGCCGGATTTCATCGCGGGCCCCGATCTCGCCAAGCTGAAGATCGCAGCCACTCATTTCTATGATCCTCTCGACCGACCGATGCGCAGCGCGGTGCCACGCGCCGACCTCTGGGAGGCGTTCTTTTCGACCACGACCTACGACGCCTGGCAGGTGACCGAGGCGGATCTCGACGACACGGTGAAGGACAGCGCCTGGTACAAGCGCTATGTCGATCCGGGCGACTCCAGCGCGCCGCCGCTGCCCCCGTCGGAAAGGGACGCCCTGCTGCAGGCAGCCCGTTTCCATGGAACGCCGTCCACCACGGTGTTGGGCAGCAATGCCATGCCGGTGCAGCAGATCGCGCGTCCGACCCAATTGCCGTCCGATGCCCTGGTCACGCACCATCACCTCGATAGTGCCGGCCGCGTTGACCGGGAGGCAGATCCGCGTCTTGGCGCGGCGGGACTGTGGAATCTGAGCCGCAGCTTCAGCCTGACGGGAGAGCCGATCGTCGTTGTCACGGCCGACCGCGGCACGGACCGCGGCCTGTCCAACGCGGTCGGGAATCCGCTCCTGTCCTATGACGCCCTGGGCCGCCTGGTCCAGATGCAATATGACAGCTTCGCGCGCGTGACCGCCATTGCGCTCCGCGAGGGGAGCGCGCCGACGCGCATCGTCGAGCGCCTCGTCTATGGCGACAGCCTCGACGGCAGCGGACAGCCGCTGTTCGCCGGCAGCGATGGACGCAACCTGATCGGCCAGGTCGTTCGGCACTACGATCCTGCGGGATTCATCGAAGCATCGGCCTACGCGCTCTGCAGCGAGCCGCTCACGGTCTCGCGCGCCGTCCTGGCCAGCTATGCCGCCGACGTGGACTGGTCCTACACGGCCCCATCCGGTTGGACGTGGTCGGCGCAATCTGCGGCCCTCGCAGCGGCGCTCGACAGCGAGCGTTTCACCGTGAGCCGGCGCTACGATGCGCTGGGCCGGCCGACCGGCGGGACCGATCCGGCCGGCAATGACACGGAGATCGCGTTCGGGCCGTGCGGTCAGATCGATCGGCTCTCGATCGCGCCGGTCGGCGCCACCCGCTTCACCTACCTCGATGCCGTCGTCTACGACGCCGACGGCAAGCGCAGTGCGGAGAGCGTGCTGGGACCGAACGGCGGCGTCGTCGATCGCGAGTTCACCTACGATCCCGACAACCGCCGGCTGACCAGGATCACCAGCCGGCGACATGCGGACGGTCAGGCCGTCCAGGACGTCTCCTACGTCTACGATCCCGTCGGGAACGTCACGCATATCGACGACGACGCGGCGCCCGCGCAGGGTGTCATATCCGGCGGACAAATCGTCACTCCGGCGCGCGATTTCACCTATGACGCGCTGTACCGACTGACCGGCGCGACCGGCCGGGCTCACACCGCGCTCAACAAGGACAATGCGGCGTCGGGCGCGTATGATGCATTCTTCTCCGGCGGAACGCTCAACGATCCCAATTTGCTCTATCGCTACACCGCAGGCTACGCCTACGATGACAGCGGCAATCTCACCCAGATCCGCTTCGCCGCACCGCCCAGCCAGCCGACCGCGGGATGGACGCGCACGCTGAGCGTCGACACCGCCTCGAACCGCGCCGTCGACACCGATACTCTGGGTGGAAGCTCGATCGCCGCCTTCTTCGACGCCGCGGGAAACCAGACGCGTTTGGGCGGCATGCCGTCGCTGGCCTGGGACTATCGCAGCCGACTGCGACAGGTCGTGCTGGTCGATCGCGGCAGCGCGGCGCAGCCGGACGCACAATATCTTGCCTATGACGGCAGCGGCCAGAAGGTGCGCAAAACGACCCAGCGGCTGGTCGCCGCGGGCGTCCTGCGCGTCGAGGACACGCTCTACTTCGGCGGCCTCGAGATCACCCGCGTCCGGCAGGACACGACCGTGGTCAAGGAATGTCAGCGCTTGCGTCTGATGGATGAAAACGCCTGCGTCGCCGAGCGGCTGACGTGGACGCTCGGCGATCCGCCCGCCGGGGTGACCGGCCCGCAGCTGCGCTTTCCAATCGACGATCGTCAGGGGTCCTCGACCCTCGAGCTGGACGATCAGGGCAAGCTCGTGTCCTACGAGGAATACGCGCCCTACGGCGTGACCGTCTACGCGAGCGGACCGAGCCTCGCCGAAGTCTCGCTCAAGCGTTACCGCTTCACGTGCAAGGAACGCGACCGCGACACCGGGCTCTACGACTACGGCGCCCGGCACTATGCGCCTTGGCTCGGACGCTGGCTGAGCCCGGACCCGGCCGGACCGGTCGACGGATTGAACCTCTACGCGTTCGTCGGCGGCAACCCGGCGACCTGGGAGGACATCGGCGGGCTCGCAAAGGGCAAGAACGTCTTTCAGAAGAAGGGCGGCCGTGGGGGCGGGAGGGCCAAGGCCGCCTTGGTGCAGAAGCCCAAGAAGACAATCATCAAGCTGTCCCAGACTGGCTCGAAGTCGAGCAGGCGACGCCAGGGAAGAGCGGTGGTCGGGGCCAGGCAATCCGGCCGCCTGGCGAAGGTCCGGGAAGAAAAGGCCGCGCAGTTCGCGGCGCCGACGGGAACGATCGGGCACTATTATCGCGGCACCGAGCACGTTGATTTCGGCACCCGAAAGAAGCTGTTCGGATCAGTGACCGCGCTGCGCGACGACATCCGCAACAAGCTCGATACCGACATCAAGAAATTTCTGCTGTCGAGCACTGCGCTGACGGGCATTCCCGCGAACATATCCAAGTTTGCCGCCGACAACTGGAAACGCGGCGACTTTCTCGACGCCGTCACCGAGACGGTCGCCCATCCCACTTCGGGCAAGACGCTCACGCGTCCGAAATATGCCGCCGGAAAGATCGTCCCCCGCGACGGCTCCGGCGCAAAAGTGGGAGCATCCGTTCCACACGGCGGCATCGATTCATCGATCGATGACAAGGGCCACCTCGTTCCCGAAAAAGGCGTCTCCGATACCAACTCCGTCAGGGTCAACAGCGCCGACAACGTCATCCCGGAAAACTGGGTGCTCAACCAACGCTACAAGACCGCTTTCGAGCAGGGCGCGAAGGAATTTGCCGCCGCCAATCCGACCCTGCACGTGATGACGATACACCTGCCGACCTACGCATCGACGAAGGGGCCGGATGCGAGCTTCCGCGCGCGGCCCAAGGAGGTCGTCCACCTGCTGGCCATCAACGGAAATATCGTCAGCGCCTTCACGTTCAAGAACACCAAGCATGCCATCGAGATTCGGTAGGGCCGCGTAGTCGCTACGCGTTCCTGCCAGCCGGTATCACTCCCGTCGTGTCGTCCACATCTGGCAGAGACAAGCCCTCATGAGCCAAGCTCCCAGCGCACTCGTCGCAGCCTATCTGACGACCAACCCCGGCTTCGATCCGCTGCACGACCATGTGCTGCCGTCAGACACCGTACGGGCCGCGACTCAGATCCGGACAGCAGCGGCAGGTCCCGCCGCAGCTCCGCGCCTTGCTCCCGCGGCTGCGCCCGAGACCTTGAAGGCGCTGCAGGGCTATCAGCGCGCCCTGCGCCTCGTGAGCGAGCCGCAGGACGCGGCGGCACAGGCCAACGCCGGTGGACTTCATCCCGTGGCGGCCACCCTGCTCGACAGCGGCTTCGACGCCGCCCACAAGGTGGCGGCGCTGCCGGAGCACGTCTTCGTCGCTGAACAGGGTCCCGCGCTGCCGGGCGGCGCGGCCCAGGCGCGCGGCATCTACGCCAGGGCTCAGCATGTCAAGACGCAGGCGGCCCATGTGTTCGCACTGGTGCGCGATCGGATCGCATCGCCTTTCAGCCGCTCCAACCTGTTCAAGACCAGTACACCGCAGACAGCCGCCGCGTTCCAGCAGGTGCCTGGCTATGACGAGCTGTTCGGCTCGCTCGACTATTGCCCGTGCGGCCATTCGGATTCCATCATCGGGCCAGGCGCCTACTATGTCGACCTGATGCGCATTACCGATGCCTACATCACCGGTCCCAATGCCGCATCCATTCCGTCCGGCCAAAGGCTGGAGGACCGGCGGCCGGATCTGTTTGACCTGCCGGTGACCGCGGCCAATGCCGATACCGAGATCCCGTTTCTCACCGTCGTGACCGAGGTGCTGGAGCGCAACCTGGCAGCCACGCCCGACCAGGCCTATCGCCTGCTCGCGACCAGCGGCTTTCCCTTCAATCTGCCGTTCACGCTGCCGAGCGCGCGCATCCGCCTCAATCTCGATCAATTGGGGACCTCGCTGGGCGCAGTCGGTCATGCCCTGCGCCCGACGACCTGGAGCGCGCCCTATCCGCTTCCGCCGCTGTATCTCGGCGGTGAGATCCTGGGCCTCGGCGCCAGCGAATGCGACTTCACCACGTTCCCCAGCCCGCTGCCACAATGGCTGCTGGAGCAGTGCTACGGCATCGATGGTCACCATGATGGCGTTCTAACCGACCTCGCATCGGTGAAGATGTTCCTGCAGCGCACCGGTCTGGAGCGCGGCAGCCTCGACGCACTGCTCAGCCAGGATCTCGACGACGACGAGATCGCGGCCGGCCTGGCGGCGGGTCTCTACATCAACAACACCGGCGAGGGCGCCCCTCTTGCCCTGGCACGCGTCGCGGGCAGCAGCGAAGAAACCCTGAAAGGGCTGACCAACAAGCGCCTGGAGCGCTTGAGCAGCCTGATCCGGATGTCCCGCGCGCTCGGCTGGACTTTCGCCGAGCTCGACTGGGTCGTGCGCTGCTGTGGCGGCGCCAACGGTGTCATCGATGCGCCCCTGATCCAGACCATTGCGCAGATGAAGCAGGTGGGCCTCGCGCTCGGCGAGACGTCGCCGATCGCCATGACGGCGCTGTTCTCGGACCTGAAGACCACCGGCAGGGGATCGGGTCCGGCTCCCGCCGACTTCTTCGACGCGCGATTCAACAATCCGTCCATCCTTGCGGGTCGCGATCCCTACGCGAGCGGCTCGACGGTGCCGTTCAATCCGGCGTCTCCGGTGACGTGGACCATCGCCAACCGTTCCGGCACCGACGGCGAGATCCGCTCGCGCCTCTGCGGCGCTCTTCAGGTGACCGACGACGACCTCAGCTCGATCGCAGGCTGGGTCTGCGCCCTCAGCAAGAAGACGGACCTGACGACCGATCTGTCGACACTGAGCCTGCTTTATCAGGTGGCGCGCCTTCCGCGCCTGCTGGGACTTCAAGTGCCGCAGTTTCTGACCCTGCTGGGCTTGATGTATTCGCCCTCGACCGACCCGATGCTTCCAGCTGCGGCCTCGGTCACCTTCGATCTGAACACGCTCGGCGCCATTGCCGATGCTGCGGCCTGGCTGAAGGCCCAGCCCTTCACGATCTATGAGCTGCAATGGAGCCTGACGAACCGGACCGGCCCGTATTTCCGTGCGCCCGATCCGACCAGCGGCTTGGGCGCCTATGTCGACAGCCTGGCGACCCAGTCACAAACGACGCGCGTTCAACCCGCGAGCCTGGCGCTCGGAACCGTGACGCCTGACCAGGCCACCGCAGCCTTCAATGCGCTGGTCACGGCCAAGGTGCTGAGCTCGATCGGCCTGATCGTAAAACACGCGCCGGGCTTCACCGATGTCTCGCCAGGACTGCCGCTCGGCGCCGCCGCACTCACGACTCCCGATATCACCGCCGCTGATGCCGCAACGGCGCTCGCCCTGCTGACGAGCAACCATGTTCTCGTCGCCGTAACAGCGGCCGACGGAACGGCGCTCGGCTATCTGGCGGCGCCGGTGACCGCAAAGACCAGCCTGGATTTTCTGTTCCAGGATTCGCCCACCGCGCCGCGACAGCGCCGTGCCGTGCTGCAGATCCTGCTGCAGGCCACCGCGAACGTGTCGGCCGTCGTCGACCTGCTGACGAGCAGCGAAGCCCAGCAGGTCAACGCGGCAGTCGAAGGTCTCGCGACGCGTCTTCAACTCGCGCCCGAGATGGTCGGCGCCCTTCTGCCTTTCGCATCAGCGGAGCTGACGGTCGGCGCCCTGATGCTGCTGCTCCTGACGCCGCTCAACGGTGCCGATGCGCCGGCCGATCTGCAGGCCGTCGTGCTCGCGCTCGCGCGTGTCGGTCTGATTGCATCCCGGCTGAATTTGACGCCGGCCGAGGCGACCGCAATCGCGAGTCATCCCTCCGGTTTCTCGGTCGGGATTCCCCAGGCGCTCACCATTGCCGATGTTCGCGCGCTATCCGTCTACAAGGACCTCACGACGCAATATCAGGACAGCGCGCTGGTGCTCGCCAATTGCGTGTTCTCGAGCAACGGCGTTTGCCAGCAGAGCGGCATCGACGCCCTGGCCGCGATCACCGCCTGGCCGAGCGACCAGATCGAGGTGCTTGCTGGAACGTTGTGGAGTGGCTCGGTCAAATGGACGGTCGACGCCGTGGCGACGCTCAGGCGCTGCTTCGAGCTCACGGCGCAACTGAGCGGTGACGCATGGTTCCTGCTGCGCCTCAACGCCGCGATCGGCGCCAAAGTGATGACGATTCCGGGCAGCGCGCCCGGCGACCGTCAGATCGGCATCCTCGATTCCGCCGTCTGGGACGTGCTGTCGGCGCTCGCCGCAGCCACGCTGGACGCCGTGAACGGACGTTTCCGCGACGACACGTTTGCCCAGGTCTCGGGCCGCATCCAGGGCAGGCTGCTCACTGCGCAGCGCGACGCGCTGCTCGGTGCGGTGATCTGGAAGCTGAACGGTACGCCCGTATCGCTCGGCATCGAGACGCCATCGGACCTCTATCAGTACCTGCTGCTCGATGTCGAAATGAGCGGCTGCATGATGACGTCGCGCATCATCCAGGCGACCGCCGCGGTGCAGCTCTACATGCAGCGCTGCCGCATGGGGCTCGAGGACGGCGTCACGCAGTTTCCGTTCGATCCGATCTGGTGGAGCTGGATGTCGAGCTACCGGATCTGGGAGGTCAACCGCAAGATCTTCCTTTACCCGGAGAACTACGTCGATCCGACACTGCGCGTGAAGATCACGCCGCCTTTTTCGACCCTCAAGCAGCGGCTGCAACAGTCGGATCTGACCGACACCGCGGTCGAGGATGCCTACCGGGAGTACTTCAACTCCGTCGAGACGCTGGGCACGTTGCGCTTGATCGACGGCTACAATGTCGGCAGCATCGACCCCGGAACCAACAGCCGCATCTTCACGCTGTGGCTGTTCGCGCGAACCGGCACCGAACCCTACACGTACTATTTCCGCACCTTTGACAACGCGACCTGGAGCCCGTGGCAGAAGATCGACCACAGCGTGCCCGCGGCGCTGGCAACCCCGGTCTGGGCGTTCAACACGCCCTATCTGTTCTGGATCGAGCCATCCACGACGCAAGCCTCGAACATCGACAACGCCAAATCGCAGGCGCTGACGAGCCACAAGTCGACCATGAAGTTCATCCGCCGGCGACCGGATGCCTCATGGTCGGCGCCGCAAGCTCTCGTGAGCGACAGCGTCGTCGGCTACCAGGTCGACTATACGTTCGACAGCTATGCGGCGACCGTGACGCCCGGCCTCAATCAGTCCAATTTCGAGCTGGCGCAATCGGCATGGCGCAAGCCGATCGTGCTGTTCGCACCGGCCAGCGCGACGATCGACCCGCAATTGCCGCAGGTCGACCGGCTGATGACGACGCTCGGCTTCAGCCTCGATTTCATCGGCGGCACGGCCTATCCGGCGGTCGCCGCTCCCACCGCCGTGGTGCCGGACCAACTTGCCTACGACAGCGCGATCTACGGCGTCGCATCGCGGCTGAAGAACATCACCGGCGCCGTGCCGTCCATGGTGACCGGACGGGTGCAATACGGGACACTGCAAATCGTCGATGCGATGGCGAACCACACGGTTCGCCATTTGACGCTCCTTAACACCCTCCCCGGCACCAGCGCCACGCCGGTCACGCCGGCGATCGACCGTAGTGCCGGCTCTTTCGGTTTCGCCGCGACCACCAACGAATTGGCTGCGACCTTTGCGTTCGACGACTTTGCCGGGCAGTCCCCCGCGATGGCGCCCAAGCCGGGCACAGTGCTGTTGAACAGCGTCAATGCTCAGCTCGCGAACACGGTCAACGTCAAGAACCAGCTCGGGTGGTTCCTGCTCGACAATGCCGACGAGGCGTTCCTGGTGCAGGCGGATCAGGTGTCGTTCCCGACCCTGAGCGAGATCTTGACCGTCTCCGAGCACCAGTCGCCGTTGCCGATGGGCGAAAGCTATCTGCGGGTCGCCCCCATCACATCGGGGGGCGATCTCACCAAGGCGCAATACCGCTTCGCCCGGCTCACGACCCAGACGATTCCGATGCTGGCACAGCGGCTGGCGGCAACCGGGCTCCCGGGACTCCTGAACATCGACGCGCAGAGCACGCCCGAACTCCCGTTCTCCCGGCTCGGCCCCACCGCCTCCGCAATCGCGCCGGCCAGTGCCACGCTCGATTTCAACGGCGCCATGGGAGACTACTTCCGTGAGATCTTCTTCCACGCGCCGTTTCTTGTCGCCTATGCGCTCAACGCCAGTCGCCGCTTCGACCAGGCGCAGCATTGGTTCGAATACATCTTCAACCCGACGGCGCCGCAGCAGAGCGGCCTGAACAACCCGACGGATCGCTTCTGGAACTATCTGCCGTTTCGCGACCTCGCGAGCAGCGACCTCGCCAAGGATCTCACGGATCCGGCCCAGATTGCCGCCTACAACAATTCGCCTTTCGATCCCGACGCAATCGCCGGTCTGCGTCCCGCGGCTTACGCCAAGGCCACGGTGATGCGCTACATCTCCAACATCCTGGATTGGGGTGACCAGCTGTTTCGCGCGTTCACCCGCGAGAGCGTGAACGAGGCGACCAACCTCTATGTCATGGCGTCCGATCTGTTGGGACCGAAGCCACGCGAGGTATCCGGCCGGGCCAAGCCGGCCCCGATGTCGTTTCGGCAGATCAAGGCGGCCTCGCCCGGCGGGCTCGTTCCGGAGTTTCTCATCAATGTCGAGAACCTGCTGGCGCCGGTTGCGCCGGGCACACCGCTGCTGCGCGGCATGCCGTTCAACGACATCAACTCATATTTCTGCATTCCGGAAAATGACGAGTTCGTTGCGTATTGGGACCGCGTCGCGGGTCAGCTCTACAAGATCCGTCATTGCATGAACATCAATGGCGAGTACCAGACGCTGCCTCTGCTGGCCCCGCCGCTGGACGTGCGCGCCGTGATCGCTGCTGCGGCGGCCGGCGGTGGCGGCCTCCCGCTCGACTTCGGAACCGCAGTGCCGATCCCGGCCTATCGTTTCGAGGCGCTGCTCGCTCGCGCCAGGGCGATCGCGGGAGACGTCGCCCAGCTCGGCGCGCAGGTGCAGAGCTCGCTGGAGCGCCAGGACGCCGAGCAGCTCGAGCTGCTGCGAAACGTCCAGGAGAAGAACCTGCTCGACCTGACCACGGACATCCGCACGCTGCACATCCAGCAGCTCGAGTCGACACGGTCCGGTCTCCAAACCTCGCTCGCCAGCGCCGACTACCGCTACAGCTTCTACGACAACCTGCTGCAGAAGGGCCTGTCCGACGCGGAGAAGCTCAATCTGGCGATGCTGATCGTCAGCCAGGTGCTTTCGACCGTCGGAGGCACGCTCAAGACCATGGCGAGCGCCGGCTTCCTGGTTCCGAATGCCGGTTCGCCCTTCGCCATGACCTATGGCGGCAAGCAGGTCGGCTCCAGCCTGACGTCGATTGCCGAGTTCTTCAACACCATGGCTGGCCAGGCGAGTTTCGTCGGCAACGTGGCCCAGCTCTCCGCCGGATACGAACGCCGTGCCGCGGATTGGACGCAACAGCGCACGATCGCCGACTACGACCGTAAGCAGATCCAGCAGCAGATCGACGCCGCCGGCTATGAGATCGACAGTGCCAAACAGGAGCTGCAACTGCATCTCAAGACGCTGGCGCAGAATGGCGAGATGGCGGCCTATCTGAAGAGCAAGTTCACCAGCAGCGAGCTCTATCAATGGCTGATCGGCCGGCTCAGCGCGATGCACTACCAGACCTACACGCTCGCCTACGACCTCGCGCGCATGACCGAGCGCGCCTTGCAATATGAGCTCAACGGCGACCAGACCTATCTGCAATTCGGCTACTGGGACAATGTTCACAAGGGCCTGACCTCCGGTGAAGGCCTCCAGCTCGCCCTCAATCGGATGGAGCGGGCCTGGCTCGACGGCAACACGCGCACACTGGAGATTCGCCGCACCGTTGCGCTGTCGCAGCTCGATCCGCTCGCATTGGTCCGATTCCGGACCACCGGCTCCTGCGAATTCGCGCTGACCGAGAAACTGTTCGATTACGACTATCCTGGGCACTATTGCCGCAAGATCAAGACCATCACGGTCTCGATCCCGGCGGTGGTCGGTCCCTGGCAGACCATCAATGCGACGCTGACGCAGCTGTCCAGCCAGATCGTCGTGAAGCCGGACTCCCAGGCGATCGACTTCCTCCTCGGCGACGACGTCCCGGCGCCCGATGCGAGCGTCCTGCGCACCAACTGGTGCGCCCAGCAGCAGATCGCGCTGTCCAGCGGCATCTCTGACAGCGGGCTGTTCCAGCTCGACTTCCGCGACGATCGCTATTTGCCTTTCGAAGGCACCGGCGCCGTCTCGCGCTGGCGGCTCGACATGCCGCCGGCCGCCAACCGGATCGACTTCGGCAGCATTGCCGACGTGGTCGTGGACGTCAGCTATACCGCGCTCGACGGCGGCGCCGCCTTGCGCGCGAAAGTGACCGCTCTTCCCGCCCTGCAGCCGTTCACCGGACAGGTGCTGATGCCGATCGCCGATCTCCAACCGGATGCCTGGAGCTCCTTCCTGGCCGACCATGGCAACACCACGACGCAGACGCTGACCTTCACGGTGCTGCCGCGCGCCGTGCCGCCGCATGTCAGCAATGCGGTGCTGACAAACGTCTCCGCCATCCTGCAATCCACGGGACCAGCGACACCGCCGGCGACGTCCTTCATCAACTACAAGATCACCCCGCAGCTTTCGACCGACGACGTAACGGTCTCCGGCAAGACCGGCCTCATCTTCGATGCCAACTGGCTGGGCTCCACGCCGGGCGCGCAGGACAACAACTGGCTCAGCGTCCTGCCGATCGCGCAGCTGCCGGCGATGAGCGACGTGGCTGGTCAGCATGCCGCGGTGTTCACGCTCGCCAACGTACCGGCCGGCCTCAAGACCGCCGGCTTCATCGATCCGCAGAAGCTCAAAAACCTGATTCTCGTCTTGGAGTACCAAGGTCAGGTGCGCTGGTAAGTCCATCGCCCCTGTCAATATCCGCAAAAATCATTGAGGGAGAACAGCAATGCCTTATCCTGGATGGCAGCCGACCCAAGGCTGCTTGGACAACATCAAGAAGGACAAGGGGCGTATCTGCAACGATCCCGATACACATTGCTACGATACTCAGGACTACACACACAAGGTCTGCGACTGCCAGGATCAGTTCCTCGGCGGCTGCACGTCGTCGCCGCCGCCCCTGCCGCCCGGTTGCTGCCACTACAACGGCGACAGCGACATTCCGAGCTACGACAAGCAGGGCTTTTGCTATTGCTGCTGCTCCTGCTTCGCCTATGACACCGCGATCGCGTATCAAGGCTCCGGCAACGCGACGAGCTTCAGGGCCGTCCAGGAGTTTGCCGTCGGCGACGAGGTCCTGGTCGCCGATGCCAGCCTGACCTGGCAACAGATGAAGCTGCAATATTCATCCGGAGCCCCGTCCAAGCGCTCAACCCTGGTCAAGATCGACTACGTGCTGGACGGCGTGGAGAAGAGCCTCCTGGTGACGCGCTCCCATCTCTTTCTGCAACCCGACGGCAAGTTGATCCGCGCCGACCGGCTGATGCCAAACGACCTCCTGGTCGTCGCCGTTGGCGGCAGCACCCCGGTCGTCGCCATCAGCGCCGGTATCTTCGACAAGGGCGTTCATCACATTGCGACCTCCGCGATGCCGGCCAAGAGTGTCGCGGGCCATCTGCTCAACTCCAATGGCATCGTCACCGGCGACTATGCGCTGCAGATCTCCGGCCTCACGGCTGCGGACAACAGCCCGCTGATGGTGACCGATCACCATAAGCTGCCGGTGTTCGGTACGGAGGCCTATCGCGCCCTCGCCGCCAGGATCCCAGGCGCCGTGCAGGCCACCCTGGCTCATGTCGCCGCCACGCCCGCAGCAAGATCACTGGAACGGACGGTCGCGCTCGCGGTGGCGGGGTTCAAGACCCATGCCGAGCCGGACGGCTTCGGCGCGATCGCCGGATACACGCCGTCTTATGCCAGCGGCACCCAGGCCTATTTCACGGACGATCAGGCGTGGGACATCCAGCAGAGTCCGAAGCGTGCTCCGGTCGGCTCCAATGTGGGCGCCGGCGTCGCCGGCTATCTGGTCCGGCTGTTTTCCGGCATGTACCCGACCTTCCACTTCGAATATGACGAGCGGAACGACACGCCGAACGCCTATGCGTTCGAGTTCTTCAATGAGAAATACGTCGTCATCACCGGCGGCCTTGTTCGTGTCAATGCCCTGACAATGAGCGGCATCGCTGCCATCCTCGCCCATTGCGTCGCGCGTCTGCAGAAGCTCGCACCGCTCAACCAGGACGGCTACAGCTGCCGTACGACGGCTGATTATGCCAGCCCGAGCGTTCTGTCATACGTGTTTTTTGGCGGCCTCTATGGCTTCATCATGGACTCGGTGGTCGCCGAGCTGACCGAGCTGTTCGGCATGGTCTCCGAAGCCAACGCGGCCGGCAGCGGCGACACCTGCATGGATTCCTCGTTGGCGTGCCGGCTGACCACGCTCCAGAACTCCATGCAGAGCATGCCGATGCCGGAGTGCGCCGGCGGGCCGAAAGATGCGACGTTGAAGCTGCTGAGTGCCGCGGCCGTCCTGAATGCCCAGGGCGATCCCGAGGTGACCTTGACCTTCAGCGATGCGGTCGATCCCGCGACGGTGACCTCGCCGGCGAACTATCAATTCGATCCCCCGGTGGCGGTCGCCGACGCCGCGGTGGACGCCGCCGACGACAAGACGGTCGTGCTGCATCCCAAGATCACGAAAGGCGTCGAATATGCGGTGATGGTGGTCGGGGTAACGTCCGCCGACGGTCACCCGCTGATCCGCTCGCAATCCACCGCCCTTCTCACCCTGTCGTAGACACCTTGGACCGGGGCGGCCCAGGCCGCCCCGAGCCCAAGCATGTGCGCCACGATCAACCGGAATCACAGCCATGAATGCCGCTCACCAGACCGCCGTGACGATCACGAGAGAACTTGCTCCAAGCCAACTGGAAGCCCTGCTGCAGGTGCGCGAAGGCGACAGCGTCGCCGACATTCGCCTGCGCGTGGAGCGGGCGCTCGGCCTCGCCCGCCCGCTTCCGATGGCCGCCCTTCAGCGCATGATGGATGACGAGGAATACTTCCATCACCTGATTGCCGCACGCACGGCGCCGGCAATGCTGTCGCATCTGATCGCGTTCGCAGAAGGGGATGCCAAGCCATCGACCTCCACGCCGATCCGCACCGGCGACGATGAGCCGCATTCCGCCGGCGCGCTCGTCGCCAAGGCTGCGAAGGCCTTCGCGTCGTGGAGCAAGGGCGGCTTCACCCAGGTCGACGAAGCCGTGCGTGAGCGCCGCCTGACGGCCTGCCTGTCCTGCGAGAAGCTCTCGGCATCTCCCAAGGGATTGCTCTACAAGGTTGCCGGACTGATCGCCGCAGACAACAGGACGTGCAGCGCCTGCGGCTGCATGGTGACCGCGAAGGCTCGGCTGCCCTATGAGAACTGCCCGCTTCCCGCAGAGCCCGGCAGCGACATCAGCCGGTGGGGTGAGCCGCTCCGCAGGAAGAAGTAGGATACGTCTTCAGGCTTGACGGCCCCGGGTCGCGCTCGGCGATCATGGGTGTCCGGGCCGCCGCATCTTGCTTGGATGAGCGCGCGACAGCGGCGACCGCCCCCACGGCGGTCGAGCGCCGCCCGCTGCAACAGATTCATCGTTGCTGCAGGGCGCAGGCTGGAGCCGCGTCGCTCGGTCATCCGAGCAGAGCATCATCATCGACACCGGCGACGATAGGTTGCCCAGGCACGGAGCCGCATCCGGACTGCTGGCGCGGAGTTCCGAGGCGGAGCAGCCCTCGAAGCCGATTTCCCGTCTTGTCCAGCCTGCATTTTTCGTTTCTAAGACGTCTCATGATCCTTGGTGCTGATCGGCTCGGTTCGTATCGACTCGACGCGGAGCCCGACTACCAGGCGCACGGCCAGGAAATCGCAACCTTTACGGCGGCGTATCTCGAACGGCTGCCCGTCATGCTGAAACGACCAACCGGCTGCGGCAAGACACGCTTCATCGAGCCTATGGCCCGGCGTCTCGGCAAGCCGCTGATCACGGTCGCAGCCCATGAGGACCTGCCGCGGACCGCCGCAACAGAATGACCAGGCTGGACGCATCGCCGCTGGCCATCCGAAATGAGGTTTGCATGCACGATCTGACCTGCTGCGTTCAGCACCCCACCGTGCCTGATGAGGGCTTCTCCTCGCTGGCAGTGCCGACCTACCGCGCCTCGACGATCGTATATGACGATCCGCAATCCTTCGCGCAGCGTTCGGAACGCGGCCTCGACGGTTACACCTACGGCCTGCATGGCACGCCGACCACCCGCACGCTGGAGGCGCAGCTCACCGCGCTTCACCGCGGCGTCCGCACGGTGCTCGTCCCGTCAGGACAGGCCGCGGTCGCGGTGACGATGCTCGCGGTGCTGCTGCCAGGGCAGAAGGTCCTGATCCCCGACACGGCGTATCCGCCGGTGCGTAGATTGTGTGAGGACTACCTCGCGCCGCGCGGCATCCATCATGGGGTCTACGATCCCCTGATCGGCGACGGCATCGCCGACCTCATCGACGCACAGACCCGGCTGATCTGGATGGAATCGCCCGGCTCGGGAACGATGGAGGTGCAGGACGTCCCCGCCATTGCCAAGGTTGCGCGCGCCAGGGGTGTGCTGACCGGCTGCGACAACACATGGGCCGGCCCGCTGCTGTTCAAGCCGCTCACCCATGGCGTCGATTTCGCAGTCGAGGCACTGACCAAATATGTCGGCGGACACTCCGATCTCCTGCTCGGCTCGATCACCGTGAACGACCTCGCCTTGCGCAAGTCGATCAAGGACGTGCTGGGCATGGTCGGCATCGGCGTCTCGCCCGATGAGGCGGCCCTGGCCCTGAGGGGCATCGAGACCATGGGCGTCCGCATGGCCCACACCGGACGCGTCGCCAGAGAATTCGCCGAGAGGCTTCAGGGGTCGCCCGTCGTCAGCCGCGTGTTGCATCCGGCGCTGCCGTCCTGTCCCGGCCACCAGGTGTGGGCGCGGGACTTCGCCGGATCGAGCGCCGTGTTCAGCATCGTCGTGAAGCCCGAGTTCAAGGCGCGGATCTATCCGGCCATGGCCAGGCTTGGCGTGTTCGCGATCGGTGCATCCTGGGGCGGCACGCGCAGCCTGATCGCTCCGATGAACATCGACGCGGACCGGACCGTGCGGCCGTGGGACGCGTCGGAGTCCCTGGTCCGCATCAGCGTCGGCCTTGAGGAGCCCGGCGAGCTCTGGGCCGACCTGCAGGGCTTTCTCGCTGCCATCGCCGCACCATGATGCCTGCCCTGCACGCTGCGGCGGACGACCTCAGGAATGTCCGCTCCGCATTTGAGCATGGCCTTTGCCGCAGTCTTCAATCCGGCCCTGACGAGGATCCTGGCCGCTGAACGGGGTACGAACCAGAGGTTTTTGACCCAGCGCAACGACTTCGGGAGCGGCATCGGCTGAAATGCTTCGACGATGTTCGATTTCGACCAGCCGCTGTTCATCGCCGGGTTGCTGCTTGGCTTCTCCTCGAGCCTGCATTGCTTCGGCATGTGCTCGGGCATCGCATCGGGCCTGCATTTCGCCGCTGAGCTTGGTCCCGCGCGATCGCGACAGGATCTTTGGAGCACGGCGCTCCTGATCAATGGAGGTCGCATCGCCGCCTACATGTTGGCCGGCGCCACGGTCGGCGCTCTCGGATCCAGCGTGTTCGGCGCGTTCGACCAGGCCATCGGACACGCCATCCTGCGCTGGGCGGCTGCGGCGGCACTCGCCTGGATCGGACTGTCGATGCTCGATCTGGTGCCGATGCCAACAGGTCTCTATCGGCTGGCGTCGGTCGTCAGCTCCACGATGACGCGCGCCGCGCATGCGACGAATCTCCCTCCCCGACTGGGCATCCTGGTAAGCGGCGTGATCTGGGGTTTTCTTCCCTGCGCCATGGTCTATGCAGCGCTCTTCTATGCCATGCTGTCCGGCTCCTGGCTCGGCGGCGCGCTTGCGATGAGCGGCTTCGGCGTCGGCACGCTTCCCGCCTTGCTGGCAGCCGGTCTCGGACTTCCGATCCTGCGCCGCCGGGCGACCTCGACATGGCTGCGGAACACGGTGGGACTTGCGATCATCACCGTGGGCGTCGTCAGCGCCGTGATCCCGCCATCGACCTTGGCGGCGTGGTGCCGCTCCTGATCCGGCGGTCGATCGACGCATCTCCTCTGCCGCAACTCAGTTCACGCGGTCTCGACGCGGAGAGGCTTCAAGAACGCGGTGCGCCAGGCGTTTTGTGTCCCTCGCACTTTAGCCACCCAATCTCCTCAGTCAGCACGGGGCCGTGCTGACTTTGAAAAATCAAAAGGAGGCCTAGCCGAGAAGACGTTAAGCGGCCTATCGGCTGCTCGTGCAAGGGGCGGGCTGAACGATTGCAGATCTTGCGAGACAAACGAGAGTTAACACAATGTGAACTTCGTACCTCGCACAAGCTCGGCCTAACCCGTCCGACTAAACCGGACTGAGAAGACCTTTTACCACAAGATCAATCTTGTCGGGTCTACAATGGCCAATTGACGACTTTTGAAGTGAATCAACGCACGCTCTGAGCGAAAGCGGGACGCAGTTGATCTTCACCTGCCCTGACCACAGTACCGTTTCCAGGTTACGCTCGATCTCGGTTGCCGCGTCGCGACCAGGTCACCGCGCCGAATCGAGATCCGAAATGTCATTGCAGACAAGCAGGCCGCGGTTTGCAACTACATCGGGAAGCCCATGATAAGGAAACGTTATCGTGAAGCCCTTAATAAGGAAACGTTGAAAGTCGGAGATTTCTGATGATTGCCCCGGAAGAAGAGAGATTGCTGAAAACGTACCTGGTCGAGATGTTCGGCCAGATCAGCAGCATGCGGCGGGAACTGGCCGCTCTTCAAGGCGACGGCAAGGGCAGTTTCGCAACGATGACCGATACTCTCGACGCGATCGTCGAGAATACGGAAGCGGCCGGGAACGCGATCCTCGAAAGCATGGAGGCGATCGGCACCAGCGTCGCGAAGTTGCAGCGAGTCAAAGACCCGGCTACCGCAGCGGCATGCGACGAGATCGTCGATAGCACCAACAAGGTGTTCGAGGCTTGCGCGTTTCAGGATCTCACGGGGCAGCGGATCACGCGCGTCGTCAAGTCGCTGCAGTTCATGGAAGACCACATCAACAAGCTCGTCCGCATCTGGGGAAAAGAGGAGCTGGCGCGGCTAGCCGCCGAGCTGACTGCCGCCCCAAGCGCCCCAGACTTGTTGGAGGGCCCGAAGCGGCCGGGCGTGGCGATTTCGCAGGACGACATCGACCAGCTGTTCGCGTGACCGACCTCGATCCGGATGCCGATCGCGGCGAACTGTCAGATCGGGGTGGCCGCTCGACCAGATCGATCCGGACGCGGACAGTCCAGGACTTTTCCGGAAGACTCCGACGACACGGAGATGAAACGAGGTAGCCGAGATCAATCGTGGAGCGCACCGCCGATGGCAGCCCTGCGCCGCCGTTATATGCCGCCACGAACTCCAAGGCGCTGAAAATTTTTGGTAGCGGGAGAGGGACTCGAACCCCCGACCCCAGGATTATGATTCCTATATTCTACGCGCTCAGGCGTTTACCAGTTAACTTTATGCCGTTTTCGCGGGGAAATTGGTCGGAATCGATCCTCGCCCCCTTTGCGCCGCCGAAATCCATGTCATCGTGAGTGTACAAAAGTGTGTACATCGCGAGAGAAAGCATGCCGTTTCAGCGCGTCGAGATCACCCGAAAGATCGTCCAGGAGGCCCTCGGCCTGGCTGCCGCCAAGGCCGAAGGCGTGCACGTCTTCGCCGACACGCAGGTGCGCTATCTGACCGTCCGCGTGCGAGGCGGGAGCGCCAAATGGACGTTGCGGGCGATGCGGACCATGCGCGTCCTTGGCGACCTCCGGGAGCGCCACCCCGAGTTCCTGTCGATCTCGGACGCGCGCAAGCGCGCCGCCGAGCTCTACGCAGAGATGCGGTACGCGGACCCGCAAGAGGACGCCCCTGCCGACGACGAGCCCGTCGCCTGGACGCTCGGCCGGGTCTGCCTGGGCTATATGCGGATGCTGGCGCAGCCACGGTGGATCAACAACGAGCTAAAGCCTCCGTCCGACGCGACCAATGACGACGTCCGGCTGGCCTTCGCGCAGGCATCCTATCAAGTACTCGGAGCCAAGCTCGTCACCGACCTGAGCCGCCCCCTCCTCAACGAGGCCCGCGACGGCGTCACGTCTTACCGGCAGCGACAGAAGTGCGTCGCCTATATCAAAGCCGCCCTCGGCTGGGCCGCCGACAAGCATCCCGACGAGAGCGGGCTCACCGAGGGCGTCGACCGCTGGTGGGATCGCCTGAGCGCCGGCGACCCGGATCCGGCCACGATGCGGGAGATCGAGACGCGCCGCGCGCAGCACCGCCAGAATAAGGCGGACCTGACGACTGAGGCTGTCGCGGCTACCCTCATCCGGCACGAAGCCTACTGCGCGGAGCATGCCGAGCGCGGCGCGGAGCACAAGGTCAGCCCTGGGATCCGGTGGGGCCTCTGGTGGATCTGCTTCACCGCGAACAGGCGCGCCAGCACCGTGCAGCTGCGCCGCGACGGCTTCATGGACATCGATCCTTTCGGCGAGGAGGGCTGGGGACGCGCAACTTGGTCAGCGGCAGAGATGAAGGCGAAAAGCGAATTCTGGCTGCCGTTGCCCCCGGTGGTTACGTCGATCGCGGCGGGCTCGATCGCCGACTATACGCAGCTTGTCGCAAACCAGCATGGAGATTGGCCGTCCGCTTACGTGTTCGCGTCGACACGGCGCTTCGGACGCGACGCCGACAACGACGATGTTCACGTTTACCCCAACAGCATCAACCGCCATCTACAGCGCATGCGTGCGGCTGGCGCCCTCGACGGTCTACCGCTGTTCAACCCACACCTGGTGCGGTCGCCCGTCGGCGACTACATCGAGGACAAGGTCAACGGCGCCGCGTCGTCGCTAGTGCTCTCTCACAAGATGAAGCAGGACGGCGAGGAGGCCGCCCGGACGACAAGACAATTCTATCTGGTCAGCCAGCGCATGAGGGAAAAGGCGGCCGGCATGCGTGCTTGGTCAGAGGCCCTGGTGGAGTCGTTCCTGCGTCAAGGCGGCACGCTGCCGACGCCCACCGAGGGACCGCGCAAGCCGAAGTCGCGGCCTAAAAAGCGAGACCCCGACCTGAGGGCCGGGGTCGCTTAACCCGCGCGGACGCGGAGACTATGGAAGCGTCTACGACCTTGATCTTGATTCCGGACGGCTGCCCCGCGCGAACGCGGTGATCACTAAGTTAGTCCCTAGACACGACTGGCGCAAGTGCGGCTTCGTTAGGCTCATATCGCCATACAGGGATATCGATATCCGCCGCGTGCGAGGCAGCGCGCTCGGCGATGTCCGGGCGGCCCTCGCGGCATGCCTCTCCCGGCTCCCAGCCGGCCGGATAGAATTCAGCAGGTATGCGCCGCGGCGTACCGCGCTCGCTGTACGCCGCGTTGCGGACATCAAATACGACTGCTCGGACCGCGCCGATAACATCGCGTTTCATTCTATCTAACACCGACTCGGTCATATCAATCCTCCTCCAGTTCGCCCAATTCGCTCAGCATGCGATCGGCCATGTCGTGAACCCTTCCGGACGTCCTAGCGAGACGTACGGCCTCCTTCTTCAGACCGGCGGCCACCTTTCGATAGACGTCGTCGGTCGGCTCGCGTTCGCCGCTTGCGATCATCGCCAACAACTGCTGCTTGACGCCGGACGCTCTTGCCAGAGCGCTCTGCCAGCGCTCGCCGGCGAGAGCTTCTCCGGCGGCGACGACGCGCGCGGAGCGCGATGACAGCTTCCTATCGGACATCAGGCCGTCTCTCCCGTTGCGTAGCTCGGTATCGAGCAGAACGCGTCGGGAGACGCGTTGCATTCCAACACGATCTCGATGTGCCTGCGCAGGATGGCGCGGCAGCCGTCCGACGTCGATACCATGCCCAGCGTCGAGATGGCGTGATGAATAATGTCGTCGAAATCGATCTGGTAATCGTCCTTCGCCATCTTCACCATGGCGCCGAGCGACTCGGCCTTGTCGGACGCAGCGCCGAGCTCTGCGATGTCGGCGTTCGCCTGCGCCAGCAGACGGGACGCCTCTTCCTTGATGTTGAGCGCATCCTGCATGCGCCTGGAAAGCTCGACGCGGACCGGCTCGAAGTCGTCCAGAGTTCCGTGAACGAGCGCCGATTCGAAACGCCCAACGAGGACGTCGTTGTGTATGAGTTGAATCGGAATGGCATCGGACATCTGCATCTCCTCGGCGCCACCATGGCGCTCTCACGCCCTCAAGCCCGGTAGCCGTCGTTGGCGCCGGGCATGAGGTCGATGTCATTGCGATCAGGCCGCGACGAGATCGCCGCCGTACGGAACGATGACGCACTTCTTACTCATCGCAGGCTTGATGTACTTCGAAGCCTTCTGGAGGGCTTGCGCGGCGGCTTCGATGTTCTCGAATCCATCGGCGCGCTCGATGGTGAAGGCGAACGTCGTTCCGCGCAGCCAGTAGCGCTGTCCACCGTTCTCGACCGTGACGACGTAGACCTGCTCTTCCATCGTCAACTCCTCGCCGTCGACGGTTTCGGTGATCTTCTTCAGTACCGGCATTCGTAGTCTCCTCCTCGACGCCGACGTGGCGTCTCTACGGCCTCGAGCCCGGTAGGCCGCGGCCGCCGGGCATAGGATCGAGGTGAGTAGTGTCAGGCGGCCAGTTCGGCGCGCCTCGCTCGCCTGTATTCAGCGCGCATCACGTCGATCAGGGCGTCTGGATCGGACACATACAGAAGACGTCCGGACTGATCGCTGAGTGCACACACCTCTCGGCCGTTGACGGTGACGTAGCCACCCTTTGACGGCACGTGGTAAATGATCTCCAGGGTCTCTCCGCGCTCGTCGAGCGTCTTCACACGGACGTCGCACTTCGAAATTCTGGTAAAGCTTGTCCTCATTTTGCTCTCCTCTAGGCTCCGCCGTCCCGTCGTCTGACGTTGTTATTTCTACAACAACGTTAACTGACCGTCAACATGACGTTGTAGCTTCAACAACACGACTTCGTGAGTCAACCCGCACTTCGCGGAGTTCCCTTCCCTATCTGGTTAACTATGAGGGATGCTCGAGCGCGATCGGAGCTATCGACGACCGTCTGCGGACTGATTAGTCAATGAAATCAATATTCACTCAGTGCTTTCCTCAACATGTGAGGGATAGCTGAGTGAAAGTCTGCGATTTCCGAGGGATTCGGTTTTCCACCAGATCCACATGCTGTGGACGAGCCCCGCATCGGGTACCGCATAATCAAAATTGCGCAGCCGAAATCGATTTTACGCAGGGTTCTCTCCTTGAGGTTGAATCGGCTATACTGTCGACCAGGGAGACAACCGTGACCTTTCCCGACAACTTCGACCGCCTGGCCGTCGGCGAGGCGCAGATCAGGGATCTCAGCCGCAACGCGATCATCGCGTCCGAGGCCCTGTCGCTGCACGCGCGTATGATCGAGCGCGCGATGACGATGCTCGACTACGTGGCGAAGCACCATCCCCACCGCGATGACGACGAGCTCGTCCTACAGATCCTCGCGACCAGGCTGTTCAACTCGTCCGCCTCGGCCCTGGGGCTGACGATGCGCGGATACTACCAAGCCGCCGTCGCGCTGATGCGGGACGTCCTAGAGACGACGTTCCTGGTCGACTACCTGTGGGAATTCCCGGAACACATCGCTGCCTGGCGCACCGCCACCGAGGCCGAACGGCTGAAGAAGTTCGGCGCCGTCACCATTCGGAAGGCCCTGGACGACCGGGACGGCTACACGGAGCGCAAGCGGGAGGCGCATTACAAGCTGCTCTGCGAGCTCGGGACGCACCCGACGTTTCGCGGCTTCGGGCTGCTGATGGCCAAGCCGAGCAATCTGGTTAACGTCGGGCCGTTCTTCAGCGTCGACTCGCTGGATGCAGTGCTCGAAGAGCTTGCGAAGATCATGGTTCTGGCCGGGTCGCACATGAGGCTGATCGAAGAAAGGTCGCTCGATGACTATCGGCTTCTGCTCGACTACCTGCGGACCCAGGCCGAGTGGTGCGAGGTCAACTTCAGGAAGCCGATGGACCTCGATCAGATCGTCATGATCGAGGAGATGGTCGCGTACCTGGAGCAGCACGGAGCGTCATGACCTCCCGTGTGCGGAGGCTCAACCTATGCCGCCCCTCCTCGCTCGCCGCCCCATCGGGCATCAAAGCGACGCAGCCGAAATCGATTTTACGCAAACAGGCCGGCGACAGCGAAGCCGATGGCGGCTGCGATCACGAAGACCAGCGGCGGCCCCCAGCGGCGACGCTGCACGGCGAACGGCAGCCAGAGCGCGCCGGCGACGAGCAGCGGACCGCGGCGGCCGCGCTGGGTGTACTCCCGGGCATAGGCCGGCTGCCGGATGACGGGCTCCCCGACGTCGCCCATCACGTAGGCCAGGCCGGCCAGCCCATAGGCGACGACGAGGATGATCGCGGTCATCCAGTCCTCCCGGGGTCAGCTCGCAGCCGGCGGCGCCGCGGAGTGCGGCCCGAGGAAGCGGTCGCCGTTGAAGTGGATCAGGTGCGTCGGCGCGTCCGCGGTCCACACCTCGGTCTCCCAGGCGATGTCCGGGAGATACTTCGCCATCGTGGTCCGGGACGGGAAGGCGGTCGCGTAGACCAGGCCGGCCGTGGACTTCGCGAACAGCTTTGCCAGTTCCTCATGCCGCTTACCGTCGACCGGGCCATGGCTGGTAACGGACTCGACGAGCAGCAGCCAGTTGCGCTCCTTCCAGAACAGGATCACGTCCGGCATCTTGCCGTGGTTGTCGACGGTCACCCCGAGCGAGCGCAGCAGGTCCTCGTCGAAGAAGCCCATCTTCTCGCCGGTGTCGCCGGCGTAGACGAGAACGCTCCCGGGAGCGAAGCGAGGGGCGAACTGCTCGATGATGTCCCGGATCAGTTCTGAGTGCTCCCCCGGACTGAGCTTGAGCTCTTTGCCTCCGGGGATCTTCACCGGGATCATGTTCATCTCGCGCTCCCGCGCGTAGCGGTCGGCCAGCGTCTGCCACTGCTCCAGGTATGCGAGCAGCTTGGCGTCCCACTTGCCCGTCCCCTGCGTCTGGAGCAGCGCCTTGCAGTCCGGAGCGATCTGGTAGACGGCCTTCGGGCTGTTGACGGAGCGCAGCGGGTCGTCGGGATTGTAGAGCGCGATGCCGGCGTCCACGAACTGGTGCAGCGTCTGCCGGCGTATGGTCTCGCGGGTGTTCGGAGCGTAGACCTTGTCGTAGTGCTTGCCGATCCACTCCATGATCGGCGTCACCCCCATCAGCGGCTCCTTGAGCTCGGACCACTTGCCGTCAGGGCGGAGGTCGACCAGCGCCAGCAGCGTGAGCGCCGAACGCTCGTTGCGCTGCGCCGGCGGCAGGCCGAGATCGGCGAGTATCTGCAACGCCTCGTCGATCAGCTTCTGTTTGCTCATGCCAGGCTTTCGATCTTCCGGTCGATCTCGTCGTCGGTCGGCCGGCGTCCGAGCTCCTTGACCCACGTCCCGAGCGACCTGATCGCGTCGATCGACGGGAAGCGCATCGTCCGCAGGTCGGTGGCGTTGACCTGGGTATGGCCGTTGAACCGGCGGAAATAGCGGTCGACGGCGGTCGAGTTCAGAAACACGGCGATACCCTGCGCGACATCCTCAGGTAGAGGCTTCTTGCCCTTGTGTATCACGTTCAGGTGATTCTCGAAGCCCAGCACCTCGTTCGCCGGCAGCCTGGCCGGATCCACGACGTTGGCGACGATGCGCCGGCGCTCCTCCTTCGACGAGAACCGCTTCACGATCGTGTAGACGCCGAACGGCATCATCCACTTCTCAGTGTTGGCGTTGCGCCGGATCGCGTTGGACTTCTTGAAGTTCTCCTTCGGCCAGACCAGCTCGCCGTCGACGAAGTGGCTGGTGTAGAGCAGCGGCACCGCGTCGGCGTCGTCGGGAGCGCACATGTCGCCCCGCAGCCGGAAGTCGACCACCGGCCCGGTAGCGACCGCCAGGCCGAGATCCTTGAGCGTGTGGCCGAACGCCGGCGCCGACAGGAGCTCCCCGTCGTCGCCCGTCGGGATATGGATGAAGGCCTCGGGGTCGTCTGGATAGACGATCTTGCCGAAGGGGTGCGTCGTCTCCGACAGGTCCTCGAAGGTGTCGTCGGTCGACAGCGTCACCTTGACGTCGCCCTGCTCCACGCTCCGCTTCATGTGGATGATGATGTTCTCCTGGAGAACGCCGTCCGACTTGAAGGCCTTGTTGCGGGACTCGAACAGGTGGATGTGCAGGATCGCGCCGCGCGCGAACATCCAGCGGCGGAACGGCAGATAGTATGGACCGTTGCAGAAGCTGCGCGGGATGATGGCGACGAGCTCCCCGCCGTCGGCGAGCATCTCGAACGCCAGGCCGACGAAGCCCGGGTAGAGGTTGACGGTCTCGAGGCCGACCGTCCGGAGGAAGCCGCGGTGGGCGGATCCCGTGTTGATCTTGCCGTACGGCGGATTGAGGATCGAGTGCGTGTACCGGTCGCCCCGCCCCAGCTTGATCATCGTGGCGGCGCGCTCGATGAAGTCGCCCTCGAACACCTTGCCGTCGGCGTCCAGGCCGGCCACGGCCGTCCGGAGGTCCGGGATGACCTCCTCGTCCTTCTCGAAGACGTGCGCCTCCAGGCGCCCCTTGAAGCCCCGAGACCGGGCCGTCTCGACGAAGGCCTTGGTCAGCGCGCCCTGGCCGGCGCCGGCGTCGAGCAGCCGTACGCTGCCCCTGGGCTGGGGAAACAGGCCGGCCATGAACGCGGCTATGCGCTCTCCGGTAAAGAACTGGCCGAGTTCGGATTTCTTCGATTTGGGCTTGCGTTCGGGTTCCGCGACGATCTCGCGGTCGCCGAACAGGTCATTGTCCGTGCTGTCCATGCCGAAACCATATAGGACTCGGATGGCCGACTTCATCAGGAAATCAATGGTTTCCCAAGGATTCGGCGAGGTCGCCGGCGACTCACGTCTCGCCCCTCTTTGCTGCCTCGACTGTCTGCATGGCGTACGGCGCGACGTCGCGGACCTCCCATCGAGGAGGCAGCGGAGCACTCACGTGGCCGGCGACGCAGACCATCTGACCGGTCGCTGGCGATTTGCGCCTGAGACCGAGCCAAATGCGAAAACGATCCCAGCGCGTGAGCGGGTTCGGCATGGTGACGACGTCTCCGATCTTCGGAGTGACCGGAGCCCACGTCCAGGGTTTGGGGGCGGTTCCGGTCATGCGCGCACCTCGTCGGTCTGCCCGATCTTCCTCAGCAAGAACGCGAGCGCCTCGTCCTTCGAGAGGAGGCAGTACGCCTGTAGCTCGAAGACGAACCGCTCTCGGCTGCTATCCGGAAGCTGCGACACAGTGATCGTATCGGGCCATCCGCCTCGGCAAAGCTCCGGCGAGTCGAGTTCGTCTACGTACTCACGGATCGTCTTCTCTCCGGTCTCGACGACCTGACCCGTGTAGCGCTGGCTCCTGTAAGGCTCGCTTGCCTCATAGGCGGCCAACTTCACGTCGGAAGCCTTGTGCATTGCCGCCTGCACCGCCTCCGCAAGCTTCGGCTCATCCTTCCGGAAAAGCTCGAAAACTAGAGCGTCCAAAACTCTCTACGCGTATGGCTTCATGTCGTCTCTCCTCCGTTGAACTCATCCCACCTCGCGAACGCCGCCAACGCAGCCTTGCGGACGGGCGCCACGGCGAACCAGAGATCGCCAGCCCGAAAAATTGTGTCATCCAGGACCACGTACCGAACGCCGCCGTCGTCCACCGCCCAAGCGCGGGCGTCGCCGATCGCTCCGATGCGCTCGACGTAGGGCCACCCGGCGCCGCCCTGCGGGCGCATGAGGTCGATGGCGCTGCGCAGCTTCGTGTCCGCCAGCATCTCCCGCGTCGCCGTCGGCGTGGCGCGGGGGTCGAACATCTGGAGTTGGGTCATCAGGCCGGCTCCATCAGCACCGGCTCGGGGATGAGGTCGATAAGGTCGTACGCTCTCATCGTCCCAACTCCACCGCCTTCGGACGTGCGACGGTCGTGAATTTGAGGCTCACGATGCCGAGATCGATCTTCGCGGGATCTCCGACCCTAATGGGAGCGTCCTTCCCCAACCTGCGAAGCCATTCGTGATCTACCGACAGCGTGTACATCTCGCCGTCGCCGGTCAGCAGGTCCTCAGGAAGTTCTACCGGCATCTTGAGGACGTCCTCCTCGGTAGGGATCCTCATCTGCATAGCTATCCAGCTGCATAGCCATTTTGGCCTGTCTACGACTGAGCTCGCCCGCGATGTCGCTGACGCGGAACGTCTGCACGTTCCATAGCGGAGAATCGCGCAGGCGCTTGAACTGCTCTACGGCTTCGTGGACGCGCTCGGCGAGGTCGGCTTTCTCGGACTCGGTCAGATCTGGGTTACTCACGGCGTCAGGCCTCCTGCCTGGTTCTCGAGACCGTCTTCGGGGTGCACGCGCAGCGGCAGCGTGGACATGTAGTCGCGGATCGCGGACAACCTCACCGGCGCCCAACCCATCACGTCGACGCCGATGTCAGCTGACTGGACGTTGCCGCGAAGCCGGCCGTGCGTGTGACCGTACAGCTGCAGAGCACCGCGACGGTCCTTCGCCCACGTCAACATCGGGTAGTGACACAGCACGACGTTCTGGCCGTCGATCGACACGTGCCAGATTTCGTGCTGGCTCTCCCAGCCGAGGGCCCGCGTGTGCTTGTCGTCGTGATTCCCGATGATCAGGTGCTTGCGCCCCGGCAAGCTGTCGAATAGGCGGCGCAGCGCGTCCGGCTTCATCCGGTGTGCGAAATCGCCGACGACGATCACGGTGTCGTTTGGCCTCACCGTCCGCCTCCATGACTCGGCCATGATCTCGTCCATTTTTTCGACAGACTCGAACGGTCGATTGCACATCCGGATGATGGCGGCATGACCGAAGTGAGGGTCGGCGATCAGGTATGTGGCGCTCATGAGAACCTCCGAATCCGGGGGTCCATGGGCTCTGCGACGGGCTTCGGGAAGACGAGCACGCACTCATCGAGCGGCTGAACCGCGCGCACGCCGGCGAGATTTTTGCCACCGAACAGGTGCGCCTGGATCGCGTCGTGCGAAGCCTTCGACAAAACGATGAGCTCCTGCACCGTCAAGCCCGGCAGCCACGCCTGCACGGCGGCCGGAAGCTTCGTCGGGAGCCGCTCGCGGCGCCGGAGCTCGAGCGTCGTCGAAGCCCAATTGCGCGCGAGCTTGGCCATCCCGAATTCGTATCGGTCGTTCTCCTCGGCGATCCGCCGCTGGCGGCGCCTCTCGTCGGAGAGCCGGTCGAAATAGGCGGTCTGATCGATGACGACCCTGTCGTCTCGCTCGGCGGAGCGGAATGCCTTGAGAAGGCGTGCGATGATGCTCATCGGATCCTCATCATCTGCGTTGGACGCGGCTCGATCTCGACGACTAGGCCGGGATCGAAAGCGGGGTTCTCGCGATGCCGCTTTCCACGCTCGGGCGGATAGCCGCGGGGATTGCAGATCACGCGCGTCGCGCCGACCGAGTAGTCCATGTTGTGATGGACGTGGCCGTGGATCCACAACGCCGGCGCGTTCTCGCCGGTCATCAGGTACTCGAGGTCGCTGGCGTACAGGGAGTCCATCTCCCGGAACGTGGTCGGCGCCGACGGATCCCAGCCGGCAAGGCTTCGGTATGACGGCGCGGCGTGCGTGATGACGACCGTATCTCCTTCGTGAGGCTCCGCCAGCACCCTCTCGATGAACGCGCGCGCCGCCTGATGCGCCGACAGCATCCGCCTGACGGTCCACCTGTCCCTGCTGCGTCCTTCGTCGACCTTGATCAGCCTGAAATCGTTGTGATTGTGACGGGCCTCGCGCTCGACGTCTTCGAACGTCATGTGTCGCGGACTGGCACGGAGATCGCTCCACAGCGTGCTGCCGACGAAGCGCACGCCGTCGATCGCGACCGCCTCGTCGTCGAGCAGGACGATGCCGAGCTCGGCCGCGACCTCGCGCATACGGGCGCGCTCGGTGTCCCGCGTCGTCTTCAGCGTGGGGTCGCGGGCGACGACCTTGCGGTCGCCTTCGCTGTAATAGTCATGATTCCCGGGGACGTAGATCATCGGGATCGAGGTGTCGCGATAGAGCCGCCGGACGAGACGCAGCGCGTGCGACCCAGGCGCCATCGCGTCGCCGGCGACGACGACGACGTCGGCCTCCGGAGGCGTCCACTCCGTGATCGCGTTGCCGCCGATGTCGGCATGCAGGTCGCTGACGATGTGAAGGCGCATTTTGAATCCTATGAACCCGCCTGGGCCACCGCGGCTGCGCGTCGCGCGCGGGCGACCTGATAGCTCTGAGTCGGATGTCTCGGCATCAGACGCCCCCCGCCATGGTGCAGCCGTGCAGCAGCGCGGCGACGATCAGCACCGGGACGAGCAGGCAGGCCAGCTGCCACGCGAGCCGGACCGCGAGGATCAGGAACGATGCGACGACGATGACGACCAGGATCTCCATGATCAGGCCGCCATGTTCGCGACTTCTGCGCGGCAACCGTTGCACATGTAGTTGTGCCTGTGCGCCGGCACGAACGGGCCCTTGCACCGCATGCAGCGCTTCTCGACCTTCGCCGAAAGATTGCGGGGCTTGGCCGGCCCGGCCGAGACGCCGCCCCGGCTGATGTTGTGACGGGACAGCGCAGTCTCGATTGCGCCGACCGAGCAGCCGAACTCTCTGGCGATCTCGGCGTTTGTCGGACGCGGCGTCCTGGTCGCCATGAGAAACAACCGGCGCCGCGCCTCCAGCGTCCAAGTTACCTTGGCGATTCCGAGCTTCTTCCGGCGGCGGTGCACGTCGGTGACGGACGTGCGGAGATGGGAGGCGATGAGCTCGTCGTCGTCCCCGAAGCGGGAGACGGCCGCGCGGAGCTCGGCATCGGTGAAGCGGCGCTTCGTCGATGTCTTGCGGCGGGTCGCCGAGACCGAGCGGACGCCGGCGGGAGGGGCGAACGTGAAGTCGAAGGACGTCTGCGTCGTCTGCGTGAGCATTGCCTAGATCCATTCAGCAATGAGATTTCGAAAAAGTCGTCCCGGCTGTTGGCCCCGGTCGACTTTAACGGATCCTATACGAGTGTCGGCGTAGTGTCAATCGGCGTCGGACATGTTATGTTTGATCGAGATCAGACAGGAGAGCGAGATGACGACCTACGGAGGCAGCCACACTCAATTCGACGCCAGCCAGTTCGGGGCCGGCGCCGCGACGGTTTCGGTCGCGATCGCCGGAGCGCTGATCCAGGGCGCCCGCAACGCGGCGGCGGCGAACGCGGCGAGGTGGGACCACTGGACCCGGGAGCAGCTGGAGTGCGCTCTCGACCTGAGCGAGGCCCTGCGGCGTGGTCAGGTCGATCGCGCCGAGGACCTGGAGCGTGACAACGCTAGGCTCCGCCGCGTCCTCGAGAGACTCACCGTACGCCCGGCGCGCTCGCGATGACGGGCTGCGGTTCGAGCGTCGGCCCCCACGACGGCACGATCGCCAGCGACTCCCACGGCTCGGCTTCGAGCCTCTGCACGGCGCGCAGTCCATCGATGTGCGCCGTGCCCGCGATGTGCGCGGAAATGGCATTAATTTGAGCCTTCGCGATCAGCACGCACTCGTCGCTCGTCAGCCCTTGGAGCCAGTTCGCGACGTCGCGCGAGACCCTCGGCGGCGTCGGCACCGGCAGGCGGCGGTCGTCGATGATGCAGTCCATCGACCAATTGCTGACGACCTTGGCCATCGCCTCGGCGGCCCGCGGGATCGCCTCGCCCTGAGCGGCGCGGGTCTTCGCCTTGAGCTCCGCGACGAGGGGACTGTCGCCGGCCGGCGGCGGACCCAGCGGGCCTCCGAACATGCTCGACAACAGATCGACGGGGAGCATGACGACGTCCCTGATGACGGCGAACGCGCCGCGTAGCGCGGCGCCGATGGCGGCGAGAATTGACCTCATGACTGCGCCTCCTACGGTTGGGCGAGGCGATGATGGACCCGCCGGCTGCAAATCCAAAGCGCAAACCCGATTTGACCAATTCAGGATCATCGGACAGCATGCGTCGGACATGATACGGCACATCGCCATAACGGAGACGACATGACGGAGAAGCTGAAGACGCTAGCGAAGCGCATCGAGCACGTCGGCCGAGCGCTGTACGGGAGATTCTGGACGGTCAAGATGGCCGCCGGGCTCGGTATCAGCCGGTCGCAGCTGTTCGAATACAGGCGGCCTTACGGCGGCAAGACCGATCGGGCCCGGGACCTCGACTGCGAGCTCGTCGCGCTCATCGAGCGCGAGCAGGCACTCTCGCAGGAGCGGGCCGCCGGCCTGACGGTGCTCCGGATTGAGATCGAGCGCACCGCCGGAATCGCACGCAAGCGGTCCAAGCGCGAACAGGAGGCCGAGCATGTCGCGTAGCTGGCCAAACACCGCCGTCTGGCAGCTGGTCGAGCAGCAGTTGAAGATGTCGTACGGCTCATGCTGGCGCCCAGGCGGCGAGCACTTGTTCGGCCTGCCGCCCGGCGCCCTGCGGGCCAACATCGACCGCTTCATGACGGAGCCGGAGATCCGGGCAGTCGAGGGGGTCATCAAGGCGCACCTGCTTCGGCGCGTCGAACAGACCAAGGAGCTCCTCGCCTTCGCGGAGCAGCGTGCCGCCGATGTCGCGGACGAGTTCCTGACGCTCCGCAGCCACCTCGACGACGGCCCCGACGAGTTGACGCTGTTGCTGCAGCTGGTCGACCTGAGCCCGGCCTATTCCGAAGAGGACCGGGAGGCGACGAAGGCCCACCTAATCGAGCAGGCCAATGCAGCTTGATTTCGACGACGTCGAGAGAGCCAAGCTCGAGCGGCAAGCGGCCGAGGGCTCGGCTTACGCCCGGCTGCTCCTGAGCGACGGCTGGCGCCCGCTGTCGGAATACAAATACGACCGCAAATATGTCTACACCGCCGCCGTGAACTACTATCAGGACACCGTCCTAATCCCGGCGCGAGGCGGAAGCTGCTGGTGGACGCCGTTCGATAAGGAAAACCCGATCGTTGGATTGACCGTCACGCACTGGATGCCGCTTCCGGATGGCGTCGACGCGTACAATCCTATCCCGCATCTCGAGGAGATCAGCGGCAAGAAGCTGCCGGATCCACTCCTGCGCCGTCCGGAGCCAGTCTACGGGCCGCCGGCGCCGCCGACACTCAGGCTGACGCCGGGGCCCCGCGATCTCCTGATCGCGCTGCGCGACGGCTCCAGGCTGACCGAGCGCGGAAGGGACTGGTCATCGTTCACGCTCACGAAGCCATGCACCGCGCCGGCGAAGATCACGGCCAGGCCGATCGACCCGTTGCGCCGAGCCGGCTTCATCGCGCGCAACGGGTCCCTGCCGCCGCGGACAGACCGCTGGTTCCAGTTCGAATGGCGTATCACGGAGCACGGCCACGCCTGGCTCGCGGCCAACATTACAAAAACGTAAGAATTCCAAATTTCCCGTTGCAGATCGAGGGATGTAACGGGGGGTGTCGCCAAAAGCACCGTCACCTGTGATGCGTCACCGGTGACGCTACTAATCAGGCACGCTATTTTAATGGGCAAAGATACCGTGTGTTACCGTCCGATAGCATGCTCCACGAACAGCCTCATGGGAAGCTATCAGCAGTTAGCTTCCCATGAGTCGCCTATCGATATGATCTTCGAACGCGCCGCCGCCTTCACGCGGGCGGTCCCCAACGGGCGCGCACCCCCTCCAGAGACAGCCGACGGCTGGTCGCCGGCGCGCTCCCGCATCGATCCCAATGATGGCAGATTGATCCGATAACGCGGCGGCCAAGATCGCGCCGGCGAGCGGAACGACGTCGAGGATCTCGCCGTCCTGGGCGATCCTCCGGCGCATCCGTGCGGTCCCGGCGTGTGCGGCTTCGTAGTCCCGGAAGATGGTCGCGCGGGCGGCCGCGACGTTCCAGACCGCCTCGGTCTCATAGAAGACGGTCTGCCGGCCGGGCCGCTCCAGGCGGATCACCCAGGCGTCCCACTGCTGGAGCATGATCACCTTCACGACCGTGCCGCCTTCAGCTGGAGCTCGGAGATCTCGATCTCGAACATCCGGACGACGCCGTAGACGGCCAACGGCATCCCGCCGTCGTCGTACCTGGCGACGATCATCATGCGCTCAGACCGCAGCATGGCGATGCGCCCTCCGGACGTCCGCGCGACCGCCGGCGGCGCCGGCCGCAGCACGACGAAGTCGTTCTCCTCGTCGAGCCAGGGCTGCTCGCCGGGCATCAGACGGCCCCGACGTGCACGGGAAGGCCGCCCTCCCGCAGCGCCTGCTCCGGGGACAAGGTACGCGCCGGCAGGCGGTCGACGATCTCGACGGGAACTATGCCGCCGAGGCCACTGGCGGGCTGTCCGTTCGCGACGGATTCCGCCGGCTGGCGTTCGATGTCACGATGCAGCGCCGCCAGGCGCCTCAGAGCCCGCAGCGACCAGTCGGGCCAGCGCTCCGCCGCGGCGTGCTCCCTGTACTGCCTCAGCACCATTGAAACGATCTTCGGGTCCGGGGAGGTGACGCGCGTGTCAGTTCTCCGCGACCGTGTAGGAGAGCATCCTGGCGCTGGCGTAGGTCCGCTCGCAGACCGTTCGGTTGCCCCGCGGCCCGCAGCTGTTGCCTGAGATCAGCGTGACGGAGTCCGCGTTGTAGGAGGTCACGATGCCGACGTGCCCGCCTCCGCGTCGCTCCATGGTTGCTATGGCGCCGACCTGGGGGCCCGCGACGCGGCGCCCGTAGTGGCGAAGGACATCGCCGCACTGGATCCGGAGCCGACCAGGCCGGCCTTCCGGAGCACGCGGTTGATCCAGTCGGCGCACCACAGCGACCTGGGAATCCCAAGCTGGCGGGCCGTCCCGCCGAGGTCATGGCGGCCGATCGACACCAAGGATGACGCCCCGCCCCCTGTGAGCCGCTGCCAGAACGATGACTCCGGCGCCGGCCGCGCGGCCGGCCGTGCCGGTGAACGTGATGATGCTTATGGGCGTGGCGGTGATGACACCGCGAAGGCAGCGATAGCAATCACCGCGGCGGCGATTGCGATAACTCGAGGTAGACCTTCGTCCGATTTCACGAAACCGGCGTAAGCCAGGACAGCACGCCGGTGACGGCGGCGCGCGGCCTTCACTCGGGGCGGGCCTCGTCGATCCGCAAGCTTTAGCGCGATCTCAGCCTGGCGTCGGTCGACCCGAACACGAAGTTTGTGCCGAGCCAGGCGGTCGAGCGGCAGCGGCCCTGGATGGTCACCGCCGGACACCTCGTCGTCGGAGCCATGATCACCGGCGGCGCAGCCACGGCGTGGGAGGCGGCCGGCCCTTTCAGTCATGGCGTCGGCCGGGCAGCACCCGCCGTTTCGAACCGGGAACGAGCGGCCATCAGCTGATAGTCTGTTAGCTAGACTTAAACCGGGAAAACTCGCGCACATCCTCGCTAGGGTCCTCCTTTGATGTATATTTCTTTCAGGAGGTATCTATGGCCGGTGAACAACTCCATCCTTGCAGTGAGCTGGTTTCGGCAATCGTGCACGCGTTTGAAAGCGTTGCCTTGGGATTTCCGCCTGATTGCTCGCCAGCCGTCATGAATTGCCTCATCGAGGCAGGCTTGATCAGACCTACGGTGCGTGTTGTGGATCGAGATTCTCAGGGCATAATTGTGCGGCGTGGCTTCGCAGTGCCGGAATCGCTTGTCGCTCGCGTGCGAGAGCAGATCGAGGCATCGGCCTCACCTATGAGGTCGTAGACCACGCTGGCTTTGGGCCCCTCAAATCCCTACTCTGATTCCGTCTGTGCGGTGGAGGCCGAAGTGCTGAAACGTCGCCTCGCCTATTGTTGCCAGCAAGGCCTCGACCCGAAATTGAGCCCAAGGAGCATCTAGCGATGGACGATCTGGAGACGACGAGCCTAGCTTGAGGACAGACTGGCTTGGGCCGTCAACATATGCCGGTCTCGAGGTCGTAGTCCGCCGTGCCGCCCCTATCGCGTGACGGCGTCGCGCAACGCTGCTCTACATGACGCCGGAGATCATCGAGGCGGTGAAGGAAGCCGCGTTCAAGAACGACTAGAAGGCCTGGCAGTTCGTCGAGCAGGCCATCATCAGAGCCTTGAAATCGCAGAAGGCCTGACAGGTTTCTGTCGAGGAGCCGACGCGGAAATATCAAAAGCTTTGGGTTTGTCGCACTCAAGAGTCTACGATCTGAGACGGCAGCGAAGAGCAAGGCTCGAGGCTTGGTCGAACGGTACCGGCTCCTTCGGCCGGGACACGGGCGCTGCGGCACGGAGTAAGCGAAGAGGGTCAGACGAACGGGCCTAGCTTCTACGCCGGTAGGACCAGGACGAGTCATTTTCCTCCATCATCTCCGCATCGGTGAACGTCAACAAGGTCAAGATCTCGTCGTTTGGCAGGGGGAACGTGTGCTCGAACAGCTGATGACGCTCGGCGCCGCGGCGGTCGAACCAGGCATCGGCATCGATCTTCCGCGGATGCGTCTGCTCGACCTTAGAG
Source organism: Bradyrhizobium sp. SSBR45G (assembly GCF_030159255.1). Lineage (GTDB taxonomy): Bacteria > Pseudomonadota > Alphaproteobacteria > Rhizobiales > Xanthobacteraceae > Bradyrhizobium. The sequence continues at coordinate 55,531 of NZ_BSCT01000022.1, read as the reverse complement.
CCGTAGAGGGTCTCGAAGGCGTAGCTGTCCCTGTCGAGTTCGTCGCGCGGAAACCAGCGGTCGGGAACGCAGGGTGGCCGAAGAAACCACTTCCGTCCTTTCCGACCATGGCAGACCAGCATGGCGTGAAACTTGTTGCTTTGAACTAGGCGGATAGCGGTCGCGGTACGGCTCGCCTTAAAGGCGGTGGAGATCTCGCCGACAGTCTTTAGGTTCAGCGCCTTGTATTGGGCGATGACCGGCCGAAGGATGTAGGCGGGCAGCAGAAGCTCTGACGCGAACTGGTCGGCCACGGATTCCGGATTGGTCGCTCCCCTTGCGCCGAAGCTTCCGATGTCCTTTGACCTGCAGACGAGAAGTTGTCCGCGATGGTAGGTCCAGTGTCCGATTTCATGCGCCAACGAGAAGCGCTGCCGCTGCGGAATCCTTGTGTCGTCAACTGATATGATCGCCTTGTCGCCGCACCCGCAGATCCGCGCCTCGCATGATTTGAGCGACCGATACTTCACCTTCGCGCCCACGCTCCATGCGACTGCCTCCAGGTCGATCTCCTCGGGCTTTCCTATCCCCAACGACCGCAACAACCGTTCGGGTGCCGAGTAGCTCATCAGGCCTCTCCTTCACCCTCCCCAGGAATGGCCCCCAATTCCATGAAATCGGCCAAAATTCCTTCTGCATCGTCGTCGAGCGATCCGGTTTCGTTACGGGCCGCCATCGTCAACTTGTTGGCCGCCTCTCGGTTTCGCGCGAGTATGCTCCGAAGACCGGCCTGAGACGCGCCGCGCACGGGCCGCATCGGCGGTTTTCTCGAATCCATCTCCATGTCGCGCCGGATGGCCGCCATGCGCCGCCTTCCGATGACGAGCTGGGCCCGATCGAGCGCTGCGAGTCCGGCTCGGCCGACCTCCTCCAAGTCGACGCCGTCCTCGATCGCCTCCTTTAGGAGCTCCTCATCCGAAATCGAGGACAGATCGTGCAGTACGAAGTCGTCCATCCGTTCGAGCCGATCCCTCGCCTTCTTGTCATCGGACATGGGGATTCCTTTCAGCATAGTCGTTTAGGCGGCGGCGCACGAAACGCCTTTTGGAATCGAAGTCCTTCTGCGAGAGCTCCAGCAGTTGACGGAGTTCCTGGCCTTCGACCCCGTCGATGATCCCGTCAAACATCATCTCGGCCATCGCGTCTCCGTCGAAAGCAGCGACGACCTCGGCCAGGATCTTCTGGGCGTCCATGGTCGAAGCCGCGGGATCGGCCGACTTTGTCAGGTCGGTCAGTCCGGAAGCCGTGCGCTGCTGCGCCTCCAACTCTTCGGAAAGATGCACGTGGCCTTCGAACCCGTAGGCCTCGGAGGCGATGCTGCGGATCACGTTTCCTAGAAAGGTCGTCACGGCGACATTTCTGGGGCACTTCCGGCGGCCGTCAAGGCTTCGGACCAGGGCTTCGTTCTGAAGCTCGCGCCATTCGAGACGGCACCGCTTGGAAAAGTGGATCGCCGCCTTCCTGACCCGCAGCCAGTCCAGCGGTGTGAACGCGGAGATCAGCGTCAGGAGTTCGTCGGGCGAGTAAGCCCCGCCGTCCGGCCCTCCTTCGGCTGATTCCTCCATTAGTGCGTTCGGCATCTTTCCCTTGGAACTTTGTCATCTCTGGCTTAGGCGCGGCCCTCCCCCCGGCGCGGACAAGAAAAATCAATGTCCGCGTGGGCCGCGAGGGTGCGCCTAAACGCATGATGACACAGTTCTCGCCACCTACAACCCAAAGAGGTCCAATGACCGCCAAGATCACGTTTTTCCCGCTCGGCAACGCCGACACCACCCGGATCGACTTGGCCAACGGCCAGACGGTCCTGATCGACTACGCCAACATGCGCTGCGCCGACGACAATTCCGACCGTCGGTGCGATCTGCCGGTGCTACTCCGGCGGGCGCTCGACGACACGTACCGAGACGACTACGACGTTGTCTGCTTCTCCCATCTCGACACCGACCACGTGAAGGGCGCCGCGGATTTCTTCTGGTTTCGCCATGCCTCGAAATACCAGGGCGGCGGCCGCATCAAGATGAACGAAATGTGGGTGCCGGCCGCGGTGATCACCGAGGAGGGGCTCGACGGTGACGCCCGCGTCATCCGGCAGGAAGCGCGCTATCGGCTGGAGAAGGGCGAGGGCATCAAGGTCTTTTCGCGGCCTGCCCGCCTCCACGACTTCCTGGCCTCGCGCGGCCTGACGGTGGCCGACCGGGCCCATTGCATCGTGGACGCAGGCCAAACCGTGCCGGGGTTCAGCAAGAACGGCGCCTCCCGGGCCGAGTTCTTCGTCCATTCGCCGTTCGCCTGGCGCGTTAATGACCGCGAGGTCGAGGACCGCAACCAGGATTCCATCGTCTTCCAGGTCACGTTCGATGAGGGCGGCAACGAGACCTACGCCATCTTCGGATCCGACGTCGACTACGACACCCTCTCCAAGATCGTGCTGACGACGAAGCGTCACGGACGGGAGGACCGGCTGCTCTGGGACGTGCTGAAGCTCTTCCACCACTGCTCCTACCTGTCCCTCGGCCCGGAACGCGGCACCGACGAGACCGTCGCGGTGCCGGACGTGAAGTGGCTGTTCGAGGACCGAAGCCGCGACGGATGTATCATCGTGTCCCCGAGTTGGCCGATCCCGGCCAAGGGCACCACCGAGGACACGGACGTCCAGCCGCCACACCGCCAGGCCGCCAACCACCACCGGCGCGTCGTCGACGACAAGGCCGGCGACTTCAAGGTCACGATGGAGTCGCCGAACGCGACCTCGCCCAAGCCGCTCGAAGTCGAGATCACCAGCCGCGGCACCCGCCTCAGCGTCGTGGCGCCGACCGTGATCGGCACCATCACGTCGACCCCGGCCCGGGCGGGCTGACCATGCTGCACCCGTGGCTCGATCTGTGGGGCGAGGAGTGCGATCCGCTCGATCTGCGGATCCCGCTCGCCTCGCAGCTGATCCGCCTCCTGTCGACCGACGGTGCCGGCGTCGCCGAGATCCGCGGAGCCCGCCGGTCCGGACAGGCCGAAGTGCTTGTGCTCGACGTCCGGACGGGCCGCCCGCAACGGCCCGCGTACCCGCTTGACCGGACCGAACCGGTCGCGATCCTGTTTCCGCATGAAAGCGCACCGCCGATCGTGCTGGCGCTGCGGGCCGGTTTCCCGGACACGCCCCATCAGAACTGGGTGCCAGAGCATATCCCCGCCTGCTTGTGCGTCGACGACCGGCCGTGGGTGGAGGCGAGGCTGACCTACACCGCGGGAGGCCTGCTGTACCGCATCCTGAATTGGTTCAAGCTAGCCGGGATGGGAGAACTCCACGAAGCTGGCCGGGCGCCGGACCCCTACTTCACCGGCGCGACCTTCGAGATCATCCTGCCCGCGTTTGCGGCCGACGACACCGATCTCGTCGGCTTCATTCAGTCGGGCAAGCGGCATCCCGTGATCATCGCGGAGACGTACTCACCAGAGCGCCACGGGTCCGTCTCCGTCGGCGGGATCGTCATGACCTCCTACGCGATCCCGCCGCAGCAGATGCGGCGGCTGCGGCACGTGCCGACCACGCTGGAAGGATTAGCGGCCGAACTGCGCGGACACGGCATCGACCTCGTCGCGGATCTCGGCGCCAGGATCGACGGATGGGCCGGCGTCCAGCGGCGCGACGCCTTCCGCCTCGCGTCGAGACTGGCCGTCGTGCTGAAGGTGCCGGTGATCGACCCGGCGTCAGGAGAAACGACACGCACGGACAATCTGGCCTTCGTGACGGACCAGTCTCTCGGCGAGGTCGGCGTGGCGATGGGCCGCCTGCTCGAGAACCGCTCGGACGTGGGAGACCGGCAAGGATTCGTCCGACAGATCGTGCCGGCCGTCACGGGCGCCCACGGTCTTGCGACGATCTTGCTCCACACCGCGATCGCGCACGGGAAATTTGACGCGCGCACGGCGGCGACGATGTCCGGCCTCGGTGCCCCCGACCACCGCAAGGCCCTGATGGTCGGAGCCGGATCCATCGGATCGAACCTCTCCGAGGCGCTCGTTCGCGAAGGGCGCTTCTCCTGGACCGTCGTCGACAAGGACTACCTGCTGCCGCACAACCTGGCGCGGCACACGCTGACGCTTCAGTCGTCCGGCGCCTTCAAGGCGGACCACCTCGCAGCGAGGATCGGCACGCTGCGGTCCGGCATCGCGTGTAAGGCGATCGTCGCCGACCTCCTCGAACCGCACGACGCCGACTTGACCGACGCGCTCGCCGCCGCAGACGTCATCATCGACACCTCGGCCTCCGTTCCGGTCGCGCGCGCGATCTCGGATCTGGAGACGGACGCGCGCCGCGCCAGCGCGTTCTTTAATCCGGCCGGCACTGCCGCCGTGCTGCTGATCCAGGACCGCGCCGGCGACGTCGACCTGCGGGCGCTTGAAGCCGCGTACTACGCGGAGATCCTGGCGAGGGACGAACTCGCCAACCACCTTTCCCAGTCGGCTGACGCGATACCCTACGCTGGCGCCTGCCGCTCGGTGACGAACCGCATTCCCGCGGCAAGGGCGATCACCCTTAGTGGGCTGGCGGCCACGGGCCTGTCGAAGGCCATCGACCGGGACGAAGCGGTCGTCCAGATCTGGTCGCTCGCCGAGGACGGCGCCGTCGGTGTCGTCACCAGACGCGTGGAGCCGCCGCTCCGCCACGCGTCGCTCTGGCAGATCGTGCTCGATCCGGAGGTGGAGCGACGGCTTCGGAGCATGCGTGCGGAAAGACTTCCCGTCGAGACCGGCGGCGTGCTGATGGGTGTGGTCGACATCGCCGCGAAACGCATTGACGTCGTTGACGCCTGGGACCAACCGCCGGACAGCCGCGGATCGCTCGCCCTCTTCGAGAGGGGAACGGGCGGTCTCGGGCGGCGCGTCTTCGCCGCGATGGAGCGGACGCTCGACCAGATCAGGTACGTCGGCGAATGGCACTCGCACCCGCGCCATCAATCCACCGACCCCAGCGCGCTCGACGTCGCGCAGATCGCCTGGCTGACCGACAGCCTCGCGTCTGACGGATGTCCCGCTCTGATGATCATCGTCGGCGACGAGGGCATCCGCGTCTGCATGGGCACGACGCTGGAATCCCTCAAGGCGGACATGTCGCGATAGCGCCAGCGGCGGTCAGCGCGGCCATGTCCGCTTGGCGCCGTAGCGCTGGCGGAGCGTGTCGCCGTTGGCATCAAGGATGCCGCTCTTCTTGGAGAACAGGCCTTCGACGCGCGACGATTCCTTGGTCGACCGCCCGATGAGGTTGATCACTTCGTAGCCGCCAGTGTGGTCCCCCGTCGAGCGCACGATGACGTCGCCGGTCTTCGTGGTCTTCAGGTGGATTCCCTGTTCGTGCAGCAGGTCGCGGATCTCCTGGCGGGGATGGTCGTACATGTTGTCGTAGTCCGAAGAGCAGATCGCCACGTCCGGTTCGATGTGGTTGAGGAATTTCTTGGTGGTGAAACCGTTGTCGGCGCCGTGATGCGCGAGGATCATCACGTCGACCTCGCTCCTCAGCACGCGCTGGCGCCGGAGTCTGGCGCCGATGATCGGCGACATGACGTCGCCGAGGCTGAGGACGTTGAAGCTACCTTTGCGGAAGAGCTTGACCGTAGAGTTGTCGTTCGCATTCTCGAAGATCTGCACCGGGTTGTAGAGCGTGTCCCGGAACGCCTTCGCCGAGGCCGGCTCAAGGCCCCGGATGTACTGCGGCGTGATGTGCCTTATGATCGGCGTCGCGCCGGTGTTGCGTCGCCTCGACCGGTATTCGGCGATCATCTCCAGGCATTCTTCGCCATGGCCGGAGTCCTTGTACGGATCGTAGCCGGGACACTCAATCTTCATCGGCCGTATCAGGTTCAGCAGGTCAAGAAGTTCGTGCTTGTTGCAGTGATCGGCGTCCCAACTGGTGATGTGCAGGACGTCGGCGTGGTCGACGCCGCACCTCACTGTCATCTCATGCTCGACCTGCGCGCGGCTCTCCTCCGTCAGGCGGGCCTCGATCATCGTGAAATGCCCATCGGCGAAGTAGGAGAACGACGATCCCGCGGATCCCAGGTGGTAGGCGCGGAAGCGCGTGCGGATGCTTCTCATGAATGGTGGTCCTCCCAGAAGTGCGACGTCCGGAACCGCGAGGCGACGTAAGTGGTCAGCGTCGCATCGGCGACCTCGAATCCGTGCCGGGCGAGAGCATCAAATCCCGTAGGGGAGAGCGCCCTGAGGTCGGTGGGATACTGGAGCGCCGTGGCCGCCTGCTCGTCGGTCTGGAATCGGTCGTAGAAGCCGACCGGTCGACCGAGACCGTTCTTGACGTCCACCGCGCGCACCGAGTTGCCCATCCGCAGCAGCACGCCGTCGACGGTGCCGGACGCGATGTCCGCGATCAGCACCCGTGAGCGGAGCGCGCGTATCTGGTCGCCGGCGATGTCGAACAGGCGCGGGCTTGACAGCCTGCCGCCGAGCAGCGCCGCCAGCTGCGACCTACCCGGGGGCCGCAGCGGACCCGACGCATCGCTGCAGATCAGGAAGTCGCAATGGCGCAAACCCTTTCCCGGCTTGGTGACCGCTTCGAGGCCCATGTTGTCGTAAGCGCCGCCGTCCCACAGCCGCACCCGGTCCCGTGACGGGGCACGTGTGCGCACCTGCTTGCCTGTGGCAGGATCGGTCTCCCACCACCCTGCCGGTGGTAGCGGTAGATTGACCGCGCCGATGACGTATGGGACCGCGGCGGACGCTGCGGCGGCGACAGCCAGCGGCACCTCCGGCGCGTAGTGGCGGCCGAAATTCCAGTCGCCCATCTCCCGCTTGGCGAAACGCCAGTTCCTGCCCGTCTCGATGCAGGTGGCGTTGATGAGCCAGTGCGGTGCGTCAGGCAGGTCCGCGAGCATGCCTGAAATGCCCCAGTTCCGCTGCAGGAGCCGAGCAAGCACCGATGCGCGGTCGCGGATCAGATCGACGTTGAAGTCGAGAAGTCCGCGCCAGCCGATGGCGGCAAGACTGAATAGATCGCAGGACGTCATCCTGGCTCGGACGGCCGGGTAGACTTTGGTCAGGAACTCCGTTGAGGAAGGCCACGCCAACCCGGATTCCGCCAAGATGGCCGCGGTTACCAGGCTGCCGCCGGAGACCGTCGAGATGACCGACACCTGCTCCAGCAGCCCCTCTACCGCTAGGCGCTTCAACGCCCCAATATGGAATGTGGCGGCCCGGACGCCGCCGCCCGACAGGGCAAGGCCGATGCGCGGTGCGCCCCCGTTCTGAGGGTTCGATGTCGTCGCTTCTCCGGTCTCGGTTCCTTCCACGCGCTGCCCCCACCAGGCTTAGCCGGCGGAACCCCTTCCCGGTTCGCACGGTCGATACCCAGTTAGGCGCGGCAATCTGCCTATGCGGACATGACAGGCTGGACTCCTTTGTTCTTGTTATGTTCTAATCGGACATGACCGATTGCCCCGCCTCCTGGCGCATGCCAACCAGAGCCCATTTGGAGAAGATGGCCGCTGCCGTCGGCAGGAACGCGGCTCCAGCGCGCGGACTGGCTCCAGACGACAGCTTGCCTGAAGAATACTGGCAAGCGCTGCTGACGACCGCCGGCGCCGACGAGAGGCCGATAGGCTCCGCCGCCCAAGAGCGCCTGCTGCGGCTTCGGCAGGTGCGTGATCACGTGCTGCGCGTAGAGTGCCGACGCTGCGGCAGGACTCTGGAGATCCAGAAGGCTGACGCTGTCCGCCTTTACGGTCCGGAGACGACCTGGCAGGACCTCTCCCAGCGCCTGCTCAACGACACCTGCACGCAGCGGACCGGCCGCTACGAAGAAGACGGTTGCTGGCCGTCGTTCGACTGATCACCGGATGGCGCCCAAGCACCACCCGACGCCGCTCTCTGGGGGCGACCGCAAGGCTTTTGCCAAGGAGCTCGGCCGGGCGCGGGCGATGACGACCATCCTCGCCGAGCAAGCCGCCGAGGCCAGGGCCCAGGGCGAGGCCCTGATCCGGAAGGCGGACAGGCTGCTATGTGAGAGCTGGAATGAGCGGATGTGGGCGAACGGCGGCCCGGTGGACCCGTCGCCGGCGATCGACCAGGCGGTCAACGGTGGCTACCCCAGGCTGGAGATCGAGTGCTCGCGCTGCAAGGCCCGGCGGGACGTCGACTTGGCCGCCCTGCGCCGCCCGCCGACGACCTTCATCCACGACCTCGCCGGCCGGCTCAGGTGCAGCAGGTGCGCCAAGGCCAATCGCCGGCCGCAGGCGACCTTGCTACAGTTGGCGCAGCGCCCCCGCCAGGCCGCTCCGGAGACCTGACGATGTGCAACCTCTACTCGATGACCAAGAACGCCGACGCGATCCGGCGACTGTTCGGAGTGCAGCCCGGGAACGATCACACGGGCAACCTTCCTTCCATGCCGAGCATCTTCCCGGATTACCCGGCGCCGATTGTTCGCAACTCGGCCGTCGGGCTTGAGCTTGCGATGGCCAGGTGGGGCATGCCGTCCTCCGCCAAGGCGATCATGGACGCCACCAGGAGGCGGGCCGAGAAGCTCGAGGCCAAGGGCAAGGCGGTGGATTTCAAGGAGCTGCTGCGCCTGGAGCCGGACAGCGGGACGACCAACATCAGGAACGTCACCAGCGCCCACTGGAAGCGCTGGCTCGGTCCCGACCACCGCTGCCTGGTCCCGTTCACCTCGTTCTCCGAGTACGACACCATCGACGGCAAGAAGGTGCCGGTCTGGTTCGCACTCGACGAAAGCCGTCCGCTGGCGGCGTTCGCGGGACTCTGGGCGAACTGGACGTCCGTCCGCAAGGCCAAGGAGGGCGAGGTCACGATCGACGTCTACGGCTTCCTGACCTGCGAGCCGAACGCCGAGGTCGGCCGCGTCCACCCGAAAGCGATGCCGGCGATCCTGACGACGGCAGAGGAATACGACGTCTGGATGCGCGCGCCCTGGGACGAGGCCAAGGCGCTGCAGCGGCCGTTGCCGGATGGGGTGCTACGGATCGTGGCGACCGGTCCGAAAGAGGATGCGTCGCCGTCGGGCTAGCGGTCTTTGGGGAGCGCTAAACACGTGGGCAAACTCGAGCTCCACCGATTGCGAATCCCTGCTGGACGCTAACCGCCCGGAACAAGCCGGCGGGCGGAGGATTCGTCCGGATGAAGTGATGGTGTCCACAAGGGAGCTTGGACCGACTTAGGTGCCGGTGTAAGCGACAGAGGTTGCGGCTTCTGAACAGGCTTAGACCTTGGCATGGGCACTGGCGTTGTAATGGCTGGCTCAACCGGAATCGTTGACGTTATCTCTCGAGGCACCGATTTCCGCAATCGGATCTCTATGCGCCGGCGCTGCGGATCATCACGTGGAGCCCCTTCAATTGACAACGTCTCGTCCGTGTTGACCAATTGGGCGCCCGATAGTGGTAAGAGCTTGTACGGCGCCAGCAGTTGGCTCTGTCGGAGCACGCTTACAACAGAAACCGCCCTCGCCAGCCCAAGGCCCGCGTTGTCGGCAGGAACCAACGTTGAAATGTTTGAGGTGCCTTTGAGGACCGAAGGGAGATCGCGGTCCAAATTCGTTGGCCGAACGCCAAGTGGCTGTTCGTCGGTGTGGCCAACGACTTCAATAACATCCACGTCATACTTTTTAATGTATGCCAATATCTCCTCAGGCGTTTTGCTGGTAAGCGCATCCAGCAGCTTCTGTGAAAGCTCCGCGCTGCCGCTCTTGAATGAATAACCCGCTGCGTCACTCAGCGTAATGATCGGCGGCCACTGGTGGCCACTCGGCCCTGCTCCGGGGATCTCGGCCGATCGACGTTCGAGTTTCTCCAGAATCGCAGTCGTCGAGGGTGGAGGCTCACCTGGCTTTGACATAGCCCGATTAATTGCGTTGACTGTCTCGGCATTCTTGAGAGCCTTTTCGATATCTAAGCCGCTTGTTTTGAGCTTCTCCAGATCGGCGATACGGCTTCGAATCTCCTTGATCGATACCCCACTCCGCTCAAGATCGGCCATCGCCGTTTGACTGTCGACCAGCTCCCGCCAATACTTATCGATCTCTGCGGGATCGGTGAGGCCAGGAAGGTTCTTAAGCTTTTCCGCGACCGCTGTATTCTCCCGTAGCGAAGCCACAACGTCTCGATCACTCTGGCTCTGCGCGACTTGCCGCTGCAACTGCTGCTCGGCAGCTACGCGCTTGTCTTGTTCGCGCTTCAAGAAGGTGGCCATCGCGATGAGGAGACAGAATATCAACAGCAGCATGATTTCCGCCATCGTCAGTCCGAGCACAAGGCCCTGTCGATACGACGAGCGCTGCTGAATGATCTCTCCTTCGATAGCCATGCCTGTAACCTTTCAACGGCTAGGGCGCTTGATTGCTGGGCCCCCAAGGCCCATCGGCTGGGCGCGCAGCCTCTGCAGCCTGAACAGTCTGTATGAGGCGATCAATAGCGGCACCCATGGCCTGCGTTTGGCGGAGGCTCGAATCAATCGTCTTGGCTTGAACCTCGGCACTCTTACTGAAAGAGTTGATCGCCTTTGTTAGCCCGGAAATGACCGGCGCTAGCTTTATCTCAATGATCTGCTCAGGCGTTTGCATCGATGCAAGCTTGGCCGCGAGGCCATCAATCGCCTTTACGATACTAGCCGTACTTCGCGAAAGCTGATCGGACTCCTTTACCAGACGGGCCGAAACCGTTTCGAGAGTATCGACAACCTTTTCGTTAAGGGCATCGAGAGTTTTACCAGACTTCTGGGAGACTTCTTCGAGAGGCTTTCCGGCCGTTTGCGCGAACGTCCGGATCTCCGTCGCGAGTTTATCGCTCGCAGAGCCTAGCGTTTCGTTTATCTCGTCCAACGCCTCTGTAATCGACTGCTGAGTCATGCGTCGGAAATACCCAAATTCCAGAACCGTGCTTTCAAGCTCACGCTTCACTTTTCGCGAAGCATCTGCCAACTCCAGTCGGGCGGTCGCTTCCACCTCAATCGGATCTCGCCGCATCTGATTGAAGAAGATACGAAGTGTGATACCGGCGATCGTCGACGCGATGGCAATACCAAAGTTCTGAACGATCTGCTCGGCGGCCCCCTCAGCCCTGAATTGATAAAGCGAGACCGCAAGGCTCGTCAGCGTGAATAGGAATCCCATGTAATAGAGATTATCGCCTGACTGGTCGTCTCGCAGACGAAAGAGCCGTGCGATTCCTAGGATGAGAGCGTATCCGATCATGATCAGAACTGGAACAGAAGTGACGTATAGCGCCGGCCAGCCATTCATCTTCGAAATAGCAATATAAGTACTACCTAGCGCCACCACCGAGAAGAATAGCAGGCCGCTGGCCAAACCAGGTGTAATTCGAAGGTTGTCTTGAACAGCCACGCCTAGGCTCCTTGCAGTCGTTTGACGTCAACGGAGGACGCGCCATTATCCTTCATCCATTGAATCCAGAATTCGGCGTGTTTGACGTCATTGAGCAGGGGCTGACCCTTCGGTTGGCGCGTGACATACCGGATTGATACTGCAGCGCCATGCAGTTCGGTGCGATACTTCATGTAGGCTGGTGATTGCTTGTAGCGCTGGAACGTAAGATCACCGGCAGACGGGTACTGGCTATAATCTCGCGTGTACTCGATCATGTCGGAAATCACTATCAGAGCTTTCCTTGCATTCTGATTGGCCGCACCCGAAAACTCATCAATGGCAATCTCTTGGATCGCTGCCATGAGCGGTGAACTGGCTGCTTTTGCCGAGGCTATGCTGTTCTTCACTGCCTCAGATGCCGGCTTACGAAAGTTCTCTATCCAACGCAGCCGAGCAATTCTGGGATTGTCGGTCCATTCGCTGAGGCCGGCACCGTCACCCGGATTGCACTTTGAAAACAACGAGCGACTGCGGCCGCGTACGATGTCGAGTACCCGGATATCGAGCCTGTAAAACGGGGGAAGAGTAGCGACTAGGTCGTCAAGGATCACTTGCACCTCCTGCCGCGTCGCCTCCGGCAAGTCGTCGGACGTGTCGACCAAGACCACGTTGATACCGTGCGGACCATCAAGGGGGCACAGGCTTTGCGCATCGAGGGCGGGTCGCTTGGGTGTCGATAGATAAAAATAAGCTAGGGCAGCGCCACATGCGATTGCGACCAGAATCAGCAAGACCCCCCCGATGCCGGCCCAACCGACGCCGGACGCGCTTTGCCGTTTGGGGCGCCTCTTAGCCACTCTTCTTCTCCGGCAGCAGCTCGTCGATCTCACGATAAGTCTTCACGGCATCGTCGAAGGCCTCATGAATGGCTTTGATCTGCTGGTTCAGAAGCTCCTGGGTTTCGGCGATCATCTTCCGCAGGTGTTCCCTGGCCGTCGAATCCGGTTCACCGCCAGCGTAGATGATGCGCTCCATAGTATAGCTGCGCGAAAAGGTGCTCGGCGGCGGTGTAGAACGTGCCCGTCGGTTGGCTTCACGATAGATCTCAAGCAAGGCACGGCCAGCCTGCTCTGTCTGGTTCTGATGCTGAGTAAAGCGTTGGGCGAGGCGTCCCCTACCTTGAAGCAGCGAATCGTATTCCCCACGTCGAACGGAGAGGTCCCTCGCCGCATTGTTCATGGCGTCGGTACAGTCCTCGCGAATGTCGCGTAGTCGATCGATTAATTCACTCCGGACGCGTGAAAATTGTTTGTTCGCGTCTAGCCATCGACGTTCTAGGCCAGCATATCCCATGTAGGGGTCAAAGAACATCAAGCCGTCGGCCATCGCGACCAGAGAAAAAATAAAGCCGACGCTGAAGAATACCCACGAATTTATGTCTATGAGCATATACGGTGCGGTTTGGAGACGGTGGAGGACCTCTTGGCCGACGTCGCCGCTGATAGTTGGTGGAATCTCGCGCAGGTGGGCAAGGGTCAAGTTCAGTACGACAGCAAAAGCAAGATAGCCGACACACGATAAGACGCCGAGCAGCTTAAGGAAGTAACTTCGCTGATTGACCAGACGTATAAGCACCATACCGCAGAGGAAGCTCGAAACGATGTTCAAGGCAGCGAATACCACCGCCTGGACCAATCCTCCTAGCAGACCGCCTATATTTGCATTGGCAAGAAAGCTGCCATTCACCACCACCTCGATAACGAACAGGATTGCTAGGATGCCGATCTTCAGAATAACCTTCCCCGGGCTAGCTAGCCTGGCGGGCCGTTCTATCTGATGGCGGGTGCGAAAGCGCTCCCGTTCGATTTCAGATTCGTTGAGCCGACGCCGTAAGGCAAACAGCTCATCGCGGCCGACGGTCGCCTCGGCCCTGAAATCACCTACGGCCTCAGGTGCGGCCTGCTGAATAGTCGCGAAGCGCTCCTCAAAGCTGAGTGCCGTGACGCGCTCATCATAGGTGTGCAGGTGATCAAGGTATATCGAGTGGGAGTCCTGCTTGTGCCTCTCAATTCTTTCAATGATCTGATGCTCGATATCGTCAAGCGTCTGCACATCTGAAGCAGGATGGTTTTGCGATCCTCGTTCTCTCCCGTGTTCGACAAGCTGGAGCTCATCGGCTATGCGGTCGACATTGAGATCGAGAAAGATGTTCGTCGCCGGCTGATAGTGATGAACGGGTTGGCTCAGGAGACCCAAAATGCGCGCGAGCGCTGACTGACGTGTGCCGGTGGGTTTCATAAAGATCTCAATCGGCATCTAGAGCTTGGACTTGCGACAGCCAGCGGCTTCAGCATCCGCTACTGAGCAAAACCAACGACGAGACGAGCTTCGATCCATCGACAGCCGATCGTAGAACCGGCCTCCGGGCACGTGATAGATGCATTCATGAGCACCTTTTAGATTGCCCTTGATGACACAAGCGGGCGAAGGCGGTTCGGCCACAGTAGCCGGCGCCGTCAGTATCCGTTGCGCCTGCACGGGTACGGCGATCGCGCCAAGGATCACGGTATTGTTGCTGCGATGCCTCCACTCCCAGGGAGCCACAAAAGCCCCGCTCCAGAGCCCGCGCTGCTGTTCTCGGGCGAAATCTTCGTCCGCAACATAAGCGGTTGAGTAGCGTCGAAACGCTAGCGCCCAGCCGTTTCTCACTAACCAACGTGAGACATCCTGACCTGAAACTGTGCAGGACCCAAGATGCCGCCTATAGACGTCCTGGCCGGTCAGTTCGCAGTTCCAGGATTGCTCGCGCGCAAAGGCTCTCAGCTGTTCTCGGGCTGCGATGCCGCAATCCCAAGCCTTACCACCCGCGTCCAGGCAAACCTGGTCCGTCTCAGGCGCGTCGATCCCAAGGAGTCGAATCTTGATGGTCCCTTCGTAAACGGTGTCCGCGTCGACGATTTGCGGAACGCCCTTTACCTCTCGCGCAATTGCGGAAGAGAGAGCCAAAAAGCAGCATGAGATGACAACAGCAGCGCGCATACTGCACCGCACTCAAATCTGATTGAAAAAATCGATAGTTAACAGTCTATTACACTTTCCTCGCGAGGACTAGAAAGCCACACTCTGTCGGTCACGGTGCCCGCTGTCATAGTTAATTCGGCTCATGATCGGCTGCTTGACGAATGTTGCCCTAGGGCCGTCGGGACTAAGGCGTGGAGACCCAATCCCTCGACTGGCGCAGCGCTTCGCTGAGCTTTTTACGTTCGCTCTACCCTGGCTTCTCCTCGGCTTCGAACCGCTTCTCGAGGTCCCCCTAGCTCCGAAGGAGGATAACCGCCGGTCAGGCTCTTTCGGGATGAAAGCACCGGCGGTTCTCTTTGGCTACGTGCGGTGTCGCTGCGTCAGGGGGCCAATAAGCTAGGGCCTCATCCGCACAGCTGCCCTGCACCGGCTCCGGCAACCGCGAGAGATGCCGAAATCGCCGTGAATCGCTTGAATTCTCCATACCTCATGGCTGGCTCCATAGGTATGCTCGCGCCCGATGACCGCCGCGCTCCGATTCTCCCGAGCTCCCCTGCCCGACGAAGCCGACTTGGCCACCATGGCCGAGACCCTCTCCCGATCGCCCGACTACCGGGTGCTGCGCCGGCTGGTGCCCCGTATGCCGTCCACGCCAGTGGTCGGCCAGGAGGTCCGGACCGCCATCCTGCTGGACACCGAGACCACCGGCCTCGACCACTCCCGGGACGAGATCATCGAGCTCGGAATGGTTTCGTTCGACTACACCTCGGACGGCCGTATCGTCCGTCTTAGGGACGTCTTCTCCGCCTTCAACGAGCCGTCCGGCCCCATCTCGCCCGAGGTGACTGGGCTCACCGGCATCACCGACGAGATGGTCGCCGGACAGCGGATCGAACCGGACGCGGTGTCGGCGTTCGTCACCGGCGCGGTCATCGTCATCGCCCACAACGCCGCCTTCGACCGCCGGTTCGCCGAGCGCTACTGGCCTGTATTCGAGCGGATCGCCTGGGGGTGCAGCGCGACCGAGGTCGACTGGCGCTCCCACGGCTTCGCCGGCGCGCAGCTGGGCTACCTGCTGAACGGGGCTGGGTTCTTCCACCAAGCCCACCGGGCCGTCGACGACTGCCACGCCCTGCTCGAGGTCCTGGACTTCGTCCTCCCGACGACCGGCGCGCCGGCGCTCGCAGCCCTGCTGCAGACGGCGCGGAAAGCGACGACCCGCGTCTGGGCGCAGCAGTCCCCGTTCGAGCTCAAGGACGCCCTGAAGAAGCGCGGCTATCGGTGGTCCGACGGCACGGACGGGCGGCCGAAGTCCTGGTACATCGATGTCGACGAGGGCGCGATCGAGGCCGAGATCAGCTTTCTCAGGTCGGAGGTCTATCTCCGACACGTCGAGCCGCGGCTGCAGCGCCTGACCGCCTTCGAGCGCTTCTCCGCAAGAGTCTGACGCGCCGGCCATCGCGGGGCCGGCACATGCTGGCTCTTCTCTCCCCGCGCAGCACGTGGTCCCCGTCAATCTTGTCTCAGAGGACGTTCATTCCGAGATCTGGCAGGAAACCCGATCAAGACCACAGGAAGATCTCGGATATGGCGAATACTTTCCTGCGCATCGGCACCGCGCATCTCGCGCAGCCGCTTTTGCTGGGAAAGGAATTTCGATGAGCGAGTTTTTTGGAAGGATGTACGTCGAAGTCGACGAGGCCTTTTTCGCGCCGCCCGCCGACGAGGTGGCGCCGCGCCTGATCGGATGCGTGCTGCACTTCTGCCACCGGGATCTGGAGACCGCGGTCATGCTGATCGACGTCGAGGCCTACGGTGGAGGCAACGACCGCGCATCCCACCTTCACCCCGACAACCAGTCGCGCCGCAATAGGGGAGCGAAGGTCCTGACGCCGCACGGGACCGCGCGCATCCATGGCAGCCGCGACATGTGGGCCATGGACATCGTCTGCGGAGAGGCGGTCCCGGGGAGCACCGTCCTCCTCCGGGCAGGTCTCCCCCTCATCGGGATCAACGTCATGGCCGAGCGCCGCAGTCGGGCGCCCGACGCCGACCGGGGCGTGAAGGCCCGTGCCCAGGGATACGAAAAGAAGCTCTGCGACGGACCGTTCAAGCTGGGCGAGGCGATGGGCTTCGATCGCGTGCTCGATGGAGCCTCCCTCCTCAAACGCCCCTTCCGCCTGCTGCGCCCACTGGAGCCCTTCGTCGATCTGCTCAACGGGCCAAGGGTCAGGGTCACCCAGGACGAGCAACTGCTCTGGCGCTGGGGACATCCCGATCATCGGGCCTGGATCAGGGAAAAGTTCTAGAGGGCTCCGTTGTGAAGGACCGGATCCGCATCACGGCCAACTTCGGACCTCGCGGACTGTCGCCGTTGACCAAGCTTGCTGGCTGGCCTCCCGCATTCGCGCTAGAGTTCCAGCGCAATTGCACGTTGCCGGATCGTCACCATGGATTTCGATGACCTCATCGTCGAGCGACCGCCGACCGCCGGAGCCTCCCCGGACCGACTAGATCGGCACTTCTACGAAGGCGCGGTCATGCTGGCGTATGCCATGCATCTGTTCCGAAGCGAGCCCATCCAAGAGGTGAGGATTCATCCGGACGGCCAGCATGCCAGGCAGATCGACTTCCCCGGCTGGCTCGAAAAGCGTGGTTTCCGCAGGGTCGCGAAAGCCAGCAGCGCGTTCGCTGGCACCTTCGAGGATGCGCGGGGGCGTCGAATCGTCATCCATCCGCAGTCCGGACTGAGCGACGTCACCGCGGTAGCCAACGGCGTCACCATCGAAGCCGAGTGCAAAGGAGGCACAATAGAGACCCGGCATCGAGGTCGGCTATCGAAGATGGACAAGGGGCTTTGTGAGATCGTCGGACGCCTCATGATGAAAGCCCCAGGCACCCGGCCGGTCGCCGTGATGCCGGCAACGGACGTGACTCGACGGGTCGGGCGCAAGCTGGCGTCCCGCTGCGCGGCCGCCGGCATTCGGATCGCGCTGGTCGACGCCATGGGCAGGGTCGAGTACGTGGAGGCGTAGGATCGTGGGATATTTCAAGCAGGAAGCCCTCGACAAACTCCAGAGCGGCTTGGCCGATCTGCCGCGCGCAGTGCTCAAGCTCCGGGAGGCTTACGCCCTGCGCGCATACAAGGAAGACCTGACCCGTGAGCACGCGCAGCACGGTCTCTGCAGACGCCTCGCGACCATGGTTCATTCAATCCAGACGACGTTCGAACTGATGCCGCCGGAGTCGGAGAGATCCCGGACAAAGCCACCGTGATTGACGCTGCGGCCTCGATCCAGGCCTTTGTCATAAACGCATTCGGCTGAATGGAGAACCTGGCCTTCATTTGGGTGCGAAAAGGACGTCCGTGGCTAGAAGGGCGCAAAGCTCGAACCGCTCGAGATTGGCGTAGCTCCGGCGACGGCTTCCGTGGATTCCGTATGTATGCTTCGACGCCAGTCAGCCGGAAGCGAGACTTGAGGGCCTATAGTTTGGAATACCCATACGCCGTCTTCAACGCCTCCCGTGGCACGTCCTACAAGGACCGCATCGAGGAGCGCTATCACTTCCCTGATCGCCTGCTGAAGCCCGCGCGGGCGGCCTTGGGAAAGCGGATCGTCTATTACGAGCCTCGGCGTGCGGACGAAGGCAAGGGGCGCAACGTCTACCTCGCGACGGCCCACGTGACTGACATCGTCCAGGACACAGAGACTGGTCAACCAAATCATCATTTCGCGCTAATCGGCCAATTTCTCCCTTTCCAGTCGCCCGTGCCCCTGCGGCGCCCGGACGGGGCCTACTGGGAAAGCCGCATCCAGACGCCGGCGAGCGCCAAGGGATTGACCCAGAACTCGATCAGGGGGCTTCCGGCACAGGACTTCGCTAGCATTGTTCTCGCTGGACTCGGCGACCTATTCGACCCGTCCAAGACAGCGCTGCATGATTTGGATGAGACCCTCCGGGACCCTGAAGCGGGCGAGCTCCTGCGCCTTCCGTACGAAGAACAGAAGCGCCGCATCGACCAGCTGTTGATCAACCGCCCCGTTCGAGATGCGATGTTTCGCGTAAACGTTCGGGAAGCCTATCAGTATCAGTGCGCAGTAACCGGCCTGTCCATTCGGAACGGTGGCGGCCGCCCGGAAGTTCATGCAGCCCACATATGGGCGGTCGAAGATGGCGGTCCGGACGCCGTGCAGAACGGCATTGCATTGAGTCAGACGTTTCACTGGATGTTTGACCGTGGTCTGATCGGTATACGTGACGACTACTCCCTGATCGTCTCGCACAACAAGATGCCGGAGGGGCTGCGTGGGCTTATCGGCCCCCGAGAGAAGCAGATCCTTTTGCCAGATGATCCAGCTTTGCGACCAGACCCGTATTTCCTGGCGAAGCATCGCGCGAAGCACTGTCTCTGAAAGCTCCGAGCTTCCAGTTTTGCCATGCAGGCGCCACTAAAACCGAACCGTGGCTTTAAGCGGACAGTGGTCCGAGATGGCCAGCAGTGGATCGGGATGGTCTTGATCGGCCGGCCGCGTTCCGCCGAGACGCCCGATAGCCACCTTGGTCATTGGAGCCACGGCAGTCAGGCTCTTACTGACGAGCATCTGGTCCAGCCCGATCGGATTGCGGCAGCCGAGACTATCCGCACGTGTCAGCGGCTTGAGGGCTTCTTGATCGAAGAATTCACGCTTCGACCGCTCGCAGATTTCCTTTGCAGCGGCATTCACAGGGCATTCGGGTTCGAGATGCGTCAGCGTGAAGGCTAGAGCCTTGTCGATGGCCTTTGCGATGCGCCCCATCTTCACGTCCAGTCCCGGGTCGACCTCCATCCTGATCATCGGGAGCCGACCTTCCGGAGGATGACGCGGTTGATTCCGGACAGGCTGAAGCCGCACCTGAGCAGCCGACTCCGCACCTGGCTGACCGCGACCTTGAGTCCGTCGTCCTCGTCGAGCCTTTCGAGGACGACGGAGCAGAGCTCATGGGAGAACACGGCGTCCGAAGGCGCGCCCTCGCGCTGACGCTCGCGGTAGCGGCGCTGGCGCAGCGCGTTGACGTTCGGCGATGTGGCTTCGGCGTCCATGCACAGACGTTACGCGTCACCTTTGGTGACAAACGATGCTGATTTTCGGCCGGACGCCCCGGAAAGCAGAACACCCGGCGGACCGAGGTAACACCGGGTGTTCACGTGCTCCGTCGGTGGATCGCCAGCGGGACACGTCGAGAGAGTCCCATCGGACATTGCAAGCGTCAACAGCCCTGCTGATTTTTGTGGGCCGTGGCGCGAAGCTTTCTCCGGAGCCGGCTGATCGTCTTCCGTGCCTCAACGACGGAGAACCCACGCGCGTGCAGGTCGGCAAGATGATCGCGGATGAGCGACGACTCCGCCTCGGTCAACCTGTCCAACACGTCAGACTTCGCCAGCGCCACGGCGAGGCTGAGTCCGATCTGCTCCAGGGTCGCCCTCTTCAGCCGATCGTTCTCGGCGCGCCAGCGCGCGGTCCTCAGTCGCCCCTGGGCCCGGACGACATCGGGGCTCCTCTTGATGACAGGCTTCGCGAAGAGCGCGGCCGGCCGGTCCGGGTCACGGTAGGCTACGGTGCGTCGGATGTCGTCGATCCTGGAGATCTCGTCTTCGTCCTGCGGGTTCGGTCGACGGGTCTGCAACGGCGGTCTCCATAATGTTGGACACACCGGATTCTGAGGGCTGCGCCGGCAAGCGACAAACTGGGCCGAGGGCCGGGGATGACCCGCACGGCGTCAATGTCGACGCTTGGACCAGTAAGCCGGAGACACCGTCGCCGACGGCAGGCACGACTCGGCGGGTTCGTCACGTCGCCGGGCCGCATCGCGCCACGCTCTCACCGCGCGGCGCCAGGATTCCAAAATCCGGCGGGCATGTTGACCGGCCGGTTCTGACGGGTCGACAGGTTGAACGGGTCGCCGGACCGCCGGGGGCAGGGTCGACTGGGTGCCAGAGGTCTCGACGATGGGGGCAGCAGGGGCGGATTGATCGCTGACGGCTCGGCTGGGCTGGGTAGAAGGAAGATCGCTACTCTGCTCCGATGATGATCCTGCTTGATATCTTGCAGCTTGTCGGACAACCTCGGCGACCTCATCGAACCGATCGTAAGCCGTTGACCTGCTTACAGTTCCTGCCGCTACCAGGGTCTTGACGACCTCGGCCTTGGCGGCGATCACCTCGTCGATCGTGAGTCCGAGGGCCATCCGCCTCTCGATCTCCTCGGCAATCAGGCCGCAGTTGATCGCCTTGGCGTCGGCCCTGGAGACGCGCCCGGCCTCCCGCTGGTGCTCCTTGCCGAGCATCTCGCGTTCCTCGGCGGTCTCGCGCGTCAGCCCGCTACGCGCATCGCGCAGCCGGTTGCGGTAGCTGTCACGGCCGCGATCGCAGAATTGCCCGGTCACCGATGGCACATGGCCGAGTTCGACGACGAACTGACGCTGCGCGGCGAGCACCTGGCGGACGACCTGGCCTTCTCCGTGCAGCTGGATCATGCGCCTGGTAACCGCACCGTCGACGGGGTGATAGAGCCAGGCCACGAACGCCGGGTGCGACCTGCGGGCCTTGAGGAAGTCAGGATCCCGGCGGCGCTGTGCGGAGCGGATGACGAGCGTGCGGGAGGAGATGCCGTCCCGCCACACGGCGTTCGATAACTCGACCTCGGCGTCGTTCTCGCGCTCGATCTTCAGCTGCCTGGCGCGGCGCATCATCGCCCTCTCGTCAGGCGTGATGGTCGGCAGAATTGCCCTCCACTCGGACATCGTAGCGAAGGAGTCGTCGCAGCAGGCGACCGACCAACCAGGGGCGAGCGCATTTTTGAGCTTGTTGCTGTTGTGGTGGCCTGGGTCGACGCCGAGCTCTAGCAGGTGATTGACGATGGAGCGCTGGATCATCGCGTGCAGCGTCTGCTGCCGGTCGATGTTCTTGGCGCCCTTGCGCGGGATCACGCGAGACCCAGGCGGCAGCAGCCAGATCAGATGCGGGTTCTCGACGCCCTGACCGTCGGACTCGCGAGCCCTGTAGGTGATGATGTTCGGCATGAACTGCGGCGGCAGAAAGCGCCGGATGTCCTTCCAGAGCGCTTTGATCGACTTCCACCACCCGTCCAGGTCGACCACGAAATGACAGCGACGATTCCTTGCTAGCTCGACGTACGGCTTGTCCCGGACATCCATTTTCGACGTCCCATCGAGGGACGCGGGGCTGACCTTGGTTTTGTCAGTACCGTAGATGATGTCCGGCGGCAGCGCAGAGTTGAACAAAGCGAGCGAGATGCAGATCGCCGAGCGGAACGCAACCGTCGGGCTCCCGGATTCATCGACGAACTCCTCGGTGAATCGCGCGGTGCGCCGGCCGGCAAAATCTCGGATACCCTTCGAGTCGTAGCGCTCGCGGCGCCGCGCGTTGTATCCGCGCGTCCTTCCGGCGCGGATGGCCGAGACCAGAGCGGGCGAGGCGAAAAGCTCATAGTTGGGCGGCGGCGCGAAATGCTGTTCCCTGGTGGGTTCCGGCAGACCCGCCCGCGCGGCCTTCGCGCAGGCGGCGCGGTAGCTCTTGTTGTCGCGCTCGAGCTTCCATGTCTCGAACGATGGGATCGCCTTGCCGGCCCGGTGCAGGCGCTCGCAGGCTCCGCGGTAGAGGTCTTCGAGCTTTGCGTCGCGCTTCCGGCGGCCCTCCGCGATCACGGCGCGGGACTGCTCTGCGCGAGCCCTTGAAGCGGCAGCCTGCTTAATGTCGTGGCCCCGCAGGTCGGACTTCCACTTGGTCCAGCCTATCGAGGTCTCGGCCGTGACGCGCGTCGTCGTGCGTACAGGTCCTCGGACCACCTGCGGGACGCCACCGCGCACGATGGTGACAGTCGGGACGTGGACGAAGGGCGCCGGCTCGGGCTGAGCGTCCGGGAGGAGCGCCACCCGCCTGGCAAACTCCTCGCGCCGCGCCTCGTCGTCGACGCGCCAGTCGCGCTCACGCACGTAGTCGCCGGCGCCGTAGAGGGCGCGCGGAAATCCGGGGGAGATGGCTGGTTGGGTGTGCATGCTGTGCGATCCAGCCTGGATCATGCACCGGCTACGGGCAACGCGCAAGGGGTTACGTCGGCGGAGTTATGGCGGTGATATTACCGCGTATTACCCCAGGCTGGATCGGCTTCCGCCCCGGTGAGATCTCCGGAGGCGAGAATTCAGGATCGACAGGATTCGAGTCTTTGAACGTCGAAGACTCGAATCCTTGGAACCGCTCTCACCGCCGTAACCCGTTGATTTCTCTATATCGACAATTCGAGACTCGAATCCTCACTTGGGCTTCAGCCGTTTCGCGATCCAAGCCTTAGCCTGGTCGCTCAACTCCTCGTCCTCCGGAGGCTCATACTCGGCCGGCATGTAGCGGTCCGGCTCCTCGATCCATCTTTGGGGGGCAGGTGTCCCCAGGATCACTTCGTGGGCGTCCGAAAAGGTCTTGAATTTGGCGCCGAAGGCCGACGCCTGGGTCTCCTGATAGCGCCGCGGCGACTGCGCGCCCGGGATGAACATGCCTCGGCTGTCGATCCTCGGATTGCGAGGGTCGGCCTGCACCCATCCGATGATGACACGCTCGAGATAGGCGGACCTGGACAAGTTCGCTTCTTTGGCCCTCGCGTCGAGGATGTAGACGAGATGGGGGTGCATCCGCATCGTGACGCGCTCAGTTTTGACCTCGTCCGGAGCAACCTTGGGCCCGGGCTTCGCGCCCGTTTTCGATCGTTTAACCATGGCGATATCGAATCCTTGATTCTGTGCAATTTGTCCGACAAGATATGTCTTATCGCACCAACTTGGCCTCTGAGTGCTGCATACATGATTTCCAAGGATTCGCCTATGGACGATGCGGACGCTGACGGGACTGACAGGGAGACCATCCTCCGCCTGCTCGCCGAGGACCGCCTGGAGTCCGCGCCCCTCCTGCAGAAGGATGAGTCCATGATCAACGACGCGAGCATGGTGCCGGTCAGGATGCTGCACGCCAGGTCATGGAGAAACGCGCTGTCGTTCGCCTCGGTGCAGACCATTCAGCGTCTGATCGACGACGATTCTCTGCGTGAGCTGGTGCAGCGCGTCGACAGGTTTTCCGCGGCGTCGGACACGCACACGCCCGGGGCTGTGGATGCCGTCGTCGACCGCCTGTTCGACCTCGGCCAAGGTCACCTCGCGGTCGCGTGGCAGATGCTGCGCGTGCGGCTGGAAGTGCCGTCATCGTTCATCCATGTGATGCCGCCCCTGGCGCGCCTCGTCGACCAGCACGGCGACGACGAGGAGCGCGAGATCATGAAGGTCTGGTGGGCCGCCGCGGCTGGCAATTTCGCCGACATGAGAGACTCCTCGATCTTCTCGATCGCGAACTTGGTCGTGCACGGCAAGTCTCCGCGGGAGCAGATGCGTCCGCTGTCATCCTTCATGCACACGCCGATCAAGCCGACGCGTCGGCCGGCACCGCTGGAGAACCATGTCATCGTGATGCCGGCGGCGCCGGCCGACGGCAAGCTGCCGAAGGCATGGCTGGATCTCGTCGGTGAGCCCCTGCCGCTCGTCGTCGCCAGGGACGTCGCCGGAGTGCGCGCGACGCTGCACCGCGAGTTTCCGCACGCGACGCATGTCGTGGACACGCTGCTGCGCGGCTGCGCCGACGGCAAGCCGGTGCGGATGACGCCGACGCTGCTGGTCGGGCCTCCCGGCTCCGGCAAGACGCTGCTGGCGCGCCGCGTCGCCGATTCGCTCGGGCTGTACGCCTTCCGACAGGACGCGGCATCGGCGATCGACGGAACATTCGGTGGTAGCTCGAAGACGTGGTCGACCGCGCAACCGTCGGTGCCGGCGCGCGCCGTGTTGTCGTCGCGGCAGGCGAACCCGATGGTGTTGGTCGACGAGATCGAGAAGGCCGGCAGCGGCTCCTACAACGGGCGCCTGTGGGACAGCCTGATTCCGTACCTCGAGAAGGAGACGTCATCGCGCACCCGTGAAAGTGCGCTCGATGTCGAGATCTGCCTATCGCACGTCATGTTCATTGCCACCGCCAACTCGACCGAGGCTCTACCCGGCCCGCTGCTTGATCGATTCCGGATCATGCGCGTTCCTGCGCCGACGCTGGCGCACCTGCCGGCGCTGGCGGCGCAGGTCATGCGAGACCTCGCGCGTGAGGACGGCAGGCAGCACGACGCACCGCTCGCCGGCGACGAGCTCGAGGTGATCGGCCGGGCGTGGGCGAAGGAGAAATTCAGTATGCGCAAGCTCCAGCGGCTCGTCGCCGCCACGCTGGAGGTCCGCGACCAACTCGCCCCGAGGCACTGATGACGCAGGTCTATCGCAAGCTAGAGGTGACGTTCTCCAAGGCCGAGATCGAAGAGATACTGCGCGAGCGCGCCCGGAAGATTGCGCGGCAGGAAGGCGTCAAGGTCGACGAGGTTAGGGTCGCGCACGTCGAGGGAGAGGCCGTCGTCACGCTGATCACATGGCCGGACGACGTTCGGCGAGACATGAGGCGGAAAGAGAGGCGCCGATGACGATCGAAGCGAAGCGATTGATCCTCGATTTCGAGTCCTACCTGGCCGGCGACCAGCCGCATGAGTTCGATCTCGCGGCCGCGCCGGTGCTGGACAACTGGGAAGCCGTGGTGTCAGTCGGTTTGGACGGCACGCGCAGCATCGTGATCTGCGGCGACGTGGCCGGTCACCCTCACAAGCGCGACGGCGAGCGCGTGACGACGTCTCCGGTCGTCTGGATCGATCGCAACAACGGATGGTGCCGCACGCGCAACCGGCTGTACCGGCTCGACGGGCAGATGATCCCGATTGACGGCTCAGGTTTTTGAGGAAGGATCCGAAATGGTTATCAAGAGACGCCCCGGCGAGAGCGACGCCGACTACATCGCGCGCCTGGCCGAGGCGATGCCGACTGGGGGCACAGAAGAAATCGTGTGCTGCATCTTCGTCGCGCTCCTTCCTCCGGAGGACGAGACAAGGCTGCTGTCCGTCGAGGGCAAGGCACGTCACGGGCGGCCGCTCGCGACCATCATGGCGGAGGCACCGGGCGGTGAGCCGTCTTGGTTCGTGATCTGGCGCCTGACGGACGAGGAGTTGGGCTACATGACGAAGCCCGACAGCCCGATCTGCGCGCGCAGCGCGGCGAAGGCGTTCAAGGACTACGACCGCCTGCATGAGCACAAGCAGCGTCACGGATGGTCGCCGAACCACCGCTGAACTACGCGTGATGGGAAGCTAACTTTTGTTCGTCCCGGAAATTTTTGCTGGGGCTCTTGTGCCTTTCCAGGCTGCGGACGACGATTCACGTCACCCGCCATCGGTATCGGCCAAGAGGGTGAGCAGAGATAGCCGGTATCGGAGACCCGAGAAATCTCGGTGGCGCTGCATCCTCTGCAGCGATGGTCCGCTCCATTCACACCTATCCGGAGGTGACCATGAAGTTCATCGCGTGCTCGAAGCCATCACAGGCGAATGTCGTCAACAGTCCGATCAATCTCGATCTCTGCGTGTCCTATAAGCCGGGTCAGGTCGGAGCAAAGTCTGGCGACGCATGTCACTGGGCACCGGCGATCATGTTTGTGGTAATCACAGGCAACGTCGCTGGTACCTGGACTTTCGAGAGCGTGGCTGACCGTGACGCCGAGATCGCTTTTATCGACAAGCAGGTATTATGGATGGGCGTTGGCGACGATGCTGACATTATCCGCAGATTGATGGCCGCCTGATGTCGCTCTCCCGCCGCCATCTCCTCGGACTCGCCGCCGGTGGCGCCGCGGCCGCTGCCCTTCCGGCTGGAGCGGTGACAAAGCAGCGCTCAATCGACTCCTTAGTCGGTGAAATGTTCGGCTCCGACTTTCGATCGATACTGCCGAGCCAGCGAAGTCTGCTGGTGAAACAGGAGTACATGGAGGGCTGTCTTCAGTGGCCCCGTCCTCCCGTGTTCGCTCCCGACGGCACGCTCGCAGAGCCCTACGGCGAGAAGGTGCCGTGGGTCGAGATCGACGGCCGCTGGGTCGAGGCAGACCCCGTGCTGCATCCCGAGGGCCGCGAAGATCCTGAGGAGTATGCGTGATGGACTTCATGTTCGAGATCGCCGCAGCGAAAGCCGCTTCCGAGGAGGCATTGCGCGGCGTCCCGAAGGACGCCCGTTGGGTGCCTGTCGAGAAGGACGAGAACGGCAACTTCGAGCCAGTAGAGCGCACCTACACCTTCCCCGGTCCGTTGTGGGCGAAGATC
This sequence comes from Bradyrhizobium sp. SSBR45G, assembly GCF_030159255.1. Taxonomy (GTDB): domain Bacteria; phylum Pseudomonadota; class Alphaproteobacteria; order Rhizobiales; family Xanthobacteraceae; genus Bradyrhizobium. The sequence goes on along the minus strand of NZ_BSCT01000022.1, from coordinate 28,861 downwards.
CAGGCGGAGGAGAAGTTCGAGGGACGTGACTGGCGTCGGCTAAAGCGCGAGCGATCGAAGGCTTGGCGCAAGGCCGTTCGCGAAAACGCGCCCGATCAGGTGTTCACGATGACGTGGGAGTGATGATGCCCGACCACCGCCTGTTCGACAGCACCTCGTTGACCTCGCCGCCGGAGCCGCGCGTGGAGGCGGTGAGTAACAATATGACGCCTGAAGACGAAGGCTTCATGCCGGAGCGACAGCCGTTCCCGGCCATCGCCTGCGCTCTCGCCTTCCTGAACGACATCATCAAGGACGCGCCGCCACCGCCGCCTGAAGACTTGATCGACGCCATCCTTCGGCGGCTTTGCATCGATGGAGAGGCCTTCATTCGGATAGGTAGCGAGACCTATCGGATCACGGACCTCGGCGGGCGGTTCCGTTGCGAACTGGTAGAGAAGAAGATCGCGTGATGGACTTCGTGCGCGCAGCATGGCGTCGCGTGTTCTGCCCGGAGGCGCCATGGTGGGTGACAGAAGCGACTCCGAGCTACGGATTCATCGCGGCGATACAGGGATGTAGCCTGTTTGAAGGATGGCTCCGCCGCGAAGCGTGGATCGACGCAAAGCGAAAGTGGTGGCGAGAAGGACGGAGTTTCTGATGGCCACAGCGCGGCCCACGCCGGCGCCGCCGCAGCACGTCTGGATGCTGCGGTTCGATCGCATCGTCTGCCGGGAATGCGGCGAGCCGGAGTGCGCTGGCGACACGCCGTGCCAGGGGTCGCCGAAGATCAGGCCGAGGGCGACGACGAGGAAGGATTCGTGATGGCGAACGAAGCGACTGACGACAGACTCAGAGCGATGTTGTCCAACGCGAGACGCGAGGACGAGTGGAGTGCGCTGATGGACGCCATTCGCTTCGTTCAGGCGTCTCCGGAGATGCCGCTGCCGATGGTGCGTCTCGAGCAATCTGATGGCGGACGTGCCACGTCGTGCTGAACTGGCAGGATCGCGGTCGGCTGGTGTGGGTGCGGGGCTTTTTCGACGGAAGCGGTCTCTTCAACTGGCTCTGCTTGTGCCCGCCGAATCAATTCGAAGATCCGCCAGCGGAGGACTACAAGAACGCCCCCGTCAACCGCGGAGCGCCGGCGTCGCTGCTTGCCAGAATCGACTACGTGAGGCGAAAGCCGTCGAATTTCTGGACGATCTCGTTCGAGGAATGCGACGAGAGCACGCCAGGCGCAATTAAGATCATAACGGCCGGTGGCGAGACGTTCTGGGGACGTCAGGTCGCCTAGCCCTGAAATCCGGCCAGCATCCGTCTTCCTCATGACGCCCGGTGCGCTGATCGCAGCGTTCGTTCAGCAGACGCTGGCCGACGTCACGCCATAGAGCGTCGGCGCCCCAGCGCGCGATCAGGTCGCGTCGATACTCGCGGACGCCGCGCATGCAGCGTAGGCACGACACCGACAATTCCTTCGCCTGGATCTCGCCGAGCATCAGCCTGGCCGCCGGACGGTCCGTCCCGGCGCGCGGATCCCGCAACACCGCTGCCCACCAGCCCTCCTCGTCACTCTCTCGCTCCCGCTCACGCTGCAGGTCGGCTAGGCGCCTTGCCGTCGCCTCCGTGCGCTCCTGCTTCGCCGTCGGGAAGCGCCAATCCGCAGGACGTCTCCCTGCCATGCTCAGACTCCATTTGACGTGAGAACGGATAGAGAACAAAATCTCCGCTCCGACCGCAAGAGGAATGCCAGCCATGGCCGACCCCGCCGAGCAGTCACCCGTCGACCAGGCCGCGGATCTGGAGGCCGCTGTGGCTCAGGCGATCGAAGCCTGCGGGGGCGACCCGGTCGCGGCCGTGCGCTCGCTCATCGTGATGAACTCGATGCTCGAGCGCGAGCTCGCTGATGTCTACGCGAAGGCATCGCGCGGGTACCTTAGAGGGCGGAAGGTTTCGCCGGCGCAAGGCAAGCTGGCGCTGGATGACGACAAGCAATCATGAGGTCTGGGCGTTCAGGCGCACGTTGTCGTCGGCGTAGGCGCGTACAAAGCCCTCAAAAGGCCCTAGGCGGGTACATCGAAATCCGAGGTACAAAAGTGTGTACAGGGGCGTTTTTGCCGACGTAGAGGCAAACAAAAAGGCCTTGCCGAAACCGGACAAGACCTTGATATCATGCGGGGAAATCTTGGTAGCGGGGGAGGGACTCGAACCCCCGACCCCAGGATTATGATTCCCGTGCTCTAACCAGCTGAGCTACCCCGCCACGGTGTCGATCCAAGGGGGCCGGTGAACGCGGCGGGCCTTGGGGACGGCGGCATATAAGGAGGCGGTCCCGCCCCTGTCAAGCAAAGCTCGACGTCATCGGCGGTTTTCGTACCGCGCGATTTTGATCCGATTCCTCAAGGCGTTGTGACTACTTCTGCGCGCGAGCAGGGATCCGGCAGGGCCGTCCGGCTCGGGCCCGGCGCAGCCTTCTCGCCGAATCTCACGCACGATGGCAGCTCACTTCGGCCGCACGTTCGGATTGCCGCCCGGACTGCCAGGCGGCGGAATCACCGGTGTGGTGCCGCCCTCCGGGGTCGGCGCGTGCATCTCCGGATCGATCCCGCTCGGCGGACACAGCACGCCGTTGGTCTTGGCGAGCTTGTCGCCCAGCGGCTCGCCGGCGCGGCCGGTGGTGATGCCGTCGGGGGTCGCCGTCGCCCGCGCATTCGGCGCACAGGCGGCATTCGCGTCGGGCGCAGTCGCCTGCGGCGGCGTGGCTGGAGTCGGCGGCGCCTGGGCATGGACCACGGAGGTCGACGCCAGCAGGAACGAGAGAAACAAGGATTGCCTGATGCTCATGGCGGAGCAACGCGAAGCCCGCCTCCGCGTTCCCCGTGGCAAGGCCGCGCGGCAAACCGCGCCGGCGCCGCGGCGTTTCAGCCCTTGCGGTAGCGGATCAGCGAGAAATGCCCGAGCGGCGGCATCGGCCGGCGCTCGGCGAGCGTGACGCCACCATGCTTGGCGGCCCAGCTCACGAGGCGGGCCCAGGGGAACTCGGGCCGCCAGCCGAGCCGGCGCGCGATCGGCGCGAAGGCCAGCTCGAAGATCCGCCGCGGGCCGCTCTCGGCGCCGATGTGGTTGACCAGGATCAGCTCGCCACCCGGCTTCAGCACGCGAATGAAATCATCGAGCGTGGCTTCGGGGTCCGGCACCGCGGTGATGACGTATTGCGCGACCACGGCGTCGAAGAAATTGTCGGGAAAGGCGAGATGTTTCGCGTCCATGACCGCAAGCGTCTCGACGTTGAGCAGCTTGAGCTCGCGCACGCGCGCCTGCGCCCGCCGCAGCATCGGCTCGGAGATGTCGACGCCACAGATCTTCGTGGTGCGGGCATAGTCCGAGAGCGAGAGCCCGGTGCCCACGCCGACGTCGAGGATGCGGCCGCCTATGCGGTCAGCTTCCGCGATGGTCGATTGACGCCCCTGATCGAAGACCTTGCCGAACACCAGATCGTAGATCGGCGCCCAGCGCTCGTAGGCCTTTTCGACCCCTGCGCGGTCGATGTCCCCCATGCCCCTGCCCTGAAATGATGAAATGCTGATCAGCCGCGGACCGGCTCGGCCAGGCGCTGCGGCCTGATGATGCCGGAAGCGCGGCTGCTCTCGGCGGCCGCACTCTGGATGAAGCCGCCACCGAGCACGCGCGCGCGCCCCGACGCCGCGTCATAGAATACGCAGGCCTGGCCGGGCGAGACGCCCTCCTCGCCGCCGACGAGCTCGACCTCGTAATGGCCGTCGACGCCGCGCAGCCAGGCCGGCTGCGGCGGACGGGTCGAGCGCACCCGCACGAACAGCTCGAGGCCGTCGCGCACCACGGCATCGAGCGCGCCGTCGCCGATCCAGTTGACCTCGCGCAGGGTGATGCGGTGCGTGCGCAGCGCCTCGCGTGGGCCGACCACGATGCGGCGGGTCGCAACATCCAGCTTGACCACATAGAGCGGCGTGCCCGCGGCGATGCCGAGACCCTTGCGCTGGCCGATCGTGTAGTTGGCGATGCCCTGATGCGTGCCAAGCACGCGTCCCGCGAGATCGACGATCTCGCCCGGCTCCATCGCGTTCGGACGCAGTTTGCCGATGATGTCGGTGTAGCGGCCGGTCGGTACGAAGCAGATGTCCTGGCTGTCGTGCTTGTCCGCAACCTCGAGGCCGAACCGGCGCGCCAGCTCGCGCACCTCCGGCTTGGTCATGTCGCCGAGCGGAAAGCGCAGGTAGTCCAGCTGATCGCGCGTGGTCGCGAACAGGAAGTAGCTCTGGTCGCGGTCGGCGTCGGCGGCGCAAGTGAGCGCACGCGATCCGTCCGGCAGCCGCCGCGACGCGACGTAGTGGCCGGTCGCCAGCACCGAGGCGCCGAGCTCACGCGCGGTCTTCAAGAGATCGCCGAACTTGATGGCGCGGTTGCACTCGATGCACGGCACCGGCGTCTCGCCCGAGGCGTAGCTGGCGGCGAAATTGTCGATCACCGATTCGCGGAATCGATCCTCGTAATCCAGCACGTAATGCGGGATGCCGAGCCGCTCGGCGACGTTGCGCGCGTCGTGGATATCCTGGCCGGCGCAGCAGGCGCCCTTCCGATGGGTCGCGGCACCGTGGTCGTAGAGCTGCAGCGTGATGCCGACGACGTCGTAGCCTTGCGACTTCAACAGCGCAGCCGTGACCGACGAATCGACGCCGCCCGACATGGCGACGACGACCCTGGTGTCCTCCGGACGGCCTTCGAGATCGAGACTGTTGAGCATGGTCAGGTCACTGCGATCGCGGCGCCAAGCAGCGGGTTCCCGGTACGGGAACGCCTCGCATGCGCCGTCTTTGCGGATGGCTTGCCTTCGGCGATCTCCGGACACGGTCTCCCGGTCGGAAACAACGCGAGAAGCATTCGTCTTTAATATAGGCGCACTTCATGCGAAGCAATCGCGCTGGCCGCAGGGGCCGGCGGCAAATCTTGCCGGCCGGGCAGAAATGGCGGCCGCGCGGCCCCGGCCGGCCCCTTCGGGCATATCCATAAGCAATTGATATCACTTTCAATTCTTCGTTGAAGCGGCTTGGCCCGCTCCTTGCTGACCTTGGTCCTCGAGTTTCATCGCGAGAGGTTCCAAGGTGTTCAGCGTCACGTCAGACATCCAGGCCGGCACGAGTCTCAAGACGGCGGCGCCGAAGCCGTCCCGTCAGGACACCGCGCAGTCGTCCGACAGCTTCGCGGCGCTGGTCGATGCCGCCACACCGTCTGAGCCGTCGCCATCGTCGCCCTCCGCGGCAACACCGGCGCCCCGCGCAGCCAGCGCTCCGCCTCCGAGCCGGGAGACCACGCGCAGCAACGACACGGATCGCACGAGCCAGGCCGGGTCGACCGACAAGACTCAGGGCAAGGCTGGCGGCAGCGCATCCCGCACCGACACGGCTGGATCGGATGCGACGTCCGACACGACGGCCGACAAGTCAGCCAAGACCGCGGCCGACACGGCCGGCAGCTCCGATGGCAAGACCGCAGACAAGAAAGACGGCGACCAGGCCAGTGCCGACGCAGCCACCGCCGCGACGGCGGCCGCCGTCGACCAGGCGACAGTGCCGACGCCGGTCGCCGTCGCGATTCCATCCGAGATCACGCTGGCCGGCGCCCCGACCGGGCCCGCTGCGACCGATGCGGGCGACGGCTCTTCCATTGCGCCCACCCCGACGACCGGGCCCGCCGGAGCCGCCGGCCCCGCCCTCACCAGTCCGGTCGATGCCAACGCCGGCCTGATGGCCGGGGCGGCCAAGTCGGCCGCTGCAACGAAGGCAACAAGCGAGGCCGACACCACGACCGCCGGCGCCGACGCAACGTCGACGGCATCCGGCGACGCCGCCGCTTCGCCCGATCAGACCTTCACGGCGGCACTCGAGGCGACCGTGCCCGGCGGCACCAAGCCGACCGGCAAGGGCACCGCCCAGGCCAAGACCGGCGTTGCGGCCGGCGAAACCGGCAAGAGCGCCGAGCAAGGCACCGCCGCGCCCCAGGGGACCCACCCGCAGCAGACCCAGGGCACCGGCCCCGCGCAACAGCCCACCGCTTCAGCCAAGCCGGACAATGGCGAGGTCGAGCCGACGGCGAAGGGCAACAATGCGCCGTCCCCCTCTGGGCATGAGCGCAGCGTTGCGCAAGCCAACGGCCAGAGCAGCGTGCCGGCGTCCGATCCGACGGCTCAAGCCACGGCCACCCTGCAGCCGCAGCTCTCGACGCCGACCGCATCGACCAGCCAGATCACATCCGCCAATCTGACCGCCACGGCCGCAACCAGCGCCGCCGTGCCGCTGCACGGCCTCGCGATCGAAATCGCCGCCTCCGCGCTCAACGGCAAGAGCCGGTTCGAGATCCGGCTGGATCCGGCCGAGCTCGGCCGCATCGATGTTCGCATCGACGTCGACCGCAACGGCCAGGTGACCTCGCATCTGCGGGTCGAGAAGCCGGAGACGCTCGCAATGCTGCAGCAGACCGCGCCGCAGCTGCAGCAGGCGCTGCAGGACGCCGGCCTCAAGAGCAACAACAGCGGATTGCAATTCTCGCTCCGCGACCAGAACTCGTCCGGCCAGAACGGCGGCGACAATCAACAAAACGGTAACGCACAACGCCTGATCGTGGCCGAGGACGAAACCGTCCCGGCCCAGCTCGCCGGCCGGTCCTATGGGCGCATGTTCAGCGCGCAGGGCGGCGTCGACATCCGGGTCTAACAGGAGGCTTCCATGGCAATCGGCGACGCAATCTCGGCAAGCCCGGCAGTCTCGGGCACCACATCCACCTCGACCTCTTCATCGAGCAGCAACGGCCTGGGCTCGAGCGCAAGCTCGACCATCGCGGGCAACTTCCAGACCTTCCTGACCCTGCTGACCACGCAGCTGCAGAACCAGAACCCGCTCGACCCGCTGGACACCAACCAGTTCACCCAGCAGCTCGTGCAGTTCGCCGGCGTCGAGCAGCAGCTCAAGACCAACGACCAGCTCGCCTCGCTGCTGACGATGCAGCAGGCCACGCAGTCGACCCAGGCGCTCGCCTTCGTCGGCAAGACGGCGGTCGTCAGCGGCTCCACGGCCGCCTTGTCCAGCGGCAAGGCGAATTGGGACCTCAGCATCCCGAAGGACTGCACCATGACGGCGACGATCACCAACAGCGTCGGCCAGACGGTGTTCAGCGGCACCTACAATGCCACGGCGGGCGACAATCAGCCCTACAGCTGGAGCGGCCAGGGCAGCGACGGCACGCAATGGCCGGACGGCCAGTACAAGCTCACCGTCACGGCCAAGGACAGCTCCGGCAATCCGGTGGCGGTCTCGACCCAGATCCAGGGCACGGTGTCGTCGGTCGACCTGACCCAGCAGCCGCCCTTGCTGTCGATCGGCGGTCAGACCTACACCGTCAGCCAGATCCAGCGGATCGTTAGCTAGCTCTTAACGATCACGCCCGCTCTTAAGACCTCGGATACGCTTGCAGCTGAGCTTGAACATCAAGCGCGGCCCGGGCGTCGGCATGCCGGCGCAACCACAGGGTACTCTTAACCAATTTTTCACCACGATCTCGCTCCGGAGGCCTCTCGCCGCCGGAGGCGACGGCGTTTGCGCACGACGCGGGATTCCAGCCCTTTGCTTAGGCAAATTTTAAGCGAGGCGGCGTAGGGTCTTACCGTGAGTTCAGTGGTTAAGAGTTTGTGAGTACGCCATGACAGAACCCCATCGCCCGAGGGTGAAATACGTCATCGGGCCTGACGGCAGCCCGCTCACCATCGCGGATTTGCCTGCGCCAGGCACCAAGAGGTGGGTCATACGCCGCAAGGCCGAAGTCGTCGCTGCGGTCCGCGGCGGATTGTTGTCCCTCGAAGAAGCGTGCAGCCGCTACACCCTGACCGTCGACGAATTCCTGTCGTGGCAGTTCTCGATCGACCAGCATGGTCTCGCCGGGCTGCGCACCACCCGAATTCAGCAATATCGCCAATAAAGCGTTAACGACGCGAACCAACTTTCAAGAAAATCGGCTTGGTCCTGCCAAGCCGATTTTTGGCATGTCCGCAGTTTGTTAGGACCTCTTAACCATCGTTAACCATATCGAAACCTTCCCATAGGCAATAATTGCCCAGTGGTTCGATTCAACCGCCGTCCCTGTCCCGCGATCGCGGGCGACACGGCCGAGATCGGATCGCCACCTGGAATGCGGGCGTCGGTGAAGGTTTAAGGGTTGAATTTCGCGATCTCTGCAACTGGCCGTAAAGGCCCGCGAAGCTCAAATCACCACCTTTCAGCAGCCACCCGTCGAATGCCGAACTATGGGGCAGTTGCTTGCAAGGTCTCTTGGACTTCCTGAAGAGTTTGGGCGCCGCGCGGCTCACCGCCATGCTGGCGGTCACCGCCGCTTTGATCGGCTTCTTCGGCTTCGTCATCATGCGCGTGACGGCGCCGCAGATGACGACCCTCTTCACCGACCTCAGCATGGAAGACTCCTCCAGCATCATCAAGGACCTGGAGCGGCAGGGCATTGCCTTCGAGATCCGTAACGAAGGCAGCGTCATCCTGGTGCCGAAGGACAAGGTGACCCGGCTGCGCATGAAGCTCGCCGAGGGCGGCCTGCCCAAGGGCGGCGGCGTCGGCTACGAGATCTTCGACAAGTCGGACGCGCTGGGCACCACGAGCTTCGTTCAGAACATCAACCATCTGCGCGCCCTGGAGGGCGAGCTCGCCCGCACCATCCGCGCCATCGACCGCGTCCAGGCGGCGCGCGTCCACCTCGTGCTGCCCGAGCGCCCGCTGTTCTCGCGCGAGACCCCGGAGCCGTCGGCCTCGATCGTCGTGCGCGTCCGCGGCGCGCTGGAGCCGGCGCAAATTCGCGCCATCCGTCATCTCGTCGCCTCCGCCGTCAACGGCCTGAAGCCGCAGCGGGTGTCGATCGTCGACGAGGCCGGGCAGCTGCTCGCCGACGGCACCCAGACCGACATCGACCAGCAGGTCGGCGACGAGCGGCGCAACTCCTTCGAGAAGCGGATGCGCAAGCAGGTCGAGGACATCGTCTCCTCGGTGGTCGGCTCGGGGCGCGCCCGGGTCCAGCTCTCGGCCGATTTCGACTTCAACCGCGTCACCCAGACCTCCGACCGGTACGACCCCGAAGGACGGGTGCTGCGGTCGAGCCAGACCCGCGAAGAGCAGTCGGCCACCAACGAAAGCAACGGCCAGGTCACGGTCAACAACGAACTGCCGGGCAACCAGCAGAACCAGCCGCCCCAGCAGCCGCGTGACCAGAGCAAGAAGACCGAAGAGACCAACAATTACGAGATCTCCCGGACTACGAAGACGGAAGTCACCGAGGCCGGACGGGTCAACCGCATCTCGGTCGCGGTCCTGGTCGACGGCGCCTACAGCAAGAACGAGAAAGGCGAGCTGGTCTACAAGGAACGGACCAAGGAAGAGCTCGACCGGATTGCCGCGCTGGTCCGCTCCGCCATCGGCTTCGACCAGAAGCGGGGCGACCAGGTCGAGGTCGTCAACCTGAAATTCGCCGACGGTCCCGTCGTTCCGCAGATCAGCGAGCCCACCGGCTTCCTCGGCATGCTCCACTTCACCAAGGATGACGTCATGTACGTCATCGAGCTCGCCGTCATGATGCTGCTCGGCATCGTCGTCGTGTTCATGGTGGTGCGGCCGCTGGTGAAGAAGATCATCTCAACCGAAGAGGCTGCAGCGGCCCACAACAGCGGCGTCCCGGCCCTCACCGACGAAACCGCGCAGGCGCAGGCTCATGCCCAGCAGACCGCCACCATGATCGACGTCGCCCAGGTCCAGGGCCAGGTGCACGCCCAGTCCGTCCACCGGGTGGGCGAGTTGGCCGATCGCAACCCGGGCGAAGCTGCCTCCATCATCCGCCAGTGGCTCGCCGAGCCGCAGCAGAACTGATCCTCATCGACGTGAACCATCCGAACTGAAAAGAACGTAGATCGCCATGTCGCTCCCGCAAACGCAGAACGCCAACGCCAACGACATCTCCACCGTCATCGCGACGCTTGCGAGCCGTCAGTCGCAGCGCGAGAAGACCGAGCCCCTGAGCGGTCCGAAGCGCGCGGCCGTGATGATGCTGGCGCTCGGCGAGCAGTATGGCGGCAAGATCTGGCAGCAGCTCGACGACGACGAGGTGCGCGAATTGTCGCTCGCCATGTCCACGCTGGGAACGGTCGAGGCCGACGTGGTCGAGGATCTCATGCTCGAATTCGTCTCGCGCATGTCGGCCTCCGGCGCACTGATGGGCAATTTCGACGCCACCGAGCGGCTGCTGCAGCAATATTTGCCGTCGGAGCGCGTCTCCGGCATCATGGACGAGATCCGCGGGCCCGCCGGCCGCAACATGTGGGAGAAGCTCTCCAACGTTCAGGAGGAGGTGCTCGCCAACTACCTCAAGAACGAATATCCGCAGACCATTGCCGTCGTGCTGTCGAAGCTGAAGCCGGAGCATGCCGCCCGCGTGCTCGCGATCCTGCCGGAGGACATGGCGCTCGACGTGATCGGCCGCATGCTGCGCATGGAGGCGGTGCAGAAGGAGGTCATCGAGCGGGTCGAGCAGACGCTGCGCACCGAGTTCATGTCGAACCTGTCGCAGACCCGCCGCCGCGACGCCCACGAGGTGATGGCCGAGATCTTCAACAATTTCGACCGCCAGACCGAGACCCGCTTCATCACCTCGCTGGAGGAGGAGAACCGGGAGTCGGCCGAGCGCATCAAGGCGCTGATGTTCACCTTCGACGACCTGATCAAGCTCGACAGCGCCTCGGCCCAGACGCTGCTGCGAAATGTCGACAAGGACAAGCTCGGCGTGGCGCTGAAGAGCGCCAACGAGGAGGTCCGCAACTTCTTCTTCGGCAACATGTCGTCGCGCGCCGCCAAGATGCTGATGGATGACATGGCCGCGATGGGCCCGGTGCGGCTGCGCGACGTCGACGAGGCGCAGGCCCTGCTCGTCAATCTGGCCAAGGACCTCGCCGCCAAGGGCGAGATCATGCTCAGCAAGAACCGCGCTGACGACGAACTGGTGTATTGATGGCTCAGCCAGCGAAATTCCTGTTCGACACCGACTTCGCCGCGCCGGAGAAGACGACGCGGGAGCGCGCGGCCACATCCGCCGAGATCGCACAGAAGGTCGCAACCGCCGAGGCCGCCGCCTACCGCAACGGCTACGAGGCGGCGCAGCGCGAAGCCAAGGTCGAGGCCGACCGCCGCGTCGCGTCCGCGCTGGAGCAGATCAACATTCAATTGCAGGGCATCTCCGCCCGCTTCTCCGGCATCGAGGAGCGGATGGAAACCGAGGCGGTCGACGTCGCGGTCGCCGTCGGCCGCAAGCTGTGCGCGGCGCTGATCGAGGCCGAGCCGCTCGGCGAGATCACCGGCCTCGTGCACGACTGCTTCGCGCATCTGGTGGCCACGCCGCATCTCGTGCTGCGCATCAACGACGCCTTGTACGAGCTCGCCCGCGAGAAGATCGAGAAGCTTGCCAAGCAGAGCGGCTTCGAGGGACGCCTCGTGATCCTGGCGGAGCCGGACATCGCGACCGGCGACTGCCGTATCGAATGGGCCGATGGTGGCGTCGTGCTGGATCGCGCCGCGATCGACGCCAAGATCAACGAACTGGTCGGACGCTACATGGCGTCCAAGAAGAGCTAGGCCGCCACGGTGGCCAAGGGAGTTTAAGTCATGAGCGACAACGAGATCCCGCTTCCCGACCTCAATTCCGCGGACGCGCCGCCGATCACGGGCGACACCGGCTATACCGAAGAAGAGCATGCCGCGCGCATCGCCGCCGATCTCGAAGCCGTGTTCGACGTGCCGGTGCAGGTCTCGGCCGTGCTCGGCCGCTCCAAGATGGATGTCGGCGAGCTGCTCAAGCTCGGGCCCGGAACCGTGCTCGAGCTCGATCGCAAGGTCGGCGAGGCCATCGACATCTACGTCAACAACCGTCTCGTCGCCCGCGGCGAGGTGGTGCTGGTCGAGGACAAGCTCGGCGTGACGATGACGGAAATCATCAAGTCCGACCGCAACTGACAGACATGACGCGCGCACGGATCGAGAGCGGCGCGACCGAATAGGAGACGAACATGCGGCTTCTCATCGTCGGAACGCTGAAGGGCCAGCTGACGGCGGCCACCAAGATCGCCATGGAGAATGGCGCCACGGTCACCCATGCCGAGGACAACGAGCAGGCGATGCGGGTGCTGCGCGGCGGCAAGGGCGCCGACCTGCTGCTGGTCGACGTCGCACTCGACATCCGTGACCTCGTGATGCGGCTCGATGCCGAGCACATCCATGTGCCGATCGTGGCCTGCGGCATCACCAGCGACGCCCGCGCCGCGGTCGCCGCCATCCATGCCGGCGCCAAGGAATACATTCCGCTGCCGCCGGATCCCGAGCTGATCGCCGCCGTGCTCGCCGCGGTCGCCAACGATTCCCGCGATCTCGTCTATCGCGACGATGCGATGGCCCGGGTGATCAAGCTCGCGCAGCAGATCGCCGGCTCCGACGCTTCGGTGATGATCACCGGCGAGTCCGGCACCGGCAAGGAGGTGCTGGCGCGCTACGTCCACACCCGCTCGGCGCGCGCCAAGCGTCCCTTCATCTCGATCAATTGCGCCGCGATCCCCGAGCATCTCCTGGAGTCCGAGCTATTCGGCCACGAGAAGGGCGCCTTCACCGGCGCGATCGCCCGCCGCATCGGCAAGTTCGAGGAGGCCAATGGCGGCACCCTGCTGCTCGACGAAATCTCGGAGATGGATGTCCGGCTGCAGTCGAAGCTGTTGCGCGCCATCCAGGAGCGCGTCATCGATCGCGTCGGCGGCACCCGCCCCGTCCCGGTCGACATCCGCATCATCGCGACCTCGAACCGTAACCTGGCCGACGCGGTGCGCGAGGGCACCTTCCGCGAGGACCTGCTGTTCCGGCTCAATGTCGTCAATCTCAAGATCCCGCCCTTGCGCGAGCGTCCCGCCGACATTCTCGAGCTTGCCCAGCATTTTGCGCGCAAATATTCCGAGGCCAATGCGGTGGCGCTGCGGCCGATCTCGGCGGAAGCCAAGCGCATCCTCACCGGCAACCGCTGGCCGGGCAACGTGCGCGAGCTGGAGAACACGATGCATCGCGCGGTGCTGATGGCACAGGGCGACGAGATCGGACCGGATGCGATCCTGACCCCCGATGGTGCCCGCCTCGACATCGGCAAGACGCAGCCCGCCGTCGCCCATGCGACGATGGCCGCGGAGCAGGTCACGCGTGCCCTGGTCGGGCGCACGGTCGCCGACGTGGAGCGCGATCTGATCCTCGAAACCTTGAAGCACTGCCTCGGCAACCGGACGCACGCCGCGAACATCCTGGGCATCTCGATCCGGACCCTGCGCAACAAGCTCAACGAATATGCCGATGGCGGCGTGCCGATCCCGCCGCCGGGCAGCGGCGACGGCTCGCGCATGCCGAGCCCGGTGTAGACTGCCCAAGCTCATCCCCATCGTTCTCTGCGGCGCGCTCCTCGTGGGCGCGCCGCTTGGCGTTTCCAACGCGCAAGCGGCCGCGCGGGGATTGCTGCTCGGCTGCTGGGAGCAGACATCGCATGCGCCGCTGGTGCAGCCCTCATCCGGAGAGGAATGGGGTTCGCGCAGCTGGTGCTTCGCGCCTCGCGGCAAGCTGGTGTCGCGAACGGTCACATGCGGCAGCGATGGCTGCGACGGCTGGAGCCATGAGCGCAGCTATCGCTGGCGACCGCCTGCGCTCTCGCTGTCGGATATCGAGGCATCACCGGACGGCAAGGTACAGACGAAAGTCTGGCGGCGCTGCCGGGTCCAATTTCTGACCGCCGATTGGATGCAGTTGCAGGATTGTGAGCAGTCCCCGGATCCGTGGATCCGCGAGACGCCGCGCGCCCGCGCCAAGCGTGCTTTGCCTCACGAATAGTTCGGCGCCTCGGGATTGCGGAAGATGTGGATGGGATCGCCCGGCGTGAACTCGCGCTGCGTCAGGACGGCATAGGCATAGAGCGCGAGATACAGGATCGCGACCGTGCCGATCGCATACAGAGCCCAGGTTCCGATCCGTTTCATGATTTCCGCTGCCGACGTCGACAACGGCTTTTACGGCGTCCCCCGCGGGGATGCCAGCGCGCTGGACCGGGTCAGCCGGCCGCCGCCCTTACGGCGTCAATCGCGGATTGGGCACGCTGAGCGCCGCGAGACGGGCCAGGTCATCGCCGCGATCGACCGACACATAGCTGCCATGCCAATACGCCAGGGCTGCTGCCTGCGGCGCGACGTCGACATGCAGGACGCGGCCGATCACGATGCCATGGGAATGCCGCTCGATGATTTCCTCGACCTCGCAATCCAGCGAGGCGAGCGCACCGACCAGCAGCGGCACACCGCTGACCTGCTTGCGCCACTTGGCTCCGGCGAAGCGCTCCGTACCCTTCAGCCCGCCCTTACCGGCAAACCGCTCGGCGATGTCGATCTGGTCGGCAGCCAGGAAATTGACCCCGAACACGCCTTCGCGCTGCAGAATCGGCCAGGACGACGCGTTGCGATTGAGGCTGACGATCACCGAAGCCGGATCGACCGACAGCGACGACAGCGAGCTCACGGTCATGCCGGTGATGTCGTCGCCACGGCCAACCGTGATGACGCTGACGCCTCCGACCAGTTGGCGCATCGCAGAGCGGAAATCCGGCTGGAGCGCCGTAGCATCAGACATGTGGCGGACGATGGAGTTCATTGCGTTGATCTTTCCTACCCCGCCGTGCCCGGTCCAAGCAACTGGCCCAGGATCGACCCCTCCAGCGCAGCGAGCTCAGCGGACCCGCGCTGGCGCGGGCGCGGCAGATCGACGCTGATATCCTCGGCGATCCGGCCGTCCTCGATCACCAGAACCCGGTCGGCCAGGGCCACGGCTTCCGCCACGTCATGGGTGACCAGGATTGCGGTGAAGGTTTGATCGGCCCAGACCCGCTCGAGCAGCCGCTGCATCGCAATGCGGGTCAGCGCATCGAGCGCGCCGAGCGGCTCGTCGAACGCCAGCAGCCGCGGCCCGCTGACCAGCGCACGCGCCAGCGCGACGCGCTGTTTCTGGCCACCCGACAACACCGCCGGCCATTGGTCGCGCTTCTCGGCGAGGCCGACCTCCTCGAGGGCCTGCCGCGCGCGCTCATGCGCGCCGGCGGCCTTGCGTTCACGGCCAAGCCCGACCTCGACATTGCCCAGCACCCGCGCCCATGGCAGTAGCCGCGGCTCCTGGAACATCACGCGGATATCCTCAGGCCGCGCCGCCGTCTCGCCGAAGCTGATCGTCCCCGATGTCGGCTTGTCGAGCCCCGCGATCAGCCGCAGCAGCGTGCTCTTGCCGCAGCCGCTCTGACCGACGATGGCCACGAACTGGCCGGCCGGAATCTCCAGGTCGATACCGCGCAGCACCTCGTTGTCGCCGAACGCCTTGCGGAGATCGCGGATCACGAGCGGCAGGCCACGTGTTTCGGATTTGGCCGGCGGCGCGGTCAAACTTGGCTTCCTCGCGTTGCGGAAGGCCTCAGCATGCCCGATCAGGTCGGTGCCGTCGATCGCCTCTGCACCGGACACGGGAATTCGGAGCGCTTGCTGCATCAGAGAACCTCACTGCTTGCTGAAGGCCGGATGCCAGGACAGCGTCAGCCGCTCCAGCACCCGCGAGGCGCTGTCGGCGACCTTGCCCAGCAGGGCGTAGATCAGGATGGAGAGCACGACGACGTCGATCTGCATGAACTCGCGCGCCTGCATCGCCATGTAGCCGAGGCCTGAGGACGCTGCGATCGTCTCGGCGACAATCAAGGTGAGCCACATGATGCCGAGCGCGAAGCGCAGGCCGACGAAGATCGACGGCAGCGCACCTGGGAAGATCACGCGGCGAAACAGCTCGCCGTCGGTCATGCCGTAGACGCGGCCCATTTCAATGAGTTGCGTATCGACGGTGCGAATCCCGTGCAGCGTGTTCAGATAGACCGGGAAGAACACGCCGAGCGCCACCAGGAACAGTTTCGCGCTCTCGTCGATGCCGAACCAGAGGATGACCAGCGGGATCAGCGCCAAATGCGGCACGTTACGGATCATCTGCAACGTGGTGTCGGTCAGCTTCGCCGACAGCTGCGACAGGCCGTTGGCGAGCCCGAAGGCGAAGCCGATGCCGCCACCGATCAGAAAGCCGATCGAGGCGCGCCAGAAGCTGACCCAGATGTTGCGGCCGAGCTCGCCCGACCACAACAGCTTCCAGCCGGCACGCGCGACATCGCTCGGCGCCGGCAGCACCCGCGGCGAGACGAGGCCGGCGATCGACGCCGCCTGCCAGATCAGGATGATGGCGAGCGGGACGAGCCAGGGGATCAGCCCGTCCGCGCGCGGCACCGTCAGCTTGCGAACCTTGTTGCCGACCTTGGGAAAGCTGTCGATCAGGCTCATGACTGCGATGCCCGCTGCAGGGGACGATGCTCATTGGCGATGGTCTCGCCAAACGGGCCGGTGTTGGCGCGGAGCTTGGTGACGTTGCCGGACTGATCCGACACGCCCAGGCCGAGCTTCGGGAACACCAGCTCGGCGAAGCGGTAGGCTTCTTCGAGATGCGGATAGCCCGAGAGGATGAAGGTATCGATGCCGATATCCTGATACTCGCGGATGCGCGCCGCCACCGTGTCGGGGTCGCCGACCAGCGCCGTGCCGGCACCGCCGCGGACGAGGCCGACGCCGGCCCACAGGTTCGGGCTGATCTCGAGCTTGTCGCGGCGGCCGCCATGCAACTGCGACATGCGCTGCTGGCCGACCGAATCCATCCGCGCGAAGATCTTCTGCGCCGAGGCGATGGTGTCGTCGGTGACGTGCTTGATCAGGTCGTCGGCGGCAGCCCAGGCCTCCTCGTTGGTCTCGCGCACGATCACGTGCAGGCGGATGCCGAACGACAGCTTGCGGCCACGCTTGTCGGCAACCGCCTTCACCTTGGCGATCTTGGCGGCGACATCGGCCGGCGGCTCGCCCCAGGTGAGATACTTCTCGACGGTGTCGACGGCGACGTCGATGCCGGCATCGGACGAGCCGCCGAAGAACAGCGGCGGCCGCGGCGACTGCACCGGCGGGAACAGCAGCCGCCCGTCCTCGACCTTGATGTGCTTGCCGGAGAAGTTGACCGCCTCGCCTTCGAGCAGCGCGTTGTAGACGGTGAGGAACTCGCGGGTGACCTCGTAGCGCTCCTCATGCGACAGGAAGATGCCGTCGCCCTTGTTCTCGACCGGATCGCCCCCGGTCACGACGTTGATCAGCAGACGCCCGTTGGACACGCGATCGAGCGTGGCGGTCATGCGCGCAGCGACGCTCGGCGATTGCAGGCCCGGACGCACCGCCACGAGATAGCGCAGCTTCTCGGTGAACGGCGCCACGGCGGATGCGACGATCCAGGAATCCTCGCAGCTGCGCCCGGTCGGCAGCAGCACGCCGTAATAGCCGAGCTGGTCGGCCGCCTGGGCAATCTGGCGCAGATAGTTGAAATTGACCTCGCGGCCGCCTTGCGAGGTGCCGAGATAGCGGCCGTCGCCATGGGTCGGCAGGAACCACAGCACATTGGGCTTCGACGAAGCGTTACTCATGTCATTGTCTTTCGGATTGGCGTCGCGCTTCTCGCGTCAGGTGGACGGGGTCCATTTCCAGACGATGTCGGCGACGTTGACTTGTTTCGGAATGAGCCCGACGCGGGCGAAGCGATCGGCCACCGCCTGCTGGCTCTTGATGACCTCGTCGTCGATCGGCACGACGCTGTAGACCGAGCGGTCGACGAAGCGCCTGACCGCTTCGAGATCGACGCCGGTGGCCTCGGCCTGCGCCTTCGCGACGTCCTCGTGATGCGCGTTGGCCCACACACCTTGGGCTGCGAACGCTGCGTTCAGCCTCGCGACCACGGCGGGATATTTCTCAACGAAGTCGCTGCCGACGATGTAGAACGAGTTCGGCTTGTGCACGTCCTTGTCCCAGGCGATGATGCGCGCGTTCTCCTTGATCTCGGCGAGCGCGAGATAGGGATCCCAGATCGACCAGGCGTCGACCGAGCCCTTGACGAAGGCCGCGGTGGCATCGGCCGGCGCGAGCGGCGCCGGTGTGATGTCGCTCCAGGCGAGGCCAGCCTTCTCCAGGGCTGCTACCAGAAGATTATGCGCGCTCGAGCCCTTGCCGAAGGCAATGCGCTTGCCCTTGAGGTCGGCGAGCGTCTTGATCGGCGAATCCTTCGGCACGATGATCGCCTGGCTGTTGCCGTTCTGCTTGACGGCCGCGGCGTAACGGATCTTGGCGCTGGCGGCCTGGGCGAAGATCGGCGGGGCGTCGCCGACATAGCCGAAATCGACGCTGCCGACATTGATCGCTTCGAGCAGCGGCGGGCCGAACTGGAAGTCGACCCAGACGATGTTGATGCCATCCGCCTTGAACGCGCTCTCGATGGTACCCCGCGCCCTCACGGCCGGGAAGAAGCCGCCCTTCTGGGTGCCGATCCGGATCTCCTTCGGCTTGTCCTCGGCACGCAGCGGCGCCGACCAAGCCACGACCGCAGCGGAACCCAACGACAGTTTCAGAAAATCACGACGCTTCATTGCCCTCTCCGACCAAGACCGCGCATCCACGTTGATGCGATGCACAGACAATGATGGTGGCGGGCGGAAAGCCTGTCGAGCACCCCTGAAAAATAGCGATGAAGCTCCTCCCGGCTTGCGTGACGAGGGGATGATCGTATCGAGGGACCGCGACAAAGCAGCGAGAATTTCTCGCGGGCCAGACCGCGATCACGCCAGTTCACGCGCCGTCAACCATCGCTGCGGCGCGACGCCGCAGCGCGCGATCACCGGATTCGTCGCGAATCCGCGGCGGCCGGCAGCTCCTTGATCCAGGTCAACGCCGGTTCCAGGCGTTGTCTTTAATATACGATCAGGCGCGGCCCGGATGCCGCAACCCCTTCCCCGCACACACAGCAGAGAATTCTCTCATGTCGCTCGTTGGCAGCGATGCGAACGCGTATGCGCGTCGCAGACGCATGGAAATTTTTGCCTTCCTGTTCCTCACCGCCGTGCTGATGCCCGCGCTCGCGGTCGCCACCGTCGGCTCCTACGGGCTGGCGGTGTGGGTCTACCAGATGGTGGCAGGTCCCCCCGGCCCGCCGTCGGCACACTGATTGGAAGGACCACGCCCATGCTCTCCCACCGCACCTCCTTCGACCGCCGCGCGCTGATCACCGGCCGCGTGCTCACGGCCGAGCCCGTGGTTGCCCCGCCCTCTGGCGAGATCGCCTCGATCATCGTGCAGACCCGCCCCGATCAGCTCGACCGTGTCGCAGCCGACATCCTCGCGATGCCGGGCTGCGAGATCCACGGCCGCGACGTCAAAGGCAAGCTGATCGTCGTGGTCGACGCGCCCAATGCCGGCGCGCTCGGCGACACCATGAACCGGATCGGGCTGCTGCCGCAGGTGCACTCCGCCTGCCTCGTCTTCCACGCCATCGACGCCGGCTAATCACACGAGATCCCCATGACCGAACCAAAGATCGATCGCCGCCAGATGCTCAAGCTGGAAGCCGCCGCGATTGCCGCGGCTGCCGCCGGCATGCCCGGCGCCTCGCTTGCGGCGAACCTCGTCACCGAGCGCGAGGCCACCGAATTGAAATGGGACAAGGCCGCCTGCCGCTTCTGCGGCACCGGCTGCAGCGTGATGGTCGCGACCAAGGACAACCGTGTCGTCGCCACCCATGGCGACATCAAGGCCGAGGTCAATCGCGGCTTGAACTGCGTCAAGGGCTACTTCCTCTCGAAGATCATGTACGGCCATGACCGCCTGACGCATCCGATGCTGCGCAAGACCAACGGCCAATACGACAAGAACGGCGAGTTCACGCCGGTCTCCTGGGACGAGGCCTTCGACATCATGGCCGCGAAATACAAGGACGCGCTGAAGAAGCGCGGCCCCTCCGGCGTCGGCATGTTCGGCTCGGGCCAGTGGACGATCTTCGAGGGCTACGCCGCCGTGAAGCTGTTCAAGGCCGGCTTCCGCACCAACAACATCGATCCCAACGCGCGGCACTGCATGGCCTCGGCCGTCGCCGGCATGATGCGCACCTTCGGCATCGACGAGCCGGCCGGCTGCTACGACGATATCGAGGCGACCGATGCGTTCGTGCTGTGGGGCTCCAACATGGCGGAGATGCACCCGATCCTATGGAGCCGCGTCACCGACCGAAGGCTGTCGGCGCCGCATGTCAAGGTCGCCGTGCTCTCGACCTTCGAGCACCGCTCGTTCGACCTCGCCGATATCGGCATGGTGTTCAAGCCGCAGACCGATCTCTATCTCCTCAACGCGATCGCCAACCACATCATCAAGACCGGCCGCGTCAACAAGGAGTTCGTGTCGGCGCACACCGTGTTCAAGAAGGGCCAGACCGACATCGGCTACGGCCTGCGGCCCGAGCATCCGCTGGAGAAGAAGGCGACCGGCCGCACCAAGGCCAATGACGCCACCGACATCTCGTTCGATGAGTATGCCAAGTTCGTCGCCGACTACACGCTCGAGAAGGCGGCCGAGATGTCCGGCGTGCCGCTGAACCGGCTGGAGGCGCTGGCCGAGCTCTATGCCGATCCCAAGACCAAAGTGGTCTCGTTCTGGACCATGGGCTTCAACCAGCACACCCGCGGCGTCTGGTGCAACAACCTCGTCTACAACATCCATCTGCTGACAGGAAAAATCGCCGAAGCCGGCAACAGCCCATTCTCGCTGACGGGCCAGCCCTCGGCCTGCGGCACCGCGCGCGAGGTCGGCACCTTCTCGCACCGCCTGCCCGCCGACATGGTCGTGACCAACAAGGAGCACCGCACCAAGGCCGAGCATATCTGGCAACTGCCGGAGGGCACGATCCCCGACAAGCCCGGCTATCACGCCGTGCTGCAGAGCCGCATGCTGAAGGACGGCCTGCTCAACGCCTATTGGGTGCAGGTCAACAACAACCTGCAGGCCGGCCCCAACGCCAACGAGGAGACCTATCCGGGCTTCCGCAACCCCGACAATTTCATCGTCGTCTCCGACGCCTATCCCTCAGTCACCGCACTCGCCGCCGACCTGATCCTGCCGACCGCGATGTGGGTGGAGAAGGAAGGCGCCTATGGCAATGCCGAGCGGCGCACGCAGTTCTGGCATCAGCTGGTGTCGGCGCCGGGCGAGGCACGCTCGGATCTCTGGCAGCTCATGGAGTTCTCCAAGCGCTTCAAGATCGAAGAGGTCTGGACCGAGGAGCTGATCGCCAAGAAGCCTGACGTGCGCGGCAAGACGCTGTTCGACGTGCTCTACAGGAACGGCCAGGTCGACAAATTCCCGGTCGACCAGATCGAGCCAGGCTATGGCAACGACGAGTCCAAGGCGTTCGGATTCTACGTGCACAAGGGCCTGTTCGAGGAATACGCTTCCTTCGGCCGTGGCCATGGCCACGACCTCGCGCCGTTCGAGGCCTATCACAAGGAGCGCGGCCTGCGCTGGCCCGTGGTCGACGGCAAGGAGACGCGCTGGCGATTTCGTGAAGGCTCCGACCCCTACGTGAAGGCCGGCACTGGCGTGCAATTCTATGGCTTCCCCGACGGCAAGGCGCGCATTTTCGCCCTGCCCTACGAGCCGCCGGCGGAATCGCCCGACAAGGACTATCCGTTCTGGCTGTCGACCGGCCGCGTGGTCGAGCACTGGCATTCCGGCACGATGACCCGCCGCGTGCCCGAGCTCTACAAGGCGTTCCCCGAAGCCGTCTGCTTCATGCATCCCGATGATGCGCAGGAAGCCAATCTGCGGCGCGGCGACGAGGTCAAGGTGGCCTCGCGGCGCGGCTTCATCCGCGCCCGCGTCGAGACCCGCGGCCGTGACAAGCCGCCGCGCGGCCTCGTCTTCGTGCCGTGGTTCGACGAGTCGAAGCTGATCAACAAGGTGACGCTCGACGCCACCGATCCGATCTCGCTGCAGACCGACTACAAGAAATGCGCCGTGCGCATCGAACGGGTGTGACGACCATGATCAGGAAACTTGCCATGATGCTGGTCGCGGCCAGCGTTGCAGCCGGGTCGAGCGCGCTGCTCGCCCAGAGCGTCTCGTCCTCCCTGCGCGGCCCCACGCCGCTCAACGACGAAGGCCCGGCGCCGCCGATCCAGCCGATGAAGAACACCGCCGAGAAGGAGGTGCGCAACTATCCGGAGCAGCCGCCGGTGATTCCGCATGCCATCGACGGCTATCAGGTCGACATGCAGGGCAACAAATGCCTGTCCTGCCACGCCCGCGCGCGTACCGCCGAATCGAAGGCGCCGATGCTGTCGATCACGCATTTCATGGATCGCGACGGCCAGTTCCTCGCCTCGGTGTCGCCGCGCCGTTTCTTCTGCACCCAGTGCCACGTGCCGCAGAGCACGGCCAATCCGCCTGTGAGCAACGACTTCGTCGACATCGACACGCTGCTGGCGCATGACAAGCCGGGTGGCAAGCGATGAGCAGCGGCGACATCCCGGAGGGCGCCAAGGCGCCCGTTCCCGACAAGCGGCGCGGACTCGTCCGCCGCGCCTGGCAGTTCGTGCTCGACCTGATCGACGTGCTGCTGAAGCCCAGCTCGATCTTCGGGCTCGGCGTGCTGGTGCTGGCGGGCTTCGCCGCCGGCGTGATCTTCTGGGGCGGCTTCAACACCGCGCTGGAATTGACCAACACCGAGAAGTTCTGCACCGGCTGCCACGAGATGAAGGACAACGTGTTCGCCGAGCTGAAATCGACGGTCCACTTCTCCAACCGCTCCGGCGTGCGCGCATCCTGCCCGGACTGCCACGTGCCGCACAATTGGACTGACAAGATCGCGCGCAAGATGCAGGCGTCGAAAGAGGTCTGGGGCCATCTGTTCGGGACGATCGACACCCGCGAGAAGTTCACCGACCGAAGGCTGGAGCTCGCGCTGCACGAATGGGCCCGCTTCAAGGCCAACGACTCCCTGGAATGCCGCAACTGCCACAGCGCCCAGTCGATGGACATCACCAAGCAGTCGCCGCGCGCCGTCGAAGCCCACCAGCGCTTCCTCTTCACCGGCGAGAAAACCTGCATCGACTGCCACAAGGGCATCGCGCATCATCTGCCCGACATGAGGGGCGTGCCGGGCTGGCAGTAAGGTCTCCCTAAGAGCACGAGCCGTCGCCGCGAACTCGCTGCTCTCCCCTCCCCCTTGCGGGGAGGGGTCGGGGGTGGGGGTCCACTCGGGCAGTCTTTGCTGAGACCCCCACCCCAACCCTCCCCGCAAGGGGGAGGGGGCGCATCGTCCGCTCGGAACGATCTCGCGCCAGCACAAGCGCCTCTTCCAGCTTGATCTCCTCGAAACAGCCCTTAGGTTCACGGAATGTCCCCGAGTCGCTGCCTGCGGCTCCAGCCCGTTGAGCAATGACCACCTTCTCCCCCCACCAGGATTCCGCGCTGCAGGCCGTCAGTGACTGGCTGAAGGCCAAGCCGGGCAAGAACGCCACGCCGCAGGTGTTCCGGCTGTTCGGCTATGCCGGCACCGGCAAGACCACACTCGCCCGCCACATCGCCGAAGGCGTCGACGGCGAGGTCAAGTTCGCGGCCTTCACCGGCAAGGCGGCGCTGGTGATGCGCAGCAAGGGCTGCGACGACGCCTCCACCATCCACTCGCTGATCTATCGGGCGCGCGAGAGCGGCGAGGAGCAGCCGAACTTCGAATTGTGGGACGACGCGCCCGCGTCCAAGGCCAAGCTGATCATCATCGACGAATGCTCGATGGTCGATGCCGATCTCGGCCGCGACCTGCTCTCGTTCGACTGCCCGCTGCTGGTGCTCGGCGATCCCGCGCAGCTGCCGCCGGTCCAGGGCGGCGGCTTCTTCACCGAGACCGAGCCGGACGTGATGCTGACCGAGGTGCATCGCCAGGCCAAGGACGATCCGATCGTGCGGATGTCGATGGACGTCCGCGAAGGCAACACGCTCGATATCGGCCGCTATGGCGAGAGCGAGGTGGTGGAGCGCCACGAGCTCGATCCGTCCCGCGTCATGAATGCCGACCAGGTGCTGGTCGGCCGCAACGCCACCCGCCGCGCCTACAACAACCGCTTCCGCCAGCGCCTCGACATCGAGGACGCGCTGCCCGTCGCCGGCGACAAGCTGGTCTGCCTGCGCAACAACCGCAAGAAGGGCCTGTTCAATGGCGGGCTGTGGCGGGTGAAGTCGCGCGCCACCTCCAAGTCCAAGATCGTGACCATGCGCGTTGCGCCCGACGAGGATCTCGGACGCAAGGTGACGAAGGTCTCGGTGCGCGGCGAATGCTTCGCCGGCGGCATCGAGGACATCCCATGGGAGCAGCGCAAGCCCTATGACGAGTTCGACTACGGCTATGTGCTGACCGTGCACAAGTCGCAGGGCTCGCAATGGGACGACGTCGTGCTGTTCGACGAGAGTTTTGCATTTCAGGAGAGCCGCGCCCGCTGGCTCTACACCGGCATCACCCGCGCGGCGAAGCGGCTGTCCATCGTCGTTTAACCTTCCCATGAGGCAGCGGCGGTAAAGTCCTGCCTCGTTCTCCGCAAAGCCTGCGACCCGTTGATCCAGGTCAACCTGCCGCAGCACGCTTGGCGGATAAAAATCGATTCACATCTCTGCACGACAACAACAAGCGGGGCGGAATCGCATGGCAAAGAAGACCACGAAGGGCAAGGCTTCCAACGGGCCCACCAAGCGCGCCAGCGCGACGGCGCGTGTCGCCCGGCGGCAATCCGCGGCCGAGCTCGATCCGATCGCGCAGTCGCTGGTCGATGAATCGATGCAGGCCGCACAGATCACCGAGCTGTCGGCGTTCGAGAGCCTGCTGAACGGACCGCCGGTGCTCGGCGCCGACAGCCCGCCGATCAAGGCGATGCTCGACGGCGCCGCTCCCGATGACGCCAAGCTGATGAAGGCGCTGATCGACGGCAAGCAGACCAAGCGCGAGAAGCGCCACACCTCGGACGAGCTCGCCGACAATTGGCGCCAGGGCGGATACCCCTACAAATACCGCATGTATCGCAAGGACTATGAGGAGCAGAAATTCATCCTGCAGACCGAGCTGCTCAAGCTGCAGATCTGGATGAAGGAGGCGCGCCAGCGCCTGGTGCTGCTGTTCGAGGGCCGCGACGCCGCCGGCAAGGGCGGCACCATCAAGCGCTTCATGGAGCATCTCAACCCGCGCGGCGCCCGCGTCGTCGCGCTGGAGAAGCCGAGCGACGTCGAGCGCGGCCAATGGTACTTCCAGCGCTATGTCGAGCATCTGCCGACCGCCGGAGAGATCGTGCTGTTCGACCGCTCCTGGTACAACCGCGCCGGCGTCGAGCGTGTGATGGGCTTCTGTTCGCCCGCCGAGTATGAGGAATTCCTGCGCCAGGTGCCGGAGTTCGAGCGCAACCTCGTGCGCAGCGGCCTGCACATCATCAAGTTCTGGTTCTCGGTCAGCCGCGACGAGCAGCGCCGCCGCTTCAAGGAGCGCGAGGCGCATCCGCTGAAGCAGTGGAAGCTGTCGCCGATCGACACCGCCTCGCTCGACAAATGGGACGACTACACCCGCGCCAAGGAGGCGATGTTCTTCTCGACCGACACCGCCGACTGCCCGTGGACCGTGATCAAGTCCGACGACAAGAAGCGCGCGCGGCTGAACGCGATGCGTTGCGTGCTGCACTCCCTGCCCTATGCCGGCAAGGACGTCTCGCGCATCGGCCAAGTCGACGACCTGATCGTCGGCCGCGCCAGCGTCATCCACGAGCGCGAGGAGCACGCGAGCTGAGGTGCTGCGCTCAGCGTCGATGGCGCCGGTGCGATCTCACGGTATCGGCTGGCGGCATCGCTGCATTTGCATTCGGAAAGGCCTGCATGCCACGGCGGCCCAGCTCCGCCTGTGCCGCCGGCGTCAGCGCGCCGCCGTTGAGCACATCGCGTTCGGGATGCATGGCCTCATAGGCCGCAGGCTCGGAGAATTGCGCCGATGCCGCGGTGGCCGCCAGCGTCGACATCAGCAGAGCTGCCGCCAGGCTCCTGAATGCGATCATGTTGGGTCCTCCATGCGCTCCACGCCGGTTGCGCAAGCGATGATGTAGGCAGGCGACAGCGCCGCCCCAATCACGACTGCGCGAGCCGACGGGCGTTGCTGATCGCTGTCTCTCAGACGTAGCGCGGCAGGCGCTGCCCGGGCAGCAGATCATACGGCGCCTTCCAGCCGGGCAGCGCGGCGATGCGCTGGAGCCATGCCGCGACCGGCGGGAAACGCGCGGCGAGATCATAGCCGCTCTCCTCCACCGGAAAGCTCAAATAGCCGCACAGCGAGAGGTCGGCGACCGTCGGCCGCTCGCCGATGATGAAGGGACGCTGTGCCACTTCGCCTGCGAGGATCGACAGGAAGTCGTCGATGCGTGCGCGCAAGAACCCTTGCACCTTCTCGTCGGGCTGCGGCGTGAAGGCGCGGCGATAGCGATAGGTCGCCATGAAGCCGGACAGTTTCTGATTGTCCCAGAACAGCCAGCGCAGGATCTCGAAGCGCTCATGCTCGTTCGCACCGCCGAACTTGCCGTAGCGCGCGGCGAGCTGGAGCAGAATCGGCCCGGTCTGGGTCAACCGCACGCCGTCCTCCTCCAGCACCGGAATCTCGCCCATCGGATTGACGCTGGCGCGCCAGGCGGCCGTGCGCGTGATGCCACCGCCGAAGTCGGTCCAGACCGGCTCGAAACTCTGCCCGCACAGCGCCAGCATCAGGGCCAGCTTGTAGCTGTTGCCGGATTCGGGAAAGTAGTGCAGGCGGTAGCTCGGCATGATCATCTCTCATGGGGTGGGCAAAGGCGTGCCGGCGCTCTCTCCTCACGTGAGATCCCAGCGGCACCGTCCCGATCATCTCACGGATTCGTCCGCCGCGCGACGATCGGCACGCTGCCGCCTCGCGCCGGTTGTTCTGCCCCACCCCAACGACCAGCGATGACGCGCGACCTCAGCTCCATCATGACCGACGCAGCAATGACGATCGGCGGAAGGCGCCGCCAAGTGTGAACCAGCTCATCCTTTGCGCGAAGTATATGTGATATTAATCCACCGGTTGATTCACGAAAGTCTTCCGATGGAGATCAATTTGAAACAAAAGCTCATCGTATTGGCCGCGCTGGCGTTGCTGCCAGGCGCGTTCGCCCAGGCCCAGCAGGCGGATGCGCCGGCTGCGCCCGCCGTCAACGGCCGCCAGTTCACGCCGCCGTCCTACGTGTTTAGCCCGGACCTCCCGGCTGATATCGTGACGCAGAACGTCGGCGCGATCGGGCTGCAGGTCTATGTCGACAACATGGCCTGGGACTCCTTCATCGCGCTCAACTGGCCGGCGCCCAATCCGATCGTCGAGCGCGGCGTCCCCGACCGCGAGAACGTGATCGGCGGCTTCACCTACATGACCGAGGGCGGCAAGAAGACGATGCCGACCGGGCCTGTGGTGTGGGAGACCTACAAGGATTCCGACGACATCTATCTCGATCCGCCGGTCAAGCCGGCGCCGTTCGATGCCGCCGAGAAGATCCCGCCGCAATGCCTGATCCAGGCCAGGGAGAATCCGGCTGCGGCGCGCCGCACGCTGGTCCGCACCGCCAAGATCAGCGACGTGCTGATCGCCGGCGACAAGCAGGCCGACGGCAACCGCCTCGTCGACCAGAACGGCCAGAACGTCTGGTACGAGGTCAAGCTCAACCGCGTCTATTACGACTACGTCGTCACCAACAAGTTCTATGACAGCCGCAACCAGAGCGGCGCCAAGATCGCCTTTCCGGCCTCCTCCAACACCACCGACCGTTCGGCGACGGTGAAGGTCAAGGCGGCGTGGAAGGTGATGGGCGGCCCCGGCAGCCGCCAGCCTGACGACGCGACCCGCTTCTACACCACCGATGCGCTGGTGTTCGATCCCACGACCAAGCGCTGCGACGTCCGGAAGCTCGGGCTCGTCGGCCTGCACGTCGTGATCAAGACCGACCAGTTGCCGCAATGGCTGTGGGCGACGTTCGAGCAGGTCGACAACGCGCCGACCCAGGGCCAGACGATTCCTTCGGGCGCCAAGTACAATTTCTTCAATCCGGGCTGCACCGACTGCAAGGTCAACCAGCCGCCGGCCACGGGATCGAATACGCCGACCCAGGTCATGCGCGTGATCCCGCTCGACGACGTCGCGGCGCAGAAGACGGCGATCTACCAGGCTGCGCTGAAGACGTTGCGGCTCGACAACGTCTGGCAGTACTACCGGCTGGTCAACGCGCAATGGGCCGGCAAGGGTGTGCCGATCGGCACGCCGACCCAGCCGCCGTTCCTCGCCAACACCACGCTCGAGACCTACATGCAGACCGCGCAGCAACCCAACGGCTGCATCAACTGCCACGGCAAGTTCGCCGGCACGAAAGACCTGGACTTCCAGCTGTTCGATGCCTATCCGCGCAAATCGAAGCAGCTGCTCGATCTGTTCCGCGTGCCCGGCGCAACCGCGATGAAGCCGTAGCGGAGGCTCGACTGATCGGCACCGCCTCGGCGACCCGTTCCGATGTCCTCCATCGCCCTCTCCCCTCATCCTGAGGAGCCCGCCCCCCGGGCGGGCTCTCGCAGGATGATGCCCCTTAACGGCCTCATGGTTCGAGACGGCGCTTCGCGCCTCCTCACCATGAGGGGAGGCAGCGCACGAACAAACAACTGCTCGTGAGTTACTCTGTCATGCCCGGGCTTGTCCCACGGCTGTCCGGTTTAGAATGAGTGGACAAGGCGCATGGCGTGGATTCTTCT
>NZ_BSCT01000021.1 GCF_030159255.1 Bradyrhizobium sp. SSBR45G | reverse complement strand
CTCCGCCGCGTGCGCGGCTCCGCGTCGCGCAGGAAACGGCGGAGACAACCCAGCAGTGATCGAATATTGTCAGGGATCAGCCCGGTCCAAAATGTCAGGGATCAACCCGGTCGGACCGGGCGCTGACGCCCATGGAGGTCATCTGCGCCTGTGCGCCGAAGGATCCTCGAGAGAGCAAGATCGCATAGTCATCTATCCGCTCCTCATCGATAGAGCGGAATTCGTGGACCCCCACCCCCAACCCCTCCCCGCAAGGGGGAGGGGAGCGCACCGTTCGCGCAGCAACTCCACGGGCCTCCGCCGACGAGCAAGGCGCGACGGTTCGCCCTGCCTCACACACCAGCGGCCGGGATCGCTCCCGGCCGCTGCAACAAACACCAGACCGCCCCGCCTCAGCCGAGGTTGAGCTCCTTGAAGAAATCATTGCCCTTGTCGTCGATGATGATGAAGGCGGGAAAATCCACCACTTCGATGCGCCAGATGGCTTCCATGCCGAGCTCGGGATATTCGAGCACCTCGACCTTCTTGATGCAGTGCTCGGCGAGGTTTGCGGCGGCGCCGCCGACCGAGCCGAGATAGAAGCCGCCATACTTCTTGCAGGCCTCGCGCACCGCCGGCGCGCGGTTGCCCTTGGCGACCATCACCATCGAGCCGCCGGCGGCCTGGAACTGGTCGACGAAGGAATCCATGCGGCCCGCGGTGGTCGGGCCGAACGCGCCGGAGGCGTAGCCGTCCGGGGTCTTGGCCGGACCGGCGTAGTACACCGGGTGGTTCTTGAAGTAGTCCGGCAGCGGCTCGCCCCTTTCGAGGCGCTCGCGCAGCTTGGCGTGCGCCGAGTCGCGCGCGACGATCATGGTGCCAGTCAGCGACAACCGGGTCTTGATCGGGTTCTTCGACAAGGTGGCGAGGATGTCCTTCATCGGCTGGTTGAGGTCGATCTTGACGACCTCGCCGCCGAGCGCCTGCTCGACCTCCGGCAGATATTGCGCCGGATGGTGCTCGAGCTCCTCGAGATAGACGCCGTCCTTGGTGATCTTGCCGAGCACCTGGCGGTCGGCCGAGCACGACACGCCGAGGCCGATCGGGAGCGAGGCGCCGTGGCGCGGCATGCGGATGACGCGGACGTCGTGGCAAAAGTACTTGCCGCCGAACTGGGCCCCTACTCCGAGGCTCTGCGTCATCTTGTGGATTTCCTGCTCCATCTCCAGGTCGCGGAAGGCATTGCCGTCAGCGGAGCCCTGGGTCGGCAGCGCGTCGAGATAGCGCGCGGAGGCCAGCTTCACCGTCTTCATGCACAGTTCGGCCGAGGTGCCGCCGATCACGATCGCGAGGTGATAGGGCGGGCACGCGGCGGTGCCGAGCGTCAGGATCTTCTCCTTCAGGAACGCCAGCAGCCGGTCCTTGGTCAGCACCGAGGGCGTCGCCTGGAACAGAAAACTCTTGTTGGCCGAGCCGCCGCCCTTGGCCATGAACATGAACTTGTAGGCGTCCTCACCCTCGGCGTAGATCTCGGTCTGCGCCGGCATGTTGTTGGCGGTGTTCTTCTCCTCGTACATCGTGAGCGGCGCGACCTGCGAGTAGCGCAGGTTGCGGCGCAGATACGCATCGCGGGCGCCTTGGCTGAGCGCCGCCTCGTCGTCGCCGTCGGTGATGACGTTGCAGCCCTTCTTGCCCATGATGATCGCGGTGCCGGTATCCTGGCACATCGGCAGCACGCCGCCGGCGGAGATGTTGGCGTTCTTCAGGAAGTCGAGCGCGACGAACTTGTCATTCGGGCTGGCCTCCGCATCGTCGAGGATGCTGCGCAACTGCTTCAGATGGCCGGGACGCAGGAAGTGGTTGATCTCGCCGAAGGCAGCTTCCGACAGGGTGCGCAGCGCGTCGCGCGACACCACCAGCATGTCGCGGCCCAGCACCTTCTCGACCCTGACGCCCTCGGCCGTGATCTTCTTGTAGGGCGTGGTGTCCGGACCCAGCGGAAACAGCGGCGTGTGCTTGTAGGGCGGGACGGGCTTGGACTGGTCGGGGAAAGCGGTGGGCGCGTTCATGGCGAGCTCGTGGGGTTCTAAAATGGCCGCCCAAAGCGGTCTTGACAGGTCTGATATCGACCATCTTGCAGGGGTGCAACATATGGTTCGGCATGGCCGTTCCGGGGCGGGACCATGCCTACTTTGGTCTGAATGGCGGGTGTGAGCACCGATCATACTCGGCGAATGGTCCCGGGGCCTTCATCACTCTCGCGAGTTCTCGCTGCCACCGTCCCGATCCTGCGCGCCGTGAAACACTGCCGTGATCAGCACCTGCCCTGCGGCCGGATCAAGCTCGTAGACGACGATATAGGGAAGGCGCGGTACGACCCATTCGAGGGTCCCGGGGTCCCGACCTGCATGGCCAATCAGAGGAAACGAGATCAATAGCTCGATGCTGCCGAACAATCGGTCGACGACCGCTTTCGCGGCGGCGGGACTATCCTGAGAAATCCAGTCATAGATGCTTTCGATGTCGGCGAGGGCCTGATCATCGAAAACGAGCTTCATCGGGGATCAGGACCCGAGCTTGTTGATGCGTTCCCGGGCCTCTGCATGCGAGACGATCGTCCGATGCGGATTGGCCCTGCGCCGGCGGACTTCCTCGAGTTGGTCGTCCGTCAGGCCGACGTCCCGCATGTGCTTGACATAGTCGAGGAGAGCACCGGCCGCGGCATTCTGCTCGTCGGGCGACAAGCGCTGGACTTCTTGCAAGGCCTGCTCGAGCAATTTGGTCATGGGTTGAGCGTAGCAGCTTTGGCGCGCGACCGAAAGAACCCGCGCAAGACGATCCGACGCCGGTTTGCCACACCGGGCGGCTTCCCGCCACGCCCAATCCATCGGCGCTTGCGGGAACGGCGTGCGCACGCTTCAATAGCCTGGGGGTATTTGGAATGAAGTCATATATCTACTCATTGGGCCGGCCGGCCGCTGTTGCCGTCCTCGTTGCGCTCGGCGCGTTGCTGCTGCCGCAGACGGCGCGGGCCGATCGCTGTGACGACCTCGCCAAGGACCTGAAGAACGGCATCGACGGCATCAAGATCGGCCAGACCGCGGCCGGCACCGTCTATCTCGCCCACCCCAAGGCGCGCGAGATCACGCTTGGCTGCTCGTCGAAGAATTTCAGCAACCAGCTGTTCGGCAAAACCGATCGCAAGCCGCCACCGGCCTTCGTCGACCTGATGGCGAGTGCCGCGGCGATCGTGTTCACCCTGCCGAAGGACGACATGGCGCGCGGGGTCACCCGCTGCTACCGCCGGCTCGGGATCTTCCGCGGCGACGACGTCGCCAGCCGCTACCGCCGGCTCGACATGCGCTGCGCCAGGACCAAGACGGAGTCCTCGATCACGATCAGCCGCAGCAAGGATCAATAGGCGGGCGTGAATCGACCGCTCAGGGTTTCTGCCACGGGATCAGCGACCCGTTCACTATTCGTGACCGCCACCCACAGTTGCAGACAATTCGACCGATCCGGTTGACGAAACATTCGTTGGGAATGCCCACGCTTGGCTCAACACCAAGCGAGGAGCTGGACCATGTCCGTTTCGAGCGTCTCGACGTCCTCACCGCCGCCCTCACCGCCGCCGGTCTCGACCGAGACGAACAAGCAGCAGACCCAACAGACGCAGCAGGCCGAGAAACCGGCTTTCAAGCCCGAGAAGACCGGCGACGAAGCGGCCGCTGAAAAGCAGGCCTCCCGTCCGCCGCTGCCGCCGGGACAAGGCACGCGCGTCGACATCATCGCCTGACGACCCCACACAATCAGGCCAACTTCGTATGGCGGCGGCGCGTGAAGCGTCCGCCGTCATACGTGTTGGCCGCAAGTCGCAGCAGACGGGCCTCATCGTCCTCAAGACGATGCAAGAGTGCCTTTCGATCCGTGCGGTGCACGTTGAGGCGACAGCTTTCGCTCCTCACCCTGAGGAGACCGCCGCAGGCGGGCGTCTCGAAGGGCGAGGCCCGCACGGTGGCCTCATGGGTTCGAGACGGCGCTACGCGCCTCCTCACCATGAGGGTGGACAGCCGAGGCGGCACTGCACAGCAGACCATGAGCACGCCGAGAGGCGTGGTCATGGAGAGGGCTGGATTACTGAGGTGCGCGGTTTATGCACACGCGCCAGCGTCACGCATCCAGCGCCTTGTAGTGGCGGAAGATACCGTCCTCGTTGAAGGGGATGCGGCGCTCGCTCTTGAGATAGGCTGCGATGTTCGGCCTGGCGGCGACGCGGTCGTGCAGCGCGACGAGGCCCTGGATGTTGCGCTCGAACGCGGCCATGCGGTTCGGGAAGGCGTAGCGCAGCCCGGCGATGATCTGGAACAGCGACAGGTCGACATAGGTCAGCCGGCGGCCGGTAACGTAGGCGCCGCCGCTGCTGGCCAGGATGCGCTCGAAATAGCCGAGGAATTTTGGCACCCGCTCGCTCCAGAACTCGGCGGTGCGCGTCTTGGCGGGCGCGCGCTGGTCCTCATAGTACAGCGTCGGCCCGAGCGGATGATGGGTGTCGTGGATCTCGACGACGAAGTCGGTCACGGTCAGTTGCAGCTGGTGCACCCAGAGCTGGCCGGCCTCGGCCTTCGGCGCGAGGCCGTGACGGCCGCCCAGAAAGAACAGGATGTTGGCGGTCTGGCCGATGATGCGGCGGCCGGCCTTCAGGAACGGCGGCGCGAAGGGCGGCGTGTCGCCCTCCGCCTCGAGCATCGCGGTCATCGCAGCGATGCCGTCGTCGCGCGCGACGTCGCGATAGGCGGCCCCCGCCTCCTCCAGCGCCAGCCGCACATATTCGCCGCGGCCCTGGATCATGGGCCAGTAGTAGAGCTCGTAACGCATGGGCCATCCTCGATCTGATGCGCCCACACGTGATGCAACGGAGACGGACGCAGGCTGTTAGTTCGCCGCGAAGCAGTATAGCAGGCCGTCGCCGCCGGTGCTCTTGAGATCGGCCTGGGAACAGCCGCCATCGGGACCGCGCGAGGGGTGCGAATTGTTCCAGGATTTCGAGGCGTCGTCGTCGCGCAAGCCAATGCGGTCGGAATGACCGACCATGGCCGCGCCCTGCGTCGCGCTGGTCCAGTTGCGGCAGGTGCGGTCCTCGCCGGCCGCAAACGCGGTGCCATCGGCCTGCGAGCCGGTCAGCACGTCGTGGCGATTCGGCGTGTCGCCGCGGCCGTTGATGACCTCGCCCTTCTCGCTCAGCGCGGTCTGCTTGGTGAGGTTGTTGGCGGCGCTGTGCAGATCTGCGACGTCCTTGGCGACGACGACGCCCTTGGCGTTCTGCCACGGGCCCTTGCCGATGCGGTCGCGCGCATTGACCGCCGGCTGGCCGTCGGCGGCCTGGGTCGAGAGATAAGCGCGCCAGGTTTTGGTGCCGGCACCGGCCGCCTGCGCCAGGGTCTGGCAGTGCTTGTCGGCACCCGCAAGACCGCCGAGATTGCCGCCATTGCCGGGCCCGGCGCTGGTCAGGAAGAAGCTCATGTCGGCGCTCTGCGCTGCGGCGGGCGGGATCAGGCCCGGTGCGGCCAAGGCGGTGGCGAGCAGAGCGCTCGCGATCATGTTGGTGCGGATCGAAATCATGGATGTCCTCCCTCGTGGACGTGGCCGGCGCATCGCTTGGGCGCGATGTCGTTCGAGCTTAAGGAACCCGTCCTGCGTCAGAATATTCCGCAAGGCCAGGCAAAGCAAAGGCGCCGCGGATGGCTCCGCGGCGCCCGATGATCGTCCTCACACCGGCGGTCAGCTGACCTGCTGGATCGCCGACAGCTGCCAGTCGGCGCCGGGGTGGCGCAGGAAGGTCCAGATCTCCGTGACCTCCTGCGGCGTGTCGGAGCCTTCGACCAGGCGGCCGCTGGCGCGCTCCGTGGTCTTGTCGATCAGCGTGAACCGCATCGCCACCGTGGCATAGTCGGCGCCGTTCTCGCGCCAGGATTCCGCGAGATCGCCCTGCAGGAGCTTCACGCCGGTGACCTTGTTGACCACGCCGCGGGCCTGGTTCTGCTCTAGATCGCGCTCGAAATACGAGGCCATCTCGGGCGTCGACAACAGCCGCAGGCGGCCGACATCCTCGTTCGACCAGGCCTGCTGGATCTCGCCGAGCAGGCGCTCATAGGCCTCATAGTCGGCCGGCAGGATCTGCAGCGGCGGCGTATTGCTGCCACCGCCGAAGCCTCCGAAGCCGCCGAGACCGCCACCAAGACCACCGCCGAGACCGCTCAGGCCCGAGCGGAAGCTCGGCTGGCCGTCGGCAGGCGACGGCGCCGGGCCGCTCGCATAAGCGGGCTGGTTGCGACGCTGCCACCAGGCCATCGCGAACCGCACCACGATCACCACCAGCAGGACCTGCAGGATCAGGCCGATGATCGAGGCGAAGCCGCCGAGGCCGGAGAACAGGCCGCCGCCGAACAGCATGCCGAACAGGCCTGCGCCGAGGAAACCGGCGGCAAGACCGCCGAGCAGACCACCGGCCCGGCCACCGAACAGGCCGCCGCGCGCCGGTGCAGCCGTGTTGAAGCCGCCAGGCTGGCCCGGCTGGGTGATGGTGCGGTTGAACTGGGACGCCGATCCCGGCGCAGTGGACGTCGGAGGCGGCGCGGAGAACGTGCGCGTGCCGCGGGAGCCCGAGCTGGAGCCGCCGCCGATCCGGGCGTCAGCTGCCGAGACGGCGAGCACCGTCGGCAGCGCCAATGAAAGGGCCACGGCCATCGCCTTGAGGAGGCCGCTTTTGCGCTGCATGAAGCTCATCTTCGTTTCCCATGACTCCCCGGAATGGGGATGCCTCTAAGATGGGCACCTCCCGCGAAAAGGGAAGGCGGCACGAGGCCGCGCGGCTGCGGCGCTGGGTCGCGGCATGACGGCGCGTCCCGACCTTGCCAGGGTACCCAGGTAACCTATTGCGGTGCCATGGTTTCCTTCACCGCAGCGACCAGCTGGCTGAGCGTGAAGGGTTTTGGCAGGAAGGCGAACTGCTGGTTCTCCGGCAGGCTCTTCTCGAACGCATCCTCGGCATAGCCCGAGACGAAGATGATCTTGATCTCCGGATTCTTCTCGCGCATCACCTTGAGCAGCGTCGGCCCGTCCATCTCCGGCATCACGACGTCGGAGACGACGAGATCGAGCTCGCCGTTGCACTCCTCCAGCGCCTCCAGGGCCTCGATGCCGTTCGACGCCTCGATGACGCTGTAGCCGCGCGAGCGCAGGCCGCGCGCGTTCAGCGCCCGCAGGCCCTCCTCGTCCTCGACCAGCAGGATGGTGCCCTGCCCGGTCAGATCGGCGCGCGGCTTCGGCGCCTCGGCGGCGGGCGCTTCCTTCGGCGCGCCATGGCTGGCCTGCGGCTCGGGCTGCACCTCGACCACGACGTGGTGGCGCGGCAGGAAGATCTGGAACGAGGTGCCCTTGCCGAGCTCGCTGTCGACATAGATGAAGCCGCCGGTCTGCTTGATGATGCCGTAGACGGTCGACAGGCCGAGGCCGGTGCCCTTGCCGACCTCCTTGGTCGAGAAGAACGGCTCGAAGATCTTCTCGCGGATCTCGGCCGGAATGCCGGTGCCGGTGTCGCTGATCTCGATCTTGACGTAGTCGGCGACCGGCATGCCCTTGTAGGCGGCCTGCGCGACCTCCTCAGCAGGGGCGTTGGCGGTGCGCACCGAGAGCTTGCCACCTTCGGGCATGGCATCGCGCGCGTTGACCGCGAGGTTCACGACCACCTGCTCGAACTGCGAGACGTCGACCTTGACCGGCCACAGATCGCGGCCGTGCGCGAGGTCGAGCTTGACCTTCTCGCCGATCAGACGGCGCAGCAGCATGGTCAGGTCCGACAGCGCATCGCCGAGATCGAGCACCTGCGGCCGCAGGGTCTGGCGGCGCGAGAAGGCGAGCAGCTGGCGCACCAGCGTCGCGGCGCGCGTCGCGTTCTGCTTGATCTGCATGATGTCCTGGAACGACGGGTCGGTCGGCTTGTGCGCGTTCAGCAGGAAATCGTTGGCCATCATGATGGCCGAGAGCACGTTGTTGAAGTCGTGGGCGATGCCGCCGGCGAGCTGGCCGACCATCTCCATCTTCTGCGACTGGTTGATCTGGTTCTCCAGCGCGCGCCGCTCGGTGGTCTCGAGCAGATAGACGATCGCGGCCTCGGTCTCGCGCTCGTCCTCGTCGACGGCGGTGACGAAGAACTGGCCGAAGCGCTCCTTGGCGCCCTCCAGCATCACCTCGACCGGCGGAATGTCCGCCTGCCCTTCCGAGGCCTGATTGATGGCGGCGATCAGGAGATGCCGGTCGCGCTGGCTGACGGTGCGGAAGATCGATTTCGCAGCGGCGACGTCGCCGCTGACGCTCTGCGCGAGCTTGGCGTAGCGCGCATTGGCCCGGACGACGGCGCCGCCGCGGTCGACGGTGGCGATCGCCATCGGGGTGTGGTCGAAGAAGCGCATGAAGCGCACCTCGGCGGCGCGCTCCGGATCGGAGCGCTCGTCGCGGGCGCGGCTGATGACCAGCGTGCGCGACGATCCTGGCTTGCCGTCGGCGCCGAAGGCGAGCTTGTGATAGAGCCGCGCCGGCATGGTCTTGCCGCCGCGCATCTTCAGGTCGATGTCGAACACCTCGGTGCGGACCTCGCCGGGCACCGCGACGATCGAGGTGAGCAGCGAGGCGCCGTCGCCGGAGACGACATCGGCGAGCTTCAGCCCGCCCGAGCCGATCTCGGCGAGATCATAGTCGAGCCAGTTCGCGAGCGTGGCGTTGACGTAGACCAGGCTGCCTTCCGGATTGACCGAGAAGAAGCCGCACGGCGCATGGTCGAGATATTCGATCGCGTGCTGCAGCTCCTGGAACACGTCCTCCTGGCGCTCGCGATCCCGCGTGATGTCGGCGATCGACCACACCGCATAGCGAGCGTGGCGCTTGCTCTGGCCGAGCGGGCGCACGCGCATGCGCAGCCAGCGGCCCTGGCCGCCTTCGGCGGCGGTGATGCGCACCTCCTCCTGCTGCCGCTTGCCCTCGCGTGCCGCCTTGAGCAGGCGGAACACGGCTTCGGACACGTCGGGATTGCCGATGAAGACGCGCTCGACCGGACGGGCCTCCTGCGGGCCCGCCGCCCCGGTCATGCTGAGATAGGCGGCGTTGGCATAGACCACGTGGCCGCGCGGATCGGTCACCGCGAGGCCATCGAAGGCATGGTCGGCGATCGCGCCCATGACGGGATCGTCGGTCGCCTTGTCGGCGAAGCGCACGATGCCGGCGGCAAAGGCGAACAGGTTGAACAGGCCGACGGTCGCGAGCAGCGACAACAGGCCGAGAATATAGGGCTGCGCCTGGTTGCGGCCGATCGTCATCAGCGCGATCGCCACCGCGACGAGGCCGAACGCCACCAGCAGAATCAGCAGAATGCTGCCGCTGCGGCGCGGCCGCTCCGGCAGGCTCACCTGGTCCGGTGACGCTTCGTTGTCGATATCGGCGCTCATGGCAAAAGGACGCGACCTGTCGGCTGAGGACCTCGGTCGATCCGTGCGGCCCCCGCTTCCACCTGCCTGAATCGACGGGTCAAGCGCAAGCCCGTCAAGCCGATATTCCATGATTTATCCGTATTTTGCGGCCCGCTTCAGGGCCTGCTCGGTTGTCATCGCGGACGCCCCGAAAGGTTGCGCCGCAGCCCCATCACGTAGCCGATGATCTCCGCGACGGCGTGATAATGTTCCACCGGGATCTCCTCGTCGATCTCGACCGTGGCGTAGAGCGCGCGCGCCAGCGGCACGTTCTCGACGATCGGGATATCGTGCGCCTTGGCGATCTCGCGGATCTTGAAGGCGATGTTGTCGACGCCCTTGGCGACGCAGACCGGCGCCGACATGCCGCGCTCGTAGGACAGCGCGACCGAGTAGTGGGTCGGGTTGGTGATGATCACGGAGGCCTTGGGAACCGCGGCCATCATGCGCTTCTTCATGCGCTGCTGGCGGATCTGCCGGATGCGGCCCTTGACGTGCGGGTCGCCTTCCGACTGCTTGAACTCCTCCTTCATCTCCTGCAGCGACATCTTCTGGCGCTCGTACCATTGCCGGTACTGGAACAGATAGTCGCCGATCGCGACCAGCGCGAGCAGCGCGACCACCGAGCCCATCAGATGCTTGGTCAGCGACATCGTCACGCCGAGCAGCTCGGCGACGTCCATATGCAGCAGCGATTCGAGCCGCAGCCGCTCCGGCCACAGGATCATGACCATGACGGTGCCGAGCAGCACCAGCTTGAAGATGCCCTTGGCGAAGTTCACCGCCGCCTGCTTGCCGAACAGCCGCTTGGCGCCGGCCAGCGGCGAGATCTTGCTCAGGGTCGGCTTCAGCGGCTCGCCCGACCACACCAGGCGGTGCTGCATCATGTTGCCGCCGATCGCCGCCAGCATCACCATCAGGATCGGAACTCCGATCGCGGCGATCACGACGAACGACAGGCTGCGCGCCAGCGCCAGCAGGCCAGCGCCGTCGGTGTGGATCATCCAGGAATTGGCAATCAGGTTCCGCAGCGGCACCAGCACCGCGGTGCCGATCGAGCCCGAGAAGGTCGACATCACCAGCGTGGCGGCGGCGATCACGAACCAGGTGTTGAGCTCCTGGCTCTTGACCACGTCGCCGCGCTCGAGCGCCTGGTCGAGGCGTTTTTGCGTCGGGTCTTCTGTTTTGTCTTCGGAATCGCCCTCATCGGCCATCGGTCAGGCTCCCCTCACCGCGGCATCATCTCGTGCATGACGCCTTCGAAATAGCCGAGAAACGTTCCCATCATCGCGGTCAACACCGCCGCGAAGACCACGAATCCGATCAGGATCGAGAGCGGCGCGCCGACGAAATAGACCTGCATCTGCGGCATCAGCCGCGCCAGCACGCCAAGCCCGATGTTGAAGACGAGGCCGAACACCAGGAACGGCGCCGACAGCTGCAGCCCGATCTTGAAGGCGGCGGCGAATGCCTTCGTCGCCAGCGAGGCGACGTCGCCGCTCGGGATCAGCTCGCCCGGCGCGAAGATCTTGTAGCTGTCGCTGAGCGCCGCAATCACCAGATGATGGCTGTCGGTCGAGAACAGCAGGGTCACGCCGAGCATGGTGAGGAAGTTGCCGATCAGGACGCCCTGCTGACCCTGCGTCGGATCGACCGCGGTGACGAAGCCGAGCCCCATCTGCTGTGCGATCACCGAGCCCGCGACCTGCAGCGCCGACAAGGTCACCCGCGCGGTGGCGCCGAGCACGATGCCGATCACGATCTCGTGCACCATCATCACCACGAGCGGCGACAGCGCCTGCAGGTCGACCTGATAGGCCTGACGATTGAGCGGCAGCACGATCATCGTCAGCAGCAGCGCGATGGAGAGCTTGATGCGGACGGGAATGTTGACCTCGCCGAGCCCCGGCAGCAGCATCACCATCGCGCCGATGCGCGCGAAGGCCAGCATGAACACCGCCGCCAAGGCCGGAAGAAACGAGATGTCGATGCGCATCGTCCGCGGTCCCGGCCCCGCCGGCCGCGGGCTGGTGCGGCTCGCCGGTCTGCGAAGAAATGGCCGGCAGCAAGCCGGCCTGCACGGCGCCGAGCGCAAAGGCCGCTCGCGCCCGATCGAAAGCGGCAGCGCCTCCCGCACCGCCCCTCAGGACCGGTCGCAGCGCCCTTGCAAAGGACAGCTCTGCCGCGCCGGACATTGCCTCATCCGCCGATGATTCGCGACGAGATCCGCATCATGTGCGAATGCAGCGCATCCGCCATGAAGGGCAGCGCGAGCAGCAACGTCACGAAGATCGCGATGATCTTGGGCACGAACACCAGCGTCTGCTCCTGGATCTGCGTCAGCGCCTGGAACAGCGACACGACCACGCCGACCACGAGCCCGACCACCATCAGCGGCGACGAGACGATGACGATGGTCCAGATCGCATCGCGCGCCACGTCGAGCGTTTCAGCTCCGGTCATGTCCAGTCGTCCTTCATCGTCGGTCGGCACCGCATTGGGCGCCTCAAGATTGCGTACGGCTCCGGCACATCCGGCCCCGCAAGTCGTTGCGGGACGTGGCACGCCCCCCCGCGCGTCACGTCCAGTTCGCTCGCAAGCGAGCTCAGATCGTCATCTTCATCACGTCTTCATAGGCCTGGATCACGCGGTCGCGCACCGACACCAGGGTCGACACGGCGACGTCGGTCTCGGCGACCGCCGTGACGACATCCATCACGTTCGCCTTGCCCGAGGCCATCGCGACCGCCTGGCTGTCGGACTTGCGTCCGGTCTCCATGACGCTGCCGATCGCATCCTTCAGCACCGCGCTGAACGACGGACCACCCTTGTCGGCGCCGGCACCGTTGCCGAGAACGTCACGCACGCGGGCGAGTCCGCCGAAGGCGTTGCCGGTACCGTTGGTATCGAGCACGCGGGCGGAATTCGCGTAGGCATTCGCTGCGGAAATTGGGGAGGCCATGACTTTCGTTCCTGTCCTAGGTCTTCAGAATGTCGAGTGTGCGTTGGATCATGCGGCGCGTGGCGCCGATGATGTTCAAATTCGCCTCGTAGGACCGCTGTGCATCACGCATGTCGGTCATCTCGATGAGCGGATTGACGTTGGGGTACTTGACATTGCCGGACGCGTCCGCGGCCGGATTACTGGGGTCGTATTTGACGCGGAACGAAGACTGGTCGGGCACCACCTTGCCGAGGGTCACCACCTTGGCGTCGAGCGCACGGTCGAGCGCCGAGGTGAAGGTCGGCACCTTGCGGCGGTACGGGTCGCCGCCAGCCTTGGCGGCGGTCGAATCGGCATTGGCGATGTTCTCGGAGATGACGCGCATCCGTCCCGCCTGCGCACGCAGGCCTGACGTCGCGATGCTCATCGAGCGCAGGAAATCGCTGGAGTCGTTTGCCATGCTTGTCGGTCTCCGTCCTCAAATCCCGGGCTCAGCCCTTGCCGATCGCCGTCTTCAACAGATGCAGGCTCTTGCCGTACAGCGAGGTCGCCGCGGCGTAGTCCATCTGGTTGGCGGAGACCTTCAGCATCTCTTCCTCGAGGCTGACCGCGTTGCCGGCCGGCCGCGTCTGAAATCCGACCTTGCGGTTCTGGTCGAAGCTCGCGCTGTCGCCGGACGCCGGCGCGATGTGCGCGGTGCTCGTGCGCGTCAGCGACAGTGACGCGAAGCCTCCGACCGCCTGGCCGGTTGAATTGAATTTTGGCTCAACCAGATCCTTCGGCTTGAAGTTCGGCGTGTCCGAGTTGGAGACGTTTTCGGACAGCACGCGCTGACGCTCCTGGTGCCACTGCATCTTGGTGCGCAACGC
This sequence comes from Bradyrhizobium sp. SSBR45G, assembly GCF_030159255.1. GTDB lineage: Bacteria > Pseudomonadota > Alphaproteobacteria > Rhizobiales > Xanthobacteraceae > Bradyrhizobium. The sequence goes on along the minus strand of NZ_BSCT01000021.1, from coordinate 132,470 downwards.
CGACAGCACGGGGAGATCGTTGATGGACATGGCGTCGCTCGGTTGTGTCCGACTACCGGACGGTTTTGGTAGGTAGAAATTGCCGTGCATATGGTTAACGGGGAGTTAAGAAGTGGCCGGCCGGACCCCGGGACTATCCCGGGGTTTTGACACTTTCTTAGGAAAGTGCGGGCTAGCCGGCTCATCCATGCATCAATTCGGGACGGGGGACGTTCCCAAGAAGTCGTTTTGGCCCGGCCGATTCATGGGTTATTAAGATACCGAGCGGCAGATCCTGCCGTTTTGCGTTAACGGGTTGGTTCCGGTTCTGAAGGCCTCGTTTCACTGACGCTTGCGTGTTGGCAGACTTGCGTGTCGGCAAACTTGCGTGTCGGACAGAGGAGAGACTTCGAAAGGACGCGGTATTTGCCGGGGACAGAGATGCAGGCGCTGACGTTCTTCTTCGCATTCGTGGCCGTGCTGGCCCTGATCGGCCTTGCCGCTTGGCTGGTCCGCCGATTCGCGGGCAATCGCCTCGGCACCAATCCGAATCGCGGCCGCATGCCCCGGCTGGCCGTGATCGATGCCGCCGCCGTCGATGGCCGCCGCCGTCTCGTGCTGGTGCGTCGTGACAACATCGAGCATCTGCTGATGATCGGCGGGCCGACCGACATCGTCGTCGAATCGAACATCGTGCGCGCGATGCCGGCCCGCGAGCAGCTGCCGCAGCGGCCGGGCCTCAATGCCGAGCCGCCCGCGGCGCGGATCGCGCCGGTGCAGGATGCGCCGTCCTGGACCGACAACGAGACGAAGCCCGAGGCCGCCGAGCTTGCCGAAACACCGGTTCCGGAACTGCCGCCCCGTCCGCAGCGCCCGTCGTTCATCGACGAGGTTCGCCGCACGGCGCCGGCCGCAGCCGAGCGGCGCGAGCCGCCGCCGGCCTTCCCGCCGGAGTCACCGCTGCCGCCGCGCCGCCCCGCGCCGCGCCAGGAGCCCCGCCAGGAGGCTCGCAGCGAGCCACGCGTGGCCGACGAGCAGCGCCTGGAGCCGCGTCCCGAGCGGGTGGTGCCCCGCAGCGAGCAGATGATCCCGCGCCCGCTGCGGCCGGCAGAGCCGCAGCGCCAGCAGGCCGAGGCCCCCCGCCCCTCGGATGGCCCGCGGCTGCCGCCGGTGCGCCCCGCCGAGCGAGCCGAACGCGTCGAACGCACCGAGCGTGCTGAACGCGTCGAGCAGGCCGAGCGTGCGGCCGCAGCGCCGCTTCCGCCGGTCGCACCTCCAGCGGCGCCCCCGGCTCCGCCGCCGGCGCCGGTTGACCAGAGCGCCGAAGCCAATCTGGCCGAGATGGCGCAACGTCTCGAAGCGGCGCTGCGGCGCCCAGCTGCCGAGCCGCCGGCCGCGGCCGGAGGTCCCGCAGCGCTGCGCCCGGCGCGTGGCGAGCCTGCGACGGCACCGGCCGGCCCCAAGACCAGCTTCGAAAATCTGGAGGACGAGATGGCCTCGCTGCTCGGACGTCCGAAGTCGTCTCAGTGAGATCGCGCAGTCTCCCGCGTAGAGTTGTCCTCATCGCTGTCCTGATTGCCGCCGGCACGTACGCGGGGAGCGCGGCTGCGCAGGACATCAGCATCAATCTCGGGCCCGGCAATGGCGGGGTCACCGAGCGCGCGGTCCAGCTGATCGCGCTGCTCACGGTGCTGTCGATCGCGCCGTCGATCCTGATCATGATGACGTCGTTCACGCGCATCGTGGTCGTGCTGTCGCTGCTGCGCACGGCGATGGGCACGGCGACCGCGCCGCCCAACTCCGTCATCATCGCGCTCGCGATGTTCCTGACCGCCTTCGTGATGGGGCCGGTGCTGCAGAAATCCTATGACGACGGCGTCCGGCCGCTGATCGAGAACCAGATCGGCGTCGAGGACGCGCTGCAGCGCGCCTCGGTGCCGCTACGCGGCTTCATGCAGAAGAACGTCCGCGAGAAGGACCTGAAGCTGTTCATGGACCTCTCCGGCGAGGCGCCGCCGGCGACCCCCGACGATCTCTCGCTGCGCATCCTGGTGCCGGCGTTCATGATCTCCGAGCTCAAGCGCGCCTTCGAGATCGGCTTCCTGTTGTTCCTGCCGTTCCTGATCATCGACCTCGTCGTCGCCTCGGTGCTGATGTCGATGGGCATGATGATGCTGCCGCCGGTCGTCGTGTCGCTGCCGTTCAAGCTGATCTTCTTCGTGCTGGTCGACGGCTGGTCGCTGGTGGCCGGCAGCCTGGTGCAGAGCTATGGGGGATAGAGGACGGGGATCATTCAGGCCGCCGATTGCCTAAGCTGGCTCGCACGCCTCTCCATGAGCACGCTGCTCATGACCAATTTGCAGCGCCGCTCTCGCGCTAAACCCTCTCCATGAACACCCCTCTCGGCGTGTTCATGGTCCGGTGTGCAGTACCTCGGCTTTTGCCCCTCATGGTGAGGAGCGCCGCAAGGCGCGTCTCGAACCATGAGGCCACCATCCGGGCCTCGCCCTTCGAGACGCCCGCCTCCGGCGAGCTCCTCAGGGTGAGGGTTGATAGTCACTTGGAAGCCGGCGAGACCGGTCGGTGGCCGGAAAGTCCGTCGATCCATCCCCGCACGAACGCCCGAGTTATGCTAGTCTCCAAGGCGCATTGGACGCTTCGCCTGGACATTCATCATGGAAGAACGCACGTGGGCTCCGATCGTCCTGCTCTTCTTCATTGCGCCCATATGGCTGATCGCCATGTGGGCGATGGTGATGATGAAGCTCGGCGCGTTGAGAAATGAGGGCTTCACGCTCCGATTGTTGACCGGCTACTTCGTTCTGGCACCCTACAACCGGAAATACTTCCGCACCTTCGCGGGCTGCATCGCGATCCTGGTCGGCTTCGGAATCGTCGTGAACGTCCTGATCTTCTCGGGCACGCTTCGATTGTCGAATAGTCGAATTTGGCCGACGCCGACCGCCAACTTGCGTTGATCGTCGGCGGCGATCGCTCATGAACGCAGCGTCGGCATTGCCGCGCCTCCAGGATCGGCCTTGCAATGGTTCACACGGCCGGGCGGCGAGGTGACGAGCTTCGACCTTCTGGCCGATCTGGCTCGGATCACCTGCCCCACGCTGGTGCTGGGCGGCGAGGACGACCCGATGATTCCGATCGAGTGCCAAGCCGACATCGCCGCCGCGCTGCGCAACGCCCCCGTCCAGATCGAGCGTTTCACCGATTGCGGCCACGGCGTCGTGGCGGATCAGCCAGAGCGCGCGTTCGCGGTGATCCGGGAGTTCATCTGCGGCGCGTGATACGCATCATGCGTGCATGATGGCCTGCGCTTCACCCCGCGACGTCGTACTGCTTGCTGAGATGATCGCCGATCTGCACCAGCATCGCGACGCATTCGGGATAGCCGGGGCGCGTCGCGGTGCCGGGGTCGGCCTTGGCGCGGAACTCCCATTTGGTGCCCCAGCGCAGCACCGAGATCGTCATGCCGTCGGGACAATCGGCGTGCGCCTTCAGCTCGGCCTTGGCCATCGCGATGAGCTCGGCTTCGGTCTTGGTCGGCTTCGTCATCTCGTCATGTCCTCCGGCTGGGTGTGCTGGTTCGATGCACCGGCGATCAAGCCGGTTCCACGTCCGCACGCCTTGATTCCGCGCAAACTGCCGCGTTCGGCCACAGCTGTCGAGGGCATCGAGACGATTGATCGCACCACGAGCGGGCGGATGCTCCGGCGTCAGCGGCCCGCGATCGCCTGCTTGACGCCCTGGATCCGCGGCAAGGCGCCGGTCGCTTCCGACGGAGCCTTCGCGGCATCCTTGCCATTGTCCAGAGCCTTGCCGGTGGCATCCGGGAAGCGCGCCTTCATATCGCGCAGGAAGCCGTCGAGGGTGTCGACACCAGCCGCCATCTTGGCGATCTGGGCGAACTCCGCGCTCGAGCCGCTGGCCGGCTTGCTGGCGACGTCGAAGGCGAGCTTGTCGGCTTCTCCGGTCATCAGCGGCGCGTATTTCTCGCGGAACCGGGCGAGGCCGATGGCGTCATCCGCCAGCGCATAACCGACGACGGCACGCAGGATATCGCCGCGCTCGGCCGGATTGAGTGGGCGGAAATCGCGCCAGCGATCGCCGTAATACAGCTCGATCTGCTCGGACGCCTCGCGCCAGCGCCGCGACGCCCAGTAGATGTCGGAGCGCAGCCGGATCGCCTCGCGGCCGGCGACATTGGTGATGATGTCGAGCCCGAGATCGTGGCGGCCGATGTCGCTGTTGGCGCGCGCCTCCAGCAGCAGCCGCTGCTGGCGCAGCTCGCCGGAGAGATCGGCGATGCGGGTGGTGCGCAGCGCCTCGATGGCGCGGTCGGGCTTGCGGTTGGTCAGATAGACCATCGCGAGGCGCGCGGCGACCTGGGCGCGCGCGGCGCCTTCGAGGCGGTGGTCGACCTGATACTGCAGCAGCTCGGCGGCCTGGTCGAGCAGGTCGATGCCGACCAGGCGGTCGGCCAGCTTGCGGATCATCTCGTCGCCGCGGCGGCCGATCGGGGTCAGCTCGCGAAAACTGTAGAAGATGCTGAGCGCGTCGACCGGCGGCAGCTCGTCGGCCTTGCCGGCCAGGAACAGCTGCGAGAACAGGCGCTGGGCGGCATCCTGGGCCTGTCGCGCCATCTCGGAGTTGGGCATCAGGCGGGTGGCCATGCGCGCGGCTTCGAGCGAGTCCGCATAGCGCCCGGCCTCCTCGTAGAGCTGCGACATCATCTGCAGGGTCTGCACCTCGACGGCGTCGCCGCGCCAGATCGCCTGCAAGGTCTCCAGCTCCTTCAGCGCATCGGCCGGCTTGATCTCGCCGCGCTTCTGCAACAGCTTGATCTCGAACAGCTTGGCTTCGGCGGCGGCGGGGCGGTCGTTGGAGTTGATCGCGGATCTGTACTCGTCGAGCGCATCCTTCTCCTGCGCCATCGCCTCGGCCAGCCGGCCGCGCAGCACGGCGACGTCGGGCTTCATGTCCGCCGAGACGCCGATCACGTCGAGCTCGGCGCGGCGCTTGGCGGCGCCGGCGAAATCCTTGATCTCGAGCGCCGACTTCATCGCATCCGCGATCACGATGCGCTGCAGGTCGAGCGGCAGCGAGGCGATGGCGAACTCGACGTTCTTCAGCTTCTCGCGCGCATCGGCGAACTTGCCTTGCCGCGCAAAAGCGAGGCCCTTCCACATCTGCGAGTCGAAATTGTTGCCGATCGACGAATTGGCGAGATCCTTCAATCCCTGGTCCGGCCGCCCCATCAGGATGCTGGCGACGGCATGGATCATCAGCATCGCGGTGTCGTCGGTGCGCGGGTCGCCGTCGGAGATCATGAGGTTGGTCATGCCGCGCGCCTCCGGATACATCCCGCGCGCCATGTAGAAGCGCGCCAGTGCGAGGCGCGCCTGCGCCCGCCGCTCCGGCTCGGCATTCGCGGCCACCTTGATCAGCATGTCCTGGCGCGCCAGGAAGGGCTGGGTCTGGTTCTGCTGCCACTCGTCGATGTCGAACATCGGCCTGACGGCGGTCGGCGCGCGCTCCGGCGAGAAGCCGATCGAGGACAGCGTCAGCCCGCCCGGCCGGCCCAGGATCACCTTGTCGGGCGCGATCTCGACGGCGACGTCGTCCGAGTTCGGCCGCACCGCGATGCCATGCACGGAGTCGAGCAGCGACAGATCGACGAAGTCCTGGCGCTTGATGAAGCCGCGGATCGGCGGCGGCGCCGTCACCACCAGCAGCGTATCGCCGGCATCGGGATCGGTCAGCCGGTGCAGCATCCCCGCCCCGGGGTTGGCGAGCGGCACCATCACATTGGCGAGCGCGGGGTCGGTGACGTTGCGCATCACCATCAGCGGCTGCTGGCTGGTCTGGCCCTTGTCGGCGAAGGACAGCGTCCAGCTGCGCCCGCCATCGTCGCTGCCGAGCGAATGCATCTGCGGGCGGTTGAGGCGGATGCGGATCGCCTGGCCCTTGTCGAGCGGCATCCGGTTGGCCTCGCCGATGATGGCGCCGCCCTTGGCCCTGATCGGCTCGACATCGAGGGGCTTCGTCGAGTCGAACACCATCCACACGGTGTCGCCGCGGCGGAACAGCGCTGCCGGCGTGACCTGGCCGAAGCCGAAGGTAAGCCGCAGGCCCTCGCTGTCGCGCAGCGCCTCGAGGGTGGCGGAACCGGCCGCGGACTTCTCCGCGACGTTCTCGGCAGGCTTGGTGGTTTCAGATTTGACGGCTTCAGGCTTCGCCGTCTCCGCGTGGGCCGCTTCCATCTTCGGCGGCGGCTCAGCCTTGACAGCTTCGGGCTTCGCAGCTTCAGGCTTGGCAGCTTCAGGCTTGGCGGGCTCAGGCTTGGCAGGCTCTGCTTCGGCCTTCTCCGCCGCTGCCGGCTGCGCGGCAGCTTCGGTCGCGGGCGCTGCAATCGCGGGCTCTTGCCTGGCCACCGCCTTCATCTCCTTGGCGATCGTCTCGGAGGTCGGCGGCACGATCTCGGGCAGCGCCGCAGCCTTCTTCTCGCCGTTGGGCTTCTCGGCCGCCGGCTTCTCGGCAGCCGTCTTCTCAGCAGCCGCCTTCTCAGCAGAGGTCTTGGCGCCCGGCAAAGTGTCCGAGGACACCGCGGCAACCTTCTTGTCCGGCTGCTGATAGGCGACGTCGATGTTGTAGTTCTTCTCCTCGCGGAAGGCGTGGACGTCGACCTCGCCGATCAGGCCGATCTCGACCACGGTCCTGCTGCCGTCGATGCGCTGGTTGATGGCGGCGACGTTCGGCGGCGACACGATCTTGGCGTCGGCGAGATCGAAGTTGAGCGGCGCGGTGAAGAACAGCGACAGCTTCTGGTCGTTCAGCACCGACGAGATGCCGACGCCGTCGGGGATCTCGAACACGAAGCGCACGAAGGTCGGCTGCACCAGCGCGCGCACGCGGATCGGCGGCCGCTTCTTCGACTCCGCCTCGGCGCGCTGCAGCCGCAATGCGCGCTCGGCGGTGCGGGCGCGCTCGGCGAGCTCGCGCACGACCTCGGCCGGCAGCGGCGGCGGCGCGCCGGTCCAGCTGTCGGGCAACAGATCGATGAAGACGCGCTCGCCCGCGGTCATGGTGTTGACGCGCACCTTGCGCGACAGCGACAGCCGCAGCGCAGAGCCGTCGGGATCGCCGCGCGCCGAGGAGATGTAGTCGGGCGCCGCATCGACCCAGCGGTCGATCGGCACGTTGGCGGCACGGTCGAACCGGATCAGCAGGATCGAGCCTGCGGTGGTGACGTCGGCGCCGACATCCTCGGAGAATTTCAGCACCAGCCGCGCATAGCCGTTCTGGGCGGACAGGCTGGCCTCGCCGGGCACCGGCGCAGCGCCGGCCGCGACCGTCGACAGCATCAGCCCGATGATGATGGCCGACAGCAGCGCCAGGCCGGCGCGGATGCGCGCGCGGGCCTGCGACCGCAATCCAATGGGAGACGTGCGCGCCATGGTCACAAGCTTCCAGTTCGACATCCGTAACTTGACGGATACGCCTGCCCCGCCACGCCGGAAGTCTAGGATCCGGCGTTTAAGGGCGCATTAAACATGCGGCTCAATTGCTTTTCACCGGCACGATCTTGCCTTCGATCTTCGGCAGCTCGGCGCTCGCCTCCGGCCTGTCGGCGCCGGCGCGGCGCGCGAGCTCGACGGTGAGCCGCTCGGCCGCCTCCGGCGTCATCAGGCCGAGAATGTCGGACATCTTGCGCGGGGCGATCTGCGAGGCGATCTCGATCAGCACGGACATGTCGAGCCGGTCGAACACCTTGGCGGCATCCTTCGGCTTCATGCCCTCGTACATCGTGACGATGCTCTTGAAGCGGGCATTGTCGGCCTCGGCCTTGGCGCTCTGCGCGCCGGAGATGCGGCTCTCGATCGCCTTCATCTCCTCGGTCTTGGACTGGATGCGCTGCTCGGCGGCCTTCAGCAGGCTCTCGCGGATGTCGATCTCGCGCTGGCGCGCCTCGAGCTCCTGGCGGCGCGACTGCAGCCGCTCGAGGATCGCCTTCTCCGCCGGCGACACCTGCTGCTGATTTTCTTCCGGCTTGATGACCACGCCGTCCGGCTTGGTCGCCGGGGCGGCCGGCTTCGGCGCCTCCTCCTTCTTCTCCTTCGGCTCGCCGTGGGTCGAGCCGGTGACGATGTCATTGTCCTCACGGCCCGGATAGCCCAGGTTCTCCTGGGCCCAGGAGCGCTTGGGTGCCTGCGGGTCATAGTCGAACACGTAGCCGCCATCGATGACGAGGCCGGCCACCTTCAGGACCGCGAGGCACGCCACCGCGATCAGGACGACGGGAATGACGCGGATGTTACGAAACGCATTCATGCGGCAAGGCCACCGGTCCTTCGACGTTCGGAGAATGCCTGCGCCGCGGCGGCAACCGCCTTGGCGCCGGAGACACGGACCGGCTCGGCCGTGATGGCCGGCGCAGGCGCGGCTGCGGCCGCCGGCTCGGACGCGGCGTCAGGCGCGGTGATCGGACGCGCGGCGCTGGCGATCCGCGACAGACGACGGACCACGCCGTCGCTCTCGGCGAGCTGCTTGCGCAACTGGTCCGACATCTGCGTCGCCGCGGCGAGCTGATTGCCGAGATTGTCGTTGACGTCGCGCACCGCGAGCTTGAGGCCGCCGATCGCGCGCTCGGCGATCTCGGTCGCGGTGATCAGCTCCGCGATCACGGCCTTGAGCGAATGCTCGTCGGCCTTCAGCCGCTTCAGCCGTGAATTCAGCAGCATGCAATAGCCGATGGTCAGCACCAGAAGGACCGCCACCAGGCTTTCGATGATCAATCCGAGGGAGTGGTTCATTGGGCCTCCATCAACTTGTTCTGGCCTTCGGAGCCTTCGAACATCGCAAGTGTCGTGTTGGGCTTGCGCAGATTCTTGGTGACACGGATCGCGACGCGGTCGCCGACCCGGCCCATCCGTCCTTCCGTCAGCATCGTGTTGCCGCAGCGGACGGCGACCAGCGCATCGGGACGGATGTCGAGCGGCAGGGTGTCGCCGACCTTGAGCCGCATCAGTTGCTTCAGCGGCACGTCGGCCTCGTAGAGCACGGCGTCGACGGCGACCTCGGCCTTGGTGATCTCGGTGGCGAAATGGCCTTCCCAGACCGGATCGCGGCCGAACTTCTCGCCCATGAACATCTGCAACAGCACCGGCCGGATCGGCTCGATCGTCGCATAGGGCAGCAGCAGCTCGATGTTGCCGCCGCGGTCTTCCATGTCGATCCGCAGCTTCACCAGGATCGCGGCATTGGCCGGCCGGCTGATCGCGGCGAAACGCGGGTTGGTCTCGAGCCGGTCGATCGTGAAGCGCACCGGCGACAGCGGCCGGAACGCCTGCTCGGCATCGGCCAGCACCACCTCGATCAGGCGCTTGACCAGATTGGTCTCGATCGTGGTGTAGGGACGGCCCTCGACGCGGAGCTGGGTGTTGCCGCGGCGGCCGCCGAGCAGCACGTCGATGATCGAATAGATCAGCGTCGAGTCGACCATCGCGAGGCCGAAATTCTCCCACTCCTCGGCCTTGAACACCGACAGCACGGCCGGCAGCGGGATCGAGTTCATGTAGTCGCCGAAGCGCACCGAGGTGATGCGGTCGAGCGAGACTTCGACGTTGTCGGAGGTGAAGTTGCGCAAGCTGGTCGTCATCAGCCGCACCAGGCGGTCGAAGACGATTTCGAGCATCGGCAGACGCTCGTAGGAGACCATCGCCGAATCGATGATGGCGCGAATGCCGGAATGGTCGTCGAGATTGACCTCGCCGGCGGTGAAGCCGAGGAGATTGTCGATCTCCTCCTGCGACAGCACCCGCTCGCCGCCGTTCTTGGTGGCGCCGAAATCGCGGCTGCCGTCCTCGACCATCGCGGCCCATTGCAGGGCCATCGATTCGGTGAGTTCATTGGCTGCTGCGGCTTCCGCGGCCTCTGTGGGATCCTCCGAATCGAGCGAGGCTTCCCATTGCGCGGCTATCGCATCTTGGTCGACTTGATCGTTGCCCGCCATGATCGTTGCGCTTTCCGTGCCTTACTGGACCACGATTTCCTTGAACAGCACCGCGTTGACCTGGTTGGGCGCCAGCGCGACGTTGACCCGCTTGGTGAGCTCCTCCTTGAGCCTGAACAGGCCCGCCGAGCCGTTGAGGTCGCTCGGCCGGAGCTCGCGCAAATAGGTCTGGAAGATGTCGGTGACGCGCGGCAGGGTCGGCTTGATCGTCTCGATCTGCTTCTCCTCCTTCACCTCGAGCACGATCTTCACTTTCAGATATTGGACCCGGTCGCCGGGATTGCCGACCAGGTTGACCAGCAGGTCCGGCACCTCGACGAAGGCCGGTGGCTTCGCCGCCGGCGCCGCCTCGGCATGATGCTCGTCGTTCTTATGGCTGAAGAAGAAGAAATAGGCCGCGCCGCCGACGCCGAGCAGCGCCAGCGCGCCGACGATCATGATGATCAGCTTGAGCTTGCTTTTCGGCGAGCCGGCTTGCTCCTCGCCTTCGCCTGCTCCGCCTTCATTCTCAGCCATGGCCTTCGGATCCTCTGCGAAAGTCGAACCGATGCCGCCAGAAAGCTCGATGACGCGAAACCAACACGCTCCCAGCGCATCTGCGCTTCGTTGAGTGAACGCTACGGTAACAATGGTTAACGGAAGCTTTCTTTTGTTCCGGAGGTGGGAAAAACTTGCCGGGCAATTATGGTTGACGAGACGTTATTGCCGGGCGTTTTGAACGCGGCTATACGCATAACCGACTGATATTTATTGATATTTCAAACTGGCACGGCTTTCGCTGTACCCCTTGCGAACCCGCCGGCTTGGGAGAGCTGAACGGTTCCTGGAAGACCCGATCGAGACCGCCTTGGGAGAGGTGCCGCGAACGGGATTCGTTAAAAGGGGAGATCGACCGGTGGAGAATGCGCTTCTCATCGGATTGTCGCGGCAGATGGTGCTGGAGCGGCAACTCGACGTCGTTGCCAACAACGTCGCCAACGTCAACACCAACGGCTTCAAGGCCGATCAGCAGCTGTTCGAGGAGTATCTCTCCTCCGGCGCGCATGAAGACAATTTTCCGGGCGCCTCCCGCAAGGTGTCCTACGTCCAGGACCGCGGCACCTATCGCGACTTCTCGCAGGGCTCGACGGAGCGCACCGGCAACGCGCTCGATGTCGCCATCGCCGGCGACGGCTTCCTGACGGTGCAGACCGCCGCCGGCGAGCGCTACACCCGCGACGGCAATCTGCACATGAACAATACCGGCCAGCTCGTCACCGCGGCCGGCGACCCGGTGCTCGGCACCGGCGGTCCGATCGTGTTCCAGCCGACCGACCACGACATCAACATCTCGCCGGATGGCACCGTCACCGTCGTCGAAGGCGTCAACCGCACAGACTCGATCCGCGGCAAGCTGCGCATCGTCAACTTCGCCGACCCGCAGCAGGCGCAGAAGCAGGGCAACAACCTCTATTCCGCCGCCGGCGGCGTCACGCCGCAGCAGGATACCAAGTCCACCGTCCAGCAGGGCTACATCGAGAAGTCGAACGTCAGCGCGGTCGGCGAGATGAGCAAGATGGTCGAAGTGATGCGTGCCTACACCCAGGTCGCCAACATGCTGCAGGTCCAGAGCGACATGCGCAAGAGCGCGATCGAGAAACTCGCCGACGTTCCGGCCTGACCGCGACAGACTCTGAAGGAGACGTGACATGCAGGCGCTTCACACCGCTGCGACCGGAATGGCGGCACAGGAACTCAACGTTCAGGTGATCTCCAACAACATCGCCAACCTCCGCACCACCGGCTTCAAGAAGCAGACGGCGGCGTTCCAGGACCTGATCTACGAGCACATCCGCCGGGTCGGCGCGCAGTCCTCGGACCAGGGCACGATCCTGCCCGTGGGCGTCGACATCGGCGGCGGCGTCAAGACCGTCGGAACGCCACGGTCGATGACCCAGGGCACGCTGTCGCAGACCGGCAACGATCTCGACCTCGCGATCACCGGCGAAGGCTTCTTCAAGGTCCTGATGCCGGACGGCACCTATCAGTACACCCGCGACGGCACCTTCCAGATGGACAATCAGGGCCGCATCGTCACCGCCCAGGGCAACCCGGTGCAGCCGACGATCACGATCCCGCAGAACGCGTCGGGCATCACCGTCAACGCACAGGGTCAGGTCTCGGTGACGCTGCCGGGCTCGACCACCTCAAACATCATCGGCCAGCTCCAGGTCACGCGCTTCATCAACAAGGCCGGCCTGCAGCCGGTCGGCAACAACCAGTTCACCGACACGCCCTCCTCCGGTGCGCCGCAGGACGGCGTCGCCAACCAGGAAGGTTACGGCGCCATCACCCAGGGAAGCCTGGAGCAGGCCAATGTCGACGTCGTCAGCGAGATGAGCGAGCTGATCGCCGCCCAGCGCGCCTATGAGATGAACGCAAAGGTCATCTCCGCCGCCGACCAGATGATGCAGTCCACCACCGCGCTGTTCCGCTGAGGTCTGAGGGAGATCGCCATGATGACCCGCACCCGTCCCGTCCTGCTCGCCGCCGCCCTGCTCGCCTCGACCGCGCTGTCGGCCTTCGCCGGCGAGGCCAACGACCAGATCAAGGCGCCCGTGCTGCGCCCAACCGTGAACGTGACCGGCGACATCGTCCGTGTCGGCGACCTGATCGAGAATGCCGGGGTCGCCGCGAACGTCGCCGTCTACCGCGCGCCCGATCTGGGCACCACCGGCGTGCTGCCGGCGGCGCAGGTGATCTCGACGCTGCGCAATCACCAGGTCATCGGCGTCGACGTCCGCGACGTCAAGGAGGTCTCGGTCACCCGGCTCGCCCGTGCCGTCGACGCCAAGGAGATCAGCACGGCCGTGGCCCAGGCGCTCGATCACCGCAACGGGCTCGGCGACGCCGCAAGCCTCGCCATCAGCTTCGACCAGCCGGTGCAGGACCTGAAGTTCGACGCCTCCAGCAACGGCGCGCTGGCACCGACCAGCATCCGCTTCGATCCGCGCAGCGGCCGCTTCGACATCACCTTCGAGCTCGGCAACGCCAGCGGAGCAAGCCCGACCAAGCTGCGCTACAGCGGCGTCGCCATCGAGACCGTCGAGGCCGCGGTGCTGACCCGCAACATCGACCGCAACGAGATGATCCGCTCGGGCGACCTGCAGATCGAGCGGCGGCCGCGCGCCGAGCTCGGCGGCGCCGAGCCCGCCTCGCGCGAGCTCGCCGTCGGCATGCAGATGCGCCGGCCAGTCCGCGCCGGCCAGGCGCTGAAGACCACCGACCTCGCCAAGCCGGACCTCGTGCAGCGCGACCAGACGGTGACGCTGATCTACCAGACCGCCGGCATCTATCTCACCACCCGCGGCAAGGCGCTGGAAGCCGGCACCGAGGGCGACATCGTCAGCGTGCTCAACCTGCAGTCCAAGCGCACCATCACCGGCCGTGTCACCGGGCGCGGCCAGGTCACGGTCGACACCATCTCCGGCAAGCCGGCGCAGACCTCGGAGGCCGAAATCACGGCGCCGGTCTCCGTCGCCAGCCGCCTTCCCTCCTCCGCCACCCCGAAAGCCGAGTAAGTTTCATGTCGACGTTCAAGTATGATGGTCAGGGTGCTCCAGGCCTGCGGCGGATCGCGCTGATCTCGGTCTCCTTCGCGGTGCTGTCGGTGGCCGGCGGATGCTCCTCGATCGACCGGCTGACGCAGATCGGCGAGCGGCCGAAGCTGACGGAGATCGACAATCCGACCACCCAGCCCGGCTACAAGCCGGTGCAGATGCCGATGCCGAAGCCGGAAGCGGTGTCCTACGCGCCGAACTCGCTGTGGCGCAACGGCTCGCGCGCCTTCTTCAAGGACCAGCGCGCGCATCAGGTCGGCGACCTCCTGACCGTCACGGTCAGCATCTCCGACAAGGCCAACATCGCCAACGAGACCCAGCGCAGCCGCACCAACAAGGAGGATTCGGGCATCACCGACTTCATCGGCTCGCAGACGCTCGGCGTCCAGGCCCAGAAGGTGCTGCCCGGCCGCCTCCTGACCGCCGACGGCTCCTCCTCCTCCGACGGCAAGGGCACCATCCAGCGCTCGGAATCGCTGACCACCAGCGTCGCCGCGGTCGTGACGCAGGTGCTGCCGAACGGCAACCTGGTCGTCGAAGGCAAGCAGGAGATCCGCGTCAACTACGAGATCCGCGAGCTGATCGTCGCCGGCATCGTGCGTCCGGAGGACATCCAGAGCGACAACACCATCGACTCCACCAAGATCGCCCAGGCCCGCATCTCCTATGGCGGCCGCGGCCAGATCAGCGACGTCCAGCAGCCGCGCTACGGCCAGCAGGTGATGGACATCCTGCTGCCGTTCTGAGGCGGAAGCCACGATCAACGGACCGGGCGGATCCAATCGCGCCCGGTCAACTCAAGACACCGCCGGCCTGATCCGGTCAGTTCGGCTTCCCGAAGAACCAACGAAGGACACGACGAAATCCCTCCCCATGCCGGGAGGGTCAGGCAAGCAACTGGCCGAGCGCGACACGGATCATGCCCCCGCAGCCGCCGCCCTTCTCCTGAAAACGAGCTCCCACATTGCCCAATGCGAACCTAGGCGCGGCGGGTGATGTATACGCGGCCTCCGGTAGCTCCCCTGCCGGAGGCCGTGTTCGTTTCGGGGTCCGGAATTGCAGCCGCTTGACCCGGCTTCTGGTTTTTGTTCTTATTTTGTTCTAGAAATGCTGAAGCCGGGACCGGTTGGTTCCAGGCGGACGAAGCCAGTCGCACGTTCCTCGAACGGACACGCTCGGAACATGCCGAGCAATTCCAATATTGCAGAACGTACCAAAAATGGTACACTTAGATGAAGAGACTCCCGGCGTTCTTCTATGCGCTTCCGTCTGGCAGAGAGCCGGTTCGAGCTTGGCTCAAGGAATTGCCGGCGGAGGATCGCCGGATCGTCGGCGAAGACATCAAGGATGTCGAGTTCGCATGGCCCATCGGCCTTCCGCTCTGCCGGCCCTTGAACCAGGGACTCTGGGAAGTGTGCAGCAGCCTCACGCAGGGTCGGTCGCATCGCCCGAGTGATATTCTGCGAACTGGAGGGCCGGATGATCCTGCTCCATGCCTTCATCAAGAAAAGCCAGAAGACGCCAAGGTCCGATATCGACCTGGCCGTCAAACGCATGAAAGACATTTTGTGATGCGGACACCTCAGAAGCCCGGCAAAGTCGGCTCCGCCTTCGACGATTTCCTGAAGGAGGAAGACCTGTACGAGACCGTGACGGCGCGCGCGATCAAGCGCGTGCTGGTGCGGCAGCTCGAAGAGCTGATGCAGCGCGAGGCCATTTCCAAGACCGAGCTGGCCAAGCGGATGGAGACCAGCCGTGCGCAGCTCGACCGGCTGCTCGATCCCGACAACGAGTCGGTCACGCTCGGGACGCTGGCGAGGGCCGCGAGAGCCGTCGGACGTGATTTGCGCATGGAGCTTGTGTAGGCAATTTGAGCGACCATCGGCGAGACGGATTGGCAAGCCGAGCGAGCGCTTCGAAGGATGGCCGAGGACGCCGGCGCAGGTCCCCCACTGTCCCTCCAAAGCCGATCTGAACACGACGCGAGACTGATGGACACGATCACGGTCCGAAAGCCGCCTACGCTCCGGATGTCAGGTCGACGGAAGTGACGGCAAATCCAGCCGCAATCAACTCGCGAATTCTTGCGGCAACCTTGTCGACGAAGGCCGGATCCCGGCCGAAACTCGGCGCGTCCTCATTCTGCAGATCGGGAAAGTAGCCGGAATCAATAGGCAGCGCGCTATGCGACCCGCATCGACGACGAACGACTTGCTTTGGCCCAGCGCGAGAGCGCGTCCCTCATCGACCAGCAGGTGCTGGCGCGGTCGACGGGTTCCTTCGAAAGCAATTCGCGTCGTCGTGTAGGCGACCACGGCGAAAGCACCGCTTGCAGTCCGACCGACACCCAGAACCAGAACAATATGGGCAAATGGTCCTGGGCCTCTCATCTCCCTGAAAGGGAAATTGCAGCGGACATAGTCGCCGGCTTTCATATCTCAGGAGAACAGCAGTCCGAGTGCGGCTTTGCGGCTCTCAAAAGCCTCCTCACTCTCTCCATCTTCGCGGTCCAATGTGAACCCCGATCCAGCTTCAGCTGCATCGTAAGCGAGAATGGTCGGGTCTCGAACATCAAGCTCCATCTCGCGCAGCAGGACGCGCATGACGTAGTCTTCGACCGAAAGACCCTCACGTTCGGCATGGCGTGCCGCGGCAAGGACGATGGAGCGTGTGAGGCAGATGGTTTCCGTTTCGCTCATGAACCGTCTCTTTCGGCGCGATATAATGCGCCCGAACAGGATCGCGAGATATGCCTCCCCCGCAAGGAAACGTCCCGTTCCAATCTGGTCGTGGCAGGGTCCGGTGATGCTCCACTCCTGAAGCTCCACTGTTGAGCCCGATAACCTTACACCACGTTCTTGTTTTGTTTAGAATAAAACTTCGCAATCGTCATCCGGATTGAGCCGGCCCGGATGGGCTCGAGCATGCCTCCGCAGAGGAGATCTCCCTCTGGCGTCACTCGACCCCCGCCTCGACTACGCCCAGCCCGTCCAGCTCCATCCGCACCCGGTCGCCGGGCTTGAGCCAGACCGTCTTGACCAGGCTGCCGGTCAGCACCAGCTGCCCGGCCTCGAGCCCGTCGCCGCGCGCGGCGAGATGGTTGGCGAGCCAGGCGAGCGCGTGAAGCGGGTGACCCAGCACGTCGGCGCCGCTGCCCTGCCCGGCCAAGGCGCCGTTCACGAAGGCGCGGCCCTGCACGGCGGCGAGGTCCCCCGCCGCAGCGCGCGGAATCGCGGGGCCGAGCACACAGCCTGCGGCAAAGAAATCATCGGCGACCAAGGTCGGGGCGCCCATGGTCTCCCATTGCACGTAGCGGTCGTCGACGATCTCGATCGCCGCATGGCACTCGCCGATCGCGTCCCCGACATGGGCGATGGTGAAGGGCGCGTCGAGCGGCAGCAGGTCCTTCGCGAGCCGCACCGCGATCTCGCATTCGACGCCGACACGCACGAAATCGGCCGCGCGCAACGTGACGCCCGAGGCGTGAACGCCGCCCGCAAACACGCCGCCGGCGCAGGGATGCGGAATGCCGATGTAATCCTGCATCACCTTGCTGGTGCAGCCGATCTTGTAGCCGGCGAAATCGCCGGCGTGCTCGGCGAGCAGCCAGTGAACCTCATGCTGGATCTCATAACCGGCCGCTTCATCCTTCGGCTGAAGGTGAACCGGCAGCGCCGCCAGTGGCGCCCTCTCGCGGCGGGCGCCCACGATCAATTGCGCGGCGGCAAGGACCTCGTCTGCTCCCATGGTCGTTCAACTCCCGCTGCCAGAGGCCCGAAGCGGCCTCTCAGATTTCATGGTTAACCGGCTGTTACTCAATCGCTTTTGTCAGAGGCCCTCATGCCATATCGCGGCCGCTTGGCGCCGCGTTGGAAGCGTCCGGCCGTTCAGACGGCACTTCAGCGGCGTCCCGGCCGCACCCGCCGAGCTTCAGCAGGCTCTCCACCGTCGCCGCGATGATCTCATCATTCGGTCACGGATTCCAGCCGCGCAGAGACGGGCCGGCTTGCGATTACTTCGCTTCGCTGATGGCGCCAACGCTGCCGTCGCTGCGCGTATCCAGCCACGGCAGCTCGAACTGGCAGGTCAGTCCGGTCTCGGCAAAGGTGCGTTGCAGGTGCCGGACCGTGCGGGTGAGGAGCCGGCTGCCGAAGCCGACCACCGGCGGCTCCGTTGTCGGCGGGCCGCCGCTCTCCTGCCAGCGAACGTGCAGCGCGTCCGGCCCGAGTGACCAGGTCACATCGATGCGGCCGTTCGGAGTGGTCAGCGCGCCGTATTTGCTGGCGTTGCACGCCATCTCATGGATCACCAGGGCCAGCTGGGTGGTCAGCTCGACCGGGACGAGAATGCTGGGGCCGCTGGCCGTGAGCTGGCCCGGCGCGCTCGCGAACGGCGCCACCTGGCTGGTGATGAGCGCGGCAAGATCGGCGCCCTGCCAGTCGGTCTCGGCGAGGCTGGTGTGCACCGTGGCCAGGGCATGCAGCCGCGAGGTGAAATCGCGCACCTTGGCATCATGCCGCGGCAGCAGCTGATGCGCCAGCGACTGCACCACCGCGAGGCTGTTCTTGACGCGATGGGCCAGCTCGTGAACCAGCAGCTCGCGTTTGCGGTCGGCCTCCTTGGCCGCCGTGACGTCGATGTTGACGCCGATCATCGTGAGGTCATCGCCGCCCTCCCCGCGCAATATGCGGGCGCGCGCCTCGATCCATCGAATCGCGCCGTCCGGCAGCGCAATCCGCCATTCCGAATTCAGCTCACCGGTGATCAGCGCCTGCTTGTTGGCGTGGTCGGCATCGGCGCGGTCCTCGGGGTGCACCAGCGCCAACCAGTCTTCATAGGTCCCGGGGAAGGTTCCGGGCGGCAGCCCATAGAGCTCCTCGATCTCGTCGGACCATTGGCTGGTGCCGGACTTGCCGTGCCAGATGAAGGTGCCGAGCCGTCCATATTTGGCGGCGAGCTTCAGCTGCTCGGCGGCGCGGGACGACTCGTCCCTGGCCTTGGCGAGCAGTTGGAAGTTGTCCTGGATGATGCGCGCGCTCTCGGCCTGGGCCGTTTCGGCCGCGGCAAGACGTGCATTGAGCGCCCGCACCTCCGGAGGGTCGGACGGCGCAGCTTCGCCCGGCGTCGAGCTTCCGACCGCGATGCTGCCGAGCGGGCGGGCAATGCTTCGACCGATTCCGGCGGCCAGCAGCAGCGCCAGTGCGCAGATCGTGATCGCCGCGATCGTTGCGGTCTTGACCGTCGAGGAGATCGCTTGCGCGAACACGCCCTGCTTGATGCCGACGCCGACCGTCCAGTCGCTGAGCTGCGGATGCGCATTGGCGTTGATGACGCGATCGCCCTCGATCGAGGGAAACTCGGTGATGCCGGCCGCCTTGGCATTGGCCCGCCAGCCCGCCGACGCCGGCTGGCCGGTGGTGGTCGCATTCTTGGGGATGCGCGAGACGTAGCGCCCGCTGCCATCAATGATGCCGACCAGCCAGTCGGCCGGCAGCTCCTGCTGGGCGAGCAGCCGCGTATAGTTCGAGGCCGGCATCGAGATCGACAGGCAACGGAACGGCTGGCCATCCTTGAACACCGGAACGTCCACGGTCGCGACCCACTCGCCCGAGTTCGGCCCGGTGAACACGTCCGAGACTGACGGACGCCCCGATTGGAACGCGCGGTCCTGCGAGCGCTGGCCTTCCGCGGTGCGCGTGCCGAGCGGCGTGCCGGGCACGGCCAATGTATTGAGCAGCAGGCGGCCATTGGCGTCCGCCACGATGATCCAGGCGTCGCCGCTCACCAGCCCGACCCTGCGCGCCTCCGCCTCGAACGCGGTCAGGTCATCGGCGCTGAGATCGGGTGATTTGGCCAGCACCTCCGCCAGCGCGACGTGGCGCCGCAACTCGGCGTCGACTGCGCCGGAGATGGTCTGGGCGGCATAGACGAGGCCGCGCCGGATCGACGCATCTGCGGACTGCGCCATCGAGGCGATGACATAGGCGATCAGCCCGACGCAGGGCAGGAACAGGATGCCGGCCAGCAGCAGCAGGCGCCCCTTGATGCTCAGCGCGCCATAGGAGCGCTGCAGCGTTGCCAGCGCGCCGCCGAGCAGGCTCCTCTGTGTCTCCAGCTCGCGCATGATCCCCCACGGCGCTGTTCCCCATGGGAACAGCGACCAATTCCGCAGGCGAAAAAAAGTTCCGGCCTATCGAAAATGGCGGCGCCGGGTGTGGCTGTCGCAACGCACCGGGGCCGGCCGCTCAAGACCGGCGCGTTGCGATCGCGGGCGCGGACACCGGCGCAATCGAGGCCTCATCCGGCAGACGAACTCTCATCCGGGAGACATGGCGGCCCTCGCCGGACATGCGACGTCCGGCTCAGCTTGCGCTGCGCGAGCCATGAGGCGTTCAGCCGACATGGGAATGTGCGGCCGCACCCGGCGAGCGGCCGCAGTTTTCCGCTCATCTGGTCAGCGCCGCGACCTACTCGTCGCGATAGACCTTTTCACGCTTTTCGTGGCGTTCCTGCGCCTCGACCGACAGCGTCGCGATCGGACGGGCTTCGAGCCGCTTCAGCGAAATCGGCTCGCCCGTCTCTTCACAATAGCCGTAGGTGTTGTCCTCGATGCGCTGGAGCGCGGCGTCGATCTTGGAGATCAGCTTGCGCTGGCGGTCCCGGGCACGAAGCTCGATCGCCCGGTCGGTCTCCGACGACGCACGGTCGGCGAGGTCGGGGTGGTTCACGTTCTCCTCCTGCAGAGCCTGCAGGGTGAGCTTCGATTCGCGCAGAATCTCCTCCTTCCATGCCAGCAGCTTGGCGCGAAAATAGTCGCGCTGGCGTTCGTTCATGAAAGGCTCTTTTTCGGAAGGTTTGTAGTTCTTCAACTTTTCCAAGGTCAGCCCATCTGTACGTGCTGGCGCCGGTCTCGGCACCGGCGGACGGAATACGCCCGTTCGCGGGCGCGTTATATAGCGGGCTCTTGTGACAGACAATATTTCCATCGAGACGGGCGTCCCGCCGCCTGGGCCGTTGCACAGGCAATTTTGGCCTGGAACGGCGGAACGCTGCGGGCTGGGGTCAGTAGCCGACCGTGAAACGGGCCCGCCGGTGTGCCGGACGCTCGATTTCGTCGGCCATCGCAACCGCGAAGTCCTCGAAGGTGATGAAGCTCCTGCCGTCGGCATCGACCAGCAGCTGGTCGGTTCCGAGCCGGAACTTGCCCGTTCGGGCGCCGAAATCGATCATCGCGGAGGGGGACAGGAAGGTCCAGTCGAGCTCCTTCTCCTGGCTGAGACGGTCCAGGAACGCCGCGCCCTTCTCCGCTTCGGCCTTGTAGATGGCGGGAAAGCCCGGCGTGGTCACCAGGCGGACGCCCGGCGCGACCTCGAGCGACCCGGCGCCGCCGACCACGAGGTAACGCGATACGCCGGAGTCCTTGGCCGCCCCGATCAGGGTTTCGACATCGCTGGCCGAGAAATGGATCGAGCTGATCGCGACGTCGTGGCCGGACCAGAGCCTGGCCAGCGCGGCGCGGTCGTTGGCATCGCCCTGCACCGCGGTGACGTTGGCGTGCTTTTCGATCTTGTCGGGGTTTCGCGCGATCCCGGTAACCTGGTGGCCGCGGCTGGCCAGCTCGGCGGTAATGCGGGATCCGGCACGGCCGGATGCACCAGCGACGGCGATCTTCATGGGGAAGCTCCTTGGTTCGAGATCATTCATTCGGACAGCGGGCCCTGGACGGCACCCTCCTGGTATCCGATAGTGACTAGATAGCTGAGGGAATGCTGGTGTTAAGAGCGCACTTTGAGATCACCAGGTCACGCCGGAGTAACCCATGAGAGCTGGCAACGTCTATTCGGCCGCGTGCCCCACGCGTCAGATCCTCGACCGTGTCGGCGACAAATGGGCCGTGCTGATCCTGATCCTGCTGCGCAACGAGCCGTTGCGCTTCAATCAGTTGCGTCGTGCCATTGAAGGCATCTCGCAGAAGATGCTGTCACAGGTGTTGAAGAGTCTCGAGCGCGACGGGCTGGTGCGGCGGCGCGCGATCGCCACCGTGCCGGTGACGGTCGAATATTCGATCACGCCGCTCGGGCTGACGCTGGCCGCGGCCGTCGATCCCTTGCGCGACTGGGCGGAGCAGCATCTGAAGGAGGTCGCTGCCGCACAGCGGCGCTACGATGCGCAGCAGACCTCGAAGGCGGCGTAGCCGGCTCTATCTTTGCCCGCGCACGATCCTTTGGGAAAACCGGTGTCCACCGCTCCGGATCATACGTCAGCCCTGACCGGCCTTGGCGAGCTCGACCTCGACGCGCAGCTCGATCTCCGACAGGATCGCATCGAGCCCGGGATCGCCGGACGTCTGCTTCATGTCGGCTGCGGCGTCGCGCAATCGCAGCGCCATGGTGGCGTCGAGCTTGCCGGACAACAGCGAGATCTTGAGATCATCCAGAACGTCCAGCGCGCGCTTGCCGCGCTGGACCGAGCGCTTGCGGCGCTCGGCCGGCTCCTCCTCGATGCCCTGCAGCGCGAGCAGCGCGTCGATGTTGGCCGTCTGCTTCGGTGCGAGCGTCGCGCGGGTGTCCTGGGTGGTGCCGACATCGGGCAGCTTGAAGCCGCCCGACGAGGTCTTCCGCGTGGAGCTGGTCGACGTGTTCAACGTCGTGCCGTTCGGTCCTGAGATGCGCATCGGTGGCTCCCCGCAAGCTTTGCGTGTCGGTGCGGAGATTGGCCGCGTCGTGGTTAACGGTGCGTAAATGGCCCGGCAAATTCTGCCGGGGCGGCAGCTTCGTTCCTCCGGAGTAACCCCGGATCGCAACAAGGCTCGTGATTGATTTCACACTCTTTCAACGAGTTAGCCAGGAGCATCGCCCTGGCACGGCCCTCGCATAGTTAATGCCGATCATACGGTCATGGGAGTGGCCGAGTGATCTCTTGAAGAGTTCGAGGGGAGCATAGGATGCGACGCGTCCGACTTACGCGCCTGTTTCAGGTCGCCTGCGCCGCCATGCTGGCGCTGGCCTCTACTGCCATGTCCGCGCATGCGACCTCGCGGATCAAGGATCTCGCCAATATCGAGGGCGTGCGCCAGAACCAGCTGATCGGCTACGGCCTTGTGGTCGGCCTCAACGGCACCGGCGATACGCTGAACAACATCCCGTTCACCAAGCAGTCGCTGCAGGCGATGCTCGAGCGCATGGGCGTCAACATCCGCGGCGCCACGATCCGCACCGGCAACGTCGCCGCCGTGATGGTGACCGGCAACCTGCCGCCCTTCGCCACCCAGGGCACGCGCATGGACGTGACGGTGTCGGCGCTCGGCGACGCCAAGAATCTGCAGGGCGGCACCCTGCTCGTCACCCCGCTGCTCGGCGCCGACGGCAACGTCTATGCGGTGGCGCAGGGCTCGCTCGCGATCTCCGGCTTCCAGGCCGAAGGCGAGGCCGCCAAGATCGTGCGCGGCGTGCCGACGGTCGGCCGCATCGCCAACGGCGCCATCATCGAGCGCGAGATCGAGTTCGCGCTGAACCGGCTGCCGAACGTGCGGCTCGCGCTCCGCAATGCCGATTTCACCACCGCCAAGCGCATCGCGGCGGCCGTCAACGACTTCCTCGGCGTCAAGACCGCCGAGCCGATCGACCCGTCGACGGTGCAGCTCAGCATTCCGCCGGAATTCAAGGGCAACGTCGTCGCCTTCCTGACGGAGATCGAGCAGTTGCAGGTCGATCCGGATCTCGCCGCCAAGATCGTCATCGACGAACGCTCCGGCATCATCGTGATGGGCCGCGACGTCCGCGTCGCCACCGTCGCCGTGGCGCAGGGCAATCTCACCGTCACGATCTCCGAGAGCCCGCAGGTCAGCCAGCCCAATCCGCTGTCGCGGGGACGGACCGTGGTCACGCCGCGCACCAGCGTCGGCGTCACCGAGGACGGCAAGAAGTTCGCGATCGTCAAGGACGGCGTGTCGCTGCAGCAGCTGGTCGACGGCCTCAACGGGCTCGGCATCGGCCCGCGCGACCTGATCAGCATCCTGCAGGCGATCAAGGCCGCCGGCGCGATCGAAGCCGACATCGAGGTGATGTGATGGCCACCTCTTTCGTCGACTCCTACAACGGCCGCGTCGCGCTCAGCATGCCCCACGCGGCCGCCGTGACCGCGCCGCGCGCCGATCTCGATCTCGCCGACGCGCTGACCAAGGTCTCGCCGAAGGCGCAGGCCAAGGCCAAGGCCACGGCGACCGATTTCGAGGCCATGTTCCTCAACTCGATGTTCTCGCAGATGATGAGCGGGGTGAAAGGCGACGGTCCGTTCGGCGATACGCCCGGCACTGGCGTCTGGCGCTCGATGCTGACCGAGCAATATTCCAAGAACTTCGCCAAGGCGGGCGGCGTCGGCATCTCCAACGACGTCTTCCGCACGCTGATCCTGCAGCAGGCCAAGAGCAGCAGTTCGAGCAGCAGTTCCAGCACCAGCCAAGCATCAACGCAGGCAGCACCGTAAGCGTAGGCATCGCGGGGGTCCGTACCGCCCCACGCTGAGAGGAGTTTCGAAATGACCGCACAGGGCCAGGCGAAGAGAACGACATATGCGGCCGCCGCGAGCGCCGCGGAGGCGCGCGCGCTTGCCGACGAGATGGTCAAGGTCATGAGCGAGCTGATCGCCGTCATCGAGCAGGAGACCGAACTGGTCCGCGCCGGCAAGCTCAGCGAAGGCATGGCGTTCGGACCGAAGAAGACCGAGCTGTCGCGGCACTACGTCAACACGGTGGGCCGCCTCAAGGCCAGCCAGGCGTTCATGAAGCAGACCGCGCCGGAGCTGCTCGCCACCCTGCACCGTCACCACGACACGTTCCGGGCGCTGCTGCAGGTCAACCTGACCGTCCTGGCGACGGCGCATGCGATCTCGGAGAAGATCGTGCGCGGCGTCAATGCCGAGGTCCAGCGCAAGAACGTCCCAAGCACCTATACGGCCGGCGGACGCCGCGCCGCGCCCGGCGCGCGCCACCTGACACCGCTCGCGGTCAGCCGGACTCTCTGACCCGGCCCCTCTGACCCCGACGCCTCCGACCCCGACGCCGCGCAGCCTCCGGAAGGCTGCGCGGCTCTCGGCGTTTAACGATCGGATAAGCTTAAAAGGCCGGCGCGAATCACAACCTGCCGTTCATCGTACTTCCTAACATAACGTTGATTGGTGATCGGCATAGTTGCAAGCGGGATGGGTTGGGAATTGACTCGATGGCCATGAGGAGGCTGCCATGAGTTCCGATTTCAGCGTGAGGCCGGTAGGGACACCTGTGTCCGCTCCGATCATACAGCCGTCGAACCAGGCGGTGGCGAACGCTGTTCCGACGGACCTTCCTCCGAGTCAGACCGTCACGGCGGCCGATGCCGGCACGCCGGTGCGCAACGACGTCCAGTTCAATGTCGCGAACGATCTGTCGGTCTCGCACCA
This sequence comes from Bradyrhizobium sp. SSBR45G, assembly GCF_030159255.1. Taxonomy (GTDB): domain Bacteria; phylum Pseudomonadota; class Alphaproteobacteria; order Rhizobiales; family Xanthobacteraceae; genus Bradyrhizobium. Next base: position 107,432 of record NZ_BSCT01000021.1, on the reverse strand, counting down.
GGCCTATTACGACCGCGCCGCCGCGGCGCTGGTGTTCCAGGTCGTGAACCGGAAGACCGATCAGGTCGTGAATCAATATCCGGACGAGGCCGTGCTGCGCCGCCGCGCCTACTTCAACACGCTCGATCTGCAGAAGGACCTGCAGAGGGAAGATGCGCATCGCGTCGCGGCTACCGACCGTACGGCCTGATCGCAACGCAGGCCTTCGGCAGACATTCAGCCGCCCCGGCAGGTCGCCGGGGGCGGCTGTTGCCGTTGGGCAGATCAGTTGCTCTGGGTGGCGTAGGCGGTGTCGAGATAGGTCTGACCGGAGGCCGCGTCGGTGACCACGTTCTTGATCTGGGCCTTGCCCTTGGCCGTCAGCGTGAACTTGGTATCGCCGACCCTGAACGAATTGTCCTTGATCAGCACGTCCTGATACTTGCTCACGCCCTCGCTCTGGTAGCGAACCTTCGCGCGAAAGCCCTCGACGTTGGAAACCGACACCGTGAAGGACTTGCCGTTGGCGTATTGCCCGCTCCAATTGCCCTGATAGCGGGTCGGATCGACCGCAACGTACTTGCTGTTGCTGCGCGCCGTGCTCAGCACGTTCGATTTGTAGGACGCTGACAGGATGCTGGTGATATCGGCCATGGCGATGTCTCTCCTGCCTGCGCGGCCGATCAGCTGCGTCCGGACAGGCCGGCAGCGATGTGGCAGTTGATGTCGATCAGCGACTTCAACTTCGCCGGATCCGGATCCATCTGCATCTCGATCGTCTGCTTCATCACGAACACGCCGATATTGGCGATGTTCTGCCGGATATCGAGCGGATTGGGATTATCTTCCATCTCCATCGCGCTCATGAAGATCGTCCAGAGGCGGCGATTGAACAGCAGCGCCTTGTACATGCTGCGATCGGGGCCGTTCCAATTGGCCTGGACTTCCTGCAGCTGCCGAGCCGCTTTCAGCAATGCTTGCGCTTCGATCTCCCGTGGTGATGCCGTCGTTTGCGACGTGCGTGCATAGGCTTGAGCGGCATATGACATCAAGTACTCCGGACTGACGCTGGGACACCAACAGACTGCAGAGGATTTTTACGTTGCGTGCCTTTAAAATATGGTTAGCAGCTGTTAGCGGATTTCGCCTCTTGATATCGGCGGATGACCGAAAACAACCGTGCCTGCGATAGGTCTTAATACGGTCCGAACGCGACCGCTCAAATTGTCGGAAAAATTTCGAGCCTGCATCGGCCGAAACGGCAAGACACGCGGCACACCCGCTCTTTGCAACGTCGAAATCCGCAAACCAACGGCGTTTGGCGCCGTGCGCGTGGACGGCAACGGAGCGGAAACCAAGAAAGCACGACGCAAAGCAGAAGCGGCGGGCCACGCCCGCCGCTTCGCAAAAGTCCGATTCGAGAGCGATCGCGCTCAGCGCAGCAGCTGCAGCACGCTCGCCTGCGACTGGTTGGCCAGCGCCAGGGCCGAGACCGCAATCGACTGCCGGGTCGACAGCGCCTGGCTGTTGGCCGCCTCCTCGTTGGTGTCGGCCAGGGTCAGGTTCGACGAACCGGTCTGCAGCACGTTGATCAGGTTCTTGTTGAAGTCCTGACGGATCTGCACGATCGACAGGTTCGAGCCGAGCGACGACGCTTCGGAACGGATCGCCGTCGATGCGCTGTTCAAGGTCGTCAGCACCCTGTTGGCCGAGTTGCTGTCGAGGAAGTCGGTTCCGACCACCAGGGAGGACAGGCCGAGACCGGTGCTGTTGAAGGTCACGCCGGTGATGTTCAGCGTGGAGCGGCCGGTTTCGTTGAACGTCAGCTTCAGCGTATCGCCATTGAGCAGATTGATGCCGTTGAAGGAGGCGTCCTGCGCCGTCGTGTCGATCTGGGCGAGCACGTTGTTGTACTGCGCGATCAGTCCGGCACGGGTTGTCTGCGAGTTCGTATCGGCCACCGGCGTCGATGCCGTCACGCCGTTGAAGGCCTGGCTGGCTGCGGTCGAGGAGCCGGCGACCGCGCCGATCGTCGACGACGCGGATTCGTTGGTGGTGAGGATCGTCAGCTGGCCCGTCGTGCTCAGGCTGGCCTGCAGATTGTTGGTCGCGAGCGCCGTGTTGAGCTGCGCCAGGGTCGATATCTGCGAAGCACCTGTGCCGAACGTTATGTTCGTGGCGACACCCCCGCCTGTCGACGCAATTGTCAGTGTCTGTCCTGACAATGCCGGCGGACTGCGTGTCGTGGTGGCGCCCGTCAGTCCGAGCTTTGCCAAAGCGGTGCCGGATATTGTCAGATCCTGCGCTGTGCCGGTTGCGATGGAGATCTTGCCGCCGCTCACGGTGGACGGCGTCGCAGTCGCGCCGGTGACCGAATCGATCGCGGCAAGCAGATTGCTGACGGTGTCGCCGACGCCGATGTTGGTGCCGGCCGAGACGGAACCGGCCACGAAGGTGAACACCACGCCGTTGACGACCAGCGTATCGCCGGTCGTGACGCTGCTGGTCAGGTCGTTCGATGTCGAGCTCGCCGTGCCCGACAGCCTGGTCGAGCCGGTGATGGCGACGGCCGAGCTCAGATTGTCGTTGTTGACCGCGCTGCCGGTCACGAAATTGTTCGACGAGCTGCCGAGCAGATTGTTGGCCGTCGCGCCGGAGATGACCGCGGAGGTGATGCTCGATTTGGTGGTGTAGCCCGTGGGCGCCTGGAGCACCTGGCTCGCGATCGACTTGGCGCTGTCGACCAGCTTCTGGAGCGAGGTGAGACCGGTATTCGCGGCCTGGAGAACCTGGACACCGTTACCGATGCTGTCGAGCAGATTCGCGATGTCGCTCGCCCGGTTGTTGAGCGATTGCGCGGTGAAGAATTCGGTGGGGTTATCGAGCGCCGTGTTGACCTTGTTGCCGGTGGCCAGGTTGTTTTGAGTGGTGGCCAGCAGCGATGCGGTATTTTGCAGCGCCAGCAGGTTTTGGCGAACCGAAGCCGAAAGAACGATACCGGACATGTTTGTGAAACCTTCCTAGTTATTCACCAGGAGGTTCTAGTCCACGCACTTTTAAAACATGGTTAATGGCGCTTTAAATTTGTTGCTTAACGTCAGGTTACTGCCGCCCCTCGCCCTCCACCCCGCGTCCTGGACCAGTAGTGATACGGACGGCCGCGCCGAACCAGGCGCAAAAAAAGCGGCGGGGTTTCCCCCGCCGCCTTCGATCTCGAGATGGTGTGCTGGCCGCGGATCAGCGCAGCAGCTGCAGCACGCTCGCCTGCGACTGGTTGGCGAGCGACAGCGCGGAGACCGCGATCGACTGGCGGGTCGACAGCGCCTGGCTGTTGGCCGCTTCCTCGTTGGTGTCGGCCAGGGTCAGGTTCGACGAACCGGTCTGCAGCACGTTGATCAGGTTCTTGTTGAAGTCCTGACGGATCTGCACGACCGAGAGGTTCGAACCCAGCGTCGAGGCCTCCGACCGAAGCGTGGAGCTGGCGGAGTTGAGCACGGTGATCACCTTGTTCGCCGAGTTGTTGTCGAGGAAGTCGGTGCCCGAGGTCAGGGTCGAAAGACCCAGGCCGCCGGTGTTGAAGGTCACACCGGTGATCGACAGCGTCGACTTGCCGTTCTCGTTGAAGGTCAGCTTCAGCGTGTCGCCGTTCAGCAGGTTGACACCGTTGAACGATGCGTCCGCCGCCGTCGTGTTGATCTGCGCCAGCACGTTGTTGTACTGCGAGACCAGGCTCGAACGCTGCGTCTGAGCGGTCGAATCCGCGACCGGAGCCGCTGCCGTCAGGCCGTTGAACGCCTGGCTGGAGGCCGCCGCCGTGCCACCGATCGCGCCGATCGTGGCCGAGGCCGCGTCGTTGGTGGTGGTGAGGGTGATCTTGCCGCTCGTATCGATCGAGGCCTGCAGGTTGTTCGCTGCGAGCTTCGCGTTGAGATCGTTCAGCGACTTGACCTGTCCTGTGCCTAGACCAAACGTGATACTCGTCGCTGTGCCACCTCCTGTGGCACCAACCGTCAACGTCTGTCCCGACAGGCCGTCGCCGACCGCGCTGAGACCGAGCTTGGCCAAGGTGCCGCTGCTGCCCGAAAGCGTCAATCCTGCCGCTGGCGGCGTCAGGGTGATCGCACCGGCGGTGATCGACGAGGTGACGCCGGTCGCCGTCTGGATCGCCGACAGCAGGTTGGTGACGCTGTCGCCGATGCCGATGCTGGTGCCGGTCGAGGACGTGCCGGTGACGAAGCTGAAGGTGGTGCCGTTGACGACCAGCGTTTCGCCCGAGGTGATGCCGGTGGCCAGGTCGTTCGACGAGGTGCCCGACGTACCCGACAGCTTGGTCGAGCCGGTGATCGCCACCGCCGTGGTGTTGTCGTTCAGCACGACCGAACCGGTGACAGCCGTCGTGCTGGACGCCAGCAGATCGGTCGCAGTGGCACCGGTCAGCGCGGTCGACGTCACGTTCGACTTGGTGGAGTAGCCGACGGAGCTCTGCAGCACCTGGTTGGCGATCGACTTGGCGCTGTCGACGAGCTTCTGCAGCGAGGTGATGCCGGTGTTGGCGGCCTGCAGCACCTGCACGCCGTTGCCGATGCCATCGAGCAGATTGGAGATGTCGGACGCGCGGTTGTCGAGGCCCTGGGCGGTGAAGAAGTTGGTCGGATTGTCGAGCGCCGAGTTGACCTTCTTGCCCGTAGAGAGGTTGTTCTGGGTGGTGGCGAGGAGCTGTGCCGTCGACTGAAGCGAGAGCAGATTCTGGCGCACCGACGCCGAGAGAACAATACCTGACATTTCTCATACCTTTCTGGTGTGAAACAAACGGCCCGACCCTTCAGGATCAAGGCGAAGCCCGTGGTGGACTGACCACCGGGCGACGTCGATCAAGGTAAATGCGAGTGGCTAACGAACGGTGAATCGGCGGCTGCGGATCCCCTGCGCGAGGCAAGCCAGACGTGCGCCGGCCGGTCGCGATTCGCGGCGATCGCGTTGAAAACACCTGATATTTACCAAGCGCGCGGGCCATTTACCGTCCGTTAACCATGTTCGGAAAGGATTGCTGCGCGCCGACCGATCGAGCGCGCAGACTCACCCGTGCGATCGAGACAGACGGCCGGACCGGTCAACGGCTCGCCGGATCAGGTTCGGCGTCGCGCCGATCGCGGCAACGGAGGACAAGAATGGCCCTGAAAGTCGAACTGAAGCCGCATGAGCGCATCATCATCGGCTCGTGCGTGATCACCAATACCGACCAGCGGGCCCGGCTGCTGATCGACGGCGAGAACATTCCGATCCTGCGCGAGAAGGACATCCTGACGCCAGAGACCGCCGACACCCCGGCCAAGCTCGTCTATCTCGCCGTCCAGCTGATGTACATCTCGCCCGGCGCGGATGCGGATCACGGCACCTATTTCAACCTGCTGCGCGACATCATCACGACGGTCCCGAGCGCCTGGCCGATCATCGAGGCCATCAACGGCCACATCCTCAACGGCGATCTCTATCAGGCGCTGAAGGAAGCCAAGAAGCTGGTCGCCTTCGAGAAGAGGCTGCTCGATCAGGTCCAGGCCGAACAACAGGCCGAGCAGCAAGCCGGACTGCAGGCAGAGCAGCAGGCGAAAGCGGTCAGCTCCGCCGCCTGATCGCCGCAGCGTGAGCCTCAACGAAGAGCCCGGTTCTGCCGATGCAGAGCCGGGCTCTTCGTTTCACGGCACAACACCCTATCGCCGCGAGACGACGGACGCCGGCAGCGCCGCCTGCGGCCGCATGCCCTGCCCCCGGACGCGAAAACGGCGGGGTTTCCCCCGCCGCTCTTCGATGTCGAGATGGTGCTGGCCGTGGATCAGCGCAGCAGCTGAAGCACGCTCGCCTGCGACTGGTTGGCGAGCGACAGCGCGGACACCGCGATCGACTGGCGGGTCGACAGCGCCTGGCTGTTGGCCGCTTCCTCGTTGGTGTCGGCCAAGGTCAGGTTCGACGAGCCGGTCTGCAGCACGTTGATCAGGTTCTTGTTGAAGTCCTGACGGACCTGCACGACCGACAGGTTCGAACCCAGCGTCGACGCCTCGTTGCGCAGCGTGGAGCTCGCCGTGGTGAGCACGCCGATCACCTTGTTCGCCGAGTTGTTGTCGAGGAAGTCGGTGCCCGAGGTCAGGGTGGTGAGCCCGAGACCCGCCGAGTTGAACGTGACACCCGTGATCGACAGCGTCGACTTGCCGTTCTCGTTGAACGTCAGCTTCAGCGTATCGCCGTTCAGCAGGTTGACGCCGTTGAACGAGGCATCCGACGCGGTCAGATTGATCTGCGTCAGCACGTTGTTGTACTGCGAGACCAGGTTCGCCCGCTGCGTCTGCGCAGTGGTGTCCGCAACCGGAGCCGCTGCCGTCAGACCATTGAACGCGTTGCTGGACGCCGCCGCGGTGCCACCGATCGTGCCGATCGTGGCGGACGCAGCATCGTTGGTCGTCGAGATCGTGATCTTGCCGGTGGACGAGTCGATCGAAGCCTGCAGGTTGTTGGCTGCGAGCGCCGTGTTCAGATCGTTCAGCGATTTGACCTGCCCTGTCCCGAGACCGAAGGTGATACTCGTCGCTGTGCCACCTCCTGTGGCACCCACCGTCAGCGTCTTTCCTGACAGGCCGTCGCCGACCGCGGTGAGACCAAGCTTGGCCAAGGTGCCGCTGCTGCCCGAAAGCGTCAATCCTGCCGCTGGCGGCGTCAGGGTGATCGCACCGGCGGTGATCGACGAGGTGACGCCGGTCGCCGTTTGAATCGCCGACAGCAGGTTGGTGACGCTGTCGCCGATGCCGATGCTGGTGCCGGTCGAGGACGTGCCGGTGACGAAGCTGAACGTCGTGCCGTTGACGACCAGCGTCTCGCCCGAAGTGATGCCGGTGGCAAGGTTGTTCGAGGAGGTGCCGGACGTACCCGACAGCTTGGTCGAGCCGGTGATCGCCACCGCCGTGGTGTTGTCGTTCAGCACGGCCGAGCCGGTGACGGCAGTCGTGCTGGACGCCAGCAGATCGGTCGCAGTGGCACCGGTCAGCGCGGTCGACGTGACGTTCGACTTGGTGGAGTAGCCGACGGCGCTCTGCAGCACCTGGTTGGCGATCGACTTGGCGCTGTCGACGAGCTTCTGCAGCGAGGTGATGCCAGTGTTGGCGGCCTGCAGCACCTGCACGCCGTTGCCGATGCCATCGAGCAGATTGTTGATGTCGGAAGCGCGGTTGTCGAGACCCTGCGCGGTGAAGAAGTTGGTCGGATTGTCGAGCGCCGAGTTGACCTTCTTGCCCGTGGAGAGGTTGTTCTGGGTGGTGGCGAGGAGCTGAGCTGTCGACTGAAGCGACAGCAAATTCTGGCGCACTGACGCCGAGAGAACGATACCTGACATTTTCATACCCTTCTGGTGTGAAATAAACGCCTGATCCCTTCGAGATCAGCGTGAAGTCCGGGTCGACTTCGCGACCTGGACAACGGGCGTCACGGTGAATGGCAGTGGCTAACAAACGCTGAAGCGGTTGTGGCACCGTCCGGATTCAATCGCTCCGTCAGGAGCGCGCAGGTTGTAGCGATGCGCGAAGCGGTGAACGCCCTCGTTGTAAACACAGGCAGATTCATTCACGCGGGCGCATCTTCACCACGCGTCAACCAACTTCGGAAAGGTTCGCGCCGCCGTCGCGGCTCGCCTGCGCGGTGGTAACATCGACCCGGGGCCGTTTACGATCAGGGCGCGAGCGGCGGCGCCTCGACATCGATCAGCGGCGCAAGACCGGCCGCGCGCCGGCGGCCGAACATCAGGACCGCCGCCATCATCCGATCGACGTCATCCGTCTCGGTCCGGTGGTTGACGATCGCCGCGCGGATCGCCAGCCGGCCGTCGAGCATCGTGGTCGACGGTGCGGCGATGCCGGCCTCATGGATGTCGGCGACGATCGCGCCATTGATCGCATCGGCATCTTCGCACCGATAGCGGAAGCAGACGATGTTGAGATTGACCGGGGCGAGCAGTTCGAGTTCGGGCTCGGCACGCACAGCAGCTTCGAGATGCCGCGCCAGCTCGCAGCTCCGCGCGATCATGCGCCCGAGCCGGTCGGTGCCGAACGTCCGCAGCGTGAACCAGGTCTTCAGCGCCCGGAAGCCGCGCGACAGATCGGGACCGAGATCGCAGGGCCATTCGGTGCCGGCCGCGAGGCCGCGCGTCTCGCGGCGCAGATAGGCCGCCGGCGACGCGAACGCATCACGATGCCGCTCGCCATCGCGCACCAGCAGGAATCCCGCGTCGTAGGGCACCTGCCCCCATTTGTGGAAATCGAGCGCGATCGAATCCGCCTGCGCGATGCCGGCAAGCTTCGGCGCGAGCTCCGGCGACAGCATCGCCAGCGCGCCGAAGGCGCCGTCGACGTGAAACCACAGGCCTTCGGTGCGGCAGAGCGCGGCGACAGCGGCCAGATCGTCGATCGCGCCAATGTCGACGGTCCCGGCGGAGGCGACGACGAGAAACGGATGCAGGCCCGCAGCACGGTCGGCCGTCACGGCGGCACGGAGCGCGGCGATGTCGATGCGATGCGCCGCGTCGACCGCAACGCTGCGCAGCGCATCGCTGCCCAGCCCGCAGATGTCCATCGCCTTGGCGATGCAGCCATGCGCGGCTTTCGAGGTGTAGGCGCGCAATTGCCGGCCGGCGTCGCCGAGGCCAGCGCTGCGGACGGACGCGCCGAGCGCGGCCCGGCGGGCAACCAGCACGGCCATCAGATTGGCCATCGACGTACCGGTGACGAAGATGCCGCTGGCGCCGTGCGGAAAGCCGAACAGCTGCCGCGTCCAGTCGACCACCTGGCGCTCGACCTCGATCGGCGCGTGATCGCGGCCGCCGAGATTGGCGTTCAATCCGGCCGCCAGCATCTCGGCGAGCATGCCGACGACCGTGCCGCCGCCATGCACCCAGCCCATGAAGCCGGGATGCACGTTGCCGGTGGCGTGGGGAACGACGAGCTCGCTGAAGTCGCGATAGACCTCGGCAAGGTCGGTCGGCGCGTGCGGCAGCTCGCTGCGAAAGCGCTGCCGCGTGTCTTGCGACATCGGCTGCCAGACCGGACGGTCGCGGATGCCTGCGACGTAGTCGAACATGTCATCGAGCATGCGATGACCCTGCGCGCGCACCTCGCCCCAGTCCTGCGGATCGAGCGTCTCGGCAGGCTGCAACGACGAATCGCTGCGCAGGTCCGCGGTCACGCCGCCTGCTCCGCACGTGATGCGGCGCGCTTCGCAATCAACTCAGCGAAGGCCGCGAAGATCTTCTGCATCTGCGGCGGCTTGTAGGGAAACAGATCCGGCGGATCCATGTTGTGCACGACCGCGGTGTTGTCGGCCTCGAACACCAGCAGCGCACCGTCTCTGGTCTCGGCACAGTCGATGATGAAGTAGTCCAGGCCGATCCGCTCGGCGATCGCGGCGAGCACGCTGCGGTGTCGCCGACCGAAGCCGATGTCGAAGGTCTGCATGAAGGTCGCCTCTTCGAGGCGCTTGCTCTCGCTGGCCGCCATGCCGGCGTTGAGGTACCAGATGTCCCAGCGCCGCGCGATCGCCATGTGGCAGGCATAGGCGACACCGTCGACGAACACGATGCGGTACTTGCGGAACTGGCCGTCCTCGCTGGCATAGTCGACGAAGCGCGAGACGAAGAACTCCTGCTCGTCGCGCTCGTCGAGATAGAGCGAAAGCTCGATCGGCTCCTCGATCTTCTCGAGTCCCACGCCGGCATGCGAGCCGCGCGGCCGGACGATGATCGGAAAGCCGAGCGCGTCGTGGATATCGCCGATCCATGCGCGCTCGTCCGCGACCTCGACCAGGCGCTCGCGGTCGGCCGGGATCGTCGCCGGAATCGACAGCCCCTCGACGCCGGCGAGCAGCGCGTGCAGCTTGTCGCGGTCGAGATGCCAGATCCGCTGCGGCGGGTTGAGCAGCGGCCGCGGCCAGCGCGCGGCGACGGCGTCGATCTCGTGCAGCGCGTGCTGGCAATCCTCGGAATCAGAGGCGATGACGATGGCCACGTCATGCGCCGGCAGCGGCGCCGGCAGCTCCGCGCCCGGGACGACGTAGAGCAGCATCAGCTCGATGTCGCTGTCCTCGACCAGGAACTCGATCGGCGTATTGCTGCCCATGTCGGTCGACGCCGCCAGCGCGAGCAGGCGCAGCCGCGGCGCCGGGTTGCAGCCGGCGACGCGGTAGAGCTGCTGCGACTGCAGCACGTCGTGCTGGATCGCGAGGCCGGACGACTTCTCTCCAATCAGTTGCGCCACCAGTGCGAGATCGAGCCCCTCGCCCGGCGTGGCGGTGCCCTCCAGCAGCTTGCCGAGCAACGCGGCCCAGAGTGGCTTCAAGTCCTCGCCGTCGAAGGCGGCCTTGGCGATCTTGGCCATGCCGGTCCGCTCGGCACATCCTGCGTTGGCGGCATCGGCCAGTGCGAGCAGATCAGTTGGCATGGCAGACGTCCCTGAGATCCTGGCTGCTCAGACCCGACACGAGCAGCTCTGTCTTGGCGACCACATCGGCGATGCGATCGATGTCGGATTCGAGATTGACGCGCGCAGCGGTGATGTCGTCGCACCATGCGTCCGTGACGTCGCGCGCACCGATGCATAGCCGTAGCGCGGCGGCCGGCGCCTCGCCGTCACGCTCGATGCGCACCGGCTGGCCGATCAGGCATTGGCGCGCGGCCACCGCAGCGGTCCGGCCGCTGAAGCGGCTGCCGAGATCGTGCTGGAGCGCACGATACACCGCCTGCGTCTCGCCCAGATCCAGCAGGCGGCCGTCGCGCTGGAGCGTGAACGGAAAGATCGTGGGGAAGCCGAATTCATCCCCGGCCTCATCGACCGCGGCCGCACCGGTCGCGACCGGACGCAGCACCGGCGATAGAAGCAGCAGGCTGCCGATCGCTTCCCCGAGCTGGCGGATGGCCATGCGGCGGAACGTTTCGGGCACCGCGTGATAGGCAGCAATCTCCTCCAGCGCGGCTTCCCAGCGCAGCCATTGTCCGATGTTGGCGCGCGGCGCCGAGCGGGCCCGCAGGTCGGTCCAGGCCAGCGGCCAATCGCTGCGGTTGACGTAGTCGAACAATCCGGGCGCGATCGCATGGCCGCGACGCACGGCCGACGCGACTGCGCGCGGCACGAGCAACGCGCCGCTGAAGGCCGGTCCGCCAAAGAACTTGGAGCCGGACATCAGCACGAGATGCCCGCGATCGAGATGCGCGCGCAGCCGAGTCGCGCCGAGCCGCGTCTGGCAGGCATCGACGACGACCTGGACGCGGCCCGGCCAGCGCCGGGCCACCTCGTCCAGACACGCCATGCCGGGCGCGCGCCAGCCGAGCTTGGAGGCGTCCATGACCTGGAGCAGGACGTTGCGCCCGGCGCGCATGAGGGCCTCGACCGTATCGAGCACCGCGGCATCGGCACCGCGGCGCGGCTGCATCGCTGCTCCGTCGAGCAGCGGGAGGAACACCGCCTCGCCCGCGAGGCCCGCGATGGGCGCGTCCCTGGTCACGGCAACACCGCTGGCCGTCCGCGCGCTGAAATGACGTCCGCGGGCGCTCGCGGCGGTGCCGCTGCCGGTCTGATCGCTGCCGACGACCACGCTCGTGACGCTGTCGCCGAGCACCGCGCGGACCAGCGCCAGCGCGTGAAGCTGCGCGTCGGTGCCCGATGGCGAAAACACGATGTCGACGTCGTCGGCGAGGCCGAGATGGCCGCGCAATTCGCAACGCATCCCCTCGGTGCGGCGGTCGAGCGCCTCGTCGACGCCGAGCGAGATCGCCGCATGCATCAACTGCTCGCGCGCCATTTCGACGCGCGCATAGGCGCGCTCGGAGATCGGCGAGGCTGTGCTCGAGGAGAGGCAGACGAGATCCGGCACCGGCGATGGCGGGCAGCCATAGGGATTGCGGCCCCAGGGGCGATCGAGCACGAGACGGCTGTCGCCGCCGTCGATCAGGAGATCGCCGAGCAAGGCGAAGAGATCGCGCAGGCCGGTCGGCGCGCCCTGCGCGCGCCGGTCGGCGCCGGACGATGTCGTGAGCTCCGGCCGGGTCGCAGGCGTCGTCATGGGGCGATCGTCAGGCTGCGTCTGCAGCGGCGGTGGGAACCGCCACAGCCGACGCGAATTGCGAGGCCACGTTGCCGTGGAAGACCGAGGGACCGACGTGATCGAGCCGGCTGTCGAGATCAGCCCAGATCTCGCCGCCGATGTCGGTCCATCGCCTGCAGAACGCGAAATCCTCGCTGAGATAGGTGCCGGTGTCCGGATCGATCATGCATTCGAACAGCGCAAAGCGGTTTGGGTTGCCGGCCAGCGCATCTTGCGAATGCTCGCGGAAGAACTGCAGCGGCGCATAGGCGGGATGCGCGATCATCGCCTCGAGGGCGCGGCGGCGGATCATCAGGAAGCCGGTGCCGGCATAACGCACCCGCGTGAAGCCGTTGACCACCACGACCTGATCGGGATTGTCGATCTCCAGCACGTAATCGAGCGACGCCGCCGGCACGTCCATGCGGTTGGCGTTGATGGCGCGGCGGGCCTTCTGCCAGTTGACCTTCTTGATCGGATAGACGCCGGCGACAATGTCGCCGCCGGACTCGATCAGCCGGAACACCTGCCTGGGCGTGAAGCCGATGTCGGCATCGACGAACAGAAAATGCGTCGCGGTCGGATCATCGAGGAACAACGTGACGAGATTGGCCCTGGCCCGCGTGATCAGCGCGTCACCATCGCGCATGTGGACGGTGAGATCGACGTTGGACGTCGCGCGCAGTTCGCGCTGCAAGGCGAAGATCGAGCTTGCATAGATGCTCGACACCTGGCCGCCGAAGCATGGCGTTGCGATCACCAGGTGAATTCGCTCGTCGGTTCCGTCACTCACGTCGGCCTCCAGAACACGAGGCTCTCGCCCCAAACCTGAACAAAACCTAAAGAGACGTGGTTAACGAAAACCTAACCCCCGGCCCCGTTGTTTTACAGGAACTTCACCAGCGTCAGCTGGGCCAGCATCGCGGTCGTCTGATAGGACGCCTGCAGATTGGTCTGCAGCTGCAGAATCTGGCTCGCCACATCCTGCTGCGAGATGCCCTCGGTCTGGTCGACGAGGCTCTGCATCGCGGCCTTGGCCTGGGTCTGGCGGGCCGTGGCGTCCTTCATGGTGATCTGGGCATTGGCGAAGTCGGTCTGGATGTCCGAGATCGCCTGCTGGCCGAGCTGGGGCGTGAGGTTGGCCGCGATGCGCTCGCTGAGCGCGCCGATCTGCTGACCGGCATTGGCTCCCGCCGGTGGCGTGTTCACGGCGGCGTAGACCGCGGTCTGCTGCATCAGATTGCGGATCGCAGCCTCGTTGGCCTGGGCACCGAACTGGATGCTCTGCGCGGTGTCGATGCGGATGGTGGCGCTCGATCGCGCCGTGCCCGTGCTGCTGTTGCCGGTGTACCAGGCGACCGTGGTGGTCGAGCCGTTGACGAGGCTGGTCGCCGATCCCAGCGGCGTGCCGGAGACCCGCAAGGGAGGCGCTGCCGCCGTCACCGTCCCCGAGAAGCCGAGTGCTGACAGGGCGCCCGCGTTCGAGCTGCTCAGCGAAAAGCTCGCAGCGTTGTCGGTACGCAGGGTGATGACGCCGCCGCTCACCGTCGAGGCCTTCGACGTGCCGCTGAGTGCGTCGATCTTCGAGAGCAGCGTCTGCACGCTGTCGCCGACGTTGATCTGATTGTTGCCGTTCGCCCCTGAAGCGACGAAGGTGATGGTCTGGCCGCTCACCGTGATGGTGTCGCCAGTGGCGAAGTTGGTCACGATGGAGTCCGTGCCGCCGCCGCCCGACAGCAGCGTCGCGCCGGTGATCGGCACCGGCGTCGCGGCCTTGTTGTTGACCACCGTTCCCGACACCGCGCTTGCGGTGTTGAAGAAATTGTCGCCGGCCGTCACGGCCGAGGCGGCGACGAGCGAGGTGTTGGCCAGGGTCGTCAGCGCCGTATTCAGCGCCGCGTTGAGGTTGGCCGAGGTCGCCGCCGGCGTGGCGCCGATCGCGAACGTGTTGGCGGGCGCCGGCGTCGTCGTCGAGGCCGTCAGCTTGATCGAATCCGACGTGCCGTCAGGCAGCTTGAAGCTGAAACTGATCTGGTCACCGGCATTGGGATTGCCGGCGGTGAGATCGACCGAGATGCCGGCCGGCGAGCCTGACGGCCCGGTCACGGTGGCATTGGTCAGCGACGATGTCACCGCGCCGAGCTTGAAGCCGAACGGCGAGCCGGCGACGTCCTCCGCCAAGGTGATCGGCACGGTGGCCGACGCCGACAGGTTGAGGCGGCCGAGACCGTTGAGCCCGAGATCGGCCTGCTGCCGCTCGGCGATGACCTGCTTCAGCCCGGCCTGGGTGCTGGTGCCGTTGAGGATATCGTCGGAGGGGGCGACCGCCGGCCGGTCGGTGGCGCTGCCGGAAAAGATGAAGCGGTCGCCGACCTGCGTGTTGAGGATGCCGACGATCGCCGACAGGTTCGACGACGCCGTCTGCTGCCCCGTGGTCTGGCCGGTGCTGGTCAGGTTCTGCGGCGTCGCCGAGGCGCCGCTCTGGACCTGGTCGCCGATCTTGGACAGCGACTGCAGCGACGTGTTCATGGCGCCGATGACCGTGTTGACGTGGGTCATCGTGAGCGTGAACGCCGAGATGTTCGACAACTGCGCCCGCGCCGCGATCGCAAAGCCCTCGTCGGGACCCATGCCGGCATATTGGTTCGACTTGACCCCGCTCGACAGCTGGGTCGAGAGGTCCGCGAGCTGGTTGGAGATGTTCCGCACGGACAGGCCGAGCAGAGAACTTCCGTAATTGACACTGCTGATCGTCATCTTACACGCGCCTCACTAAAATGCCTGAAGCAGACTCTGCATCATGCTTTGTACGACCGACATGATATGGGCATTGGCCGAGTAGGTGTTCTGGACCTGGATCAGGTTGGACATCTCGCTGTCCATGTTGACCCCGGCGGTCGCGTTGAACTTCTCTTTCAGCGTGCTGACGACCACGCTCTGCCCCTGGCTGAGCTGTGTGGCGAGCGTCGACGCGCTACCCTGCTGGCTGACGAACTGCTGCAGATAGCCGGACACCGTGCCTTGGAACGGCTGCGCCGCCGAGCCGAGGCCGGTCGTCGGCGAGTAGCTGAAGGTCGCCGAGGTCAGCTGCGCGAAGATGAAGTCCGGCCGCGTCGAGTCGCCGGCCGCGGTCTGCGGCGAGGTCGAATAGGTCGACAGCTTGGTCGCATCGTTGATCAGCGCCGGATTGACGTTGAGCCGGCCGGCGAGCCCGGTCATCTGCGAGCCGGTCGAGGTGATCGCGCCGGTGTAGAGCGCGCCGCCATCGGTGAACAGCGGCAGCTGCGCATTGCCGCTGGCCAGCGTCTGCACCGTGGTCGTGGCCGAGGCCGCCTTGACCGTGGCCTGGCTGGTGCCGTCGTCGGTGATGCGCAGATTCGTGCCTGAGGGATTGGCGAACTGCAGATGCGCTGACCCGAGCGCGGTGTTGAGCTGCGACACCACCGAGGCCATGCCGAGCGAGAAGTCGACGCCGACATAGGACGGGTTGGCGCCGGTGGCATTCTGCAGCGGCAGCGCCGCGGGATCGTTGACGTTGACGATCTTGACCTGGCGCTGGACGTTGCTCGAATCCGTGTAGGTCAGGTTGATCGTGTTGCCGGCCAGCAGCCCCGTGGTCGAGACGTCGAAACCAGCCGGCGGACCGGTCACCGCGGTGCCGGCCGTGGTCTTGTCCGACAGCGCCGACGACATCGTGGCCGCGAGCTGGTCGACCTGGGTCTGCGCCTGCACCAGGGTCTGGTCGCGCAGCTTGAGGTCGGCCGCGATCTGGCCGGAGTTCAGGAGATTGTTGGCAACGACGTCGAGCGAGACGCCGTTGGACAGCTTGATGTTGAGCTGGCCGACGCCGTTCTTGGTCGGATTGCTGTTGTATTGCGAGGTGGCGTCGAGGGTCCCGGGCGACGAGAAGGTGAACTCGGAGCTGAGCCCCGCGCCGACCAGCTGAACGCCAGAATTGGTGAACACGCTGGTGCCGTTGGTCGGGTCTGACACGACGCGGATGTCGACATATTTGGCGAGCGTGTTGATCGCGTTGTCGCGCTGATCCTGCAGGGTCGCGGCCAGCGGGTCCGAGCTGTTCATGCCCTGCAGCTGCGTGTTGAGCGTGGCGATCTGCTGGATCGCCGCATTGGCCTGCGTGACCGAGTTGCCGATATCCTGCTCGACATTGCTGCGCAGGGTCTGGATGCCCTTGGTGGTCGAGTTGAGCTGCTGCGCCAGCCCCTGCGCGGCCGACAGCGCCACCGATTGCGCCGACTGGTTGCTGGGATTGTTCGACAGCGACTGCAGCGCGGTCGTGAAATTGTTGAGCGCCGTCTCGAGCGTGCCGCTGCCGCCGGGCGTGCCGTACACGGTCTGCAGCTGACTCAGAATATTCGCCATCTGATTGGCGTAGGTCCCGCCCGAGGTCTCGGTGCGAAGCTGGTTCTGCACGAACAGATCGAGCTGACGGTTGACGCCCGTCGTCGTCACCGACGAGCCGAAGCCGCCGCTGGCGATCTCGATCTGGTTCGGGTTCTGCGCGACGTAGCCGGGCGTGTTGGCGTTGGCGACGTTCGACGAGATGATCGAGAGCGCCGCCTGCGTCGAGCGCAGGCCGGACATCGCGGTGGCGAGGGCGGAACTCAAACCCATGTTCGTTTGCCTTGTGTCAATTCAACCGCCACGTGCCAGCGCGATCAGCGCAGCACGTTCAGAAGATCCTGCACCATCGAATTGGCGGTGGTGATCACCTTGGTGTTCGCCGAATAGGCCTGCTGGGTCACGATCAGCTTGGTGAACTCGTCGGCGATGTCGGTGTTGGAGCCTTCCAGCGAGCCGCCCGAGATCTTGCCGGACGCGCCGATGATGGCCTGGCCGGACTGGTCGGTCGCCTCATAGGCGCCGCCGTCGAGCGCCTTCAGGTAGTTGGTGCCGTTGAAGTGCGACAGCGTGACCTGCGCCAGGCTGATGGTCTGCCCGTTCGAGAAGGTGCCAGTGACGATGCCGCTGTTGTTCACCGCGACCGACTGCAGCTGGCCGGCGGCGAAGCCGTTCTGCGAGATCTGGTTGATGGTCGCCGAGCCGACCGTGCTGGCATATTGCGTCAGCGCGCCCGAGGAGATGTTGAGGCTGACCGTGCCGAGCGAGGTGCCGTCGACCACGACGTTGGGGATCGAGATCGACGAGGTCGTCGGCGAGGTCAGCGAGCCGTCGGAGGCGAACACGAAATTCGTGCCGGTGTTCTGCCACGCCACCGTCGAGCCGGTCGCGGTGGAATCGGTCTGGTAGAACAGGTTCCAGACGTCCTTGTGCCCGGTGCCGAGCGTCGAGCTGTCGGTCTTGGCCCAGCGCAGCTGCACGTTCACCGGCGTACCGGCCGCGTTGTAGGTGGTGACGGCGCCGCCCGAGATCGTCTCGTTGTTGAAGTTGGTCAAGTCGTTGCCGACCACGATGCCGGTGCCCGCGCTCGCCGTTCGCGTCAGCGCCACCGGCGACGTGAAGCCAAGCGCCGTCAAGCCCGGCGAGGCACTGCTCAAGGACCAGTCTTCGCCGCTGCCGGAGTGCAAGGTAATCTTGCCCGCCGTGACGGTCGGCTGCACGCCGGTCACCGCCGCGATCTTGGCCAGCAATGTGCCAACGGAATCGCCGACGTTGATCTGGGTGCCCGAGGCGCCGGAGGCGACGAAGCTGAAGGTGACGACGTCGCCGGCGCTGCCGGTCAGCGTGATGGTGTCGCCCGAGGTGAAGTTGCTGCTGATCGAGTCGCCCGAGGCGCCGCTCAACAATGTCGCGGTGGTGATATTCGCCGGGACCTTGTTGACCGCCGTGCCGCCGGTGACCGTCGCGTCGGCGTAGAAATTGGTGCCGACGGGCAGCGGCACGTTCGACAGGTCGGCCGAGTTGAGGCCGCCGGCCGCGACCAGCGTGCCGGTCGCCGCGTTGCCGCTGGCGCCGGTCTTCGGCTGGGTCGGCAGGTTGGCGGCGTATTGAATGGCGGTGGTCGCCTGCGCCGGCACGAAATTATTGGCGAACTGCAGCACCGTCGGCACGTTGCCGGTGGCGTTGCCGGTCTTGGCGTCGACCGCGACGCCCATCAGATAGTAGCCGGCGCCGTTGATCAGATTGCCGTTGGCATTGAGCTGGAAGTCGCCGCGGCGGGTGTAGTCGGTGACGCCGGTGAAGACCGGCACGTTGTCGACGACCGATGTCGCCTTCTGCACGTTGAAGAAGCCGTCGCCATTGATCGCCATGTTGGTTGCGACCGAGGACGTCGACACAGTACCCTGGGTGGTGATGGTCGCCTTGGCGAAGGCGGTGACGCCGCCGGCATTCTGCCGGGTCGGGTTGGTGGCGTTGGGGATGAGGTCTTCGAAGCTGGTGCCGATGCCCTTGTAGCCGACGGTCGAGGCGTTCGCGATGTTACCGGAAATGTTCTGCAGCGCGAATGATTGAGCAGACAGGCCGCTCACCGAGGTGTTCATCGCGTCGAAGATACCCATACCATTCTCTCCACTGTGGTCCCGGCGGCGGGGTCGGTCCGCACCGCGTTTCGTGGAGAGCTGTCGCAATCGCTGTGCCAGACACGGAAAGACTGCGATTTCAATGAGTTGGGAAACAACAACGTCAAAAAACCGGCATCAAAAGTGGTGAACAATTGCCGAGCCGGCAGTTCTTGCCGGGCCGGACGCGTCAAATCGCGCTCCGACCTGGCTGCGTGTCACAGCCTGCCGGCGCGTCGTCAGACCCGCTCTTGAGGTCTTGAACGGACGTGCCGGCAAATCCAGGCGCAGTTTTTTTCAGGTCGACGACGAGCTCGCCGGGTGGAACACCAGCGACAATCCGTCCATGCAGTAGCGCAGGCCGGTCGGCTTCGGGCCGTCGTCGAAGACGTGGCCGAGATGGCCGCCGCAGCGGCGGCAATGCGCCTCGGTCCGGATCATGCCGTAGGTCTTGTCCTGGCGGGTGGCGACCGCGTTGTCGAGCGCCTTGAAGAAGCTCGGCCAGCCGGTGCCGCTGTCGAACTTGGTGTCCGAGGCGAACAGCGGCAGGTCGCAGCCGGCGCAGGCGAAGGTGCCCTTGCGGTGCTCCTTGAGCAACGGGCTGGTCCAGGGCCGCTCGGTGCCCTCCTTGCGCAGGATGTCGAACTGCTCCGGCGTCAGCTGGGCGCGCCACTCGGCCTCGGTCTTCTCGATCTCGAACGTCTCGGCGGCGCGCGCCGGTGCGGAGCCGCCGAGCCAGCGCAGGGCGGCAAATCCGAACAGTCCGGCGGTTGTCGTGAGCATCATGCGGCGGTCGATCATGGTTGTCTCCGTACGGCGGTGGTTACCGGATCTACGGATGAGAATCCGCTAAGTTACGTCGGGCGCAGCTTCAAGGCCTCACTTTGTCGCGAGCTACCCGCCCTCCCCGGCATCGGGACGGCGGGTCAGGTCCGATGGCTGCGGCCGCAGCGGCAGGCGCGAGCCGGGACGCTGCGCCGCCTGGCGGCGGGCTTCGGTCGCGCGCGCCTCGCGGACGCGCTCCTGCACCCGCGCCCGCTCGCGATGCCGTGCCAGGGTACCGGCAGCCGCCGCGCGGCCGCGGACCCAGAGATTGACGACGTGACCGGCCACCCGACCGCTGACCCCCCCGGCCCAGACCAGCTCGAACGGCGAGAATAGCTTCCAGCGGTCGTCGCCGGCGAACATGCCCTGCGCGATCAGCTGCCCGGCCATGGCCGAGGTGTTCATCCCCTGCCGGCCGAAGCCGCTGGCGACCCACAGGCCTTTGCGCAACTGCCCGATCTGCGGCATGCCGTGCACGGTCTGGCCGGTGACGCCGCCGAAGGTGTCCGTGATCTCGACCCGGCCGAGCTGCGGAAACACGGTGCGGATCCGGCGCTGCAGCGCCGCGGCGAAGCCGCTCGGCCGCGCATCCCAGGTCGTCTCCGGGCTCGCCCACATCAGCCGGTCGCCGTCGACGACGCGGAAATGATCGATGCCGTCGGTGTCGCTGACCGAACCCTTGAAGGCGATCGCCTCCGCCAGGGCCGCGCCAAGCGGCGCGGTGACGCCGCCATAGCGCCACACCGGCAGCAAGGTATCCGACAGCTTCTGCAGCGGCGCGCCGAGATGAATGTTGCCGGCCAGCACGATGTGCGAGGCCCGCATCCGCGCCGACGGCGTCACGATGCGCTTGCGCACGCCCGACGCATCGATGCTGACCACCGGCGTGTCCTCGAAGATCCGCGCGCCGGCCTTGTGTGCTAGCCGCGCCAGCGCATGGACATAGGCGCGACCGTCGAGCTGAAACGCCTTGGGGAAGAACACGCCATGGAAATAGCGGCCGGTCTTGAGCTCGGTCCGGACCCGCTCGACCTGCCAGCCCTCGACCTCGGTGTCGAAATCCTCGTGCAGCATCTGCAGCCGGCGGATGAGGGCATCGCCGGCATCGACGTTGGAGACCTCGAGCGCGCCCTCGCTGAGCCCAATGCCCGGCATCGCGGCCGCCTGGGTGCGGATGAACTCGGCGCCGGTCCCCGACAGCGCCCACAGCGCGCGCGCCCGCTCCAGCCCGACGCGCTCGATCAGGTCCGGCAGCGCCAGGTCGAACCCGGGCAGCACGGTGCCGATCATGTGGCCGGATGCGTTCCAACCGACGTGGCGGCCTTCCAGCACCGCGACGCTGGCGCCCTGCCGGGCGGCGCAGAGCGCCGTGGTCAGCCCGGCCAGCCCCGCCCCGACCACGCAGACATCGACGTCGAGGTCGAAATTCAGCCGGGTCCGGGCCACCGCACCTGCGGCATCGGCGTCATCGATCGCGCTTGTGAAAGTCTCGCTCATGGCGTTTTCTTAGCGAACCCTGTGCCGGACGTCATGACGCTTTTAATGGCGATAAAGAGACGTGGTACAGCCTGATCCAGCCTGACCGATTCGAGACCGGAATCCATGCGCCGACTGATGCTGCTGCGCCACGCCAAGACCGAGACTGACGCGCCGTCGGGCCGTGACCAGGACCGCCGTCTCGACGAGCGCGGGCACCAGGATGCCGCCATGATCGGCGATTTCATCGCCAGCCATCCACCGGTGCCGCAACTCGTGCTGGTCTCGACCGCGGTGCGGGCGCAGCAGACCTGGGAGTTCGCCTTCGCGGCGATGCAGGATCGGATCACCGCGCCGCAGGTCGAATCCGTGCCGGACCTGTACGCCGCCGAGCCGGTGCAGATCCTGCATCAGATCCGCCTCGCCGCCGTGCCCGATCCGGAGCAGCTGTTGATCGTCGGCCACAATCCCGGCATTCACGAATTGGCGCTGGCGCTGACCGGCCAGGGCGATGCCGACGCCCGCCAGGAGCTGATGCGCAACATGCCGACCGCAGGGCTCGCGGTGCTCGATTTCGACACCGACGATTGGGGCGATGTCAGCTTCACGCGCGGCAATCTCCTGACGTTCGTCACGCCGAAGCTGCTCAAGCAGGGCTCGGATTGACACGCCGGTCAGGCCGGGCGCGTAATGCCGGCGGACAGAGGAGGCGCTTCGATGTTCAATTCGATTCTGGTTCCGATCGATCTGGCCGATACCGACCTCGCCAAGCCCGCCATCGCCACCGCCGCGACCCTGGCGCAGACCTGGAGCGGCACGGTGCATCTCCTGAACGTGATGCCGATGACGCCGGTGATGCTCGCCGAATACGTGCCCGCGGATTTCGACGCGCAGCAGCGCGAGACCGCCGAGGAAGCGCTCTCGATCGTGGCCCGCGAATCCGGCATCCCGGCCGAGCGCATCAGCTACACCGTGCGCCAGGGCGGCATCTATCACGAGATCCTCGAGGAGGCGGCCAAGGTCAAGGCCGACCTCATCGTCATGACCTCGCACCGCCCGGCCATGCGCACCTACTTTCTGGGCAGCAACGCCGGCCATGTCGTGCGCTACGCGAAATGCTCGGTGCTGGTGGTGAGGCCGTGAGACACGGAGAACCGCGGCGCAGCCTCTCTGCGTAGGGTGGGCAAAGGCGCGCCCGAGAAAATTTGTTTGTCCGCGCTATCTGAGCGCGCCGTGCCCACCGTCTTGCGCGGAAAGATGCTTGGTGGGCACGACATCGCGTGGCTCGCGCCACACGATGTCTTTGCCCACCCTACGGACTAATAGTGACCGCCGCCGTCATTGCGAGCGCAGCGAAGCAATCCAGGGCCGCACGACGATTCTGGATTGCTTCGTCGCTTCGCTCCTCGCAATGACGGAGCTTGTTGCTGACATTCGCGCGTCGCTCCTGAGATCAAGGCCATTCCGCAATAAACCCCTTCGCCTTGTACGGCTCGATCTTGTCCCATTCGCTGAGCACGCGGCGGCGGAAATCGGGATGGGTGTGCCAGAGGTGGCGCGGCACGCCGAAGCCATCGACCGTCAGCAGCATCTTCTCGACCTCGGGCCAGTGCCGCTGCACCGTCATGGCGTAGCGCCGCGCGGTCCAGCTGTTGCCGAGGCAGATCAGGGTGCGAACATTGGCGAGACCGAGCGCGGCGTCGATCACCGGCAGCGAGAACAGAACGTTCTCGCCGGTGTTCATCGCGCGGTGCTCCTCGAGGATGCGCTCGGCCGGAATGCCGCGCCTGACCATGGCGGCCTTGATCAGCGCGCATTCGGACGCGTCAGCGCCCGGCGTGATGCCGCCGCTGACGAGGGCATGGCGAAAATAGCCCTGCTGCCACAGCACGGCCGCCGTCTCCGCGCGAAGCTCCTCGTCGACGCGGGTGCCGAACACGAACAGGAGATCCGCCGGCCGCAGCGGGGTGTCGGCGAAATGCCGCGCATTGATCGCGGCAATCTCGGTGGCGTCGGGCAAGCGCAGCGCGCGATCCTGCATCGTCTTTCTCCGGGCGCCTGCCCATCCTGACATGGCGCGCCGGTGCCGCGTGGTCACATTCGATCACCTGATATGACGCCGCGTGATCACGGCAGCAGCACGGCTGGAATGTCGGCGAAGGAGTAGCTGCGCGGCTGGTTGCGGCTGATGAAGCCGCCGACATACCAGGCGAACATCGCGGCAAAGCCGACCAGGAACAGCGCCGCCGACCACTCGCCGATGACCAGCGCCCGCAGCAGCAGGCCGGCCATCGCGACGGCGAGAATCGCGATCGTGGCGAGCGCCGCGCCATAGGTGAAGCGGCCGAGGCCTGCGGTCAGCTGCGCGGTGCTGCCGCAGGCGGCGAGCCGCGCATGAAGGCCGACGATGAAGGCGCGATAGGCCTCGCTCTGCGGCGCCATCAGCGTGGCGGTCTGCCAGGAGACCGAGATGACGCTGAGGCGGCGACCGGCCCGGTCGACGATGTCGGCGCGGAAGCGCCTGGCCTGCATCGACACCGGCCGGTAGGACAGCCGGATCGCGGCGATCTCAGCATAAGGCCACAGGCCGGTGCGGCCGGCGAACCGCCACGCCAGGCCCTGCCCGGTCAGCTCGAACTGCTGCGCGGCGCCGATCAGCGACGCCTTGTAGGCGTAGCGGATGACGTCATCAGCTGCTGTGGTGGTGTGCTCGGAAATGGATCGGTCCTGTTGCGTTGCCCGCGCGCCTTATCCTACAAACGGAGGATGAGCGAAACGATGCATTTTCCCCGCCACCTGATCCTGGCCGGTGCGATGGCCGCCGGCGTGCTGCTGGCGCTGGCGGTGCACATTCTCGTCGCCCAATATGGGCTCGATCTCGGCGGCCTCTGGCAGACCCAAGGGCAAGGCGACGGCTTCATGCCGGCGGGCTCGGCGATCGCCTGGTGGCTGATCGCGACCGTCGGCTTCTCCTCCGGCTATTTCATCGCCAGCATCCTGCACAGCGCGGTCGCCGGCGAGATCCCGCAGCGCCTGCGCAATTTTCTGGTCGTGGCCGGCGTGCTGATGCTCGCCGGCATCGGCCAGGCGCTCTCGGGGTCCAGCCCGGTGCCGTCGGTCTCCGGCGTGCTGGCCGGTCTCGCCGCGCTGTGTCTCGGCGCCCTGATGGCCTTCTGCGGCGCCAATTTCGCGCTGCGCAAGACCTGACCCGCGACATCCGGATGTGACGACGCCGCGCGGGAGACCCGCGCGGCGTTTTGTCTCATCAGGTCGCTCGATCAGCTGGCGGCTCGCAGATTGACGGTGGTCTCGGCGAGCTTGGTCAGCTTCTGGTCGGTCGCCTTCTCCTCGTCGAGCGTCTTCTGCAGCACGGCGGCGCAGTCGGTGCGTCCGAGCTGCTTGGACCATGCCACGAGGCTGCCGTAGCGCGTGATCTCGTAATGCTCGGCCGCCTGGGCGGCGTTGATCAGGGCTGCGTCCAGCACGGCCTTGTCGTCGACCTCGCCTGCGACCTCCTCGGCCTCCTCGATGATGCCGTCGATGGCCGGACAATCGACCGCCTTGGGAGCGATGCCGTGCATCTTGAACACCTGCTCGAGGCGCGTCACATGCGTCTTGGTTTCGTCGAGATGGGTCAGAAAGCCCTGCTTGAGCTGCTTGTCGGTGGCCTTCTCGGCCATCTTGGGCAGCGCCTTGATGAGCTGGTTCTCGGCGTAATAGATGTCCTGCAGCTGATGCACGAACAGATCGTTCATCGTCTTGATGTCTTTGGTGAAGAGTCCCATTTACCACCTTGTCCTGTGTTGGTTCGGAACACGGCTCGTCCCGCCCGACTGATCTCGGCCGTGTTCGCTTGCACCCCGCGGGCGGCTAACCGGGTGATGCGGCCGTTGTTCCTGGCCGGTGACTGGCGGGTGATACTTGCCGTAGGAACCCGATCTCGCGGCAGGTTTGCGTGAACCTGGCCGGTAACCATTGGGACCGAACTGAGGCGGACGGCGCGTTCCGAGCTATGTGACCGGAGTGTGACAGACCCGCAAAGCGAAGTCGGAGCTGCGCTGTGTCAAGGACTGCACAAGGCGCGCGTTTTAGCTTAAGGAACAGGCGGTCAAGAATTGCCCGCCACGTCGATCAATGGTTTCGCCCGTTTTCCAAGATTTAGTGCCGCCCCGCCGGGAGGATGAATGCAGCGCCTGCTGACCACGCTGTCGCGTGGCTTCAAGAAATGGATCGGCTGGAAGCGGCTGGGGATTGCAGCGAGCCTGGCGATCATCGCCTTCGCGATCACCACGCTCGTCCGCACGCTGAAGGGCGTCGACGGCGGCGTGATCCTGACCGCATTGACCGAGATCCCGCCCGGTCACATCGCGCTCGCGGCCTTGTGTGTGGTCGGCGCGTTCTGCACGCTGACGTTCTACGACTATTTTGCGCTGCGAACGATCGGCAAGAAGCACGTGCCCTATCGCATCGCCGCGATGAGCGCCTTCACCAGCTATTCGATCGGCCACAACATCGGCGCCACCGTGTTCACCGGCGGCGCCATCCGCTTCCGGATCTATTCGGACTATGGCCTGTCCGCCATCGACGTCGCCAAGATCTGCTTCCTGTCGGGACTGACCTTCTGGCTCGGCAATCTGTTCGTGCTCGGCATCGGCATGACCTTGCATCCCGCCGCCGCCACCTCCATGGACCAGCTGCCGCCGGCGGTGAACCAGCTGATCGCGGTCGGGATCATCCTGGCGATCTTCGCCTATCTCGGCTGGCTGGCCGTCGGCAAGAACCGCCGCCAACTCGGCCAGAACGGCTGGAAGGTGGTGCTGCCCTCGGCCCAGCTGACGCTCGTGCAGATCCTGATCGGCGTCGTCGATCTCGGCTTCTGCGCGCTGGCGATGTACCTGCTGGTGCCGTCGAACCCGCCGATCGACTTCCTGTCGCTGTCGGTGGTGTTCATCCTCGCCACCCTGCTCGGCTTTGCCAGCCATGCGCCGGGCAGCATCGGGGTGTTCGATGCCGCGATGCTGGTGGCGCTGCCGCAGTTCGGCCGCGAGCAGCTGCTGGCCACCCTGCTGGTGTTCCGGGTGCTGTATTTCGTGATCCCGTTCGCCTCGGCGATCTCGATCATGGGCATCCGGGAACTCTGGCTCAATGTCGTCAAGCCGTGGCAGGAACGGCGCCGGCTGCAATCGGCGGTCTCCGACGAGATCGCCGCCAAGCGCGTGTCGGCGACCGCGACCGCCGCGGTTCCGCAGCGGATCAAGCGCCACTCTCAGGGATGAATTGCCAAGGCTGACGTGTCGCTTCGAGCGAGAGTTGACAGCGGCTCGGTTGACGTTATCAGCCGCCCTCTTACTTCCGCCCCATCGCTCACGTGAATCCTCAGCAGATGATCCGCATGTCCCTTCGTCCGACGCTCGCCGGCTGCGTCCTCGCCGGCCTGCTCGCCGCTCTGGCGGTCACCGAGGCCGCCGCGCAGTTCGGCGCGGCACCGCCGCTGCAGATCAGCTGGGAGGTGCGCAACCGCTTCCGGCTGTTCCGCGAGGAGCGCGACTTCCTGCTGCACGTCGAGAGCACGCGCGACCGCTCCATTCTCGCCGCCGAGCAGGGCCTGGGCATCCAGAGCGACGGCCGCGGCTGGGCCCGCAACGTCGTCAACCGGCTGTGCATCGACCTCGCCGGCCGGGTCAACGAGCCCTGCACCCGCGACAACGTCAAAGAAAGCTACCTCACGCCGATCGATCATCCGGTCACCGCGCGCCTCACCGGCCCGGTTCCGGTCGGCGCCACCTGTGCCTGGTCGTTCGATGACGGCGACGGGCCGCAGACCTCGACCTTCGACTGCGCCGAGCCGGTCAATCTGCGCGTCCGCTACGGCCGGCAGACCGTCGCCAGCGTCGATGTCACGAGCCCCGACGGCACGCGGCAGGTCTCGACCGGGATCCAGGTGCGCGACGTCTTCATCGCCGGTCTCGGCGACAGCATCGCCGCCGGCGAAGGCAACCCGGACCGTCCGGTCGCGCTGGCCGACGACGGCTTCTGCTTCCGCTCCTATCTCGGCGGCCCGACCGCGCAATATTACCGGCCGAGCCGGGCCGGCTTCAAAGGCGGCCGCGCCTGCGAGGCGCCGGACACGCTGCAGAACTGGCAGAAATACGGCGCAGTGTGGTTCAACGCCGCCTGCCACCGCTCGCTTTACAGCTACCAGACCCGCACGGCGCTGGCGCTCGCGGTGCGCTACCCGCACGTCGCGGTGACCTATCTGCCGCTCGCCTGCACCGGCGCCACCATCGCCGACGGCCTGTTCGGCAGCCAGCGCGCGCGCGAATGCGTCCCGGGCCGCTCGGTCGCGACCTGCGCCGGCGGCGTCAACGGCCAGCTCGGCGAGCTGCGCGAGGCGCTGACCGCGGCCAAACGCCGCCAGCCGGACCGCCGGCTCGATCTCGTGCTGCTGTCGATCGGCGCCAACGACATCAACTTCTCCGGTCTCGTCGCCGACGTCATCGTCGACACGCCGACCGAGCGCACCCTGTTCAAGCGCTCCGGCGTGATCGGCTCGGTCGAGGAATCGCGCAGCGAGCTGGCGCGCGACCTGCCGCAGGGCTTTGCCAAGCTGCGCGAGGCGCTGAAGCCGCTGGTCGGCGATCTCTCGCACGTCATCTACACCTCCTACGGCAACCCGGCGCTGAGTGGCCCGGGCACGCCCTGCCCCGGCGGTCCGGCCGGCTTCGAGGTGCATCCCTCGTTCAATGCCAATCCGCAGCGGCTCGCCAATGTCGCGGGCTTCGTCGAGAACGAGTTCCTCCCCGCTTTGCGCGGACTCGCGCAATGCACCGCCGGCGTGCTGTGCCGCGACCCGCGCAGCGAGCGCATGAGCTTCGTCGACACGCACCAGCCGGCGTTCGCCCAGCACGGCTTCTGCGCGCGCTCGCCGCAGGATCCGCCGTTCGACCGTGAATGCTTCTCAGCCAATGGCGACAGCTTCGATCCGAACATCGTCAGCGCCGCCAACGAGCCGCTGTCGTGCGGCCGCGGCGCCAGCGAGTATCGGCCCTATCTGCCGCGCGCGCGCTGGATCCGCGACGCCAATGACAGCTACTTCTCGGCAATGACCTATCCGCAGGGATTGCCGGCGGCGATGCAGCCGTCAGACATCCACGATGCGAGCTGGGGCGTGCTGTCGGCCGTCTATGGCGGCGCCGTGCATCCGACCGCCGAAGGCCACGCCGCAATGGCCGACGCCGCGTTTCCGGCCGCTGCCGAGGTGCTCAACCTCGATGCGGCCGAGCCCAGCATCTCGAGCCAGCCGCTGCCGCCTGCGGGGGCAGTGCGAGAGTAGCTGCGCTCACCAGGGCGCAGCGAGCGAGTCGCCCGACGGGCCGTCGCCGGACGCGACCGATCGAGCTGCCGGCGCTGCCGGACCGCGTTCGCAAAACGCGAAATTCGGCAGCGCGGCCAGAGGGATCGCGCCACACGGCTCCGCGGCCGGAATTTTCCGGTTTCTTTTTTACAGAAATCATGCTCTCTTGACGCATCCCGTGCTCATGAGAGGGGCGGTTCGCGGTCGTCACGAGCGTGGAGCATGGGGATGCGGTGGGCGCCGTTGGTCGCAGCGTGATCTGATCATGCCGACGAACGACCGTGGCGCACGGTGAAGTCGTATGGTCCTGGCACCCCGACGCTGGTGCCAAGCGGGCGGTGATGATGATCCGCCCGTGACGGGGGCAATCAAGCCCGGTCCCCGGGGAGAGTACGTATAAGCCGTCAAACCATCGCGCAGGGAATGCCGGGATGTCTCGGCTGAACCTGTGGTGACTGCCGCCTGCTTTTCTTTCTGCA
Source organism: Bradyrhizobium sp. SSBR45G (assembly GCF_030159255.1). Lineage (GTDB taxonomy): Bacteria > Pseudomonadota > Alphaproteobacteria > Rhizobiales > Xanthobacteraceae > Bradyrhizobium. The sequence continues at coordinate 78,729 of NZ_BSCT01000021.1, read as the reverse complement.
GGCGGGCCATGGGTGCGGCCAGCGCCCGGCATTCCCTGCGCCCTCTCACGATGGAGGGCCTTCTGACGATGCATCACTCGGGCGCCAGGCGCCGCGAGACCGCGACGGCATGTCGTCACGGACACCATGTCACAACGGACCTGACGTCATCACGGATGACGACGCGCAGGCGCGGATGTGGACGAACTACTTCGCCGGCGCCGGCTTCTTCATCATCGGCGCCTGCTTCGGCGCCGGAGCGGTGGCGGTCGTCGCCTGGGCCGGCAGGTACTTCGCGATGATCGCAGGGTCGATCTGCGCCATGTTGGTATCCGGCAGACGGGTCCAGGTCTCGTCCTTGCCGAACAGCGAGATGCCGAGGTAGCCGTGCAGGATCAGCGACTGCCCATCCGGAGTGACCCGCATATTGGCCTTCCAGATGTTGCCATCGCGCGGGTTGAGCACGTTGCCGCCCTCGTATTTCAGGCCCTCGCGCTTCATGTCGCGCACGAAGGAGATGCCGAGCACCGGCGCGTTCTTGCGATCGTCGGCGCACTTGGCACAGACCTCGTTGGGATCGTCGCCGGGACGCGGAAACGTCTTGGCGATCACGCCTTCGAACACGCCGTCATGATCGATGAACAGGAACCAGCCGACCGGCCTGCCGTCCTCGACCTTCTGCCACAGCCCGGCCGCGGTCGGTTCCGCCGCCAGCGCAGGCCGCGTCAGCAGCGCACCGGCCACGACGAGCGCGCCGATCGCGAGCTTCGTTACGGCAGGCATCAGCCGATGTCGGGGAAACGCATTCAGCATCATCATCTCACCTTGACCAAGTCACAAAATGAATGGCCGCACAGTACGGCCGTTTCGTGCATCGTTCCAGCCCATAACAGGTCTGGCGCGCCGGTGAAACCGGCACGCGCAGGAAACATTTCTTCACATTTGAGTTGGTCCGGCGGTGCCCGGTTCCATGGCACGAACGAATTAGTTGACGCCGAGCTTCTTCTGCAGGCTCGACGACGACGTCGTGTACTGGAACACCAGCCGCTTCTCCGGATACACGTAGCGGTGCGCCTTCTGCGCCATCAACGCCCCCTCGTGGAATCCGCACAGGATCAGCTTGATCTTGCCGGGATAGGTGTTGATGTCGCCGATGGCGAAGATGCCGGGCACGCTGGTCTCGAACGCCGAGGTCTCGACCGGAATGAGATTGTTCTCGAGCTTGATGTTCCAGTCGGCAACCGGGCCGAGCTTCATCGTCAGTCCGAAGAACGGCAGCATCATCTCGCAGGGCACGGTCTCGAGCGCGTTGTCGTTGCCCTTGATAGTCGCGGCGGAGAGCACGCCATTGGCGCCCTCCAGCGCGCTGACCTGGCCGATCCGCAGATCCATCTTGCCGGAGGCCACCAGCGCGCGCATCTGCTCGACGCTGTGGGGCGCGGCGCGGAAGTCGTCGCGCCGATGCACCAGCGTGATGCGCTTGGCGATCGGATGCAGGTTGAGCGTCCAGTCGAGCGCGGAATCGCCGCCGCCGACGATCATGACGTGCTTGTCGCGGAACTGCTCCATCTTGCGCACGGCGTAGTACACCGAGGTGCCTTCATAGGCCTCGATGCCGGGCACCGGCGGACGCTTCGGCTGGAACGAGCCGCCGCCGGCGGCGATCACGACGACCTTGCACTCGAACACCTTGCCGGCGTCGGTGGTGACGCGGAAACCGGGATCGCCGATCTTCTCCACGCTCGAGACCATCTCGCCGAGATGGAAGGTCGGGCTGAACGGCTTGATCTGCTCCATCAGCTGATCGGTCAGGCCCTGCCCCGTCACCATCGGCACGCCCGGAATGTCGTAGATCGGCTTCTCCGGATACAGCTCGGCGCACTGGCCGCCGGCCTTGTCGAGGATGTCGATCAGATGCGCCTTGATGTCGAGCAGCCCCAGCTCGAACACGGCAAACAGCCCGCAGGGCCCCGCGCCAATGATCAGCACATCGGTCTTGATCGCTTCGCTCATGTCGCTCTTCTCGTTGGGAGGCGCCGCTCGGAGATGGCGGCAGGTGGCGGTTCCGAATTTGTAGCCAACGAGGCGGTCACAGGGAAGGCACAAAAGCCAGGCCCCGCTCGCGCCCGCGGCTTGCAGCGGCGGGCTTAGCGAGGTTTGAAGGGAGCATGAATGATGGAGATCAATCGGTGACAGAGACGGCCCGCCGCGACCAGACGCCACGCCTGGAGGACTTCCCCTACCGCCTGACGGACAATGTCCGGTTCGGCGACCTCGACCCCAACCAGCACGTCAACAACGCGGTTTATGCGACCTATTTCGAGACCGGCCGGGTGACGCTGATGAAGGACCCGCGCTACGGCCTGACCCAGCCGGGGCTGGCCTGGATCATGGTGCGGCTCGACATGCATTTCCGCGCCGAGCTGCGCTGGCCGGGCACGATCGAGCTCGGCCTAGGGGTGGTGAAGCTGGGGCGAACGTCGGTGACCTGTGAGCAGGTCGTGTTCTCGGACGGCCGCTGCGTGGCCTCGGCGACCGCAGTCATGGTGCTGATCGACGAGGTGACGCGCAAGCCCGCGCCCCTGCCCCCTCAGCTCATCGAAGCGCTGCAGCCCTGGGTCCGCCGCGGCGTGACCATCGTACCGCCGGCGGCATAGGCCGGCGGAAATGGGGCGCGGCGGGATGAGGGCAGAAGGTGAAGGATCAGGCCTGGCGCTCGGGCGTCGCCACGACGAGGCCGTCGAGCTCGTCGGAGACCTTGATCTGGCAGGCGAGACGGGAGTTCGGCCGGACCTCGTAGCCGAAATCGAGCATGTCCTCTTCCATCGGGGTCGGCGGGCCGACCTTCTCGCGCCAGGCTTCGTCGACATAGACATGGCAGGTCGCGCAGGCGCAGGCGCCGCCACATTCGGCCTCGATGCCCGGGATGGCATTGCGAATTGCCGCTTCCATCACGGTCGCGCCGTTCTCGATATCAACGGTTCGGGATTCGCCGGTATGGTCGACAAAGGTGATCTTGGCCATGTGTGCTCGTGCTGCGCAGGAAATGAGGTCGGGCTGTCCTATAACGGACCGCTCCGCTCCGCGCTAGTGCTGCGGATGGCCGCTTCAGGCCGCGCCCAGCATGTCCGAAATCGCCGCGCGCGCCTGCGCCACGGAGGTCGCCAGCCAGGCCAGCGCATCGGCCGGATCGCCCTGCCGGAGCGCGACCTCGAGCCCTTCGGCCGCATCGGCGACGTCGAGCGCGCCGATGGCCCGGGCGGAGCCCTTCAGGGTATGGGCGACCGAGGCGGCATCCTCGGGGAGGACCTGCAGCCGCTCCAGCAGATGGACCGCCTGGGTCGAGAACATCGCGAGCACTTCCCGCTCCAGCGCGGTGTCGCCGAGCGTCATGCGCCTGAGCAGGTCGAGGCTGATCGGCCCGTCATCGGGAACCAGCGGGGGCGAGGGCATCCATTCGATCCGTGACAGGTCGGGAATCATGGCAGTCATCCGGTCCGGCGGGCGCGTCGCGCCCCTGTGGTCACCCAAGCACGACAATGGTTAATGCATTATTACCGGCACAATTGCCGCGGGTTTGCCGCGATTCCGGCCCGGCTCCGCCCCAATCACGGCCGAAACCGGAATTCGCAGAACTTGTAGGGTGTTAACGGCGGCGGTTGTTAACGATGATTAAGAATCTCTTAACCACGACCATTTCTTTCAACAGGCACAGCCAATAGGATGATCCCCGGATGGAGTGGGTCGCCTGGCGGAATTAGCCACCCCTGGTGCCTGCGAGGGATGCGTCCGGTTCGAGCGCTACGAGGCTACTCGTACGCGGCTCGCCGGATCGAAATTAAGACGAGGGCTCGGACTCAACATGGCGAACACCCCCAAAAAGGTCAAAGACCCGACTGAAGTTGCGCTGTCCGCCATTCAGGAGGCTTTGAACATCAGCGATACGTCCGCGCCCCAGGACCCATCGGGCTCGGTCCACGCTGACGGGGCGCCGCCGGTCATGCCGACCGGCGGATCCGCGTTCGATTCGTTCGACACCCGTCCGGGAGTCGACAACCGTAGCCTCGACGACATCGAACCGCCGCCGCTGGCGGTCCGCCGTCCCGCCAATGACGATCGCGAGACCATCGGCCAGCTGCTGCAGGCGATCCAGAAGGGCCGCCCGTCGCGTGGGGTCTATACGCTGGCAACCGCCTTTGCAGGCATCTGGATCGTCGGCTGCGTGCTGCTCACGATCGGCTTCCTGCCGTCGCTGCAGGCCCTGATCGGCCAGAGCGGCGGCGTGCTGGTGATGGCAGGCCTCGCCGCGGTCTTCTTCGCCCCGGTTCTGCTGTTCTATTTCCTCGCGAGCCTCGCCTGGCGCGGCCAGGAGCTGCGCATGATCGCGCAGTCGATGGCGCAGGTCGCGATCCGCTTCTCCGAGCCGGAGGGCGCGGTCAGCGATTCGATCGTGACCGTCGGCCAGGCCATCCGCCGCGAAGTCGCTGCGATGGGCGACGGCGTCGAGCGCGCGATCGCGCGCGCCGGCGAGCTCGAGATGCTGGTCGCCAACGAGGTCGCCGCGCTCGAGCGCGCCTACAGCGACAACGAGGTGCGCATCCGCGCCCTGCTCCAGGACATCGCCCATCAGCGCGACAACCTGGTCGGCCAGGCCGAGCAGGTCCGCAGCGCCATTTCCGGCGTGCAGATCGACCTCCGTCACGACATCGCGCTGATCTCGGACGCGATCGCCTCGCGCGTCGACGAGGTCGCCAAGAGCATCACCGGCGCGCTCGAAGAGCGCGGCGCCCACATCACGGCTGCGCTCGGCAATGCCGGCGACAACATGATCCTCGCGCTCGGCGAGCGCGGCGGCGACCTGCTCGACCGTCTCGAAGAGGCCAGTTCCGAGACCACCCGCGCCGTGCTCGACGCGTCCGAGCGGCTGACGACCAGCCTGAACTTCAAGACCGGCCACGTCCACGACGAGTTCGCCGATCTGTCCGACCGCGTCCACGAGATGCTCAACGAGCGCATCGACCGCATCACCAGCGAGTTCGAACAGCGCACGGCGGCGATCGTCGACGGCATCTCGGTGCGCACCGAGCAGGTCCACGATCAGCTCAAGGCCTCCGGCGAATCGCTGCTGCTGGAACTGGAGCTGCGCAGCGGTGACCTCGTCACCAAGATCGACGAGGCGAGCCAGCGCATGTCCGGCCACATCGTCACGTCAGGCGAGAAGGCGAGCGAGTCGCTCGACGCGACCGTCAATTCGCTGGTCGCCAAGGTCGTCAGCCAGACCGAGAGCACGCACGACACGCTGTCGCTGCAGATCAGCGCGTTCGACGAGCTGGTGAAGAACCAGGGCACCGAGCTCGCCGAGCGCTTCGCGCGCGACAGCTCGACCTTGGGCGCCCTGATCACCCGGCACATCACCGAGTTCGACCGCACCGTGAAGACCTATGGCGGCGAGATCGTCGAGCGCATGGGCCAGCGGACCCAGGAGATCTCCGACAATCTGAAGACCTATGTCGACACGTTCGACACCCGCCTGTCGTCCAACAGCGGAGAGATCACGGCGACGCTGGACCAGCGGCTGGGCCAGTTCGAGACCAATCTGCAGGCGCGCATCACCAATTTCGATTCCTCGCTCGATTCGAAGATCAAGACCTTCGACGACACCGTCGGGGGCCGTCTGAAGACGCTGGAGGAGAACTTCGACAACCGCGCGACCTCGGTCACCTCGACCATCGAGGGCCGCCTCGGCACGCTCTCGAACTCGCTGACCGATGGCGCGGCGCAGGTGCTGCACGCCATCGACTCGCGGCTGACGGTGCTGACCTCCTCGCTGACCGACGGCTCGGCGCAGGCGATCCAGTCGATCGATTCCCGCCTCAACATCCTGACCTCCTCGCTGACCGATGGCACCGACAAGGCGCTGGAAGCGATCGACCAGCGCATCGTCAGCCTCTCGAACATCATCGACGGCCGCAGCTACGAGCTGACCGAAGCCGTGACCGCGCGCTTCCAGGACATCCACCAGGGCATCGAGACCCGGGTCGGCTCGATCGCCAGCGAGATCGACCACCGCGTCTCGCAGTTCGAGGACCTCCTGGGCTCGCGCGTCGAGGCCGTGGCCGGCCGCATCGAAAGCAGCGGCCGCCAGGCGAGCGACGAGCTGATGACCCGGGCCGAGCTGCTGTCGGCCAGCATCAAGTCGCATGTCGAGGACGCCGAGCGCTCGCTGACCAATCTCGTGGTCAACACCAGCGAGACCATTCAGACCGGCGCGCGGTCGGCGCAGCAGGCGCTGCTCAACGTCTCGACCGACGTCGGCTCGCAGCTGAAGACCACGTCCGCCGAGGTCGAGCGCGCCCTCACCGACGCCGGCAGCAATGCGGCCAATGCCATCCTGACCAGCGCCCGCGAAGCCCAGTCCACGCTGGTCACGGCGTCGGGCGAAACCGCCGAGCAGATCAAGTCGCTGTCGGCCGATGTCGAGCGCACGCTGACGGCGGCAGGCTCGACCACCACCGCCTCGATCCTGGCCGGAGCCCGCGAGGTCCAGAATACGCTGGTCGCAGCCTCGGCCGATGCCGCGAGCCACGTGAAGTCGCTCGCCACCGACGTCGAGCAGGCGCTGACGGCGGCCGGTTCGGCCACGGCAGCCTCGATCCTCGCCGGCGCCCGCGAGGTTCAGAACACGCTGGTGTCGGCGTCCTCCAACGCCGCCGAGCACGTGAAGTCGCTCGCCGCCGACGTGCAGCGCTCGCTGACCGACGCCGGTACCGAGACCTCCGAGACCATCACGGCCGGTGCACGCGAGGCCCAGAGCGCCCTGCTCGCCGCTTCGCAGGAGGCCGCGGATCAGGTCAAGGCGCTCACGGTGGATGTGCAGCGCTCGCTCTCGATCGCGGGGACCACCACCGCGGAGACCATCACCAGCGGCGCCCGCGAGGCCCAGAGCACGCTGATCGGCGCGTCGTCGGAGGCAGCCAACCACGTCAAGTCGCTGGCGGCCGACGTGGAGCGCACGCTCGCCGCGGTCGGCACCAACACCGCCGCAACCATCGTCGGCAGCGCGCGCGACGCACAGTCCAAACTTGTGACCGCCTCGAGCGAGGCTGCCGACCACGTCAAGTCGCTGGCGATCGACGTCGAGCGGACGCTGGCCGCCGTCGGCACCACCACGGCCACGGTGATCATCGACAGCGCCCGCGAGGTGCAGTCCAAGCTGATCTCGGCCTCGACCGACGCGGCCGAGCAGGTCAAGTCGCTCGCTGTCGACGTCGAGCGGACCCTGTCGTCCGTGGGCGCCGATACGGCGACCTCGATCCTCAACAGCGCCCGCCAGGCCCAGATGTCGCTGACGGCAACGTCGGCCGACACCTCGGCCAGCCTGGTCGGCAGCGCCCGCGAAGCCCAGGCGGTGCTGACCACCACCACGACCGAGACGGTCGCCGTGATCGTCGCCGGCGCGCGCGAGGCGCAGAGCGTCTTGACGGCGACCTCGACCGATACGGCGGGCCAGCTCAAGGCGATCTCGACGGAGATCGAACGGTCGATCAACACGGTCGCAGCCAACACCACGGATGCGATCCAGAGCAGCGCGCTGAGCGCCCAGAGCGCGCTGGTCGCGGCCTCCAACGAGGTCTCGACCCGCGTGAAATCGACCTCGACCGAGATCGAGCGCTCCGTGCTCGCGGCCGGCAACTCGTTCGGCTCGGCCATGACCGGCAAGACCGACGAGATCGTCACCTATGTGCAGCAACAGAGCGAGCGGCTGTCGCAGATCCTCGACGGCAAGCGCGGCACCCTGGTCGAAACGCTCAACTCGAAGACCAACCAGCTCACGATCGAGATCGATCGCGTCACCACCGACGCCTTGAAGCAGATCGAGATGCGCGGCCAGGCGTTCGCCCAGACCGTCAACGGCAACGGCTCGGAGGTCGCCCGCACCATCACGTCCGCCGGCGAGCTCGCGACCACGGCGATCACCAAGTCGCTGAAGGATCTGGAGCAGGCCTCGCGTGCCGCGATCGAGCAGTCGCGCCAGGTCTCGGTCGCCGCGGTCACCGAGATGCAGGAGACGAGCAAGATCCTGCGCACCGACACCGTCGCCCTGTTCGAGCGTCTGCGCGAAGGCAACATCCTGCTGCAGGAGGTTCTCACCGGCGCGCACGACAACCTCAATTCGCTCGAGCGTGCCCTGGTCGCCCGCGTGGCCGATTTCGTCACCGCGATGAACGACGTCACGTCGCGCAACGGAACGGCGACGCAGACGCTCGAGGACCAGCTCAACGTCTTCAACTCGAAGACCTCGCGGGCGCTGCAGGATCTCAATTCGCTGTCCAGCCAGTTCGACGCCCATGGCAAGGCCCTGATCGAGGCTGCAGCCATCGTCGAGCAGAGCAACCGCGATGCGACGGTCTCGATTTCCGATCGCAAGACGACGCTGGAATCGCTGGTCACCACCATCGACCTGCGCACGGCCGATCTCGATCAGCGCCTGACCCGCTTCACCACCCTGCTCGACGAGTCGCTCGCCGCCGCCGAGGAGCGGGCGCGCGACATCGCCCGGGTCGTGGCGGAAACGGCCGGCGCCGGCTCCAACGCGCTCAGCCGTCAGTTCGAAGCCATCCGCTCCAATGCGGAAGAGGAACGCCGCCTCACCACGTCGCAGATGCAGGAGATCTACCAGCAGAGCACGCAGGAAGCCGATGCGATGTTCAAGCAGTCGGCGGAGAAGTTCGCCTCGCTGGTGTCCAGCATGAAGCAGATGACGGGAGAGATGCATCGCGAGCTCGAGGCGACGCGCAACGAGCTGCGCCGCGGCGTGCTGGAGATGCCGCAGGAGGCGGCCGAGAGCACGGCGCAGATGCGCAAGGTGATCGTCGACCAGATCGAGGCGTTGGCCGAGCTCAACCGGATCGTCGCCCATCACGGCCGCGGCCTCGACGTGGTCAGCACGTCGCGCCCCGCTGCCGTGGCGCCGCCGGCCGCCGTGATGCGGCAGGAAGAGCCGGTTCCGGTCGTGGCTGCAGCAGCCGTCGGCGGTCGTCCCGACATGCGCCTGCGCGAGCCGGCCGCGACCAGCGTCACCAACCTGCCGCCGCCGGATCTCGGCATGCAGCCGCCGGCCCCGCCGCCGCAGCCGCAACAGCCGCGCCGGGTCGAGGCGCCGCCGATGGGGCCGGCCGCCGATCAGCGCAGCGACAATTGGCTGTCCGACCTGCTCAACCGGGCCGACAACAGCACCGCCGGTCAGGCTCAGCCGCAGGCGCCGCGCGGCCGCGCACCGGCCGCGCAGCCGGGCAACCCGCTGGAGTCGCTGTCGCTCGACATCGCCCGCCTGATGGACCGCACGCTCGCAGCCGAGATGTGGGACCGCTATCAGCGCGGCGAGACCAAGGCGTTCTCCAAGCGGCTGTACACGCCCGCGGGGCAGAAGGCGTTCGACGAGGTCGCCCGCAAATATCGCGCCGACCGCACCTTCAAGCAGACGGTCGACCGCTACATCACCGAGTTCGAGCGGCTGCTCGACGAGGTCGCCCGCGACGACCGCAACCCGCAGGCGCTGCGCGCGCAGCTGACCTCCGAGACGGGCCTGGTCTACACCCTGCTCGCCCATGCCGCGGGACGACTGGCGTAACGGGGCGCGAATAGCGAACGGCCGAGTAGCCAATCAACGATGGACAAACAAACGGAGGCCGCGAGGCCTCCGTTTCGCGTTTGGGGGCGCAATGAAAGCTTCGTCGGCTTCGGCCGAGCCAGCTCAACGCCTGCGCTAAAGCGTGATGCAATTCGGTGGAAAAGGCATCATGCTCCAATCGATGATTGGGATGAGGTTGGGCGGCTGCTCCGTGTGACCGTGGCCACGTCTCCAACGATGACGGCAGGCGCCGCGATCTCCGTCTCACCCTTCCCTGGAGGGGAGGATCGATCGCGGGCGAGCGGGGTGGGGTGAAGCCGAGGAAACCGGTGCAAATGGAGAGATCACCCCCGGCTCGCATGCGCTTCGCGCATCTGAGCCGACCCTGCCCTCCAGGGGAGGGTGACAGCGGAACTCTCCTCCGAGCTGCGCGCTGCGGAATTGCGAACGTGCGCCGGGTGGTTTGATGAGAGCGTGGCTGCCGCGCACGATGCCTACGCCGGTAGACGTCAGAGCGGACGAACCACCATTCTGCCAACAGCCATCGGCGTGCAGCGTGCAGCAGGGCTTGCTCGCCCTACTCGCTACTTCCCCATTCGCTATTCGCGAATGCCTCAGCGCCGTCCGCTCGCGGCGGGCGCCGGTGCCGGGGCCGGCTGCGAAGCCTGGGCGTTGCTCGGGCTGGAATTGCTGGCGCCGAACAGGACCCGGGTCGGGTTGCGGTCGAAATTGTTCACGGCACGGCTGATGTCGGACAGCGTGCGCCGTCCGTCCGCCATCAGCGCGCCGGAGCGCTTGTCGAAATCATCGGCGAGTTCGCGGATCGACTTCACCGTCAGGAACAGCTCGCCGCCATCCTTGCCGCCGGCCAGCGTGTTGAGGCCGAGCATCAGGGTGTCGGCCTTGCCCATGATGCCATCGACGCGGCTCATGACGCCGTCGATGCGCTCGGAGTTGCGCGCCAGCGACTGGGTGAAGACCTCGAGGTTCTTGATCGAGTTCTTCACGGCCTCCTGGTTGTCGGCCACCACCTTGTTGATGTTCTGCAGGGTCGCACGGATCGCCTCGGTGACGTCCTGCAGCCGGGTCGGATCGGCGCGCAGCAACGGCACGCCGTCCTCGTCGAGCGGCGGCGGCGGCGCGGCCTCCTCGCCGCCCTTCAGCGAGATCGCGGCCACGCCGGTGAGCCCCTGGAACTCGAGGCCGACCAGGGTGTCCTTGCGGATCGGCGCATTGTTCTCGACCATCGCCAGCGCCACCACGCGGCGCGGATTGTCGAGCTTGACCGAGATCACCTCGCCGACCCGGATACCGTTGAAGTTGACGCTGCCGCCATTGCGCAGACCTGCGGCCGGCCCTTCGAACACCACCCGCAACGGACTGCGCTGCTTGGTGGTATGCAGGCTCTGGAACCACAGGACGAACCCGACCGCCGCGGCGAATACCGCCAGCGTGAACGATCCGATCAGGACGTAATTCGCCCGCGTTTCCATTACCAACTCCGGTACCGGCACATTGCGGCGGACATCAGTGCCACCGCTCCCGTGCGCTCTCGGTTGGCGCCGGACCGCGGCACCCACCCCATCAGCTTTGTCGCGGGAGTCCCCACTCCCGCTCACAAAAAATCATCCCCGGGGCGCTCTACGCTACCCCATCACGGCGCGTGCACGCTTGCCGTGGAAATACTGCCGGAGCCATGGATGCTCCGAGGCCTGCATGTCGGCCATCGATCCCGCGGCAATGATCTTGCCGTTGCCAAGCACGGCAATGCGGTCGCAGGCCGTGTAGAGGCTGTCGAGATCATGGGTTACCATGAAAACCGTCAGTCCCAAAGTCCGCTGCAGGGTGCGCACGAGCTCGTCGAAATCGCCGGCGCCGATCGGGTCGAGCCCCGAGGTCGGCTCGTCGAGAAACACGAGCTCCGGATCGAGCGCCAGGGCCCGCGCCAGCGCGACGCGCTTGATCATGCCGCCGGACAGCTCGCTCGGGAAACGATCCGCAACATCAGGCCGCAATCCGACCATCACCAGCTTGGCGACCATGATCTCGTCGAGCAGCCGCTGCGAGACCTTGAGATATTCCCGCACCGGGAACTGGATGTTCTGCCGCACCGTGAGCGAGGAGAACAGCGCCCCCTGCTGGAACAGCACGCCCCAGCGCCGCTCCACGGCGCGGCGGCCGGCCCGATCGGCGGCATCGAGATTGACGCCGAACACCTCGATATTTCCCGACAGCTTCGGCACGAGTCCGATGATGGTACGGGTCAGCACCGACTTGCCGGCGCCGGAGGGACCGACGAAGCCGAGGATCTCGCCGCGCTTGACGTCGAGATCGAGGCCATCGAGCACGCGCGTCTTGCCGAACTGCACGGTAACGTCGCGCACGCGGATGATCGGATCGGAGATCTCCTGCGTCATGTCACATCCCGACCGCCGCGAAGAAGATCGCGAACACGCCGTCCATCACGATGACGAAGAAGATGCCCTTCACGACCGACGACGTGGTGTGGCGCCCCAGCGATTCCGCGCTGCCCTGCACAGCGAGGCCTTCGACGCAGGCCACGATCCCGATCACGGCCGCCATGACCGGCGCCTTGAGCAGGCCGACGGTGAAATGGTCGATCGAGATCGCATCGCGCAGCCGCAGCAGGAAGGCTTCGGGATCGACGCCGCCGTAGAACCAGGCGACCAGCCCGCCGCCATAGAGCGCGGCGATGTCGCCGAGAAAGGCCAGGATCGGCAGCGCGATCACCAGCGCCAGCATGCGCGGCAGGATCAGGACCTCGATCGGGTCGAAGCCCATGGTGCGCAGCGCATCGATCTCCTCGCGCATCTTCATCGAGCCGAGCTCGGCCGTATAGGCGCTGCCCGAGCGGCCGGCGATCATGATCGCGACCAGCAGCACGCCGATCTCGCGCAGCACCAGCACGCCGAGCATGTCGACGACAAAGATGTCGGCGCCGAACCTGCGGAAATGGAAGATGCCCTGCTGGGCGATGATGCAGCCGATCAGGAAGGTGATCAGCACGACGATCGGCACCGCGCGCCAGCACACCTGCTCGAGATGGTGGATGGTCGAGGTCAGCCGGAAGCTGCGGGGGTGAATGAGCACGCGGCCGCTGGCGACGATGACCGCGCCGAGCATGTCGATCAGCGCGGCGACGGTGCCCAAGATGCCGGCGACGCTGAGGCCGATCTGCCCCAGCATGCCGGTGATGGTCACCGTGGTCGCATCGCCGTCGGGCGCCATGCTGACGCGGCGGACCTCATCGACCAGACTGGCGTAGTTGGCCGACAGGCCGTCGATCCTGGCCTCGACGGTTGCCGTGGTGAAGCTGCGGCGCAGTCGCTCGATCAGCCATGCACCGAACGTATCGAGTTTGGAGACCTGCGAGACGTCGATCGAGACGTCTTTGGTCTTGCCGGCGAGCTTCTCGGCGTCGGCGACCAGCCGTTCGAGCGACGGTGCAAAGCGCGCAGTCCAGGCGCCCGTCGCACGCAGCGACAGCGCATTGCCCTCGCCGCTTCGTTGCAGATCAGGGCTGCCCGTCACGACGACCAACCTTGCGGCTGCCGATATCCGCTCCTTGACGAGAAAAATCCCACCGCGTCGCCACCACCTTGCCGGAGACCCCCATCAACAGCCATAGTCGATCCCATCGCGCAAGTCCCAAGCGCCTCATTCCGGTTCACAAATCGCCAGACTTTCAAATGACTTCCAACGGTTTTCCAATACTGGACGCTCACATCGGCCACTGGCCGATCGCCGGCAGCTTCACGATCAGCCGCGGCTCGAAGGCCGAAGCCGTCACGGTGATCGCGGAGCTGCGACACGGCGACATCGTGGGCCGCGGCGAATGCGTGCCCTATCCGCGTTATGGCGAGACGCCGGAAGCCGCGCAGGGCGCCCTGCTCGCGATGCGCGACGCCATCGCCTCCGGCCTCGATCGCGACGCGCTGCAGGCGGCGATGCCGCCGGGCGCCGCGCGCAACGCGCTCGATTGCGCGCTGCTCGATCTCGCAGCCAAGCGCAGCGGCCGCCGCATCTGGGACCTGCTCGGACGCCGCGCGCCGCAGCCCTGCGTGACCGCCTACACGATCTCGCTCGGCGCGCCCGACTTCATGGCCAAGGCCGCCGCCAAGGCGGCGCACCGTCCGCTGCTCAAGATCAAGCTCGGCGGTGACGGCGATCCGGCGCGGATCACAGCGGTGCGGACGGCAGCGCCGCAGTCGCAGCTGATCGTCGATGCCAACGAATCCTGGACCGAGGCCAACCTCGAAACCAATCTCGCCGCCTGCGCCGCTGCCGGTGTCACCCTGGTCGAACAACCCCTGCCCGCAGGCAAGGACGAGGTCCTCGGCCGCATCTCGCGCCCGATCGCGGTCTGCGCCGACGAAAGCGTTCATGACCGGAACTCGCTCGACCCGCTTCGCGGGCGCTACGATGCCGTCAACATCAAGCTCGACAAGACCGGAGGGCTGACCGAGGCGCTGGCCATGGCGGACGCGGCCCGGACGCTCGGCTTCGACATCATGGTCGGCTGCATGGTCGGAACATCGCTCTCCATGGCGCCGGCCATGCTGCTGACGCCGCTCGCCCGCTATGTCGATCTGGACGGTCCGCTGCTGCTGGCCGAGGATTGCGCGCACGGGCTGCACTACGAGGATAGCGTGGTTTATCCGCCCGATCAGGCCTTGTGGGGCTGAATCGACAGACCGACGCGCGCGAACCACATCAGCGCGCCGCCGAGGCCGGCCATCACAGCCATCGCGTAGTAGACGCCCGGTCCATAAGCCGCGTAGAGCGGTCCCGACAGGATCGACGCCGCCGAGCCGACGACACCGCTGGCGGCGGCGTAGTAGCCCTGCCCGCGCGCCGTCAGATGCGCCGGCACCTCACGCACCAGAAGCCCCATCGTACCGACCAGCGTCAGCCCGAAGGTGAAGCCGTGGCTGATCTGGACCGCCGCGAGGCCGGCCGCGTGCGGCTCCTGGGCCGTCAGCGTCCAGCGCAGCACGGCGGCGACCGCGCCGATGATGACCAGGCTGACGGGCGACAGCGTGAACCGCGGCGACAGGGCAAACACCACGATTTCGGCCAGCACGCCCATGCTCCAGAGCCAGCCGATGGTGAGCCCGCTGAGCCCCTGCGCCGTCCACTCGATCGCCGAGAACGTGTAATAGGCCGCGTGGCTGCCCTGGATCAGCGCCGAGGAGGCGATGATGCAGAGGAAGCGCGGGCTGCCGAGCGGGCTGCGCCCGTCCTGCACCGGACCCGTGCTGCGCGGCAACGGCGGCAGCCCCTGCAGAAGCACGCTGCTCGCAGCCCCGCACAGCGCGACCGAGACGATGATCCAGATCAGCTCAGGCGCGGGCACGATGTCGGCCAATCCGCCGCATAGCAGCGTCCCGACGATGAACGCCGCTGATCCCCACAGCCGCAACCGTCCGTAGTTGAGGCCATAGCTCATGACGCCGCGAAGAGCGTAGGCGTCCGTCAACGGGACGACGGGAGTCCACAGGCTGCACAGCCCCGCATAGACGACAAAGACGAGCCAGGGCTGGTGTTGAACGGCGAGAACGGCAAAGCCCGACGCAGTTGCGAAAGTCGTCAGCCGCAACGCGGCGCGCAAGGCTTGGCGGCGCTCGGCGAGCGCGGTGATCAGTGGCAGGACCGTGAAGCGTGTGACGGCTGGAACCGCGATGATGATGCCGATCCAGGAGGCGTCCAGCCCGATCGCCCGTAGCCACACGGGAAAAAACGGCAGGTGCGTTCCCGACAGCGCGAACACCGCGCCATAGAACAGCCCCAACCTTCCCGCGAATCGGCGCGACAATACCGGCGATGTGGTGGAGATTTGTCGGGACAGTGGCATCAATTCAATTGCGATTCGATCAATATCATGGTGATCGTTATGCCAACGCGCAGCAATTTGCGCGATGGGTCTGTCATGGTCGATGAAGTCTTCGCCCTCTCGCCGATATCCGCCCGTGCGGCTCAGCCGAACGAGACCGATTACGAGGCGATCCGCGATGCCTTCATGGAGACGGCGCGCGGCCGCTGGTTCCTCGGCGAATACGCCAAGCGCAACCGCAACGCCGACACCAGCATGGTGCTCGACGCGGTGGCGCGCATCGAGCATGCGCTGGCGTCTCAACGTGAACAGCAACAGGACCTCGAGCAGGCCGACAGCAAGGCGCTGCCGGAAGCGCTGGCCGCGATCCGCGCCGCGGTCGAGGATGCCGCGCTCGCTGCCGCCTCTGCGGTCGACCGCATGGCGCTCGAGCAGAACCTGGCGCCCGTGCGTAAGGGCACCCGGATCATCAAGGAGATCTCCTGGCGCTGGCGCGAGATCGGCGCCGATTCCCGGATCTGCGACCTGATCGATTCGCAGGTGACCTCGATCGAGGCCGCTTGCGACCAGCTCGCGAGCGTCGACCCGAAGGCTGCGCTGCTCGCAGCGTTCGAGATCATCAAGACGCGACTGAAGGAGCTCGACGAGGGACAGGCAACGGCCTCGCTTGCGCCCGAGGAAACCGTGCCCGCGGCGTCTGCCGCGCCGTCATCGACCTTAGCGTCAGCCCCCATGGCCGAGGCCCCGCTGCCCATGGCGGAGGACATCGCCCGGGAGCCGGCGCCCGAGCCGGCCGCCCCGCCCGTGGTGGCGGCAAACAGTCCGCTCGTGGAAGCTGTGGCCGCGATCGAGGCAATCGGGACGCCCGCCGCGACGGCTGCCGTCATGGTCGCAGAGATGGCGGTCGAAAACCCCGCGACGGACCCCGAAACCGCAGCCGTCGCGATGCCACTCAGCCCCATCGCCCTGGCGGAGATCGTGGCCGAGCCCTCGATTGCCGAAGCTCTGGTCGAGATCGAGCAGCAGAGCCCCGGCGAGACCGAGGATGCGGCAGCCGCGGAGGCGCAGGACGAGGCCATCCTTGACCTGGTCGCGGCCGCGATGGGAGCGCCCGATCCGATCGAGGAAGAGGAGTTCAATCGTTCGCGAACCCTGGGCTTCGACATCGCGGAGCCGACCTCGATCGACGACGACATCGTCGCCAGCTTCGGCGAGCCTCCGTCAACGGAGCCTCCGTCATCGGAGCGTGCGCCATCGGCACCTCCGTCATTTGAGCCTCCATCATTGGAGCCTGAGCTTGCGCCGACGACGGCGAAAGCTCCCGCAGCGAGCACGGCGGCACCAGCAGCTCATGAACCGGCGGCCGCTCCCCCGATCGCCCTGGCTCCGCTTCCAAGCCCCCCAGTAGCGGCAACGCAGCTCCCGGAATCGATTGCGGCCGAAACCCTGGCTGCCGTCGCCGCAGCCGTGGCGCCCCAGGCCGAGATCGCATCGCCCCGGCATGTCCCTCATGCCCCCGTTGCGCCTCAGAGCACGACCACCTACCCGATGCTGAAGCCGGCCTACGAGCCGTCACTGGGCTCGACCCTGCTGACGAACGGCCTTCTGCAGCGTTCGCAGGCACCGGCCAACGATCCGTTGTCGCCGATCCGGCGCATGAGCCAGCCCGAGAAGATCGCGTTCTTCTCCTGAACAACGCCACCACGTCCCCGCGCTGGTCGCTCACACGTCCCTCCTCAACTCAGCTCGTCTCCGATCTCGGATGGGTGAGGCGGATCACTTACGCCGGTCATCGATCCACCTAGCCTGCTCCTCGAGCCATTCGCTTTGCGCATGCACGAGGAGAAGCCCGTGTCCGTTCGACGATTTCACGTTCCCAGAGCCGCCTGGACGTCTCTGCTGACATCAGCGCTGCTGGGTCTCATCACCTGTCTCGGCCCGAGCCCGGGCTGGGCCGCCAGCAGTGACATCGACAGCCTGCAGACGCCGCCGCGCGCGCTGGCTGCCCCCTTGCCGCCGCAGGCGGACAGTGCGCCCGCCGCGCCCCAGCAAGGAGCCGAGCCCCGCGTCGCGCTCGTGATCGGCAATTCGAGCTACCAGAATGCGCCGCCGCTGGAGAACCCCGACAACGATGCCCACGCGGTGGCGAAATTGTTGAACTCAGCAGGCTTCGAGGTGATCACGGCGACCGACCTGACGCAGAACGAGATGCTCAAGGTCGTGCAGGATTTTTCGAGCCGCGTCGCCGCGCACGGGCCGAATGCCGTCGCGATGGTCTACTACGCAGGCCACGGGGTTCAGCTCGCGGGCGAGAACTACCTTATCCCGATCGACGCCCGCATCGTCGCGCCCTCCGATCTCACGACCAGCACGGTCCGGCTGGTCGATCTGATGGCTACGCTCGATGCCATTCCGAGCCGGATGCGGATCGTCGTGCTCGACGCCTGCCGCAACAATCCGTTCCCTTCGATCAACGATGCCGGACGCGGGCTGGCCATTGTCGACGCGCCGAACGGCTCGATCGTCGGCTATTCGACCTCGCCCGGCGAGGAGGCGCTCGACGGCCGTGGCGAGCACAGTCCCTATACGCAGGCGTTCCTGAATCTGGCTCGGCAGCCGAACCTGCCGATCGAGCAGTTGTTCAAGCGCGTTCGTCTGCAGGTGAACCAGACGACGGATGGACGGCAAACGCCGTGGGAGAGCTCATCGCTGACCAGCGATTTCACCTTCTTCGGCGATACGCTGGTCGCAGCAGCACGCCCAGCCGAAAATGCGCCGGTGATCCAGATGGCGGCCAACCTGCCCAGCCGGTCCGTGCGGCAGGCCTATGACTACGTGCTGTCGGAGAACCGTCCGCAATATTATCGCGAGTTCATCGAGATGTATCCGCGCGATCCGCTCGCCGAGCGCATCCGTGCCCTGCTCTCCGGCCTCGTGCAGGCCGCCGCGTGGCACCAGACGGTGCTGGCGAACTCGCCGGCGGCCTATAAGAGCTTCAGCGACTCCTATGCCGACAGCCCCTATGCGCCCGTCGCGCTGCGGCTGCAGGTTCAGCCGCGGCCCATCCCGGTGCTGCAGCCGAGCCGGCTGATGGTGCCGCCGCAGCTGACCCCCGTCATGCGGCCGCTTAACCCGGGCGCTCAGATGCAGGGCCGCCCCGACGTGCTGCCGAAGCAGCCGACCGGCAACCTGCCGCTGCGTCAGCCGCTGCCGCCCACGGTCGTCACCAAGAACATCGGCATCAACACCGGCGTGAACAAGGTCATCGATGCGCGGCCAATCGGTCCGAACAAGATGGGCGACAAGATCGCGCCGCCGTCGAACCCGCCACTGGCTACGAAGATCCAGCGCGATCCGCTGCAGCGCGGTCCGGGCCGTCCGTTCGAGACCCACGAGGCCCGACGCCCCTTCCCCGGCAACTCCGGATCGTTCAAGCCGCATCCGCCGATGGCACGCGGCCGGGGAGGAATGCTGGGCGGGCCAATGCGCGGTTCCAGCACGCCGCGCGTCGCGCAGTCCGGCCCGCGCATGGACGGCGGAGGATTTGCGAAGAGCGGCCACAGCTTCCGCTGAGGCCTGGCGCTCAGGCGATCAGCCTGGCGTAGAGATCGGCATCGACATTGCCGCCGGAGAGAACGATCACCACCGTCTTTCCCGCAACGTCGAGCCGACCGGCCAGCAAGGCTGCGAGGCCGACCGAACCGCCGGGCTCGACCACGAGCTTGAGCTCACGGAAAGCAACGCCGACCGCGCGGCCGACCTCATCATCCGAGGCCTCGACCGCCGCCGACAGCAGCCGGCTGTTGATGGCGAAGGTGATCTCGCCGGGAATCGCCGCCATCAGCGCATCACAGATGGTGCGCCCCTTGGCCTCATGCGCCTCGCGGTGACCCGCCCGCAGCGAGCGCGCATGGTCGTCGAAGCCCTTGGGTTCGGCGACGATCATCTGCGTCTCGGGGAAGCGCGCCTTCACCGCCGTCGACACGCC
Source organism: Bradyrhizobium sp. SSBR45G (assembly GCF_030159255.1). GTDB lineage: Bacteria > Pseudomonadota > Alphaproteobacteria > Rhizobiales > Xanthobacteraceae > Bradyrhizobium. The sequence goes on along the minus strand of NZ_BSCT01000021.1, from coordinate 59,277 downwards.
GGCGAGCAATCCGCCGCCACTGGCCGGCACGATCACCATGTCGGGTGACAGGCCCAGCGCAGTCAGATCCTCGGCAATCTCACGGCCGACCGTGCCCTGCCCCGCGATGACATAGGGATCATCATAGGGCGGCACCACCGTCGACCCACGCTTGCCGGCAATGTCGCACGCGATCGCCTCGCGGTCCTCACGGTCGCGATCGTAGAGCACGACGGTGGCGCCGAACGCCTTGGTGCGCTCGCGCTTCGCCACTGGCGCATCCGAGGGCATCACGATCGTGGCGTCCATGCCGAGCAGCGTCGCCGCATGGGCGACGCCCTGGGCGTGGTTGCCGGACGAGAATGCAACGACGCCATTGGCGCGCGCGTCTTGCGGGATCGACGCGAGCTTGTTGTAGGCGCCGCGGAACTTGAAGGAGCCGGTCCGTTGCAGCACTTCCGGCTTCACGAACACGTTGGCCTTGAACTGCGCGCTGAGCACGGGGGCCGGCAGCAGCGGCGTCCGCACCGCCACGGGTGCGAGCGTGGCCGCCGCGGCATCGATGTCGGCGGCGGTCACGGGCAGGATCGGGGAATGAGCTGTCATCCCCTATTTTACCGCGCCCGATCGCCGGGAGGCAAGGGAGCTGGCGTCAGGCGGCGCGGGCGGCCAGTTGCGGAACCGGCGCCGCCTGCTTCAGCGGATCGGTCCAGGTCAGGATCTCGAAGCGGCCGTCCTCGTGCTCGACCAGCGCCGTGCAGCTCTCGACCCAGTCGCCGCAATTCATGTAGCGGATGCCGTCCTGGTCGCGGATGACGGCACAGTGGATGTGACCGCAGATCACGCCATCGGCGCCATGCCGCCGCGCCTCGGAGGCCAGCGCGGTCTCGAACGCGCCGATGTAGTTCACCGCGTTCTTGACCTTCTGCTTGGCCCATTGCGAGAGCGACCAATAGGGCACGCCGAACATGCGGCGGAAGAAGTTGACCAGACGATTCATCTGGATCGCGAAGTCGTAGGCCTTGTCGCCGAGATGGGCGAGCCAGCGGGCGTTCTGGACGACGAGATCGAAAATGTCGCCGTGAATGACCAGATAGCGCTGGCCGTCGGCGCCGGTGTGGACGATGTGCTCGACGACGTCGATGCCGCCAAAATGCGTGCCGTAATAGCCGCGCAGGAACTCGTCGTGATTGCCGGGCACGTAGACGATCTTGGCGCCCTTGCGGGCCTTGCGCAGCATCTTCTGCACGAGGTCGTTGTGCGACTGCGGCCAGTGCCAGCTCGATTTGAGCGCCCAGCCGTCGATGATGTCGCCGACCAGGTAGATCGTGTCGGCATCATGGTGGCGCAGGAAATCCACGAGGAGATTGGCCTGCGAGCCGCGGGCTCCGAGATGAACGTCGGAGATGAACAACGTCCGAAAGCGCTTCGTCGGGCTTTCTTCACCGGCAGTCTCAAGTCCCATGCGCGCCCACCTAACAGTCCCTGATGACACTGCGATGACGACCGGCCGCATTGGCAGAACCCATCCTGCCGGACCGCTGCTGACACCGTCGGATGACGACTCGCGATGTCCCCGTCACAGCCCCGCGATACCAGCGGGGTGCGACAATCAGGCGACACGCCGGCGGCCCGCACAGGGAATTTCGGCTGCCTCCTATCTGGGCACGGTGACGACGCGCAAATTGTTGGTGGTGCCGGCCTGCGCGAATGGAATGCCGGCGACGACGACGAGCAGATCGGTCGCTTGCGCGAACTCCTCCTGGACCGCGAAGGACGTCGCGCGCTCGACCATCTCCTCATAGCTCTGCACATCCTGCGACAGCACGCTGTGCGCGCCCCACAACAGGCACATCCGGCGCGAGGTGTCCTCGTTCGGGGTGATCGCGAGGATCGGCAGGCTCGGCCGCTTGCGCGCGACGCGCGAGGCGGACGTGCCGCTCGACGTGTAGGCCACGATCGCCTTGGCATGGATGGCCGAGGCGAGATCGGCCGCGGCGGTCGCCACCGCATGCGGCGCGGTCTGCTCCTCGTCGGGCTGCGTCGCCTGGATGATCGAGCCGTACATCTTGTGCTTCTCGGTCGCCTTGATGATGCTGTCCATCATCGCCACCGCCTCGCGCGGATATTGCCCGCTGGCCGATTCTGCCGACAGCATCACCGCATCGGCACCGTCATAGATGGCGGTCGCGACGTCCGAGACTTCGGCGCGCGTCGGCGTCGGCGTCGCCACCATCGAGTCCAGCATCTGCGTCGCGACGATCACCGGCTTCACGGCGAGCCGGCAGGCCCGCACCAGCTCCTTCTGCTTGCCCGGCACGTCCTCGTTCGGAATCTCGACGCCGAGATCACCACGCGCGACCATGATCGCATCCGAGAGCTGGATGATGTCGTCGATCCGCTCCAGCGCCGCGGGCTTCTCGATCTTGGACATGATGCCGGCGCGGCCGCCGATGAGGCCCCTCGCCTCGATCACGTCGGACGGCTTCTGCACGAAGGAGAGCGCGACCCAGTCGACGCCGAGGTCGAGGCCGAAAGCGAGATCGGAGCGATCCTTCGGCGTCAGCGGCGACAGCCCGAGAATGGTACCGGGCAGATTGACACCCTTGTGATTGGAGATCGCGCCGCTGACGATCACCTTGGCCTCGATCCAGTCGTCACCGAGGCCGGTGACGCGCACGCGCACGCGGCCGTCATCGATCAGAAGATCGTGACCGGGCGCGACCGCTGCAAAGATCTCCGGGTGCGGCAACGGAATCGAATCCTTGTCGCCCTCGGTGCCGTTCAACACGAACCGGATGGACTCGCCGGCTACGACCTGAATCTTCTTGTCGCGCAAGGTGCCGACGCGAATCTTCGGTCCCTGCAGATCCATCAGGATGCCGATCGGACGCTGCACGTCCTTCTCCAGCGCGCGGATGGAGGCATGCACCCTGGCGTGATCGGCCTGCGTGCCGTGGCTGAAGTTGAGGCGGAAGGTGTCGACACCGGCGAGGAACAGCGCCTTCAGCATCTCAGGTGAGTTGCTGGCAGGGCCGACGGTCGCAACGATCTTGGCTCGACGGTGACGACGCATGATGTGTCCTTTCTCCCCTAGCCCGCGTTTCACGTCTTGATGACGCGCATGTGATTGTCATGCGCAGACGCGGCGGAAGCGCTGGTATACGCCCCGCAGCGTCCATTGCAAGTGTGACGCGGAACACGCCGAAATTGTGCGTGGGAGCAGCACCCGTCAGACGTTGGAGCCGTGGATCGCATCGATGACGGCGTCGGTCACCTCCTTGGTCGTGGCCTTGCCGCCGACATCCGGCGTCAGGATTCCGGCTGCACACACCTTCTCCACGGCCGCCATCAGTCTGATAGCAGCGTCCTTCTCGCCGAGATGTTCGAGCATCTGCACGGCGGTCCAGAACGTCGCCACGGGGTTGGCGATGCCCTTGCCGGTGATGTCGAAGGCCGAGCCGTGGATCGGCTCGAACATCGACGGGAAGCGCCGCTCCGGATCGATGTTGCCGGTCGGCGCGACGCCGAGGCTGCCGGCCAGAGCGCCGGCGAGATCGGACAGAATGTCGGCATGCAGATTGGTCGCGACGATGGTGTCGAGGCTCTTCGGCTGCAGGGTCATGCGCACGGTCATCGCGTCGACCAGCATCTTGTCCCAGGTCACGTCGGGGAATTCGCGCGCGACTTCCGCAGCGATCTCGTCCCACATCACCATGCCGTGGCGCTGCGCATTCGACTTGGTGACGACGGTGAGAAACTTGCGCGGCCGCGACTGCGCCAGCTTGAACGCGAAGCGCATGATGCGGGTGACGCCGACGCGGGTGAAGACCGCAACCTCCGTTCCGACCTCCTCCGGCAGGCCGCGATGCGCGCGTCCACCCATGCCGGCATATTCGCCTTCGGAGTTCTCGCGCACGATCACCCAGTCGAGATCGCCGACACCGACATTGCGCAACGGCGACGCGACGCCGGGCAGAATCTTGGTCGGCCGCACATTGGCGTACTGATCGAAGCCCTGGCAGATCGGCAGCCGCAGGCCCCACAGCGTGATGTGGTCAGGCACATCGGGCGCACCGACCGCGCCGAAATAGATCGCGTCAAATGACTTGAGCTCGGCGAGGCCGTCGGCCGGCATCATCACGCCGTGCTTCTTGTAGTAGTCCGAGCCCCAGTCGAAGGTCTTGACGTTGAAGCTGATGTCGCCGGCGCGCTTGGCCAGCGCCTGGAGAACACGGACGCCTTCGGAGATGACCTCGGGGCCGATGCCGTCGGCGGGGATGGCGGCGATGGAATGAGTGCGCATGAAGGAGTTCCTTGTGAGGGGTCAGGATTGCGTGGCCGCTTCGGCCTTCGCGCGTTGTGAACGTGACAGCAACAGGGTCAGGACCGCCGATACCACCAGCAGGCCGGCGACGAAATAGAGCCCGCCGTCGAAGCTTCCGGTCTGGTCCTTGATCCAGCCGATCATGGCGGGACCGACGAAGCCACCGAGATTGCCGATCGAGTTGATGGTCGCGATGCCGGCCGCGGCTGCCGAGCCGGACAGGAACATGGTCGGCATGCTCCACAGCGGCGGCTTCGACGAGGAGATGCCGACATTGACCAAGGTGAGCGCGGCGAGCACCGCGGCGACGCTGGTCGAGAGTCCCGCCAGCCAGAGGCCGACGGCCGCCACCACGCAGGCCAGCACGACGTGCCAGGTTCGCTCGGCCGTGCGGTCCGAATGCCGCGCCCACAGGATCATCACGACGACGGCGACCGTCGGCGGCACCGCGTTGAGGAAGCCGACCGCGACCGACGACAGGCCGAACTGCTTGATGATCTGCGGCGCCCAGACGCCGAGCGTATAGAGACCTGCCGAGGTGCCGAAATAGACCAGCGCGAGCGCCAGCACGCGGATGTCGGCAAGGCCGCGCCAGATGCTGTGGCTGGCCGTCGCCGCCTTGCTCGCGAGCTCGGCGTTCATGGTCCGCACCAGCCAGTCGCGCTCGTCGTCGGCGAGCCAGCGCGCCTGCTCCGGGCGGTCGGTCATGTAGCCGAGCACGACGAAGCCGAGCAGCACCGCCGGTAGCGCCTCGATCAGGAACAGCCACTGCCAGCCCTTCATGCCGAGAAGGCCGTCCATCTCCAGCAGCGCGCCGGAGACCGGCGATCCGAGCACGGTCGACAATGGCGCGGCAGCCATGAACAGGGCGGTGACGGCGGCGCGCTGGCGGGCCGGAAACCAGTAGGAGAGATAGAGGATGATGCCGGGGAAGAAGCCTGCTTCGGCGGCGCCGAGCAGGAAGCGCAGCACGTAGAAGCTCGTCAGCCCCTGCACGAAGGCCATCGCGCCCGATACCAGCCCCCAGGTGATCATCACCCGGGCGATCCAGATCCTGGCGCCGAATTTGTCGAGGGCGAGGTTGGACGGAACCTCGAACAGGAAATAGCCCCAGAAGAAGATGCCGGCGCCGAAGCCATAGGCCGAGGCCGACAGGCCGATGTCCTTGTTCATGGTCAGCGCCGCGAAGCCGACATTGACGCGGTCGATGAAGGCCACGAAGTAGAGCAGCATGATGAAGGGAACGATGCGTATCGTGATCTTGCGCAGCACGCGCACTTCCAGCTCTCCGGCCATCGTCACCTCCCTGTCGCCATGTTGTCGTTGATCTGACGACCGTAGGCGGCGAAAGGGACTGGCTTCAATGCCGGCGGCATTATACAAAAAAATGATATAATCGCGCGCCTCCGGATCCCTCGCATGGAATTGCACCAGCTTCGCTGCTTCGTGGCCGCCGCCGAGGAGCTGCATTTCGGAAAGGCCGCGCAGCGGCTGCAGATGCTGCCGTCGGCGCTCGGACGCCAGATCAAGCTGCTGGAAGAGGACCTCGCGACGCCGCTGTTTGCCCGCACCACGCGCGCGGTGTCGCTGACCGAGCACGGCACGGCGCTGCTGCGCGATGCCCGCGCCATCCTGGCCCGTGTCGAGGCGGTCGAGACCGGCTTCCGTCGCCGCGCCCGCGGCACCAAAGCGCAGAGGCTGCGCGTCGGCGCCATCGACAGCGCGGCCGCCGGACTGCTGCCGCAGCTGCTGCATGATTTTCGAGAAAGACATCCCGAGATCGCGGTACAACTGATGGAGGAGAAGACGATCCGGCTGCTGCCGAAGATCCTCTCCGGCGCGCTCGATCTTGCCTTCGTCCGGCCGCCGGAGCGCACCGATGTCAGGCTCGAATTCCGCGCCCTGCTCAGCGAAAGCGCGGTGGTCGCGCTGCCGCAGCGGCATCCGCTGGCCTCGCGCGCCTCGGTCTCGCTGGCTGATATCGCCGACCAGCCGCTGATCGTGCCGGACCGCAGATCGCGGCCGCACAGCCACGACCTCACCATGAAGCTGTTCGCCCAGGCCGGGCTGTCGCCTGATGTCGTGCAGTTCGCCGACGAGAAGCAGACCATCGTCCATCTCGTCGGCGCCCGCCTGGGTATCGCCATCGTACCGCGCTGGACCGCACGGCTCGCGGTGTCCGGCGTGCGCTTCGTGCCGCTGCGGCTGAAGCGCGGCAGCAGCGCTGGCCGCCTGCCGCTGGCCGCCGCATGGCTGCGCGGCTCGCGCGACCCCGCGCGCGACGCCATGCTCGACGTGCTCCAGGCGCGGCTCGCGAAATATGCGCGGGGGGCCTGAGGCGCGACGACCTCACGAGACACGATCATGCCACGGCCTGTCGGCCTCATGGTTCGAGACGCGCGCCAAGCGGCGCGCTCCTCACCATGAGGGTTGAGAGCATTCGTCTCGTCACGCCCCCTGGTGCCGCGCTCATCGCCCTCGTCCTGAGGAGCGCGCCAGTTGGCGCGCGTCTCGAAGGACGGCCACAGGCGAGCTTGTCCCCTCACCGAGCTCGTTTGCGATCCCCCCACGACGCCCCTACTCCTGCAGCGGCGCCTCCGCGATGTCGAGCAGGGCGCCGAGGCCGTGGCGCAGGCTGCGCATTGGCTGCTGCTCCGACGACAGGCCGAGCGCGAGCAAGGAGCGGCCGGTCACGGAATAGACATGGCCGAACGGAAACGACTGCAGCTGCGCATCCGGCTGGTTGGTGTCGAGCAGCGCCAGCCAATTGTGCCCCTCGGGCACGGACGGCAGCGTGAAGTTCACGACGTCGTAATGCGCGTTGTAGATCAGCAGCAGCGTCGCGTCGGAGCCGCGCCGCTTGACGCCGGTCTCCTGGGCACGGCCGTCGAGCAGCATGCCGAAGCAGCGCGCATTGGCGTCGGTCCACTGCTCCGTCGTCATCTCCTCGCCTGACGGGTCGAGCCAGGTCACGTCGTTGACGCCGAGATCCTCATTGTGCGAGCCGACGAGAAAACGGCTGCGATACAGGATCGGGAACGCCTTGCGCATCGCGATCAGCTTGCGCGTGAATTCGCGCAGGCGCCTGCCCTGCGGCGTGATGCCCATCCACGCGAGCCAGGTGGTCTCGTTGTCCTGCGCATAGGCATTGTTGGTGCCGTTCTGGGTGTGGCCGAACTCGTCCCCGGCAAGCAGCATCGGCGTGCCGTGCGACAGCAGCATCGTCGCCAGCAGGTTGCGCTTCTGCCGCTCGCGCAGCGCGATGATCTCGGGATCGTCGGTCGGACCCTCGACGCCGCAATTCCAGGAATGATTGTTGCTGTGGCCGTCGCGATTGTCCTCGCCGTTCGCCTCATTGTGCTTGTCGTTGTAGGAAACGAGGTCGTTGAGGTTGAAGCCGTCATGGGCGGTGACGAAGTTCACGCTCGCCCACGGACGGCGGCCGCGCTTGTTGAACAAATCGCCCGAGCCTGAAATGCGCTTGGCAAAATCGGCGAGCGTGCCGCCATCGCCCTTCCAGAATGCGCGGGCGGTGTCGCGAAACTTGTCGTTCCATTCGGCCCAGCCCGGCGGAAACTGCCCGACCTGGTAGCCGCCCGGGCCGATGTCCCAGGGCTCGGCGATCAGCTTGACGCTGTTGAGCACCGGATCCTGCCGGCAGGCATCGAGGAAGCTGCCGCCTTCATCAAAGCCATAGGGCTCGCGCGCCAGGATGGTGGCGAGATCGAAGCGGAAGCCGTCGACCCGCATCTCGGTCGCCCAGTAGCGCAATGAGTCGGCGACGAGCTGCAGCACGCGCTGATGCGACAGGTTCACGGTGTTGCCGGTGCCGGTGTCGTTGATGTAGTAGCGCCGCTGGTCCGGCATCAGCCGGTAGTAGCTGGCATTGTCGATGCCCTTGAACGACAGCGTCGGGCCGAGCTCGTTGCCCTCGGCGGTGTGGTTGTAGACCACGTCGAGGATCACCTCGATGCCGTTGGCATGGAACTGGTTGACCATGGTCTTGAATTCGGTCGCGAACGGCGTCTTCAGGTAACGCGGCTCCGGCGCGAAGAAGGCGATCGAATTGTAGCCCCAATAGTTGCGCAAGCCCTTCTCGACCAGATAGCTGTCGTCGATGAAGGCATGGATCGGCAGCAGCTCGGCCGAGGTGATGCCGAGCGAGCGCAGATAGGCCGGAATGTCCTGGTGCGCGAGGCCGGCAAAGGTGCCGCGATCGGCCTCGGGCACCAGCGGATGCAGCTTGGTGAACCCCTTGACGTGCATCTCGTAGAAGATCGTCCGCTCCCACGGAATTTCCGGCTTGCGCGAGGTGCCCCAGGTGAAGGCGGGGTCGATGACCCGGCACTTCAGCATCAGCGGGGCGCTGTCACGGTCGTCGAAGGAAAGATCCTTGTCGGCGTGGTCCAGCTTGTAGCCGAACAGCTCGGGGCCCCAGCGCAGCTCGCCGACAAGCTGCCTGGCGTAGGGGTCGATCACGAGCTTGTTGGGATTGAAGCGGTGACCGGCGTCCGGCTCATACGGTCCATGCACGCGGTAGCCATAGACGGTGCCCGGACGCGCCGCCGGAAGATAGCCGTGCCAGACCTCGTCGGTATATTCCGGCAGCTCGATGCGCTCGAGCTCGGTCTCACCTCGCTCGTCGAACAGGCACAGCTCGACCTTGGTCGCGTTCGCGGAAAAGAGCGCAAAATTGACGCCGAGCCCGTCCCATGTAGCGCCCAACGGAAACGGCCGGCCTTCGCTGATCTTGGTCTTGCGCAGGCCGAATGCCGCGCGCGTCAACGCGTCACCCTGATCGGTGCGCTGATCCATCCTCTGCCCCCTCTATCCAAAAGTCCGAACGCAATTGTCAGGTGTCGTCAGGTGTCGATTGCAAAATTGATAGATGTCAGGTGGCCGGCGGCGTGTCGTCCGGCATGATCACTTCAGCCTTGGTCTCGGTCACGGTCACCGAGGCGATCACCGCGCCGGCCGGCGCTGCGAGCTTCGCGGCACGCTGCTGCGCAACCTCCTTGTTGATCGCGGTGATGGAGTTGCCGATGCGTCCGACCATCTCGGCCAGCTCGGCGGGCGACATCTTGAGCCGCTTGGTCACGACGCGGACCTGAGCCTCGTCGGTCATGTCGAGCTTGTTGCGTGTCGGCGTGATCTTGGCGCGGCGCATCGGAGTCCTCCTGCACACGACCTAACCATGGCTGCGGAATTTGGTTCCCCGGCAGCGATCGGCCGCAGCCTCGACCTCGCGCTGGAGGCGCTGGCGACACGGCGCATCGCTCTCGCGGCGTGATCCACCCGAGTCATGTCATCGATGTTGCCCTCCGATCCGACAGAGGGCACGGGGAATGCCGGGAGCTGGCCGCCCCCATGGCCCGCCTGCAGAAAAAAAGCAGGCGGCAGTCACCACAGGTTCAGCCGAGACATCCCGGCATTCCCCGCGCGATGGTTTTCACGCTTACTTCGCGATCTCCCCGGTGTCCGGCCTGTTAGCCACCGTCGCACCCGGGATCATCATCCCCCGAGAACTTGACGCCAGCATCGGGGCGCCAGGACCACGCGACTTCGCGTCCGCAAGCCTGCCGTTCGTCCGCGAGCCCAAGGCCCGCTGCAGCACGCAAGCAGCCACCGCATCCCGCGCCCGACGTTCCGTGACGATCGCGAAGCGCCCCTCTCGAGGAGCACGGGATGGCGCATCATAAACATGAATTCTGAAAAATAGCAATAGGTTTATTTTTCGGAGAAGTGCCGCCTCGCCTCTCTCGGCCGTCATTCCGGGGCGCGCGTCAGCGCGAGCCCGGAATCCATACTCACGATATCCATGAGGTTCGAGATGGTGGTGGCGAGCGCTCGCGCTCCACCACCGCGCGTGGTTATGGATTCCGGGCTCATCGCTTCGCGATGCCCCGGAATGACGCGGGGAGAGATATTGGCTGCCGTGGGGACGGCCCGAACAGCCAGCGGTGCCTACCGACGCGGCGGACGACGGCCGGGTTCAGACGGTCGCAGGACATACGGGTTCGTCAGGCACGTGGCGGGGAGGCCCGCAGCCGCCGCCTTGCACGCCTCCCACGATCGATACTGGCACGAAATCGTGCTGGAGCCGCCCCACTCCCATATCTGCAGGCATACCGGATCGTTGCCGTCGAACCGTTGAGCCGCGGCTGGAACGGTTGCCAGCAAGGTGATCGAAGCCATGACGAGGAGAGCGCGCATCATGGCCCATCTTGGCACGAGGATGTCGAATCCGAAAGGGGCCGAGGGGAGCGGCGGCCTCCGCGCGGAGCTCTGCCAGGCGATCATCCCGCGCGCCAGCCTGCTACCAATGACCTGCCGTCTGCCCATGGCACGAACGTGTCATGGCGACATTCACCCGCGCGGACGAAGATCAGACGAAGAGCAGCGCCGACCATGAGCCCCCGCTGCTTGGAACATGCACGCAACACGGAGATGGGAGATGACCGACAAAGTCCTCTGGTCAGCCATACGTCGCAGATCGGTCACCGCAGCTGCGGTGCTCGGGGCCGTCGCCAACGTGCTTTGCATCATGCTCACATGCCACAGGGATTCCCTGACGACCCATGAATTCAATCATGGGTTCTACGCAGCCGTATGGTTGGCGGTGCTCTTCGGCATCCCTCTGCTGACCCCGAGCCTCGCGCTGTTCGTTTTCCGTCGCTCTGCGCCAGTCGTGGTCCTGTTGACCATCGTGCTCCTCTTGGTCCTGAAGATGAATATCGATGAGCTCCTCCGGTATTGGGAGATCGGCGTCTTCGCGCCGGTCCGCAAATGGGACTCGCCCGGGATTGCCCTGGTCTTTCTCAGCATGTTTTCGGCCGCGATGATCGTGGTGCGAGCCATCATCCGACTGATCGACCGGCTTCAGGGTACGATCCCGACACGTCCGCCCCATGATCCCGCAGAGATTGCGCGGATCATGCCGGGGTCGCGACGCCATCACCGCAGGCCCGGCATCATCCGCTTCAAGGTGCGGTCGTGCAGCCAGTAGTGATGCAGCAAGGCGGCTGCGACGTGCAGGCCGATCAGGATCATCAGGCCGTTGGCCAGCGCCTCGTGCATCTCCTTCATGTCATGGGCGAGGCCGCGGTCGCCGCTCCAGGGCGAGGCGATCTCGAACAGGCCGAACACCGGCAGCGCCTCGCCACTGGCGAACTGAGTGAGGATGCCGAGCGCCGGGATCGCGAACATGATGCCGTAGATCAGCAGATGTGCGATTTCGCCGGCACGAACCGTCCAGGCGCCGAGCCGCGTCGGCTCGGGGACCGGCGGCGGATCAGCGAGGCGCCAGCCGAGCCGCGCCAGCGCGAAGCCGAGCATCGCCAGTCCGAGCGAGACGTGCGCGAACAGCGCCATCTCCTCGGAGCTGTGCGACAACTCCTCGCCGAGGTGACCGGAGATCCACGCCGCCGGCACCAGCACGGCGACGATCCAATGCAGGCCGATGGCGACGGAGCCATAGGTCTTGGCGGAATTTCGAATACGCATCTTGCATCATCCTCGATCAGTGCTTGGACGCCTGCGCGCGCGGCGCAGGCGGGCATGACCGAGGCGTAGCTCAGCGCAGGCGTCGCGGCGCTGACGCCCGGTGTCAGCCCGCTGTCAGGATGGAATGCATTTCATTCGCAGCATTCGCGCGGGCAGGTGCAAGCCGGCCCCCGAGCGCCGAGGCGAGCGCCGGCGCGATCGTGATCCGGGCGCCGCCGAGCTCGGAGCGGCCGATCTGCAGCCGCCAGCCATAGGCCTCGAGCACGTCCTGCACGATCGCGAGTCCAAGCCCGCTGCCGGGCCCCTGCTCATCGAGCCGGCCGCCGCGCTCCAGCACGCGGCCGATCTGCGCGTCGGGAATTCCCGGACCGTCGTCCTCCACGGTCACCACGAGCGGGCTCGCGCTGGCTGCGATGCGCACCGTGCTCGCGGCGTGGCGCGCGGCGTTCTCCAGCAGATTGCCGAGCACCTCGGCGAGATCGGTGCGGTCCATCGCCACGCGCAGGCCCGCGGCGACCTCGCCATCGAAGCTGACATGGGCGGCGGCCGGCGTGCGGCCGAGCGTGCCGAGCAGCGCCTCCACCAGCGGCGCCAGCTCGGTCGCCGCGGCCGGCTCGCCGCGGGCCTTGCCGCGCAGCCGCGCCAGCGCCAGCTCGCGATCGACCTGGCGGCTCATCGCCTCGGCGACGTCCTCGACGTTGCGCGCCAGCTCGAGCTGGCCGAGCTCCTTCAGCCGCGCCGCATCCGCCGCCAGCGCGGCGAGCGGCGTCTTGAAGCCATGCGCGAGATCCGCCGCACGGCTGCGCGAGCGCAGGATCTCGCGGCTCTGCGCATCGAGCAGCGCGTTGACCTCCTCGACCAGCGGCGCCACCTCGGTCGGCACCTGCACCGGAAGATGGCGGCGCTGGCCGCTGCGGATCTCTGCCACGCCATGGCGCAGCACCGCGAGCGGACGCAGGCCGAGACTGACCTGGACGGAGGTGCCGACCGCGAGGATGACGGCGAGCACGGCAAGCGCGATCGACAGATCCTTGGCGAAGGTGCGCACCGCGCTGGTGGCGCCGTCGAGATCGTAGGCCACGGCGGCGCGCACCCGGCTCTGGCGCTCCGGATTCATCAGGATGCCGCGCTCGGCGACCAGCACGCGGGCGCCGTCAGGACCCGCCAGATCGTGCTGGTGCACATCGCTTGGTCCGGGCTCGTCGATCGGCAGCGGCAGGATCGTGTCCCACAGCGAGCGCGACCGCAGCAGCTGGCCGCGATCGTCGGAGATCTGCCAGTACAGCCCCGACAGCGGCACGGCGAAGCGCGGATCGGCCGGCGGGCGCGACACGATGAGGCGGCCCTCCGCGTCGACCTCGAGACCGTTCAGCAGCTGGCGCAGGTGCACGTCGAGATCGGCGGCAAGCGTGCGCGCGACGTGGCGCTGGAACAGCACCACCATGCCGAAGCCGGCCACGCCGAGCGCGACCAGGATGGCGATGGTGCCCGCCGCCACCAGCCGCAGCCGCAGCGAGCCCAATCTCATTCCGCCGTCTCCGGGATCATGTAGCCGAAGCCGCGGCGGGTCTCGATGATCTCGGCGCCGAGCTTCTTGCGCACGCGGCGGACCAGCACCTCCAGCGCGTTGGAATCGTGATCATGGCCGAGGCCGTAGACGTTCTCTTCGAGCTCGTGCTGCGGCACGACGCGGCCGCTCTGCCGCAGCAGATAGGCAATCAGGCGATACTCGAGCTGCGACAGCGCCACCGGCACGCCGGACAGACTGACCTTCATCTGCCGCTCGTCCAATGTCAGGTCGCCGGACGACAGCACCGGGGCGGCATGGCCGGCGGAGCGCCTGACGATCGCGCGCAGCCGCGCCAGCAGCTCCTCGTTGCGGAACGGCTTCGGCAGATAGTCGTCGGCGCCGGCATCGATGCCGTCGACCCGCTCGGCCCAGCTCGCGCGCGCCGTGAGGATCAGCACCGGCATGTGCCGGCCGGCGCCGCGCCAGCGCTTGAGCACCGACAGGCCGTCCATCCCCGGCAGGCCGAGATCGAGCACGACGGCGCCATAGTCCTCGGTGTCGCCGAGAAACCAGGCCTGCTCGCCGTCCCCCGCGGTCTCGACCAGATATCCCGCCGCCTGCAGCGTCCGTGTCAGATCGGACGCCAGCCGCGGATCGTCCTCGACCAGCAGCACCCGCATCTACTTTTCCTCGACCCGCTCGATCTCGCCGCTGCGCGCATCGACATAGACCTCGCGCATGCGCCCGTCGCGACCGATCACCCGAAACTCATAGCGCCAGCGGCCGCGCTGGCGCTCGATGTCGATGCCCATGACGTCGCCGGCGATGCGGCCGCGCAAGCGCGGCAGGATCTGCGACAGCGGCAGGACATCGCCGGCCTCCACGGCGTGACGCACCGCGTCCCGGCGCTCCCGGTCATCCTCACGCGCATCCGTGGCTGCGGACGCGGCCGTGGAGATCAGCATCGCCAGCGTGGTGATGCGCATGAACCGTCCAATTTGAGGCAAATGCATGATCGTCCTGGAGCCCGGCGCCGTGATTGTCGAAGCAGTCGTTCATTCGTTCTGCCCACGGCCGTCCGATCTGGGATTGCGGAGCGTTCGCAAAGGCTAGGGAAAAAGTGCAGGTTTTAGTTTGGAGGTCCGGTGTCGGAATTGCGCTCAGGTCGATGCGGGGGGTGGAGGCTCGCACATGGACAGCACCCTGCCCGAGACAAGCTGACAATTCGCTGACGCGGCGCGACAGGATGTCGTCAGCGCAGCACCGGCATGATCCGCATCGAACGGCCGAGCGATGGCTCGTGCGGTGATCAGGAGAGTCGTCTTGCATAGGATATTGACCCTCGCTGCCCTGGTGGCGGGACTTGCCGGCGTTCTGGCCTTCGGCCAGGCCAGCGCGGATACGGTAACGGCTCTCGAGGCCGTCGCCTACATCCAACAGGGCGGACCGGCGGCCGCCGCGCAGCCCGCGCGGGCCGAGGCCCACGAGCTGCAATACGAGCCGAGCAAGCGTGATCGCGAGGGTGACGACGACGATGAGGACGAGCCGCGGCGCTGACGCCGCGCCGTCAAGACACCGGCATGGGAGCCCCTCTATGCCGGCATCCCCGCCTCGTACCAGCCGCGCGTCGATTTCACGATGCGCACGACTGACAGCATCACGGGAACCTCGACCAGAACACCGACGACGGTCGCAAGAGCAGCCCCCGACTCGAGCCCGAACAGGCTGATCGCGGCGGCGACCGCCAGCTCGAAGAAATTGCTGGCGCCGATCAGGGCGGCGGGAGCCGCCACGCACCAGGCGACGCCGAGCCGGCGGCTGAGCCAATAGGCGATGCCGGCATTCAGATAGACCTGGATCAGGATCGGCACGGCGAGGATTGCGATCACCACCGGCTGCTTGAGAATCTGCTCACCCTGGAAGCCGAACAGCAGCACCAGCGTGGCCAGCAGCGCCACCAGCGAGACCGGCTGCAGCACGCGCAACGTCCGCTCGAGGCTTCCGTCCCCGGTCCGCAGCAAGGCCCGGCGCCACAGTTGCGAGATGATGACGGGCACCACGATGTAGAGCAGCACCGAGAGCAGCAGCGTCGTCCAGGGCACCGAGATCGAGGCGACGCCGAGCAGCAGACCGACCAGCGGCGCGAACAGGAAAACCATGATGACGTCGTTGAGCGCGACCTGGCTCAGCGTGTAGTGCGGCTCGCCCTCGCAGAGGTTGGACCATACGAACACCATCGCCGTGCACGGCGCCGCCGCCAGCAGTATCAGACCTGCGACGTAGGACGACAGCTGCGCTGCGGGGAGCATCGGCGCGAACACATGGCCGATGAAGATGGTGCCGAGCAGCGCCATCGAGAACGGCTTGATCGCCCAGTTGACGAACAAGGTCACGCCGATGCCGCGCCAGTGTTCCCTGACGCCGCCGAGCGCGGCGAAATCGATCTTCAGCAGCATCGGGATGATCATCAGCCAGATCAGGGCTGCGACCGGCAGGTTGACCCGGGCAATCTCGGCGGACGCCACGATGGCGAAAAAGCCGGGGATCAGATGGCCGAGGCCGATTCCTGCGATGATGCAGAGCAGCACCCAGACCGTCAGATAGCGCTCGAAGGTGGTCATCGGATCATGCCACGTCGGAGCGGAAGGACGTCGTGCCCTCGCCTGCCCCGATCTCGCGCAGCCGCGTGCCGAGCGAGAGCGCATCGATGCGGCCGAGCGGCAGGTTGATGAACGCGCCGATCCGGTTCTTCAGAAACCGGAAGGCGGTCGTGAATGCCGCCAGCTTCTCCAGCTCGGTGCCTTCGGCGGCGGCCGGATCCTCGATGCCCCAATGCGCGGTCATCGGCTGCCCCGGCCAGACCGGACAGGCCTCGCCGGCGGCGTTGTCGCAGACGGTGAAGACGAAATCCATCACCGGCGCGCCCGCCATGGCGAACTCGCTCCAGCTCTTCGAGCGCAGATCCTCGGTCGGATAGTCCATGCGCGCGAGCAGCGCGATCGCCAGCGGATGCACCGCGCCCTTCGGCGTGCTGCCGGCCGAGAAGGCGCGGAAGCGGCCGGCGCCGTCCTTGCGCAGAATCGACTCGGCGAGGATCGAGCGCGCGGAATTCCCGGTACAGAGAAACAGAACGTTGTTGATGCGGTCAGGCACGGGTCTTCTCCTTGCGCTTCGGCGGACAACAGGGCGTGAGGCTCGCGACGACCGGCGCGCAGACCTCCGGCCGGCCGCCACAGCAATCCTGCAGCAGGAACAGCGCGACGGCCTGAAATTGCGTGAGATCGGCGCGGTAGACGATCGAGCGGCTGTGCCTGATCGAGCTGACGAGGCCGGCGCGCGCCAGCACGGCGAGATGCGACGACAGCGTGTTCTGCGGCACGTCGAGCAGGCGCGCGAGCTCACCCGCCGGCAGGCCCTCGGGCTCGTGCTGCACCAGGGTGCGGAACGCCTGCAGCCGCGTCGGTTGCGCCAGCGCGGCCAACGCCAGGACAGCTTGTTCGTTTTCCATATATCCAGAATTATCGATATGATGGGCCGTGTCAAGCCGTGGCCCTGGGAGCGACGGCGCGGCGGGTACACCGCTAGCTCCAACGCTCCATACTTCCATCATTCTAGAAATATCGTTTGACTCGGGGTCCTGTCGGCGGCATCTTTTGCGGCATGAAACTCGACGAGATTGCCGCCCGCCTCGAAGCCCTCGGCAACACCACGCGCCTGAAGATCTACCGCACACTGGTGCGGGCCGGCCATGCAGGGCTGCCGGTCGGACGGCTGCAGGAGCGGTTGAAGATTCCGGCCTCGACGCTGTCGCACCACGTCAAGACGCTGGTCGCGGTGGGCCTGATCTCGCAACGGCGCGACGGCACGACCCTGGTCTGCCATGCCGAATACGACGTGATGCGAGGCCTAGTCGGCTTCCTCGTTTCCGAATGCTGTGCCGAGGAGCGCGGCTGCAGTGCCGCCAAGCCTGCGGCGTGAGCCTGCCGCCCGCTCGAACGCCTGCCTCATTATTCGATTATTCTAGAAGTATAGGAGGACTGTGATGGACGGAGCCAAGACGGTCGCGATCATCGGTGCAGGCCCGGTCGGGCTCGCGGCGGCGGCGCATGCGCTGGAACGCGGGCTCAAGCCGATCGTGCTCGAGGCAGGCCCGGAAGCAGCGCATGCGGTGCGGCAGTGGCAGCACGTGCAGCTGTTCTCGCCGTGGCGCTACAACATCGACAAGGCCGCGGCGCAGCTGCTGGCAACGACGGGATGGAATTCGCCCGACCCCGAGGTCTATCCCACCGGGCACGAGCTGATCGACTCCTATCTGGCGCCGCTGGCGACCCGCACGGCGCTGCGCGACGTCATCAGGACATCGCATCGCGTCACCGCAATCAGCCGTCTCGGTTTCGACAAGGCCAAATCGAAGGGCCGCGAACACGCGCCGTTCGAGATCCGCTATCTCAACGGCAACGGCGATGCAGCGCTGCAGGCCGATGCCGTGATCGACGTCTCCGGCACCTGGTTCTCGCCCAATCCCGCCGGTGGCAACGGCCTGCCCGCGATCGGCGAGGCCGAGCATGGCACATGCATCGCCTATGGCATGCCCGATGTCCTGAAAGCCCAGCGCAGCCGCTATGCCGGCAGGACCGTCGCCGTGCTCGGCGCCGGCCATTCGGCGATCGGCACCCTGATCGATCTCGCGGCTCTCGCCGATGAAGCGCCGGGCACGCAGGCGATCTGGCTGCTGCGCAGCGACGATCCGGCGAAAGCGTTCGGCGGCGGCAGCGCCGACCAGTTCGCGGCCCGCGGCGCGCTCGGCATGGCCTTCGCCGCTCTGGTGCGCTCGGGGCGCATCCGGGTCGAGACTGGCTTCCATGTCGCACGGATTGGCGATGAGGGAGGCCGGCTCTCGATCGTCGCGAGCGGCGGCCACAGCCTCGGTGCGGACGAGCTGATCGTCGCCACCGGCTTCCGGCCCGATCTGTCGCTGCTGTCGGAGCTGCGGCTGCGGCTCGATCCCGCGATTGAGGCACCGGTCGCGCTGGCGCCCCTGATCGATCCGAACGAGCATTCCTGCGGCACGGTGCGCCCCCACGGCGCGCGCGAGCTGGCGCAGGCCGACGAGCCCGGACTGTATCTCGCGGGCATGAAGAGCTACGGCCGTGCGCCGACGTTCCTGATGATGACCGGCTACGAGCAGGTGCGCTCGATCACGGCTGACATCGCCGGCGACAAGACGGCGGCCGCGCGCGTCGAGCTTCAGCTGCCCGAGACCGGCGTGTGCACGCGCGGCGGACTGGAGAGCATTGCTGCCCTGTCCGGCTGCTGTGGCGGACCCGCTCCGTCCGGCGTAGACAGTTGTTGCGCCGATGACGCCAAGGCCAAGTCTGCGAGACGCACCGGCTGCGCGTGACGCTGAGCCAATGAGAGGTTTTGGGGAATGCAGGCACGACGGCTGGGCGTGGTCATCGCTCTCGGCACCGCCCAGACGCTGGCCTGGGGATCGAGCTACTATCTGCCGGCGATCCTCGCCGACCCGATCGCCAGGGATCTCGGCCTGTCCAACAACTGGTTCTTCGCCGCCTTCTCGGCGTCGCTGATCATCTCCGGCCTGCTCGGCCCGCGCATCGGCCGGCAGATCGACCGCGTCGGCGGCCGCCAGGTGCTGTGCGCCTCGAACATCGTGCTGGCGATCGGGCTCGCTTTGCTCGGCCTGTCGCATTCGCTGTGGGTGATGGCGATCGCGTGGCTGTGGCTCGGCGTCGGCATGGGTCTCGGGCTCTACGACGCGGCGTTCGGGACGCTCGGGCGCATCTACGGCAAGGACGCGCGCGGCGCGATCACCGGCATCACCCTGATCGCGGGCTTCGCCTCGACCGTCGGCTGGCCGCTGAGCACCTGGGGGCTTGCGACGATCGGCTGGCGCGAGACCTGCTTCGCCTGGGCGATCGCGCATCTCGTCATCGGCCTGCCGCTGAACTTCTCGCTGCCGCGCGCGACCCAGATGGCGCCCGGCGAGACCCAGACCGGCAAGCCGAGCATCCCGCTCGACCGTCCGATGGTGCTGATCGCCTTCGCGATGGCGGCGGCCTGGACCGTGACCGCGGCGATGGCGGTGCATCTGCCGCGGCTGATGCAGGCGTTCGGCGCGACGCCGGCGCAGGCGCTGTTCGCCGGCATGATGATCGGACCGGCGCAGGTCGCCGCGCGCGTGTTCGAGGCCGGCTTCCTCAGCCGCTTCCATCCGCTTGCCTCGGCGCGGCTCGCCTGCATCACTCACCCGCTCGGCGCCTTGACGATCGGATTGTTCGGCGGCGGCGCGGCCGCGGCCTTTGCGCTGCTGCACGGCTCCGGCAACGGCATCCTGACGATTGCCCGCGGCACGCTGCCGCTCGCGATCTTCGGTCCGACCAACTACGCCTACCGGCTCGGCCTGATCGGCGCGCCGTCGCGGATCTGCCAGGCCTTCGCGCCGCTGCTGTTCGGACTGCTGATCGACGGGCTCGGCCGCGGCGTGCTGATCGTCTCGGCGAGCCTCAGCCTGTCGGCGCTCGCCGCCTTGATGCTGCTCTCGGCCGACCCTGCCGAGACAACCGTTCCGCGCAGCGCGCCCGACAGGGCCGCCTGAGCCGCCTCTGGTAGCACTTCCTTAACCAGCTTTCGGCCCCCGCGGCACTCCGCGCCGCCAATGCGAGGCATGTCGACGCGCATATACGGAAAGTTGAAGGTTGGACGAAACGATGCTCCGTGGTCATACGGGGGCGTTCACGGACACGATGGCATTGCAACGACAACACATGCTTCGTGTCGGAGCGGTGGTCGCCTGCGTCGGGGTGTTCCTGGCCGGCGCCGATCTCGCCGTGACCGCGCTGATCGGCGACCAGACCGCGCGGCAGCTCAGCGAGCTCAGCAAGGTGGCCTTGCGCCGCTCCGAGGCCGCGATCGACTCGGCGGGCGCGATCCTCAACCGTCTGGTCGCCAAAGGGCCGATGGATTGCAGCGCCAATGCGCTGCAGGCGCTGCGCCTTCACGTCTATCAGGGCACCATCATCAAGGACATCCGCACCGTCGACCGCGAAGGATCGGTCAAGTGCGCGGCCTATTCCGAGACGCTCGAATTCGACAATGGCTGGGCGCGACGCGACGAGATGTTCCAATCGGCCGACGGCGAGCTGCGGCTGTTCCGGGTCGAACAGTTCACCGGCGCCGCGTTCGGGGTGCTGCACGACATCGACGCGCAACGGTCGCTGGCGGCGATCCTGCGCATCGACGGCAATCTGCTCGACGTGATGCCGGTCGGCCTCCGGGGCGAGAGCCACGTCACCCTGACGCTGCCCAATGGCGAGGAAGTGGCCAGCTATCATCCCGACGCCCCGTCAAAGCCGCCGGCGCAGACCGTCGCCTTCACCACGACCTCCGACCGCTATCCGCTGCAGGCCACGATCCACGTCCGGCCGCAGAGCCTGAGCGCCCGTCACGAGATGGCCTATCAGCTGACCATGCTCGCCGCAGGCTGGCTGGGCGCCGTGTTCGGCCTGCTCCTGGCGAGCTATCTGAACCGGCCGGTCGATCCGGTCGCCGAGCTCGACCGTGCGCTGGCGGCCAACGAGTTCAAGCCCTATGTGCAGCCGACCTTCCGATTGAAGACCGGCGACATCGTCGGCTGCGAGATCCTGGCGCGCTGGGAGAAGCCCGACGGCCGGCTGATCCCGCCGATGAGCTTCATCCCGCTCGCCGAAAGCTCCGGCCGCATCGAGAAGCTGACCTGGCAGCTGCTCAGGACCGCATTGCGCGAGCTGCAGCCCGAGATGAAGCAGGACAAGCTGTTCAAGCTGTCGGTCAACGTCACGCCGCGCCATCTGCTCGGCGACGGCTTCGTCGACGATCTGCGCAAGGTGGTCGCGTCCTCATCGGTGTCGACCCGGCAGGTCGTGCTCGAGGTCACCGAGCGCGAGGAGCTCGCCGACCTCGAGAAGGCGACCGACGTGGTGAAGGAGCTCGGCGAGTTCGGCTTCCGCATCGCACTCGACGATGTCGGCATCGGCCACAGCGGCCTGTCCTATATCCAGCGGCTCGGCGCCCGCATCCTGAAGATCGACAAGTTCTTCGTCGATGCCATCACGCGCGACCAGTCTGCCGTCGTGGTGGTGCAGATGCTGGTGGCGCTGGCGCGCGAGCTCGAGATGTCCGTGGTTGCCGAGGGCATCGAGCACCAGGAGCAGGTCGATGCGCTGATCGCCTGCGGTGTCGAGGAAGGCCAGGGCTATCTGGTGGCGCCACCGCTGTCGATCGACCGCTTCAAGCAGTTCCTCGACGTGCGCCGCGCTGCGGTCGGCGCAAAGCGGACTGCCAAGCCGGAGCTCGCGGCCTGACGGGCGAGCCCGCCCGGCCGCGCTGCTGCTCTCACTGCTTGGCCATCTGCCCGCGAATCTCGCCGCCCGGATTGGCCTGGGTGTGGATGTTGGCGTACCATTTGCCGGCGAGCAGATCGGCCGCCTGCGCATCGGTGAGCACGGAAGACCCCTTGATCGGCGGCTCCGGGCTCTTGAACGGCAGCACGATGCCGGCATTCTTGCCGGGCTCACTCGGGCCATGGAAATGCGCGCCGATCGGCGGGCCGCTCAGACCGGAGAACGAGATCGTCCAGCTCAGCGTTTTGGTCGCGGTGTCGAAGCTCGCTTCGGCCGTGCCGGACGCGGTGCTTGCATTGGGCGGAACCTCATTGGCCGCCTTGAGATCGGATTTCAGGATGACGGTCTCGGCGTGAGCCGGTGACGCAGCCACCGCCATGGCGAGCAACGCGAGGCCAAACGTCCGATGCATGGTTTCCCCCAATGGTTTTCCGCAGTCTGGAGACTGAGGACCCCGGAAGCAAGCTGATATTCCGCAGCCGCGACTTCGGCGCCTTGATTGAACTCTCGCGCCCGCTATGCCAAACAGGGCAAGAACGAACAAGTTTCATAAGCTCGACAGAAAGCGATGGCGGATCGGATGGCGGCTCCCAAGACGGCGCGCGGGAAGGTCGGGCGCCCCTCGCTCGAACGCGCCGGCGAGGTCGAAGAACGCATCCTGGATGCTGCCAAGACGGTGTTCCTCGCTCACGGCTTCGAGGGCGCAAGCGTTGACGAGATCGCGCAGACCGCGCGCGCCGGCAAGCCCACCATCTATGCGCGCTTCCCGAGCAAGGCGGCCCTGTTCGCAGCCGTGATCTGCCGCCAGGCGGCGAACAACACGCAATATGAGAACCTGGTCCCGCAGGGGCGCAGCTTTCGCACCCGCCTGGTCAACCTCGCACTCACGCTCATCGAGCGCGCCTTCGTCGGGGAGACCATCGGTCTGATGCGCACCGCCATCGCCGAGAACCCGCGCTTTCCCGAGCTGACGCTCGAGATCCAGGATTCGGCGCGCCAGCGCGCCACGCGCAATGTCAGTCACATCCTCGCCGAATTGGCCCGCGCCGAAGGGCTCTACGGCAAGGGCGCGTTCGCAGCCGACAAGCTCGAGGAGACGTCGAAGGTCTTCATCGATCTCGTGGTGTTCTCGATGCTGTTTCGCGCCCTGCTCGGCGAGGACATCCGCGCACTGAAGAAGGAAGCGCAGGCCTATGTCGAAGCGCGCGTCGAGTTCTTCCTGTCCGCGGCGACGTGAGCGTCATCCGGCCTCATCCTGGCGAGCAGCGCGCAGCTCCGGAAAGATCGTCTCGTCCTGCAGGATCACGTCGGCCGTGCGCTGGTAGTGCGCCATCAGCAGCGCGACCGCGCCTTCGGTGTCGGCGTTCAGCACCGCATTGACGATGGCGGCGTGCTCGTCGCCGACGGCGCGTGACGGAAACGCCTTGCGGATCGAAAGTCTCCGGTAGCGATAGAGCTGGTCGGCGAGCTGGCCGCAGAATGAGAGCAGCGATTGCGAGCCGCAATTCGCGATCAGGACGCGATGATAGATCCGGTGCAGTCTCTCCCACTCCGGATTGTCCTCGAAGGTCGTCGCGCTCAGCGAGCGCGGCGCCCGGCTCAGCCGATGCTGCGCCAGCACCAGCTGCTCCTCCCATTGCGGCGTCGCCGCGGCCATCGACTCGCGCAGCGCCAGCGCCTCGACCCAGCAGCGCGTCTTGGTCAGCTCCGCGAGCTCGGCGCGGCTGATGTCCTTGACGTAGAAGCCGCGCTGCTCGCGCACCTCGACGAGGCCGTCGGCGGTGAGGCGGTTGAGTGCCTCGCGCAGCGGCGTCTGCCCGGTCTGATAGGTCTCGGTCAGGAACCGCATCTGCAGCTTGCGCGACGGCGCCAGCCGCCCGGACAGCAGGTCCTCGCGCAGCCGGTCATACACATGGCTTGCCTGGGTCGACGGGCCCTGCCCTTCCGCCTCGATTACCGCATCCACGGCGGATCTCCTCTGAATCGTCCCGTAAATATAGAGCATGGCCCAAAAACATAAAATTTATAAATTCTGATTGATTTCGAATTTTTATGTAATAGAAAGATCCCGGCCGGCTTGCCGGCGACGGCACAAGACCACGACAAGAAAACGGCTCGCCTCCACGCACTGAGGATGACGGGCGGCAAGAGGACACGCTCATGACCCGGTTTCCGGTCACGGCTCTGCGCAGCGTCGATCTGGGCACGCCCGATCTGGCGCGTTCGGAAGACTTCTATCGCCAGACCTGGGGACTGGAGCGCGTCGCGGCGACCGATGGCGCCGTCTATCTGCGCGCGACCGGAAGCGACCATCACGTCGTCGCGCTGCACCGGAGCGATCGCACCGAGCTGAAGGCGGTGACCTTTCGGCTTGCGGTATCAGACGATTTCGAAGCCATCGCGGGCAACGCCGTCCGCGCGGGCGCGGCGCTACTCTCGGCCCCCGCTCCCAACCCGGCGCCCGATGGCGGCGAGATCATGAGCCTGCGCGGCCCCGAAGGCGGCGTGCTGCGTTTCGTGCACGGCGACATCAGGCACGAGGCGAAGCCGCCGCGACCGGAGCTCCCCGAACGGCTCGCCCACGTCAATCTCAACAGCACCGATGTCGACCGCACCGCCGCGTTCTACGAGAAGGCGCTCGGCTTCAAGCTGACCGACCGCTCGGCGGCGATGGCCTTCGTCCGCTGCAACAGCGATCACCACGCGGTGGTCATCGCCGCGGCCAAGGTCAACGGGCTCAACCACGTCGCCTTCCTGATGCCGACCTGGGAAGGGGTGATGCGCGGCGCCGGCCGCATGATAGATGCCGGCTATCCGATCGCCTGGGGCGTCGGACGCCATGGCCCCGGCGACAACGTGTTCGCCTACTTCATCGATCCGGTCGGCACGGTCATCGAATACACGGCCGAGGTGCTGCAGGTCGACGACGACTACGTCGTGCGCGGCCCGGAGCATTGGGTCTGGCCGCCCGGCCGCACCGATCAATGGGGCATCGCGCCCCCTAAGGCCGAGCACGTCAAGGCCGCGCAGCTCGCGGTCGGCTACGCCTGATCAATCACCCCATCGATTTCCGAGCAGAGCCGGCCATGTCCCGCACCCACCATGCGAACGATTTCGAGGTCGTGATCGTCGGCTTCGGTCCGACCGGCGCCATCGCGGCAAGCCTGCTGGGCTCGGAAGGCATCACCACGCTGGCGATCGACCGCGCGCGCGAGATCTACGACAAGCCGCGCGCGATCGCGCTCGATCACGAGATCATGCGGCTGTTCGACAATCTCGGCATCGCCGAACACGTCAGCCGCTATGTTGCGCCGTTTCCGGCGTCCGAGCATTTCGGCGCGCAAGGCCAGCTGATCCGCCGCATCGACATGGTCGGCGAGCCCTACCCGCTCGGCTACACGCCGACCATGGTGTTCACCCAGCCGCCGGTCGAGCAGGTGATGCGCGATCGCGTCGGCCGCTGCCCATCCGTGACGGTCGAGCTTGGCACGACGCTGGTCGACATCCGCCAGGACAGTTCTGCGGCGACGGTCGTGCTGAAGCGCGAGGATGGCACGACGCGCGAGGTCAGCGCCGACTACGTGATCGCCTGCGACGGCGCCTCGAGCACCGTGCGCCAGAAGCTCGGCATCCGCTTCGACGATCTCGACTTCGACGAGCCCTGGCTGGTGGTCGATATCCGCGTCAACGACAGCGGCGTCGGCAGGCTGCCGAAGACAGCCGCTCAGTTCTGCAATCCGGCGCGGCCGACCACCTACATCATTGGTCCCGGCAACCATCGCCGCTTCGAGATCATGCTGCGGCCGGGCGAGGACCGACATGCGATGGAGCAGCCGGAGAAGGTCTGGCAATTGCTCTCGCCCTGGCTCTCTCCCGACGATGGCGAGCTGTGGCGCGCGGCGAGCTACCGCTTCCACGCGCTGGTCGCAAGCCGCTGGCGCCAGGGCCGCGTCCTGCTCGCCGGTGATGCCGCGCATCAGCAGCCGCCCTTCATCGGCCAGGGCATGTGCCAGGGCCTGCGCGACGCCGCCAATCTCTGCTGGAAGCTCGGCCGCGTGCTGCGCCGACAATCGGGAGATGCGCTGCTCGACAGCTACGAGGCCGAGCGCAGCACGCATGTGCGCGAGCTCACCACCCGCATCAAGGCGATCGGCCGCGTGATCTGCGAGCAGGACCCGGAGGCCGCCGCGGCGCGCGACGCGCGCATCCTGGCCGAAGGCGGCGGCGCGCCGCGCACCATCACCCGCCAGGAGATCGTGCCGCCGCTGACGCAGGGCCTGCTCGCGACAAGGGCGAGCGCCGCCAACGGCACGCTGTTTCCGCAGCCCTGGATCGTCGACGAGAGCGGGCGCGCTTTGCTCGACGGCGTCGCCGGCACCGGATGGCGGCTCATTCTCGACGGCCGCGGCGCGCTGGATTCGAGCACGATCGACGCTGCGACCCGCGCCGCCGGCATCAGGACGATCACCATCGGAGGCTCGGGATTGGCCGAGGAAAGCGGCGTGGTGGCGCGCTGGTTCGAGCGCCATGGCTGCAGCGCCGCGCTGGTGCGGCCCGACCACTACGTCTACGGCACGGCCCGCGACGCACCGGAGCTTGCGGCGCTGCTGAGCGAGTTCAACGAACGACTGAACTGATCACAACAATAAAATGCAAAACGGGGAAAACGCCATGACGACATCAACGGAGACGACGAGCGGATCGGTCGGAGGGCGCGCGATCGCGGTCCTCATCATGCTGTTCCTGTTCCAGACGCTGAACTTCTTCGACAAGCTGGTGTTCGGCCTCTCGGCCGTGCCGATGATGAAGGAGCTGGGCCTGAGCCCGAAGGAGTTCGGCCTGGTCGGCAGCAGCTTCTTCCTGCTGTTCTCGCTGTCCGGCATGGCGGTCGGGATGTTCGTGGTCGGCCGCTTCCCGGTGAAATGGCTGCTGCTGATCATGGCCGGCGTCTGGTCGGCGACACAGATCCCGATCTTCTTCTCCGGCTCGATCGCGGTGCTCGTGGTCTGCCGCATCATCCTCGGCGCCGGCGAAGGGCCCGGCCTGCCGACCGCGCTGCACGCCTGCTACAACTGGTTTCCGGCCGACCGGCGCAGCGTGCCGAGCGCGGTGGTGCTGCAGGGCATCAGCGTCGGTCTTCTCGCCGGCGGCCCGATCCTGACCTATGTCATCGTCACCTACGGCTGGCGCACCGGCTTCCTGTTCTGCGGCCTGCTCGGCCTGGCCTGGATGGCGGGCTGGTTCTTCGTCGGCGGCGAAGGCCCCTACTCCGCCGCGCATTCACCCGACACGACAGTCGCAAAGGACAAGGCGCTGCCGGCGCGCGTGCTGTGGGCCGATCCGACGGTGATCGGCGTCATCATCATGTCGACCGCGTCGTACTGGATCGTCGGCATGTCCGCGACCTGGCTGCCGCCGTTTCTGCAGCTCGGGCTCGGCTACAAGCAGGTCGATGTCGGCTGGATCATCTCCGGCATCTATCTGTTCCAGTCGCCGCTGCTGCTCGGCGGCTCCTGGCTGACGCAAGTTCTGCAGCGCAAGGGCTTCAGCCTGCGCGCCTGCCTCGGCCACGCCTCCGGCCTCGCGCTGCTCGCCGCCGGCTGTGCGCTGCTGCTCAGCATCGTGACGACGGGTCCGCTGCAGCTCGCCTGCGTCGCCATCGCCTTCGCCGCCCCCAGCCTCACCACGATCTTCGGCCCCGTCGCGCTCGGTGCGATTGCGCCTGCGGTGCAGCGGGGACGGCTGATCGTCGTGATCTACTCCGGCAACGCCGCGTCCGCGCTGGTCTCCAACGCCCTCACCGGCTGGATCGTCGGCGAGGCCGGCAGCAACGTGCCGCTCGGCTACGCCCACGCCATGACCTTCACCGCCGGCGTGCTGATTGTCGGCGCCATCTCGGCCTTCGCCATGATCTTCCCGGAGCGCAGCATGGCGCGCTTCGCGAAATCGGCGCAAGACCAGGCTTCTCCTTCCGCCATGCCGGCGGTCTCGACCTGATCCGCCGGCGCTTCCTGCTCGAGGATATCAGATGAAATTTGCAAGCTTCACGATTCAGAACACGCCGTCCTGGGGACTGGTGGAGGGCGACACCATCGCCGACCTCGGCGCCGCCCTGCGCGACCGCTTTCCCGACCTCAAATCGGCGATCGCGGCCGATGCGCTGCCGGAGGCGGCGGCCGCCGCCTCCGGCGCCAGGCGGCATCCGCTGTCCGCGATCACGTACCTGCCGGTGATCCCCAATCCCGACAAGATCCTCTGCATCGGGTTGAACTACGAGACCCACCGCAAGGAGACCGGCCGCTCCGAGGTCGAGAACCCCACGGTGTTCGGCCGCTTCGCCAACAGCCAGACCGGGCACCTCACCAACATCATCCGGCCCCGGGTCTCGACCGATCTCGATTTCGAGGGCGAACTCGCCGTGATCATCGGCAAGCCCGGCCGCTACATCCCGCGCAGCGAGGCTTTCAAGCACATCATCGGCTATGCCTGCTACAATGAGGGCAGCGTGCGCGACTTTCAGCGCCATACCCATCAGTTTACGCCGGGCAAGAACTTTCCCGACACCGGCGCCTTCGGTCCGTGGCTGGTCACAGCAGACGAGATCGACGATCTCGGCCCGCTCAAGCTGCAGACGCGGCTCAACGGCGAGGTGGTGCAGGAGGCCACGATCAGCCAGATGATCTTCGACATCCCGCGCCAGATCGAATATTGCTCGTCGTTCACCCGGCTCGAGCCCGGCGACGTGATCGCCACCGGCACCCCCGGCGGCGTCGGCTCCCGCCGCACACCGCCATTGTGGATGAAGCCCGGTGACGTCGTCGAGGTCGAGATCGACCGCATCGGGCTGTTGCGGAATGGGATCGCGGACGAACAGGTCTGACGTCATCCTGTAGGGTGGGCAAAGCCGCCGCCGTCAGGCGGCAGCGTGCCCACCGTCGATCAGCGCGCGCCGCTGCAAGATGGTGGGCACGGCGCCACCACGATCTCGGTCGCCGACGCAGCGCGGCAGCGCCTTTGCCCACCCTACAAAGCGCGAGCGCCGTTTGTTGATGCTCCTCAATGCGCCATCGATGGTCCGCCGCCGAGCTTGACCTTGCGCAGGGTCAGCGCCAGCGGGATCGCCGACAACGAGATCAGCATCAGCACCCAGTAGACGTCGACATAGGCAAGCAGCGACGACTGCATCTGCACGGTCTGGCCGATCCACGCCACCGCCTGCTGCTGCGCCTGGAGCAGCGAGCTGCCATGCGCCGTGAAGTAGTTGGTGAGCTGATGCAGCGTATCCTGATAGGCCGGGTTCGACGGAATCGCGCCCTCCACCAGCCGGCTCTGGTGGAACTGCGCGCGATGCGACAGCACGTTGGCGGCGAGCGAGACGCCGATCGAGCCGCCGGTGTTGCGCGCCGCGTTGATCAGCGCCGAGGCCTGGTCGGTTCGCTCGGGCGGGATGCCGTTGTAGGATGCGGTGGTGATCGACAGGAAGATCAGCGGCAGGCCGACGCCGATCAGCATGCGGGATTCGGCGAAGAACCAGAAGCCGACATCGGCATAGACCCGCGTCAGGTCATACATCGCGAACGCCACGATGGTGGCGCCGGTCATGATCATGTATTTCGGCTGGACCTTGCCCGAGAGCCGCCCGACCACGAACATCATCGCCATCGTGACCAGGCCGCCCGGGGACAGGACGAGGCCGGCCCAGGTGGCGGTGTAGCCGAAATCCTGCTGCACCATCTGCGGCAGCATCTGCGTGGTCCCGAGCAGGATCGCGCCGGTCGCCAGCATCACCAGGAAGCACGCCCCGAACTGGCGCGAGGCTAGCATGCGCACGTCGACCGTGGGATTCTTGTGGTTCATCTCCCACGGGATCATCGCAATGAAGGCGGCGGCGCAGACCGCGGCGGTGAGCAGGATGAAGCGCGAGTCGAACCAGTCGTCCTCCAGGCCGCGGTCGAGCATCAGCTCGAGCGCGCCAAGGAACGTCGCCACCAGCAGGAAGCCGACGACGTCGAACCCCTGGCTCGGCTGGTTGCGACGCCCCGCGGTCGCTGCGGCGGGCTCCTGCAGGATCAGCGCGATCAGCACCATCGCTGCGATTCCGACCGGACCATTGATCAGGAAGCACCAGTGCCAGGACGCGTTGTCGGCGAGATAGCCGCCGAGCGTCGGACCGACCACCGGCGCGACGACGACGGCGACGCCGAACAGCGCGAAGGCCTGGCCGCGCTTGGCGGGCGGAAACGAGCTCGCCAGGATCGATTGCGCGACGGGCACCATGCCGCCGCCGCCGAGGCCCTGCAGGATGCGGAAGAACAACAGCACCTGAAGATTCCACGCCAAGCCGCACAGCACCGAGCTCGTGGTGAACA
Source organism: Bradyrhizobium sp. SSBR45G (assembly GCF_030159255.1). GTDB lineage: Bacteria > Pseudomonadota > Alphaproteobacteria > Rhizobiales > Xanthobacteraceae > Bradyrhizobium. The sequence goes on along the minus strand of NZ_BSCT01000021.1, from coordinate 29,190 downwards.
GGCCGAGGCACAGCAGGAAGAACGCCTTGCGGCCGAAGCGCCTGGCGAGATAGCTCGAAGCCGTCAGGCTGATCGCATTGGAGACGAGATAGGTCGTCACCACCCAGGAGGATTCATCCTGGCTGACGCCCATGCCGCCGGCGATATAGGGCAGCGCGACATTGGCGATGGTGGTGTCGAGCACCTCCATGAAGGTCGCGAGCGCCACCAGCACCGCGATGATCCACGGACTGCCGGCGCGCGGCGCGGAGAGAGCAGCAGCGTCACTCATAGCCTGGCTTTCAACCGCTCATAGAGCGTCGGCGTGGGATCGACGCGCACGGTCGGCACCACCGACATGCCCGGCCCGAGCGCGACATCCGCCGGCGGATCGTCCATTTCGATCTTGACCGGCACGCGCTGCACGATCTTGACGTAGTTGCCGGTCGCGTTCTGCGGCGGCAGCAGCGAGAACGCCGGGCCCGAGCCGGACTGGACGCTGGCGACATGGCCGCGGATCTCGCGCTCGGGATAGGCGTCGATCTGCAGGGTCACCGGCTGGCCGGGACGCATGTGATCGAGCTGGGTCTCCTTGAAATTGGCGGTGACCCAGACGTCGTCGGGCACGAACATCGTCAGCGCCGTGCCCTGGGCGGCGAACTGCCCGTCGGCCGCGCTGAGATTGACGATGCGGCCGGGCTGCGCCGCGGTGACCGTCGTATAGGACAGGTTGAGCTGCGCCTGGTCGCGCTGCGCCTCCGCCTGGGCGAGATTGGCTTGTGCGCTCTCGCGCTGGGCCTTCAGCGACTCCAGCTGGCGCTGCGCCACCTGCAGATTGGCCTGCGCCGAGCTCAGCGCCGCCTTCTGCTGCCGGAGCTGCGAATTGTACTGCTGCTCGTTCTGCACCGTGCCGGAGCCGGTGCGAGCCAGGTCCTGGTAGCGCTGCGCCTGCTGCTCGGCGAAGGTGAGGCTTGCCTGCGCCTGCTCGACCTGGGCCTGGCCAGCCGTGATCTGCGCCTGCTGCACGTCGATCTGGGCGTCGATATTGTGGATCGCGGCCTCGGCCGATCTCACCTGGGCGGCGGCCTGCGCCAGCGCGGTCCTGTAGTCGCGATCGTCGATGCGCGCGATGACGTCGCCGGCCTTGACGCGCTGGTTGTCGGTGACCGGCACCGACGTGATGTAGCCGGAAATCTTCGGCGCGATCGAGAACTGGCGGGCGGCGATGAAGGCGTCGTCTGTGGTCTCGTCATGGCTGGCCGCGTCGAAATAGACATAGCCGCCGGTCGCGGCAGCCAGCAGCAGGACGAGGCCGACCGCCGCCCCTATGGGATGCCGCCGCAGCAGGCCGCGACGCGGCTTATCGCCCTGTTCGCTTTGTCCTTCCGGAGCGGTCGCAGGCTGATCCGGCTGCGGCGCTTCCCTGTCGGCCTCGCGGCGCAGCTCCTTCACGGCATCGCCGCGCCATTGCTTGAGCGCGCGCTCGCGTGCCGGGACGGTCTGATCAACGGGTTTGGACGGGGGCGTGGACTCGGTGGTGGACGACGACTGCACGGCCATTCGGCGCTCCGAAAAGAACGATACTGTTTCGTTCTAAACTAGGGGACGGTTCACAACAGGCAAGCCCTCAGGGCCGCTTTCGGATCGATAACTTTTCGTGAGCCGGACCTAAAATTTCTGTCATCTGACCGTGGGCACGATCGGATGGCTTGGCACGCTGATCGCCGGGAACTCAGCGCGCAGGCTGCGGACCAGCGATGCGCGCGACGAGGGTCAGCGCGGCAACGATCGGCGGGATGACGAAGCACCAGCTGCCGAGCCTGACGAACAGCAGCGCCGCCGCGCCACAGCCGAGCGCGAACGCCGCGACGTTGACCGCCATCTGCACCAGCCGCCCTGGCGGCGGCGCCTGGCCCTTGTCGCCGACATAGATCCTGTCGGCGAGATCGATCATCACCTGCGTCGTGGTGCCGGTCATTAGCGTCGAGGGCGGCGCGGTCGGCAGATGGATGCGATGCACGGCGTTCTGGATCGCCATCGCCGCGACCAGCACCATGCCGGTGAGGATCGCCTCGTGGCTATCGCCATTGTGGAACGGGCCGAAATGGATGGCGAGCGCGGCGCCGAGCACGAGCAGCACCAGCTTGACGGCAATCAGGATCTCGAACGCGCGCGACCCGCGCCGTGACAGCAAGGTGCCGGCGAGCCGCGTGGCGATCACGACGACGCAGAACACCGGCAGCGCCAGCAGCTTGGCGATCGCGCCGGACGTGCCCAGCGCCAGCGCCGCACCGAAGGTGACGAAGTTGCCGGTGACATGCGCGGTGAACAGGCCCTGTAGTGCCAGGAACCCGGCGGTGTCGACATAGCCGGCGTTGACGCTGAGCAGCAGCGGGACGATGCGCGAGTCGGTCGTGGCCATGGATCCTGCCTTCGTTGATCAGAGCGCGTATTTCAGCTCGACGCCGATGTAGTCGGAGTCGTGCCCGCCGGCACGGCGCAGCGTGTCTCCGATGTCATAATGCACGGCTTCGAGCGCGCCGGTGAGATTGGCGTTGAAGCGATAGTCGGCGCGCAGCTGCGCATAGGCGCCGGACCAGAGACTGCCCTGCCCGGCCGTGCCGGCGACCGCGACATTGGGCTGGACGTAGATCGCGTCCGCCGTCGTCGCGCGCCATTGCAGCCCGATCGCGGCCATGAAGGATAGCGCGGCGGTGGGCTTCACCGTCAACGACGGCTTGAGATGAATCAGGTTGGTGTAGCCGGTGAAGCCGGCGAGCGAGAAATAGTAGCCGTTCGGAAACAGCGGATTGAAGGTCTCGATCCGGCCGTCGCCGGGATGGCGGTCGCCGGAGGCGCCGTCGAGCTGGAAGCCGATGCGCGGCTGCCAGGCGACGTCCGCAAAGGTGTAGCCGGCGCGCGCGCCGGCGCCCCAGGCGCGGATCTGCTTGGCCCCGACCGAGCCCGCCTGCCCCATCGCCTCGAGATCCCAGTCAAAGCCCGCGAGCTTGCCGGCGAAGCGGATGTCGAGAACGTGGCGCTGCTCGAGGCCTATGGCGTCGAGGAAGCGCGCATTGTCGCGCTGATAGTAGGAATAATACGACGATAGCTCGTTGCTGCCGAGCACCTGGCGCTCGACGCGCAGGGTGTGAAACTGGAACTGGCCGTTGGACGTATCGTCGAACGGACGCACCAGTCCGTATTGCACCGGCTGGCTGACGAAGCCGATGAATCGCCACGGGCCGCTCTCCCAATCCGCCCACAGCGCATCGAACGATTGGCGCACGTTCGGGCCGTCACGCGACGAGACGAAGCGCTGCAGGTCGAAGTCGAAATCCTGCCGGCCGACGCGCGCCTTGAACGTGCCCCGCTCGGTCGTATTGACGTAAGCCAGGAAGGCGAGCCGGAGATCGAGCGGGTTCTGGTCGGCGGAGGTGACGCTGGCCTTGCCGAAGGCTCTGGCGTCCTCGAGCTGGACGAACAATTGCCAGTGCTCGTCGAGATGCGCATCGGCGTGAATCTGCAGCCGCTGCAGCAGATGCGAGTCGGGCTTGCCCCCGCCGATGCCGAAGCTCGCCGCGTCCAGGCTCTCGAACCGCTCGCGCAGGGTCATTCCGAACGAGACATAGCTCTGCGGCGAGCCCGGCTGCAGCGGGATGTACTTGATCGGGTCGAAGGGCGCAGTGCGCCGCGCCGGGTTCGCCAGGGACGACCAGTCTTCCTGCCAGCGATTGGTGCGGATGACGGGACGCGCGGCCTCGTCCGCGGCGTGAACCGATGTGGCACACAGCGCCGCCAGCAGCGCAGCAGCGGCTGTCGTCCTTGTCAAAGCGCCTGCCATCCGCGACGTCGCCAACATCTGCCCGGCAGCTCCTACTTCACGACGGCATGGATCTCCGCGACATAGCCGCCGGGAAACTGCACCACCGCCTGCTCGCGCCTGTCCGAGGCGAACGGCGCGACGAGCACAATCGCGCCTGTTGCCTTCGCCTTGTCCAGGGCGGCCTTGAGGTCGGCAACCTCATAGCCCGTCATCTCGCGACCGAACGGATACGGCAGCTGCCCATCCGTGACCAACACCGCCATTTTGCCGAACGCAGACTCGATGCGGATGCGCCGATAATGGTCGTTGGCGCGCCCGATCTCTATGCCCGGCGCCTTGGGGTCGTCGGACACCACCTTGCCGTTCGAAAAGCGCAGGAAGGCGCGCGTGAAGGCTTCGGCACGCCCAGGCGAGACATAGACGCGGTTCTCAGGAACGGTCTGGAACGCAGCATAGGACGGCTTGGTCGTGTGCCAGTACAGCTGCATGTTGACGCCGCCCGGCCATTGGATCACGGCATCGCGCCCGATCGGATCGGGAAACGGCGCAACCACCACGTCGGCGCCGGCGGCTTTCGCCGCCTTGATCGCCGCGTCCAGGTCGGTGACGAGATAGCCGGTGCGCTCGGCGCCGAACGGATATGGGATTCCCGTCTTGAAGCCGAACAGCGACACGGTGCCGACCGGCGTCTGCAGCAGCTGCGAGGTCGTGCTGCTCGGCGCCGGCGTCACCGTGGCGACCACCTGCTTCGTGCTCTGGCCGCCGAAGGTGGCGAGAAAGCTCGCCGCAAATTTTTCGACGTCGTCGGGCGCAACGTAGACATGCGTCGTATCGTATTGCGGGCCGACGCCGATCTGCGGCGCGGACTCCCTGGCGAGTGCCGGTGCAGCCAGCAGCGTGGTGACGACGACGGCGCTGAGCAGATGACGCGAGCGGAGCATGACGACCTCAATTGAGCAGATGCGGATCAGGCGCGGCGCGCGCGCCAGGACATGACGGAGACGAGCACGAGGCCGGCGATCAGGCCGAGATGCTCGAAGAAGGCGTTCAGCGCCATGAAGCGATCATGGCCGGCCATGTGCCAGAAATCATTGGCGGTGAGCATGGCGACTGATGTCAGCACCCCGAGCGCACCGGCGCCAAGCCAGACCAGGCGATTGACGACGACCAGCACCGAGCCGATCAGCTCGACGGCGATCGCGGCCACCGCCCACAGCCAGGCCGGCTGCAGGCCGAAATGGGCCTGCTCGGCGATGGCGCCAGAGAAGTCGGTGAGCTTCTGGACGCCGCCGATCAGATAGGCCGAGACCAGCGCGAGCCGGGCCAGCGGCCATAGCCAGCGCCAATCCAGCACCGCGGCGATAGGCCGTGGCGTGTCGGACTTCGCTGCCATCTCACACCGCCCAGCAGGCGCAACCGAGCGCGCCCCAGAAGCTCTTGAGATCGGCTGCCGGGATCTTGCCCGACCAGGCGCGCGCGTGGTCATGGCCGTGCACGCCGCAGGCGCTGGCGCAGCCGCAGGTCTGTATGGCCTGGGCGCGAACGGCGCCATGATCGTCCTTCTCCAGCCAGGCGCCATAGCCGCCGAAGCGGCGCACCGGTGACCACTCCGGCATCGCCGGTGGCGGCGCGGCGTCGTCCAGCGGCTTGAAGTCGGACGCGGCGTAGACCACGCGGCCGCCGACCATGGTGAGCTCGCTCGTGATGTCGGCGATCTCGGACTCGGCACACGAGAAGAAATCACGATCCGGCACGATCAGGTCGGCGAATTGCCCGACGGCGATGCGGCCCTTCCGGCCCTCCTCGTTGGAGAACCAGGTGACGTTCTCGGTCCACATCCGCAGAGCGGTTTCGCGATCGAGGCAGTTGCGCTGCGGATACAGCCGCAGGCCGCCGACGGTGCGGCCGGTGACGAGCCAGGACAGCGAGACCCAGGGATTGTAGGACGCGACACGGGTGGCATCGGTGCCGGCGGAGACCTTGACGCCCTTGTCGAGGATCTTCTTCACCGGCGGCGTCGCCTCCGCCGCGCCGAAGCCGTAGCGCTCGACGAAGTATTCGCCCTGATAGGCCATGCGGTGCTGCACGGCGATGCCGCCGCCGAGCGTGGCGATGCGGTCGATCGACTGATCCGAGATCGTTTCGGCGTGATCAAAGAACCAGTGCAGGCCGTCGAGCGGCGTATCCTGGTTGACCTTCTCGAACACGTCGAGCGCACGCGAGATGGTCTCGTCATAGGTCGCGTGCAGCCGCCACGGCCATCTGTTCTGCACCAGGATGCGCACGACCTCCTCGAGCTCGCCCTCCATCTCCGGCGCCATGTCCGGCCGCGGCACGCGGAAATCCTCGAAATCGGCGGCGGAGAACACCAGCATCTCGCCGGCACCGTTGTGGCGGAAGTAGTCGTTGCCCTGCTTGTAGGTCGAGTTCTGCGTCCAGCGCAGGAAATCGTCCTTCTCGCCCTTCGGCTTCTGCGTGAACAGATTGTAGGCGAGCCGGATCGTGAGCTGGCCGTCATCGGCGAGCTGCTGGATCACGGCGTAGTCATCGGGATAGTTCTGGAAGCCGCCGCCGGCATCGATCGCACCGGTGACGCCGAGCCGGTTCAGCTCGCGCATGAAATGGCGCGTCGAGTTGAGCTGATAGTCGAACGGCAGTTTCGGCCCCTTGGCCAGCGTTGCATACAGGATCGCGGCGTTCGGCTTGGCGAGCAGCAATCCGGTCGGATGACCCTGGGCATCACGCATGATCTCGCCGCCCGGCGGCTGCGGCGTGTCCTTGTCGTAGCCCACGGCACGCAGCGCGGCGCCGTTCAGGATGGCGCGATCGTACAGATGCAGCAGGAACACGGGGGTATCCGGCGCCACGGCGTTGAGCTCGTCGATCGTCGGCAGCCGCTTCTCGGCAAACTGATGCTCGGTGAAGCCGCCGACCACACGCACCCATTGCGGCGGCGGCGTGATCGCGACCTGCGCCTTCAGCATGGCCATCGCATCGGCGAGCGAGCGGACGCCGTCCCAGCGCAGCTCCATGTTGAAGTTGAGCCCGCCGCGGATGATGTGCAGGTGATTGTCGATCAGGCCGGGCAGCACGCGCCGGCCCTTGAGGTCGATCAGGTTCGTCCGCGGACCGGCGAGCTTCATCACGTCCTGCTCATGGCCGACGGCGGTGAACACACCATCCTTGATCGCAACCGAATTCGCCTGCGGATTGCCGCGGTCGAGCGTCGTGAACAGGCCGCGATGCAGGATCAGATCGGGATGATCGCTCATGAGGCCTTCTCGCCTTGGGAAGGAGGATTGGTGGTCTCTGCCCGGCCGTGATGACCGGGCAAGAGGCCGAAGATGTGCGTGGCGCAGGCCGCCTTCTGCCACGCTGCCGAGAGGCTGGTGCCGCTCAGGAGCTGCCGGCCCACGGGGATCACCTGCTCGCCGACGAGGATGCCGAGCAGGCCGACCAGCGCCACAAGCGGCGGCGCCGGCGAGCGGACCTGAAGCAGGCTGTAGATCACGCCGACCAGCAGCCCCGCCCCGAGCGAGAACAGATAGATCTTCATTGAATGCTCCGGCTACTTCGTGCCGCCCTCGGAGGCATGCTCGCCGAGCGCCCATTTGGAGAAGCGGATCTGGATGCCGTAGGGCGAATGCGCCTTCAGGATCTCCATCATGCCGTCATAGGTCTCGGCGCGCGCCCAGTCCTGCTGCAGCTCGAAGGCGAACTGGCACGAGGTGATCGGCACCGCGCCGGCCTGCACCGCGCGATCCATCGCGCGGTTGTGCGCTTCCAGCGACAGGTCGCCGCAGGCGTCGGCCGGGATGTAGATCTCATAGCCCTCGCGCAGCATGTCGAGCGTCGGGAACAGCACGCAGGCCTCGGTCCACAGCCCCGCGATGATGAACTTCTTGCGCCCCGTCGCTGCGACCTGCTTGCGGAAGCCGGCATCGAGCCACGAGTTCATCGCCGTACGGTCGACGATGTCGTGGCTCGGAAACAGCTCGGTGACCTCCGGCATGAAAGGACCGGAGAAGGAGTCCTTGGCGACCGTGGTGAGCACGGTCGGAATCTTGAACAGTTTTGCAGCCTTGGCGACGATCTGGATGTTGTTGAACACGCCGAGACGGTCGTGCGACTGCACACCCTGATACATCGCGGGCTGGTAGTCGATCAGCGCGACAGCGCAGTTCTGCGGCGTCAGCATTTCGAGCTTCGACATGGACATCTCCTGGGAAAGCGTTGGGATAAAGAGGATCAAGCGAGCGAGGCGCGCGGCTTGGCGCCGCCGCGGGCAAACCGCCGCCACGCGAAAATGCCGAGAGCGAGGAAGAGCGCGAGCGTGACGAGTTGCGCGACCGCGAACGGCGGCTCGCTCTGTGTCGGCGCCAGCGCATTGAGCGGACCAATTTTCTGGAACGACTGCACGATGGCGACGAAGACGTTGAGATAGAGCGAAACCAGCGCCGTGATGACATAGACCGAGCGCCACCACCCCGACAGCGCGAACACGTAGAGCGCGGCGGTAGCCGCCGCGAGCAGCGCGAGCAGGAGGATGCCGATGATGCGCGGCGGATCGAGACCGAACGGCGGCAGCGGAAACCCGGTCACGCCCGTGAGAACGGTCGTGGCCAGGAACAGCGCCGCCCAGGCCGCCAGATGGCGGCCCGTGAGCATGCCGGCGAGCATGACGAGCCCGGTCGCAATTCCGATCAGGCTCAGCACCACGTGGATCTGCAGAAACAGCGGCGTGGGAATACCCCAGGTCATGCGTGCCTCCCCTGCTCAGCTCTTGATGAAGGCCAGGAGGTCGGCGTTGATCGTCTCGGCCTCGGTGGTCGGCATGCCGTGCGGGAATCCCTTGTAGGTCTTCAGCGTGCCGTTCTTGAGCAGCTTGGCCGAGAGCGGCGCGGAATCCGCATAGGGCACGATCTGATCGTCCTCGCTGTGCATGACCAGCACCGGCAGCGAGATCTTCTTGAGGTCCTCGGTGAAGTCGGTCTGCGAGAACGCGACGACGCCGTCGTAATGCGCTTTCGCGCTGCCCATCATGCCCTGCCGCCACCAGTTCTGGATCACTGCCTCGGACGGCTTGGCGCCGGGCTTGTTAAAGCCATAGAACGGCCCGGCTGCGACGTCGCGGTAGAACTCCGCGCGGCGGGTTGCGACCTGGGTCTGGAAATCGTCGAACACCGATTTCGGCAGGCCGCCCGGATTGGCCGCCGTCTGCACCATCAAGGGCGGCACCGCGGCGATGATCGCAGCCTTGGCCGCGCGGCTTTCGCCATGGCGCGCGAGATAGTGCACCACCTCGCCGCCGCCGGTCGAATGGCCGACATGGACAGCGTTCTTCAGATCGAGATGCGCCGTCAGCGCCGCGAGATCGTCGGCGTAATGGTCCATGTCGTGACCATCGGCGACCTGGGCCGAGCGGCCGTGGCCGCGGCGGTCATGCGCGACGACACGGAACCCGTGATTGAGGAAGAACATCAGCTGTGCGTCCCAATCGTCTGACGACAGCGGCCAGCCATGGCTGAACACGATCGGCTGCCCGGAGCCCCAATCCTTGTAGTAAATCTCTGTGCCGTCGTTGGTTTTCAGAACAGGCATGCTTCTCTCCTGGGCTGCGGTGACGCAGGCGCTCCGACGAATTTCGTATCGCGATCGCCGATCCCTGATGCTATGCAATCTCATGTGCACCTGCACAATGATCCGAGGACGCCAAAGCACTGGCTCCAGAAGGCCAAGGGGATGGCTCAGCAACAGCGAACCACATCGTCGGCATGGATGCGCGGCGTCGCAACGACGCTGCAGGAGCAAGGCCTCGATGCAGCCGCGCTGTTCGCCGAGGTCGGCCTGTCGATCGAGGATCTCGATGATTGCGATCGCCGCTGGCCGACGGAGGCGCTGAGCCGATTGTGGGCGCTGGCGGCGGAGCGCTCGGGCAATCCGGACATCGGGCTCGCAAAACGCGACGCGCCGCGGCCCGACCACTACGGCGTTGCGGGCTATGCGATGATGTCCAGCCCCGATCTGCAGACCGGGCTGGCTCGCCTGATCCGCTACATGTGTCTCGTCAGCGACGCCGTGACCATCACGCTCGAACCCGGTCAGGGCGGCCGCTGGGTGCGCACCGACGTGTTCGGCGGCGAATGTCCGATTCCACGGCAGCGCTATGACTATGGTGTCGTCAATCTGCTGAATCTCTGCCGCTGGATGCTCGACCGGCGGCTGACGCCCCTCTCCACCCGCTTCACGCATGCGGTGCCGCTCTCGATCGCGGCCTACAACGCCGCCTTCCAGTCACCGCTCGAGTTCGACGCCCCGTTCAACGGCTTCCTGGTGTCCGATCAGGATCTCGCCTGCAAGCTGACGACCTCCGCGCCCGAGCTCATCGCGATTCACGACCGCATCGCCGACGAGGCGCTGGAGCGGCTGGTCAAGACCGATACCGCGTATCGCGCCCGCGCCGCGATCGCCAAGCTGCTGCCCGATGGCAGCCCGCTGCGCTCAGCCATCGCGGCCGCGCTCGGTCTCAGCGATCGCACGTTCCAGCGCCGGCTTGCCGACGAAGGCCTCTCCTTCAGCGACCTCGTTGACGATGCCAGGCGCGAGCTCGCCCAGCGTCATCTCGCTGATTCCCGCATGACGCTCACCGACATCGGCTATCTGCTCGGCTACGCCGATCAGAGCACGTTCTTCCGCGCCTCCAATCGCTGGTTCGGCGAATCGCCGGGCGAATACCGGTCGCGCATCATGAACGGCCATCAACGCGAGATCGAGGCCGCACATCAGAAGTGAGTGACGACGGGCGGCCCGGAGCGCGACCTCAGAACATGCCGTTTGAATTGGCTGACTGCTCGGGGATCGGCTGCACCGAGTCCCAATGCTCTTCGATCCGGCCGTCCTTCAGGCGGAAGATGTCGACGATCGCATTGCCGCGGGTGCCGGGCTCGCGAATGGCGTGGACGCGCAGGATGACGAAGTCGCCATCGACCAGCACCTTCGTGATCTCGCTATGGGATTGCGGATACTTCGTCTTCAGGAATTCGATGAACTTGCGAAATCCCTCCGGGCCATCCTCGGCGCCCGGATTGTGCTGGATATAGGTCCCGAGATATTTCGAGGCTGCGGCGAAGTCCTTCCGGTTGAGGCCCTGCTCATAGAAGTCGAGCACGATCGCCTTGTTGCGCTCCTCCTCGGGGGAATAAGCGCGCTCGGCCATGGCCGGCGCGGCAAGCGCTCCGACCGCAGCAATCGTCAGGGGGATCAGGAAACGCAGCATGTTTTGGAGTCCTCTGCTGATCGACGAGACATCGCACCGTCTCAATAGAACCGGTACAAATGATGCACCGGGCCGTGGCCGTGTCCGACCGTGAAGCGATCGGCGGCAGCGATGGCGCCGGAGATGAACGCCTTGGCATGGCGCACGGCAGCCTCCAGGTCCTCGCCCTTGGCAAGCCCGGCGGCGACCGCCGACGACAATGAGCAGCCGGTGCCATGGGTGTTGCTGGTGGCGACGCGCGGCGCCGGGAGGGCAAGGGTGATCCCTGACGTGATCAGGTAATCGGTGCTCTCGGCGCCCTGCCCGTGCCCGCCCTTGATCAGCACGGCCGGACAGCCGAGCGCCAGCAGCCGGCGGCCCTGCGCCGCGATCTCCGCGTCCGAGGTCGCGACCGGCTCGTCCAGCAAGGCCGCGGCCTCGGGCAGGTTCGGCGTGATCAGCGACGCCTGCGGGATCAGCCGGCTGCGCAGCGCCGCGATCGCGTCCTCCGGCAGCAGCCGGGCGCCTGAGGTCGCGACCATCACCGGATCGAGCACGACGTGGCCAGGCTGCCGGCGCGCGAGGCTGGCGCTGATGGCGTCGGCGATCGGCGCCTGCGCCACCATGCCGATCTTGACCGCGCCGACCGAGAGATCGTCGAACACGGCATCGATCTGCGCGGTGACGAACGCGGGCGGAACCAGATGAACGCCGGTCACGCCCGTCGTGTTCTGGGCGGTCAGCGCGGTGATGACCGAGGCGCCATAGACGGACAGCGCCGCAAAGGTCTTCAGGTCCGCCTGGATGCCGGCTCCTCCCGAGGAGTCCGATCCGGCGATGGTCAGGGCGACGGGGGTGCTCATCCCCTCTCCTAGCCCGGGCCGGCCACGCCCGGCAAGCAGGCCGGGTCACCTCAGAAAGCGTATCGACTTCGTCCGAAAACGCTATATTGAGGCCCCGAACGCCTTCCGGAGACCGCCCGCAATGGTACCTTTCTTCGTCCAGATCAAGTGCAAGCTCGGCCAGTCCTACGTCGTGGCCAATGCGCTGGCCGAGGCCGAGATCGCATCGGAGATCTATTCCACGGCCGGCAATTTCGACCTGCTGGTGAAGTTCTACGTCGACAAGGACACCGATATCGGCCACTTCGTGAACGAGAAGGTCCAGGTGCTGCCTGGCATCCAGGACACCCACACCATCATCACGTTCAAGGCATTCAGCGCCAGCTAGCGGCCCGCGCGAGAAAGGCGCCCGCCGTTGCCGACGGGCGCCGAGCTTCAAAAATCCAACAAGCATGGTTTCGTCATGAAAGACGGTGGCTGATCGGACGATGCAGAGAGTGATCGCGATCGCCGCGATTCCTCCAGGCTCCCGTCCAATCAGCGCGCGGCAAGGAAAGCCGGACTCCTCGTTCGCGAGGGGCATTGGGGACCGTCGAGGCGCCCGGCTTTCCTCTTTCGCAACTTGGCGATAGACCCTATAGGCGGTGCGGGGCGCGCCGGGTCAAGACGAGCGACCGGGTCGAGACGATCGATCAAGAGGTTGAGACGAAAGCTCAAGACGAGTCTGCGGCGCGTAGCGTGAAGAGTGACATCCAGACTGTTTCGTCCCCGCTGCCGAGCTACGGCTTCTCAGCCGCGCAGATGGACACCGAGACCAACATCGCAGCGTGGCGTGAGGCCACCTCGACGTTCTTCGACGTCGACGAGTTCGCCGCAGACGGCGCCACGCCGTTCTACGCCGATGTCCTGTCCTACGCGCTCGGTTCCGTGCTGCTGGGATCGGCCCGGGCCAGCGGCCAGCGCTTCCGGCGCTCCGCCGAGACGATCGCCCGCAGCGGCGTCGATCACATCATCCTGCAGCTCTACGTGACGGGCGGCTATCAGGGTGTCGCAGGCGACCGCCCGATCCGGGTCGAGGCCGGCGATCTCTGCGTGCTCGACCTGGCGCAGACCCTCGAGACGCGCGCGAGCGCCTTCAAGAACGTCACGATGGTCGTCCCGCGCCCGATGTTCGACGCCCGGCTGCTGCAGGTCGATGATCTGCACGGGCTCGTGCTGCCGCGCGGCGGCGCCATGGCCCCGCTGCTGGCGCGGCATTTCGGCGCACTGCTCGATTGCGCGCCACGCATGAGCTTCGACGAGTGCCAGGCCGTGATCGACGGCACGATTTCGCTGATCTCGGCGTGCCTGCGCGGCGAGCTCGAACGCCGCGATGTCGACCGCAGCACGACGGCGGATGCGTCGCTGCTCCGGATCCGGCGATATATCGAGCAGCAGCTGTCCAGCGCCGAGCTCAGCGCCGACGCCGTGGCGCTGCATTTCGGCCTGTCGCGCGCGTCGCTGTATCGGCTGTTCGCCCCGATCGGCGGCATCGCCGACTACATCCGCAGCCGTCGCCTGCACCGGGCCTTCTTCGACCTGGCCGCGGCCGGATCGCGCAACGTGCGGATCAGCGAGGTGGCGCGGCGCTGGCAGCTCGGCACCGACGCGCATTTCACGCGGCTGTTCAAGGCCGCCTACGGCATCACGCCGAGCGCGGCGCGCGAATCCGCCATGCTCGGCCTGCCGCTCGACTCCGATGCCGAGCCGGCCTCGCCGCTCAGCCGTTGGATGCGAGGGATAGCAGCGCCCCGGACCGGGGAATGAGCGCGACCACCGCGGACGGGCGGGGATCGACGTCCTCCGACGCCTCGGCATCGAGCTCCGCCTGATCCCGCTGCTCCGGCCCCCGCGTGATCTCCAGATGCTTCTCGAGCTGCTCGACCGGCATCGGCCGGCCCAGCAGATAGCCCTGCGCGAAGTTGACCCCGAGCGCGCGCAGCTGGACGAGCTGCTCCTCGGTCTCGACGCCCTCGGCCGTGATCTGGATGCCGAGCCCGCGTGCCAGGGTCACCACCGAGGAGATGACGGCCGCGCTCTCGTTGCGCACGCTCAGATTGGCGACGAAGGATTTGTCGATCTTGATCTTGTTGAACGGGAACGCCGTCAGCGAGCGCAGCGACGAATAGCCGGTGCCGAAATCATCGAGCGCCAGCGAGATGCCGAGGCCCTTCAGCCGGTCGATGAAACTCTCGTTCTCGGCCGCGCGTTCCAGCAGCACGGACTCGGTGATCTCGATCTCGAGACGCTTGGGATCGAGGCCGGAGCGCGACAGCGCCGACTGGATGACGTCGAACAGCTCAGCCTGCTTGAACTGGACCGGAGAGAGATTGACCGCGACCTTGACGTCGTCGGGCCACGCCGTCGCATCGTCGCAGGCCCTGCCGATGATCCACTCGCCGAGCGGCACGATCAGGCCGGTCGATTCCGCCAGCGGGATGAACTTGTCCGGCGGCACCAGCCCCTTGACCGGGTGGCGCCAGCGCACCAGCGCCTCGACGCCGCGGCGCTCGCCGGTGTCGGCGTCGTAGAACGGCTGATAGTGCACTTCGAACTGGCACTGCGCGATGGCGTCGCGCAGATCGCCCTCGAGCGTGTTGCGGGCCTCGAGCTCGGCCGACATCGCATCGTCATAGAGCGTGTAGCAGCTGCGGCCGGCGGATTTCGAGCGATACAGCGCGAGGTCGGCCTTCTTGAGCAGATGCTCCTGGTCGCGGCCGTGTTCCGGCGCGAGCGAGATGCCGATGCTGGTGCCGATCTCGACCCGCTGCCCGCCGAGCTGGAACGGCTCGGCGATCAGCCTGGTGATCCGCTGCGCCAGCTCGATCGCGGCCGCACGCTGGTCGTCGAAGCCGCCCTGGATCAGCGCGAACTCGTCGCCGCCGAGCCGTGCCAGCACGTCCTCGTCGCGCAGCTGCGATCTCAGGCGCTGGGCGACCTGCACCAGGAGCTCGTCGCCGGCGCCATGGCCGAGCGAATCGTTGACGTTCTTGAAGCGGTCGAGATCGAGCAGGAAGACGGTGAAGCGGCCGATCTTATCGTCGTTGATGCGCTCCATCTCCTCGAGGAAGAAGGCGCGGTTGGCGAGCCCGGTCAGCGCATCGGTCTGCGCAAGCTCGAGCACGCGGCGGTTGGCGAGCGCGAGCTGCTGGGCGTTGCGGCTCGACAGCGCGAGATAGACCGCCAGGAAGATCGTCGTCGCCACGCCGGCCGCATACAGCGCCAGCGCGCGGTTATGGCTGGCCATCAGGCCTCCGCCGGCGGGGGCGGCCTGAAACACCCAGTCGGCATCGCCGATGCGCAAGGTTGTCGACCAGATGTTGGGATCGCTCGGCCAGCGCTGCGGGTCCACGCCAGAGGCATTGATGACGCGCTCCGGCGGCAGCAGATTGATCTGAAGCGCGGGACTGTTGGGATTGTTCGCGCGCACCGACTGCAGCAGCATCGGCAGATCGAACACGCCGACGATGAAGCCTGAGAGATTGCGGCGGCGATCGGCGACCGTGGTGCGCGATGTCCCCTTGGCATAGACGGGGATGCCGATCATGACGGCGTTGTTGCGCTCATTCTGATTGATCAGGTTCTGGCGCGTCCGCAGCGCGCCGATCATGTCATAGTCGCGCGACTGCTCCAGCACCGCGCGATGATCGGGGATGCTCCAATAGTCGAGGCCGTAGACCGGCGACGTCTTCGCCTCGGTGGAGAAGTAC
This sequence comes from Bradyrhizobium sp. SSBR45G, assembly GCF_030159255.1. Classification (GTDB taxonomy): domain Bacteria; phylum Pseudomonadota; class Alphaproteobacteria; order Rhizobiales; family Xanthobacteraceae; genus Bradyrhizobium. The sequence goes on along the minus strand of NZ_BSCT01000021.1, from coordinate 13,542 downwards.
ACCGGATAGTACTCATCACTCTCCGGCGCGACCGTGCCATCCGGATAGGACTTGATGCGGAAGGCGGGGACACCATCGGTGATCGCGGCCGCCTCGTACTCGCCGCGCTCCTTGCGCTTGATCCGCGGCAGCCAGGCGAGCCGCAGCATGCCGCGATGCGCCTCGAACAGGCGCGCGCTGAAGGTCTGGTATTCGCTGCGGGTGATGTCGTCGTTGGCGGATTCAAATCGCGTGCGCAGCGCGGTCAGCCGGCTGACATATTCGTTGACGCCGTTCTGGACCAGGATCGCCTGCGCTTCGGCCACGCCCTCGAAATCGGTGCGCGCCAGCCGGTTTTCCCAGCGGCCGACGGCCACCGTACCGGCGATCGACAGAACGACGCCGACGCATGCGGCGATGATCGCAGGTCGATACAGGCGGTATCGCGATAGCGACGCGCGCAGCCTCTCGCGCCCGCTACCGCTGCGAGCGCCATCATGTTCCTGCAGCGTCGGTGCGCTGTACTCTTCAACCTGCAATATGGCCCCCGCCAAACGGCTGCCCGTCATTACACATGGCCCGATGCTCGACCTCCGAAGTTAAGGACGGTCAAAGATGATCCGTTGTGGAGTACCAGAAACCGAGGCTTGGTTAACGACTGGCTGTTGAAGGCCGCCCAAAACGCGATCAAGCGCGGGATACGTCTTTAGCGAGGTCTTCATTCAACGCGTGTAGGCTGAGTTCTCATCAGGCGTACCCGTGCATCGAAGATCGCAATGAACTGGTTCTCAAGCTTCCGGAAATCCATCGTTCTCATCCTGCTCGCGGGCCTGGTTCCGCTCGCACCGGCTTCGGCCGACGAACTCGGCGTCACCAACGACTCGATCCTGTTCGGCCAGGTTGCGGCGCTGGAAGGTCCATCGGCGGCACTTGGCCAGGCGGCCAGGCAGGGCCTGCTCGCCGCCTTCAACGAGCTCAACGCCAAGGGCGGCGTCTACGGCCGTCGTCTGAAGCTGGCGAGCCGCAACGACGGCTATGACCCAGATCGCTCGGTGGTCGAGACCATCAAGCTGATCTACGAGGACAAGGTGTTCGCGCTGATCGGCGCCGTCGGCACGCCGACCGCGATCGCCACCGCGCCGATCGCAGCCTCGAACGACGTCCCCTTCATCGGTCCGGTCTCCGGCGCCGAATTCCTGCGCGCGCCCGAATTCCAGAACATCGTCAACATCCGCGCGAGCTACGCGGCCGAGGCCGAGGCTTCGATCAAGCATCTCACCGAGGAGCTGCGTCTTACCCGCATCGCGATCTTCTATCAGGATGACTCGTTCGGCCGCGACGTGCTGGCCGGCGTCAAGACCCATCTCGATCGCCGTGGTCTGGAGCTCGCTGCCGAAGGAACGTTCGAGCGCAACACCCGCGCCGTCGGCGCGGCGCTCAAGGTGATCCGGCGCGCCGAGCCCGAAGCCGTCATCCTGGTCGGCACCTATGGTCCGTGCGCCGAGTTCATCAAGATGGCGCATCGCTCGGGCTTCAACCCGACCTTCACGGCGGTGTCCTTCGTCGGCGGCAATGCGCTCGCCAAGGAGCTCGGCTCGGAGGGCCGCGGCGTCATCGTCTCCGAGGTGGTACCGTTCCCTTGGGACACCGACCGCCGCATCGTCGCCGACTACCAGGCCGCGATGAAAGCGCTCGATCCGAGCCAGACGCCCGACTTCATCGGGCTCGAGGGCTACATCACCGGCCGCCTGGTCGCGCGCGCCCTGGCGATGACCGGCCCGAACCCGACGCGCGCCGAGCTGCTGCGCATCATCAACGAGGTCGGCCAGTTCGACATCGGCGGCCTCGTCGTCAGCTTCGGCAGCGCGCGCAAGGACAACCCGCCGCCGGTCTCGCTGACGGTGATCCAGGGCGATGGCAGCTTCAAGCCGATCTAGCGGCTCTCTCAGCTCGCCGGCTTAGCTCGCAGGTTTCTTGGGCTTCGGCGGGCCTTCGACCGGCGGCAGCGATTTCAGATAGATCGCCATCGCCTTGCGATCCTCCGGCGTCAGCTGCGAAGTGTTGCGGATGACGCGCGCCATCGAGCCGCCGGCGCTGTCGCCGTCGGGCAGCTGTCCGGTCTCGAGGAAATAGCTGATATCGCTCTCGCCCCAGTCCGACAGGCCCTTCTGGGTGATGTTCGGCACGAAGCCGTGACCTTCCGGATCGGGCCCGCCGGCAAGGCGCTGCGCCGTCTTGATGCCGCCGAGCAGATTGCGCGGGCTGTGGCACTCGGCGCAGTGCCCGAGCGTATTGACCAGATAGGCGCCGCGATTCCACTCCGCCGGGCGCGACGCGTCGGCAACGAACGGCTTGTCGTCGAAGAACAGCAGCTTCCAGACACCGACGGTGCGGCGGATGTTGAACGGGAACGGCAGATCGTGGGCCCGCGAGGCGCCGGCGACCGGCGGCAAGGTCTTCATGTAGGCGAAGAGATCTCTGACATCATCGACCTTCGCGGCCGCGTAGGAGGTATAGGGAAACGCCGGATAGTAGTGGCTGCCGCCCGGCGACACGCCCTTGACGACCGCATTCACGAACTGGGCCTCGCTCCAGCGCCCGATACCATCGTTCGGATCGGGCGAGATGTTCGGCGCATAGAAGGTCCCGAACGGCGATTCCAGCGGCAGGCCGCCACCGAGCTTGAGGCGATCCGGCTGGTTCGGCACCGCATGGCAGGACGAGCAGCCGCCGATGTTGAACATCTCCTGGCCGTTGGCGAGATCGGGCGCCCGCGTGGCGGCCGCGAGCGTGACCGTCGACGGCTGCGTCAACCACCAGAACACCGCGAGTCCGGCGGCGCCAAGCACACACAGGGCAAGCAGGAGGCGTCGTAGCATGGTGGCTCCGTCACAGCAGGGAGGGACGTATCAGTCCGCAGTCGGCGCGGCGGGATACGATATGACGCCCACGCGGCGCGAACAAACCGGACGCGACCAAAGGGGAGCGAGACGAACGAGGCGAACACGAATGAGGGCGAACGCGACGCCGCGTCCGCCCTCATCGATGTAACGTCGGATCAGCTGTTCTTGAGACGGAAGGTCTCGTGGCAGCCGCCGCACTCCTTGCCGATCCCCGGCGCGGTCGCCTTCAGGCTGTCGAGATCCTTGATCTTCGCCTTGGCCTCGGTGACGACCTTGGCGAAGCTCTCGATCTTGGTCTTGAAGCCGGCCTGGTCTTCCCAGATCTTCGGCGACGGACCGTAGTCGCCTTCGAACTTGGCGCCCTTCAGGCTGGCCGGATACATCGTCGGCAGCTTCTTGGCGGTCTCGTCGAGCTGGGCCAGAGCGGCATTGACGGCGGCCTGGTCATACGGCTTCTCGCCCTTGACCATGGCGATCAGGACACCGCCGAGGTTCTTGGCGTTCGCCTTCATGGTGTCCTGGCTCTGCTTGACCAGATTGTCCTGTGCCATCACGGCGCCGGCCCCCAGCAGCAACGCTGCTGCTACCACGACAGTCCGCTTCATCAATTCGCTCCTTTGTTGTCACAATCCGTCCAGCCCACCTGAACGGGTTGTCTCTGTTCGGTCAACCCCTGTTCCGGCGGGTTATTCCGGAATTGAGGCGGATATCGGAGAGTGCTGCGAGATAGAGTCCTCAGAGACTGTGACGGCGGTGCTGCTCCCGGATCGCGATCCAGACCCGCTCAGGCGTCGCCGGCATGTCGATGTGATCGATCTTGTACTCGCGCCAGAGGGCTTCGACGATCGCGTTGACGACGGCCGGACAAGAGCCGATCGCGCCCGCCTCGCCCGCGCCCTTGACGCCCATCGGATTGGTCTTGCAGGGCACGTTGTGGGTCTCGAAGGTGAAGGACGGCGCGTCGGCCGCGCGCGGCAGCGCATAGTCCATGAAGCTGCCGGTGACGAGCTGCGCATCCGAATTGCTGTAGACCACCTGCTCCATCAGCGCCTGACCGATGCCCTGCACCGCGCCGCCATGGACCTGGCCGGCCAGCAGCAGCGGATTCAACGTCACGCCGAAATCGTCGACGATCACGTAGTTGACGATCTTGATGATGCCGGTGGCCGGATCGAGCTCGATCTCGGCGACATGGGTGCCGTTCGGATAGGTGCCGTCGGCGCTGGCGAAGGTGGCGCTGCCGTTGAGCTTGGCGGGATCGACGCCGGGCCGCTTGGCGAGATCGGCGAACGAGATCGCGCGGTCGGTGCCGGCGACGCGGATCACGCCGTCGGCGATCTCGAGATCGCCCAAGCCCGCCTCGAGCGCTTCGGCCGCAATCTGCTTGAGCTTGTCGCCGAGCTCATGGGTGGCGCGCTGCACGCTGACGCCGCCGGAGGGAATCGAGGCCGAGCCGCCGGTGCCGAGGCCGGTCGCGATTTCGGCGGTGTCGCCCTGATGGATGTGGACGCGCTCCGGCGACAGGCCGAACTGCTCGGCGACGATCTGCGCATAGGCCGTCTGATGGCCCTGCCCGCTCGACTGCGTGCCGATCAGGATGGTGACGTCGCCATTGGGATCGAGCCGCACATTGGCGGTCTCCTCGCCCATCGTGCCGCAGACCTCGACATAGCTCGCCAGCCCGATGCCGCGGATGAGGCCGTCCTTCTTCGCCGCCTTGGCGCGCTTGGAAAAATCCTTCCACTCCGCGATCTCCATCGCGCGCTTGAGATGCGCGTTGAAGTCGCCGGAATCATAGACCTTGCCGGTCGCGGTCTTGTACGGCAGCGCGCGCGGCGCGATGAAGTTCTTGCGCCTGACCGCATCAACGCTGAGGTCGAGCTTGCGCGCGCAGGCATCGACCAGGCGCTCGATGACATAGGCCGCCTCGGGACGGCCCGCGCCGCGATAGGCGTCAACCGGCACGGTGTGGGTGAAGATCGTGCGCACCCGGCAGTGGAAGGCCTGGATGTCGTAGAGGCCGGGCAGCATGCCGGCGCCGCCATGCGGGATGTAGGGCGCGAAGGTCGAGAGATAGGCGCCCATGTCGCCCATCAGGTCGACGTCCATGGCGAGGAACTTGCCGTCCGCGGCCAGCGCCATCTTCGCGGTGGTGACGTTGTCGCGGCCCTGCGCGTCGCCCATGAAATGCTCGGAGCGGTCGGCGGCCCAGCGCACCGATTTGCGCAGCTGCTTGGCTGCGACCGCGAGCAGCGCGTATTCGCGATAGGGAAACAGCTTGGTGCCGAAGCCGCCGCCGACGTCGGGGCAGATCACCCGCATCTTCTCGGTCGGCATCTTCAGGATGTTCTGGCAGAGAATGTCGCGCAGCCGGTGGCTGCCCTGGCTGCCCGCCGTCAAGGTCAGATGGTCGCGCTTGGCGTCGTATTCGCAGACGGCGGCGCGCGTCTCCATGAAGCTCGCCACGACGCGCGGATTGACGATGCGGATCTCGGCGACGGCATGCGCCTTGGCAAAGGCGGCCTCGACCGCGGACTTGTCGCCGATCGCAACGTCGAACAGCACATTGCCCTTGTGCTCGGCCCAGACCTGCGGCGCGTCCGGCTTGATCGCATTCACGACGCCGGTCACCGCCGGCAAGGTCGTCCACTCGACCTTGATCGCCTCCAGCGCATCGCGCGCGTGATCGAGCGTGTCGGCGACGACGAAGGCGACGGCATCGCCGACGTGGCGCACCTCGTCCTTGGCCAGGATCGGATAAACAGGCGCGGTGAACGGATCGGTCTCGAGGTTGAACAGGCACGGCAGGCCGCCGAGTTCCGCGGTATCAGCGGCGGTCAGGATCAGCGCCACGCCCGGCAGCTCCCGCGCCGCGGTGACGTCGATGGTGAATTTGGCATGGGCGTGCGGCGAGCGCAGCACCAGGGCATGCAGGGCGGCCGATGGCGCGAGATCGTCGGTGTAGCGGCCCTTGCCGCGAATCAGCGCGTCATCCTCTTTGCGGAGAACGCTCTGTCCCATGCCGAACTTGATTGGAGCTGCCATTCGTTTCACTTCCCGCTGCATTGTCGCGACTGTTGGTGCCATATTGCAGCGGAACGCGAGCCCGCGCAAACGCCAATGGCGTCGCACGGGACCACGATTGGTCAACTCTCGGCCAGATCAGGATCAACTCATGTTGCGTTGCAATCGGGACGGCCCCGGGCCTCCCGCGGCACCGGCCCCCTTCATCTCCCGTCAATGATGCGCATGCTCCGCGGAGCCGCTGGTGCCCTGCTGGCCACCGGGCGCCTGCGCACCGAGACCGAGCACGTCGAGCAGCACGGCCATCTTGCCGGCCCGCTCGAACTGCAGGGTCACCGCCACCGTCTTGCCCTCGACCAGCGGCGCCTTGAGGCCGGTGAGCATCAGATGGATGCCGCCCGACGACAGTGCGACCGTCTGTCCCGCCGGAATCGCCAGCCCCTCCTCCATCGGCCGCATCACCATGACGCCGTCCCGCGTCGACATCTCATGGATCTCGACCGTCTCGGCCACATCGCTGCTGGCCGCGACCAGCCGGTCCGGCTCGCGGCCGGTATTGGTGACGGCGAAATAGCCGGCGCCGACCTTGGCACCGCCGGGCGTGGCGCGGCTCCAGCCGGTGGACACGGTGATGTCGCCCTTCGACACGCCGCGCGGCGGCTCGGCCGCCGTCAGCCGCAGCAGCGGCGCGGGATATTTGAGCGCGTGCGGATCCTGGCCGGGCGCGGCGATCTCGACCCATTTCGCAGCGCCCGTCTCGCAGTCCTGGATCGCCGGAATCGGAAGCACATCGCCGCCCTTGAAGGTGTCGGCGACGAAGCCCGTGAAGGTGAACTCGTCGTAGAAGCCGTCCTCGAGCCGGCCGCTCCAGCTGATCTCCTTGACGCCGTCGCCGAGCTTGAGGCCGTGCATGAAATCATAGGCGCGCGCGTAAGCGCCCTTCTTGACCTCGATGGTCCAGCCGGGCTTCGGCATCGGCTTCACCGCGATCAGGCCTTCCGGCACCTGCACGGTCAGCCGCACCGTCGCGGCCCCCTCGCAGCCATGCGGCACGGCCAGCACGGCCTTGAAGGTCTTGCCGATGCGCGCCTCTGACTTGTCGAGCACGACATGGGCCTGCGCCTGGACGCAAGAGAGTGCGACGGACAGAGCGGCCAGGCCGAGCAGGATCGATTTCACGACAGAGTTCCTTCCAGTGGTCTGCAGACAAGTTTCATGATTGAGCATCGCGCTGATCCTCACAGTTTGTAGCGGAGGCCGGCGTAGACGCCGCGGCCGTTGCCGGGGTTGAACAGGGTCGACGTCGGCGTGGCGCGATCGATGATGCTGGTGGTCGCGATATAGGCCTTGTTGGCGAGGTTGCGGCCCTCGAGATAGGCCGAGAAATTCTTGCCATCGTCATAGGTCGCCTTCAGGCCCCACAGCAGATAGAGGTCGGTGGACAGCGTGTTGGCGCTGTCGACGAAATAGGCCTGCGGCACCCACTCGATGTTGGGACCGAACGCGACACCACTCGGATGCTTGTACAGCAGCTCCGCGCGCAAAAAATGCGGCGGCGCGCCTGGCAGGCGGTTGTTGCCCCAGGTCGCGTCGTTATCGTAGCGGAAGTCGTTGTAGGTGTAGGCGAGATTGAGCCAGACGCGATCGGGCGTATCGCTCTTCACGGCAAGCCCCTTGAGAAGGCTGACGCCAAGGCCCGCCTCGACACCCTGATGGACGGTCTTGTCGGCATTGGTGACGTTGCAATTGCCGAACGACGAGTAGAAGCACTGCAGCTCGTTTTGGATATCGGCGTGGTACAGCGCGAAGTCCCAGGTGACATCCGGCCGGCGGCCGCGCGTTCCGATCTCGTAGGTGGTCGCGGTCTGCGCCTTGATGTCGTAGAAGCGCGTGGCCGCCCCATTGCCCTCGCCGAAGCTCGGCGCTTCGCCGCTGCGCGAGACGTTGGCGAACACCTGCCAGCCCGGATCGACGTCCCAGAGCACGCCGACCTTGGGGCTGAGCAGATCGTAGGTGGCGCGGCCGGCGACGTCGCCATTGAGCGAGAAGTTGACCTGCTGGCTGCGCACGGCGTGCAGGAATTGCGCGCCGGCGATGAACGAAACGCTCGGCACCACGTACCAGGCGTTCTCGCCATAGAGCGTGTAGTTCTCCGGAGTCTGCACCAGCGAGGACATCTGCATGCCCTTGTTGCCGCCGGTGTTGACGAACTGGTTCGCATCCGTGCTGCCGTTCTGGATGTTCAGCCCGACGGTGAAGCGGTTGCGATGGCCGCCGATCTCGCGATCGTCGACCGCGCGCACGAAGCCGCCATAGTCGTGATAGCGGTAGTCGAGCCATTGGAAGATCGGATGCATCAGATGCCGGTCGACGGCGAACACGCCGAACTCGACATCGGTGCTGTCGAGATGCAGCGTCGACTTGTTGGCGACGCGGACGGTGTCGATGTTGCGCTGCCAGTCGTTGAGGACGTTGTTGGCCGCGGCGGTCTGAGGCGAATTGAGCGCGCTGGTCTTGCTGACCTCGCCCGGAATGCGCTGCCGCACCGAGTTGGCATTCAGATAGAAGCGGGTCTCGAAATCCGGCGAGACCTGGTAGCCGAGATTGGCGCTGCCGCGCTCGGCCGTGCCCCAGCTGTGGTCGCGATAGCCGTCCACGCGCGAGGCCGAGCCGGTGACGAAGTAATCCGCCGCGCCATAGACGCCGCCGGTCGAGGCCTGGCCGCGCAGATAGCCGAAGGCGCCGCCGTCGAGCCGGCTCTCGAAGGCCGAGGCATCACGCCCGGTGGGCGTGACGAAATTGACGGCGCCGCCGAGCGAATTGGCGCCATAGCGCAGCGCATTGGCGCCCTTGTAGACCTCGACATAGCGATAGGCGGTCGGGTCGATCTCCTGGAAGTCGCCATAGCCGTCGGCCGTGTTGATCGGCACACCGTCGAGGGTGAGCTGGGTGCCGCGCAGGTGGAAGTTGCGCGACAGGCCGGAGCCGCGAATCGACAGCCTGGTGTCGTCGCCCCATTTCGGCTGCGCGAACACGCCGGGCACGTAGTCCAGCACATCCTTGATGGTCTGCGCGGGCGCGTTCCTGAACGCGGTGTCGGGCACGACGGCGACCGCGCCGGGCGTCTGCTGGATGCGCTGCGTCGCGGCTTGCGTGGTCGGCGAGGTCCGGCTCGGCGCCGGACCGGCGGGAGCAGCGGCGGCGGTCTGCGGCGCGGCGCCGAATCGAGATGCGCGTGTCCTGGCGGCGGAGCGGTCAGTGCTGGCGGGCTTGGCCGGGCGCGCGGCGGTGCGCTTGGCCGGGTCGACCGTGACCATCGGCAAAGTGGTTTCTTGGCGGGCTTGGGAGAAACAGGGGGAAGACAACGTGACAAGGCACGTCGCCGCGCAAAGCGCGGTTACGGAACGGGACATGATGAACCTCTGGACGAACGAAACCGGACGAAAAACCGACGTCAGGCGTTCGCGGGAGGTCCTTGCGACAGTCGCGGTTCACGGAGGCGGGTATCGCGCGCGGCCCAGGCGGCGAAGCTGGCGAGGCGCAGCGCGCTGGCGCGGCGCACCAGCGTTTCCACAGCCGGCGCCGGCACCGGCGCGGCATGGGCGGCAAAGGCACAGACGGCGCAGAAGTCCTTGTGCAGGAGGGCCGGCTTCGGCGTGCTCGTGCCGTGGGCCGCGCCACCGTCCGATTCGGTGCAGATGATGCCGAGATCGCTGGCGGCCGCGGCCGTCATCTGCGCCGACATCAGACCGGCGAGCACCACCTGCAGCGCGATCAGATAGGCGGCCGCAATGCTGACCGCCTTCCTCGCCCACCCTGCACTGTGCCGCCGTCGTCTCACGCCGATCTCTCCCCGGGCAGACCATATGAGCGGCGCTGCGGCGGCGCAAGGCGTAAACGGCGCACGCGCATGACCTATCAGTTCGCGTGCAGGGCACCGTACAGAACGCCGCCACATCAGCGCCGCACCAGCGCCTTGAGCCAGCGTGGGCCGAACAGCACGAGAATGGCTGCTGCGTAGACCACGGCGCCGACCAGGATCAGCAGGCCGAGCACCACCTCGTCCTGCCCGCGGCCGACGAACGCGAGATGCGTCGACGCCAACGAGGACGTCCCCCACAGCACGGCCGCCAGCACCGCGCCGGTGCTGGCGAATTTGAGGAGTGATCTGGTGAGCCGCCGGTCGAAACGGAGATAGCCCTTGTGCGCGGCGAAGCCGAGCACCAGCAGCAGATTGATCCAGGCGCCGATTGCGGTGGCCAGCGCGAGTCCGACCTGCGCCAGCGAGCCCATCAGCAGCACCTTCAGCACGACGTTGACGGTCAGCCCGGTGAGCGAGGCCTTCACCGGCGTCGCGGTGTCCTTGCGCGCATAGAAGGTCGAGACCGCGCTGCGAATCATCACGAACGGAATGAGGCCGACGGCATAGGCCGCGAGCGTGGCGCCAGCGGCCGCCGCATCGCCCTTGGTGAAGGCGCCGCGCGCGAACATCGCGCGCGTGATGACGTCGGGCACGGCGAGGAAGGCGGCGACGAACGGCACCGAGAACAACAGCGTGAACTCGAAGGCGCGGCGCTGCTGCTCCATGGCCCCGTCATGATCACCAGCGGTCAACCGCCGCGACATCTCCGGCAGCAGCACGGTGCCGATGGCGATGCCGATCACGCCGATCGGCAGCTGGTTGAGACGGTCGGCATAGTACAGCGCCGAGATCGCGCCGGCGGGGAGGAACGTCGCGATGATCGTGTCGGCGAACATCGCGACCTGCGTGCCCATCGAGCCCAACGTCGCCGGCCCCAGCGCCTTGAAGAAGGCGCGGATGTCCTCGTCGAGCTTGAGCGGCGCAAAGCGCGGCAGCCCGCCATGACGGGCGAGATCGCCGGCGAGCAGAAAATACTGCAGGAACCCGGAAATGAGGACGCCCCACGCCGCCGCATGGCCGGCGGTCGGAAAGAACACCACGAGCGCGAGCGTCGCCATCATCGCGATGTTGAGGAAGATCGAGGCGGCCGCGGCGCTGGCAAAGCGCTGCATCACGTTGAGCATGCCGCCATACAGCGTCACCAGCGTGATCAGCAGTAGATAGGGAAAGGTGATCCGCGTCAGCGTGATCGCCAGGTCCCGCTGCGTCGGATCGTCGGTGAAGCCGGGCGCCAGGATCGTCATCGCCTGCGGCATGAAGGCCCAGGCGAGGATCAGCAGCACGATCTGGGAGGCCAAGAGCAGCGTGAAGATCCGGTCGGCAAACAGGCTCGCCGAAGCCGGCCCCTTCTCGCCATGGACATGCGCATAGGCCGGCACGAACGCCGCGTTGAACGCCCCCTCGGCAAAGATCGCCCGGAAATGGTTCGGCAGCCGGAACGCAATGAAAAACGCGTCGGCCACCGGCCCAGCGCCAAGGATCGCCGCCAGCATGATGTCGCGGGCAAAGCCGGTGAGCCGAGACAGCAGCGTATAGCCGCCGACAGTGAAGATACGTCCGAGCATGGGGGGCTTGTAGAGGATCGGGGGGCGGGTTTGAAGCGGGGAACGGGGCGCCATCGCGCTTGGGGCCAAAGTGTGGCGGCCGGCTCTCTGCCAGCCTCGCCCCGCTTGCGGGGCAGGCCTATCGCATATGACCGATCTGAGTTTTTCGCGAATCCGTCTCCACGTCGTCATGCCCGGGCTCCGTCCCGGGCATCCACGTCGTTCTCAGCATGCCGGACGACGTGGATGGCCGGGACAAGCCCGGCCATGACGACGAGGAAGCAGTCGAGTGCAAAATCCTGGTCGTCAAATGCGATAGCCCTGGCTTGCGCGGAGAGACCGGATGGCATCGCAGATGACATCCGGGGCCTTGGTTCTGATGTGGGGCATGGTGCTGGCTCAGGAGGCGAGAGCGGTCAGAAGCCTGGCACCGCAGCAACGTTGAAGAAGATCGCCGACGCGCTGCGGATCACGGTTGATGATTTGATCTAGACTTGTCGAAAGCTCCCGCAAGGCCGCAGGAGGATTGGATCCGTCAGCGTGGCATCATGGTGGATTGCGCTCCACCAATACGCCACCGCGCTGAGCGTTCCGGCACTTGCGCATCGTGCCAACGTCAGACATTTGTGCGCCCTTGCCGTATCGGCAGGTGCCCGGCTCGATTGAACGGAGATTCGAGTGCAGACGGAAGAAGACGCCAGACGGGAACTCGAGAGACCCCTTAAGTCTGCGGGTCTCGTCCGCCGCCCGCGCGCTACGCAGGAAGTGCGAATATGGCGCCAGCCGAGCTTCGACCCCGAAAGCTCTTGGACAATAATTGCTGACCAGGGCGAGTGGTTTGTCCGCCGTGTCGTATATCTCCGACGGTCTGCGGCAGGGGAAATTTGGCACGACACGTTTGCCTCGGAGGCTGGCTTGGCCGAGGCAGTCGTATCGTCGCTGTTGCGCGACCTGAGAGCCATCAGCATTCCACCATTCGTCAAGATCAGCGGCATTGGGCTCGACGGCACCACATACGGAATTGAGGCCGGCGGCTACATGGCTGGTGTAAGGTTATCGTGGTGGGGTGAAGGTCCGGAAGAGTGGGGCGCGCTTCGGCTCTGGTACAAAGTCGCGATAGACGTGCTCGAGTCTCACTTGCCGGCGAGTACAACGCCTATGCAGAGACGCCACCCTTGGGTCGAGTGAAACATTGTCGCATGGCGTGTTTCAGCCCCGCCCCTCCGTGGGTGACGTCAAGCCCGGAAACGACGCGGCAGCGCTCTCAAACTTCCGATAAATATAATCCTCTTGCGCTTTTACGGAAATCATGATTGTATCTGCGCATCCCGCCTCATCGCAGAGGGGCGTTGCGCGCGATCGTCACGACACGCGAGGTGGGGATGCGATGGCCGCGAGAGCTCGCAGCATGTCCTCTGGGCGTGCGGACGAACGGGCTGTCACGGACGGTCAAGTCGCGTGGTCCTGGCCTCCCGACGCTGAGGTCAAGTTGGCGCTGATGCTGATGCACGGCGCTGATGACGGTGGCCAAATAGCCGGTGCACCGGGGAGATCGCGAAGCAGCCGTAAGCCCGTCGCGCAGGGAATGCCGGATTGTCGGCTGCACCTGTGGTACCTGCCGCCTGCATTTTGTTCGCAGGCGGGCCATGGGTGAGGCCTTCACCCGGCATTCCCTGCGCCCTCTGCACTCGTGCGAGGGACGAACTGATCGCAACCCTCGGGCATCATTTGCCGCGAGACTGCGTCCCCATGTCGATCGCTGTTTGAGATGTAAAATCGGACTACGAGCAACGCGGCCGTAGGGTGGGCAAAGCAGCCGCCCGCAGGGCGGTCGCGTGCCCACCGCGCATCGGCGTCAGTGGTGGAAATGGTGGGCACGGCGCGCGCTGCAGCGGAGCAAACAACTCACGGCTCGGCGCGCCTTTGCCCACCCTACAGAACTGAGCTGTTGGGCAAGTGCATCGTCCAACCCACCGCCGTCATCCCGGACAAGCCGGCCGGCGCGAAGCGGCGGCGGGCGCAGATCCGGGATCCATACGCCTTGGCGGACGTGTCGGGCAAAGGGCCAATGACCAGCGTGGCCCAAACCGCTCCCTGGGGGTATGGGTCCCGGCCTTCGCCCATAGGCGCTAAAATAGACTTGCGGCGAAGAATCAGTTGTGATTCCAAC
>NZ_BSCT01000020.1 GCF_030159255.1 Bradyrhizobium sp. SSBR45G | reverse complement strand
GTTCTCAGTATGCCGGACGACGTGGATGGCCGGGACAAGCCCGGCCATGACGACGTGGAGACAGACGAGCGCAACACTTCGACGGTCAAATGCGATAGCCCTGCTGGAAAAGGGTGGCACGCGCCGGCTGGCGCCGAGACAGCACCCACGTCGCGTTCCAACCGAACCTGGCCTGTCCCGTATGCTACAAACAAATGGCGTATCGAAAACGATTCGCTCTTGGGTTGTTATTGTTAAAAAAGCACGGGAGGGGAAATGCGAATATTCGTCTTCGTAGGTCTTATGCTGTCGCTGTGTCCTGGCGCTGCTTCGGCGCAGGGCATCGATCCACGATGCAGCAGGATGAGCGATAGGGCCGGCTGCACGTGCGCGCTACAAAACGGGGGATGGCTTTCACCGGATGGGAAGAATTGGTACACAAAACGGAACTCGTCGTCGCTCGTGAACGAAGCTTTCGTTCAATGCCAAATTCGAAACGGTAGAAAATAGATCGACTGAAGTTGAAGTGGGCCGCCTCCGCAAGAGGCCTTATTCATCTAAGGCGATGTGTGCAATGTCGCCTGTCGGTCGTTGGACTCTACACTCTGGCCGCGGGCATGGCGCCGTTGCGTCGTGACCCGCGGCTGCAGTGGAGCAGGCGCATTTGCCCATCCACCGCGCTCCATCGTCCTCGTCATTGCGAGGCGCCTTGCACCGAATTGTCCGGCGAAGCTAATTGGGCGAAGCGGAAGCAATTCAGAGTCTTGGCGTGGCCCCTGGATCGCGTCGCTTCGCTCGCGATGACGCCGCGGTGCTGCGGTCGCGCGCCGTGAAAACCACCGGCGCGTACAAATTGATTTCGTCAATTCCATCAAGCTGATTTGCCCTGTCCAGTCCTGCCGCGAAAAATATTCCGCTTTCGATTTTTCGGAAAATATGATTGTCTGTCGCTATCCCGCCTCGATCGAAGAGGGACGTTTCGCGGTCGTCACGAGCGTTGGGGGCGGGGAGTGGTGGCCTGTCGGCGCGCAGCGCGCTGGAATCGCGAGCGGACGAACGCGACCGGCAGGACGATGAAGTCGCAGGGTCCTGGCGCCCCGATGCTGGCGTCAAGTTCACGCCCGATGCTTACAGCATCGCGTGGGCGACGGTGGCTAACAAGCCCGGACACCGGGGAGACTGCGTATAATTCGTAAAGCCATCGCGCAGGGAGGGCCGGGTGATCTCGGCTGAACCTGTGGTACCTGCCGCCTGCATTTTTTGAGCAGGCGGGCCACGGGCGCGGCCAGCGCCCGGCCTTCCCTGCACCCTCCGGTCACGCCGAGGGTGATCTGATCGCAAAGCTCGGACGTAACCCGTCGCGAGAAGGAGAGCGCATGTCCGATGTTGGCGAGATCAACGCTGCGGCTGCGGCCGTGCAGGGTTCGCGTTCAGCTCTTCACGCGATAGTGGGCGAGGAACATGCTGACGGCGCTGGCGATGACCTTGTGGACCCGGTCCGGCGACGGCGCCGGCTCGGCCTGGAAGATGAAGGGCAGGAACAGGGTCGCCTGGCACATCTGCTGGAATTGCGAGGCCGCCAGATGGCAGTCGTCGATGGCGAGCTCGCCGGCATCGACGCGGGCCTGCAGATAGGCCGCCAGCCGGCTGATCGTGCCGTTGAGCACGCATTCGTAGTAGCGGCGGCCGACGTCCGGCATCCGCTCGGCGATCGCCATGACGGTGCGGATTGCCGATCCGCCACCCGGCCGGCAGACCACTGCGATCCAGGCCTTGCCGAACTCGCTGAGGACGGCCGTGGCATCGCGATCGGGATCGAAGCTGAAATTCGAGGCGCCGCGATGCACGCTCTCTTCTTCGACGATCGCCTCGAACAGGCGGAACTTGTCGGTGAAGTAGACGTACAGCGTGCCTTTCGAGACGCCTGCGACCCGCGCGATCTCGCCCATGCTGGCGCCGTCGAAGCCCAGGTCCATGAACACCTTGCGGGCGCCCTCGAGGATCTGGCGCCGCTTCGAGGAGTCCTCGTCCTGCGGCGTCCGGGTGGTATTTTGTTCTGCCTCAATCATTGGTTCAGGCTGTTCACCAAAAATCCGCGCCAGGCAACTTCACGACAGTGTGTGGCCGTCTATGTTGCACCTGCGCACACATATATTGACCGAACGGTTCGGTCAATGATAGATATCTAAATGACCGAACGGTTCGGTCGGGATCCACGGGGCCAGGGCGGCCCCGCTGTCATGGGTGGGAGTCTCTAAATGGCGGCTGCGAGGGAACAGGCGGTGCGGGCACGCCGTCCGGATGCTGAGGACGCGCCGAGCCAGGCGAAGCGCGACGCGGCCCGTCCGCAGGCCAACGACGCCGCTCAGCGCAAGCCGGCCGACAGCAAGCCGGCCGACAGCAAGCCGGCCGACAGCAAGCCGGCCGACAGCAAGGCGGCCGACACGACAGCCGACGTCACCACCGAGGCGCCGCTCGAACTGCCGGTGGCCACGCCGGCCGCCGCGCCCGCCGGCGACAAGCCGCAGGCCGCTCCGGCCAAGCCGCCGAAGTCCGGCAAGCGCAAGCGCGTGCTCGCCGGCATCGGCCTGCTGCTGGCGCTCGCTGCCGCCAGCTACGCCACGCATTATGTCATGGTCGGCCGCTTCATGGTCTCGACCGACGATTCCTATGTTCGCGCCAACAACACCATGCTCGGCGCCCGCGTTGCCGGCCACATCCAGGAGATCGTGCCGCGCGACAATTCGATCGTGCGCAAGGGCGATGTGGTCTTCCGGATCGATGACGGCGACTACAAGATCGCGGTGGACGCTGCGCGCACCAAGATCGCCACCCAGGAGGCGACGATCGCGCGGATCGGCCGCCAGGTCGCCGCGCAGCAGAGCGCGGTGGAGCAGGCCGAGGCCAACCTGACCTCCTCCGAGGCGGCAATGAAGCGCGCCGGTCTCGACTATGAGCGTCAGCAGGCGCTGAGCAGCAAGGGCTTTGCCTCGCACGCGACCTTCGAGCAGTCGGAAGCCACGCGCGATCAGGGCATGGCCGCGGTCCGCGCCGCCCGCGCGGCGTTCGATGCTGCGCGCGACAATGTCGAAGTGACGAAGGCGCAACAGGCCGAGGCCCAGGCGCAGCTCGCCGAGCTCAAGACCTCACTCGCCAAGGCCGAGCGCGATCTCGAATTCGCCACCGTGCGTGCGCCGGTCGACGGCACCTTCTCCAACCGTCTCGTCAACACCGGCGATTTCGTCGCGGTCGGCCAGCGCCTCGGCAATGTCGTCCCGCTCGACGATGTCTTCATCGATGCGAACTTCAAGGAAACCCAGCTCAAGCGTATCCGTCCGGGCCAGCCGGTGACGATCAAGGTCGACGCCTATGGCGCGCGCAGCTTCAAGGGCGTGGTCGACAGCATCTCGCCGGCCTCGGGCTCGGTGTTCACCCTGCTGCCGCCGGATAATGCGACCGGCAACTTCACCAAGATCGTGCAGCGGCTTGCGGTGCGCATCTTCGTGCCGAAGGACGTGGCGCGGCAGAACCTGCTGCGCGCCGGCATGTCGGTCTACGTCACCGTCAACACCACCGACGGCGCCAAGGATGCCGACAACGACGCCGACCTCGACGCACCGGCGACGGTGCAGGGGAAGTAGTTAATTCGCCGAATGACTGAGGGCCGCAGACGCGCTGCTCCTCAGCGATGTTGAATGAAGATGCTCCGGCATCGGCGGTGAACTCCCTCCCCCCTTGCGGGGGAGGGTTGGGGTGGGGGGTCTCCGGGCGACACTGCCGCCGGGGACCCCCACCCCCGACCCCTCCCCGCAGGGGGGAGGGGAGTAGACCGAAGGTGTCGCGGCCGCCCTGTCTCTCTCGACAGAGAACAACGCCATGGCCACCGCCACCACAGCCACCCCCACCATGAGCGCGCCGGCGGCGCCGTCGGACCGCATCGCGCCGCGGCGGCTGGTGGCGTTCCTGATCATGGTGTTCGGGATGTTCATGGCGATCCTGGACATCCAGATCGTCTCGGCCTCCCTCAGCGAGATCCAGGCCGGCCTGTCGGCGAGCTCCAGCGAAGTCTCCTGGGTACAGACCGCCTATCTGATCGCCGAGGTGATCGCGATCCCGCTGTCCGGCTTCCTGTCGCGCGCGCTCGGCACGCGGCTGCTGTTCGCGATCTCGGCGGCCGGCTTCACGATCTCGAGCTTCCTGTGCGGCTTCGCGTCCTCGATCGAGCAGATGATCCTGTGGCGCGCGCTGCAGGGCTTCCTCGGCGCAGGCATGATCCCGACCGTGTTCGCCTCGGCCTACACGGTGTTCCCGCGCTCCAAGTTCCACATCGTCGGCCCGATCATCGGGCTCGTCGCGACGTTGGCGCCGACGGTGGGGCCGACGGTCGGCGGCTACATCACCGATGCGATGTCGTGGCATTGGCTGTTCTTCGTCAACATCGTTCCTGGCGTCATCATCACCACGGGCGTGCTGGCGCTGGTCGATTTCGACCAGCCGAATTTCGCGCTGCTCGACCGCTTCGACTGGTGGGGCCTGCTGTTCATGGCGGGTTTCCTCGGCTCGCTCGAATATGTGCTGGAGGAAGGCCCGCTGCACGAATGGCTGCAGGACACGTCGGTCGCGGTCTGCGCCGCGGTCTGTGTGGTCTCTGCGGTCTGTTTCTTCTGGCGCGTGCTGACGGCCGACGAGCCGATCGTCGATCTCAGAACGTTCGGCGACCGCAATTTCGCGGTCGGCTGCCTGCTGCAGTTCTGCATCGGCATCGGCCTCTACGGCCTGACCTACATCTATCCGCGCTATCTCGCCGAGGTCCGCGGCTACAGCGCGCTGATGATCGGCGAGACCATGTTCGTCTCCGGCGTCACCATGTTCCTGATGGCGCCGGTGGTCGGCCGCCTGATGGTGAAGGTCGATATGCGCCTGATCATCGCGTTCGGCCTCGTCATCTTCGCGATCGGCTCCTACCAGATGACCGGGATCACCCGCGACTACGATTTCTGGGAGCTGTTCGTGCCGCAGGTGCTGCGCGGCGTCGGCATGATGTGCGCGATGGTGCCGACCAACAACATTGCGCTCGGCACGCTCGCGCCCGATCGCGTCAAGAACGCCTCAGGCCTGTTCAACCTGATGCGCAATCTCGGCGGTGCCGTCGGCCTCGCCGTGATCAACCAGGTGCTCAACGACCGCACCGACCTGCACATCACCCGCCTGCACGAGCGCGTGACCTGGGGCAACGCCACCGCGGTCGAGACGCTCAACATGCTGCAGCAGAAGCTGCAGGGCATGGGCGATTCCGCGTTGATGGCGATGAAGCAGCTGTCGCAGATCGTGCACCGCCAGGCCGTCGTGATGGGCTATGGCGACGCGTTCTTCATGCTGACCTGCTTCTATATCGCGCTGAGCTTCATGGTGATGCTGCTCAACAAGCCGAGCTCGCCGATGGCGGGCGGCGGCGACGCGCATTGACGTGAGCGGCCCGCGCGAGCCGCGCGGGTTGCCAAATCATACCGTTGCTGGTATGAAATCAGGATTGTCGCTCGAACCGGGGAGATTTGCATGACAACATCGCATCTGCAGATCGCATGCACCCGATCGATGCCTGTGCTGGTCTTTGCTCGCTCGCTTTGAGCACCACCACCGTCTTCCCCAAGACTGACTTCCCAAAGCCCTATTAGTCATTCGCAGACCGCGCGCCGCGTGTGCGTCTGCCTCATTTGGAGCCGGCTGGCGCTGCGAGCGCGGCCGGATGATGCCATGACCGTCAACGTCTCCGGCCTCAAGGCCGACAAGCGTCCCGCCGCCATCCGCGTCGTGATGCCGTTCGTGTTCCGTCACTGGCTGAAGCAGCCGCGCATGACCCTGGGCATCGCGTTCGCCCTGCTGGGCGCCACCGCCGCCGACCTGTTCATGCCGCTGTTCTCCGGCCAGTTGGTCGACGCCCTGACCCTGGGTCCGGCCAATCCCGACGCGCGGCATAGTGCGCTGGTGGCGTTCGCCGCCATCGTGGCGCTCGGCTTCGCATCCATCGTGCTGCGGCTGTCCGGGCTGCAGCTGATCGTGCCGTTCACGCTGCGCATCATGTCGGATGTCGCGCGCGATGCCTTCATGCGCGTGCAGCGGTTCTCGACCGACTGGCACGCCGACAGCTTCGCCGGATCGACCGTGCGCAAGATCACCAGGGGCATGTGGGCGCTCGACCTCTACAACGACACCATTCTGCTGGCGCTGCTGCCGTCGCTGTCGGTGCTGCTCGGCTCGATGGTGCTGCTCGGCCTGCACTGGGGCGCGCTGGGCGGCGTGATTGCGCTGGGGGCGGTGGTCTATGTCGCGATGACGGTCGCGTTCTCGACCCGCTACATTGCGCCTGCCGCGCGCATTTCCAACGCCTGGGACACCAAGGTCGGCGGTACGCTCGCGGATGCGCTGAGCTGCAACGCGGTAGTGAAGTCGTTCGGCGCCGAGGCGCGCGAGGACGGCCGGCTGATGCGCGTCGTCAACCGTTGGTCCCGGCGCGTCAACCGCACCTGGCTGCGCTACAACACGACGGCCGCCGTGCAGCTCGGCGTGCTGCTGTGCCTGCGCTCGGCGGTGATCGGCGGCGCCGTGCTGCTGTGGATGGCCGGCAAGGCTTCGCCGGGCGACGTCACCTATGTGCTGACCAGCTACTACGTCATCCATGCCTATCTGCGCGACGTCGGCATGCACATCAACAACCTGCAGCGCGCGGTCAACGACATGGACGAACTGGTGGCGATCCATGGCGAGCCGATCGGCATCGTCGATACCGCGGATGCCAAGCCGATCGCGGTGACCGGCGGGCACATCGTGTTCGACGCGGTGACGTTCCACTATGGCGGCCATCGCAACGCCCTCTACGACCGGCTGTCGGTGGACATCCGGCCGGGCGAGCGGATCGGCCTCGTCGGGCGCTCCGGCTCCGGCAAGACGACCTTCGTCAAGCTGGTGCAGCGGCTCTACGACATCGGCGGCGGCCGGATCCTGATCGACGGGCAGGACATCGCCCATGCGAAACAGGATTCGCTGCGCAGCCAGATCGCGATCGTGCAGCAGGAGCCGATCCTGTTCCACCGCTCGCTGGCCGAGAACATCGCCTATGGCCGGCCCGGCGCCAGCCAGGCCGAGATCGAGCAGGCGGCGCGGCTGGCGAATGCGCATGAGTTCATCACGCGCCTGCCCAAGGGCTACGGCACCCTGGTCGGCGAGCGCGGAGTGAAGCTGTCGGGCGGTGAGCGGCAGCGGGTGGCGATTGCGCGGGCGTTCCTGGCGGACGCGCGCGTGCTGATCCTGGACGAGGCGACTTCCAGCCTCGATTCGGAATCGGAGGCGCTGATCCAGGAGGCGATGGAGCGGCTGATGAAGGGCAGGACGGCGATCGTGATCGCGCATCGTCTGGCGACCGTGCGCAGCCTCGACCGAATCCTGGTGTTCGACCGCGGCCGCATCGTCGAGCAGGGCAGCCACGCCACGCTCGTCGGCCGGCCCGGCGGGCTCTATCGCAGCCTGTTCGAGCGGCAGGCCACCGAGTTCGGCCAGCTCTCGGCCGCAGGCTAGTGAAAATGGTGAGGGGCCCGACGCTTGAGCGTCGAGCCCCTCATGAACATATCAGCCGGCCTGTAAGCCGGGTTCTGTAGGGCACCGCCATACTTGCGCATGACGATACGTGACGGCCATTCCTCTGGGATCGCGCTTGCGCGAGACCTCGGGCAACCTACCCGGACGGCGAGCCTGACATCGCTCCCGCGGACGTCATCACGTTGGCATCATCTGCCTCGGCGATTGTCTCCGCGTGGCCGTCCCTATTCGGTTTTGCTCCCGGTGGGGTTTACCATGCCGGTTCCGTTGCCGGCCCCGCGGTGCGCTCTTACCGCACCTTTTCACCCTTACCGCGCCGAAGCCCGTGAGGGCGGAGGCGGGCGGTTCGTTCTCTGTGGCACTGTCCCTGGGGTCGCCCCCGCCGGACGTTATCCGGCACCGCATGTCGATGGAGCCCGGACTTTCCTCCCCTGCGGCCTTTCGGCACCTGCCGGAGCGGCCGTCCGGCCGACTGATGCGGCCTGAATGGGGCTTATCGACCAGCACGTCAAGCCATCGCCGCGCCGGCAAAAAATATTATCCTGCGGTTGTCGTTCCGTGTCCACGCCGTTCGACTGGATGTCGGCGAACCCGCCGAAGAGAGGAGCAACCGATGCAATATCTGCTGATGATCTATCAGAACGAGGCCGAATACGCGAAGATCGAAGCCACTCCCGGGCAGACGATGAGCCCGGAATATCAGGCCTTCACCCAGTCGATCATCTCGAGTGGCAACTACAAGGGCGGCGACCGGCTACAGCCGACCACGACGGCAACCACCGTACGTGTGCGGGACGGCAAGATCCTCACGACCGACGGCCCATTTGCGGAAACGCGCGAGCAGCTCGGCGGCTATTATCTGATCGAGGCCAAGAATCTCGACGAGGCCATCGGCATTGCCGCCCGCATTCCCAGCGCCCGGCTTGGCTCGATCGAGGTTCGGCCGATCTGGCAGTACGATCATTGAGGCCAGCGTCACCGGCCGGGAGAATGTCACCGATGACGCCAGAGGCGATCGACAAGGTGTTCCGCAACGAAGCCGGCCGCGCGCTCGCGACCTTGATCCGGCTGGTCGGTGACTTCGATCTGGCCGAGGACGTGCTGCAGGATGCGTTCGCGGCGGCGCTGCTCAAATGGCGGGGGCTGGAGGCCCCCGCCAATCCGCGGGCATGGCTGGTCAATGTCGCGCGCAACAAGGCGATCGATCGTATCCGGCGCAACAGCAGCTTCCGCGACAAGCAGCAGGAGATCGTGCATGCGATCGAGCGCGATGCCGCGAGCGATGACACCGACGCGCCGGCCGATCTCGACGACGACATGCTGCGGCTGATCTGCACCTGCTGCCATCCGGCGTTCGCGCCGGAGGTGCAGGTGGCGCTGACGCTGCGCACCGTCTGCGGGCTAACGACCGCCGAAATTGCCCGCGCCTTCCTCGCCACCGAGGACGCGATGGCGCAGCGTCTGGTGCGTGCCAAACAGAAGATCCGTCTCGCCGGCATTCCCTACGAGGTGCCGGGGCGCGAGGCTCTCGACGAGCGCCTGCGTGGTGTGCTGACCGTCATCTATCTCGTATTCACCGAAGGCTATCTTGCGACCTCCGGTCCGGAACTGATCCGCCAGGATTTCGCGCGCGAGGCGATCCGGCTCGGCCGGCTGCTGCTTGCGCTGATGCCGGAGGCGCGCGACATCAAGGGCCTGCTCGCCTTGATGCTGTTGCACGATGCGCGCCGGCCCGGGCGCACGACTGCGTCCGGCGACATCGTCCTGCTGGAGGAGCAGGATCGCTCCACGTGGAATCGGGAGCAGATCGCCGAAGGGCTCGCGCTGGTCGAACAGGCGCTCAGCGCTAAAGGACGGCCGCAGCCCTACACGGTTCAGGCGGCGATCGCCGCGCTGCACGCCCAGGCGCCGAGCTACGAGCAGACGGACTGGCGCCAGATCGCCGGCCTCTACGAGGTGCTGCTGCGGATCGCGCCATCGCCCGTCATCGAGCTCAACCATGCGGCCGCGGTCGCGATGGTCGACGGCGCGGCGCGGGCGCTCGCGCTGGTCGATTCGCTGGCCGCTCGCGGCGGCTTGAAGCAGTATGACCTGCTGCCAGCGGTGCGTGCGGATCTGCTGCGGCGGCTCGATCGGCGCGAGGAGGCGCGCGCAGCCTATCGCATGGCGAGCGAAGCGACGCAGCTCGCGCCGCTCAAGCGGCTCTACGCGCGCCGACTCGCCGAGCTCGATGCGCAGGCGTGATCGCTCAGACCCGCGGAGCGGTGTCGTCCGCCGGCAGGCTCGTCAGCAACGCATGCAGCGTCCACAAGGTGGATCGGTCGGCGATGCCGTCGATCCGTTCGGGACGGAAGTGCCGCTGGAACGCGGTGACGACCTCCATGGTAAGGCCGTCGAACTTGCCCGTGATCGGCACGCCATAGCCATATTTGGCAAGCGCCTTCTGCAGGCCCTTGACGTCGTCGCCGATGCTGCCGAGCTTCAGTGTCTCGCCCTTGGTGATGGCCGCCGGCTGCACCCAATGGCCGACTCCGGAATTGGCCAGGGAGTGCCAGGGAAACTTCTCACCGGGATCCTTCTTGCGCGAGGGCGCGACGTCGGAATGACCGAGCACGCGATGCGCCGGAACGTTGCGGCGGAGCATGATGCCGCGGCACAGGGCGATAACGGCGGCGATCTGCCGCGGGGGAAAATCCGGATAGCCCCAGTCGTGGCCGCGATTGACGATCTCGACGCCGATCGAGCAGGAATTGATGTCCTCGTCACCGCCCCAGGAGGAGAGGCCCGCGTGCCAGGCGCGCAGCGCCTCGGGCACGCATTGCACGATCCGTCCGTCCTCGAGCACGATATAGTGGGCCGACACCTCGGTGCCGGCGGTGCACAGCTTGGTGATCGCGCCCTCGACGTCCGGCATGCCGGTGTAGTGCAGGATGATCATGTCCGGCTGCCGGCCGCCCTTGCGCTCGCCGAAATTCGCCGACGGAATCACGTCGGACGCGATCGACGAGTCCGGCGTGAAAACGGGCAGGTCTGAAATGCCCTGGGGGATCGGCAGCGCACGGAGACGCTTCGATTCCGGCTTGTCGGAGGAATTTGGCATGAACGACTCGAAGCGGGCGGCGAGGGCAATGGCTCAAATCGAATATGGGCAGGCACTACTCTTTTACATGTCCCAGCCGCAATCTAAATCGCATGCGAGCCTCTCATATTGATCAGAGCGGTGCGCCAAAGGCGGCGGGAGGCCGGCGGGTGAGGCAAGCGGGTCTTCCAGCCATCGACTCTGCCGTCCTGGCACGTGCCCAACATCCGCCACAGACCGTCAACGGTTTGTTAACGCTAAACGCCGTTACTAAGTGGTGAAGAGCCAAGCCGGCTTTCGGGACGGCAGCTGCCACATGCTAGGTCCTGCACGGGAGATCACGGTCTTGAGCGATGCCGGGAACACCCGGCAGCGCGCGATCGATGTCGGATCGGGGATCGTCCCGGCACGATCACCGCGCACCGGGGTCCACGCATGGGCGGGTCATGTCATGGACGGTCCCGGGAGATGGCTTGGCAGGTTGACGGGGTGCGAGGATCGAAGGCGCGATGGGCTCGCAGCCGAACAGAATCAGTCCGGATCGGCAGCATCCTTGCGGAGCGGCTGCGTGACGACGGCTGACCAGCGCCATATCCCGGTGCTCGGCCCCGAAGCGGTCGCGCTGCTGGCGCCGCGCGATGGCGGAACCTATGTCGATGCGACGTTTGGGGCAGGCGGTTACACGCGTCTGATCCTGGCGAAGCCGGGAACGCGGGTGATCGGGATCGACCGCGACAGCACCGCAATCGCCGCCGGTGCGAGCCTCGTCGATGAGGCCGGCGGCCGCCTCACCTTGGTCGAGAACCGCTTCTCCGCGGTGGCCGACATCTGCGCAGCGCAAGGTCTTGCCCATGTCGACGGCATCGTGATGGATGTCGGCGTCTCGTCGATGCAGCTCGATTCCGCCGCGCGCGGCTTTTCGTTCCGGTTCGACGGTCCGCTCGACATGCGCATGGCAGACGCGGGACCGACCGCGGCCGATGTCGTTGCGCAGGCCTCCGAGCGCGATCTCGCCGACGTGATCTATATTTTTGGCGAGGAGCGGCACTCCCGCGGCGTGGCCCGCGCGATCGTCGCCGCCCGCAAGGAGCAGCCGATCACGACGACGCGGCAGCTCGCCGACATCGTGGCGCGTGTGGTGAGATCGAAGCCGGGTGACATCCATCCGGCGACGCGGACGTTCCAGGCGCTGCGGATCCTCGTCAATGAGGAGCTCGACGAGCTCAAGCAGGCGCTGTCGGCTGCGGAGCGTATCCTGGCGCCCGGCGGCCGCCTGGCTGTCGTCTCGTTCCATTCGCTCGAGGACCGCATCGTCAAGACTTTCCTCGCCGAGCGCAGCAAGACCGGTGGCGGCTCGCGCCATCTGCCCGAGATTGCGCAGGAGACACCGAGTTTCCAGCTGCTCAACCGTAAGCCGGTCGTGGCCGCCGACAGCGAGATCGAGGCCAATCCACGCGCGCGCTCCGCCAAGCTGCGTGGTGCGGAACGCACCGCAGCGCCGGCGCATCTTGCGTCATCATCGTCGCCATGGCCGCGCCTGGCCGATGTGCTGCGGGGAGGGTGACCGATGCGCCTCCTGCATCTCGTGGTGATCTGCTCGCTGATCTTTGCGGCCGCCTATGTCTATCGCATCAAGATGGAATCGACGGCGCGCGTCGAGCGCGTGCTGCAATTGCGCGCCGAGATCCGTGAGCAGCGCGAGGCCATCGCGATCCTGCGCTCGGAATGGGCCAAGCTCGATGCGCCGCTGCGGCTGCAGGGGCTGGTCGAGCGGCATCTGCCGCTGAAGCCGCTGAACGCCACCCAGTACGACAGCCTCAAGAACCTGCCGGAGCGGCCGCCGCGCTTCACGCGGCCCGACAATCCGGATCCGATCGGATCGATGATCGATGCGATCGATGCAATCAACGAAGAGCCCCCCGTGACCGGATCGGTGCGTCGTCCGGAGGATCAGCAATGACCGATCAGCTTCGGCCTCATGCCAAGCCGCAGGAGCCCTGGCGGCAGCGTCTGGTCCGCACCCTGCTGTATGGGCGCGATGTCGATCGCACCGCGAAGGCGCGCGCGCGTATCGGCCTTGCGATCATCGCCTTCGCCGCCGTCTACGCCGTGATCGGCGGCCGGCTCGTGATGTTTGCGGTCGGAGCCGACGGACCGAGCGCGCGGCGTGCCGCGCAGCAGGACGCCATCGCCACCGCGCGGCCCGACATCGTCGACCGCAACGGCGCGGTGCTCGCCACCGACGTCAAGACGCCGAGCCTGTTCGCCGAGCCGCGCCGCCTCATCGACAAGGACGAGGCGATCGAACTGCTGACGGCGACCTTGCCGGATATCGATACGAGCGAGGTTCGAGACCGGCTGCTGTCGCGCAAGGGCTTCGTCTGGCTCAAGCGCGAGATGACGCCGAAGCAACAGCAGGACATCCATCGGCTGGGTCTGCCGGGCATCGGCTTCCTGCGCGAGAACAAGCGCGTCTATCCGACCGGCAACGAGGTGGCGCATCTGATCGGCCTGGTGAACATCGACAACCAGGGCATCGCCGGCATGGAGAAGTGGCTCGACAACCAGGGCCTCGCCGACCTGCATCGCGCCGGCTTTGCCACGGATCGTCTGCAGCGCCCGATCGAGCTCTCGGTTGATCTGCGCGTCGAGCATGCGCTGCGCGACGAACTGCTCAAGGCCAAGGAGAAGTTCAAGACCAAGGCCGCCTCCGGTCTCGTCGTCAACGTCAGGACCGGCGAGATCATTGCGATGGTGTCGCTGCCGGACTTCGATCCGAACAGCCCCAAGGAAGCGCACGATCCCGATCGCATCAACCGTCTCACGACCGGCGTCTACGAGATGGGCTCCACCTTCAAGGCGTTCACCTTGGCGATGGCGCTGGACACGGGAAAATACGATCTGAACTCGCTTTGGGATGCGCGCGGTCCGCTGCATTACGGCAAGTTCGCGATCCATGACGATGAGCCGAAGGGGCGCTTCCTCACCATGAGGGAGGTGTTCACCTTCTCCTCCAACGTGGGCGCCGCCCGGATCGCGCTGACGCAGGGCGTCGAGGGCCACAAGGCGTTCCTGCGCAAGATGGGCCAGTTCGACCGGTTGCGCACCGAGCTGCCGGAGAGCGCCTCGCCGATCCTGCCCAAGCGCTGGGCCGAGTTGAACACGGTCACGATCGCGTTCGGCCACGGCATGGCGGTGGCGCCGTTGCAGGGCGTGATGGGCGTCAGCGCGCTGGTCAATGGCGGTCTCCTGATTCCGCCGACCTTCATGAAGCGGACCGAAGAGGAGGCGATGCAGGTTGCCAAGCGCGTGATCAAGCCGGAGACCTCGGAAAAGATGCGCTATTTGATGCGCCTGAACGCCGAGGTCGGAACCGCGCGCAAGGCCGACGTCAAGGGCTATTACATCGGCGGCAAGACCGGCACCGCCGAGAAGGTGATCAACGGCCGCTACGCCAAGAAGAAGGTGCTGACCCTCTTCACCGCCGTGATCCCCGCCGACAAGCCGAAATACCAGCTTCTGATCATGCTGGACGAGCCGCAGGCGCTGAAGGAAACCTACGGCTTCATCACCTCGGGCTGGAACGCGGTGCCGACCGCCGGCAACGTGATTTCCCGGATCGGGCCGCTGCTCGGCATCGAGCCCCGTTTCGACCTGCCGCCGTCCGACCGCCAAATTCTTGCGGCATCGCGGCTGACGCAGTAAGCCGTCCGCGAATCGCAAGGGCTTTGGAGGCGCCTCCACTCCGGAAGGCGCCAGACCGGTACGGGACCAGGATGAAACTTCTCGACCTCCTCGGCGATCAGGCGGGGTTCGACCCGCACATCGCCGCCGTCGAAGTCTCCGGCCTTGCCGTGGACAGCCGGCTGGTCAAGCCGGGCGACCTGTTCTTCGCGCTGTCCGGAACCAAAACTGACGGCGCCCGCTTCATCGCGGCCGCGATCGCGGCCGGCGCGGTCGCAGTGGCTGGCGCTGGGCCGTCCGAGGGGGAACTTTCCGTTCCCTTCATCGCGCTGCCGAACCCGCGGCGGGCGCTGGCGATCGCCGCCGCGCGGTTCTATCCCCGCCAGCCGTCGACCATTGCGGCCGTGACCGGCACCAGCGGCAAGACTTCGGTCGCAGCCTTCACGCGACAGATCTGGCAGATGCTGGGCCACAGCTCGGCGAGCATCGGCACGGTCGGCCTGGTATCGGACAAGCGCACCGTCTACGGCTCGCTGACCACGCCCGATCCGATCGCGCTGCATCGGCAGATCGACGAGATCACGGGCGACGGTGTCACCCATCTCGCGTTCGAGGCATCATCCCACGGGCTCGATCAGTTCAGGCTCGATGGCGTCCGGGTCTCGGCCGGCGGGTTCACCAACCTGTCGCGCGACCACATGGATTACCACCCCGACATCGCGCATTATCTGAACGCGAAGCTGAGGCTGTTCCGCGATCTGGTGCCGCCGGGCGGGCCGGCGGTGATCTCGGCGGACCACGAGTGCTCGCCGGAGGTGATCGCTGCTGCTGAAGCGCGCGGTCTTCGCCCGATGACGGTGGGAGCGAGCGGTGACGGCGCAGGGCCGGGCATCCGGCTGGTGGCCGCGGCCATCGATGGCTTCGCGCAGACGCTGGAGATCCAGTATTGCGGTCGCCTGTACACCATCCGGCTGCCGCTGGTCGGGCGCTTCCAGATCGAGAATGCGCTGGTCGCCGCCGGTCTTGCGATCGGCACCGGCAGTGACCCCCAGGCTGTATTTGAATCACTCGAGAAGCTCGAGGGGGCCAAAGGGCGCCTCGAGCTGGTCGGCGAGCGCAATGGCGCCCCCATCTTCATCGACTACGCGCACAAGCCGGATGCGCTCGCCAAGGCGTTGCAGGCGCTGCGGCCTTATGCTGCACGAAAGCTTACCGTGGTGTTCGGCGCCGGCGGCGACCGTGACACCGGCAAGCGGCCCCTGATGGGCGCGATTGCCGCCGCCGAGGCCGACAGCGTCATCGTCACCGATGACAATCCGCGCAGCGAGGATCCGGTTGCGATCCGTGCCGCGATCCTGGCCGCCGCACCTGGCGCCCGCGAGATCGGCGACCGCGCCGAGGCGATCAAGATCGCGATCGGCGAGCTGCAGCCCGGCGATGCGCTGATCATCGCCGGCAAGGGCCATGAGACCGGACAGATCATCGGCAGCACGGTTCTGCCTTTCAGCGATCATGAAGCGGTCGCGGATGCATTGGCAGCGAGGGCATCATGACGAAGGCGCTGTGGACGGTGGCCGAGGCGGCGCGCGCGCTTCAGCTCGCCGGCGACTATCCGGAGACACCGATCGATGTCGTGACGCAGGACAGCCGCGCCGTGAAGCCCGGCAGCCTGTTCGTCGCGCTGAGCGGCACGCCGAGCGGTGGGTTCGTGTCGAGCTTCGCCTCCAGCCGCGACGGCTGGGAGTTCGCCGCGAATGCCGAACAGGCCGGCGCGGTCGCGATGATCGTGCCGCATCGGGTCGATGGCATCACCGTGCCGCAGCTCGTCGTGCCGGACACGCTGATCGATGGCCTGTGGGCGCTCGCCCGCTTTGCAAGGGCGCGCTTCCATGGTCCGGTGATCGGACTGACCGGCAGCGCCGGCAAGACCTCGACCAAGGAGTTCATCGCCGCCTATCCTGGCGCCTCCGCCAGTCCGTCGAGCTTCAACAATTTCTGGGGCGTGCCGCTGACGTTGTGCAATGCTGATCCTGATGCCTCCGTCTGGGTGGTCGAAATGGGCATGAACCAGACCGGCGAAATCGCGCGGCTGACCGAGCTGTCGCAGCCGACGGTGGCGCTGGTCGTCAACGTGCAGCCGGTGCACCTGGAAAAGCTCGGCAGCCTCGAGGCGATCCGGAAAGAAAAGGTCTCGATCGCGCGCGGCTTGCCCGCTGATGGCATTCTCGTGCTTCCCGCCGATCTCGCGGCCCCCGAATGGAGCGGCAAGGTGATCCGTTTCGGCGATGAGGCCGAGGTGCGCGCGCTGTCGCACACCTCCCGCGGTGAGAGCTGGGACGTGACCGCCGACATCGCCGGCCGCCGCGTCGACTTCGCGCTGACGCCCGGTGCCCCGCATCGCCTGCACAACGCGCTGGCGGCGCTCGCTTCGGTCACGGCGGCCGGCCTGGATCCGGCGCTGCTGGCGCAAGAGCTCGGCGATGTCGGCATCATGACCGGCCGCGGCGTCGAGCAGACCGTCGGCGACATCGTTCTGATCGACGACAGCTTCAACGGCAATCCGGCCAGCATGGCGGCGGCGTTCGACAGCCTGCAGGCGCGCCCGGTGCGGGGCCGGCGGATTGCCGTCATCGGCGACATGCTGGAGCTGGGCGACGAGGCCCCGGCCTATCACGCCGGAATGGCCGCTCATTTCGCGGGAATCGATGCCGTCTTCTGCGTCGGACCGCTGATGCGCCACTTGTTCGACACTCTGCCGCAGCAGAAGCGGCTCGGCTGGCACGAGGATCCGGTGACGCTCGACCCCCGGCAGGTGGCGGCGCTGCTTGCGCCGGGCGACGTCGTCGTCATCAAGGGCAGCAAGAAGATCTTCTGGGTCAACAAGTTCGTGTCGAAGCTCGCCGCCGCGCTGCAGGGCGCGGCTTGAAATCGGGCGATATCGCGGCGCGGCAGAAGGATGTTTTTCCACTGGCGGACGGGGCAGCGATGCCGGACGGATTCCCGTCGCGGGGTGCGATTCGCCCCCGGCCGCGATCATGGTTAAAAGAGGCGGGATGCGGATTCGCGAACGAGACTCCGTTCGCGTGGCTCAGTCTCGTGAGCGGCATAGGCGGGTTGGATGTTCTATTGGTTGATCGAGCTGACGAATACGTTTCCGAGCCTGTCGATGTTCCGCGGGCTGCTCAACGTGTTTCGCTACATCACGTTCCGGACCGGCGGCGCCGTGGTCACCGGCGCGCTGTTCGTGTTCCTGTTCGGACCGTGGATCATTGATCATCTGCGGCTGCGCCAGGGCAAGGGCCAGCCGATCCGCACCGACGGCCCGCAATCGCATATCATCAGCAAGAAGGGCACGCCCACGATGGGCGGCCTGATGATCCTGTCCGGGCTCGTCGTCTCCACTGTGCTGTGGGCCAATCCGCTCAACCCCTATGTCTGGATCGTGCTCGCGGTCACGCTCGGCTTCGGCTTCGTCGGCTTCTACGACGATTATCTGAAGGTGACCAAGCAGTCGCATTCGGGCTTCGCCGGCCGCGCACGTCTGCTGATCGAGGCGGCGATCGCGCTGGTCGCCTGCTACGCGCTGGTTCGCCTCGGGCGCGATCCGTCCTCGACGGGGCTGGCCATTCCCTTTTTCAAGGACCTCATCTTCAAGTTCGGCTGGATGTACGTCATCTTTGGCGCCTTCGTCATCGTCGGCGCCGGCAATGCCGTCAATCTGACCGACGGCCTCGATGGCCTCGCGATCGTGCCGGTCATGATCGCCTCTGCAAGCTTCGGCCTGATCGCCTATCTCGCCGGCAATGCCGTGTTCTCCGACTATCTGCAGATTCATTATGTCGCGGGCACCGGTGAACTCGCCGTGCTGTGCGGCGCGGTGCTCGGCGCGGGCTTGGGCTTCCTCTGGTTCAACGCGCCGCCGGCCTCGATCTTCATGGGCGACACCGGCTCGCTGGCGCTCGGCGGCATGCTCGGCTCGATCGCGGTCGCTGTGAAGCACGAGATCGTGCTGGCGGTGATCGGCGGCCTGTTCGTGCTGGAGGCGGTGTCGGTGATCGTCCAGGTCGCCTCGTTCAAGCTGACCGGCAAGCGCATCTTCAGGATGGCGCCGATTCATCACCATTTCGAGCAGCTCGGCTGGACCGAGCCGCAGATCGTGATCCGCTTCTGGATCATCTCGGTGATGCTGGCGCTGGTCGGTCTTTCGACGCTGAAGCTGCGCTGACATGATCCCCGTCACCTCATTCGCCGGCAAGACGGTCGCCGTGTTCGGACTCGGCGGCTCGGGGCTGGCCTCGTGTCACGCGCTGCGCGCCGGTGGCGCGGAGGTCGTCGCGGGCGATGACGGCGCCGACCGCCTCGCGGAGGCCGCCAAGGCCGGCTTCATCACCGCCGATCTGCGCACGGCGTCCTGGGCCAACTTCGCGGCGCTGGTGCTGGCGCCGGGCGTGCCGCTGACCCACCCCGTGCCGCATTGGAGCGTGCTCAAGGCGCGCGAGGCTGGCGTCGAGGTCATCGGCGACATCGAGCTTTTCTGCCGCGAGCGCCGGCGCCACGCGCCGGATGCGCCCTTCGTCGCCATCACCGGCACCAACGGCAAATCGACCACGACAGCGCTGATCGCGCATCTGATGCGGGTCGCCGGCTACGACACCCAGATGGGCGGCAATATCGGCACCGCGATCCTGTCGCTGGAGCCGCCGCGCATGGGCCGCGTCCATGTCATCGAGATGTCGTCCTACCAGATCGATCTCACACCGTCGCTCGATCCGAGCGTCGGCATTCTGATCAATGTCAGCGAGGACCACATCGATCGCCACGGCACGATCGAGAACTACGCGGCCGTGAAGGAGCGCCTCGTGGCCGGCGTCAAGCCCGCGGGGACCGCGATCGTCGGCGTCGATGACGGGTTTTCGCGCGCGACGGCCGACCGGCTGGACCAGGCCGGCAAGCGCGTGGTGCGCATTTCCGTCAAGAACCCGCTGGCGGACGGTCTCTATGTCGAGCACGAGACGATCGTGCGCAGTTCGGGCGGCGCGCGCAGCGAGATCGCGCGGCTCGGCGGCATTGGCTCGCTGCGCGGCCAGCACAATGCCCAGAACGCCGCCTGCGCCGCCGCGACAGCGCTCGCGATCGGCGTCAGAGAAGACGTTCTGCAGCAGGGGCTGCGCAGCTTCCCGGGGCTCGCGCATCGCATGGAGCAGGTCGGCCGCCGCGCCAACGTGCTGTTCGTCAACGACTCCAAGGGCACCAATGCGGACGCGACTGCGCATGCGCTGTCGTCCTTCGCCGACATCTTCTGGATCGCCGGCGGCAAGCCGAAGGCGGGCGGCATCACCAGTCTGACCGGCTTCTTCCCGCGCATCCGCAAGGCCTATCTGATCGGCGAGGCGGCCGCGGAGTTTGCCGGCACGCTCGGCGACAAGGTGCCGCATGCGATGTCCGGCACGCTGGAGGTTGCGGTGGCCCAGGCCGCCGCCGATGCGGAGGCCTCCGGGCTGAAGGAGGCGGTCGTGCTGTTGTCGCCCGCCTGCGCCTCGTTCGACCAGTTCCGCAACTTCGAAATCCGCGGCACGCGCTTCCGCGAGTTGGTCCAGGCGCTGCCGGGGGTGGAGCGGGTGGTGTAACAAACGCTCGTAGCTGGCCCGAAGTCCGCGATTGTGCTAGAATGACAACATGGAAAGTCAGGCGGAACTGCTCGTTTCCAAAGACCTGCTGTCCGATCTCGAACGGCGCTTCTTTTGGTGGGAGCCGGTGGGATCACATCCCCGTTCGCCTGAGCGGATTCTCGCGCAAGCAATGAGCTTTGCCGGCTTCGACGAGATCGTTAAACTCGAAACGGAGCTGGGTCCCGACGTGCTCGCCGATGTCATGGTCAGCGCGCAGCCGGGCTGGATCGACGCCCGCTCATGGGAGTTTTGGCGTGGCCGCCTGATGCGCGCGACCGGGCGGGCCATTCCTCCAGAGGCGCCGGCGAGGTCGTTCGATGTCGGCGCCGTTTGAGCCGCATATCGGGGTATTACCCGCCGCTCAGAAGCAGCTCTGGCCTCAACTGGCTCCGGCTCGGGAGCAAGGCTTCGTCCTCTACGGGGGAACGGCTGTCGCTCTGCACCTCGGTCACAGAACGTCGGTCGATTTCGACTTCTTCAATGCTGCGCCTCTGAACAAGGCGAAAATTTCATCGGCCTTTGGGTTCATTCAGAATGCGCGACCTCTCCAAGAGGACATCAACTCCCTCGTTGTCGACGCCGTTGCGCCGGCCGGTCACGTGAAAGTCTCCTTCTTCGGCGGTCTGGCCTTGGGGCGGATCAATGATCCCTTACCAACGAGGGACGGGGTCCTCCTCGTTGCCTCGCTTGAGGATCTTCTTGCCACCAAATTGAAAGCGATCCTCGATCGCGCCGAAGCGAAGGATTATCGAGACATCGCTGCGATGTTGCTCGCAGGCGTATCCCTGGAGCGATCTCTCGGCGGCTTTGCGAAGATGTTCAAGAGCGATGCAGCCCTGCCACTGAAGGCACTAGGCTTCTTCAAGGATGGTGACCTGCCTTCCCTCTCACAAGGCGATCGTGACGTCTTGTGTCGGGCCCGGGATGGGGTGAGCAAGATCGGCCAAGTGATGCTGCACACTGGCTTGTTGCCCAAGTCACATGGGTCGGTTGGCTCGCGGCCGTGATTGCCCTAAGGCCAGCAATTCTCTTAACCCTTCGATAACCATCCTGGGCGCCAATGGGCTGATTCCTTAAGGCCTCAGGTGGACGCCCGATGCTCTCCCGTGAAGAACGCAATCCGCTGTCCGACTGGTGGTGGACGGTCGACAAGCCGCTGCTCGGCTCCATCCTCGCCCTGATGCTGTGCGGGGTGATCCTGTCGCTGGCGGCCAGCCCGCCGGTGGCGACGCGGATCGGACTCGATCCCTTTCACTTCTTCAACCGCCACGTCCTGTTCCTGCTGCCCTCCTTCATCGTGCTGATCGGGGTCTCCTTCCTGTCGCCGCGCCAGATCCGGCGCAGTGCGCTGGTGGTGTTCGCGATCGCCATCGTGCTGATCGTGCTGACACTGGCGATCGGCCCGGAGGTCAAAGGCTCGCGCCGCTGGATCACGCTGATCGGGGTCAACATCCAGGCCTCGGAAGCGGCCAAGCCGGCCTTCGTCGTGGTTGCGGCCTGGCTGTTCTCCGAATCCGCGCGCCGGCCCGACATGCCGGCGACCACGATGGCGCTGACGTTGCTCCTGATGCTCGTCTCGCTTCTGATCATGGAGCCGGATTTCGGCCAGACCATGCTGATCCTGATGGTCTGGGGCTCGCTGTTCTTCATCGCCGGCATGCGCATGATCTGGGTGGCGGGCCTCGCGGGTGCTGCAGCCGCCGGCCTGTTCGGTGCCTATCTGCTGGTTCCGCACGTCGCCGGCCGTATCAAGCGCTTCATGAATCCGGCGTCGGGCGACACCTTCCAGGTCGACACCGCGATGGAGGCGTTCTCCAACGGCGGCTGGTTCGGCCTCGGGCCGGGCGAGGGCATCGCCAAGCGCAGCCTGCCGGACAGCCACACCGACTTCGTGTTCGCGGTCGCCGCGGAAGAGTTCGGCATCATCCTCTGTCTGGCACTGGTCACGCTGTTCGCCTTCATCGTGATCCGCACCCTGTCGCGCGCCTATGCGACCGAGGACGGGTTCGCGCGCTTCGCGGCCTCGGGCCTCGCGATCCTGTTCGGCATCCAGGCGGCCATCAATATCTCGGTCAATCTGCAGCTGATCCCGGCCAAGGGCATGACCTTGCCGTTCGTCTCCTATGGCGGTTCGTCGATCGTGTCGCTCGCCTATGGCGTCGGCATGATGCTGGCGTTGACGCGGCAGCGGCCGCGCATGGAGGTCGAGGCAACCGACGCCGCCGGCGCCATGCGCAACTACGCGTAGCGTCGCACAATTCCCGATCCTCGGACGCCCGCTCGCAATGCCGACATATTGCCTGTAAACATCAGCGCATGACCTCATCTGCGCCCCTCATCCTTCTGGCCGCCGGCGGCACCGGCGGCCATCTGTTTCCGGCCGAAGCGCTCGGCGTCGAGCTGATCAAGCGCGGCTATCGCGTCCGTCTCGTCACCGACGCCCGCGCGCTGCGCTACAGCGGCCTGTTCACCAAGGACATGATCGACGTGGTGCCGAGCGAGACGGTGCGCAGCCGATCGCCGGTGGCGCTCGCGCGCACCGCGCTGCTGCTCGGGACCGGCACCGTGGCTGCGTTCAATTTGATGCGGCGGCTGAAGCCCGCGGCCGTGATCGGCTTCGGCGGCTATCCGACCGTGCCGCCGCTTCTGGCGGCGCGGCTTGCCGGCGTGCCCAGCCTGATCCATGACGCCAATGCCGTGCTCGGCCGCGCCAATCGTTTCCTGTCGTCGCATGTGAAGGCGATCGCGACCTCGCTGCCCGGCGTGCTCGACCGCGATCCCGCGCTGTCGGCCAAGACCACCACGGTCGGCACGCCGATGCGTCCCGCCATTCTCGAAGCCGCGGCCGTTCCCTATGTCGCGCCGGAGACTGCCGGCCCGCTGCGGCTGCTCGTGGTGGGCGGCAGCCAGGGCGCGCGCGTCATGAGCGACATCGTGCCCGGCGCGATCGAGCGGCTGGAGCCCGCTTTGTGGAGCCGGCTGGTGCTGACCCAGCAGGTTCGCCAGGAGGACATGGCGCGGGTGCGCGCGATCTATGACCGGCTCAAGATCAACGCCGAGCTGCAGCCGTTCTTCACCGACCTGCCGGCGCGGCTCGCGGCCAATCATCTCGTGATCTCGCGCTCCGGCGCCGGCACCGTGGCCGAACTGGCCGCGATCGGCCGGCCTTCGATCCTGGTGCCGCTGCCCGGTGCCATCGATCAGGACCAGTTCGCCAATGCCGGCGTGCTGTCGGAGGCCAACGCGGCGATCCGGATCGTGCAAAGCGAATTCACCTCCGCCCGGCTGGCGTCCGAGATTTCTGCGTTCGCCGCCGAGCCGTCCCGGCTCGCTGCCATGGCCGAGGCCGCGCGCGCCGCCGGCCGGCTCGATGCCGCCGAGCGGCTGGCCGATCTCGTGATCAGGACGGCGGGGCTCTGATCGGCCGGGCGCGATGACCCCATGACGAATTGGAGCACCGAGGCCCGCGCTATCGCGGTGGACGATCACCCGATGCGGCTGCGCGACCATCCGTCCTTCGTGCCCGTATTCGTCGGATTCTGCGACCAGCTGATTGCGCCGCTGCGCGGCCAGCGTCTGATGATCAAGCTGTTCGGCCAGCGCGCCCCGACGGAAATCGTTGCGCATATCGTGATGATGCATATGTCGGCGCGCCAGCCGGTCGAGCGGCCGACCCTGACACGTCTGCAGCTGCGGCTGCCGGGGCCGCGGCAGATGGCGGCCTTCGTCGCGGTGCTGCGCGGGCTGTCGCTGGTGACCGTCGAGCGCGATCCCGAAGATGGCCGGATTCGCTATCTCGTGCCGGGGCCCGTCATCCTCGAGGGTCTACGAGGCTGGCTTGCTCTGCATCTGGATTGTCATGCCCGATTGACCGAGGCCGACGGATTGGGCTTCCGGCTGCGGAATGACCAGCGCTTCTACGTTGAGTCGATCCGGCAATGCGCGACCTGGCTCTGTCGCGACAACCGGCCGCTGACGGGATTTCCGGATCTGGCCTGGACCGACGAGCATGATAGCGGCATCCATCTGGCGCTGACGCTTGTCGCCCGCTCCGCCGCCGGGCGCCACGCCGTCGACGTGTCCACGGCGGAGCTTGCGACGTCGCTGGGCGTCTCGCGGTCCCACATCCGCAATCTGCTGACGGCAATGGAGGAGCGCGGACTGCTGCGCTTCGACGACGGACGCCGGCGCCTGACGCTGGTGCCGGATTTCGTGGCGTCGGTGGAGGCCTGGTGCTGCCATCAGGTGACCTGGCTCGCGGCCGCAGCCGCGCGTGCTGATCGCGCGCTGCGGCCGACGTGATGAGTCAGATCATCGTGACCCGCCCGGAGCCGATGTCATAGATACCGCCGACGATCTTGACCTTGCCGTCGGCAACCATGCGGCCGATGATCGGCTTGGCGCTCGACAGGCGCCGGACGTTGCTACGTACGTTCTCTGCCGTCGCTTCGGCCAGCAGATCCTGAGGCTTCTTTGCGATCGCCGCCTCGACGCCGGGTTTGAGCGCATTGATCAATGCGGGGAGGTGACCCGGCAGCTTGGTGCCGTCCTTCAGCACCTTGATCGTGGCATCGATGGCGCCGCAGCCGCTGTGGCCGAGCACCAGCACGAGCGGCGTGCCGAGGAACTTGACGCCATATTCGAGGCTGGCGAGTCCATCGTCGTTGACGAAATTGCCGGCGACGCGGACCACGAACAGCTCTCCGGGCGCCTGATCGAACACCAGCTCCGGCGCGACCCGGGCATCGGCGCAGCTGACGATCGCGGCGATCGGGTACTGGGCCGCAGCGCGCGCCGCTCGGCCGGCAGAGAAATCCTTGTTGTCGAGGTTGCCGGAGACGTAGCGCGCGTTGCCTTCGACGATGCGCTTCATCGCGTCATCCGGGGAGATCGCGTTGGGCGGCGTCGCGATATCGCCTGTCGGCTTGGCGCCCTTGGCGTCCTTGGCCACGGCCGGAAGCGCGCCGAGCACCGCGGCAGCCAGCACAGCGCCGCCGCCGAGCAGCCGACGGCGGGACAATGAGCGGGATTGCGTTTCACACAGCGAGCACATTGGCCAATTTCTCCATTAAAGGTTGTATTATTTGCGTTCAGCACGCCAATCGCAACTATTCATGCCACGCGAACTGACGCAGCAAGCGCGCAAAAATTGCAGGTATCCTGTTGAGACGGACCGGCGTGAGATCGCGCTTAACGATGTCTGAAGGTCGCGCTCGCATGGGAAAGGGGGCTTGCCACCGGCCGGCGACCATGCCGCAAAAATGGCCAAAATCGGGCGGGAGCCTGCGAATTTGGCGAGATTGACCGCCCCGGCGGACTTGTCCAGCTGGGTCATGTCTTGCAAGAAGGGCAGATGATTCGCGGTTGCGTCCCTCCCGTGGGGCGCCGGAACCCTTGAGACGAGACGCCCCATGAGACTGCCGCGCGAGATCGGACCCATCCACTTCGTCGGGATCGGCGGCATCGGCATGAGCGGCATCGCCGAGGTGCTGTGCAATCTCGGCTACACGGTGCAGGGCTCCGACGCCTCCGACAACGCCAATGTCGCGCGGCTGCGCGAGAAGGGCATCACCGTCAGCGTCGGCCACAAGGCCGAGAACGTGGCGGGTGCGGACGTCGTCGTGGTCTCGACCGCGATCAAGCGCGACAATCCCGAACTGATGGCGGCGCGCGCCCAGCGCATCCCCGTGGTGCGCCGGGCCGAGATGCTGGCCGAGCTGATGCGGCTGAAGAGCTGCGTCGCCATTGCCGGCACCCATGGCAAGACCACGACGACCTCGATGGTGGCGGCGCTGCTCGACGCCGGCGGGCTCGATCCGACCGTCATCAATGGCGGCATCATCAATGCCTATGGCACCAATGCGCGGCTCGGCGGCGGCGAGTGGATGGTGGTCGAGGCCGACGAGAGCGACGGCACCTTCCTGAAGCTGCCGGCGGACGTCGCGATCGTCACCAATGTCGATCCCGAGCATCTCGATCACTTCAAGACCTTCGACGCCGTGCAGGACGCCTTCCGCGCCTTCGTCGAGAACGTGCCGTTCTACGGCTTTGCCGTAATGTGCATCGATCATCCGGTGGTTCAGGCGCTGGTCGGCAAGATCGAGGATCGCCGCATCATCACCTACGGCGTCAACCCGCAGGCCGATGTCCGCCTCGTCGATCTGACGCCGATGGGCGGCGGCTCCAGCTTCAAGGTCGTGTTCCGCGACCGCAAGAGCGGCGCGACGCACGAGATTGCCGACATCGCGCTGCCGATGCCCGGCCGGCACAACGCCTCGAATGCAACGGCCGCGATTGCCGTGGCGCGCGAGCTCGGCCTGTCCGACGAGGCGATCCGCAAGGCGATCGCGAGCTTCGGCGGCGTCAAGCGTCGCTTCACCCGCACCGGCGAGTGGAACGGCGTCACAGTCATCGACGATTACGGTCATCACCCCGTGGAGATCGCGGCGGTGCTGAAGGCGGCGCGCGAATCCACCAACGGCAAGGTCGTCGCCGTGGTCCAGCCGCATCGCTACACCCGCCTGCAGTCGCTGTTCGAGGAGTTCTGCACCTGCTTCAACGATGCCGATGCGGTCATCGTCGCCGACGTCTATCCGGCCGGCGAGGCGCCGATCGAGGGCATCGACCGCGATCATTTCGTGCTTGGCCTGCGCGCCCACGGCCATCGCAACGTGGTGCCGCTGCCGAAGGCCGCCGACCTCGCCGGTATCGTCAAGGATCTCGCCAAGCCCGGTGACCTCGTCGTGTGCCTCGGCGCCGGCAACATCACGCAATGGGCTTATGCACTGCCGAACGAGCTCAAGGCGCTGGGGTAGGGCGGTGAGCTTCCCCGACATCACGTCCG
This sequence comes from Bradyrhizobium sp. SSBR45G, assembly GCF_030159255.1. Classification (GTDB taxonomy): domain Bacteria; phylum Pseudomonadota; class Alphaproteobacteria; order Rhizobiales; family Xanthobacteraceae; genus Bradyrhizobium. Next base: position 120,855 of record NZ_BSCT01000020.1, on the reverse strand, counting down.
ATCTCAAAGCCGCGATGCCGGAGTTGCGCGGGCGGCTGCTCGCCAATGAGAGCCTCGCGCCGCTCACCTGGTTTCGCGTCGGCGGACCGGCGCAGGTGCTGTTCACGCCCGCGGATGCCGATGACCTCGCCTACTTTCTGAAGCACCTTCCGCTTGAGCTGCCGATCCATGTCATCGGCGTCGGCTCGAACATGATCGTGCGCGACGGCGGCGTGTCGGGCGTGGTGATCCGGCTGGCACCGCGTGCCTTCGGCGAGGCCAAGGCAGAAGGTGACATCGTCACCGCCGGCACCGCCGCGCTCGACAAGCGCGTCGCCGAGGTCGCGGCCGCCGCGAACCTTGCGGGCCTCGAGTTCCTGTTCGGCATCCCCGGCACCATCGGCGGCGCATTGCGCATGAATGCCGGCGCCAATGGCGGCGAGACCAAGGACATCCTGATCGAGGCGACCGCGATCGACCGCCAGGGCGAGACGCATCACTTCACCAATGCCGACATGAAGTTCACCTATCGCGCGAGCGGCGCCGATCCCGCGCTGATCTTCACCGGGGCGCGCTTTCGAGGGATGCCGTCCGCGCCGGAGGCGATCCGGGCGCGCATGGCCGAGGTGCAGGCGCATCGCGAGACCGCCCAGCCGATCCGCGAGAAGACCGGCGGCTCGACCTTCAAGAATCCGCCGGGGCATTCCGCCTGGAAGCTCGTCGATGCCGCCGGCTGCCGCGGTCTCAAAATCGGCGGCGCTCAGGTCTCCGAGATGCACTGCAACTTCCTGATCAACACCGGCAGCGCCACCGCCGAGGACATCGAGACGCTCGGCGAGACCGTGCGCGAGCGGGTCAAGGCAAATTCGGGCATCGAGCTGCAGTGGGAAATCAAGCGCATTGGAATCAAGGCGAGCGAATCGGCGCGCCTGCTCAAGTGACGTCGGCGCCGTCGCGACCGCATTCGTGAGATCAACCGAGAAGACATTGATGCGCACTACGATTCTGTTTGGCGGCTCCAACAAGGAGCGCCTCGTTTCAGTCGCGACCGCCAAGGCGTTGCATGCGGCGCTGCCCGAGGCGGAGCTGTGGTTCTGGGAGGCCGACGACACCGTGCATCAGGCGAGCGGCAAGGCGCTGGTCGCCCATGCCAAGCCGTTCGAGGAGCCGTTCACCGCCGATGGCACTGGGATCGGGACTCTCGCCGAGGCGCTCGATCTTGCCAGGGCCGAGGACCGGGTTCTGGTGCTCGGACTGCATGGCGGCCGGGCGGAGAACGGCGAGCTGCAACTGATGTGCGAGCTTCGCGGCGTCCCCTTCACCGGATCCGGCTCGGCGGCCTCGCACCTCGCCTTCGACAAGGTGGCGGCCAAGCGTTTCGCCGTGCTCGGCGGCGTGACCGCGGCTGAGGGCGTCGCGCTGGATGATGCCGAAGCTGCGCTCGCGCGCTACGGCCGGCTGATCGCCAAGCCGGTCAAGGACGGCTCCAGCTTCGGCCTGATCTTCGTCAACGCCAGCCAGGACCTCGTCGCCGTCAAGGCGGCCGCCGCCACCGAGGCGTATCTGATCGAGCCCTTCGTCACGGGGACGGAGGCGACCTGCGGCGTGCTCGAACAGGCCGATGGCTCGCTGATCGCGCTGCCGCCGATCGAGATCCTGCCCGCCGATGGCGCCTTCAACTATTTCGCGAAGTACCTCGCCACAGCGACGAAGGAGATCTGTCCGGGACGCTTCAGTCCGGAGGTGACGGCAGCGCTGCAGGCCGAGGCGATCAAGGCGCATCGCGCGCTGTCCTGCGGCGGCTATTCGCGCACCGACTTCATCGTCTCCGCCGATGGCCCGGTCTATCTCGAGACCAATACCCTGCCGGGGCTGACCGCGGCCTCGCTGTACCCGAAGGCGCTCGCGGCGCAGGGCATCGCCTTCGTCGATTTCCTGCAGCAGCAGATCGCCTTGGTCGAACGTCGCATCGGCAGATAAAGTGTTCGGTAGACGCCCCGCAGGAACCCGGCCCGGCGTCCTCCGGTGGTTCCTGTAACCTGTAAAATGCTTAAGAATTCCGGGCAAGGTCCTCATAAATCGGAGAAAAAAATCGTCTCTCCGGACCTATTTTACTTTTTGTTTACCAGGACGTCCGAAGGTTAACGCTGGCGCCTCAGTGGTGCTCGGCTGCCGGGTCGAGCTGTCGTGACGAACCGCATCGCGATCGTCACCAACGTCCGGCCGGCCGGGACTGTGGGCGTGGGTCCGCGAGTATTGCGGGCGTAACAGTTGATGAGCTCGTGCAATGGATGGTGCAGGACGCCTCGCTCGATCGCAGAGGCCTCAAGCTGACCTGAAAGCCGCTGCCCTTGGCGCGGCAATCCTGCTGCGCGAGCATGTGTCAGCCCATCTTCCGCGATTCCGATCGGTGCGCGGCGCTGGCAAGCGGTCGAGGGCTGGACGCACGACCCGAACTGATCGCGGCCACATGACGGCTCCGCTCGCGCCGATGGTCGAGCGCGAGGCGCCGCCGCGCCTCGTCGAATTTGTCGAGCGCTATCTGCCGCGCCGTCTCGGCACCCTCGCGACAGTGGCGCTGCTGTTCGGCAGCGTCTGGTTCGGCATCGTCAAGGGCGGCCACGCCCAGGACGTCATTGCAGCCCTGTCGGACACGCGCAACGCCCTGGCCAATGCGGCAGGCTTCCGCATCACGGCGGTGGCGATCAATGGCCGCAAGCAGTTGACCCAGGACGAGATCCTCGCGATCGGCGGCGTCACTGGCCGCTCCTCGCTGCTGTTCCTCGATGCGTCAGCGGTCCGCGACAGGCTCAAGGCCAATCCCTGGATCGCGGAAGCCACCGTCCAGAAGTTCTTTCCCAGCCAGCTGCAGATCGACATCGTCGAGCGCAAGGCGTTCGCGCTGTGGCAGCAGGACGGCCGCCTCTCGGTGATCGCCGATGACGGCGCCGTGCTCGAACAATATGTGTCGCGACCGTTCCTGACCTTGCCGCTCGTGGTCGGCAAGGGCGCCGAGAGCCGGGCGCGCGACTTCCTGGCGCTGCTCGCCCGCTATCCGCAGGTGCGCGCCGTGACCAAGGCCGCCGTGTTCGTCGGCGAACGGCGCTGGAACCTGCGCACCAAGGACGGGCTCGACATCCGCCTTCCGGAGAACGACGTCGGCAATGCGCTGGCGACATTAAGCCAGCTCGACCAGGACGACAGGCTGTTCTCCCGCGACATCGTCGCGATCGACATGCGGCTGTCGGACCGGCTGACGGTGCAACTGTCGGAGGACGCGGCGAAGGCACGCGAGGAACTGTTCAAGGACAAGAAGTCCAAGAAGAAGGCCGGTGACGCATGACCGGCTTCGATCGCCAGACTCCGAAGACGCGCCCGATGGGCCAGAAGCGCACCGCGCTGGTGGCGTCGCTCGACGTCGGCACCAGCAAGATCGCCTGCATGATCGCGCGTCTCAGGCCGGCGCCGCCGAGCGATGCTCTGCGCGGCCGCACCCATGCGGTCGAGCTGATCGGCTACAGCCAGATCCAGTCGCGCGGCGTCAAGGCCGGCGCCGTCGTCGATCCGGTTGAATGCGAGCAGGCCGTGCGGCAGGCGGTCGCGCTGGCCGAGCGCATGGCCAAGGTGCGGGTCGAGTCCGTGCTGCTGCCGGTCGCCGGCGGCCGCGTGATGGGCCATCTGATCGAGGCGACCTCGGACATTCGCGGCGGCGCCGTGACGCAGGCTGATGTCAGCCGCGTGACATCGACGGGCATGCACCATGCGACCGGCGAAGGCCGGGCCGTGCTGCATGCCCTGCCGGTCGGCTACACGCTCGACGGCGTGAAGGGCATTCGTGATCCCCGCGGCATGCTGGCGCGGCAGTTCGGCGTCGACATGAACGTGGTCACGACCGACGCCACCGTGGCCAAGAACCTGATGCTCGTGGTCGAGCGCTGCCATCTCAACGTCGAGGCGATGGCGGCGAGCCCGTATGTTGCCGGGTTGTCGGTGCTGACCGACGACGAGGCCGATCTCGGCGCCGCCGTGGTCGAGATGGGGGCGGGCACCACGACGATCGCGGTCTATTCCGGTGGCCGCTTCGTACATGCCTCCGGATTTGCGCTCGGCGGGCATCACGTGACCATGGATCTTGCGCGCGGACTATCAGCGTGCATTGCAGATGCCGAGCGAATCAAGACGTTATATGGCACGGTGCTGACTGGCGGGTCCGACGCGCGTGAGTTGATGTCTGTTCCGACGGCCGGTGACAACGAGCGGGATGTTCCGCAGATCGTGTCCCGCGCCACCATCGCGAACATCGTCAGGCACCGCGCAGAGGAGATTTTTGAAATGGTCCGCGACCGGCTGAAGGATTCGCCCTTTGCGGCAGAACCCAAGGCGCGCGTCGTCCTCAGCGGAGGCGCCTCCCAGCTGACGGGTCTGGTCGAGCTCGCGACGCGGATCCTCGACCGCCCTGTGCGTGTCGGCCGTCCGCTCGGCTTCGGCCGCCTTCCGAACGAGGCCAAGAACGCGGCCTTCGCAGTCCCGACCGGGCTGCTGGTCTATCCGCAATACGCCCACCTCGAACATGTCGAACCGCGGCATACGCGGCAGGTCGGGACAGGAACCGACGGCTATTTCGGAAAGGTCGGACGATGGCTACGCGAGGGCTTCTGATGACCGAGTTCCGCACCCTGCGAATTTCACCAACACCACCCACGGCCGGCGGCCGGGGCGAACCCACGCGCGCGTGATCGAGAGGCAATCATGGCACTCACTATTACACCTCCTGATATCCACGAGCTGAAGCCCCGGATCACCGTGTTCGGCGTCGGCGGCGCGGGCGGCAACGCCGTGAACAACATGATCACGGCCGGTCTGCAGGGCGTGGACTTCGTCGTCGCCAACACCGACGCGCAGGCGCTGACCATGTCGAAGGCGCAGCGCATCATCCAGATGGGCACGCAGGTGACCCAGGGCCTCGGCGCCGGCTCGCAGCCGGACGTCGGTGCCGCCGCCGCGCAGGAGGTGATCGACGAGATCCGCGATCACCTCTCCGGCGCGAACATGGTGTTCGTCACCGCCGGCATGGGCGGCGGCACGGGCACGGGGGCGGCTCCGGTCATCGCCAAGACCGCGCGCGAGATGAACATCCTGACGGTGGGTGTCGTCACCAAGCCGTTCCACTTCGAGGGCGCGCGCCGCATGCGCACCGCGGAGTCGGGGATCTCCGAGCTGCACAAGGTCGTCGACACGCTGCTGATCATCCCGAACCAGAACCTGTTCCGGGTTGCCAACGAGAAGACCACCTTCGCCGACGCCTTCGCGATGGCCGACCAGGTGCTTTATTCCGGCGTGGCCTGCATCACCGACCTGATGGTCAAGGAAGGTCTCATCAATCTCGACTTCGCCGACGTCCGCGCCGTCATGCGTGAGATGGGCAAGGCGATGATGGGCACCGGCGAAGCCTCGGGCGAGAAGCGCGCGCTGACCGCGGCGGAAGCTGCGATCGCCAACCCGCTGATCGACGACTCCTCGATGAAGGGCGCCCGCGGCCTCCTGATCTCGATCACCGGCGGCAAGGACCTGACGCTGTTCGAGGTCGACGAAGCCGCGACCCGCATCCGCGAGGAGGTCGACCAGGACGCCAACATCATCGTCGGCGCCACCTTCGACGAATCGCTCGACGGCCTGATCCGCGTCTCGGTCGTCGCCACCGGCATCGAGCAGGCGCAGTTCAATCGGAACGTCACGACGACTGCACAGCCGGCGGCGGCTGTCGCTCCGATTGCCGCCGCCCCGACCCCCGCTCATGCGGGTCTTCCTGAGAGCCGGCTTGCCGATCTGACCGCCCGGCTGCGCGCCGACAATCAGCGGCTGGCCGAACGCGCCGCCAAGCTCGAGCAGCAGGCCTCGCAGGCCCCGGCGGTTGCCGCCCCGGCGCCTGCGCCGGTCGCACCGGCGCCGCGTCCGGCTCCGAATCTCGAACGCGACACGCTGGCTGCGGTGGCCGCCGCAATGGCCAGTGAGCCTGCGCCGTCGGCCCCGGCGCCGGCAGCCTCCTATGGTGATGTGACGGTGCGGCCGATTGCGCAGAAGCCGTCGCTGTTCCCCGAGCCCGAGGCCCAGCGCGCTGCTCCGGTCGAACCGGCGGCGCCGCCGGAGACCTTCATCCCGCAGGCCGCGGAGCGGGTTCCGTCCCGCGCGCCGCGCATGCCGAAGTTCGAGGACCTGCCGATGCCGGCCCAGGCCGAGATCCGGCAGGCGAGGGGCGACGAGGGCGAGGAGCATCCGCAGAAGACCCGGATGTCGCTGCTGCAGCGTCTCGCCAATGTCGGTCTCGGCCGTCGCGATGAGGACAGCGAGCCGCCGATGTCGGGCAGGGCTGCCGCTCCGGCCATGCCGCAGATGCCGCCGCTGCCGGATCGCAAGCCGCAGCGCAACGTTGCGCAGCAGGTTGCGAGCCACGAATCGCCCGTCTCGGAATATGCCCGCCGTCCTGCTCCGCAGGGTTTGGATCCACATGGCCGCCCGGCGGCTGTGTCCCCGGCGCCACAGGGAGACGACCATTTGGATATCCCGGCCTTCCTGCGCCGGCAGGCAACCTGAGAATTGTTACAGCCCCAAGGGTGCGAAACAGGCCCGGCTCGCGAGAGTCGGGCCTTTTCGTTAGGCTTCTGAGACGCGTTGGCGTTCTTTCAACTAACTGATTTTAAATGATTAATTATTCTTTCGGTGCTTGGATGTGGCACCGGGAGAGTTAAGGCCGCGTTCCAGTTTGGTTAAGGGTTGGCGCGAATACGGCAGAGATGGGGTAACAATCCGTAAAGAAGCGTGAGTTGGCGCTCTTTAGGCCCCTGGCTAAGGTCTGTCGTGACTTGGGGATGCCTGAAAATGAGTCGGTTCGCGAGGGGCGGCCGATGGGGGTTCAGGCGGGGTCTTGGGCGATCGTCGATGAAATTCAGCCGGCAAACAACGCTTCGTTCGCAAGCCACCGTCAACGGTGTAGGCGTCCACTCTGGCGCACCAGTCACCCTGACCATCGGCCCTGCACCGATCGACGCCGGACTGGTTTTCGTTCGCACCGGGCTGGATGGCGCCGACCGTGAGGTCCAGGCGACGTTCGGATCGGTCATCGCCACCGAGCTTGCGACCGTCCTGGGTGACCGCAACGGACCGCTGGTCTCCACTGCCGAGCACGTTCTGGCCGCGCTGCGCGCCATGGGTATCGACAACGCCCTGATCGAAGTCGATGGCCCCGAAGTTCCGATCATGGATGGTAGCGCCGCCCCGTTCGTTGCTGCGATCGACCAGGCCGGCATCGTCAGCCAGTCCGCGCCCCGCCGCTACATCCAGGTGCTCAAGCCGGTCCAGGTCACGATGGGCGCCTCGATGGGCGAGCTGCGGCCGAACAGCTCGGGCTTCCGGGTCGAGGCCGAGATCGACTTCAGCAATCCCGTGATCGGCCGGCAGGCCTACCATTTCGAGCTCAATCCGGAGCGCTTCCGCCGCGAAATCTCGCGTGCCCGCACCTTCGGCTGCATGAGCGACGTGTCGCGGCTTTGGAGCGCCGGCTTCGCTTTGGGGTCCTCGTTCGACAACACGGTGGTGTTCGACGAGGATCGGCTGCTCAATCCGGAAGGTCTTCGCTACGCCGACGAATGCGTCCGCCACAAGGTGCTGGACGCGATCGGTGATCTGGCGCTGGCCGGCCTGCCCATGCTCGGCACCTATCGTTCGGTCCGCGGTGGCCACAAGCTGAACCATGCGGTTCTGACCGCTCTGATGGCCGACCGGACCGCGTGGCGGGTCGTCGAAGGTGAGACGGTGCGCCGTCCGCGCGTGGCTGCCGACGCCGTCGGCGGCATGGTCGGCGGCATGATCGCCCCGGCCTTCGGTCCGGACGTGTCCTGAGCTCGTTTGAACCTGAGTTCGTTTGAAGTTGAACCGACGGCGAATCGTCGGTCCATCAAGATCTGATGCAGGCCGAGTCCCGCAGGAAGCCGTCGCGTCTGACGGCTCGAGGGGCGACCGGCTCCGATATTTTTCATGAACGATCGTTTCCGAGCCTCCAAGCCCCGTCAGGGCATGCGCTCCTTTTGCAGGTTTTCCAACGGCTTCTGCAGCGGTAACCATGACGCAGGGGGCAGCCTCGGTGTCGCCTTAATCCGGGCGGATTGGCTGCCTATGCGGTTGGTTGACGACCTATTATCGGTTAGAGAGGCCGTGGCAGCGGGATACGCGTCACAGGCGCGGACTCTTCCTTCGCGGTCATGAGACGACGATCATGGTGCGCGGCGTAGATCAGATCACAGGCATCGGGTTTCAAAGAAGCATGTCGATACAGCGTCTCACGCGCGAACTCCGTCCCAACGCAATCTCGGCCGGTCGCCCTCTGCGGCTCGCCGCCTCGCTCGCTCTGCTGGCGCTTCCCTTGGCGGGCTGCGGCACCGGTGGCCTGTGGGACAAGTTCATGGCCAAGGACGACACCTTCGTCGATGAGCCCGCTGACAAGCTCTACAATGAGGGCTTGTTCCTGATGAACGAGAAGAAGGACGTCAAGGCCGCGACCAAGAAGTTCGAGGAGGTCGATCGCCAGCATCCTTATTCCGACTGGGCGCGCAAATCGCTGCTGATGTCGGCCTACGCCTCCTACCAGGCCGGTGATTATGACGGCTGCATCGGCGCGGCGACCCGTTACGTCACCCTGCATCCCGGCAGCCCGGACGCCGCCTATGCGCAGTACCTGATCGCCGCCTCGCATTACGATCAGATCCCCGACATCAGCCGTGACCAGGGCCGCACCGAGAAGGCGATCGCCGCCCTCGAAGAGGTGGTGCGCAAATATCCGACCTCCGAATACGCCACCAACGCCAAGGCCAAGATGGAGGGCGCCCGCGACCAGCTCGCTGGCAAGGAGATGGACGTCGGCCGCTACTACATGCAGAAGCGCGACTACACAGCGGCGATCAACCGCTTCAAGACGGTCGTGACGCAGTACCAGACCACCCGGCATGTCGAGGAGGCCCTGTTCCGGCTGACCGAGGCCTACATGACGATCGGCATCGTCGGCGAGGCGCAGACGGCGGCTGCGGTGCTCGGGCACAATTTCCCGGACAGCAAGTGGTACAAGGATGCCTATAACCTCGTGAAATCGGGGGGCGTCGAGCCTGAGGAGAACAAGGGCTCCTATATCTCGCGGGCGTTCAAGAAGCTCGGCCTGGGCTGAGGACTCCCAGAGTCGGCTGTCTGATCCGGCTTTGTTCTCAATTCTTGTTTTGTTCTCATTTTGCTGCTAAGGTCGAGTCGTTCGCTCAGGGGGCATCGTGCCCCCGTCACGAAGGACTTGAGCCTCCATGCTGGCGCGACTCTCGATCCGCGACATCGTTCTGATCGAACGACTCGATCTCGAGTTTTCTGATGGGCTTGCGGTGCTGACCGGCGAGACCGGCGCCGGCAAGTCGATCCTGCTCGATGCGTTTGCTCTGGCGCTGGGCGGCCGTGGCGACGCCAGCCTGGTGCGGCATGGCGCCGACCAGGGCCAGGTCACGGCCGTGTTCGAGATCGGCAAGGACCATCCGGCCGCCCGGATCCTCGCTGCGAACGGCCTGGACGCCGATGGCGAGATGATCCTGCGGCGCGTGCAGTATGGCGACGGCCGCACCCGGGCCTTCATCAACGACCAGTCGGTCAGCGTGCAGACGCTGAAGGCGATCGGCGCCACGCTGGTCGAGATCCATGGCCAGCACGATGAGCGCGCCCTGGTCGATGCCGCCACCCATCGCCGCCTGCTCGATGCCTTTGCCGGGCTGGAAAAGGACGTCGCGGCGGTCGAATCGCTGTGGGCGGCCCGCCGGGCCGCGGTCACGGCGCTGGACCAGCATCGCGCCGGCATGGAGCGCGCCGCCCGCGAGGCCGACTATCTGCGGCATGCCTCAGACGAATTGAAGAAGCTGGCGCCGAAGGAGGGCGAGGAGACGCAGCTGGCCGCCCGCCGCACCGCGATGATGCAGGGCGAGAAGATCGCCGGCGATCTGCGCGACGCCCAGGATGCGGTCAGCGGCAACCAGTCTCCGATCGCGGCGCTGGCGGCGGCCGTCCGCCGGCTGGAGCGGCGCGCGGTCAGCTCGCCGGCGCTGGTCGATCCGGCCGTCAAGGCGATGGATGCGGCGATCAATGCGCTGGAGGAGGCCGACCAGCATCTGACGGCGGCGCTGATCGCCACTGATTTCGATCCGCTGGAGCTGGAGCGCATCGAGGAGCGGCTGTTCGCGCTGCGGGCCGCGGCGCGCAAATATTCGACGCCGGTCGATGGCCTCGCGGCGCTGGCCGCCAAATATGCCGCCGATATCGTGCTGATCGATGCCGGCGCCGAGCAGCTCAAGAAGCTGGAGGCGGCGGCGGCCACAGCCGATGCGCGCTACGCGGCGGCGGCGGCCAAGCTGTCGGCGGCGCGCACCAAATCTGCGGAGAAGCTGAACCGGGCGGTGCATGCCGAGCTCGGCCCGCTCAAGCTCGAACGCGCCAAGTTCATGACCCAGGTCGACAGCGACGCCGAGGCGCCGGGACCGGAGGGCATCGACCGGGTCGAGTTCTGGGTGCAGACCAACCCGGGTACGCGGCCGGGTCCGATGATGAAGGTCGCCTCCGGCGGCGAGCTGTCGCGGTTCCTGCTGGCGCTCAAGGTCGTGCTGTCCGATCGCGGCTCGGCGCCCACGCTGGTGTTCGACGAGATCGACACCGGCGTCGGCGGTGCGGTGGCGGATGCCATCGGCGCCCGGCTGGCGCGGCTCGCGCATGGCGTCCAGGTGATGGCCGTGACCCATGCGCCGCAGGTCGCCGCACGGGCGGACCAGCATCTTCTGATCTCCAAGGATGCGCTCGACCGCGGCAAGCGCGTCGTCACCCGGGTCAACACGCTGGCCACCCTGCATCGCCGCGAGGAGATCGCCCGCATGCTGGCCGGCGCCGAGGTCACCGCTGAAGCCCGCGCCGCCGCCGACCGGCTGCTGGAGGCCGCCGCGGCATAAGTTGAGGGTCCAGGCCGAACGCTTTTGGCTCCGGCGCGCGCATTGTGTACACCGTCATTTCGGGGCGGCCTCCAGACCGCTCCCGGTTTGACGAGCAGACATTACGCAGCATGCCCAAGACAGCCAAACCCAAGAAGCCCGTCGACGTCGCCGATCTCACCAAGGCGCAGGCCAAAGTGGAATGGAAGCGGCTGGCCCTGGAGCTCGAGACGCACGACCGGCTCTACTACCAGGACGACGCGCCGAAGATTTCGGACGCCGACTACGATGAGCTGCGCCGCCGCTTCAACGCCATCGAGACGCGCTTTCCGGAGCTGGTCAGCAGCGAATCGCCCTCGCAGAAGGTGGGGGCCGCGCCGTCGGGCCGCTTCAGGAAGGTGCGGCACGCGGTGCCGATGTTGTCGCTCGACAATGCCTTTGCCGAGGAAGACGTGCGCGACTTCGCGGGCCGCATCGCGCGCTTCCTCAAGCTCGCCGATGATGAGCGGATCGACTTCTCCGCCGAGCCGAAGATCGACGGGCTCTCGATGTCGCTGCGCTACGAGGGCGGTGAGCTGGTCACCGCCGCGACGCGCGGCGACGGCACCGAGGGCGAGGACGTCACCGCCAATATCCGTACCCTGAAGGACGTGCCGCAGAAGCTGCACGGCCGCAACCTGCCCGATATTTGCGAGGTCCGCGGCGAGGTCTACATGACCAAGCAGGCGTTCCTCGCACTGAACGAGCGCCAGAAGGAAGCGGGCGACACCATCTTCGCCAATCCGCGCAACTCCGCGGCCGGCTCGCTGCGCCAGAAGGACCCGACGATCACGGCGTCGCGGCCGCTCGGCTTCTTCGCCTATGCCTGGGGCGAGATGAGTGGGATGCCGGCCGAGACGCAGAGCGGCATGATCAAATGGTTCGAGCACTGCGGCTTCACGACCAATCCGCTGACCCGGCTGTGCCACTCGGTCGAGGAGCTGATCGCGTTCCATCGTTCCATCGAGGAGCAGCGTTCCGAGCTCGACTACGACATCGACGGCGTCGTGTACAAGGTCGACCGCATCGACTGGCAGGAGCGGCTCGGCTTCGTGTCGCGCACGCCGCGCTGGGGCATCGCGCACAAATTCCCGGCCGAGCGCGCCATGACCGTGCTCAAGGACATCGAGATCCAGGTCGGCCGCACCGGCTCGTTCACCCCGGTCGGCAAGCTCGAGCCGGTCGGCGTCGGCGGCGTCATCGTGCAGAACGTCACGCTGCACAACGAAGACTACATCAAGGGCATCGGCAACAAGGGCGAGGTGCTGCGCGAGGGCCGCGACATCCGCGTCGGCGACACCGTCGTGATCCAGCGCGCGGGCGACGTGATCCCGCAGGTGGTCGACGTCCTCATCGACAAGCGGCCAGCTGACGCTGTGGAATTCCACTTTCCCAAGACCTGTCCTTGTCCGCTGCACACCGACGTCGTGCGCGAGGAGATCGCGACCGGCGAGGAGGGCTCGCGCGCACGCTGCACCGGCGAGTTCGCCTGCCCCTATCAGAGGATCGAGCATCTCAAGCTGTTCGCCTCGCGCCGCGCCTTCGACATCGACGGGCTCGGCGAGAAGCAGATCCAGTTCTTCTTCGATCAGGGCTGGGTCAAGGAGCCCGCGGACATCTTCACGCTGGCCGCGCGCAACCGCGAACTGAGGCTGGAAGAGGTCGAGGGCTATGGCGAGACCTCCGTCCGCAATCTCTTCAACGCCATCGATGCGCGGCGCGAGATCGCGCTGGAGCGCTTCATCTTTGCGCTCGGCATGCGCCACGTCGGCGAGACCACGGCCTTGGCGCTGGCGCGCGGCTACGGCTCCTGGGACGCGTTCCACGACGCCTGCCTGAAGGTCGCCAAGGGCGATGAGGAGGCGATCGCCGAGATGGACGCGCTCGACCAGATCGGCGACACCGTGATCAAGAGCATCGCGGCCTATTTCGGCGAGGACCACAACCTCGGCATCGTCGAGCGGCTGACGAAAGAGGTGAAGATCCAGGATGCCGAGAAGCCGAAGCGCAACTCGCCGATCGCCACCAAGACGGTGGTCTTCACCGGCACGCTGGAAAAGATGACGCGCGACGAGGCCAAGGCGACCGCCGAGCGGCTCGGCGCCAAAGTGTCGGGCTCGGTGTCGAAGAAGACCGACTACGTGGTTGCCGGCCCCGGCGCGGGCTCCAAGCTGAAGGATGCGCAGAAGCACGGCGTGCAGGTGCTGACCGAGGACGAATGGCTGCAGCTGATCGCGGAGTAGCAGGCCTGCGGTGCCGCTTCATGCAGACGCTGGTTGCAACACCGTGACTGTCATCATCCGCGAAAGCGGATGATCCAGTATTCCAGAGACCGTTGTTATAGAACCGATCCGTCCCGGCGTGCTGGATACCCGCCTTCGCGGGTATCACATTGCGCGTGACGCCCGGTCGTGCCGTCCCTCACATCGGGGTCACATCACTCCGGCCTCGTCCTCCTCGGCCCGTTCGATCAGTTCCTTCGTCACCAGCACCGGCGTGCGCGGGACCAGGAAGATCATGCTGCAGACGCAGGCCAGCGACAGCACGAGGATGGCCGACGTCAGCGGCAGCGTCGTCGCGTAATGGCCGCCCAGGTAGGCGCCGAGCTGCGAGGTCAGCGCGCCCACGCCCATCTGCAGGAAGCCCATCGCGCCGGACGCCGTGCCCGCCGCGCCCGGCCGCACGCTGATCGCGCCTGCCGCGGAGTTGGCCATGACCGCGGCATTGGCGAACATGAGCAGCATCTGCGTGCCGAACAGGACCGACGGGACCTGGTTGAGACCGAACAGGCTCCAGGTGAAGTTCAGCGCGGCGCCGGTGAGCTGCAGCCCCAGCCCGAACCAGATCAATCTGTCCAACGAATGCCGCGGCGCGTAGCGCACGCAGAACAGGTTGCCGACGAAATAAGCGAAGCCGGTGGTCGCAAACCACGCGCCATATTCCGCTGAGGAGCGGCCCATCTGGACTTCGACGATATAGGGCCCGCCGCCGGCGAAAGCGAAGATGATCTGTGACGCCAGCACCTGGCACAGCATGTAGCCGAGGAAGGCGCGGCTCTTGACGAGGGCCGCGACGTCGCGACGGAAGCTCGCACCTTCGACCCGGGTCGGGCGCGTTTCCGGCAGCGCCATCGTGACGGCGATCGCGACGGCAACCGAGACCGCGGCGACGACGTAGAAGATCGCATGCCAGCCGAACGCGATCTCGATCAGCCCGCCGGTGAGCGGCGACAGCATCTGCGCGATCATCATGACCGCGACGACGAGGCTGATCATCGCGCCGATGCGCTCGCGCGGATAGAGGTCGCGGATGATGGCGCGGCTGATCACCATGCCGCTGGCGCCGCCGAGCGCCTGAAAGAAGCGCGCCGCAATCAGCTGCGGCAGCGTCTCGGCGAAGATGCAGCCGAAGCTGGCGACGATCGACAGTGCGAGGCCGGCGAGCATCACCGGACGGCGGCCGAACCGGTCGGACAGCGGGCCCAGCAGCAGCTGCGAGATCGCGATGCCGATCATGTAGAACGACACCGTCATCTGCACGACCGAGGCGTCACGACCGAACGTGGTCGCGAGCAGCGGCAGCGCCGGCACCAGCAGGTACAGCGAGATCGGCGCCAGCCCGGTCATGACGACGAGGAGGATCAACAGCGTGCGCGATGGAACGGCACGCTGTGGCGTGGCCACCGGCGGTCTGCTGATCATGCCATGCATCGGGGGCGTCGCTCGTATAGTTTGGACCGGACCGACTGTAGCGACCTTCCACGTCACGGAAATGCCTGTTTCCGCATGAGCCCATACCGGGAGCGGGACAGTTGCAATCAGGATCGGCTATCACGCCGTCCGGCGTTTGCTCAGTCAGTATCCGGAGACGGCGATAGCTCACCAGCGGTCGTGAAGTTCGGTAGGGTGGGCAAAGCGGCCGCCGCTAGGCGGCAGCGTGCCCACCGTCTCTCAGCGGATTAGCCGCAACATGGTGGGCACGGCGCCACAGCGTCCTTGATCGAGGAGAGGGCAGGGCCGCGCCTTTGCCCACCCTACATTCCGTGGTCGGGTCGCTAGAGCGGCGCGGTCGCCTGATCGAGCCAGTGCTGGTCGGCTTCGTCCAGTGCCGGCCGAACGATCTCGGCGACTCTCGCATGATAGGCATCGAGCCAGGCCCGCTCGTCGGCACTCAGCATCGTCACGTCGATCAGCCGGCGATCGATCGGCGCCAAGGTCAGCGCCTCGAATCCGTTCATCGGCTTTTCGGCGCCGGCGATGTCCTTTGCCACCACCAGCTCGAGATTCTCGATGCGGATGCCGAAGGCGTCGGTCTTGTAGTAGCCGGGCTCGTTGGACAGGATCATGCCGCGCTTCAAGGGCGTGGTGCCGAGCTTCGAAATCCGCGCCGGCCCCTCATGCACCGACAGATAGCTGCCGACGCCGTGGCCGGTGCCGTGCTCGAAATCGATGCCGGCCTGCCACAGGAACTGCCGCGCCAGCGTGTCGAGCTGGGCGCCGGTGGCGCCGTCAGGAAACAGCGCGCGCGCGATCGCCAGATGACCGCGCAGCACGCGGGTGAAGCGGTCGCGCATTTCCTCGGTCGGCGAGCCCACGGCGATCGTGCGGGTGACGTCGGTGGTGCCGTCCTCATACTGCGCGCCGGAATCGATCAGCAGGAGATCGCCCGGCATGATGCGGCGGTTGCTCTTGCGGGTGACGCGATAATGCACGATGGCGCCGTTGGGGCCGGTGCCGGAGATCGTCGGGAACGAGACGTCCTTGAGCGCGCCGGTGTCGCGGCGAAAGCTTTCCAGCGCCTCCACGGCGTCGATCTCGGTCAGCGTGCCCTTGGGCGCCTCGCGATCGATCCAGGCCAGGAAGCGTGCCAGGGCCACGGCATCGCGCTGGTGCGCGCGGCGCGTGCCTTCGATCTCGATCGCGTTCTTGGCGGCCTTGAGCAGGCTGACCGGATCGGCGCCGCGCACCGGCTTGCCGCCCGCGCCCTGGATCAGCCGCGTCAGCGCATCCGCCGCCGTGGCGCTGTCCAGCGCAATGGCGGCACCGGATTGCGCGAGCTCCGTCAGGCGCGGCGTCAGCGCGTCCGGCTCCGCCACCTCGGCACATTGCTCGAGATGATCACGCGTGAGGTTCGAGAGCTTGCGGGAATCGATGAAGATCGTCGGCCGTCCGCTCTTCGGCACGACGGCGTAGGACAGCGGCAGCGGCGTGTGCGAGACATCGCTGCCGCGGATGTTGAAGGTCCATGCGACGTTGTGCGAATCCGACAGCACCAGCGCCTCGACGCCGAGCCGCTCGACCTCCTTGCGGATGCGATCGAGCTTGTCTGCCTCGCTCTCGCCGGACAATTCCGCGCCATGGATGGACACGGCGCCGAGCGGCGGCAGCGGGCGCTCGGTCCAGATGCTGTCGATCGGATTGGTGTCGACGGGCACGAGCTCGGCGCCCGCCTTGACGCAGGCGGCCGCGAAGCGCTCGGCCGCCGCCGTCGTATGCAGCCACGGATCGAAGCCGACCCGGTCGCCGCTCTGCAGATGGCCCGTCAGCCAGCTTTCCGGCGGCGGCTCGATCAGCGATTCCACCGTCCACGCCTTGCCATCGACCTGCTTGCCAGCCTGCAATGTGTAGCGGCCATCGACGAAGATCGCGGCGTGTTGCGGCAGCACGATCGCCAGCCCGGCCGAGCCGGTGAAGCCGCTCAGCCACGCCAGCCGTTCCTCGGACGGCGGCACATATTCATTCTGCTGCTGGTCCGCGCGCGGCACGATGAAGCCGGTGAGCCTGCGCCGCGCGAGTTCCTCGCGGAGAGCGGCCAGTCGTGCCGTCAGTGCGACACCGGTTTCGGGTTCTTCGAACGTCTGGAACAGGGCTTCGAACATGGGTCTCATACTTTAGGCTTGGGTCTCGTCTGCGGCAGATACTCGTCCAGCGAGCGGTGCAGTGCACGAAGAATCTCCTTGCATTCGCCGGTGCAAAAAGATTTGCTGTCATTTGCCGGTCATCCGAAAGAGATGCGGCGAGGAAACGTATGGATGTGTTGGCCATGATCGTAAAGATCGGCCACGGCCACACAATCCGGGGAGTGCCTCAACTCAATGGCGAGGGGATGCACGATGCCTGCTTTTACCTTTGAGAAATTGTCGGCGCCGACGCCACGCGCACCGGCCCCTGCACCCGTCGAGAAACCGCGCAGCGCGCTGGCCGATCTCGTCAACCGTCTCGTCGAACCACGGCTTCGGCGTCCTCGTGACAAGTCGGATCCGGGCGCGCAACAAGGCCAGCCCAAGACGTAGACCTCCGCAGTTTTCGCCCTCCGCAGTTTTCGCCATCCCGTTGACACGAGCCGGTTTGCAGCCTCCGGCCGACAGCTTCGGTCCATCGCCTCGAGCTAGTTCCGCTGTTATTCTCTCTTCTGCAGCAACAGGCTGCTCCAGCCCTCGATTATCAGATGCCGGACCGGAACCAGGCCGCGTGCGCGATACGCGGCGAGGACGCCGCGCGCCTGCGGGGTCAACAGGCCGGACAGGATTACATAGGCGCCCCGCGCGAGGTGGCGCTGCATCGGTGCCGCCAGCTGCCGCAGCGGATTGGCGAGAATGTTCGCCAGCACCAGGTCGAATGGGCCGGCTTCGGCAAATTCCGCCGCCGCAAAGCCGGTGGCGCGGATCACCTGAACCAGCGGGCCTGCGCCGTTGAGCCGGGCATTGTCCCGCGCGACCTTCACGGACGGCGCATCGATGTCGCTGGCCAGCACGGACCGGTGGGTCGCCTTGGCGGCCGCGATCGCGAGCACGCCCGTGCCGGTGCCGAGGTCCAGCACCCGCTGCGGCGCCTGACGCTTCAGGACGTGGTCGAGCAGCAGCAGGCAGCCGCGGGTGGTGCCGTGATGGCCGGTGCCGAAAGCAAGCGCCGCCTCGATCTCGATGCCGAGCTTGTTGGCCGGCACGCGTGGCCGGTCGTGCGCGCCGTGAACCATGAAGCGTCCGGCCGGCACGGGGACGAGGTCGTCCAGACTGGCCTTGACCCAGTCCCTGGCTTCGACCACGTCGAACGTCAGGCTCTCGGCCGCCTCGAGGCCGGCCGCCCCTCCGACGAGCTCGCGCACCAGCGCCTGGTCAGGCGGGTCGGCGAAATGCACGGTGACGTCCCATAGCCCGTCCGGGCGCTCGAAGGCGGCTACTGCCGCATCCCCCTCGAAAAACACCTCGGTCAGGACATCCACCGCCGGGCGCGCGGTCGCTTCATCGGCGACAGTGAAGCTCGCTTTGTGGGTCGCAGGCGGCAGGGCTGATGTCATCTGGATCGATCCGGGCTCATTTTGACGGCGTGGTTAAGCAATCTCACCGCCAGTGCAAGCTCTTAGAACGGAACCTGCCGATTCGACGCAGCTTTCGGTTGTTATTTCCGGTCGAGACCATGCATTTAAAAGTTGCACGGGAATTGCCGCAAAAAGTGCGAAGAGTTGAAAAGGCCTGATTATACCAACCTTAGGTTCTTACCTCCTACAGTTCCGGCCATGGGAACCGAACCCATCTTGGTTCCTGGGTTGGGAAACGAGGTAGAGATGAAGACCATTGTCTTGAAGTTTTTGCGCAATGAATCCGGCGCCACCGCCATTGAATACGGCTTGATCGCAGCCGGCATTTCGCTGGCGATCATCGCGGCGGTCAACGGACTGGGCAGCTCGATGAGCAGCAAGTTCGATTCGATCAACTCCTCCCTCAAGTAATCTGCCTTCCGAAGCGGCGTTCTCGAAGGACCGGGCCGCTGTGCCCGGTTTTTTCGTTCAGCCGGACGTTTGCCGCCGGTCCACAATGTCTCGACCGGTTGCGCACAGCCTTCCACACGGTTTTCCCACAGCCTGCAGGACGGGTTATGCACGGCTTTCTGACAGAGCTGCTGACAGCCTGTCCACCGGCTGTCCTCAGTTGAACAGGGCGCGTTCGTCGGCCAGGATCGCCTGTGCGGCGTTGTGGCCGGGCGCCCCGGTGACGCCGCCGCCGGGGTGGCTGCCGGCGCCGCAATGATACAGACCCTTGAGCGGTGAGCGGTAATCGGCATGCCCCAGCATCGGGCGGGCCGAGAACAGCTGGTTCAGGGTCAGCGCGCCATGGAAGATGTCGCCGCCGAGCAGGCCGAACTGCCGCTCGAGGTCGAGCGGCGACAGCACCTGCCGGCCAAGGACGCTGGCCGCAAATCCCGGGGCGTAGCGATCGACGGTCGCGATCATCAGGTCGGCGACCTCGTCGCGATGATCGTCCCAGGAGCGGCCGTCAGGCAGCTCCGGCGCGACATGCTGGCAGAACAGGCTGGCGACGTGCTGCCCCGGAGGCCCAAGCGTCGCATCCAGCGTGGAGGGGATCAGCAGCTCGACGACGGGATCGCGGCTCCAGCCTTGGGCGCGGGCATCCAGATAGGCCTGGTCCATGTAGCCGAGGCTGGGCGCCAGGATAATCCCGGCCGAGAGATGATCGCCTTCGCCCGGCAGGGCGTTGAACGAGGGCAGACGGCTCAGCGCCACGTTCATGCGGAACGTTCCCGACCCGTTGCGCCAGTTGCGGATCCTGCCCAGGAACGCCGCGGGCAGGGCGCCCTCCGGGACCAGCCGCGTATAGAGCAGCTTGGGATTGACGTTGGCGACGACATAACGGGCGCGAAGGGTGCGGCCGTTCTCCAGCACGACGCCTGTGGCGCGGTCGCGCTCGACGATCACCTCGCGGACGCCCGAGTCCACCTCGATCAGTGTCCCCAGCTCCTTCAGGGCGCGCGCCATGGCCTGCGTGATCGCGCCCATGCCGCCGATGGCGTGGCCCCAGACGCCCTTCTTGCCGTTCACCTCGCCGAAGGCGTGAT
This sequence comes from Bradyrhizobium sp. SSBR45G, assembly GCF_030159255.1. Classification (GTDB taxonomy): domain Bacteria; phylum Pseudomonadota; class Alphaproteobacteria; order Rhizobiales; family Xanthobacteraceae; genus Bradyrhizobium. The sequence goes on along the minus strand of NZ_BSCT01000020.1, from coordinate 100,994 downwards.
GCAGCATCACATAGGCCGAGCCGGCGGCGTAGGGGCTGGCAAAATTGCCGACGATGGCGTCGAATCCGAACAGCGCCTTCACCAGGTCGGTCTCGAAGATCTCATCCAGCATCTCGCCGGCCGAGCGCGTGAACAGGTCGAGCAGGTCGCGCTGCTGCTCCAGCGACAGCGCCCGCAGCGTGTTGGCGGTGCCGAGCGCGTTGAACGTCTCGCGGATCGCGGCGAAGCCGAATTGAGGAACGAGATTCGGCGGCGCCCGCAGCACCAGGCTGCGCAGCACATCCGCAATCGCCTCCAGCCGCGCCGAGAATGGGCCGATCGCCTCCGCGTCGCGCCCGCTGAGACGCGCGACGGATCCGTGCGTGCGGCCCTCGCCGGTCAGGAGATAGCGGCCATCGGGGGCGGGAAGAAAATTCTGCGCGCGGCGCTCGACGATCTCAAGGCCATGGTCGTGCAGCCGGAGGTCGGTGATCACGCGCGGATTGAGCAGGCTCACCGTGTAGGACGCGACCGAGTTGCGGAAGCCGGGATGAAATTCCTCCGTGACGGCGGCGCCCCCGACGACGTTGCGGCGCTCGACCACATGCACCCGCAGGCCCGCCATCGCGAGATAGGCCGCGCAGGTCAGGCCGTTATGGCCTGCACCGATGATGATGACGTCGGTTTCGTTCATGTCCGCTTCAAAAAGCCCTGATTAATGACCGAAGCTGCCTGTCGTTCGGGAACCTCGCCTCGTGCTGTCGCCCCGGAGCGGCGCCGCGTCAAGGGGAACTCGGTTTTGCCGCAGCTGCTCGCCATACCGCCCTTCGATCCGCTATGTGTCGTCTGCACGTCGCGGTCTGGCCTGCTCACCTGACGCCGGCCGCGCCGCTGCTGGAGTTGTCATGACCTCAATCGCCTCGTCCGCCGCCGTCGCTCAGCCCTCCGCCGCCCGCAACCGGCTGGTCCTCGTCGTCTATACCGCCGCGATCTTCGTCAGCGCGCTGCTGCTGTTCTCGGTGCAGCCGCTGTTCACCAAGATGGTGCTGCCGCGGCTCGGCGGTTCGCCGGCGGTGTGGTCGGTGGCGATGGTGTTCTTCCAGGCGCTGCTGCTCGCCGGCTATGCGTATGCGCATGTCCTCACCCAGCTGCGCAGCCGGGTGATCCCGATCGCGATCCATCTGCTGCTGCTCGGCTTCGCGCTGCTCAGCCTGCCGCTGTCGATCGCGGGCCATTGGGGCGATCCGCCGACATCGGGCTATGCGCTCTGGCTGCTCGGCCTGTTCGCGGCGTCGATCGGCCTGCCGTTCTTCGCGCTCGCCGCCAACAATCCGCTGCTGCAGGCCTGGTTCGTCCGCACCGGTCACCCGGCCGGGCCTGATCCGTACTTCCTCTATGCGTCGTCGAACATCGGCAGCTTCCTGGCGCTGCTGTCCTATCCGCTCGTGATCGAGCCGATCTTCAGCCTGCGCGTGCAGAACCTGATCTGGACCGGCGGGTATGGCGTGCTGATCGCGCTGATCGCCGGCTGTGGCGTGCTGCTGCTGCGCTCCCCCGTCACCGTTGCCAGTCTGCTGCAAGCCGATGACAGCGCCGCGCGCGCGCCGCGCTGGCTGCTGCGCCTGCGCTGGATCTTCCTGGCCGCCGTGCCCTCGGGTCTCCTGATCGCAGTGACCGCGCACATCTCGACCGACGTCGCGGCCGCGCCGCTGCTGTGGGTGCTGCCGCTGTCGCTCTATTTGCTCACCTGGGTGCTGGTGTTCCAGTCGCGCCCGCTGCTGCCGCACAAATGGATGCTGGCGCTGCAGCCGGTCGCGATCGCCGGCGTTGTCGTGCTGCTCGCCTTCGGCGGCGAGCAGAATCTCGCGCTCACGCTCGGCGGCCATCAGCTGTGCTTCTTCCTGATCGCGATGGCCTGTCATGGCGAGCTCGCGCGCACGCGCCCGCCGGCGAAATATCTCACCGGCTTCTACGTCGCGCTGTCGTTCGGCGGCATGGTCGGCGGCCTGTTCGCCGGGCTGATCGCGCCCTACACCTTCTCGTGGGTCGCGGAATATCCGATCCTGCTCGCGCTGGCGGCGCTGTGCCGCCCGGCGGTCACCGAGCGGCTGCCGCAGCTCACGCGCTGGTACTGGATCGCGCTGGCTGGCATCGCAATTGCGCTGCTGGTGCCGGCCGGCATGACCGGCAAGGTCACGGCCTATCTCGAGGATCATCGCGTCTATGTCGCCGGCGCGGTAGGCGTGCTCGGGGCGCTGCTCGCGCTGCTGCTCAACGGCGGCCGCTGGAAGCTGTTCGCGACCGCGGCGCTCGCGCTGATCCTGATCCGCGCCTATCCGGCCGACGACGGCCGCGTCGAGACGGTGCGCAGCTTCTTCGGCGTGCACAAGATCGTGGTGACCTCCGATGGCCACTATCACGTGCTGATGCACGGCACGACGATCCATGGCGCGCAGAAATATCTCAACGCCGACGGCTCCAAGGTCACCGGCCGGCCCGAGCCGATCACCTACTACCACAAGGATGGCGGCATCGGCCGCGCCATCAGCGCGATCCGCGAGCGCAAGGGCGCGCCGCTCAAGGTCGCCGTGATCGGCGTCGGTGCCGGCACGCTGACCTGCGCGGCCGAGCCCGGCGAGAGCTGGAGCTATTTCGAGATCGACCAGACCATGGTCGATACCGCCAGCGATCCGAAATATTTCAGCTACATCAGGAACTGCGCGCCTGATTTCAAGCCGGTCATCGGTGATGCCCGGCTGACCTTCGCCAAGGAGCCGGACGGCGCCTATGACCTGATCATCGTCGATGCCTATTCGTCGGATGCGATTCCGATTCATCTCGCGACCGAGGAGGCGATGGCGATCTACAAGGCCAAGCTGGCGCCGCAGGGCGCTGTCGTCATGCACGTCTCCAACCGCCATCTCGAGCTGGAGAGCGTCGTCGTCGGCATCGCCGACGCCAATGACATGAAGAGCTGGGTCTATAACGAGGACTCCGGCCGCGACGACGAGTACATCTTCTCGACCGACGTCGTGATCAGCGCGCGCGAGGAGGCCGATGTCGGCAAGCTCGCATCCTCGGACAAATGGACCGAGACCGAGCCGACCGATGGCGAGCGGGTCTGGACCGACGATTATTCCAACATTCTCGGCGCGGTGTACCGGCGGCTGCGCGACGGCGAGTAGCGGGCGAGATCGCGCGTCCGTTGCGGGCTTGTCCGCTCGACCAGCGTGGCCAGGAATGCACGAGGCCGTGCGGCCGGGGTGTATGAATCAAGAGGTGCGTGCCTCGCCTGGGCGCGAGCTTGGGTTGCATTGCGGCATCAATCACCAAGGCATGCGGCCTCTCAGTCGAGCTTGCGGCATCGCAAAATGCTGCATTTTCGTGCTTTCTGCGCGGGCGTCTGTTGCGTGCCTGTCATGACCATGCTACCTTGAGGTGCGCCCCTCATCTGGGCGCCGGCGCGGCAAATCTCAGTTGATCTCAGCGACGACGGGCGGTTCGATCTCGCTTTCCGGAGCGAAACCATCGCTCGATGCTGTCCAGACTTGGAGATGCTGTCCTGTCCCGGCGGGAGCCTCTGCTCTCGGGCAAGACTGTCTTTCGTGCGTAGAAAAATGCCGGCCGCATCAAAGCGCCGGCTTCAAATGGGAGGGGTTCGATGAAGCGTCTTTGGATTGCCGGTGCGTCTGCGTTGTTGTCGATGGCGCTCGGTGTCGGCTCGGCGGCGGCCGCAGACAAGAAGGTGCTCGCCTTCGTGGTCAATGGTGCGTCCGATTTCTGGAAGATCGCCGAGGCCGGCGTGAAGAAGGCGCAGGGCGAACTGCCCAATTACAGCCTTCAGCTCAAATATCCCGAGCAGGCCGCAGCCGCCGTGCAGCAGCGGATGCTCGATGACCTCGTCGCAGCCGGCGCCGCCGGAATCATGGTGAGCGCGGTCGATCCGAAGAACCAGACCGAGCACCTCAACAAGGTCGCCGCCCAGACCGTGCTCTTCACCACCGACAGCGACGCTCCGCAATCGAAGCGCATCGCCTATATCGGCTCCTCGAACACCGAGCTCGGCAAGGACGCCGGCAAGCTGATGCTCAAGGCGCTGCCGAACGGCGGCAAATGCGTCGGCTTCGTCGGCCTGCCCGGCGCCGACAATGCGCGCGAGCGCATCGAAGGCGTGAAGGAGACCATCAAGGGCTCCAAGGTCGAGCTGGTCGACGTCCGCGGCGACGAGATCGACCAGACCCGCGCCAAGCGCAATGTCGAGGACATCCTGGCCAAGATGCCCGATGTCAGCTGTCTCGTCGGCTTCTACTCCTACAACACGCCGCGCATCTACGAGGTGTTGAAGGAGGCCGGCAAGCTCGACAAGATCAAGATCATCGGCTTCGACGAGGATCCGATCACGCTCGGCGGCGTCAACGAGGGCAGCATCGTCGGCACCGTGGTGCAGCAGCCGTTCGAGTGGGGCTATCAGGGCATGAAGCTGATGGCGAAAGCCATCGAAGGCGACAAGTCCGGAATTCCGGCGAATGGCATCATCATCGTGCCCGGCAAGGTCATCGACAAATCGAATGTCGCCGACTTCATGGGCCAGATGAAGCAGATGCTGCAGAAGTAGAAGACGTAAGGGAGCGCCGGCACTGCCCCCAGTCCGGCCCTCGAAAGCAACCCAACCGGCGGATGATCTCCGCCGGTTGGGTTTGCGATCGGTCCCGTCCCGCTGGCGACGTCGGTCCTGAATGCAGCCCCATATGGCAGAGCCGTTTCTCGAACTGGTCGACATCAGCAAGATCTATCCCGGCGTGGTCGCGCTCGACCACGTCAGCTTCTCTGTTGCGCCCGGCGAGGTGATCGCGCTGGTCGGCGAGAATGGCGCGGGAAAATCGACCTTGATGCGCGTGCTCGGCGGCGTCGTCGAGCCGAGCGGCGGTTTCATCCGGGTCGACGGAAGCGAGCGGCGGACGCTGAGCGTCACGGATGCGATCAAGGCCGGGATCGCCTTCGTCCACCAGGAGCTCAACCTGTTCGACAATCTGGACGTTGCCGCCAACGTCTTCATCGGCCGCGAGCCGGTCTTTGGCGGCCCGTTGAAACTGATCGATCGCAAGCGGCTCCACGCCAAGGTGCAGCCGCTGCTCGCACGCCTGGGGGCGGACTTCGCCGCCGATGCGCCATTGGCCTCGCTGTCGCTGGCCCAGCGCCAGCTGGTCGAGATCATCAAGGCGCTGTCGCTCGATGCCCGCCTCGTCATCATGGACGAGCCGACCTCCAGCCTGACCTTGACCGAGACGGACCGGCTGATGCAGGTGATCGCCGGCCTGAAGGCGGAGGGCGTCAGCGTCATCTTCATCACGCACCGGCTGAACGAGGTGCAGCAATGCGCCGATCGCGCGATGGTGCTGCGCGACGGGCGCATGGTCGGCGCGCTGGCGCGCTCCGAGCTCACGCCGGCGGCGATGATCCGGCTGATGATCGGGCGCGATCTCAAATCGCTCTACGTGCCGCCGGCAGCGCCTCCGGGCGACACCGTGCTCGACATCGTCGACGCCGTCACCGAGACCTATCCGGGGCGGGTCGTCAGCCTCCAGCTCCGTCGCGGCGAAATCCTCGGTCTTGCCGGGCTGGTCGGCTCCGGCCGCACCGAGCTTGCGCGCGCGGTGTTCGGCGTCGATCCGCTTCGGGGCGGCGCGATCCAGCTGGACGGCGTGCCGATCCACATCGCCACGCCGCGCGCGGCGATCGCGCACGGCATCTATTTGATTCCGGAGGACCGCAAGGCCTGCGGCCTGCTGCTCGACCTCTCGATCGCCGAGAACATCTCGCTGCCCGACCTCGCATCCTATTTGCGCTGGTTCCTGGTGGACACCGAGCGCGAGACGGGGAATGCGAACGCGCTGCGCGAGCGCCTCAAGATCCGCGCACCGGACGTGGCGACCTTGGCCGCAGCGCTGTCCGGCGGCAATCAGCAGAAGGTCGTGCTCGCCAAATGGCTGTCGATGCGGCCGCGCGTCCTGATCTTCGACGAGCCGACCCGCGGCGTCGATGTCGGGGCCAAGCAGGAGATCTACGACATGCTGCGTCGCCTGACAGATGCCGGCGTGGCCATCCTGATGATCTCGAGCGACATGGAGGAGGTGATCGGGGTGAGCGACCGGATTGCGGTGATGCACGAGGGCGCGATTTCAGGCTTTCTGGAGCGCAGCGAGTTCAGCGAACACCATGTGCTGAAGCTTGCCGTGGGCGAAACGATCGAGGTGAGGGACCGTGCGTAAGAAAGATCTGAGCCTGCTGGTCCTGATTCTGGTGGTCGGCACGGTCGTCGCCCTCATCAACCCGCGTTTCCTGTACGCCGGCAACCTGTCGAACACCGCCAACCAGATCGGGATGTTCGGCATCTTCTCCATCGCGGAAGCCTGCGTCATCATCATCGGCGGCATCGAGCTGTCGGTCGGCTCGGTGATCGCGCTGCTCGGCGTGCTGTTCATCGACCTGATCGTCAACCATGACGTCAACTGGATGCTGGCCCTCGCGCTGATCATCGCAGGCGGACTTGCGATCGGGGCCGCGCACGGCACGCTGGTCACCAAGATGAAGATCCAGCCCTTCGTGGTGACGCTGTGCGGGCTTTTGATCTATCGCGGCGCGGCGCGCTACTACACGGAGGATGCCACCGCCGGGTTCGGTTTTGGCGCCAGCTTCCCGATGCTCGAATGGCTGGCGACGGGCCGGACCAACGTGCTCGGCTTTCCGCTGCCGCACAGCGTGGTGGCGCTGGCGATCGTCACCACGATCGCCTGGGTGGTGCTGCATCGCTCGGTGTTCGGCCGCTACCTCTACGCGGTCGGCAAGAACGAGGAGGCGGCGCGCTATTCCGGCATCCGCTCCGATCGCGTCGTGATCGCAGCCTATGTGATCTGCGGCGGGTTGACGGCACTCGCCGCGGTCCTCATCGCGATGTACACCCGCTCGATCTCACCGGCCGTCCATGGCTCGTTCTACGAGCTGTACGCGATTGCGGCGGCCGTGCTCGGCGGCTGCTCGCTGCGCGGCGGCGAAGGCTCGGTCATCGGCGTCGTGCTCGGCACGATCCTGCTGCAGGTGCTGCAGAACCTGGTCAACCTGCTCGGAATTCCTAGCTCGTTGAATTTCGCCGTGATGGGGACGGTCATCCTGATCGGCGTGCTGGCCGACCAGTATCTCGTGCAGCGGCGCAAGCATGTGCCGGTCGCGCGGGGCCAGGCCGCCGCCGATCCGGCGTCGGCGACCCTGGAGCGCGCCAGCGCCGAATGAGCTGATTTGCATTGTGCTGCTGATGGGGGCCGCGAGGACGGGTCCTCATCAGGCTTCAGGCGGGATCAGTCCTGGTAGGTATAAAAGCCGCGCGGCTGGTAAGAGGGCCGCGGCTGGTAGTAACGTGGCTGCGCATAACTCGGATTGCTGCTGTCGTAGTAGTATTGTGGCTGCTGCTGCTGGGGATAGGCCTGCGCGTCATAAACGCGGCGTGCGCCGCGCGGCGCCGGATAGCGGACGCCATTATCGCTGCCATCAGCCGGATAGATGTAGCCGTCATCCGGGCGCTGCTGCGGCGGGACGGCCTGCCGGCCCGGCAGCAATTGCGGCTGTGGCGTCAGCACCACCGGCTCACCATTGTCGTCATACTGCTGCTGCGGCACCTCGCGGCGCGCGACCGCCGTGCCGCGGCGCGGATTGCGCGCCAGCGCCACCTCAGCCGATCCGGTCAAGGTGACCGTGGTGTTGAGCACGCCATCCTTCTGCACGAGGTCGTAGAGCGTCGTGGCGTTCGCCTTCGACAGCCGGACACAGCCGTGGGAGGCTGGCGTGCCCAGCCGGCCCTCCGAATCGGTGCCATGGATCGCATGCCCGACCTTGGTGAAGAAGATCGAGTGCGGCATCGGCGCGTCGTCGAATTCCTTGGAGTAGTGATCGGCTTCCATGCGGAAGGCCCGGAAGGTCCCGCTCGGCGTCTCGCGCGAGGGGATGCCGCTGGACACCGGCCAGCGATAGCGCTCCACGCCATCGACGGCGACGGTCATGATCTGGTTGTTCTTGTCGACGGTAATGTCGATCTTCGCCAGAGCCGGGGTGGCGAACAGCAGGGCAAAACCGGCAACTGCAAAATGAATGGTACGCATCTAACCTCTGGCCTCCAGGCCCTCGACTTTGCCGAGACCTCAGAACTGGATTTCGAAACCGCTGTGGATCATCGTCGGGGCCTGCACTATGTCGGAAATGCCCGCTTTGTTCCAGCCAAGGGCGGCTTCAACCTTAATGGCCGGCGCCGCCGGGGCAAAGGCGCAGGGGCGTTCATCGGGGGTGACATTTTCGCGACTGGCTCGCGACCGGTCGACGTCGGCCGCCGGTGTTTAGGACCTCTCTAATCCGCCCGAATTGTCGGGGCCGCGCAACTTTTTGGCCGCATCTGCGTTTCAGACATTCCTCCATGCGGTTCCCAGGATTCAAAATGTTGACGATGAAGGCCAAGACGGCGGTGCTCGACGACCGGGCCCCGCAGCGACTGACCTATCTGCTCGCAGCGCTCGCTCTGCTGTTTCTCGCACTGGCCTGGCTGGCGCTTCCGCAATTCGCCCATGCCCAGGGCATCATCCGCGGCGCCCATGAGGGCGCTCATGAAGGCAACCGGATCGCAGGTCCCGTAGGAGGCGTGGTCGGAGGGGCGGTCGGTGCCGGTGTCGGCGGCGTGGTTGGCGGCGTCGAGGGCGTCCTCGGCATTCCGCACCGCTCCTATTACCACCGCCATTATCATTGCCGCGGCTATCGCGACGGCTACGGGCACTTCCACTGCGCCCGCTGAGCCGATGATGGCAACAGATAAACTGCCGGCTCAGCGCTTGAGCCGGTAGCCGGTCTTGAAGATCCACCAGATGACCGTCATGCAGATCGCGAGGAACGCGAGCGTCATCGCGACGCTGATCTCGACCCTGACGTCGGCGATCTCATAGAAGCTCCAGCGGAAGCCGGAGATCAGGTAGACGACCGGGTTCAGCAGCGCGATCGAGTGCCAGGCCGGCGGCAGCATGTTGACCGAGTAGAAGCTGCCGCCGAGGAAGGTCAGCGGCGTCACCACCAGCATCGGGATCATCTGCAGCTTCTCGAAGCCGTCGGCCCAAATGCCGATGATGAAGCCGAACAGGCTGAAGGTCACGGCGGTCAGCACCAGGAACGACAGCATCCAGACCGGGTGCTGGATGTGCAACGGCACGAACAGGCCCGCAGTGGCCAGGATGATCAGCCCGAGAATGATCGATTTCGTCGCCGCCGCGCCGACATAGCCGAGCACGATCTCGACATGCGAGATCGGCGCCGACAGGATTTCGTAGATCGTGCCGATGAATTTCGGGAAGTAGATCCCGAACGAGGCGTTGGCGATGCTCTGGGTCAGGACCGACAGCATCACCAGCCCCGGGACGATGAAGGTGCCGTAGCTGACGCCCTGGACCTCGCTGATGCGCGAGCCGATCGCGGCGCCGAACACCACGAAATAGAGCGACGTCGACACGACCGGGGACACGATGCTCTGCAGGATCGTGCGCCAGGTGCGCGCCATCTCGAATTGATAGATTGCGCCGACCGCTCGCAGGTTCATTGGTTCACCAGGCTGACGAAGATGTCCTCGAGGGATGATTGCTTGGTCTCGAGATCGACGAAGCGGATGCCGGCCGTCCTGAGATCGCCGAGCAGGCTCGTGATGCCGGTGCGCTCGCCCTTGGTGTCGTAGTCGTAGGCAAGCCGCCAGCCGTCCTCGGACAGCGTAAGATGATAGGGCGCCAGCGCCTCGGGAATGCTGTCGATCCGGTGCTGCAGGTGCAGGCTCAGCCGCTTGCGGCCGAGCTTGGCCATCAGCTTGGCCTTGTCCTCGACGAGGATGATCTCGCCCTTGGTGATGACGCCGACGCGGTCGGCCATCTCCTCGGCTTCCTCGATGTAGTGCGTGGTGAGGATGATGGTGACGCCTGCGGCCTTCAGCTCGCGTACGATGTCCCACATGCCCTTGCGCAGCTCGACGTCGACGCCCGCGGTCGGCTCGTCCAGGAACAGCACCTGCGGCTCATGCGACAGCGCCTTGGCGATCATCACGCGGCGTTTCATGCCGCCCGACAGCGTGATGATCTTGGCGTCCTTCTTGTCCCAGAGCGACAGATCCTTGAGGATCTTCTCGATCAGGGCCGGGTTCTTCGGCTTGCCGAACAGGCCGCGGCTGAAGCTCACGGTCGCCCACACGCTCTCGAACGAATCGGTGTGCAGCTCCTGCGGCACCAGCCCGATCAGCGACCGCGCGGCGCGGAAATCGCTGTTGATGTCGTGACCGCCGACCGCGACCTTGCCCGAGGACGCGTTGACGATGCCGCAGATGATGCTGATCAGCGTCGTCTTGCCGGCGCCGTTGGGGCCGAGCAGCGCGAAGATCTCGCCGCGCGTGATTTCGAGATGGATGTTGTTTAGCGACGTGAAGCCCGACGCATAGGTCTTCGACAGGCCGGAAACGGAAATGACGGGAGCCATCACGGGGATTTCGGTGTGATTCGGAAAGCAGCGGGGGGATGAGAGGGGCGCAGCTGCGAGGAAGCGCACACATAGGAAGGGGGAGGCGGTCCCGCAATCGCATGGTCCGACATAGATCATGTCGCTTCCTTGGCTTTTCCATGGCCAATTCGGGTGGGTGTTGCCGGGCTGCCACGTCCGGGCGATGAACCGCCGCAAATGATGTTGCACCATGTTGCGTCTGCGAGCATCTCTTGTACGGTTCCCGCCGTCTCGACATTTCCGCCGTGGAGAAGGACCGATGACGCCACGTTTCCGCACCACCATCATCACCCCGACGCGCAGCCTGCCGGCGCGATGGTTGGGCATGGTCGCGCTGGCGCTGGCGCTGGTCGTTCCGCTCGGGACCGGATCGGTGCGCGCGGCCCCCAGCCAGGCCGCGGCCAGCGCCGCCAGCACCACGCATGTCTATCTCCTGCGCGGCGTGCTCAACATCTTCTCGCTTGGGCTCGACGACATCGCCGCCAAGCTGGATTCGCAGGGCATCCCGAACACGGTCGCCAATTTCGTCTCGTGGTCGTCGCTCGCCGACGAGGCCGCCACCGCCTACAAGTCCGGCCGGATCAAGACCATCATCCTTGTCGGCCATTCCTCGGGCGCGACTGCCCTGCCGGACATGATCAACAAGCTCGGCCAGCTCGGCGTGCCGGTGAAGCTCGCGATCGGTCTCGACTCGGTGTTCAAGACCAAGCTCGTCGGCGGCAATGCCGAGCGCTACATCAATTTCTACATTGCCAGCGGCGCCGGCGAGCCGGTTCGCCGTGACGACGGCTTCCGCGGCAAGCTCGAGAATGTGGACGTCGCGACGGTTCCCGGCGTCGGACACATCACCATCGAGAAGAACCAGGTCATGCAGCAGAAGGTGATCGGCGCGATCGACTCGGTCGTGTTCGGCGGCAAGGGCCGTCCGGGAGCGTCGCCGCCCACCCGCATGGCGGCTCCGCAGCGCGCCGCCAGCGCCACCGGTTACCGCTAGAAGCCACGGGGAGCGCCGCCACGCGCCCCAAAATGCTCCCATTCGGCAGTGACAAGCGGTATGGCAGGGCGACATGACCCTGCTTGAATTGAGCTTTCAGCTGTCCCGGGAGCCCGAATGACCAGCGTGGCGCGAATCGCGAGAGACCGGCGCGACGCAGCCGGGGCTGCAGCCCGTCGCTGGCTGGCCGTGCTGCTCGTCGCGGCGGTCGCCGCGACCGCCGGGCCGCAAGCCAGCCGCGCCGGAGCGGCCTCGGCCACCGCGCCCAGCAAATCCGCCAAGGCGACCACCTTGCCAACCCCCGCGGCCATCCGTTCCGCGCCGGAGCGTCCGCCCGAGGCGGCTCAGCCGCTGCCGCCGCCGCGGGTCTACCTGTTTCGCGGCGCGCTCGGTCCGTTGTTCTCGACCGGCATGGACCGTCTGGCCGAGAAGGTCGAGAAGGCCGGCTTCCAGGCGAGCGTCTACGAGTTCACGCTGTGCGATCTGATCGCGCTGCAGGTGGCCAGGAACTACCGCCAGGATCAGGGGCCGATCGTGCTGATCGGTCATTCGATGGGCGGGCTGTGCAGCGTCCGCATCGCGATCTCGCTGCAGGAGCAGAACATCCCGGTCGCCCTCGTGGTCACGGTCGATCCGGCGCACGCGACCAAGAGCGTCCCGCCCAACGTGCAGCGCTTCATCAACCTGTTCCTGTCGGACAACATCCTCGGCGGCGGCGACGTCAAGCCGGAGCCCGGCTTCCGCGGCCATTACGCCAGCTTCGACATGAAGGACCATGACGAGGTCACGCACATCAACATCGACAAGATGGAAGATGTGCATGCCCAGCTGGTGACCATGATCAGCCAGCTGTCACAGACCTCGGCCACGGCAGAGGTCGATCCGGTGCAGTTGCGCTATCTGGTGCCGCCGAAGGTCTCGGTGGAGCTGTGGGACAGCGGCACTCCGCTGGCGGTGCGGCCGGGTGAGACCCTCGACCAGATTGCGGCCAATTATCGCGTTCCGCTCTGGGCGCTGCAGCAGTCCAATCGCGGCCTCGCGGCGCAGCCGCTGGTGCCCGGCCAGCGCATCATCCTGCCGCGCCACCTGCTGCCCCAGGCGGTCAATCAACCGGTCCCGCCGCCTGCGGAAGCCCAGATGCGGCGGTGAGTTCGCAGGACGCTCAGCCTGCCGGCAGGAACGGGATGATCATCGGGACGCGGTGCCGGTAGGTGACGTAATCCGGGCCGAGCTCCTGGGCGAGGAAGACTTCTTCCATCTTGGCCTTCCAGGCCATGCCGAGCGAGATCAGGATGGCGCCGAGCACCGCGCTGACCGTGCCCACGGCGATGCCGGTCGCGATCATGCCGAGGATCAGGCCGGTGTAGATCGGGTGACGCACCATGCCGTACGGGCCGGTGTCGATGACCTTGTGGCCTTCCTTGTGGGTGATCGCGTTGGACCAGAAGCGGCCGAGATGGATGCGCGCCCACCAGGTGAAGGCGATGCCGGCCAGCGTGACCACGGTCAGGAGATAGACGCCGGTCTCGCCCGGGGTCCAGAACGGCCTTTCGCCGAGCAGGCGCGAGGTCCAGGGCGTGAACAGGATACCGCCGAGCACGATCAGCGCATGGTAGCGGCTGGTCTTGATCACGGTCACGTGCTTGCGGGTGCGCCCGGACCAGAACGAGGCCCCGACCCAGCTGGCGAGCCAGATCAGCCAGATGATGGCGAGCAGCGAGGTGGGCCAATTGGTGGTCCATCCGCTGAACGCGAACGACGAGACGGGGCTGGCATCACCGGACATGTCTTGGCACCGTTATGAGACGTTGAACCGGCTGCTCTTAGCTATTCTGCCGCGGTGCGAAAAGGGTGTTGTTTCTCGTCGAGCCGCTTGGGCTGCTCGGAACCGAGCAGGAAGGCGATGGTCTCGCGCAAAGTCGGCTCGATCGGGCGGGGCGCGTAGCCAAGCTCCCGTTTGGCCTTGTCGATCGACAGGTCCGAGGCCGAGCGGGCGATCCGCACCCCCTCGGCGGTGCCCGAGGGGCAGCGCTTGGTGAGGTGATCCGAGACGTATTCCAGCAGGCCCGCGGACAGTTCGGCCAGCCGGCCGGGCACGGAGATCGCGACATGCTTGCGGCCGCTGATCGCCGCCATCAGCTCGAGGATGCGGCTGAGCCGCAGGCTCTCGCCGCCGAACACGTAGCGGCCGCCGACCTTGCCGCGCTCCATCGCCAGGATCAGGCCGATCGCAACGTCGCGGACGTCGACGAGATTGACGATGAAATCGAGATAAAGCTGGACGCGGCTGTCGAGGAACATCCGCAGCATCGCCGATGGCGGTGTCAGGTTGCTGTCATGCGGCCCGATCGGCATCGTCGGCGTGCCCACGACGACGGGGAAACCATCCGCGGCCGCCGCCATGGCGCGTTCCTCGGCCAGCGCCTTGGAGCGGGTGTAGGCCCCCGGCATGGCATCGGCCGGCGGCGCGGTGGGCGCCGACGCGGCGCCCGTCGAGCCCGGGTAATCGAACAGGATCGATTCGGTCGAGCAATGCAGGAAGCGGCGGACCCGGCTCGCCCGTGCGGCCGCCAGCACCGTTTCGGTGCCGACGCAGTTGACGCGGTAGAAATCCTCGCGGTCCGGCATCCACATGCCGGGCAGTCCGGCGAGATGGTAGACCTGATCCATCCCCGCAACGGCCTGCCTCACCAGACCCGCATCGAGCACCGAGCCCTCGATATACTCCACCTCCGCGATCAGCTGGGTGGGAGAGCGCACATCGAGCACGCGCACCTCCGCGCCCCGGGCTGCGAGCGCAGAGACGAGGTGATGTCCGATAAATCCGCTGCCGCCGGTGACGAGGACTTTCATTAGGGACGCGAGTGCTGATCGCCTTGAAGAGAATCCGATGCGAGCCGATCCGGCGACCAGTTGGGCGTCACGAGATCGGCCACGGACGGCCGGAATCCTAATGCCACGTACAACTTCGCCATCACGAACATCGGGCCGAGAAACAGATGTGCCGGATGATCCAGCAGAGACGGATTGTTGCGCTCGAAGAACTTGTGGCCGACGGCCTGCGACACCAGGCCAAGGATCACCAGCGCGGCACAGAGAGCCCACAGGGCAAATCCGTGGACGTGGTCGGAAATCATCATGGCCACAGCAAGGAACAGCACGGCAAAAGCCAATATGCCGGCACCGAGTGCGGCATCAAGCAGCAGCCAATAGAGCAGCACCGGCAGCGCCAGAACCGCGCCAAGGCTGATCCGGAAACCGAACGCGTCGAAATGCCACAAGCTCAAGGGAAGCACGGCGCCTAGGAACAACAGGATGATCCCGAGCACGTGCATCAGGCCGTTGCGCGGATCGCGATGATATTCGACGTAGTCGATCATCTGGCGTCGGAACATGGCGTTCATGGCGGACTCGCTGGTCGATGGATCGGCCACCGCTCAATCGACAGCCGCAAAGACCGGGCTATACCATCAAGCGGCTGCATCGACAAACCGGCAATCGCGGCCCTGATCCGCCCCGTCCCCACGCGGTCTTGACGCGCAAATCCGGGAATGGGTTCCATGAGCACGGCGCAGCCGATGACGTCGGTGCCATGTGAAGCTGTCGCGCCCGACACGCTCCGGGTTCACGGCGCAGACGCAGATCTCATTTGCATCAATTGCGATGCTTGCGCGGCGGCTGCTTGCCGGACGCTGCGGGCGGCGCGGCTGGAACCGGCGCGGCCGCCTCTTCGACCGCCTTGGCGACGGTGAGGATCTGGATCTGCTGATTGACGGGCGCCGTCGGCTTGGTGGGATCGAGCAGCTGCTCCTCGCCGAGACCGAGCGATTGCAGCCGTTTGACCGAGATCTTGAAGGTGTTGGCCAAAATGTCGCGGATCGCGTCGGCGCGGCGCTGGCTCAGGATGACGTTGGACTCGCGCTTGCCGTTGGCTTCGACATGGCCGACGATCAGGAACGTGTAGGGCAGCAGGTCGGCATACACCATCGCATCGGCGATCCGCCCGACGGCCTGGTAGGATTCCGGACGCACGATCGGGGTGTCCGGGTCGAACTGGATGTCGACGTTGAAGGTCGGCAGGGTCATCAGCTCAGGCGCGATCGGCGTCCGCTTTTGCGGTGGCGGCTCGTTGCGGCTGCGGATCTTCGAGCGCTCCTGGGTCTGCTGCTTGAGCGCCGGCAGATCGAGCGTCGGCGCGGTCTCGAAGCGGTTGAGCTGGCGCACGATGTCCTCGCGCGTCACCTCCTGCGATCGCGCGGGCGCGCCGGCCAGCGCGAGCGAAGCGGCCAGCAACCCCGGCAACAGCGATGTCGTCGTCCGCCGCATCAGCGATACCCTGCCTCGCCCATGGCCTGCTGACAGCGCGCATTGACGCCGTTCGCGGTCAAAAGGCACGGAATCGATTTGCTGGTTTCCTTGGTCGAGCCGCCGCACAGCTTGACGATCTCACGCTGGCAGGCATTCGCCACCGTGACACGGGCGGCGATGCGCTTCTGGATCGCCTCGAACGCCTTGAAATAGGTGGCCTTGCACTGCGCCGAGACCACGTCCTGGTTGCGCGACAGGCACTCCTTGAGGCGGTTGGAGTCGAGATTGACGCCGCGGCAATTGGCGGTGATGTCGGCGCCGCAGCTCGACGCGATCAACCCCGCGGAGTCGCCAAAGCTCATCGTCTGCGCCGCCGCCAGCGACGGCACGATCAGCGCGACCGCAACACTCAACAGAATGCATCCCCGGACCATGGTTGCATCTCATACGATGCGCACTGCCATGGTCAAGGCCTAACGGTGGCGAAGTGTGAAGTTCGATTGCGGTGAAACGCGCGCTTCGCCAGGCGCCCGGCGGTCGTGGCCGTCAGGTCACGCCCGCTGCACGAAGCTGTCGACGACGTGCTTTTCACCGGCCTTGTCGAAGGCAATGGTCAGCTTGTTGCCATCGACCTTGATGACGTTGCCATAGCCGAACTTCTGATGAAACACGCGGTCGTCGGGCGCGAATTCCGACGTCGTGCCGGTGGATTTGGCCACCAGCTCGCCCTCGATGGTCAGCGGCCCGCGCTTGTTGCGGCCAAAATTACCGCCAAAGCCGCCGCCGAAAGGATCGCGGCCCGCGAACGGAGAGGGGTCTTCCTTGAAGCCGCCGCCCGATGAGCCGCCTGCGCCAGGCCGACGCGCCTGCGCGCGCTGCCAGCCCGGCGTCGAATAGCTCGATCCGAACGACTCGACATTGTCGAACCGTGAGGGACCATAGCCGCCGGCGCCGCCCCAGCCCGAGCCGCCCTTGGACTCGGTGATCTCGACGCTCGCGGCCGGCAATTCGTCGAGGAAGCGTGACGGAATGGTCGTGGTCCAGGTGCCGTGGATGCGGCGGTTGGTGGCGAAATAGAGCTTGGCGCGACGGCGCGCCCGCGTCAGCCCGACATGGGCGAGGCGGCGCTCTTCTTCCAATCCGGCGCGGCCCTGTTCGTCCAGCGTGCGCTGGCTCGGAAACAGGCCTTCCTCCCAGCCCGGCAGGAATACGTTGTCGAATTCCAGTCCCTTCGCCGAGTGCAGGGTCATCAGCGACACCGCCTCCTCGTCGGCGGCGCCCTCGCGGTCCATCACCAGCGAGATGTGCTCGAGGAAGCCGTGCAGATTCTCGAACTCCTCCATCGAACGGATGAGCTCTTTCAAATTGTCGAGGCGACCGGCCGCATCGGCCGAGCGGTCCTTCTGCCACATCTCGGTGTAGCCGCTCTCGTCGAGCACGATCTCGGCGAGCTCGGTATGCGGCGTCACCTCGCGCTGAGCGCGCCAGCGCTCGAACTGCAGGATCAGCCCGCGCAGCGAGCCGCGCGCCTTCGGCTTCAGCTCGTCGGTCTCGACCACCGCGCGCGCCGCCTCGAACAGCGGGATGCGGCGCTTGCGGGCGTGGTCGTGCAGCATCTGCACGGTGGCATCGCCGAGCCCGCGCTTCGGCACGTTGACGATGCGCTCGAACGCGAGATCGTCGGCCGGCGAGTTGATGACGCGCAAGTATGCGAGCGCATCGCGGATCTCGGCGCGCTCATAGAAGCGCGGGCCGCCGATGACGCGATAGGGCAGGCCGAGGGTAACGAAGCGGTCTTCGAATTCGCGCATCTGGTAGGAGGCGCGCACCAGGATCGCGATGTCGTTGAGATGCTCGCCCTTGCGCTGCAGCTCCTCGATCTCCTCGCCAATGCCGCGCGCTTCCTCCTCCGAATCCCACGCGCCGGTGACGGTGACCTTCTCGCCCGCGACATCCTCGGTGCGCAGCGTCTTGCCCAGTCGGCCTTCGTTGTGGGTGATCAGATGCGAGGCGGCGGCGAGGATGTGGCCCGTGGAGCGGTAGTTGCGCTCCAGCCGGATCACCTTGGCACCGGGGAAGTCGTGCTCGAAGCGCAGGATGTTGTCGACCTCGGCGCCGCGCCAGCCATAGATCGACTGGTCGTCGTCGCCGACGCAGCAGATGTTTTTGGGGGGAGGGCCGGATGCCGCAACGCTCCTGTCGTCATCACCGGGCCGACGCGCAGCGTCGAGACCCGGTGATCCATCCTCTTCTGAAGAAGCGATGGATTGCCGGGTCGAGCCCGGCAATGACGGGCCAGCGGACGACGGCGCCTGCGACAGTAGCCGCAGCCAGAGATATTGCGCGACGTTGGTGTCCTGATACTCGTCGACCAGGATGAACTTGAACCGGCTCTGATACTGCCGGAGCACGTCCGGGTTCTCGCGGAACAGCCGGATGCTCTCCAGCAGCAGATCGCCGAAATCGGCGGCGTTGAGGATCTTCAGCCGCTCCTGATAGCTCGCATAGAGCTTGCCGCCCTTGCCATTGCCGAACACCGCGGCCTCGCCCGAGGGCACCTGCGACGGCGACAGGCCGCGGTTCTTCCAGCCGTCGATCAGGCCGGCCAGCATGCGCGCCGGCCAGCGCTTGTCGTCGATGTTCTCGGCCTGCAGCAATTGCTTGAGCAGGCGGATCTGGTCGTCGACGTCGAGCACGGTGAAATTGGACTTGAGCTGCACCAGCTCGGCATGGCTGCGCAGGATGCGGCCGGAGATCGAGTGGAAGGTGCCGAGCCACGGCATGCCTTCGACCGCCTGGCCGAGCATCTCGGCGAGCCGCGTCTTCATCTCGCGCGCCGCCTTGTTGGTGAAGGTCACCGACAGGATTTCGCTCGGCCGGGCGCGGCCCTGGCTCAGGATGTGCGCGATGCGCGTGGTGAGCACGCGGGTCTTGCCGGTGCCTGCGCCGGCCAGCACCAGCACCGGGCCGTCGAGCGTCTCGACTGCGTCGCGCTGCTCCGGGTTGAGACCTGAGAGATAGCGCGCCCCGCCGCTCGCGGCGGCACGGGCCCGCGCGGCAATGCCGCCGGCGACGGGCTGGTGGTCAGGCGCAGGAAAAGGGCTCACGCGGTTGGGCTCGGTCATCAGCGAATCAGTCTCATCCCTTCCGTGACATCATACGACGGCACCAAGGGATCTGCAGGAGGAGCCCTCATAGCAGGGATTGACGGCTATATGGGGCCGCTTCCGGCGTTTTACAGCCCTAAATCGGGGCAGCCGGGCGGTGCCCGCCCCCGCGAGACGGGATTTCGTTCCGGCGAATCGCGAATTTTTCGCGCCGCGCGCGGCCGGAACCTTTGTTCCCCAGCTCGATTGTCCAGGCAACGGCGCGAGATCAGCGTCGCTTTGAACCGCAATCGAGAGACAGAGGTCGTGTCATGTTGAGCTGGGTCGTCACCTTCCTGGTTATCGCATTGATCGCCGGCATCCTCGGCTTCGGCGGCGTCGCCGGTGCCTCCATCGAGATCGCCAAGATCATCTTCTTCATCGCCATCGTGCTGTTCCTGGTGTCGGCCGTCGTGGGCCTCGCCCGCGGCCGCACCCGCGTGTAGTCGGCCTCATCCCCTGACAATGAGGTCGGCGAAGGGCGCAGTGCCTCGCAAGAGGTGCTGCGCCCTTTGCGTTTCTGGAGCCGTTCAGGCCGGCGTTACGGGCATCTCAGCACGCGCGGATCGACTTGCGGGTGGCGCGGACGAAAGGGAGGATCCGATTGCGTCCGTTCGGGGCGTGGCTTCGATCCTTGCGCGTGGGGTCGGTTTGCGCCGGCGAATCGATTCGGATCAGCTCGAACAATTGATGATCCTGAGTTCGACGCGACGATCGAGTGCGTCGCTCGGATCGTCGCGGCCGGTTCCGACGATCAATTCCCGAGACCCGCGGCCGCTGGCGATCAGTCGGCCCGCGAGGCTTCTGTCCTCGGCCACGATCTGATCCCTGACATAAGCGGCGCGCAGGACGGACAGCCGGTCATTGACGCCGGCATATCCCGTCGCGCTGGTATGACCGGCCACTTCGAGGCAGACATGATTGGCGGCGGTTCGTTGCGCGATCTTGCCGATCCAGGCCTGATAGGGCGCGCGCGCCTCTGGATCGGCGTAGAACAACGTCGAGCCCGGCTTGAACAGAAACTTGATCGCGAGCCGATCGCTGTTCTTCAGCCCGAAATCGAGCAGCCGGTCGAATGCCTGCATGGCGAGTTGCGTGCGGCCGAGCTTAAGGGCCGACAGGTAGATTCCGCTGTAGATGCGCAGCTGCTCGCCACCCTCCATTCGCAGCGCGTTCTGATAGAGCTCGAGCGCGGCCTTGTAGCGGCCGGCATTGTAGGCCTCGATTCCCTCGTTGACCTGAGCCGAGGCGAGGATGTGATTGGTATAGGTCTGGTCGACGGCGTCGCCCGGCTTGGCGCCCTGGCAGCTTCTCACATAGGCCTCGGTGGCCGGGTCGTTGGTGTGGACCGGGCTATCCTTGAAGAACGGCACCGGTGTCGGATCGACGTCGTCGGGCAGCGCGCGCGCGACGCCCTTTGCGACGACCGTGTTACTGTTCAGATCGGCGATCGCGAGGCAGATCCGGTAGGCGTCGCGGGGGCCCGTCGGCAAGCCGTCGTTATTGATCGGGGTGAGGGTGCCGATGAGGACCAGCGGCTTTCGTGACAGCGAGGCCACCGTGAACGGCAGGGTGCGGATCCGGGGGTAGTCAGCCGCGATGAGCGCGGTGATGCGTTGCTGCTCCAGCAACGTTGCTGCCGATTGCACCCGGGTGACGCCGTCGATCAACGGGTCGATCACCAGTTCGAGTTGGCCCGGCGCAGCGTCGTCCTTGAACTTGGACAGCAGGTCATGGGCCGCTTTCGACAGCGCATTTTCGAGCGGCACGGGCGTTGGAGGAGGCGCGATCGCTGCCAATGGCGGCGTTGCCTGTGCCGACGGCGAGATCTCCAGCGCCCGGATTGCCGGAGCCGGACACGCGACGATCAACCAGCAAAGTGCGAGCCCGATCGGGCCCTTGCGAAGAAACACAACGTGCTCTCGTCAGAAGAGAGATGCCAACCCGTGGAATGATTGAGGAATTTCTTGTCGAAAGCAGGTCGCTCAACCGTGATTGGTGGATTTTCAAATTGTACGAATCTTGCGCGCAGCGGGAGATCTGGCCCAGACTCGCCACACCTTCGCTGGATTTCGAATGCCCCACGGGCGTCGCACTTCCGCTCCTCGATCGCCTGATCCTGTTGAATCCATGACGATCGCGGCGGCTGCGCATTGCGCCGGCGATCGCATTTCGTCGCCTAGATTATGGCGGTGGGGATCCGGGGCGTAGGGAGGCGCCGCCCAGGTGTTGAACGATATTTGCTGAAAGTGTGGCTTGGGCAGGGTCCGTGATCGTTTGCCGCGTGAGGGTGTCTCGGCCGGCCCGCAGCCGCATTCCCAGTGAACTCGTTCGTGCAAGCACGTTGTCCGATGAACGTCGACGACGCGGTGCTGCAAGTCGAGAACGATCCGCACGACGCGATGACGAGGCATAGCGGCCTAGTCAGAGGTCCTCCGGGAGCGATTGGCGCATCGCCTGCGCCTCGCGTCCTGATCGGCGGACTTCGCAGGTCCCATACCCTCTCGCGGGCTCGACGCAACTAACAATGAGCAAGGGAGGTTGGCACCGGAAGCTCCCATCAGGCCGGCGCGGTCAGCGCAACCTGGACTTTTGCGAGCGCGGGATCGAGCGCCACCGACGCGAGGCGCGGGTCGCTGGAGAGCGCGGTCAGGGTCAGTGTCTGGTCCTGCACGCGGAACATGCGACACAGCGTCGTCGCCTCCGAGGCGTCGCGCAGCATGACCGACAGCGGGGCGACGTCATGCTCACCGCCGATCTTCTCGGCAACCAGCGACAGCCGGGTGGCGGCCGCGGCGAGCCGTTCGGTATGGTGGCCGTTGGTGTTGGCCGCGAGCGGCAGGCCTTCCTCGTTCGTCAACAGCACGGTCTCGAAGCGGCCGACCTCGGCGATCCTGTCGAGCAGCGGCACCAGCTCGCGCCGGCGCCCGGGCCGGCTCGCCAGCTGCGCCAGATCCAGCGAGATCCGCTCGCGTTCGACCAGGGGCGCCAAGACGTCCTGGATCGCGCTGCGCAGGCTGGTCTCGCGCTCGGTCGCGTCGTGGCTCGTCTGCTCCTGCAACTGGTCGAGGCTCGCCGCCTGCAGCTGCACCTGCCGCCGCAACTGATCGCGCGCCAGCGCGCCCTGGCGCGCGCCGAACAGATAGCCTGCCGTCAGCAGGAGGATGGCGGCGCCGAGGCCGCTCACGATGGCATAGATCGTCATGGTTGCTTCGTCGCTGTGAGTTGGTCGCAATCGTCGATGCCGGCGATGCGCATGATAGCCCTGCGGTCGCCGGCGACGGCGTCGGCATTGCCGTGTGCGGCGCCTGCGCCGGCCGCACGGACGGCAATCTGCCGGGAGGCGATGCCGCCTTTCTTCAGCAGCTCCGCGACCGCCTTGGCGCGCGAATAGCTCAGCAGCACGTTGAGATCCTCGCTGCCGCTGGCATCGGCGTGTCCCTCGATGACGAGCGTCGCGTCGGCGTGCCGCGTCAGCGCCTTCTGCAGGATCGTCACCGAGCGCTTCATGTCCGCCGGATTGGGGCGCGTGCTGCCGCGCTCGAACGCGATCGCCAGTGGTGCGAAACATTCGCTGGCCGCCTTGACGGCGGCCGGGGGCTCCGGGCGAGCGATCGGTGCCGCGGGCGGAGCCGGTGGCTCGACCTGCACGGTCGCGGGCATTGGCATCGGAGGCGCGAGGATCTGCGCGGGGAGAGGCACCGGGGTGTCTGGTGGCTTCGGCGGCGGTT
This sequence comes from Bradyrhizobium sp. SSBR45G, assembly GCF_030159255.1. GTDB lineage: Bacteria > Pseudomonadota > Alphaproteobacteria > Rhizobiales > Xanthobacteraceae > Bradyrhizobium. The sequence goes on along the minus strand of NZ_BSCT01000020.1, from coordinate 78,276 downwards.
CGACGACGAGCGCCGGCCGCACCTGAACCGCGGCCATTGCTGGCGGCGCGGCCGGTGCCTGCTGCCACAGCGAGGCCGACATCACGGCGACCAGCGTCCCTGCGACCGCGAAACCGGTGGCGAGCCAGGCTGGCGCGTCTTCGCCGGCCACCACCCAGGCAGCGGCGGGCGAAGTGAATGCGATGTTGGGGGAAGGCGCCAGCATTGTCAGCCCGCCGGCACCTTGAACAGCGGGGTGATGAGGTCGATGCCGCATTCGAGGCCCGCGCACCACTCGATGAACTGGCGTGACATCGCCGCATCCGGAAACAGCGCGCCGTGCTGCGGGGCGATGATCTCGATGTCGAGCGGCCGCACCATCTGCGCCCACGCCTTCATCACCCGGTTCGACACCATGTAGCGCCGGTGGAAGCTTTCCATGAAGCGGAGATGGGCCTTGAAATCGCGCACGACCGTGTAGTCGACGCCGATCGAGGCGCCGAGATCGCCGCTGTAGAGGATCTTCGAGATCGGATCGTAGAGCTGGAAGTTGCCCTCGCTGTGCAGGAAATGCGCCGGCAGCGCTGAGAGCTTGCAGCCGGCGAGGTCGAACACCATGCCCTCGTCGGGGATCGGCTTCAGCCGGTCGGCGACGATATGGTCGAAGCCGAAATGCGGCACGAAGCGGGTCCACAGCGACGAGATATACGCGTCGGCATCGGTGGTCATCAGCCAGCCGTTGATGGCCGCGACGATGTCCGGATCCTGGTGCGACAGGAACAAATATTGCAGCCGGCCGCCCGACAGTTCGCTGAAGGTCTCGCCCAGCACCCGGGAATAGACCTTGTGGCCGCCGGGATCGAGCAGCATGCCGACGCGATCGTGGATGATCAGATGCTGGTTCGCCTGCACGGCGAGGTCGCCGGCGCTGAAATCCTCCAGCAGGATGTTCTTGTGAACGCCGTCGTCATAGAGGACGGTATTGGCCATTGAGCTACTCCCGCCGGCGCTTACGAGAATCGAAGCGCGCCGGCTCACTGGACGAATGCTGCGCTACAGCACTTTCTGCAGCGACCTGACCGCCTCGCGCATGTCGAAGAAGGTCAGACCCAGCTTGCTGTTCTCGTTGGTCAGCGCGAGCAGCAGCGCGCCGCGGCCGGCGCTGACCAGCACGGCGTAGCCGGATTCGCCGCGGATGATGACCTCCTGCAGATGGCTGCGGCCGAGCTCCATGGAGGCGCGGCCGCCGAGCGAGAGCAGCGTCGCGGTCATGCCGGCAACCCGCGTCTCCTCCATGTCGGCGGCGAGCACGCTTGCGATCATCAGCCCGTCCTCCGAGATCAGCGCGCAGGCCTCGACCCCGAAGGAGTCGCTCTGCAGCTTGCGCAGCACGCGGTTGATTTCATCGAGACGTGACATCGGCTTCTCCTCGACCGCGCGCGGGGCGAACCTGGAATGAAATTGACTTTGAGCCATGGCGTTGTCCTCGGCGTCAGTTCGAGCTGATGAAATGGAAGTCGTCGCAATGTCGCAATCCGCTGCCGAGGCGAGCGGTTCGTCGGGGACCAGCGGCGTCGAAAGCGCCGGACTGTCGTCCGGTGCCGTCACCGCGCGTGTTTCGATCGTGTCGACGGCGTCGTCGAGCGCGCGCTGCTCGGCCTTGATGCGCGATCGCGACACCGGCGGATCCATCGCCTCGAGCTGTGTCAGCAGCGCCTGGCGCGCCGACTGATAGACTTCGGCCCGCTGTTCCGGGCCGGAGTCCGGGAGGTTCTCCATCGCCCGCGACAGCAGGATGAAGTAGTCCGCGGTGGTCACGGGCACCGCCGCTGCATCCTCATGCGGGCCGTGCGCTCTGCTCAGCAGGCTTGCGAGGCGTCCCATCGCTCTCTCGTCAACTCTACGCAACTAACGATGCGTAAGTTAGGTCGGTGCCAGCGACGCGACGAATGATCTGAATCAAATTAACTAAAATCGTGATGCGCGGCGCAGTTCGGCCGTCAAATCAGCCGACATCGATCATTGCATCGCCGCAATCTCCTCGATCGTGCCGCATTATCGCCTCGATTCCTGCGGCCGCGCCGCAACTGCAGCCAGAATCAGCTACGATCGTTTCCTGCGGATGGCGGCGTGGGGAGGCAATTGTGAACGTCCAGGATTATCTGCAGCGCGATGCGGTCGCGCTGGCCGAAGCCGTTCGCTCTGGCGAGACGACCGCCTCGGAGCTGCTGCAGCTCGCGCTGAAGCAGCACGCGCGGGCGCAGCCCAGGACGAACGCGATCTGCACGCTGATGGAGCGCGAGGCGCAGGCGCAGCTGGCGAGGCCGGCGACGGGGCCGTTGACCGGCGTGCCGTTCCTGATCAAGGACTGCGCCCAGGACTATGCGGGGTTGCCGACCGCCTATGGCAGCAAGGCCCTGGCCGGCGTCGCGGCGGGGCAGCATGCGCATGTTGTCAGGCGCTATCTCGACGCGGGCCTCATCATTTTCGGCAAGACCAACCTGCCGGAGCTCGCGCTGAAGGGCGTCTCGGATTCGCGCGCCTTCGGCCGCGTCGACAATCCCTGGAATGCGGCGCACACGCCGGGCGGCTCCAGCGGCGGCGCCGCGGCGGCGGTCGCCTCCGGCGTGGTGCCGATGGCCGCCGGCAATGATGGCGGTGGCTCGATCCGGATTCCCGCCGCCTGCTGCGGCCTGTTCGGGCTGAAGCCGTCGCGCGGCCTGGTCTCGTCGGGGCCGGGCTTCGGCGAATACTGGTTCGGCGCGTCCTGCGAAGGCGTGATCTCGCGCAGCGTGCGCGATACCGCGCTGGCGCTCGACGTCATCGCTGGCGCCGAGCCCGGCGATCCCTTTCTCGTGGCCGAGCCCGGCGTGGTGTTCGCCAATGCCGTCACGCGCGATCCAACACGGCTGCGCATCGGCTTCACGGCGGCCTCGCCGATCGGCACCGAGGTGCACGCGGAGGCAAAGCTCGCGGTCGAGAACGCCGTCAAGCTTCTGCAAGGGCTCGGCCACGAGGTCGAGGAGGCCACGCCCGACATCGACGGAGCGGCGCTCGCGACCTCGTTCCTGCACATCTATTTCGGCCAGGTCGCAGCCCTGGTGGCCGACGCCGGCGCCAAGGGCGCGAAGCGCGAGGAGTTCGAGCTGCTGACGCGGGTGCTGGCGACCTTGGGCGGCGCGATCTCGGCGGGCGCGCTGACCGCGCAGCTGCTCAAATGGAACGGCTTCGCCCGGGCGCTGGCGCGCTTCCATGCGCGCTACGACCTGCTGCTGACGCCGACGCTCGCCCATCCGCCGATCCGCCACGGCCAGGGCGATCCCACCACGGCCGAGCAGACGCTGCTCGACATGCTCGATCGCATCGGCCTTCTCGGGGTGCTGACGCGCTGGGGCCTGCTCGACGGCCTGATCGACAAGATCGCCCGCGACAGCCTGCAATACGTGCCGTTTACGCAAGCCGCCAATCTCACGGGCACGCCGGCGATGAGCGTGCCGCTGCATTGGACCGCCGACGGCCTGCCGCTCGGCGTCCAGTTCACAGGCCGCCTCGGCGACGAGCTCAGGCTGCTGCAACTCGCCCGCCAGCTCGAGCAGGCGCAGCCCTGGTTCGAGCGGCTGCCCGAATGGGTGCGCGCCGGCTAGCTCATTTCTTCGCGGGCATGCCGATGGCGCGGCCGAGCCCGTCTGGCCGCGGCAGCGCAGCATGGGCGCGCAACACGCGGCCGATGTTGTCCTGGATATCCCCGGGAAACGCCGCGACCTTGCGCTTGGTCATGTCGATGTGGACCGACATGTTCTCGGAGGTCGCCGAGACCCAGCCTTCCTCCGCATGGCGCAGCTCCTCGAAGGTGTGCAGCCGCTTCTCATCGGCCGCGATCAGCCAGACCGCGACCACGACGGGATCGCCGAGGTGGATCTCGCGCAGGTAGCGCACATGGCATTCCGCCGTGAAGGTCGAGCCCTGGCGCTCCTTCATGTAGGCGGGACCGATGCCGAGCTCGGCCCAGATCTGGTCGATCGCGCGGTCGAACATCACGTTGTAATAGGCCATGTTGAGATGGCCGTTGTAGTCGATCCATTGCGGCTCGATCTGCATGACCTGCGACAGGAATGGTCCCGCGGCGGGTGGAGTGGGCATTGCATTATCGCTCATCGGCTCTTCCGTTTGCTCCCTTGACCCCTTGATCGTCCTTTGTCACGGTCCGCCCAATTCGCGGAGGACACTGTGGCGACGACCATCCCCCATCATGACCTGAAACGGCCTGCGCCGGAGGCGCTGAAAAGCGCGCTCGACGCGCTCGCGGCGCGCTTCGGCAACAAGTTCATCACCTCGCAGGCCGTGCGCGAGCAGCATGGCCATACCACGACCTGGCTGCCGACGCAGCCGCCGGATGGCGTGGTGCTGGCGCAGGAGACCGCCGACATCCAGGACGTCGTCCGCATCTGCGCACCCCTGGGCGTGCCGATCATTCCGTTCGGCACCGGCACCTCGCTGGAGGGCCAGGTCAACGCGCCGGCCGGCGGCATCTGTGTCGACATGCGCGACATGAACAAGGTGCTGGAGGTGCATGCCGAGGACCTCGACTGCGTGATCCAGCCCGGCATCACCCGCAAGACGTTGAACGAATATCTCCGCGACCAGGGCCTGTTCTTCCCAATCGATCCCGGCGCCGATGCCTCGCTCGGCGGCATGGCCTCGACGCGGGCGTCCGGCACCAATGCGGTGCGCTACGGCACCATCCGCGAGAACGTGCTGGCGCTGAAGGTCGTCCGCGGCGACGGCGAGATCATCAAGACCGGCACGCGCGCGAAGAAGTCCGCGGCCGGCTACGATTTGACGCACCTCTTCATCGGCGCCGAGGGCACACTGGGCATCATCTGCGAGATGACCATCCGCCTGCGCGGCATCCCCGACACCATCGCGGCGGCATCATGCTCGTTCGAGACCGTGCGCGGCGCCTGCCAGGCGACGATCCTCGCGATCCAGACCGGCATTCCCGTCGCCCGCATCGAACTGCTCAACGCGGCGCAGGTGAAGGCCTGCAACGCCTATTCGAAGCTGACCCTGCCCGAGACGCCGCTGCTGCTCCTGGAGTTCCACGGCAGCGAGGCCGAGGTCGCCGAGCAGTCGAAGAATTTTGCCGAGATCGCGGCCGAATGTGGCGGCGGCGACTTCGCCTGGACCACCAAGCCCGAGGATCGCACCAAGCTGTGGCAGGCGCGGCATGACGCCTATTGGTCCGTCAAGGCGATCCGGCCCGGCGTGGGCGTGGTCGCGACCGACGTCTGCGTGCCGATCTCCCGGCTCGCCGATTGCGTCGCCGAAACCGAGGAAGACCTCGCACGGCTCAATCTGACGTCGCCGATCGTCGGCCATGTCGGCGACGGCAATTTCCATTGCTCGCTGATGTGCGACGTCGACGATGCCGACGAGATGGCGCGCGGCGAGGAGTTCATGCATCTGCTGGTGGAGCGCGCCCAGGCGATGGGCGGCACCTGCACCGGCGAGCACGGCATCGGCCAGGGCAAGCAGAAGTACCTCAAGTCGGAGCTCGGCCAGGAGGCGCTGGATGCAATGCGCTCGGTGAAACAGGCGCTCGATCCGCAGAACATCTTCAACCCCGGCAAGATCATCCCGGCGAACTGATCGTTTTCGTTTGACCCAGCCGTCACCGCGCAGCGGGCTCGTGGCGAGGGGTTGGATCCGACAGGCAGCTCCAACAAATCCGCAAAAGCAAAACGCCGCCGCATGCTGGATGCGGCGGCGTTTGTCACTTGCGTTCAGATCAGCGGCAGACGCGGCGCGGGCCCCACGGGGTCGGGCGCACGAAGCAGGTCCGCGGGCCGTAGCCATAGCCGTAATAGGCACGCGGGGCGGGGCGGCAGCGGCCCCAGCGGTCGGGGAACCAGCCGGGACCGCAGCCGCCGGCGACGCGCTCGACATTGCTGTCCGGCGCAGCGGGCTGGGCCGGAAGCGTGAAGGCCTGCGCGGCCGATGCGCCGACCATCACGGTCGCGGCGAGCAGGGCGGAGGTGAACAGATTGCGCATTGCGGTGCGGTCCTCTCGGTTGGTTTCGAATCAGTCCAGTCGTTAGACGTTGTCGGACACATTTTGGTTTCGCAATTTTTTCGACGTCGCGAAACCTCTCCCTATTACCATAGTGCATCGGCAGCGAAGCCGGTGATGCTGTGCAGTGCGGCCAATGGCGTGATGCATCGCCGTCGCTTGTTCACCGGAGTGTATTCTCTGTCGCCCTTCGCCGACAGTGTATTTGCTGCAATGAACATGAATGCTGGCTGACAGCCGGCAACGCACCCGATTGGAGGCGGCCTCACTTGCCGCCCTGCTGCGCCCTCGCATCCTTCAGCGCCGTCCTGCAGCCGTCGGAGAGCTTGTCGAACTTCTCGATCATGCACTGCTTGATGCGGCCGCCGCCCGGCATGATTCCGGAGCAGAGCGTGCGCACATCATCGCCGCAGGCCTGGCGCACGGCGCCGGAGTCCTGAGCCTGTGCGGCCGTGATCGAGGCAATGGTGAACAACAAGGCAAGCAGCTTGCGCATCGACGATGATCCTTGACCAGTGCCGCGGCCGACGGGCCCGGCGTGATGAAGGGAGACTTGTCGTCGCCGAAGTTTGCCGGGGTGTGTCGTGCTCCGCTCGGCTTCGTATCAATTTGTATCACGCCTCGTGCGGAGGTCCGAGCGCTAGCCGACGGCAGCCGTGTCGCGTCCAGCCACCGCAGGTACCATCGATCTCAGCCGCGCATCGTCATGGGATCGCCCTGCAGCGTTTGCAACGCAAGATCGACGCTGTGGAACACGCGGTCGCGCGGCAGCAGGTCGTAGAGGCCGAAGCGTTCGAAGGCCTGCTGCGCCCGCAGCGACTCCAGCCGCGCCACGGCAAACACCGTCCCGGCCTCGTTGCAGATGTGGATGACGTCGCGCAGGGCCTGTGCCGCGGTGAAGTCGATCTCGACGATCGCGCTCGCCTCGAACACGACGAGCCGGGGCTTGCGGCTGCGCAGCATGTGCTCGAGGTCGGCCCGGAACGTCGCGGCGTTGAGGAAGCTGAGCGGCGCCTGGAAGCCGACGACGGCGATGTCGCTGAGCTCCTCGCCCTTGATCTGCGGATGCGCCGGCCACCAGATGGTCGTGTCCGGCACGCGTTCGAAACCGATGAGATGGGCGCGTGTCGTGCTCCAGATGCCGTGCAGCAGCGACAGCGAAATGCCGAGCGCGACGCCCTGCTCGATCGGCAGGGCGACGATCGCCGCGGCGGTTGCCAGGATGAGCAGAAACTCGCCTCGGGATTGCCGATAGACGCTGACGATCTGGGGGACGCGGATGATGCGCAGCGCGACGAACAGCAGCACGCCCCCGAGCGCTGCCTCCGGCACATGCGCCAGCAACCGCGCGCCGAACAGCACCAGCAGCAGCGCGATGACAGCCGCGAGCAGGCCGGCGAGTTGCGAGCGGCCGCCGGTCTCGACCACGATGCCGGTGCGCGGCGGACTGGCATTGACCGGAAACGCGCCGAACAATCCGGCCAGCAGGCTGCCGGTGCCCGTGCCGAGAAAGTCGCGATCGACGTCGGCCGGGCGATCGGGATCGGACGGAAACGAGCGCGTCGTCGCCGAGGTCTGCATCATCACGATGACCGCGATCAGGAAGGCGAGCGGCACCAGCTTCGCCCATTGCTCCGGCCCGATCAGCGGCACCGACGGCATCGGAAAGTCGCCGGAGATCGTGCCGATGACCGGCACGCCCCGCGTCTCCAGTCCGGCGGCGATCACGAACAGGGTCGCGGCGGTGAGCGCAATCAGCGCACCGGGAATGCGGGCGCTGATCTTCTCGCAGATCATGACGGTGGCGAGCACGCCGAAGCCGATGATGAGCGTGTTGCCATTGGTCCTGCCGAGCTCTCCCGCCAGGGCCACGATCCGCGCCAGCGTCGGCCCGCTCGGGGAGGGCAGGCCGAGCACCCCGGGCAATTGCGAGACGATGATGTGCACGGCAATGCCGGCCAGGAAGCCGACCGTGACCGGCACCGACAGCAGATTGGCGATGCCGCCCAGCTTGAAGCCGCCCGCCAGCACCAGCATCACCCCGACCAGCAGCGCCAGCGCCGCGGCCATGTTGCCATAGTCAGGCGTGCCGCTGGCGGCGAGCAGCGCCAGCCCACCAGCGAAGATCGGCGTGATCGTGGAGTCGGCGCCGCACGACAGGAAACGGTTGGCGCCGAACAGCGCGAAGCCGAGCGATCCTGCGATGAAGGCGAAGAAGCCGGTCTCGGGCGCGAACCCGCCGAGTTTTGCGGTCGCCATCTGCTCGGGGATCGCAATCGCCGCCAGCGTCAGCCCGGCCGCGAGATCGGCGGGCAGGGCGCTGAGCCGCCATCCCGCCAGCGAGCGCAGCAGCGGCCAGTGATGGTGGTGCTCGTCGCGCAACTCTGTCATCGGGCCGTCTCCCATCGTATCGATGCCTTTGCCGGTCTAGCCGAGATCGCGATCCCAGGGGGGCTCCGGCGCAAAGGCGTCGCTGAGAAAATCGATGAAGGCGCGCACCTTGGCCGATGGCGTGCGGTCCGGCAGGTACACGGCATGCACCGCCAGCAGCTCGGACGGCGGGACGTCGAGCGTCACCGGCACCAGCCGTCCGGCGCGCAGCTCGTCGCCGACGATGAAGGTCGGCTGGTAGATCACGCCTTGTCCGGCGAGCGCGGCGGCGAGCAATGCATCGCCATTGTTGGCGCGCAGATTGCCGCTCACGCTCACATCGACGGCCGTCGCGCCACCCATGCGCCAGCGCGACGGGCCGGCGGCCGCCAGCGTGTAGCCGAGGCAGTTGTGCCCGGCGAGGTCGGCCGTGCCGCGCGGTGTCCCGTGGGCCGCGAGATAGGACGGCGCGGCGCAGACCACCATCCGGCACGGCGCCAGCCGCCGCGCCACCAGCGTTGAGTCCTTCAGCGTGCCGATCCGGATCGCGAGATCCCAGCCTTCCTCGATCAGGTCGACCAGCCGGTCGTTGAGGCCGAGCTCGACGCTGACGCCGGGATAGAGCGCGGCAAACCGGGCGAGCAGCGGCGCGATCTGGCGGGTGCCGAAGGCGAGCGGGACGTTGAGCCGCAGCAGCCCGCGCGGCTCGACCCGATCGGCCGCGATCGCGCTCTCGGCCGCCTCGAAATCGCCGAGCACGCGCTCGGCGAGGTCGAGATAGCGGCGGCCGGCCTCGGTAATGGTCAGCCGGCGCGTGGTGCGGTGAAACAGCCGGGTGCCGAGCCGCGCCTCCAGCGCCGCGAGATGCTTGGTGACCATGGTCGGGGACATGCCGAGCACGCGCGCGGCCCCCGACAGGCTGCCGGAGCCGGCGACCTTGGAGAGGACTTCGAGCCCGGTCAGGCGGTCGAGCACGGGATCATCTCACTCTCCAAATCATCTCACTCTCCAGGTGTGAACTGATTTTCTCTTGTATCGGATTATCGCCTGATGGGAAATGATCCATATCCGGGGTGTCCCCACCGGAGGTCCCGATGATCGATTCCCGTACTGCGCCCTACGCCGCGCTCCTGCTCCGCCTCACCCTCGGCGGCCTGTTCCTCGCCCATGCCAGCCTCAAGCTGTTCGTGTTCACTCCGGCCGGCACCGCGAAATTCTTCGGCAGCATCGGCCTGCCGCCCGAGCTCGCCTATGTCACGATCACGGCCGAGATCCTGGCCGGCATCGCGCTGATCCTCGGCGTCTACACCCGCTGGGTGGCGCTGGCCGCCGTGCCGATCTTGCTCGGCGCCATCTTCACCGTGCACGGCTCCGCCGGCTTCTTCTTCAACAATCCGAAGGGCGGCTGGGAGTATCCGGCGTTCTGGGCCGTCACCCTGGTAATCCAGGCTCTCCTCGGCGACGGCGCCTACGCCCTCGGCGGCCTCCGCGCCAGCCTCGCCGGCGGCCAGCTCCGTAGCGCACATTGACGCCAGCGTGAGGTTCGCGGACCGTCGCCACAACCTCGATGTCACCCCCGCGAAAGCGGGGTCCACCACCAACGCGTTGCACCCTCTCCATGAGCAGGCTGCTCATGGTCGATGTGCAGCGCCGGTTTCGGAGTTTCGCCCTCATGGTGAGGAGCGCCGCAGGCGCGTCTCGAACCATGAGGCCGAGATTCGGGCCTCGCCCTTCGAGACGCCCGCCTCCGGCGGGCTCCTCAGGGTGAGGAGCGAAGGTTGCTCCGTCGTCGCAAGGAGATGAATCGATGTACGGGCGCACACCCTCTCCATGAACACGCTGTTCATGGTCTGTGTGCGACGCCACTTGCGCTGACGAGACGATTTCAATCACCGATGTCGAACGAGGAGCCATGACATGACCTTGCCCAGCATCTTCCTGTCGCACGGCTCGCCGATGCTGCCGCTGACGGCGTCGGCGGCGCGGGACTTCCTCACCGGTCTCGGCGACAGCCTGCCGCGCCCGAAGGCCATCCTCGTGATCTCGGCGCATTGGGAGACCAACATCCCCGCGGTCAATTCGGTCGCGGCCAACGAGACGATCCACGATTTCTACGGCTTTCCGCGCGAGCTCTATCAGCTGCGCTATCCCGCACCGGGCGCGCCAGATCTCGCGCTGGCCGTGGCCGCGCGCCTGCAGGCCGCGGGCCTTCCTGTCGGCGTTGACCGCGAGCGCGGCCTCGATCACGGCGCCTGGGTGCCGCTGCTGCTGATGTATCCGCAGGCCGACATTCCCGTGCTGCAGCTGTCGATCCAGACCGAGCAGGGCCCTGCGCATCACCTCGCGCTCGGCCGCGCGCTGGCCGGCTTGCGCGACGAAGGCGTGCTGATCATCGGCAGCGGCAGCTTCACGCATAATCTCGGCGAGTTCCGCAAGCGAAGGCTCGACATCGACGATCCCGCGCCGTCCTGGGTGGTCGACTTCGCCGACTGGGTGCATAGGGCCGCGATCGAAGGCCGCGTCGACGATCTCGTCAACTACCGCCGTCTCGCCCCGCATGCCCGCGACAACCACCCGACCGACGAGCACTTCCTGCCGCTGTTCGCAGCGCTCGGCGCAGCCGGCGAGGGCGCCCGCGTCGAGCGGCTGCACAACAGCGCGAACTACGGCGTGCTGCGCATGGACGTGTATGCGTTCCATGGCGCCGACGCGGCGAAGGCTGCGGCGTGATGACAAGCCTCGCGAGGTCGCTGTGTGGAGCGGTTGCCCGCTAATCGGAGCTGGGCTGAGGTAGCCAGGCAAATTTGCGCCGCTTGCGATCCCATTTGAGCTTCGCGAAGTCATCGCAATCCATGCATGACCAGACGACGATGGTCTTGTCGTCCTGCAACGAAAGCGCTGTGTACTGGTGAGGTGTCTTGACCGCCTCGAGCAGACGTATGCTCGGTTTGCCGCCGGCCGGCAGATCGAGGATCATGACAAAGCGACCTCTTGCCCCCTTGCAGTCCTCGTACACGCCGACAAGCGCCACTTGCTTGGTCGCAGACCCGTCGAAATTGCCCTCGATTGCAAAGGATTGGTGGCTCGCCTCCATCGCGTCTCCGCCGCCTTCGAAGAGCAAGTGTCGCGGGATGAGGTCCTTGCGAAATTCGGTCGCCTTGCACCAGCCCTTGCGGATCTGACCGACAGGAATTCCTCGGACCTCGGTCGTGAACGGGTGAAAGTCGGCGAGAACCCACCAGGCGATGGCCTTTGTATCTCCTTCAATTGTCATGAAGGGCTGTTCAGCGTGAGCGGCAACCGCGCCTGACATCAAAATGCAGTAAAGCGCTGCGATCAGTTGCAATAGACAAGAGGGCAATTGACGAAGGGCGAGCCGCTCGCCCATCATGGCCGACTGTTCAGTCATCTTGTTCGCACACCAAAGCTGCGTCAACCTATTCGCCGTCGCTGCGAAGCGTCAAGGCGATCGGGCAATCAAGGATTGTTTTGCTCCACGGCAATCGACAATGGTTGGACCGTGATGGTGGTGTGTTTGCCCGTCGGGTTACTTTGTCGCAGGCGATTTCGCTTGTGTCGTCGGGCAAATCACCGCGATCTTCTCCCGCATCCCGCCTCATGGAAGGGGCGTTGCGCGCGATCGTCACGACACGCGAGGCGGGGAGCGGTGGCCGCGAGAGCTCGCAGCATGTCGTTGCGATGTGCGGACGAACGATGCTCTTGCGGACGTGAAGTTGCAGGGTTCTGATACCTCGACGCTGGTATCACCGCGCAATGCGTGAAACGCGTTGTCGCGCATGGCGGCCAACAAGCCGAGCGCCAGGAAGCCTGCATATAAGCGTAAAGACCATCGCGCAGGGAGGGCCGGGCGATCTCGGCTGAACCTGTGGTACCTGCCGCCTGCATTTTTTTGAGCAGGCGGGCCACGGGCGCGGCCAGCGCCCGGCCTTCCCTGCGCCCTTCTGTTTGATAGGGGCGATGAACGCAGTTGCATAGTCCGGGCATGTCATGCCGCGGAATTGAAGCCGCGCGTCAGTCCGATCGATGAATGCGAGCAATCTCAGCATCGTCATTGCGAGCGGAGCGAAGCAATCCAGAGTCCCGTCCACAGCCCTGGATTGCTTCGCTCCGCTCGCAATGACGGAAGAGAGGCCAGCGTTCCCAAGTGCACCGCACACATGACCTCGGAGGTAACTGACATCACCGTGTCCTGCGCAGAAAGTCCTTGACCCGTTCGCATGCAAATGATGCGAAGGATGCACCGGGGAGTGAAAACAACAATGCGCCTGCCGTTCTATTATGGCTGGGTCATCGTGGCCGTGACCTTCGTGACGATGGCGATCGGCGTCAATGCGCGCACGGCGTTCTCGCTGTTCTATCCGCCGATCCTCGCCGAATTCGGTTGGGACCGCGGCGTCACCGCCGGCGCCTTCTCGTTCGGCTTCGTCGCCTCCGGCATCGTCAGTCCGCTGATCGGACGGCTGATGGACCGCAGCGGTCCGCGGGCGGTGATGGAACTCGGCGTCGCGCTGATGGCCGGTGGCCTCCTGCTGGCGCCGCTGACGACGCAGCCCTGGCATCTCTATCTCACCATCGGCGTGATGGTCGGCGCCGGCAGCGTCTGCCTCGGCTATTCCGGCCAGTCGCTGTTCCTGCCGAACTGGTTCATCCGTCGCCGCGGCCTCGCTATCGGCATCGCGTTTGCCGGCGTCGGCATCGGCTCGATGACCCTGCTGCCCTGGGTGCAGCACATGATCGCGCAGACCAATTGGCGCACCGCCTGCACCGCCATGGGCATCGTCGTGCTGGTCGTGCTCGCGCCGATCAATCTGCTGCTGCGCAAGAAGCCGGAGGAGATGGCCTTGCGTCCCGACGGCGACGCCGCGCCGCTCGCGAGCGCCGCCAAGCCGATCTCCAATGTCGTCGATGCCGCCTGGGCCGGCATCGACTGGACCTTGTCGCGCGCGCTGCGCACGACGCGGTTCTGGTGGCTCGCGCTCGGTTATTTCTTCGGGCTGTATGTCTGGTACGCCGTCCAGGTGCATCAGACGAAGTACCTGCTCGAGATCGGCTTCAGCTCGAGCGTTGCGGTGTGGGCGCTCGGCGCCGTCAGCCTGCTCGGCATTCCCGGCCAGATTGCGCTCGGCCATCTCTCCGATCGGCTCGGCCGCGAAGCGGTGTGGGCGCTCGGCTGTCTCGGCTTCGCCATCTGCTTCGCGGCCCTGATCGCGCTCAAGGCCGCGCCGTCGCTGCTGCTGATCTACGTCATCGTCGCGACGCAGGGCGCGCTCGGCTACGGCCTGACCTCGGTGATGGGCGCGGTGGCGCTCGAAATCTTCCAAGGCGCGCAGTTCGGCAGCATCTTCGGAACCCTGATGCTGATCGGGCTGTGCGGTGGCGCCGCAGGCCCATGGGTCACAGGCGTGCTCTATGACGTCACCGGCAGCTATACGCCGGGCTTTGCGATCGCCTTCGCCGGCGCCTTCGTCTCCGCGGCGGCGATCTGGATCGCGGCGCCGCGCCGCGTGCGCGTGGTGGCGGGGCAGTTGCACAGGTTAAAGACGGCGGCGGAGGCTGCGGCATGATGTGTGACCCGGCCGGCTTGCCATCGTAGCGCAGACATGAACCAATCCAGCGTCATTCGGGAGAGGACCACATGAACGAGCATGTCCAGGCCGCCAAGGCCGCGCCGCTGTTCAATCCGCTGTCGCCGGACTTCATCCGCGATCCCTATCCCTTCTATCAGCAGCTGCGCGACAACGATCCGATGCATGTCACGCCGTTCGGGGCGTTTCTCGCCAGCCGCCACGCGGAAGCGAGCCTCGTGCTGCGCGACAAGCGCTTCGGCAAGGATTTCGTTGCGCGCTCGATCCGGCGCTACGGCCCGGACATCATGAACGAGCCGGTGTTTCGCAGCATGGGCCTGTGGATGCTGCACCAGGATCCGCCGGATCACACGCGGCTGCGCGGCCTCGTCGTGAAGGCGTTCACGGCGCGCCGCGTCGAGGACATGCGGCCGCGGATTCAGGAGATCGTCGACCGCACGCTCGACGAGGTCATCCCGCAGGGCCGCATGGACCTGATCGAGGACTTCGCCTTCAAGCTGCCGGTCACCGTGATCTGCGACATGCTCGGCATTCCCGAGGAGCATCGCGAGGCGTTCTACAAGAGCTCGCGCGAGGGCGGCCGGCTGCTCGAGCCGGTGCCGCTGTCGAAGGCCGAGATCGCCGAGGGCAATGCCGGCAACGCCGTGTCCAGGGCCTATTTCCAGCATCTGTTCGAGCTGCGGCGGAAACAGCCCGGCGACGACCTGACGACGCAACTGCTGCAGGCGGAGGAGGACGGCGCCAAGCTCTCGAACGAGGAGCTCACCGCCAACATCATCCTGCTGTTCGGCGCGGGGCACGAGACCACGGTCAACCTGATCGGCAACGGCCTCTTGGCGCTCCATCGCAATCCCGACCAGCTGGCGCTGCTGAAGGCGCGGCCCGAGCTGATCACCAACGCGATCGAGGAGTTCCTGCGCTACGATTCCTCGGTGCAGCTGACCGGGCGGGTCGCGCTCGAGGACATCGAGGATCTCGGCGGCCGCCGGATTCCGGCGGGCGAGAGCGTGCTGTGCCTGCTCGGCTCGGCCAACCGCGATCCCGCCGTCTATCCCGACCATCCCGAGAAGCTCGATATCACCAGGCCGAACGTGAAGCCGCTGTCGTTCGGCGGCGGCATTCACCATTGCCTGGGGGCGCAGCTCGCCCGGATCGAGGCCGAGGTCGCAATCGGAACCCTGCTGCGGCGGCTGCCCGAGCTGACGCTGGATGATGCGGACAACCCGGAATGGCGCCCGACCTTCGTGCTGCGCGGCCTCAAACGGCTGCCCGCCCGCTGGTAACCATCTTCGTTAACGGAGTTGTTGTGCAACGCCCCTGGAAAGACCGACAGCGCTGTGACTTCGCCATACTTAATCCTATATGATGCAGCGCTCCGGTATCGGTACCAGCGGGGCTTTTGCCGCAATGGTGGACAGGTTGGGACGCCGGAGCGTTGTCCTTTGAGGGAGACCCCGTGCAGACGACCCTGCTCGGCTTGGCGATTGCCTTCATCCTTGCGCTCCTTGCTGCGCTGATCGGCCCGTACTTCGTCGACTGGAACCAGTTCCGGCCGCAGTTCGAGGCCGAGGCCGGCAAGATCGTCGGCGTGCCCGTGCGGGTCGCCGGTGCGCTGGACGCACGGCTGTTGCCGACGCCGACCCTGCGGCTGCGCCAGGTCACGTTCGGCGGCGCCAATCACCTCGGCAAGCTGCGCGCCGACAAGCTCGACGTCGAGTTCAGCCTCGGCGACCTGATGCGCGGGCAGTGGAAGGCCAACGAGCTCACCATCGGCGGCATGGCCGCCGATCTCGGGCTCGACGCCAAGGGCCAGGTCGATCTGCCGGCGGCCTCGGGCCGGTTCAATCTGGCCGCGCTCTCGATCGACCGCTTCAACCTGACCGGCCGGGTCGCCCTGCACGACGCGGCCAGCCGCTCGACGATCGAACTGACCGATATCGTGTTCTCCGGCGACGTCCGTTCGCTGGCCGGCTCGCTGCGCGGCGACGGCGCGGTCTCGATCCGCGGCAGCCGCTATCCGTTCCGGCTGTCGTCGAGCCAGGACAAGGATTCCAACGGCCTGCGCGTCCATCTCAACATCGATCCGGGCGAGCGTCCGGTCATGGCCGATGTCGAAGGCCTGATCAGCTTCCCCAACCGCTCGCCGCGTTTCGAGGGCGCGCTGACGTTGTCGTCACCGCCCAAAGAGCCGAGCACCGACAAGGACAAGCCTGCCCAGGCTGCAAAGGACGCTTCGGCGAAACAGGCCCAAACGGCCAAGAGCAGCCCGGCGAACCAGGCTGGTGGCACGCCGTGGCGGATCGCCACCAAGATCGCGGGCGACCAGGCGTCCGCCAAGCTCGACCAGATCGAGGTGACCTTCGGCCAGGAGGATCGTGCGCTGAAATTCGCCGGCGGCGGTGACGTCCGCTTCGGTGCGATGCCGGTGCTGAAAGCGTCGCTGTCGGCGCGTCAGCTCGATGCCGACAAGCTGCTGGCTGGCGGCGATGAGGTCAAGGACCGGCGGGCGATCGCACCCGCGCTGGTGCTGCCGGCGCTGCGCAACTGGATCGCGCAGCTGCCGACCCTGCCGATGCCGGCCAACGTGCAGTTCTCGACCGAGCAGATCATGCTCTCCGGGCGCCCGGTGCAGAATTTCACGGCGGATCTCCACAATGAGCCGACCGCGTGGAGCCTCGAGAAGGTCGATCTGCGCGCGCCGGGCTCGACGCGTCTGACCTTCCGGACCATCGGCATCTCGACCTCGGTCACGGCAGGCTTCACCGGTGCGCTCGATCTCGAATCCTCCGAGCCGGATTCGCTGGTGGCCTGGCTGCAGGGCCGCAGCGACACGAGCTATCGCACGCAGCGTCCGCTGCGGCTGCGCGGCGATCTCAACGTCGCGCCGGAACGGATCGCGATCGATGGATTGAAGGCCGACATCGACGGCGGCTCCGTCGATGGACGCGTTGCTCTTCTCAACCGCCCCGCCGGCGCCGGCTCGCGCTTCGAGGCGGTGCTGAAGGGGGACCGCCTCGATCTCGATGCCGCGATGGCCGTCACGCGATCGCTGGTCGGCGTCACTGGTGAGTGGCCGGCGGAGGCGAGCGTGGCGCTGGACGTCGGCCGCGCCAAGCTCAGCGGCCAGGAGCTGCGTCCGCTCACCGCGCGCGTCTCCTACGATCCCAAGACGATCGCCGTCGACCAGATCAAGTTCGGGCAGAGTGGCGGCGTGACGACCGAGGGCGCCGGTCGCTTCGATCGCGCCGACGCCACCGGGCGGCTGACGGTGACGTCGATGGCTGGCTCGCTGAAGGAGATCACGGCGCTGGTGCAGCCGTTCGCGCCGCAGATCTCGGCGCGCTTCGATGCGCTCACTACGCCTGCGGGCGCGGCGCGGCTCAAGCTCACGCTGGATCTCGCCAAGGATCCCGCGAATGCCGACCGCAGCCAGGCCAAGGCGGTGCTCGATCTCGACGCGCCGCAATTGAAGGGCTCGGCCACGCTGACGGCGAAGCCCTCGGCCGCCGCGCTGCGCAGCTTCGAGGTCGATGCGATCGATCGCACCGAGCTCGGCGTCGAGAGCCGACTTTCGGCCGAGCAGGGCAGTGTCGTGCTGGCGCTGCTCGGGCTCGATCGTGTCGCAGCCGTCGGCAACGGTCCGGCCGAGTTTCAGTCGAGCGTCACGGGCAGCTGGCGCGCGCCGCTGCGGGTGAATGCAAAACTATCCGGCGTGGGCCTCGACGGCGACGCGCAGGGCACCGTCGAGCCGTGGGGCGATGCGGCCAGGGCCAATGTCAATCTGCGGCTGCGCAGCGCCAATCTGGCGCCGCTGCTGGGCGTGAAGCCGCAGGATCCGGCGGCGCAGAACATCCGCCTGTTCGGCAAGCTCGGGCTGTCCGGTGGCCGCGTGACGCTGGAGGACATCGACAGCACCGTCGGCGGATCGCGGCTACGCGGGCGGCTGGCGGTGAACCTCGACGACGACAGGCAGGTCGATGGCGAGGTCGGGATCGACGCGCTCGACGTGCCGCAAGTGGTCGCGGTGCTGATCGGCGCGGCCGGGCGCGAGCAGGCGGAGCCGCTCGGCGCCGGCCTCCTGAAGGGCTGGCGCGGCCGCGTCGCATTCCAGGCGCTCAGCGGCACCGTCTTGAACGGCACCGATTTGCGGCCGCTTGCGGGCGCCATCAAGAGCGATGGCCAGTCGCTGACCATCGAGAACCTCAAGGGCAAGCTCGGCGGCGGCGAGGTGATCGCCACTGTCGAGGCGCGGCCCAATCCGAACGGGCTCGTCCTGAACGGACGCATCGAGCTTGCCGGCGTCGACGGCAATGCGCTGCGCTATCGCAATCTGAAGATGCCCGCAGGCAAAGTGTCCGCACAGATGACGCTGGCCGCCGAAGGCCGCAGCGTGCAGGGCCTGGTCAATGCGCTTTCGGGCAACGGCACTGTGACGCTGGACAATGCATCGATCGCCAATCTCGACCCGCGGGCCTTCGATGCCGCCTTGCGCGCCGCCGACGCAGGGCAGGTGACCGACGACGGCAAGCTCCGCCAGGTGGTCGAGCCGGCGCTGGCGTCGGGTAGTCTGTCGGTCGTCTCGGCGCAGATCCCGTTCATCATCCGCGATGGCCGCGTGCGCGTCGGCGCCACCACGCTGGAGGCTCAGGGCGCGCGCGCCATCGTCTCCGGCGGCTTCGACGTTCCGGCCGACCAGGCCGACATTCGCGCCAGCCTGAGCTCGAACACGACCGGCAATGCCAACAGCCGCCCCGAGGTGCAGCTGTTCGTGATGGGCACGCCCGATGCGCTGACGCGGGTGCTCGATGTGACGTCGCTGTCGTCCTGGCTCGCGGTGCGCGCGATCGATCGCGAGACCCGCCGTCTGGATGCGATCGCGCGCGGCGAGCCGCCGCCGACCTATCCGTCGTCGACGGCATCGCTGCCGGGCGGCCCCGATGCTGCTCCCGTCACCCCTAACGCGACCGACGTGCCGATGCCGGGACGTGATCCGCGGCGGGATCCGCGGACCAAGCTCGGTGGCCCGCGCGCTGCCGTGCCGCCGCTTTCGGCGCCGCTCTCGGCTCCCGCCGCCGCGCCGCCGCCGGCCGCGCCGGCGGCACCTCTGGCGGCGAGCCAGCCGCAGGTCGCTCCGTTGCCGCCGCCGGTCGAGATCAAGCCCGCGCCCGGCGCCATGCCGCCGCGGCCGAGGCCGTTGCCGCGTCCGCCGGTCGTGCTGACGCCGCCGGGCAGCCCGTGATCGCGGGCGCGCGTCGGGCAGGGGCCGCGCCGATGATGACGTTGCGCCAGGTCGAGGTCATCCGCGCGGTGATGGTGACCGGCACCATCAACGGCGCCGCGCGGCTCTTGAAGGTGTCGGCGCCGGGCGTCAGCCGGCTGGTGAAATACACCGAGCGCTCGCTCGGCATCCGCTTCTTCCAGCGCCAGAACGGCCGCTACTTCCCGACCCCCGAAGCGCAGAACATCTTCGAGCAGATCAACAGCGTCTACGAGAAGGTCGACGATCTCAGCTACATCATCTCCAACATCGGCCGCGGCGCACTCTCCGAACTGCGCATCGGCTCGGTGCCGAGCATTTCCCAGGTGATGGTGCCGCGCGCGATCGAGCGCGTCCGCCGCCGCTATCCGGATCTCGGCATCGACATCAACATCCTCAAGATCGAGGAGGCGATCGACTATCTGATGCTGGGCAAGGGCGAGTGCGTGGCGATGAGCTACCGGCTCGACCATTCCGGCCTCGAATTCATGCCGCTGGCCTCGGGCGAGCTGTTCTGCATCGTGCCTGAAGGCCATGAGCTCGCCGGCCGCAAGCAGGTCTCGGCGACGGAGATGACGCGCTATCCGCTGATCGGCATCGATCCCAACGATCCCTATGGCCGGATCATGGCGGAGATCTTCGCGCGCAACAAACTCAGCTACAACATCTCGATCAAGGCGCGCTTCGGCACCACCGTGTGCGCGCTGGTGAAGGCCGGGCTCGGCATCGCCGTCATCGACCAGTTCACGGTCGCGCATGGCGGCTATCCCGGCATCGAGCTCATCAAGATCGCCGAGCCGACGCGGTTCGACACCTACATTGCGGTCAAGCGCGGCACGCCGCTGTCGCTCTACGCCGAGCATTTCATCGACTGCCTGCGCGCCGAGATGCGCGCGCTGGAGCCAGGCCGACGCCAGGTGGCGAAGCCTGCGAAAGCGGTCACCGGCAAAAAATAACATGATGTTAGGTTCAGCGGATATTTGGGTAATTGTGTTAGCCGGCCAAAGCGCTATCGTCCGCAGCGTCATTCATCGCTCGTGCGGCGATCGCGCGAGGCGGCAGCAGAGACTGAAGCGAACGTGCCTGATCTTTCCGCGCTCAAAGCCCGCAAATTCCTGACCGGTCTGATCGGTGCGCCGATCGCGCATTCGGCCTCTCCCGCAATGCACGAGCATGCCGCAGCGGCGCTCGGCGTGCGCTGCCATTACCAGCTCATCGAGGTCGCCGGCGCCGACCGGGCGGGCCTCGCGACGCTGCTCGAAGGCGTGCGCCGGCTGGGCTTTGCCGGTGTCAACGTGACCTATCCCTACAAGGAAGCCGTGGTCGAGCTGCTCGACGAGCTCGCGCCGAAGGCGGCGGCGATGGGGGCCGTGAATACCGTCGTCGTTCGCGACGGACGGCTGATCGGCCACAACACCGATACGACCGGCTTCGAGCGTGCGGTGGCACCGCTGGTCAGCCAGACTCATCGCGGCGTCGTGGCGCTGATCGGCGCCGGCGGGGTCGGCAAGGCGATCGCCTTCGCACTTGCGAACCTCGACGTCGCGGGCTTGCGCATCTACGACACCGAGCGGGCTCGGGCCGAGAAGCTGGCGAGCCTGCTGCCGGCCGGCAAATCCATCACTGTGGTCGACAGCGTCAAAGACGCGCTGCAGGGTGCGGCAGGCATCGTCAACGGCACCCCGATCGGCATGTTGCCGAACCGCGGTACGCCGGTGCCAGACCAGTTGCTGCGTGCCGATCTCTGGGTCGCCGACGCCGTCTACTCACCGCTGTGGACACCGCTGCTGAACGCCGCCAAGGGGAGGGGCGCGCAAGTGCTGCTTGGGCGCGAGCTCGCGATCTACCAGGCGGCCGACGCCTTCGAACTGTTCACCGGGCTCGCGCCATCGGCCGAGGCAATGGGCGCGGCCTTCGACAACCACATGGCGGAGAGATATCCGGCGGTTGACGCCGCCTGAGCAAACCGGCCAATACGCGCTGACCTAGTCGTTCAAGCAAAAACGCAAACAAGCGTTGAGATACAGAGGAGGAAACAACATGAGATCGACCATCCTGGCTGGCCTGTGCACGGCCGTTCTGCTGTCCGGAGCCGCCTACGCGCAGTCCGGCGCCCCCATCAAGATCGCCAACGTCGCCGAGCTCTCGGGCGGCGGCGCCACCGTCGGCACCAATTGGAAGAACGGCATCGACCTCGCCGTCGAGGAGATCAACGCCAAGGGCGGCATCCTCGGCCGCAAGATCGAGGTCAGCCACGCCGACTCGCAGTCGAACCCCGGCGTTGCGCGTGCCCAGGTGCAGAAGGCGCTCGACGCCGAGCCCTATGTGCTGCTCGGGCCCGGCTATTCCGGCTCGGTGAAGGTCACGGCGCCGCTGGCGGCTGAAGCTGGCATCGCGCAGATCATGGGCGGCGAGGCCGCTGAACTGACTCAGGGCGGCAACAAGTTCCTGTTCCGCACGTCGTTCGGCCAGCAATCATCGATGCCGAAGGTCGCGAAATACGTCAACGACGAGCTGAAGGCGAAGTCGGTCGCGGTGGTCTGGGTCAACAACGATTTCGGACGCGGCGGACGCGACGTCATCACCAAGGAGTTCAACCGCCTCGGTATCAAAGTTGCAGCGGATCTCTCGACCGAAGCCGGCCAGGCCGATTTCGCCGCCGACGTCAGCAAGATCAAGGCGGCGGCGCCGGATGCGGTCTTCATCTACGTCAACGAGGAGGAGAGCGCGCGTATCCTCAAGGAGCTCAAGCGCCAGGGCGTGACCGCGCCGTTGATCGGCGAGACCACGCTGGTCGGCCAGAAGGTGATCGAGCTCGCCGGTGATGCCGCCAACGGGGCTCGCGGGCATGTCGGCCTCACCACCGATGCGCCGGTCGAGGCGATCAAGGCGTTCCGTGACCGCTTCGTGAAGAAGTACAACTACGTGCCCGATCACAACGGCCTGAAGGGTTATCTGGCGATCTACATGGTCAAGGCGACGACCGAGAAGATGGGCAAGGTCGACTCCAAGGCGTTCGCCGACACCCTGCACGGCCTGACGATCAAGACCGCGGCCGAGCCGAACATCCTGATGGATGTCACCTTCGACCAGAACGGCGACATCGATCGCCAAGGCTTCCTGGTCGAGGTGGTCGAAGGCAAGCAGGTCGTGAAGCAGGTGCTGCCGAAGCTCAACTGAGGACAACGGTCGATCGGCGGCGCTGGTGGGGTGATGTCCGGCGCCGCCGTCACCCAAGGGCTCACGGGGAAACCATGTCCAATCTGCTCGACCTGATCGTGGCGGGACTCGCCACCGGCGCCATCTACGCGCTCGTAGCCGTCGGCTTCACCTTGCTGTGGCAGACCTCGCAGACCATCAACTTCGCCCAGGGCGAGTTCGTGATGCTGCCGGCCTTCCTGATGCTCGCGGTGCTGCACCTCGGCGCACCCTTCTGGCTCGCCGTTCTCGTCGGTATTCTCTTGTCGGCGCTGCTGCTCGGCCTCGCCTTCAAGATGCTGCTGGTCGATCCGATGCTGCGGCACGGCGTGCTGCCGCTCGCGATCGCCACCATGGCGCTGGCGATCGGGATCAAGGAGGCGGTGAAGCAGTTCTTCAGCGCTGAGGCCTCGCCATTTCCCTCGATCGTGCCGGTCGGTGACGTCACCATTCTGGGCCGCGCCATCTCGCTGCAGAGCCTCGGTGTGCTCGCCGTGGCGATCCTGGCCGTCGTCGGCCTGACCGCGCTGCTCAACCGCACCTCGCTGGGTCATCAGATGCAGGCGGCGGCGCAGAACCCAACGGTGGCGCGCATCATCGGCGTGCCCGTCGAGCGCATGATCCTGCTGACCTTCCTGATCAACGCCGTGCTGGTGGCGCTGGCCTCGCTGCTGATCACGCCGATCTATCTGGCAAAATTTTCCAGTGGCGAGGTGCTCGGGCAGGCGGCCTTCATCGCCGCGATCGTCGGCGGCTTCAACCAGGTCCGCGGCGCCATCGCGGGTGGCCTCCTGATCGGCGTCGTCGACAATCTCGCCGCCGCCTATGTGTCCACCCAATATCGCGCCGCCGTGCCGATGGTGCTGCTGATCCTGATGATCCTGTTCCGGCCGCAGGGCCTGCTCGGTCGGGCCGAGGAGCGCACGGTATGAGCAAGCACAGCAGACTGCTCCTTGCCGCGCTGGCTGTCGTCGTCATCGCCGGCCTGATCATCATCCCGATGAACTTCAACCGCTACGGCCTGTATATCCTGAGCCAGTGGGCGGTCATGACGATCGCCGCCATGGGCCTCAACCTCACGCTCGGCTACGCCGGGCAGGTGTCGCTGGCCCAGGGCGCCTTCGTCGGCATCGGCGCCTATGGCGCGGCGATCCTGACCACGCATGGCTGGCCGCTGATTGCGGCGCTCGGGCTCGTCATCGTGATCTGCTTCATCGTCGGCTGGCTGCTCGGCTATCCGGCGCTGCGCGTGCAGCATCATTACCTCGCTTTCGTCACGCTCGCCTTCTCGACGCTGATGTTCCTGGTGTTCCGCAACGAGAGCTGGCTTACCAACGGCATCTACGGCATCAGCAACATTCCGCGTCCCGAGATCTTCGGGTTCCCGACCCGCCGGCCGCTGCCGTTCTACTATCTCTGTCTCGGCTCGCTCGGGCTCGTCACGCTTGCGATGTGGTGGCTGATCCGCTCGCCCTGGGGCCGCGCCTTCATGGCTCTGCGTGAGAATCCGATCCGGGCGCAGTCGCTCGGCATCGACACGCGGCGCTATACTCTGATGGCGTTCGCGATCGGCTCCGTGCTCGGCGGCATTGCCGGCGTGCTCTATGCGCCGCTGACGCAATATGTCGATCCCGTGCCGTTCAACCTGCAGCTCTCGCTCGATCTCCTGATGATGGTGATCGTCGGTGGCTCCGGCTTCATGCTCGGGCCGTTCCTCGGCGCCATGATTGCCGTGCTGCTGCCGGAATGGCTGCGCTTCGCCGAAGGTTACTATTTGATGCTCTACGCGGCCGCCGTCATCCTGCTGCTGATCTATTCGCCGAGCGGCATCCTCGGCATTCTCGACCGTTACCTCAGCGAGCGGCGAACCAAGGCCGCGTCGGCGCTGCGGGCCGCGGCTCAATCCAAGCTGGAGGCCGCGCAATGACCGCTGTCCTCGACGTTCGCGACGTCAAGAAGAGCTTCGGCGGCATCACGGCCGTCGACGGCGTCAGCTTCGATGTGCAGGAGGGCGAGATCCTCGGCCTGATCGGCCCCAATGGCTGCGGCAAGTCGACGCTGTTCAACTGCATCCTCGGCCAGCTGGTGCCGAGCGCCGGCGAGGTGAGGGTCGATGGCAAGCTCGTCACCGGCCAGCGGCCGGCAGACCTGAATCGTCTCGGCGTCAGCCGCACCTTCCAGTTGCTGCAGGTGTTCCCAAAGCTCTCGGTGCGCGACAATCTCATTCTTGCCGGCCAGGAGCATCGCGGCAGCATGCTGTCGCGCCTGTTCGGTCCGTCAGATGCGGGCCTCACCACGACCGCCGATCAGATGATCGGCTTCTTCAAGCTGGAGCATCTCGCCAACGAGCCGGCCGGTGGCCTGTCCTACGGTCAGCAGAAGCTGCTCGATGCGGCCATGGCCTTCATGGGCGGCCCGCGGCTGGTGCTGCTCGACGAGCCCGCCGGCGGCGTCAACCCGACCATGCTCGGCGACCTCAAGGAGCGTCTGATTGCCATCAATCGCGAGCGCCGCGCCACCTTCGTCGTGATCGAGCACAACATGGAGTTCGTGATGTCGCTGTGCTCGCGCGTGATGGTGATGGCGGAAGGCAAGGTGCTTGCGATCGGCAAGCCCGACGAGATCAGGGCCAATCCGGCCGTGATCGAAGCCTATCTTGGACATTGAGGGAGCCGGCCATGAGCGATCCCATTCTCGACGTCCAGAACCTCGTCGGCGGCTACGGCAAGATGACGATCCTCAACGGCACCACCTTTTCGGTGCCGAAGGGATCGATCACCACGGTCATCGGCCCGAACGGCGCCGGCAAGTCGACCGTGTTCAAGGCGATCTTTGGTCTCTTGAAGTTGCGCGAAGGCAAAGTGATCTTCAAGGGGCGTGACGTCACCGGCTTGAGCCAGCGCGCGCTGCTCGGCGCCGGCATCTGCTACATCCCGCAGGGCCGCAACATCTTCGGCGAGCTGTCGGTGCGCCACAACATTGAGCTCGGCGGCGTCGCGGCTGCTCGCGACTTCGATCTCACCGCCCGTGTCGAGGCGGCGCTCGACGTGTTTCCGGTGCTGCGCAAGAAGGCGGACCGCCAGGCCTCGACCTTGTCGGGCGGCGAGCAGAAGCAGCTCGAGATCGCGCGCGGCCTTTTGCTTGAGCCGCAGCTGGTGCTGATCGACGAGCCCTCGATCGGCCTGTCGCCGCTGATGGTGCAGCAGACTTTCGACATGCTGAAGCAGCTGCGCGACCGCGGCGTCTCGGTGCTGCTGATCGAGCAGAACGCCCGCTCGGCGCTGGAGATCTCCGACTACGGCATCGTGCTGGAGCTCGGCCGCACCCGCATCATCGACAAGGCCGACCGCGTGCTGGCCGATCCGCGCATCGGCCAGCTGTTCCTGGGCGGCGCAATGGAGGAGACGGCGGCATGAACAAGCGCTCGATCGCGACGGTTTCCATCAGCGGTGCCCTCGATGAAAAGCTCAAGGCGATTGCCGCGGCGGGCTTCGAGGAGGTCGAGATCTTCGAAAATGATCTCGTTGCGTTCGGGATGCGGCCGCGCGAGATCGGGCAGATGTGCCGCGACCTAGGGCTCTCGATCTGCGCCTATCAGCCGTTCCGCGATTTCGAGGGCATGCCCGAGCCGCAGCGCGCCCGCAACTTCGTCCGCGCGGAACGCAAGTTCGACCTGATGCAGGAGCTGGGCACCGACCTGCTGCTGATCTGCAGCAGCGTGTCGCCGCTGTCGCTCGGCGGCATCGACCGCGCCGCCGCTGATTTCCACGAGCTCGGCGAGCGCGCCGCAAAACGTGGCCTGCGCGTCGGCTACGAGGCGCTGGCCTGGGGCCGCCACGTCCATGATTATCGCGACGCCTGGGAGATCGTGCGCCGCGCCGATCACAAGGCGATCGGCGTCATCCTCGACAGCTTCCATGCGCTGGCGCCGGCGCTGCCGACCAACGCGATCCGCTCCATTCCGGCCGACAAGATCTTCCTGGTGCAGCTGGCCGACGCGCCCAAGCTCGAGCTCGACGTGCTGTCCTGGAGCCGGCATTTCCGCAGCTTCCCGGGGCAGGGCGACCTGCCGGTCGGCGAGTTCATGGAGGCCGTGGCTGCGACCGGCTATGCCGGGCCGCTGTCGCTCGAAATCTTCAACGACCAGTTCCGCGCGGGATCATCGCCACGGACGGCGCTCGACGGCATGCGCTCGCTGCTGCTGCTGCAGGATGATCTTGCCGGAAAGATGCCGGCGTCGCCGGACGAGCGCTTTGCTCCCCGCGTCAAAAGCCACGGTATCGGCTTCGTCGAATTCGCCGTCAGCGAGGACAAGGCCGAGGTGCTGGCGACGCTGTTCGGCCAGCTCGGCTTCCGCAACACCGGGCGTCATCGCAGCAAGGCGGTGCAGCGCTGGACACAGGGGGCAATCGAACTGGTCATCAACTGCGAGCCGGCGAGCTTTGCGCATTCGCATTACGTGACGCATGGTGCCGGCGTCTGCGCCATCGCACTCGACGTCGACAGCGCCGATCGCGCGATGGCGCGGGCGCAGTCTCTGAAGACGCGCACCTTCGTGCAGCCGGTCGGTCCCGGAGAGCTCGAGATCCCGGCGATCCACGGCGTCGGCGGCAGCCTGTTGTATTTCCTGGACACGCACGGCCGGCACTGGGACGTCGACTTCGAGGCGGTTGCCAGCGACAAGGGCACGGACCGGCTCGTTGCGGTCGATCACATCGCGCAGTCGATGCCGCATGAGGAGATGCTGTCCTGGCTGCTGTTCTACTCGGGGCTCATCGACTTCTCCCGTCTGCCGCAGATGGAGATCGCGGACCCCAGGGGCCTCGTGCAGAGCCAGGCGATCGTCAACGGCGATCGAAGCCTGCGCTTCATCCTCAACGGTTCGACGGCAAACCGCACGCTCTCGTCGCGCTTCATTTCGGAGTTCTTCGGCTCCGGCGTGCAGCACATCGCCTTCTCCTGCGATGATATCTTCGCGGCCGTGGCCGAGATGCGCGCCCGCGGCGCCGGCTTCCTCGACATTCCCGACAACTACTACGACGATCTCGAAGCCAAATACGACCTCGCGCCCGAGACCATCGCTGCACTCCGCGCCAACGAGATTCTGTACGACCGCGACGGCGACGCGGAGTTCTTCCAGGTCTACACCCACATCTTCGAGGAGCGCTTCTTCTTCGAGATCGTACAGCGCCGCAACTATCAGGGGTTTGGCGCAGCCAATGCCGCGATCCGTCTCGCAGCGCAGGCCCGCGAGGTGCGGCCCGACACGATGCCGCGGCTGTAGCTCAGGGCTCGGGCCGGATCCCTGGCAGGCGGACGACCTCCTCGGCGAGATAGTCGATCAGCAGCCGCACGCGCGCGATGCCGGCGCGCTCCGGGACGATCAGCATGTTGAGCGGAGTCGATGGCAGACGGTGGTCGGGCAGGATCACCGTCTGCCTGCCCGCCGCAATGAGGTCATCGACCAGCCAGGCATGGCTTGCGCCGATTCCGCGCCCCGACAGCACGGCCTCTCGAACCCCGAGTCCGTGATTGGTGCGGAAGCTGCTTCTGAACGGCACCTCATGGCGTTCTCCGTGGGGTCCGAGGACGACAAGCGTCTCGCTGCCCGCGATGTTGGTCATGCGGATGCCGTCATGGCCGACCAGGTCCTGCGGCGTGCGCGGCGTGCCGCGCCTTGCCAAATAGTCGGGAGAAGCGACCAGCAGCCGGTGTGAGTAGCCGAGCGACCGCAGCTTCAAGGAGCTGTCGGAGAGCGGTGCGAGACGCAGTGCGATATCGACACCTTCGCGGACGAGGTCGATGCGTTCGTCGGTCAGGTTGAGGTCGACGGCGATGTCGGGGTAGCGGTCCTGGAACGCGAAGATGAGCCGGATGACGTGGAGGATGCCGAACGCCGCCGTGCAGGAGATCCGGATTGTGCCGCTGGCCGCGCCGCGCGTGCCACGCGCTTCATCGCCGGCCTGCTCGATCAGCCGCAGGATCTGAACGCAGTTGGCGTAATAGCGGCTGCCCTCGTCGGTGAGGGTCACGCGGCGGGTGGTGCGGCTGAGCAGCGGCACGCCGACGGTTTCCTCCAGCTCGTGCAGATGTCGGGTGATCGTGGACTGCCCGACGCCGAGCTCGCGTGCCACCGCCGACAGGCTGCCGCGCTCGGCGACCCGGACGAAGCTGCGCATGTGCGCGATGCTGACGTCTGATTTATCCATAATCCGGCATAATATTATTGATATGCGATATATAGTGGATAGATGAGAGCGCGTCTATGTCTTGGCCGTATCAACGAAGGATCCAAGCCATGAACGTGCTTCTCGTCTTCGCCCATCCCGAACCCCGCTCGCTGAACGGCGCCTTGCGCGACGCGGCCGTTGCCGAGCTCGCGGCTCAGGGGCACGAGGTCAGGGTCTCAGACCTCTACGCCATGGGCTGGAAGTCGGCCGCCGACCGCGCCGACTTCCCGCAGCTCTCACCAGAGGCGCGCCTCAACGTCGCGATCGCGTCCGGCGAAGCTTTCAAGGCGCAGACCCTCACCGATGACGTCAGGGCCGAGCAGGCCAAGCTGCTCTGGGCTGACGCGGTCATCCTGCAGTTTCCGCTGTGGTGGTTCACGATGCCCGCGATCCTGAAGGGGTGGGTCGACCGCGTCTATTCCCAAGGCTTCACCTACGGCGTCGGCGAGCACAGCGACAAGCGCTGGGGCAATCGCTACGGCGAGGGCGTCTTCGCCGGCAAGCGCGCCATGCTGGTGGTGACCACAGGCGGCTGGGAGGAGCACTATTCGGAGCGCGGCATCAACTGGCCGATCGACGATCTGCTGTTCCCGATCAACCACGGCATCCTGTTCTATCCCGGCTTCGACGTGCTGCCGGCCTTCGTGGCGCACAAGGTGGGCCGGCTCGATGAAGCGGGTTTTTCAGACGTCGCAGAGCGGCTGCGCGCGCGGATGCGGACGCTGTTTACGGATCAGCCGATTCCCTATCGTCGCCAGAACCACGGCGACTATCTGATTCCGTCGATGCAGCTCCGGCCGGAGCTTGGCGTGGAGGGCGCGCACGGCTTCGCGCTGCATGTGGACGCCGCGCGATGATGGCGGCGGGCGCGAGCAGTCAGCCCGCGCCCATCGCCACTGCGACGTGGTAGGTCGCGAACGCCGCCGCGTAGGCGAGCGCGAACATGTAGAAGAAGGTCACGGCCATCCAGCGCCAGCTGCCGGTCTCGCGCCGGATCACCGCCAGCGTCGAGGCGCATTGCGGGGCGAAGATGTACCAGGCGAGCAGCGCCAGCGCGGTGGCGAGGCTCCATTTGTCGGCCAGCACCTGGCCGATCTGCTCGGCCGCCTCCTTGCCGCCTTCGATCGCATAGACGGTGCCGAGCGCGGCAACCGCGACCTCGCGGGCGGCCATGCCTGGCACCAGCGCGACCGCGATCTGCCAATTGAAGCCGACCGGCGAGAGCAGGGGGGCAAGGGCCTGGCCGATCATGGCCGCGAGGCTGTAATTGATCGCAGGCTCCGTTGCGCCCGCCGGCGGCTGCGGGAACGAGGCGAGGAACCAGATCAGCACCATCATCGCGAAGATCGTGGTGCCGGCGCGCTGCAGGAACATCTTGGCGCGGGTGTAGACGCCGATGGCGATGCTGCGCAGCCGCGGCATCTTGTAGTCCGGCAGCTCCAGCATGAACGGCGCCGGCTGGTAGTCGCGCATCAGGAAGAACTTGACCAGGAACGATACCAGCAGCGCGCTGACGATGCCGGCCGCATAGAGCCCGAACATCACGAGGCCCTGCAGGTTGATCAGGCCCAGCACCTTGGTCGGCGGAATGAACGCCGAGATGATCAGCGTATAAACCGGGATCCGCGCCGAGCAGGTCATCAAGGGCGCGATCAGGATCGTGGTGAGCCGATCGCGCCGGTTGTCGATCACGCGCGTCGCCATGATGCCGGGGATGGCGCAGGCGAAGCTCGACAGCAGCGGGATGAAGGCGCGGCCATGCAGGCCGGCGCCGCCCATGATGCGGTCCATCAGGAACGCCGCGCGCGCCATGTAGCCGAAATCTTCCAGAAGCAGGATGAACAGGAAGATAATGATGATCTGCGGCAGGAACACGATGACGCTGCCGACGCCGGAAATCACGCCGTTCTGCAGGAAGCTCTGCAGCAGCCCTTCGGGCAGCTGGTCATGCACGAGCTGGCCGAGCGCATCGAAGGCCGCCGACAGCAGCTGCATCAGCGGCTGCGCCCAGGCGAACACGCCCTGGAACATGATGAACAGGATGGCCAGCAGGATGAAGAGGCCGCCCACCGGATGCAGCGCGATGGAATCGATCCGAGCCGTCCAGGTGTCGGGCCGCTCAGGCAGGCTGACCGTCGCATTGATGATGCGATCGGCCTCGCGCTGGGTTGCGCGCAGCTCCGGGACAGTGAGGGGACGCCAGGTGTTGGCACGTTCGCCGCCTGCGGCGTCCGCCCCCGCGGCCAGCTGATCGGTGAGCCTCAGCAGATCGTCGGTGCCGCCCTTGCGGACCGCGATCGAGGTCACGACCGGCACGCCCAGCGCCTGCGACAGGCCCGCGACGTCCACGGTCACGCCGCGGCGCTTGGCGATGTCGAACATGTTGAGGACCAGCGCCAGCGGCCGGCCCGTGCTCTTGAGCTCGAGCAGGAGACGAATTGTCAACCGCAGGTTGGTCGAATCGGCGACGCACAGCACGAGATCGGGCAGGACTTCGCCGGTGGCGCGTCCAAGCACGAAATCCCGCGTGATTTCCTCGTCCGGGCTGCGGCCGCGCAGCGAATAGGTGCCGGGCAGGTCGACCAGCGACACCTGGCGGCCCTGCGGCGTCACGAATGCGCCCTCTTTGCGCTCGACGGTGACGCCTGGATAGTTCGCGACCTTCTGACGGCTTCCCGTCAGCGCGTTGAACAGCGAGGTCTTGCCGCTGTTGGGAGTTCCCACCAGGGCCAGGTGCAGCAGAGGGCTTTCCATGGTCGACGCTTCCCGCGCGGCCTATGCCACGATGACGGCCATGGCCTCACGCCGGCGGACCGCGACGGTGATGTTGTCGACACGGACGGCGATCGGATCGCGCCCGACGATCCCTTCGTGCAGAATTTCGACCCGGGCGCCCTCGACGAAGCCGAGCTCGATGAGCCGGCTTTCCAATTCGACGTCCGGCAGGGACGACGTCGTCCCGCCCGCTGCAAGGTGCTGGATCGTTCCGGTATAGCCACGTCGGGCCAGACCGAGCGGCAAAGGCGGCCGTGTGTCGCAGATTTCGCTCATAGCCTGTATTTTCAATCGCATGCCAAGAGGTCAAGCACGGCGTGTACCATGCAGTGGCATCTTAGAGCGATTTTAAACAGACTGGACCGGCCGCCCTCTGATCTGCCTCAAGGAGCGGCAGCAGCCGCCGAGTGCCGGCTGTCCACCGCGGCCTTCGGCTCGATCCCCGACGACGCCGAGGACGCCGCTGCGCGGCTCTTGAAATGGTCGAGAACGAACAGCCGGATCGCCGAAGACAGGTTGCCCTGCTGGCGATTGTTGTCGATCTCTCCGACCAGTTCGGACAGCGTCATGTTCCGGAGACCCGAAATCTCCTTCATGCCGTTCCAGAATGCCTCTTCGAGGCTGACGCTGGTCTTGTGACCTGCGACTACGATTGAACGTTTTACGACGGGCGACTTCATCACGCGTCCTCGCCATTGATACGATGTTGATCGAGTAATTCGTTCGCGCGCTTGTCGCGTTGTGCGTCAGTTGCGCGTTCGGACTTCGTCCTGCCGTGGCGAGCGCGGTTGCTTTCGGCGACCTTTGCTGCCTGATCGCGCTCTACGCGCTTTCTGAAACGCTTTAAGTTGATGACGTCCCCCATGCTTGCTCCAATCATCTAAGGCATCGAATGTCGCGAGGAGAGCATGCGCATTGCGCGGATGAGCCCAGGCGTTCTCCAGACAATCACGTCATCGCTCCCTGATAGTTCGAATGCCATTCGCGTCGTTGCGAGCGGGTTTTGTACTCACCAAACGCAGCAGAACTTGTAGTCGAGAGTATCCTTTAGGGGTTAACAGCGAGAATTGCATCACCCCCCGTAGTACTACGGGACTACCGTCAGGGTCTTCCGGGCCTCGTCATCTGCTCGGGCCGCACGAGGCGGTCGAATTCCTCCTCGGAGACGAGGCCGAGCCGCACGGCCTCCTCTTTCAGCGTCGTGCCGCGCTGATGCGCTGCCTTGGCCACTTTGGCGGCGTTGTCGTAGCCGATCTTCGGCGCAAGCGCCGTGACCAGCATCAAAGAACGCTGCATCAGCTCGCGAATCCGCGTTTCGTCGGCTTGAATCCCGGTCACGCAATGTTCGCGGAATGAACGCGCAGCATCGCCTAGTAATTGTATGGACTGCATCATGCAATGTGCGAGCAATGGCTTGAACACATTCAATTCGAAATGGCCCTGGCTGCCGGCCACGGTGATCGCGGTGTGATTGCCGAACACCTGGCAGCACACCATCGTCAGCGCCTCGCACTGAGTCGGGTTCACCTTGCCCGGCATGATCGAGGAGCCCGGCTCGTTCTCCGGCAGAATCAATTCGCCCAATCCCGACCGCGGGCCCGATCCGAGGAAGCGTATGTCGTTTGCGATCTTGAACAGGCCGGTGGCCGCCGCATTGATCGCGCCATGCGCGTAGACATACGCGTCGTTCGAGGCCAAAGCTTCAAACTTGTTCGCGGCGCTGGTGAACGGAAGCCCGGTGATGTGGGCGACGTGTCTCGCGAATGACGCCGCGAATTCGGGATCCGCGTTGAGACCGGTGCCCACGGCGGTGCCGCCCTGGGCGAGGGGCAGAAGATCACGGGCTGCCGTCTCGATCCTGGCGATCGCGCTCTCGACCTGCGCGGCATAGCCCGAGAACTCCTGGCCGAGCGTCAGCGGGGTGGCGTCCTGGGTGTGGGTGCGGCCGATCTTGACGATGTCTGCGAATGCATCCTCCTTGGCACGCAACGCCGCCAGGAGCTCCGACAAAGCCGGCACCAGATGGCCGGAAATCGCCCGTGCGGCCGCGATATGCATCGCGGTGGGGAAGGAGTCGTTGGACGACTGGCTCATGTTGACGTGATCGTTCGGGTGCACCGGCTTCTTGGTCCCGCGCTCGCCGCCGAGCAGCTCGCTGGCGCGATTGGCGATCACCTCGTTGAGGTTCATGTTGGTCTGCGTGCCGGAGCCGGTCTGCCAGACGACGAGCGGGAAATGGTCGTCGAGCTTGCCGTCGATGACCTCCTGCGCCGCCTCGATGATGGCCTCCGCCATGCGCGGCTCGAGCAAACCAAGCTCGCGATTGGTCTGGGCCGCCGCCAGCTTCACGAGCGCCAGCGCATGCACGAGGCCCATCGGCATCCGGTCGTGGCCGATGCGGAAATTCTGCCGGCTGCGCTCAGTCTGGGCGCCCCAATAGCGGTCGGCCGCCACCTCGATCGGACCAAAGCTGTCGGTCTCGGTCCGGGTCGGTCCGGAAGATGATGAATTCGCTGATGTCGTCATGACACATGCCCATGATTGGTCGTGAGCCGGCAGTGGCCGGTTCAAGCATGCGTCAATCTATGGGCTCGTTGGCCGTTCCGCGCGCGGCGAATGCGCCTATTTCTTGCGGAAGCGGTCGAGGCGGACGACTTCGGCGCCTTCGCTGGGGCCGCCCGGCGAGGCCGGCTTGTCGTCGCTCGCTTCGCTGGCCGGTGCGGGCATCGGCACGGCGACCGCCGCGGGGGCAGGGGCGGCCGGAAGCTTCGGCGAAGCCGGCGTCTCGGCGATCGCCTCCGACGGCTCGAACTGCAGTCCGAACTGCACCGACGGATCGAAGAAGCTCTTGATGGCGTGGAACGGGACCACCAGCCGCTCGGGGATGCCGCCGAACGAGAGGCCGACCTCGAAGCGCTCCTCCGTCACCACCAGGTCCCAGAACTGATGTTGCAGGATGATCGTCATCTCGTCCGGATATTGCGCCAGCAGCCGCGGCGACAGCTTCACGCCCTCGGCCTTGGAAATGAAGGTGATGAAGAAGTGGTGCTCGCCGGGCAGGCCATGCACGGCCGCATCACTCAGCACACGGCGCAGCACCCCGCGCAGCGCGTCGCGCGCCAGCACATCGTATCGAATATGATCGGTCGCCATGATCGGTCCTGTATCCTGATGGGCCGCGCCCCGGTGCCGGACGACCGCGCCTGGTGGGCAGCAGCGTTCCGACTCGCATTTGTCACATGGTACTCCGGACAGGCGCCGAGGTCAGCAGCCAAGCCGGTCCGCGTCGACATATGGGAACGCACCGTGGCCGGCGGGAGTCCATGCGGCAAGGGAATGAACGCTCGAAACGGCAAAAATGCGCAGCCAAGCAGCGCTGACGAGTGAGCGTGAGCGAAGAGAAAGTGGAGGCTTCTGTTGCCAGGTGCCTCCGAACCCCGCCTAACGGAGCTTAACCCGTTAGGACTTTAAGGTGGTTTTTCAAACCGCGTTACGCAGCCTGAGCAACCGGAGCAAAGTTGTCGTTGGCAACTATTGCAGTAGCCCGATAACGGCGGAACAATACCGGGAAAAAGCTCGCCCTTTACGCCCTCGTCGATCCTATTTCGCCCCCGCCAAAACCCGTTCTGGATATCGATTCCAGCGGCGGGCTTTGGTGGAGGCGCCGGGTACCGCCCCCGGGTCCGAATGGTTTATTTCGACGGCGATTTATTTCCATAGCCGGCAAGCCGGCACACCCTATATAGGCCGCTCGCCGCCCGATGCACAGAGCCCAGATGTCACGGGCTGCGACAAAAATGTGGGCGGGTGTGCGGAACCCTGCGTTCGATCTTGGCAGGCGCGAACCCATCCTCCTAGAGTGTCGCATGACCTCCGAGATTGCGCCGGCGGCCTCGTCTGCAGCCGACATCGCCAAAACCCCGCCCAGCCTTCGCACGCTCTTTTTCGCATTCGCAAAAATGTCGCTGTCCGGGTTCGGCGGCGTGCTGGTGTTTGCGCGCCGCGCCATCGTCGACGAGCACCGCTGGATGACGGCGGAGGAGTTCAACGAGACCTTCGCACTGTGCCATTTCCTGCCCGGGCCCAACATCGTCAATCTCGCTATGGTGTTCGGCGCGCGGCTGCGCGGCATTCCCGGTGGAATCGCGGCCTTCGCCGGCCTGCTCGTCCCGCCGATGCTGCTGATCACCGCCCTTGCGGCGCTCTACGATCGTGCGGGGCAGGCCGACACGCTCCGGCAGGGGCTGGCCGGCGTGTCCTGTGCAGCCGTCGGCCTGCTGGCCTCGGTGGTGTTTCGCATGATGTCGCCGCTCCTGAAAAAGGGCGACGTGGTCGGCCTCGTGGTCATGGCGGGCGTGTTCGTCGCGATCGGACTGGTCCGCCTGCCGCTGCAGGAGGTTCTGCTGGCGGCCGTGCCGCTCAGCCTCGCTGTCACCTATGCCAAGACCTACGCCAAGACGCGGTGGGCACGATGAGCGGGGACGACAATCCGCTGTTCCAGCTGTTCTGGACCTTTGCGCTGATCTCGCTGTTCGCTGTCGGCGGCGCGGTTGCGGCTATTCCCGAATTGCATCGCGTCGCGGTCGATGTCCGGCACTGGATGACCGACAAGCAGTTCGCGGATGCATTTGCGCTGTCCCAATTGTCGCCCGGCCCCAACGTTCTGATCGTCGCCCTGATCGGCTATTCGGTCGCAGGCGTCGGGGGCGCGGCGGCCGCGACCATCGCCATGTGCGGTCCCACCGCAATTCTCTCCTACGTCGTCAGCCGATGGCTCGCGAACGCGCGAGACCTGCGCTGGCCCGCCATGCTGCAGGCTGCCCTGGTGCCGCTGTCGATCGGCTTGATGGCTGCGAGCACGTGGGTTCTCGGCGTGGCGTCGGATCAGACATGGCGGGCGTTCGCGCTGACCGTGATGGCTGCGGTTGTTGCGTCTCTGACGCGGCTCAATCCGCTCTGGCTGCTGGCGGCGGGCGGCTGTCTTGGTTTCGCTGGCCTTCTCTAGGGAAAGCCGCTAGCAAAACAGAAGCGGCCGGGCTGGCTCCGGACCGCCGAAAAACAATATCGGCCACCAAGGCCGATCGGGGAGGGCGAGGACATGGCCGAGACCACGGGTCAGTTGTCGAGCGGGGCGGCCGTGCCGTCCGCGCGCAATGTGACCGGCGCATCGATCATTCTGCTGCTCGCTTTCGCACCACAACTCGTCGAACTCGCCATCGCGCTCGCCAGCCTCGTTGCTCCCGTGTCGGCGCGGTCTCCGCTGCAGGTCGTTTCGGCGCATGGCGCCGCCCTCGTCGAATCGCTGTCGGCGCTGCTTCGCCAGTGGATGGATGGCGGCAAGATCACCTTGCGATCCGATGCGCTGCTGGCGCTGATCTACACCTATCCGCTCATCGCCATTGCGCTGTTCACCGGCCTGGCACGCCCGCGCGCGCCGCAGGATTATTTCGGTGGCGTGGTGCTGATGGCGATCGCCCTGTTCGCGTTGTGGGCCGCGAGCGATCTGTCGGGCATGCGCGGCTTCACGTTCGGCCCTGGCACTGCGCCGCGCATGCTCGGCGTGCTGCTGCTCGGAATGGGGGCTGCCGTCGCCGTGATCGGCCTCGTGACCGAAGGGCCGGCGCTCCAGGTCTATCACTGGCGCGGGCCGCTGTTCGTGTCGCTGGCCATCCTGACATTTGCCGTCGCGATTCGGCCGCTGGGGCTGATCGTCGCAGCGCTCGCGAGCTTCCTCATCGCGGCGCTCGGCACGGCGGAGACCCGTTGGGGCGAGACGCTGATCGTCGGCGTCGTCCTGACGCTCGGCTGCGCGCTGCTCTTCCCCTACGTGCTCGGCCTGCCGATGCCGTTGTTCCCGCGTTTCCTGGTGCAGTGAGGCCGGCATGCTCGATCTGTTTCAGAACCTGTTGCTCGGCTTCGGCGTCGCGCTCAGCCCGACCAACCTGCTGCTCTGCCTGGTCGGCGCGCTGGTCGGCACGCTCGTCGGCGTGCTGCCGGGCATCGGCACCATCGCCACCGTCGCCATGCTGCTGCCGATCACCTTCGGCCTGCCGCCGGTCGGCGCCCTCATCATGCTCGCCGGCATCTATTACGGCGCCCAGTATGGCGGCTCGACGACTTCGATCCTCGTCAACATCCCTGGGGAGGCGACCTCCGTCGTCACCACGCTCGACGGCTTCCAGATGGCCAAGCAGGGGCGTGCGGGTCCTGCGCTGTCGATCGCGGCGATCGGCTCCTTCATCGCCGGCTGTTTTGCGACCGTTCTGATCGCGGTGCTCGGCGCGCCCTTGACCAAGCTCGCGCTGCTGTTCGGGCCGGCCGAATATTTCTCGCTGATGGTGCTCGGCCTGATCTTCGCCGTCGTGCTCGCCAAGGGCAGCGTGCTCAAGGCCGTGGCGATGATCGCGCTCGGGCTGCTGCTGTCGATGGTCGGCGCCGACCTCGAGACCGGCGCCTCGCGCATGGCCTTCAACATTCCCGAGCTTGCCGATGGGCTGGGCTTCGCGACCGTTGCGATGGGCGTGTTCGGCTTCGCCGAGATCATCCGCAATCTCGACAGTGGCGCCGAATCCGATCGCGAACTGGTGCAGCAGAAGATCACGGGCCTCATGCCGACCCGCAAGGACCTGATCGATTCGGCGCCTGCAATCGCCCGCGGCACCATTCTCGGCTCCATACTCGGCATCCTGCCGGGCGGCGGCGCCGTGATCGCCTCCTTTGCCGCCTATACGTTCGAAAAGAAGATCGCGCGCGATCCCTCACGCTTCGGCCGCGGTGCGATCGAAGGCGTCGCGGCCCCGGAGAGTGCCAACAACGCCGCGGCGCAAACCTCGTTCATTCCGCTGCTGACGCTCGGCATCCCGCCCAACGCGGTGATGGCGCTGATGGTCGGCGCCATGACCATCCACGGCATCCAGCCCGGGCCGCAGGTGATGGCGAAGCAGCCGGACCTGGTCTGGGGCATGATCGCCTCGATGTGGATCGGCAATCTGATGCTGATCATCATCAACCTGCCGCTGGTCGGCATCTGGGTGCGGCTGCTGCGCGTGCCGTACCGGCTGATGTTCCCCTCGATCGTCGTGTTCTGCGCGATCGGCATCTACTCGATCAACAATGCGCCCGTGGACGTGGTCCTGGCCGGGGCCTTCGGCCTGTTCGGCTACTGGCTGATCAAGCACGATTTCGAGCCGGCGCCGCTGCTGCTCGGCATGGTGCTGGGATCGCTGATGGAGGAGAACCTGCGCCGCACCCTGCAGATCTCGCGCGGCGACTGGTCGGTGTTCCTGACCCGCCCGCTCTCCGCCGCGCTGCTGGCGATCGCCGCCGTCCTGCTGGTGCTGGCGGTCCTGCCAGCGCTGCGGCGCAAGCGCGACGAGGTGTTCGTGGAGGGGTAGGGCCCACGGGGCGGAATGGGCGGGAACTCGTTTTCGCCCTCATTCTCGCTTCGACAGGAGCCCAGCTTCTTGGGTATAATCGCCTGAATCTTGTGTCAGGATGACATCTCCTCCGCTACAGCTTGCGTTTTAACGGCAAGCATCGGCCATGCACCAGTATCACGACCTGCTCGAACGCATCCTGTCCGACGGCGCGGAGAAACACGACCGCACCGGCACCGGCACGCTGTCGGTGTTCGGCCATCAGATGCGCTTCAACCTTGCCGCTGGCTTCCCGATGGTCACCACCAAGCGGCTGCCGCTGAAGGCGATCGTGCACGAGCTCCTGTGGTTCCTGAAGGGCGACACCAACGTCAGATACCTGCACGACCATGGTGTGACGATCTGGGACGAGTGGGCCGACGCCAACGGCGATCTCGGCCCCGTCTACGGCTACCAGTGGCGCTCCTGGCCGACGCCGGACGGTGGCCACATCGACCAGATCACCAACGTCGTCGACATGATCAAGCGCAACCCGGATTCGCGCCGGCTGATCGTCACCGCCTGGAATCCGGCCGACGTCGAGAAGATGGCGCTGCCGCCCTGCCACTGCCTGTTCCAGTTCTACGTGGCCAACGGCAAGCTGTCCTGCCAGCTCTATCAGCGCTCGGCCGATGTCTTCCTCGGCGTGCCCTTCAACATCGCCTCCTATGCGCTGCTCACCATGATGGTGGCGCAGGTCACCGGCCTGAAGCTCGGCGATTTCGTGCACTCGTTCGGCGACGTGCACCTCTACTCCAACCACATCGAGCAGGCGCGCCTGCAACTGACCCGCACCCCGCGGCCGCTGCCGACCATGACGCTCAATCCGGACATCAAGGACATCTTCGCCTTCCGCTACGAGGATTTCGCGCTCGCCGGCTACGATCCGCATCCGCACATCAAGGCCGAGGTCGCGGTCTAGGGCATGCTGTCGATCCGAAGCGCCAAGCCTTCCGACATCGGCGTCGTGTTCGCGCTGATCAACGAGCTCGCCGACTACGAGAAGCTCGCGCATGAGGTGGTTGCCAGCGAAACTGATATCGCCGCCGCGCTGTTCTGCGAGCATCCGACGCTGTTCTGTGATCTCGCGGAATGGAACGGCGAGGTCGCGGGCTTCGCGATCTGGTTCGTCAATTTCTCGACCTTTGCCGGCAAGCCCGGCATCTATCTCGAGGACCTGTTCGTGCGTCCCGCGTTCCGCCGCAACGGCCTCGGCCAGGCGCTGCTCGGCCATCTCGCGGCGACCTGCGTGAAGCGCGGCTGGGCGCGGCTGCAATGGTCGGTGCTCGACTGGAACGCGCCGTCGATCACCTTCTACAAATCGCTCGGCGCCGAGCTGATGGACGACTGGACCGTGTGCAAGGTCACGGGACCTGCGCTGACGCAGCTCGCCGAGAGAGCGCCATGATCGAGATCGTGCAGATCGTCGCGGTCGCCGAGAATGGCGTGATCGGCGCTGAGAACGCCATTCCCTGGCGACAGAAGAGCGATCAGAAGCGCTTCAGGGCACTCACGATGGGCCGGCCGATCGTGATGGGCCGCAAGACCTTCATGTCGTTTCCCCGCCGGCCGCTGCCGGGCCGGACCAACATCATCGTCACCCGCGATGCTGATTTCCGTGCCCCCGGCGCGATCGTGACCCGCACCATCGACGAAGCGCTCGGCATTGCGCGCGGGGATGCGCTGCGGCGTTCAGCCGCGGAGATCGCGATCGTGGGCGGCGCCGAGATCTACGCGGCGACGATGCCGCTGGCCGACCGGCTGGAAATCACCGAGGTCCATGCGAGCCCGCCGGGCGACACCCTGTTTCCGGCGATCGACCCTGCCCAGTGGCAGGAGGTGGCACGCGAGCGTCAAGCCTCGGGACCGGACGATCAGGCTGAATTCTCCTACGTCACCTACCGCCGGAGACGCTGAACCTCCCGGCGCCCTCCGGCCCGGCCGCGGCTTCAAGACCATCCATTAATGATGAAGTCGCGTTGTTTGGCCGCTCCCGGGCGTTTCAGCCGCGGCAAACCGGCGCTTGCCGCCCTGTTTACATTGACAAAACCCGGTTCGGGCTTAGCTGGAGCGCTACGTTGTAAGGGGCCGGGCCGTCCCTTATAACCCGGCCGCCGTCGGGGGCCGGCGTTCGGGCAGTATCAGCCTCTCGGAGGAGATCGATCGATGGCGTGGAAGAATCAGGGCGGAGGCCCGTGGGGTCCGGGTCCGAAGGGGCCCTGGGGCTCGGGACCGCAACCGGTCGGTCCAAGGCCACCCGATCTGGAAGATCTTCTGCGGCGCGGCCAGGACCGGCTCCAGCAGTTCATCCCCGGCGGCGGCTTCGGCACCGTCGGCGTCCTCCTGATCGTGGTCGGCGCGATCGCGATCTGGCTCCTGTCCGGCTTCTACCGGGTGCAGTCCGAGGAGCTCGGCG
Source organism: Bradyrhizobium sp. SSBR45G (assembly GCF_030159255.1). Lineage (GTDB taxonomy): Bacteria > Pseudomonadota > Alphaproteobacteria > Rhizobiales > Xanthobacteraceae > Bradyrhizobium. The sequence continues at coordinate 36,960 of NZ_BSCT01000020.1, read as the reverse complement.
TCGTGCTGCGCTTCGGCAAATATGTCCGCGACGAGCAGCCGGGCCTGCGCTACCACCTGCCTTATCCGATCGAGACCGTGCTGCTGCCCAAGGCGCTGCGCGTCAACTCGATCTCGATCGGCTTCACCGCCAATGACGATCCGGGCCGCCGTGGCCGCGGCGGTCGCGACGTGCCGGAGGAGAGCCTGATGCTCACCGGCGACGAGAACATCGTCGACGTCGACGTCACGGTGCTGTGGCGCATCAAGCCGAAGGGCGCCGCCGACTTCCTGTTCAACATCCAGAATCCGGAAGGCACCGTGAAGGCGGTGGCCGAGAGCGCGATGCGCGAGGTGATCGGCCGGTCGAACATCCAGCCGGTGCTGACCGGCGCCCGCACCCAGATCGAGCAGAGCGTGCTGGAGCTGATGCAGAAGACGCTCGATGCCTATGGCTCTGGCATCCAGGTCGACAATGTGCAGATGCAGAAGGTCGACCCTCCGGCGCAGGTGATTGCGGCGTTCCGCGACGTGCAGGCGGCGCGCGCCGACCTGGAGAAGGCGCAGAACGAGGCCCAGACCTACGCCAACAAGGTCGTCCCCGATGCCCGCGGGCGTGCTGCCCAGATCCTGCAGGTCGCCGAGGGCTACAAGGAGCAGGCGATCGCCGAGGCCAAGGGCCAGAGCGCGCGCTTCCTGAAGGTCTATGACGAGTACAAGAAGGCGCCCGACGTGACCCGCGAACGCATCTATCTCGAGACGATGGAGCGCGTGCTCTCCGGCTCGGACAAGCTCGTGCTCGACAGCGGGCCTGGCGGTGGCCCCGTGCCGCTGCTGCCGCTCGGCGATCTCGCGCCGCGCCGCCAGGCGCCCGCCGCTCCGCAGGGAGGCGTCCGATGAGGTCCCCCGTCACTGGAATCCTGGCGCTGGTCATCGCGCTCGCGGTGGTCGTGATCGGCTACAGCTCGCTGTTCACCGTGCAGCAGACCGAGCAGGCGCTGGTCGTCCGGTTCGGCAAGCCGGTCGACGTCGTCACCGAGCCCGGCCTGAACGTGAAGGCGCCATTCATCGACAACGTGATCTCGATCGACAAGCGCATCCTCGACCTCGAGAACCCCTCGCAGGAGGTCATCGCCTTCGATCAGAAGCGGCTCGTGGTCGACGCCTTCGCCCGCTACCGGATCAAGAACGCGCTGCAGTTCTACCAGCGCGCCGGCACGATCCAGAATGCCAACGTCCAGCTCGGCACCCTTCTCAACGCCGCCCTGCGGCGTGTGCTCGGCGAGGTCACCTTCACCCAGGTGGTGCGTGACGAGCGCGAGACCCTGATGCGCAAGATCCGCGACCAGCTCGACAAGGAGGCCGACAACTACGGCATTCAGGTGGTCGACGTCCGCATCCGCCGCGCCGACCTGCCGGAGGCCAACAGCCAGGCGGTCTACGACCGCATGAACAGCGAGCGGCAGCGTGAAGCGGCCGAGTTCCGCGCCCTCGGCGGCCAGAAGGCGCAGGAGATCAAGTCGAAGGCGGATCGCGAGGCCACCGTGATCGTGGCCGAGGCCAACTCGCAGGCGGAGCAGACCCGCGGCGCCGGCGACGCCGAGCGCAACCGGCTGTTCGCCGAGGCCTACGGCAAGGATCCCGACTTCTTCGCCTTCTACCGCTCGATGACGGCCTATGAGAACGGGCTGAAGTCCGGCGAGACCCGCTTCCTGCTGCGGCCGGATTCGGAGTTCTTCCGCTACTTCGCCAACCCGTCGGGGAAGCCGGGCTCGGAAACGCCGTCGGCGGCCACCAACGCCACCGCAGCCGCCGCGCAAGCCGCGAAACCCTGATGTCGGCAGGGCGCGGTTGATCGCGGTGAATAAGAGTTGACACGGACGGGGCGAAGCCGTTGCTTCGCCCCGTTGCCTATCAAAAAGGTCGAACGGGAGGTCCGGGTCCGATGAGGTCCATTGCGTTTTCCGATTTCCTCATCGGATTAGGTATCCTGTTCGTGCTCGAGGGCCTGATGTTCGCGGCCAGTCCGGACTGGATGCGGCGGGCGATGAAGACGGCCATGACCACGCCGGACAATGTGCTGCGTGCGGTCGGCATCGGCTCGGCGGTCGCCGGCCTGGTGCTGATCTGGGTGATCCGGCGCCCGATCTGAGCGAGGGCTGCTGCGGTCAGACCCCGCCCCGCTGGGAGGTCCTCAGAACCCGCCGTCACGATGACCCCCGTCCGTTGCCCGGCCAACGCCATTGTGAGGCGATGGCCGCGCCATTTTGCCGTATTAGGTCGCCTTCAATGATGAATCCGGCGCCGCGCGCCGGCGCGCTTGCGTCGCCGCCCGGTTCCGGCGCACTGTGCCGGTTGAATTTGCAGCCTTTTCTGGAGATCCGCCTGATGACCGCAACCCTTGCTTTCAGCCGTCGCCTGCGTCCGGTCCTGACCGCGGCCGTCCTTGCCGCGGGCTGGGCGCTTGCGCCGGTGCCGGCCTCGGCGCGGGGACCCGAGGGGATCGCCGACGTCGCCGAGAAGGTGATCGACGCCGTCGTCAACATCTCGACCTCGCAGACCGTCGAGGCCAAGGGCGGTGGCGAGAACCGCGGTGCCAATCCGCAGGTGCCGCCGGGCTCGCCGTTCGAGGAGTTCTTCGACGACTTCTTCAAGAACCGCCGCGGCGGTCCGGGTGGTCGCAGCGGCGACGCCACGCCCCGCCGCACCAACTCGCTCGGCTCCGGCTTCATCGTCGACGATAGCGGCGTGGTGGTCACCAACAACCACGTCATCGCGGACGCCGACGAGATCAACGTGATCCTCAACGACGGCACCAAGATCAAGGCCGAGCTGGTCGGCGTCGACAAGAAGACCGACCTCGCGGTGCTCAAGTTCAAGCCGCCGCGGCAGCTCACGGTGGTCAAGTTCGGCGATTCCGACAAGCTCCGGCTCGGCGACTGGGTGGTCGCGATCGGCAACCCGTTCAGCCTCGGCGGCACCGTCACCGCCGGCATCGTCTCGGCCAAGAACCGCGACATCTCGTCGGGTCCCTATGACAGCTACATCCAGACCGACGCCGCCATCAACCGCGGCAATTCCGGCGGCCCGCTGTTCAACCTCGAGGGCGATGTCATCGGCGTCAACACGCTGATCATCTCGCCCTCCGGCGGCTCGATCGGCATCGGCTTCGCCGTGCCGTCCAAGACGGTCGCCGGCGTGGTCGATCAGCTGCGCCAGTTCGGCGAGCTGCGCCGCGGCTGGCTCGGCGTGCGCATCCAGGGCGTCACCGACGAGATCGCCGAGAGCCTCAACATCAAGCCGGCGCGCGGTGCGCTGGTCGCCGGCGTCGACGACAAGGGTCCGGCCAAGCCGGCCGGCATCGAGCCCGGTGACGTCGTCGTCAAGTTCGACGGCCGCGACATCAAGGAGCCGAAGGACCTGTCGCGCATCGTCGCCGACACCGCCGTCGGCAAGGAGGTCGACGTCGTCGTGATCCGCAAGGGCCAGGAGCAGACGCTCAAGGTCAAGCTCGGCCGGCTCGAGGACAACGAGAAGGTCCAGCAGGCGGCGATCAAGAAGGACGAGCCGGCCGAGAAGCCGGTGACCCAGAAGGCGCTCGGGCTCGATCTCGCCGCGCTGTCGAAGGACCTTCGCACGCGCTACAAGATCAAGGACAGCGTCAAGGGCGTCGTCGTCACCGGCGTCGACCAGGCCTCCGACGCCGCCGAGAAGCGGCTGTCGGCCGGCGACGTCATCGTCGAGGTCGCCCAGGAGGCGGTGACCTCCGGCGCCGACATCAAGAAGCGCGTCGACCAGCTCAAGAAGGACGGCAAGAAGTCGGTGCTGCTGCTGGTCTCCAACGCCGACGGCGAGCTGCGGTTCGTCGCGCTGAGTTTGCAGTAGGGGCTTCAGGCGGTCGTGACCACATCCGCGCTTTGAGATGCGAAGATGAGCGCAGTGCAAGTGAATGCGCCCTCTCCCCTTGCGGGAGAGGGCATGTAGGAAAGAGCGGCAGGCTCGCTTGGGTGAGGGGTATCTCTCCACGAGCGAGCCAGCGGAGAGATACCCCTCACCCAACCGCATGCGTGGATGGGCCGTACATGCCCTCTCCCGCAAGGGGAGAGGGCGCTGTATCTGGCAGCGCGCTGACGATCGCTGAGTTGGTCGTTTGTAGGTGGGCAAAGGCGCGCCGTGGTATGCGCTTGGTACGATGCTCTCTCGCGCGCCGTGCCCACCGTCTTGCAGCGAACTCGCCGGCGCGATGGCGGGCACGGCGCGCGAGACATCTCGCTGGGCTCATGAAAAGCGGGGCGCGCCTTTGGCCCCCCTACGGCAGCTCCACACTCCGCTGTCGTCCCGGCCTTGAGCCGGTACCCATAACCCAAGGCAGCGGTTTGAGGCAGGCGCGTCGTTAGCAACCCGCACATCACATCCGCTGCGGCGTATGGGTCCCGGGTCGGCGCCGCGACGCGCGTGGCGCGTCACGGCTTGCCCGGGACGACAGCGTTCGTTGGATCGGATTCACGGTTCAAACAGCGTTTCGACATGAGGACGCGGTCTCGCGGCCGATGCAGCCCGAGCTTTGCGATCAGTTCGTCCCTCTGAAAATGCAGAGGGCGCAGAGAATGCCGGGTGAAGGCCTCACCCATGGCCCGCCTGCAACAAGAAAAGCAGGCGGCAGTCACCACAGGCAAAGCCGAACACGCCGGCATTCCCTGCGCGATGGTCTTCACGCTTATACGCAGTCTCCCTGGTGCGCCGGGCTTGTTGGCCACCATCGCCACGCGGCACATCGGTGCCACGCGGCTTGATACCAGCGTCGGGGTATCAGGACGCTGCGACTTCACGTCCACGCACTGCCGTTCGTCCGCACGCCCGAAAGCATGCTGCGGCAACAACGCGGCCATCGCATCCCACCTCGCGTGTCGTGACGATCGCGCGCAACGCCCTCTGCGGTGAGGCGGGATGCGAGGATACAATCATGATTTGCGATAATGCGCAAGATATTTATTTTAATCAGAAGTCGGAAAACGATCGGCGCTCCGCAGGATCGACATCCGGCGCCGCGCCCGCTCACAGCGATCGCTGATTGACCCGCTTCGACAGCTCCTCGGCGCTCTCCTTGCGCTCGGAATAGCGATCGACCAGATAGTCCGCTCGGTCGCGGGTCAGTAGCGTGAACTTGACCAGCTCCTCCATGACGTCGACGACGCGGTCGTAATAGGCCGACGGCTTCATGCGGTCGTCGTCGTCGAACTCCGCGAACGCCTTGGCCACCGATGACTGGTTCGGGATGGTGATCAGGCGCATCCACCGGCCCAGCACCCGCAGCTGATTGACGGCATTGAACGACTGCGAGCCGCCGGAGACCTGCATCACCGCCAGCGTCTTGCCCTGCGTCGGCCTGACGGCGCCGAGCGATAGCGGGATCCAGTCGATCTGGGTCTTCATCACCCCGGTCATCGCGCCGTGCCGCTCCGGCGAGCACCACACCATGCCCTCGCACCAGGTCACGAGATCGCGCAGCTCTCCGACCTTGGGATGATCGGGCCAGGCGTCGTCGACCAGCGGCAGCCCGTGCGGATCGAAGCTCCGCGTCTCCGCGCCGAAGCGCGCCAGGATGCGCGCCGCCTCCTCGGTGAGCAGCCGGCTGAACGAGCGCTGTCGCAGCGACCCGTAGAGCAGCAGAATGCGCGGAGGGTGGGAGGAGAGCGAGGGCTCGAGCAGCTTGGCGCGATCGATCGGATGGAAGGAGGTGTCGTCCAATTGCGGCATGTCGTCGGTCAACGCGGCACCCCAGGGGCGGTCGGCCTCTGGTCACTCCCCAGCGGGGGCAGACCGGATGGCCTTGCGAGCGGCTCGATGCAACATGGCGGCCTGTATCCTGCCGGTCAACGGCGGGATCGCGCACGGATTCGATGCAGCGCCTCGGCCCGCCCCGCGCCAGGATAATCAGGCCAGTTGCGTGACATCGGGCCAATGCACACGCAGGACCGTCTTGCCGCCCGCGGCCGGATTTTCGGAGCTTCCGGTCTCCACGACGCGGCCGCCGAGCCGCGTGTAGAAGCGAAGGGCGGCGGTGTTGGCCTCGAAGACCCAGAGGTGCAGTCCCGAGTGCGACGCGCTTGGCGCAAGCAGCCGTGCTGCGTCCCGCAGCAGCCGCTCGCCGAGACCCGAGCCGCGTGTCGCGGCCGCGACATGCAGATTGTCGACCAGACTTCCCCAGACCGGATCGGCATCGCGATAGCAGCAGATGAAGCCGAGCAGGCGTCCGTCCGGGTCGTAGGCGACATTGACGAACTGATCCGCGGTGGGGGCGCTCAGCCGTTGCGACCAGACGGCGCGCCGGTCCGCATCGACGCCGTCGCTCAGGAAATCCGCGGACAGGATGTTGGCATAGGTATCGCGCCAGCTCGCCGCGTGGAGCGAAGCAACGGCGGGAGCGTCCTGGTCGATTGCCGGCCGGATCATGATGTCGTTCAAGAAACCCTCCATCGGCCAGCCCGCGCCTTACTCGGCGTCGGACAGGCGTGCCGCTTCGCTCGCAAGCCAGCCCGTGAACAGCCGGACGCGCGCGTCGCTGCTCAATATGGCCGGCCAGCGCACGACATGCACCTTGCTGGACGGCATGTCCCATTCAGCCGAAAGCACCCGGGTCAGGCGGCGCTCAGCCAGCGCGTCGTGTACGAGCAACGACCGTCCGAGCGCTATTCCGGCGCCTTCGATCGCGGCGGCCAGCGCCAGACTGATCGTATCGACGCGCATGCCATCCGGCGCCTGCGCGCCCAGACCCAGGCGCGCGAACCAGGCGGACCATGACCATTCCGCACCGTCGTCGCGACCGGCGCGTCCCTTGTGGATGATCGGATAGCTCGCGAGCTGATGGACCGTGCGAAGCGGACGGGCGCGGGGCAGCAGCCTGGGCATCGCGACCGGAAACACGCGCTCCTTGAACAGCAGCCGTTGCGTCGAGGTTGAGCGGGCTGCCGTCTTCGGCAGCCACAGAACCTGGATATCGACATCCGCGGCGCGCGCCTGGGCTTCGCTCTCGGCCACCACGAGCTCGATGCCGACGTCGCGATGCCCCGACAGGAAGCCGGGCAGGCGGCGGACCAGCCAATAATGCGACAGGGCGGCGCCGACGCCGACCTTCAAGACGGCCGGCTGCGCGGCCGCGCGATATCTCGCGCGCAGCATCGCCATGTCGTCGAGCAGACCGACGATCTCCGTGAGCAGCGAGGCGCCGGCCACCGTCGGGGACAGCCCGGTTCCGCTGCGATGATTGAACAGCTTCGCACCGAGAAAGGCTTCGAGCTTGCGCAGACGGTGGCTGACCGCGCTCTGGGTCAAGCCGAGCTCGGTCGCCGCCAGCGTCATGCTGCGGTGACGCGCGGTGGATTCGAACGCGACGAGGCCGTCGAAGGGCGGAAGCGAGCGCATGAGTGAGACTATGAATGAGATTCATGCTGACGTGAATAGCTGCGGCGTCCATGGATGCCGCTCGCTATCACGAGGAAAGCCGTCCGATGCCGACAACCCGTTCAATGCTGTCCGATGCTGCTGCAGGGACGCGGTCGTCAATGTGGCCGGCCCTTGCCCTGAGCCTCGCTGCCTTCCTCACCAATTTCGACGTGACGGCAGTGATCATGGCGTTGCCCGCGGTTGCGACCGAGCTGCAGCTCGGGATCGCCGGCCAGGCATGGATGATGGACGCCTATAGTCTCGCCTTCACGGCAGCGCTGGTGGTCGCCGGTGGTGTCGCCGACCGTTCTGGGCGCCGGCGGACGATGCTTGCCGGCAATCTGGTATTTGCTGCCGCATCGGCTGCGTGCGCGATGGCTGTCGGCGGCCTGAGCCTCGGACTTGCGCGGATGGTGCAGGGAATCGGCGCAGCATTCGTGATGACCGGCGGTATCGCGCTGATCGCCGGGCTCTATCCGCAGGCCGACCAGCGCACCCGTGCTCTGGCATGCCTCGGCGTGGCGTCGGGCGTTGCGATGGCGCTCGGACCAAGCCTCGGAGGCGCCATCTCCGGGTGGCTCGGCTGGCGCTGGATCTTCCTCGCCAACCTGCCGGCGTGCCTGGTGGCCGCCGTGAGCATTCCCCGTCTCGTGCCCGAGATGCGGCCGTCGGTGCGGCGCGCTCTGGATCATGTCGGCATGGCGCTGTTCAGCGCGGCGCTTTGCGTGCTGGTTGCGACGCTGCTCAACGTCCAGGGCGGATTACGCATGACCATCGGCATCGGTCTGGCCGGGGTCCTGCTGGCGGGCTTCCTGTGGCAGCAGCGGCATCGCAGGGAGCCGATCTTCGATCCCGCCATCTTCGTCAACCGCGCGATGGTCGCCGTCGGGCTGCTGCTGAATGCCGTGTCGCTCGGCTATTGGGCGGTTCTGGTCTATCTGCCTGGGCTTCTCGGTGCGACGTTCGGATGGACAACGGCGGAATGCGGCGTCGCGATGCTCATGGCGACGCTGCCGATGCTCGTGGTGCCGCCGCTCGGCGCGAGGCTCGTTGTCCGATTGGGATGGCGCTGGCACTTTGCCATTGCGCTCGCGATCATCGCCGCTGGCGATCTCGCTTTTGTCGCCGCCCTGGCGGCGCCCGACGCCATGCTGCGATTGTGGCTCGCAGGCATCGCCATGGGCGGGATCGGATGCGGCGCCGCATTGGCGCATCCGCAGTTGTCAGGAGCTGTGGTGGCACTCGTACCGCCTGCTCACGCCGGGATGGCTGCGGCCGTGACGGTGATCATGCGCCAAGCCGGCTTCGCGATCGGCATCGCCGTGCTCGGCGCCGTTCTGGGAGGCTCGGATCGAGCCGGGGGATATGTCTGGATGTTCGAGGTTGCGGCGCTGGTCTGTGCAGCGGCGAGCGCCGTGGCCCTCCTGCTGCTGTCCCCGGCCATACGCGCAGGCGGTGAAGAGCAGCAGGTGACCTGATCGCCAGAGACGTCGCGCCGCTTAGTTGCGAACGCTGCCGACGGTGGTCGGGATGACGAGGGCCGCGCTGCGGCGGTGGTGGGTGAGCACGGCGAGCTGGTGCGGCGAGGTGGCGTTGTCCGCGGCGATGGTCTGCTGCGCGGCGGATGCGCCGACGACGGAGAGCTGATGCGGGGTGGCCGGCAGCGCTCCCACTTCGTAGCTCGGCAGCTCCGCCGCAACGGCAGCGCCGCTCAGCAGCGCGAGGGCAACGAGAGAGCCGGGGATGATGTGCTTGATGGTCATCGGAAAGTCCTTCTGTGACGATGATCGATTGCATCACGTGCAATCGCTTTCGTTTCCTTGGACATTCCCTTGCGTTAGGCCGGATATATGCAATGCAGCATGGTTTGACAACTCATCGATTGGTGATGCGGTTAATGTTGGCAGCGCCGGACTCGCCTCGATGCGGAGGGCGAATGATCTGATTTGCGTTCTGAAATGAAATTGGAATGGAGTTGCGCGGAGACGGGCTGAATTGAAACAAAATCCCGGTCCGCTGATCGCCGGCCGGACGGCGCGCCGCTTCTGGCGGAGACTCTCACTTTCAATTGCGATTCAGGCACGACGCGCAAATTGCAATCGTCCAGCATTCGCAATTTTAAAGATGATTGTCACAATCGGCGGAGACGGCGGCGATCCGTCATTCGCGGAGGACCTCGTCCCGTTGATCAAGGTGCTCTTGAACGAGAGCACTCGACCGCGACAAGGATAGCGCCGCTCACCATCGCCGGCACAGGACGACGCGCACGGTCGTTGTCCCCGCCGTCATTCCGGGGCATCGCGCGGCGATGAGCCCGGAATCCATAACCGCAAGAGGCGATTGTCGCGACGACAATCGCCAATTCCGTCTCGTCGCCTCACGGCTGCCTGTGGCTATGGATTCCGGGCTCGCGGCTCACGCGCGCCCCGGAATGACGACGGCAAGAGATGCGCAGGGTCGGCAGCGGCGTCTCGGCGACAGCCCGTCACTCCACGAACTGATCGCGCGTGTAGCCTTGTGCGTAGAGCAGGGCGGTGAGATCGCCGTGGTCGATGCGGGCGGATGCCGCGGCGGAGACTGCGGGCTTGGCGTGATAGGCGACGCCGAGGCCGGCGGCCTCGATCATGCCGAGGTCGTTGGCGCCGTCGCCGACCGCGAGCGTGTCGATCTCGTCGAGATCGAACGACTCGCGCAACTCGATCAACGTGGCGAGCTTGGCGTCGCGGCCGATGATCGGCTCGCGCACCTCGCCGGTGAGCTTGCCGCCGTCGACGACGAGCTCGTTGGCGCGGTTCTCCTGGAAGCCGAGCTTCGCCGCGATCTGGCGGGTGAACAGCGTGAAGCCTCCGGAGATCAGGCAGGTGTAGGCGCCATGCGCGCGCATGGTCATCACCAGGTGGCGGCCGCCCGGCGTCAGCTTGATGCGCTTGGTCAGCACTTCGTCGACCACGCTCACCGGCAGGTCCTTCAGCAGGGCGACGCGTTCGCGCAACGCCGGCTCGAACGCGATCTCGCCGCGCATGGCCCGCTCGGTGATCGCGGCGACCTGCGGCTTCAGCCCGGCAAAATCGGCCAGTTCGTCGATGCATTCCTGACCGATCATGGTCGAGTCCATGTCGGCCAGAAAAAGCTTCTTGCGCCGGAAGGCTTCCGCCTGCACGACGATATCGATCGGCATGTCGCCGCGCAGGTCGCGCAGCCGGGCCTCGATCTTGTGGGCTTCGCCTTCGCCGCCGAACGGGATGTCGATGGCGACCTCGTCGAACAGCCAGCGCGGCGTGCCCGGCTGGGGCAGCACGGCCAGGAAGGCCTCCACGATCGTGGTATCAAGCGCGGGATCGGCGGGATTGCAGATGAAGGTGGCGACGAGAGACATCAGGTGACTTCGCTAAGCGACAACAAAGCGGTGCTTATCGCAGGGCCGACCGCCAGCGGCAAGTCGGCGCTTGCGATGGAACTTGCGCAAAAAGCGGGCGGGGTGGTCATCAACACCGATTCCATGCAGGTGTACCGTGACCTCCGGGTGCTGACGGCGCGGCCGACCCCTGCGGAGGAGGCGCGCGTGCCGCACCGTCTGTACGGCCATGTCGATGCCGCCGTGAACTACTCGGCCGGCCACTATGTCCGTGATGCAGCTGATGTTCTCGCCGAGATCGGGCGGGAGGGGCGGCGGCCGGTCTTCATCGGCGGCACCGGGCTGTATTTCAAGGCGCTGACACGGGGCTTGTCGGCCGTGCCGCCCGTGCCGGACGAGGTCCGCGAGGCGGTCCGTCTTCGGCTCGATCGCGACGGCGTCGAGGCGCTGCATGCCGAGCTGGCGCGGTGCGATGCCGCGGCGGCGGCACGGCTGAACGTCCGCGACCGCACCCGTGTCGCCCGGGCGCTGGAGGTGATCGAGGCCACCGGTCGGCCATTGGCCGACTGGCATGCCGAGACCACCCCGCCGCTGCTGCCGGAGGGCAGCTACCGGGCGCTGTTCATCGCGCCGGAGCGCGAGACGCTGTATGCGCGGATCGACGCGCGGTTCGACACAATGCTCGAGAGCGGGGCGCTGGAGGAGGTCGAACGGCTGGCGGCGCGCGGCCTCGATCCGCTGTTGCCGGCGATGAAGGCGCACGGCGTGCCGGCGCTGATCCGCTATATCAGGGGCGAGATCTCGCGGGAGGAGGCGGCCGTCATCGGCAAGGCCGACACCCGCCATTACGCCAAGCGGCAGTTCACCTGGTTTCGGCACCAGCTGCCGGAGTTCGAATGGATGACGCCGGAGCAGGCGCGGGCGTGGGTGGTGGCAAATTTCAATGAGTTGTGATATCTTGATATCAAACTGAGGAGGCTCCGATGGCTGACATCCTCATCCGCAAAGTGGATGACACGACCAAGGAATTGCTGAAGCTTCGCGCCGAACGGCGGGGGAAGAGCTTGGAAGCCGACCTGAGGGAGACCCTCGAGAAGCTCGCGCGGGAGGAAGCGGAATCGCCTGACGATGCGGAGCCCTTTGGCACTTGGCTGGTGGCGATTTCCCGGCCGGGCGTCGATCTGGATGACGTGCTCGACCAATTGCGCTCTGCGCCGATCCGGCCGGCCGCTCTGGAATGATCCTGCTCGACACCAACGTGATTTCGGAGGCGTTGAAGTCTGCGCCGTCTGGTCATGTCGTCAGCTGGCTTGACTCGAACTTCGCCAGCAGCGCGCTGTCGAGCGTCACGATCTTTGAGCTCGGCGCCGGTCTCGCGATGCTCAGCCCCGGCAAGCGCAAGGATGCGCTGGACAATGCGATCACGCGGACAGTGAGGCGCTTTGGAAGCCGCATCTACGCGTTCGATGCAGCCGCGGCGCAGGCTGCTGCGCGTCTGCTCGCCCAGGCGAGGGCGAACGGGCTCCCGCTCCATCAGATCCCGAACAAACTCGCTGACCTTCAGATCGCTGGTATTGCGTCAGCGTACGGTCTCGACCTCGCGACGCGTAACGTCCGCGACTTCGCCGGACTGGGTGTTAAGCTAATTAACCCCTGGGAGTGATCAGCAGCGAAACGATAGATGTGTCGCAATTACCGCTCGCCGAACGGCAAATTCCGCGTTAACCTGACAAAATCGCGCTGACGAACCCGCTTTGCCTTGACATCGGGGGATCCGTGGCTATGTTCGCGCAACCTTTGGGAAGTTCGATCGGCAACATGCGCAACATTATTACCGCCCTCCTTATCGTAGTCGTACCCAGGCGCATCGCCGGGGATGGCTAGCGGCCATCCATGATCCGAGCGGTGCGCAGGGCCTTCGAGGGCCCTTTTTTATTGCCCGGATGACCCCCGACCAAAAACGACCCCGACCGAGACGACCTTGAACCGAGCCACTGAAACCATCCGACCCAACCGACCGACCAAGACGACAAGCCGCTGACAAAAGCGATCCGGAGCCCACCATGACCGACAAGAGCCACGATCCGAACCAGATGACCGGCGCCGCGATGATCGTGCGCGCGCTCATCGACCACGGCGTGCAGCACCTCTTCGGCTATCCGGGCGGCGCGGTGCTTCCGATCTATGACGAGATCTTCCAGCAGAGCGAGGTCGAGCACATCCTGGTCCGCCACGAGCAGGGCGCCGGCCACGCCGCGGAAGGCTATGCCCGCTCGACCGGCAAGCCCGGCGTCGTGCTGGTGACCTCCGGTCCTGGCGCCACCAACATGGTGACGCCGCTGGCGGACGCGCTGATGGATTCGATTCCCTTGGTTTGCATCACCGGGCAGGTGCCGACGCATCTGATCGGCAACGACGCGTTCCAGGAGTGCGACACGGTCGGCATCACCCGGCCCTGCACCAAGCACAATTGGCTGGTCCGCAACGTCAACGATCTCGCCAAGGTGCTGCATGAGGCGTTCTACGTCGCGACCACGGGACGTCCGGGCCCGGTCGTCGTCGACGTGCCGAAGGACGTGCAGTTCGCGACCGGCACCTATCATCCGCCGCGCAAGTCCGACGTGCACATCTCCTATTCCCCGCGCGTCAAGGGTGACGCGATGCAGATCCGCAAAGCCGTGGCGCTGCTGGCCGGCGCCAAGCGGCCGGTGATCTATTCCGGCGGCGGCGTCATCAATGCGGGGCGGGAGGCCTCGAAGCTGCTGCGCGAGCTGGTCGAGGTCACGGGCTTCCCGATCACCTCGACTTTGATGGGGCTGGGCGCCTATCCGGCGTCGGGCCCCAACTGGCTCGGCATGCTCGGCATGCACGGCACCTACGAGGCCAACATGACGATGCATGATTGCGACGTCATGCTGTGCGTCGGCGCGCGCTTCGACGACCGCATCACCGGCCGCACCGATGCGTTCTCGCCGAACTCGAAGAAGATCCATATCGACATCGACCCGTCCTCGATCAACAAGAACATCCGTGTCGACGTGCCGATCATCGGCGATTGCGGCGACGTGCTTGCCGACATCCTGCAGGTGTTCAAGGCCGAGGCGAAGAAGCCGGACATCAAGCCGTGGTGGCAGCAGATCGCCACCTGGCGCGCGCGCAACTCGCTGGCCTTCAAGCCGAACCGCGACGTCATCATGCCGCAATATGCGATCCAGCGGCTGTTCGAGCTGACGCGCGGGCGCGACACCTACATCACGACCGAGGTCGGCCAGCACCAGATGTGGGCGGCGCAGTTCTACGGCTTCGAGGAGCCGCACCGCTGGATGACCTCCGGCGGGCTCGGCACCATGGGCTATGGCCTGCCGGCGGCGATCGGCGTCCAGGTCGCCCATCCCGACAGCCTCGTCATCGACATCGGCGGCGACGCCTCGGTGCAGATGACGATGCAGGAGATGTCGACGGCCGTGCAGTACGAGCTGCCGGTCAAGATCTTCATCCTCAACAACCAGTACATGGGCATGGTGCGGCAGTGGCAGCAGCTGCTGCACGGCAACCGCCTGTCGCATTCCTACTCGGAGGCGCTGCCGGACTTCGTCAAGCTCGCGGAGGCCTATGGCGGCGTCGGATTGCAGGTGAGCAAGCCCGGCGATCTCGACGGCGCGATCAAGGAGATGATCTCGGTCAAGAAGCCCGTGCTGTTCGACTGCCGCGTCGCGGCGCTCGAGAACTGCTTCCCGATGATCCCGTCGGGCAAGGCGCATAACGAGATGATCCTGCCGGCGGAAGCCTCCGATCCTGCCGCCGCATTCGCGGGCGGCAAGGCGCTGGTGTGAGGACGGATCGTGAGCTCGGCGCGCCCCACAAACTTCACTGTCATCGCCCGGCTTGACCGGGCGATCCAGTACGCCGCGGCTATCGTGGGACTCACGACCGTCGCGGCGTACTGGATGCCCGCCTTCGCGGGCATGACAGCGATTATGTGGAGGCAGCGGTGTTCACATTAGCTGAGCTCGAAGCCGCCCATGCCATCGTCGGCGCCGCGGTGCCGGCGACGGCGGCGCATGCGTGGCCGTTGCTGGCGCAGCGGCTGGGGACTGATGTCGTCGTCAAGCACGAGAACCACACGCCGGCCGGCGCCTTCAAGGTGCGTGGCGGGCTGGTCTATGTCGACAATCTCAAGCGCACGCAGCCGGAGGTGCGCGGGCTGATCACCGCGACGCGCGGCAATCATGGCCAGAGCGTCGCATTTGCCGGCCGCCGCAACGGTCTGCCGGTGACGATCTATGTGCCCAAGGGCAATTCGGTCGAGAAGAACCGCGCGATGGCGGCGTTCGGAGCCGAGCTGATCGAGCATGGCAGCGACTTCCAGGAAGCGCGCGAGGAGGCCATCCGGCATGCCGCGCACGATGGCCTGCAGATGGTGCCGTCGTTCCACCCGGACATCGTCCGCGGCGTCGCCACCTACGCGCTGGAGCTGTTCCGTTCCGCCCCGGACCTCGACGTGCTTTACGTCTCGATCGGGCAGGGCTCGGGCATCTGCGGCTGCATCCTGGCGCGCGACCTGCTCGGGCTGAAGACCGAGATCGTCGGTGTGCAGTCGACGGGCGCGCCGTCCTATGCGCTGTCGTTCGCGGCGCGGACGGTCGTGACCACCAACAGCGCTGATACCCATGCCGACGGCCTCGCCACCCGCAGCCCGGATGCCGATGCGCTCGCGATCATCCTCAAAGGTGCCTCGCGCATCGTCCAGGTCAGCGACGCCGAGATCGCCGAGGCCGTTCGTATCTTCTGGACCGATACCCATAATCTCGCCGAAGGCGCCGGCGCGGCCCCGCTCGCAGCCGCTCTGCAGGAGAAGCGCAAGCTCGCCGGCAAGCGCGTCGGCCTGGTGCTGACCGGCGGCAACATCGATCTCGATTTGTTCAGGCGCTGGGTCATGCCGGCGGCCTCCGAAGAAATGGCAGGAGTGTCGTGATGGGCACTCGGCGCACCACAAACACCGCCGTCATGCCCGGGCTTGGCCCGGGCATCCACGAGTCGCGCGCGCGACGCTCGACGTGGATGGCCGGGACAAGCCCGGCCATGACGACTTGGCTAAAACGGGGACACCAATGAACCAGCCAGCGTCAGCCTATTTCCTCGAAGACCGCCACGATCCGAACGAGACGCACACGCTGTCGGTGCTGGTGCAGAACGAGCCGGGCGTGCTCGCGCGCGTCATCGGCCTGTTCTCCGGGCGCGGCTACAACATCGAGAGCCTCACCGTCTCCGAGACCGAGAGCCAGAAACATCTCTCGCGCATCACCATCGTCACGACCGGCACGCCGATGGTGATCCAGCAGATCAAGCATCAGCTCGACCGCATGATCCCGGTCTACCGCGTCGTCGACATGACCCTGACCAAGCGCGCGATCGAGCGCGAGCTCGCCATGGTCAAGGTGCGCAGCACCGGCGAGCCGCGCGTCGAGGCGCTGCGGCTGGCGGATGCGTTCCGCGCCCGCGTCATCGACGCGACGACGGAAAGCTTCGTGTTCGAGATCACAGGCAACACCGACAAGATCACTCAGTTTATCGATCTGATGCGTCCGCTCGGCCTGGTGGAAGTCGCCAGGACCGGCGTTGCGGCGATCGGGCGGGGACCGGAAGGGATGTGAGCCATGCTGGCGCGCGACTGGTACTACAACGAACGTAACCGGATCGGGCTCGATCATGCCGTCGCCTCGATCTACGATTCGGGGGATGACGCCGACGAGCGCGCGCGCGCCGCATTGAAGATGCTGGGCGTCAAGCCCGGCTGGCGGGTCGCCGACATCGGCTGCGGCAACGGCGTGCTGGCGACGGAAGCGGCGCTGATGGGCGCCGTCGTCGACGCCATCGACATCTCGCCGGCGATGCTGGCGCTGACCAAGCTCTACACCCGCGACCGCCGCACCGCGGTGCGGATGCATGCGGCCGGCCTGTTGTCGTTCGCCTACGAGCCCAACTCCTATGACCTGATCGCCAGCGAGTTCACGCTGCACCATCTGCCGGACTTCTGGAAGGCGGTGGCGCTGGCGCGCATCTTCGCGGCGCTCAAGCCCGGCGCGCAGTTCTTCCTGCGCGACATCGTCTATGTCAGCATGCCCGACGGCGCCGAGCGCTCGGTCGAGCAATGGGCCGATTTCAACATCAAGAACCACGATCTGTCTCGCGACAGCGTCATCACCCATATGCGCGACGAGAACTCGACCTTCGCCTGGGTGATGGAGCGCATGCTGGCCGAGGTCGGCTTCATCACCATCTCCGCCGACTACCACGCGCCGATGCACGCCACCTACGTGCTGCAGAAGCCGGCAGGGCAGGGCTGAAAGATGAAGTGTTTGTTGGCGGCGCACGCTGCCGCGCAGCAGCCGGTGCGCCCCCTCTCCCCGTTCTTACGGGGGCGCGACGAGCTTCGCTCGCGCTGGGAGGGTTGGGGTGAGGGGCAGCCACGCCCACCGACCGTGCGGAGAGCCCCCCTCACCCGGATTGCATCTGACGATGCAATCCGACCTCTCCCCGCAGGCGGGGAGAGGTTAGAGCGCCATCGCCGCGATAGGCGTGCCTGCCTCGGTCAAGCGGCCGCTCGTCAATTCGCGACGAGAGCGAGAGCATCCTAGATGTCCCAGCAACTCCTCATCGCCTTCGTGACCTTCGCCTTCGTGATGGCGTTCACGCCGGGTCCGAACAACATCATGCTGCTGTCGTCGGGCGTGACCCATGGCTTCCGCCGCACAGTGCCGCACATGATGGGCGTGAGCTTCGGCTTTGCCTTCATGGTCGGCGCGGTCGGCTTCGGCCTCGCCACGGTGTTCATCAGCTATCCCGTGCTGCAGCAGGTGCTGAAATATCTCGGCGCCGCCTATCTGATCTATCTCGCCGTGGTGATCGCGTTCTCCGGATCGGCCAAGGCGGACGAGGCCAACCCGCGCGGGCCGATGTCGTTCTGGGGCGCGGCGCTGTTTCAGTGGGTCAATGCCAAGGGCTGGGTGATGGTCATCAGCACCATCACCGCCTATGCCGCGATTGCGCGCTTTCCCGCCAATGTTGCACTGCAGGTCGCGATCAGCTTCGTGATGGCGGTCGCCTCGACCATCACCTGGACCCTGTTCGGCACCGCGCTGCGGCCGCTTCTCAGCTCAGAACGTGCGGTGCGCGCCTTCAACATCCTGATGGCGGTGCTGCTGCTGGCCTCGCTCTATCCCGTCTTCATGGACGCATGAGGGAGGTGGCCGCCATGCGAGATCGGGGTTTCCAAGCACGCCCAAAATGCTCTAGACACGGGCCGGATTTTGTCCGGGCGCAGCCGCCCGTGCCTCACCCAAGCGTCTGACTTTTCAGCCAATTCCGGCCATCTCAAAGAGGAAACGACAATGCGTGTCTACTACGATCGCGACGCCGATCTGAACCTGATCAAGGGCAAGAAGGTCGTCATCGTCGGCTATGGCAGCCAGGGCCACGCCCATGCGCTGAACCTGAAGGATTCCGGCGTCAAGGACGTCGCGATCGCGCTGCGCAAGGGCTCGGCCTCGGCCAAGAAGGCTGAAGCCGCCGGCTTCAAGGTGATGGAAGTCGCCGAAGCCGCGAAGTGGGCCGACCTCGTGATGATGCTGACCCCGGACGAGCTGCAGGGCGACATCTACCGCGAGCATCTCGCCGACAACATGAAGCAGGGCGCCGCGCTCGTCTTCGCGCACGGCCTCAACGTGCATTTCAACCTGCTCGACCCGCGCGCCGATCTCGACGTGCTGATGATCGCGCCGAAGGGCCCCGGCCACACCGTCCGCTCCGAGTACCAGCGCGGCGGCGGCGTGCCCTGCCTGATCGCGATCGCCAAGGATTCCTCGGGCAATGCCCATGACCTCGGCCTGTCCTATGCGTCGGCGATCGGCGGCGGCCGCGCCGGCATCATCGAGACCACCTTCAAGGAAGAGTGCGAGACCGACCTGTTCGGCGAGCAGGCGGTGCTGTGCGGCGGCCTGGTCGAGCTGATCAAGGCGGGCTTCGAGACCCTGGTCGAGGCCGGCTACGCGCCGGAGATGGCCTATTTCGAGTGTCTCCACGAGGTGAAGCTGATCGTCGACCTGATCTATGAAGGCGGCATCGCCAACATGAACTACTCGATCTCCAACACCGCCGAATATGGCGAGTACGTCACCGGCCCGCGCATCATCACGCCCGAGACCAAGGCGGAGATGAAGAAGGTGCTCGACGACATCCAGTCCGGCCGCTTCGCGCGCGACTGGATGCTGGAGAACAAGGTCAACCAGTCCTCGTTCAAGGCGACCCGCGCCCGTCTCGCCCAGCACCCGATCGAGGACGTCGGCGCCCGCCTGCGCGATATGATGCCCTGGATCAAGAAGGGCGCGCTGGTCGACAAGTCGAAGAACTGAGCTGTCGTGATGGCCGGTCGAGACTGCGGGTATCGCGGTCTCGACCTGGAGCTCAATGAAAGCCTCCGTCCTTGTTGGGCGGAGGCTTTTTTTCGTCAATGCGATAGCGACATCGCGGAGTTCAGCCCCGCTGCCTGCGACAAGCCACGCTGTCGTCCCCGCGAACGCGGGGACCCATAACCACAGTTGTTCGTGTTGACGAACGGTGGTGACTCGGACTGGTTTCCGCCAACTCACATCACGCGGTATGGGTCCCCGCGTTCGCGAGGACGACAGCTGAGTATGAGGAGGCGGCGGCCCTCTCACTCGCTGATGCTGGTCCGGTCAGGACATCGCGCGGCGTGAGGCGAGCGGCGTCAGCAGACGGACGATCTCACAGGTGGCGGCGAGCCCGGCCAGCCAGGCGGCGCTGGTCAGTCCGAGGCGCGCGACGATCGCAGGCGTGAAGCTCGCCGCGCCGCCGAGCACGGGCGTGACCGCGAGCAGCACCAGCTCATAGGCCGCGTAGGCGCCGAGCAGGGCCGCCGCGAGCGCGATCGGTGCCGGTACGGCGCACAAGGCCTGCAGCACCAGACGCGCGCCGAGCGTGGCGACGAGGGCTGCCGCGCCGATCGCGGCTCCCCAGGCCAGCGTGTTGGCGTCGACGGGATAATGCAGGGCGCCGAAGCCGATACCCTGGTTGACCAGCCAGGCTCCGAGCACGCAGGGCAAGGCGGAGCGCAGCGGCAGCATGGCGGCTGCGACCACCGCAAACGCCGCGAACGGCGTCGCGCAGGCAAAGGCGAAGCTCGCCAGCGCGCACGCTGCGGTGAGCACCGCAAAGCAGAACGTGGTCGCATGCCGCTGCGGCACGGGCATGAGGCGAGCCTCGGGGCGGGGCGCGGCGGTGACGTCGAAAGCCATTGCGATCTCCTTCGCCGCGATTGTAGTCGATCGCCGCAGCCGCTGTCAGCCGGTCGGCACCCGCTTTCGCCGGTCCCCTCGCGACCACGCCGGGCAGCGCCTCCGCTGGCCCGGGGGCGGCGCGGGGGACCCGAGCATTTTCGACTATCGATCCGCCCGCGATCGCGGTTATAATCTTGCGAGCATTCATCGGCTGCGGCACCGTGTGTCGGACGTGGAGGGCTTTCACTGCCTCCCGGCGCTGGCTTGGTCAGCCGGAACCCAACAAGGAGCTTCACCGTGGCAACAGCGACGTCTTTTCCGGTCACTCTGCCCACAGCCATTCCGGTGCGCGAGATTCTGCCGTGGGCGATCTTCGGCGGCCTGATGCTCGCTCTCGGCATCTATTTCGTCGGCGTCGAAGAGGGCGCGGCGGCTGTGTTCAACAGCGCCTATGTCCATGAATTCGTCCATGACGGACGGCATCTGCTCGGATTCCCGTGCCACTGAACGGCCGGCTCCGCTGCGCCGGAGCCGTTCCGCTGCACGCCGGCCCTGACGGCAGCAGCCGAGGTTCCCAATCTCTGAGAGACGATCGATGACGGGGCGCTTGCTCCTGCGCGGCATGCTGGCCGGCCTCGTCGCCGCACTGCTGTCCTTCGGCTTTCTCAAGCTGGCCGGCGAATCATCGGTCGAGCGCGCCATCGCGTTCGAGACGGCGGCCGACGCGGCGAAAGCCAAAGCGAGCGCGGAGGAGGCCGCTGCCAAGGGCCAGCCTGCGCCCGTCGCGGCGGTTGAGACCGAGCTGGTCAGCCGGCCGGTCCAGGCCGGCGTTGGACTGCTGACCGGCGTTGTCGTCTACAGTACGGCGTTCGGCGGCCTGTTCGCGCTCGCCTTCGCGCTGTGCTTCCGACGCATGGCCGATCTCGGTCCGCGGGCGACCTCGGCGGTGCTCGCCGCACTTGGCTTCGTCGCCGTCTATGCCGCGCCCATGCTCAAATATCCCGCCAACCCGCCCTCGGTCGGTCTGGCCGAGACGATCGGAATGCGCACCAGCCTGTATTTTGCGCTGATCCTGATCTCGCTTGCGGTCATCATCGCGGCCGGAATGCTGCGCATCCGCCTGCTGCCGCGGCTCGGCGCATGGAATGCGGCCTTGATTGCGGCGGGCGTCTACGTCGCGGTGATGATCGGCATCAGTCTCGCGCTGCCTGATGTGAACGAGGTACCGGAGGAGTTTCCGGCCACCGTGCTCTGGCAGTTCCGCGTCGCCTCGCTCGGCGGGCAGGCCATCATGTGGGCCACGCTCGGATTGCTGTTCGGCGTGCTTGCCGAGCGTCTGATGGCGCCGCATGGCGCGCGCGCTTGAACGGCCGCGACGGCCATGACGACGCGCCTGCATCTCATCTGCGCGGCGGCGACCCCGGCCACGGCGGCAATGGCCTTCGCGGCCGACGAGCCGCTGGACGCGCGCGGGCGAGACAGTCTCGCCCGGCTGGTCGGCCGGCTTCCCTCCCATGACATCGCACTGCGCAGCCCGGCCCGCTGCGCCGCCGACACCGCCGAAGGGCTCGCCCTCGACGCTCGGCCAGAGCCTGCGCTGCGGGACTGCGACTTTGGCCGCTGGGCGGGACGATCGCTCGCCGAGGTCCAGGCGGAGACGCCGGACGCCGTCGCCGCGTGGCTGCAGGATCCGCAGGCGGCTCCGCATGGCGGCGAGTCGTTTGTGGATGTGATGACCCGCATCAGTGGATGGATGACGGATCTGCTTGCCGTCGACGGCTCGGTTCTGGCGATCACGCATGCGCTGGTCATGCGCGCGGCGATCGCGCATGCGATCGGCGCAGGCCCGGAGACGTTCCGGCGCATCGACGTCGCGCCGCTGACGCGCGCCAGGCTGTCGGGCGTCGGCGGTCGCTGGACGCTCGCCGCCCTGGTGCCGTGGAAGGACGAGCGATGATGGCGCGCGGCGGGAGGTGTGCGATCGCCGGCCGATGGCTGGGCGTCATCATGGCGCTGGCCTCGCTTTTCACCGTCGTGCCGGTCCGGGCGCATCATCCGCGACCCTCGGATGGCACGCTGGTCGGGCTCGCCATTCCCGCGATCGGCCATGGTGAGATGCAGGTGGTCGCCCGCCATCGCTCCGATATCCTTGATCTCGCCGCGCGTCAGGCGCGAACCGACGCAACCTTGCGCCGGCTCATGGGCTTCGTCAGCCTGCAGCATTTCGCCTGCTGGTGGGGCCTCGTTCCCGGCAGCCTGACCGACGAGGCGAGCCCGTTCAACGAATGCGCCCATGCCGACATGGCCGGCATTCGTGCGCTGCTCGCGCATCTGTCGACGATGCCCGGCGCGCAGTCGGCGGCCTCGGCGCTCGAAGCGCGGATCGCGGCCGACATCGCCGCAGATCCGGCCTTCGCCGCGCTGTGCTCGAACAGCAGCGAGACGTTCGACAGCGGCGTGGTCATCGGACCGGAATGGCGGCTGCTGCCGTTGCATGCTCCGACCGTTCTGACCGGTCTTTTCTTGCTTGCTCTCGCCGCTGGCGGAGCCTGGCTGCTGTCGCGTTGCCTTCCCCCAGCCAATCGTCCGGCCTCGTCCGGGACGAGATGATCCTACTGCGTCGTTGTGCAGCATGGGCGTGGTCGACTGCCTGCGACACCCACAGCCGTCATCCCCCGCGAATGCGGGGATCCATAACCACCGGCGTTGGTGTTACGAGAACCGGGTAATCTAGACTTTGTCCGCCAACTCACATCACGCGGTATGGGTCCCGGCGTGCGCCGGGACGACAGCGGAGCGTGGGGCGAGGCCGCGGGGTGTCGCCGAGGGCGCTTGTGAGCCGAAGCTCACTTCTCCACCTTGTTGTGCACCATCCAGAATCGCAGGGTGCGCTGGGCGGTGTCGAGCGACAGGCGGCCATAGTCTCGCTCGGCGAGCTTCAGCGTGTCGGTGTCGATGGCGTGCTTGATCGGACGGTGGGTCAGGATCTTTGCCACCACCGGCCAGATCAGCCCGGCGGAGCGGCAGGGGATCAGCACGATGTCGGTGCGCGGGCCCTCCAGCACCTTGGCCATCATCTCGGTCGGGACGTTGTTGAGCAGGCCGAGCGCGGCGGCCACCTCGCCGAAGCGGCGGGTTTCGGCGAAGAAGCCGATGGCGGCGTCGTTGAGCTCGTTCAGCCCCTTCATGCGCTTGACGGCTTCCTCGGCCAGCGTGAAGTCGCGGCCGATCAGGCCGCCATCGCTGCGCGCAACGTCCGCGATCGCCTTGATGACCTTCTTGATCTCCTGCTGCAGCGCCGGGGGCGCCGAGGCCATCAGCTTGGCCCGCACGGAGTCGGTGGCGCGGCGCAGCAGGTCGCGCAGGTGCTTGTTGGGCAGATCGACGCGCAGGCCGATGATCTCGGAGAGCTCATCGTCGTTCTCGGCATGGGCCATCATTCCCGAGTAGCCGGTCTCGGAGAAGCGCGCGGTCTGGTTGTTGGCGAGCTTGCGGATGACCCGGCGCTCGCCGCGGTCGACGATGATGTCGGTCACCGCCTCGGTCAGATGCGCCCGGCTCGAGATCGCCATCAGGTGATCCTGGCCCTTGGTCGCTGCGACCTCCACCAGCGTGTGCTCGGTCAGCCGGGTCGAGTGCATCAGCACAGTCTCGGCGACCGAGATCTCGTCGTCGCGGGCGAGCTGCTGGATGATGTCGACAGGCGCATAGTCGACCGGGGCGAGGTGCTTGCTGAGCTCGGCCCGCGCGCGGGTCTCGACCCGGGAGACCAGCATGCACAGCACGTTGTCGAACACCTTGATCTGGTCCTCGGTGAGGCGTTCGCCGTCATGCAGGAACAGGTTGGTGACCTGGCGCAGCGTATTGACACGCTTCGCCGAGGAGCCGCTGCGAACGGCCTCTTCGAGCTCGGTGATGATGGAATTTTCTGAAGGCGGAAGCTGTTCTGGCTGTGACACGGTCGCGCTCGTTTGTCGGGATTGCCAAAGGCGGCAGCGACGCGCTGCTGCTCGCGCTGCGTGGCTCTCGGCAGGATCAGCTTTCGGCAGCTGCGATAACAATGTGTTAGGGGCGGGGGGCGTAGTACTCCGGAGAAACACGGATACGGAAAATTAAGACGAAGCGGTTACAGCGGAAGGGCACGGTCGGCGCGGCCGTCGAGCGGTGTGACACGGAACTGCGCCCGGCAGACCTGCGAAGACGAGGGATCGAAACGAAAAGGTTAATGATCTCATAAGGTCACAAACCTTCCTTCATCCACTTTGCCGGCCTCTCTCGATCTTACCTCAGCTGTCACCTTCCCAAGCATTGAAACTTAAATCACATTCTTGCCGCGACCGTCTTGCCGATGGATCGGGCGGGATGCCATGCGTTCCGGCCTTCACGCGCAAGCGTGACAAGGCGTGATCTCGCGTGGAAAATCAGCGCCAGCATTGCGCCGCATCCCGTGCGATAATCGGCTGGCAAATCTCTGAGGTCGCCATGAAATCCGTCGTCATCACCGGGGCATCCACCGGCATCGGTCACGCCTGTTCGAAGCTTCTGCTCGCACGCGGCTTCCGGGTGTTCGGGAGCGTTCGCAAGCAGGCCGATGCGGAGCGGCTGCGCAGCGAGCTCGGCGCCAGCTTCACGCCGCTGCTGTTCGACGTCACCGACGAGGCCGCGGTGAAGACAGCGGCGCAAGAGGTGCGCACCGCTCTCAATGGCGAGGCTCTCGCCGGGCTGGTCAACAATGCGGGCATCGCCGTCGCCGGTCCCGTTACGGAGCTGCCGATCGATCAGTTTCGTCATCAGATCGAGGTCAACGTCATCGGTCCGGTGATCGCGACCCAGGCGTTCGCGCCGCTGCTCGGGGCCGATCCCGCGATGACCGGCCCGCGCGGGCGGATCGTGATGATGAGCTCGGTCGCGGGCCGCAACGGCAATCCGCTACTCGCGCCGTATTCGACCTCCAAGCACGCGGTCGAGGGGCTGTCGGAGAGCCTGCGCCGCGAATTGATGCTGTTCGGCATCGACGTCATCATCGTCGCGCCCGGCGCGGTGAAGACGCCGATCTGGGCCAAGGCGGAGGAGGTCGACCTGTCGCCGTACCAGGGCTCGCCGTTCTTCCCGGCGCTGCAGAAAATTCGCGGCTTCATGCTGCATCTGGCCAAGACCGGCCTACCGGCCGAAACCATCGCCGGGCGGGTGTATGAGGCGCTGACCGCGCCGGCGCCCAAGGTGCGCTACGAGATCGCGCCCGATGCGCTGCAGCAATGGATCGTGCGCGCGCTTCCGAAGCGGACCGTCGATCGCATCATCGCCAAGCGGCTCGGCCTGACGCCGGTGACCAAGCCCTGATGCCGGCGGTGACGACGACCGGCAAGACCCAGGCGGAGCTCACTTGTCTGGTGGAGGAGGCGATCCGTGCGCAGCCGGGATGCGACACGGCACGCGTGCCGGCCGTGCAGGGGCTCGACGTGCGCAGCGGCCGCAACTGGGAGATTCCGCACGTCATCCTCGGCGACAGCCTGATCAGCGACGTCGACCGCGCCGTGATGAGCGTTCAGCGCCGGCTCGGGCGGGAGTTTCATCTGGTGATGGATCAGGACGGCGCAGAACAGGCATCCGACGCACAGCCGATGCCGCGCATCCCCGCGGACGAGCCTTAAGTTGAGGCCTCGTGCCGCCGGTTCTCCGGTCTTGCGCGTTCAGGTCAATAATCCCTGCCGCAGCGCCAGCCGTACCAGCTCGATGTCGGTGGCGACGCCGAGCTTGTCCTTGATCAGCGAGTGCAGATTGGCGACCGTCTTCGGGCTGAGATGAAGGCTCGAGGCGATCTCCTCGGTGGTCCGTTCGGCCAGCAGCATCTGCATCACCTCGAATTCGCGCGCGGTCAGCACGTCGGCGGCGGCCTGCTCGCCGGACAGGCGGCTGAGCGCCAGCTCGTGATCGATGTCGGGACTGATGGCGATGTGACCGGCCAGGACATCGGTGACGGCGCGGACCAGGGTTTCCGGCGGGCTGCTCTTGGTGACATAGCCGCGTGCGCCGGCCCGGATCGCCTGCACCGCGAAGCCGGCATTCTCATGCATCGTGAACACCAGGATGCGCGCGCTGCGGTCCCATTGCCGGATCCGGCGAATGCCCTCGATGCCGCCGACACCGGGCATGGTCAGGTCCATGATCACGAGATCGGGCCTGACGGCCTTGAACAGCCGGTAGGCCTCGGCGCCATCGGCGGCTTCGGCGACCACGCGCAGCCCCGGCTGCTTTTGCAGCATCGACCGATAGCCCTCGCGGACGACGGCATGGTCGTCGACCAGCATGATGGTGCCGGCCTGTGCCGTCATGCCGCGCGCCCGATCGCCGTCTGCGTCGAAACACCCGCGAGCGGGATGACGACACGCAGCCGCGAGCCGCCGTCCGCTCCGGCCGCAAAGCTCATCTGGCCCCCTAGGGATGCGGTGCGCTCGCGCATGCCGAGCAGGCCCATGCCGGATCGGCTGCTGGCCTCGCCGGCAGCGCCATCATCCTCGACAGCGAGGACGATGGTCTCATCCGCATGGCCCAGCCGCTCGCCAAGCGCGACCTGCAGCCGGACGCGCGTGGCCCCGGCATGCTTGACCGCGTTGGTGAGGGCTTCCTGGGCCATGCGGTAGACGTGGGTGGCGACGATGTCGGGGACGCGATCGATCCCGTCCGACAGGCTGATCTCGAACCTGGGAAGCCCGTGCTGCCGCCTGTTCCATCCGGCCACCAGGCCTTCGAGGCTTGCCGCCAGCCCGAGCTCGTCGATCTCGGGCGGACGCAACCGCACCAAGGCTCCGCGCAGCGTCTCCATCATCCCGGTCGCGGTCTGGGCGATGACGTCGCATTCGCTCACCATGTCCGGGCAATCGCGCGCCGCGCTGTGGCGGACCGAGGCCGCCAGCGCCCGGATCGCCGCCAGCGATTGGCCGAATTCATCATGCAGCTCGCGCGCGAGGTGACGGCGCTCGTCGTCCTGCAGGGCGATGAGACGCCGGGTCAATTCGCTGCGCTGGGCCAGCGCCGACTCCAGCCCTTCGGCGAGCTGGTTGAAGGCGTCGCGGATCGCCGAAAGCTCGGCGAGGTCGAACGGCGGCAGCCGCGCCGACAGATCGTGGGCCGCGATGCGCTCGAGGCCGGCGCGGATCAGGCGGGTCGGACGCAGCGCGCGCGCCAGCGCTGCGTAGACCAGCACGCAGAGCAGCAGCAGCGCCGTTCCGAGCACCGGCAGCAGCCGGCCGAGCTCGCGCCAGGCATCCGCGGTCATCACGTCGGCATCGAGCCAGACCATAGCATCCCCGGTCCTGGCATCGCGAAACAGCACCGGCCGTGTCGCTGCGCGGCTGGGATCGAACAGCCGCTGGTACAGCGCCGCGAAGGCGCGGGGCGGAGGCTGCGTCAGCACTTCGGCGCCGCTGCAGATCTGCTGCAGAATTGGGCCGTCGATCGTGCGGTAGGCGATGCAGAGGCCGGGGGCGATCGCGGCCGCGGCGACGGCATCGAGGTCGGGAAAGCCGGCCGGCGGGCTGTTGACCCAATGCAGCTTGCTCTGCTGCAGCTGCAGGGTGCGGGCGGTGATCTCGGCGATGCGCTCGTTGCGTGCATGCGCGGAACGGTCGATGTCGACCAGGACATAGGCAGAGATCGCCGCGAAGCACAGCGCAGACACGAGCGAGATCCGCAAGGTCAGGCGGGCCTTGAGGTCCCATGCGGTGAAGATGCTCATCTCGACGCCTCTCGAAGCCAGTCATGGCGAAGCCGAGCGGCCATCTAACGGCAGAACGAGCGGGGCCGAAAGCACGCCCGCTTGATGGCTGCGACGTCGTGAAATTTTCCCGGCCATCGTCGGGACCGCACCCGGTTCTTGGCCGGCCGGTGCGTCTAGCGTTCGTGCGCTGCAAACCTCCTGGGAGAGCCCGATGTCAGATCTTCGCACGCTGCACTGCTTTGCTCTCGCCGTCCTGACGCTCGCTGCCGGCCCGGTCCGCGCCGCCGACCATGTCCCGGCCGTGCTGGTCGACGATTTCAGCTATCTCGACACATCCGGTGAGCCGGCCGACCAGACGGCGGCGCATCAGCGGCGGCTGGAGGCCTTCATCGCCGCACTCAGGCGCGACGTCGCGGACGATGCGCGCCTGCGCCTCGTCAGTCCGGCCTGCGGCGCCTCCTGTCCGGCAGCCGATGCGCCGCCCGCCGCCCGGCTGCACATGGCCGCCGGCGCCGGCGCCGGCGTCGTGATTACCGGCGGCGTGCAGAAGCTGTCGACGCTGGTGCAATGGGCGCGGGCGTCGGCGATCGACGTCGCGTCCAATCGCGTGCTGTTCGACAAGATCTTCACGTTCCGGGGCGACTCGGACGAGGCCTGGGAGCGCGCCGAGATCTTCGTGTCGCGCCAGGTTCGCGACGCGCTGGCGCCGGAGCCGATCCAGCTGGTGCTGCTGCCCTTCGAGCTCGATGACACCAGCGCGGGTGCGGCGCTCGGCGAGACCGAGTCCGACCAGAAGGGGCTGCAGGAGGCGACCGAGGCGGTGCGGCAGCTGCTGGCGCAGTCAGGGCGCTATCGGCTGCAGGACGCGGCCGGCGAGATCAAGCCGGGACAGCCGTTGCTGGCGTGCGACGATTGCGAGGCCCGGGCCGCCCGCGCGGTCGGCGCCCAGCAGTCGCTGCTCGGGATCATCCGACGGATCGGCCGCACCGAATATATCGTCGGCTTCCGGGTCCGCCAGGCGGATACCGGCGCTCTGGTCGCCGCCGGGGACAGCGGGCTGCGCCTCGGCGCCAATTATTCCTGGAGTCGCGGCGCGGTCAGGCTGGTGCGCGAGCGGCTGCTCGAGACCGGCGGCTCCGAACGCTGAGGGGCGCCGAGGACCGCCGCGCCGCCAGCAGTGAATTTCGCACGCAGGGCGGTCGTGCCGCGGCTGCCTGTCATGGCGGATCAAACGAACGGCCGCGCGCGCACGGGACATCATGTGGCGGCGGCGGTGTGACGCGTCACGCGAATCACCGCGCGGTTCGTGCGTTGAGGGAAACACGCGCTTGGGGGGAAATAGAGCAACACCGGCCGGCACGCGGTGATGGTCGCGCAGCTTTGAACGCGATCGTGGATCACGCGCAAGCCGCGGAATTGGCGAGCCTTCCGATCGGTCGCACCTGCGATCCGAGGGTTATGCAGAATTTGAGCGTCGTATTTTACCCACGTTTGGTTTTTTCGATGCAGCTTCCGGCGGGGGGGCATCGGAATGTTCGATCATCATTTCTTTGGCGGGGCTGCTGACTACCAGATCGCTCTGCTGTCCATGGCCGCCGCAGCGAAGGCGCCGCGCCGGCGCGCCTCGCGGATGTCGGCGCGGCTGGCCGCCATCATGGCGGCCATCCTGCTCGCGACCACGATCGCGCTGGCGGGATACGTCATCCGCATGGAATTGACGGGGCTGCGGACGGAGGGCCAGGTCGTCACGATCAGGGTAGATGCCGATGGCCCGGGCCGGGAGCCGACATATTACCCCGTGATCGAGTTTGCGACCGCGTCCGGGGCGCTGCTGCGCTTCGAGGATTTCGGCGGCAGCTCGCCGCGCTATTGGGTCGGCGACCGGGTCACGGTGCGCTACCGTAGCGAGGAGACGTCGCGGTTTGCGATCGTGGATCGCGATCGCGGCTCGAATCTGCTGCTTCCTCTGCTGCCGTTCTGCGGTGCGCTGTGGTTCGGCTGGTCCTTCGTCCGCCGCATGCGGCAGCGTCGGGGGTCCAGCACATCCGGCCGCGCCGTGCCGCGGACCGCAGCGGGTGCGGCGCGGCCGCAGCGGCGAATGATGAACGTCTGACAACGGCCGCAGCAGCGCCGCGCTGCTGTGACGCGACAGACCGCGAAGGGCACTCCGGGTAAATCCGGACTGTTGTTATTTGTGACGATTTCATTACGGTCGCATGACAGGATAGGCGGTCCCTGATCTGCCGGCATGCGCCGGCGAAGGGCGCCGCGTTACGACCGCCGCATGTCATTGACCCCGAACCACGGACCGATCACGACGCTCGCCGCGGCGAACGCGACCCGTTCCGCTGTGATGCGGCTCTCGGCCGTGGCGGCCCCGCATATCGCCGCGCTGGCCCTGATGCTGCACACCGAGACCGATTTCGGCGCGCGGCTCGGCTTCCTGCTGGCCTGGGGCATTTTGAACGGCTTCTGGCTGGTGCTGCTGCGGCGGCCCGCGGTGTCGGGCGCGCTGGCGCTGACCATGGTCGTCGTGCTGGTGCTGCTGTCGCAGCTGAAGCATGCCGTGGTGCAGATGACGGCGAACTTCGTCGACGTGATGCTGATCGACCACGACAGCGCGGCGTTCCTGTTCACGATCTTCCCGAACCTGAAGCTGTCGGTGCTGCTGGCGGCGGCCGTGGTGCTGCCGCTGATGGGGCTGTTGTGGTGGGCCGATCCGTACCGGATTGCGCGGCTGCCGGCGCTGGCGGGCAAGCTCGCCTGCCTCGCGGCGCTGACGCTGTATTCACTCAATTGGCGCGACGAGGCCTGGCGCGGCTATTACGACGACGGCTATCTCTCCAAGTTCGCGCGCTCCGGCGTCACCGCGGTGTCGGATTTCCTCGCCAACGGCTTCATGGAGTCCGATGCCACCGCCGACCGCAAGCTGGCCGCCGCGATCCCGGACTCCTGCCATCCGGCCGGGCGCCGCCCGAACATCGTGCTGATCCATGACGAATCCAGCTTCGACATCCGCTCGGCGCCGGGCATCAAGGTGCCCGCGGACTATGGCAGCCACTTCAAGTCGTTCGACGGCAAGGCGCGCCAGTTCATGGCCGAGAGCAATGGCGGGCCGAGCTGGTTCACCGAATACAACGTGCTCGCCGGCCTGTCGTCGCGCTCGTTCGGCCGCTTCGCCTATTTCGTGACGCGGATCGCCTCCGGCCGGGTCGAGCGTGGCCTGCCGCTGACGCTGCGCCAATGTGGCTACGACACCGTGTCGCTGTATCCCGCGCACGGCGCCTTCATGAGTGCGCGCAGCTTCCAGACCACGGTCGGCGTCGACCGCTTCCTCGACGCCCGCGACCTCGGCGCCAAGGGCGTCGAGCCCGACGGATTCTTCTACGATGCCGCGCTCGACCTGATGCAGCAGCGGCAGCGCGGAAAGCCGCTGTTCATGTTCGTCTATCTCGCCGCCAACCATTTTCCCTGGGAGACGACGTTCCGGCCCGACCTGACGCCGTCCTGGCGCGCGCCGGGCAATCTGCCGGCGATCGACGAATACATGCGCCGGCAGGCGATGAGTGCGTCGGACTATCAGAAGTTTCTGGCCAGCCTGAAGAAGCGCTTCGGCGACCAGCCGTTCCTGATCGTGCGCTATGGCGATCACCAGCCGGAATTCTCGCCGCACATCCTCGATCCCAAGCTCGACGAGGCCGGCATCGGTGAGAGGCTGGAGAGCTACGATCCGCGCTATTATGCGACCTATTTCGCCATCGACGCCGTCAATTTCGAGCCGCGCCGGAGCGACGTCGTCATGGACCGGATCGACGCTGCCTATCTGCCGCTGGTCACCCTGGAGGCGGCCGGCATTCCGCTCGATCCGTCCTTCGCCGAGCAGAAGGACATCATGCTGCGCTGCAAGGGCGTGTTCTACGCCTGCGGCGACGGCGCCGAGGCGCGCCGCTTCAACCGCATGCTGATCGACGCCGAGCTGATCCGGGGCTTGTAGGCTGCCGTCCGACGCGAGGAGCCTACTCACGGCATTGCGATCGACCCCTCATCTGTTCGAGGGATTGCCGTGTCTCCCGTGCCGGGCTACCCCTGCGCTCCGTTCAATGGGAGGATCGACATGTCCACATCCGTCAAGGAGCTGATGGCCGCCGCCAACGCCGTGGTGCCGAAGATCACGCCCGCCGAGGCACAGGCGATGATCGCCAAGGGCAACACGCTGGTGCTCGACGTGCGCGATGCGCCGGAGGTCGAGAAGAGCGGCAAGATCGAAGGCGCGCACCACGTCTCGCGCGGCATGCTGGAGTTCCGCGCCGACCCGGATTCGCCCTATCACGACAAGGCCTTTGCCAAGGACAAGAGCGTGATCCTGTACTGCGCCTCAGGCGGCCGCGCCGCGCTGTCCGGCAAGACGCTGAAGGACCTCGGCTACGACAAGGTGTTCAACGTCGGCGGCTTCAAGGACTGGGCCGACAATGGCGGCGCGGTGGAGAAGCCGATCGAGCCGGGGATGTGAGCGGCGTTTGCTGATGGGTGAGGGTGGTCGTCGCGCCACCCCCGCCGTCATTGCGAGCGAAGCGAAGCAATCCAGAGCGTCACGAGGACTCTGGATTGCTTCCGCCTTCGCTCTTCGAGCTTCGGCCGACAAGTCGCTTCGCTCGCAATGACGAGGAGAGACCGGTGGCCTACTTCGCAATCTTGCTCCACAGCCAGCGCGCCACCGCCTGCGGCGACGACTCCGCATCGTTGCCGGAGGCGCGCAGATTGGCCTGCTG
The DNA here is from genome assembly GCF_030159255.1 of Bradyrhizobium sp. SSBR45G. GTDB lineage: Bacteria > Pseudomonadota > Alphaproteobacteria > Rhizobiales > Xanthobacteraceae > Bradyrhizobium. The sequence continues at coordinate 4,402 of NZ_BSCT01000020.1, read as the reverse complement.
CATCGTGGCGATGTCGATGCGGCCGAGCAGGGGACGCAAGGCCTCCTGCAAGGCGCGATCGTCGGCGCGCTTCGGCGCCAGCAGCAGGATCGCGTCATAGGGCGGGATCGCCTGCCTGGGATCATCGAGCACGACGAGATCGTATTTGGCGATCAGCCCGTCGCTGGTGTAGCCGGCGATGACGTCGACCTCGCCGGAGGCCACCGCGGCATACATGAAATCCGGCTGCATCTGGCGCTGGGTGCGGAACGCGAGCCCATAGGCATCGCGCAACGCCGCCCATTCCGGACGCGAGAAGAACTCGTAGTCGCCGGCGATCGACATCTGCGACGTATGGCGCACAAGGTCTGCGATCGAGCGGATGCCGAGCGCCTCGGCCTTTTTGCGCGGCATCACCAGCGCGTAGGCGTTCTCGAAGCCGAGCTCGCCGAGCAGCGTGACCTTGTCCCTGGCGAGATCGGCCTTCAACGCGTCGAGCAGCGCGGCGCGCGGCAGCTGCTCCGTGTGGTGGAACTGGTTCGCCCACAGCGTGCCGGAGTACTCGACGTAGAGGTCGATGTCGCCGCTCTTGAGCGCGCCATAGATGACGCTGGAACCGAGGCCGGCGCGCGACGCCGCGGACAGGCCCGAGGCCTGCAGCCGCTCGCTCAGCAGCGCCGCCAGCACATATTGCTCGGTGAAGGTCTTGGCGCCGATCGTGTAGCGCGCGGCGCTGCCGGCGAGCGAAGGCAGCAGGCTGGCGCCGACCATCAGCGCGATCGTCGCCGTCCCCAGGCCGACGCGGGCGCGGCTGCGCGCGCGCAGGCCATTTTCGATCAGCGCCAGCAGCTGGTCGACGACGAGCGCCAGCACCGCGGCGGCGACGCAGCCGAACACGACCAGCACCCAGTTCTGCGTCTGCAATCCGGCAAAGATGTAGTTGCCGAGCGAGGTCTGCCCGATCGGCGTCGACAGGGTCGCGGTGCCGATCACCCACACCGCTGCGGTGCGGATGCCGGCCATGATGACCGGCAGCGCCAGCGGCAGTTCCACCATCGTCAGCGCCTGACGCTCGGTCATGCCGACGCCCTTGGCGGCTTCGATCAGGCCGGCGTCGACACCATCGAGCCCGGTGATGGTGTTGCGCAGCACCGGCAGCATCGAATACAGCGCCAGCGCCAGCACCGCCGGCAGGAAGCCGAAGGCGGAGAACGACAGCCCGAACCAGCGCAGGCTCAGCGCCGCCAGTGCCAGCAGCAGCGGATAGAACAGTGCGAGCAGCGCCAGTCCCGGCACGGTCTGCACCACGCTGGCGACGCCGAGCAGCAGGTTGCGCAGCGCGGGGCGGTTGCGCGCGAGCAGCGCCAGCGGAAAGCTGACGATAAGGCCGAGCGCGAGCGCGGCGATGCTGACGCGCAGATGGCTGCCGAGATAGTCGGCGAGATGCGACAGCGCCTCGGTAAAGCGCGGGTCCGACAACAGGCTCATGCGGCGCCGCTCTCGGGCAGCAGCGCCTTCAGCCGCGCGGCCTGGCGGCGCGGTGTCGTCATCAGCTCCGACACGTAAGGCTCGCGGCTCCCCGCAAGCTCCGTGGGCGTACCGACCTCGACCAGGCGGCCGCTGCGCATAACCGCGATCCGGTCGGCCAGCAGCAGCGCCTCGGTGATGTCATGCGTGATCATCACGGTGGTCAGCGCCAGCTTCTCGTGCAGCGCGCGGTAGTCACTTCCGAGCGTATCACGCGTCAGCGGATCGAGCGCGCCGAACGGCTCGTCCATCAGCACGATGCGGGGGCGTGCGGCGAGCGCGCGGGCGACGCCGACGCGCTGGCGCTGGCCGCCGGAAAGCGCGTCGGGCAGGCGGTCGCGATGCGCCTTGCGATCGAGCTGCACGAGGTCGAGCAGATCGTCGACGCGGGCGGCGATCTCGCTCGCCGGCGTGCCCAGCAGTTTGGGGGTGATGCCGATATTGGCGGCAACCGTCATGTGCGGAAACAGCGCGCCGCTCTGGAACACGTTGCCGATGCGGCGGCGCAGGCCGACCGGATCAATGCCGTTGATGTCCTCGCCGGCAATGCGGATCGTGCCGCTGTCGGCTTCGATCAGCCGGTTGGTGAGCCGCAGCAAGGTGGTCTTGCCCGAACCGGAGCCGCCGACGATCGCCAGGAACTCGCCCTCGGCGATCTCCAGCGAGACGTCGTCGACCGCGACCACGGCGCCCGCCGGGCCGGGGAAACGCTTGCGGACGTTGCTGTAGGTGATGAGAGGCGTGGGCGGCATGCGGCCTTTCGGCGATCTCGAAGCTCGCGCTGCCGACCTCCAGGGGAGGGTGAGCAGCGCGCCAGACAGCACCTAGCACGTCCGGCCGGCGCGTTGAACTTCGCCGCGCAAGCGGTTAAGCCGTCCCGGCCATTTTCGGGGGAGGAACTTGGACGTGACGCCATCAACGGCCGCCGCCGTCTCGCTGGACGGGACAACGGTCGCATTCCGTCTCGCCGGCGGTCGCACCTACACCGCCGTGGAGACGGCCGATCTTGCCGTCGCCGACGGCGAGTTCGTCGCCATCGTCGGGCCGACCGGCTGCGGCAAGTCCACCCTTCTGAACGTTGCGGCGGGCCTGCTGAAGCCCGCCGCCGGCCATGTGCGGATCTTCGGCCAGCCGCTCGCCGGCCTCAATCGCGAGGCCGGTTACCTGTTTCAGGCCGATGCGCTGTTCCCGTGGAAGACGGCGCTGGAGAACGTCGCCATCGGGCTGGAGGTTGCCGGCACGCCGGCGCGCGAGGCGGCAGCGAAGGCGCAGCAATGGCTGACCTCGGTCGGCCTAGGCGCGTTCGGCAACCGCTATCCGCACATGCTGTCGGGCGGCCAGCGCAAGCGCGTCGGTCTCGCCCAGGTCTTGATCCGCAATCCCCGCATCATCCTGATGGACGAGCCGTTCGGGCCGCTCGATGCGCAGACGCGCCAGATCATGGGCAATCTGCTGCTCGATCTCTGGAACGCCGACCGCAAGGCGGTGCTGTTCGTGACCCATGACCTCGAGGAGGCCATCGCGCTCGCCGACCGCGTCGTCATCATGTCGGCCGGGCCTGCCTCGCGCATCATCGGCGACTGGCGCGTCGAGCTGCCACGCCCGCGCGACATCTTCGAGGTGCGCATGAAGCACGAGTTCCACGAGCTGCACCGCGAGATCTGGCAGACGCTGAAGACTGAGGTCGAGAAGACCTACAAGCAGGCGGAGGCGGTGTGATGGCGCGTGCGACTGTCAGCCAAGCACTCAGGCCGAACTCCCCTCCCCCTTGCGGGGAGGGGGCGGGGGTGGGGGTCCCAGCAAAGACTTCCCGTGTGGACCCCCCACCCCGACCCTCTCAGCGCGAGCGAAGCTCGTCGCGATCCGCAAGGGGGGAGGGGGCGCACCGCCCATGGGGTGCGCAGCCCGCTCATGCCATCCACTTCGGAGCAGCCTGATGTCGCGCCTCGGTCTGCTCGCACTCCAGCTTCTCGTCGCCGTCGTCGCGCTCGCGCTGTGGCAGCTCCTTGCCACCGTGCCATTGTTCGGGCGCATCTGGCTGCCGCCGTTCTTCTTCTCGAACCCGCAAGACGTGTTTGCCCAGGTCGTGAAGTGGTTCGCGACCGGCGCGATCTGGAAGCATCTCGCGATCACGCTGTGGGAGTCGATCCTGGCGTTTGCGATCGGCTCGCTCGGCGGCGTGCTGGTCGGCTTCTGGTTCGCGCGCAAGCCGCTGGTCGCAGCCGTGTTCGATCCCTACGTCAAGATGGCCAACGCGCTGCCGCGCGTGGTGCTGGCGCCGATCTTCACGCTGTGGCTGGGCCTGGGCATCTGGTCGAAGGTCGCGCTCGGCGTGACCTTGGTGTTCTTCATCGTGTTCTTCAACGTCTATCAGGGCGTGAAGGAGGTCTCGACCGTGGTGCGCGACAACGCCCGCATGCTGGGGATGAGCGAGCGGCAATTGATGCGCCACGTCTACTGGCCGTCGGCGCTGTCGTGGATGTTCTCCTCGCTGCACACCTCGGTGGGCTTCGCGGTGGTCGGCGCCGTCGTCGGCGAATATCTCGGTTCCGCGGCCGGGCTTGGCTACCTGATTCAGCAGGCCGAGGGCGTGTTCGACGTCGCCGGCGTGTTCGCCGGCATGTTCGTGCTCTCGGCCTTCGTCATCCTGATCGACATCTGCGTCACACTGGTCGAACGGCGGCTGCTGGTCTGGCGCCCGGACGCGGCGGACGGACGATGAGGGCTGCTGTGCTCCCTCATACTCCGCCGTCGTCCCGGCGAACGCCGGGACCCATACCGCGTGATCTCGCGGTTGGAAAAGACTGGTCGTCCCGCGTGCCCCAAACCACTCCCTGGGGTTATGGGTCCCGGCGTTCGCCCATAGGCGCTAAGATAGTTTTAGCATCATTTGATA
>NZ_BSCT01000019.1 GCF_030159255.1 Bradyrhizobium sp. SSBR45G | reverse complement strand
TGAAACATTGTCCGCCGAAGTCTTCTCGTCCGATCCCAGAACCAAAAGCCGAAGCTCTAAATCCCGAGACCCGCAAGGACTCCGCCGTCCACGTTTCTCTTTCTTCATCTTCACTTGTCAAACAGCCCGCACTTATTAGTTCGCATCGAACTACTTAGTGCATCATCTTCTTCGGTCTCTTTCGCCGTCGAAGTCTCCGTTGCCGGGGCGCTTCACATAGCTGATTTTGAGAGACCGTCAAGAGCTTTTCTGAAGAAAAACTCAGGAGCCAGTCGGAAGAAAGAAACATCAGATAAAGCAACGTTGGTCCCGAAAGTCGGGGGCCTCAGTCATCAGTGATGTCCGGCTGGCGTGGTGGTGAGATAGTGCGATGCCGCATCCCGTGCAAGAACTTTTTGCGACGGCTGTGCAGAATTGTGGATAGCGCTGTCGCACCCCGCTCTGCGCCCCCTCACGCGCCGTTCTCGTTCCATTTTGAGACGGAACGCGCGCGCAGCGTCAGAAATTGCTCGCACGTGGTTGCACCAGCGCGCGATACGAGTGCGGCATGCGCATGCAGACGAGATCTTTCCGCCTGACGACGTTGGTCGGATAGACGCTGTCGAGATTGCTGGTGTCGATCTCGACTGTCGCAACGCCCTCGTCGCGATCGATGATCGCCTCGCGGCGCGGAAACGCAAAACTATCCGGACCGAACACACCGCTGAGGCCGCGATAGCCATTCGCGGCATCGCACACATTCGCGAATGCGAAGTAGGCGTTGTTCTCGCCACCGCGTACGCGGAAGTGATGCCAATGATGCGGATCGGCGCCGGTGGGGACCGGCGAAGGCTGCACCACCTCCGTCCCCGCATGCGCCGCACTGAAGGTGCCCTTCACGGCCGAGGGACACACGATCAGATCGCAGCCGCGCAGCGCGAGCACCCGTCCCGCCTCCGGGAATGCGGCATCATGACCGATCAGGATGCCGATCCGTCCCATCGGCGTGTCGACCACCGTCCACGCATCCCCGGCGCTGGCCCAGCTGCGTTCGGCCGTCGTCAGATGGGTCTTGCGATAGGTTGAGATTTTACCGTCGGGCATGACCAGAACGGCTGAGTTGTAGATAGTGTTCCCGTCTCGTTCCGCAAGTCCACAGACGATTGTGATCCCCTGCCCCGCTGCGATCTCGGCGAGACTGGCCGTGACGCGGCCTGGGATCGGCTCGGCCGTTCCGGCCGGATCGGTCAGCCCTGTTGCCGCAAGTTCCGGAAACACCACCAGCTCGGCGCCCTCGGACTTCGCGGCCGCGCCCAGCCCGGCGATGCGCTGGAGATTGGCAGCCACGTCGGATGACGGCGCGAACTGCGCCACGCTGATCCGCGAGCGTTTCCCCGCCGGCCACGGCTCATGGCCATAGAGGCCGAAGAAATCGCGCGGGTTCCAGCTGTAGGTATTGGTCAGCAGCTCCGGATAGAGCTCCGGCCGGCGCTGGGCGAACACGGGCTCGCCGAGCACGCGCCGCGCCCGCGCGGTGGCCAGGTCGATCTCGGCGAAGGCCATGCCGTCGCCCTTGTCGATTACGGCCGGCAAGGTGCCGTCGGGCGCGATGACGCAGCTGCCGCCGGAGAACTGCACGGTACGCTCCAGCCCCCAGCGGTTGCTCTCGATCACGTAGCAGGAATTCTCGAAGGCACGACTGATCCAATATGGCGCCGGCGTGCGCTCGGCCAGCCAGTTCGAGATGTGGCAGATGATATCGGCGCCGCCGAGCGCCATCAGCCGCGCCGTCTCGACGAAATGGATGTCCATGCAGATCAGGAGCGCAATGCGGCCGATCGGCGTCTCGAACACCTGGTTGTGCAGGTCGCCGGCCGCGGCCCATTTCGGCTCGGAAATGTAGGGATGGGTCTTGCGGTGCCGGCCGATCACGCCGTCCGCACCGATCAGCACCGCGCTGTTATAGTAGATGTCGTCGTCATCGACCTCGGGCATGCCGATGACGATGAAGCAGCCGTGACGCTTCGCCAGCGCCGCGAAGCGATGCGTGGTCGAGCCCGGCACCTTCTCGACGAACGGCGCCACCTCCGCGCGATCGTACCAGCAATAGCCAGTCGTGCCCATTTCCGGCGTCACGATCAGCTTCGCGCCGGACGATGCCGCCTGCTCGCACAGCGCGAGCAGGCTCTCGATATTGCGCTCCTTCTCGCCCAATGTCGGCTCGAACTGGACGGTGGCGACCTTGACCTTCGACGACATCACACCCTGCCCTCAGACCAGGAACGATTTCTTGATGGAGGCGCCGAGCGTGTATTTGGGATCGACCATGTTGCCGAGCCGGACGCGCCCGGCCTGGGTCAGCAGCATGTAGGCGTCGATCTCCTCAAAACCGTAATCGGCCGCCATCCAGCGGCACAGTTCGCGATAGGCGATGCGCGCCGCATCTTCCATTGGCCTGGCAGAGCCGATGGTCATGATGAAGTCCTTGGTTTCCAGCCGCGGCCAGGCGATCGGCCAGCCCTTGATCAGGTCGACCCGCACGGTCGTGACCGTCGGATGCTCGATCGCGACACCGCACAATTCGCCGTCGCCCTGCGCGGCATGGCAGTCGCCGAGATAGAGCAGCGCGCCCTTGGTGTTGACGGGCAGATAGATCATCGCGCCGGTGCCGACATCCGGCAGATCCATGTTGCCGCCATAGTAGTCCGGGACCAGCGATGAGATCGCCTCGATCTCCGGCGAGGTGCCGATGGTGCCGATGAACGGCTCATAGGGCAGCGTGATCTTGTCGTTCCAGACGGTGCCCTTTTCGGCCGTGATTTCGAGCTTCTTCACCCGCTCCGGCAGCGCCGGGTTGAGCAGCGCGGTGTTCCCCGTTCCGACCAGCCCGCCGAACTCCGGCATGATCACCGTGGTGCCGCGCGGCTGCGGCCCGCGCGGCACGATGCTCTCGATGTAGACCGCGAGCGTGTCGCCCTTCTCGGCGCCGTTGACGTAGATCGGGCCGTTCTGCGGATTGAGGAACGGGAAGTTCAGGATCTTCGACGGGCTGTCGGTCTCGTGCTTGATCGCGCCTTCGAACGCGTCATGCGTCTCGGCGGAGACGACCGCGCCGGGATCGATGGTCAGCACGGGATCGACATAGGGACCGTAGACGTAGTGATACTTGCCCTGGTCCTTCTCGGTGATGACATGGTGCACGCCGCGCGCACCCCTCGCGATGCCCCTGCGGGCCATGATCGACTCCGAATGCCAGGCCATGCTCGTTCTCCTTGTGCTCGTTGTTGACGTTTCTTCAGACTACACGGCGAGATGCCTGCGCATCTCGGCCTGATCGTCGAGCGCCTCGCGCGCGAGGCTTGCCGTGATGCGGCCCTTGTCCATGACGTAGCAGCGCTGCGCCATGGCGCGGATCATGTCGAGATTCTGCTCGACCAGGATGATGGTGACGCCGGTCCGGCGGTTGAGCTCGACCATGTTGCGGGCGATGTCCTGCACGATGTTGGGCTGGATGCCTTCAGACGGCTCGTCGAGCAGAATCAGATTGGGATCGGCGATCAGCACGCGCCCGATCGCGAGCTGCTGCTGCTGGCCGCCGGACATGGTGCCGGCGCGCTGGCTCCAGCGCTCCTCCAAAATCGGGAACGCGCCGATGACACGCTGCCGCCCCTCCTCCGGGATGCCGCCGCCCTTGATCGCAGCTCCCACCGCGATGTTCTCGCCGACGGTCAGCCGCGGAAACACGTCGCGGCCCTGCGGCACATAGCCCATGCCGAGCCGGGCGCGCTTGTGCGCCGGCAGATGCTCCACCGCCTCGCCGCGATAGACGATCGAGCCTGACATCGCCGGCACCAGCCCGATCAGGCTCTTCATCAGGGTCGACTTGCCGACGCCGTTGCGGCCGATCACGGCGACGATCTCGCCCTCGCGGACCTCGATCTCCAGGCCCTGAAGCACCGGCTTGCCGCCATAGCCGGCGCGCAGGCCTACGGTGGTGAGGATGACTTCCTTACGCATGCGCCTGCCCCAGATAGATCGCCGCGACGCGCTCGTCGGCCACGATCTCGTCGATCGAGCCTTGCGCGAACACCTGGCCGAGATGCAGCACGGTGACGCGCTGCGCGACCTGGCGCACGAAGGCCATGTCGTGCTCGATCGCGAGCACGGTCATGCCGGCCGCGTTCAGCCGCCGCACCATCTCGCCGGTCATGTGGGTCTCCTCCGGCGACATGCCGGCGGTCGGCTCGTCGAGGAGCAGCAGCCGCGGCTTCAGCGCGATCGCCATGCCGATCTCCAGCCACTGCTTCTGGCCGTGGCTGAGATTGCCCGCCATCTGCGCCTGCTCGGCGTCGAGATTGAGGAAGGCCAAGAGACGGTCGATCTCCTTGGCAAGCGCTGCGCCGCTGAGCCGGCTCTGCAGCGCGATCTCGAGGTTCTGCCGCACCGACAGGCCCTTGAACACGCCGGGCACCTGGAACTTGACCGAGAGCCCGCGGCGGATGCGCGCAAAGGATTTCAGCGCCGTGATGTCCTCGCCGGCAAAGCTGATCTGGCCGCTGCTCGGATGATGCTCGCCGAGGATCAGGCGGAACAAGGTGCTTTTTCCCGCGCCGTTGGGTCCGATCAGGCAGTGAATCTCGCCCTGCTCTAGCACGAGATTGACGGCATTCGTGACGTGCAGGCCGCCGAAATGCTTGTTCACGTCGCGGAGCTGCAGCAGCGCCATCACGCCGCCTCCTGCTTGCGCCGCGTCACGAGCTTGGTGATCCAGTTGATCACGCCGAGCACGAGGCCGTTGGGCGCGATCAGCACGGTCAGGACCAGCAGCACGCCCATGAAGACCAGCGCATACTGGCTGCCATAGATGGTCAGCGCCTGGAAGCCGGAGAGCACCACCAGGGTGCCGATGATGGTCGCCGTCAGATCGCTGCGGCCGCCGACGGCCACCCAGATCAGCGGCAGCGACGCTGCCGTCATGCCCATGCTGGAGGGCGTGATGTACTGGCCCCACACGGTATAGAGCACGCCGGAGAGGCCGGCGAGCGCAGCACCAATCACGAAGGTGATGAGCTGGTATTTGCGGATGTCGTAGCCCAGCATCTCCGCGCGCTCGGGGTTCTCCCGGATCGCCACGATGACGTTGCCGAAGGCGGAGTTCATCAGGATGCGCAAGGCCAGATAGACCAGCACGAGCATCGCGAGCACGACGTAGTAGAGTCCGACATCGGCAAACAGCACGATCGGCCCGCCGAACCACGGAATGGTCAGCGGCGGCATCGCACTCATGCCGTTGAAGCCGTTGAGCCGGGCGGCACCGATGCGCCATTCGGGGCCGGCGGTCTGCGCCATGAAGCGCTCGAGCATCAGGGTCACGGCGAGCGTGACGATGCCGAGGAAGACGCCGGCGATGCGGCCGAAGAACATGAAATAGCCGAGCAGCGCCGCGATCAGCGCGGCCATGCCGACCGCGAGCAGCAACGCGATCCAGGTGAAACCGTAGGACGCGCCGAAATTGATCGTCAGGATGCCGTAGCTGTATCCGGCGATGCCGAAGAACGCGGTCTGGCCGAACGACAGCGAGCCGCCATAGCCCCAGATCAGGCTGAGGCTGAGCGCGATGAACACCCAGACGAAGAAGTAGACGGTGTTGCCGACCGTGTAGCCGTCGCTGAACAGCGGATAGGCCAGCGCGCCGGCGAGCACCAGCGCGAACAGCGCCCAGAACGCCGGGCCGCGGCCGAGCGTCTGCGGGCCTTCGAGCCGGCGAAACAGGGACAGAAATCCGGTCATGCTCGCGCCCCTCAGGTCCGTTCGCGCAGCACGAAGCCGGAGATGCCCTTCGGCAGCACCCGGACCACGATGATGACGGCGATCAGCAACCCGATCTGGCCGAACAGCTGGCCCTGCCACGACGTCATGCCCGATTTCACAATCGCCAGAATGCCGCCGGCCGGCGCCGTGCCGAGGAACACATCGGCGCCGCCGATCACCACGGTGACGAACGCCTCCATGATGAAGGTCGCGCCCATGGTTGGCACCAGGGTCATGGTCGGCGCATAGAGCCCGCCGGCAAGGCCCGCGAGCCCCGCGCCGCAGGCAAAGGTGAGACTGTAGATCAGCCGCGTGTCGACGCCGAGCGCGGCGGCCATATGCGGGACCTGGATGGTGGCGCGCGCGAGCACGCCAAACCGGGTCCAGTTGAACAGCGCATACAATGCGCCGAGCACGGCGAGCGAGGCTGTGAACAGCACGATGCGGTAGATCGAATAGGAATAGGCGCCGACCTGGAAGCTGCCGAACGGCGTGCCGACGCCAGCCATGGTCGATCCGACCAGAATCAGGGTGCCCTGCGTCGCGATCAGGCTGAGGCCCCAGGTGGCGACGATGGTGTCGAGCGGCCGCTCATAGAGATGCCGGATCACCAGCAACTCGACGAGGACACCGACCAAAGCGGAGGCCAAGGTGCCGCAGAGAATGCCGAGCGGCAGCGGCAGCCCGGCATGCACGGTCGCAGCCGTCACATAGGCGCCGCACATGATGAACTCGCCATGGGCGAGATTGATCACGCCCATCATGCCGAAGATCACCGCAAGCCCGCAGGCCGACAGCACCAGGAAGGCGAAGGCGTCACCGAACTGGTAGAGCGCAGAGAATGCGAGGGTTGCGATGTCCATGGGTCCGTCGGGTCTGACTGGAAAAGCGGATGCGCGCGACGATGAAGGGCAACGTTGCCCCGGCGTGAGGGGACGCCGGGGCAACGACCCGCCGATCAGGGCTTCGGCGGCGGATTCGACGGCGTGTACTGCGCCATCGGATCCTTCTTGGTCAGGTCGCAGCCGGCGTCACCGAGCCAGTACGGCTTGATGTCCTCCCAGACCTTCGGGAACGAGATCGAATGATCCGCGCCGACCTTGGCGAGATAGATCGTGTGCGACATGTGCTGGCTCTTGGGGTCGATGCAGACCTTGCCTTCCGGCGCGTCCATGCAGACGTCGCCCATCGCGATCACCTTGCGGATCTCGTCGCGGTTGGTCGACTTCGCCCGCTCCACCATCTGCTTGTAGAGATAGAGCGCGAGATAGGAATTCTCGGCCTCCTGGTTCACATAGGGTTCGTTCGGGAACTTGGCCTTGAACTTGGCGTAGAATTCCTTGCTCTTCGGGCTATCGATCTCCTCGATGTAGTTGGTGGTGACGTACATGTCCTTCAGGCTCGGCGGCTTGAAGCGCTTGTGCTCGTAGCCCTGGCCGACGTTGACCGAGGAGGCCATCGGCAGGTTGACGTTGGCCGAGGCCGCCTGCTCGTAATAGGAGGCCTGCGCGGTGCCGACCAGCAGGGTCACGACGAAGTCGGGCTTGGCCTTCTGGATGTTCTGGATGCTCTGCGAGAACTGCGACACGCCGAGCGGGATGAACTCCTCGCCGGCCATCTCGCCGCCGTTCTCCTTGACGATCTTGCGCACCCACTCGGCCGAGATCTGGCCGAAATTGTAGTCGGCGGCGAGCGTGTAGACCTTCTTGCCGTAGGTCTGCATCATGTACGGGATGAGCGTCGAGAACTGCTGCTCCGGCACGGCGCCGGTCACCACCATGTGGCCGTCGCAGACGCCGCCTTCATACTGGTTGTTGTAGAAGGCGAAGCCGTTGAACTGGTCGACGATCGGCCGGTAGGCCTCGCGCGAGGCCGAGGAGAAGCCGGCGAACACGGCGTCGACCTTGTCCCGCTGCAGCACGCGGCGCATGAACTCCTGGTAGCGCGTGTTGTCCGACTGGGTGTCGTAGGTCACGAGTTCGAGCGGCCGGCCCATGATGCCGCCGGCCTTGTTGATCTCCTCGGCCGCAAGCTGGATGGCGTGGACCTTGCCGATCGTCGCGGCGGCGAAGTCGCCGGACTGGTCCTCCAGCACGCCGAGCTTGATCGGCGCTTCGGCGGCATATGCGCCTGACGCGAAGACAAGCGTCCCCGAGAGGGCCGCAGCGCGCAGCCCCCGCAATACAGATCTGGTCATGTGATGCTCCTACATCGCTTGCTTGTTGCCGCCTTGCAGCGTGATGCTGCTCGGGCGTTCCGGCGTATCGGGCGGCCTCGCCCGTCTCTTCAGGAACTCCTCGCAATAGAGCTCCAGACTCTGCCGCGCCCGCATGCTGTCGCGGCGAAGCGCGGAATAGGCATCGTCGTCGTTGAGACCCTTCTCCTGCATCAACAGCACCACGGCGCGGATGACGGCGCGGCGGCCGCGGCGGCGGCTCTCCAGATCCTGCAGCTTCTCGTACATGTCGGTGCGCAGCAGGAACTGATTGATGCCGAGGAACAGCGCGGTGTAGACGGCGCCGCCATGCACGGGCTTGCGCAGGAACGAGGTGGCACCGAGATTGACCAGCGCCTTGAGCCGGCTCGGCGCCTCGACGCCGACGAGGCCGATCACCGGCACCGGCGGCAGCTTCGAGGCCGGGTTGACCTCGATGGCGACGGCGCCTTCGAGATCGCCATCGATGAACAGGATGTCGCGTTCCGGCAGCAAGGCGCCGACATCGAGCTGCGCGCGGCCGTCGATGATCTCTGGGTATTCGCAGGCGACGCCGAGCTTGGCGAGCGTCGTCTCCAGTGTGGTTTCCCACCCCGCCCGCTTGGTGATCACCAGCGCGCGGCCGCCCTTGAAGTTCTGCAGCAATCGGAAGGTCATGACTTCACCATTCGGAGCAGCGGAGGACGCATGGATGTCGCGAAGCGCGGCGACGACTGCACGAGATAGGGATCGGGCGCGATCGGTTGCCGCGCTTCCAGCAGCAGTTCGAACTGGCCGTCGGCCGCGGAGCGGCCGATGCGCGGCGTCAGCCAGGCGTGGTAGGTCTGCGGATCGATCCGCACCTCGCCCTGCGGCGCCAGCAGGCGCTGATTGGCGACGGCGCCGCGCACCAGGCGCGACTCGTCGCTGCCGGCCTGCGCCAGCGTCGCCGCGAGCAGCCTGACGGCGATGTAGGAGGCTTCGGCATCGGCCGAGACGACCGGACCATCGGGAAACGCGCGCGTGTAAGCCTGCATGAAGGCCGCGTTTTCCGGCGAGTTCAGCGAGGAGAAATACACACTCGACGACAAATGGCCGTCGACCGCCTCGGCCCCGATCTCCTGCAGCTCGGGCTCCGACAGCGTGCAGCTGGCGACCGGAATCTCGTTCGCCTGGTCGATGCCGGCGGCGCGGCAGGCCGCGCGGAAGGCGCGGAAGAAGGCATAGGCGCTGGTGCCGATCAGGTTGTTGAAGACGAAGTCGGGGCGCTGTTCGAGAATGGCCGCGATGACCTGGTCGAACTCGGTATCGCCGACTGTCAGGTAACGCTCGGCCAGCACAGTGCCGCCTCTCGCGGAGAGCGCCTCGCGGAAGATGCGATTGTTCTCCCAGGCCCAGATGTAGTTCGAGCCGACGCAAAAGGCGCGCTTGCCGACACGGGAGGCAAGGTAGTCGACCAGCGGAAGCACGTGCTGGTTCGGTGCAGCACCGGTGTAGATGACGTTGTCCGAGCTCTCGAACCCCTCATAGTGCGACGGATACCAGAGCAGCCCGTCGAACTTCTCGAAGCAGGGAATGACCTCCTTGCGGCTCGACGAGGTGTAGCAGCCGACCACCTGGCGGATGCCGGAGCTCAGGAGCTCCCGCGCCAGAGCGCGATATTGGGAGAGATCGCCGGCCGGATTGACCACGACCGGCTCGAGCGCAATCGGACCATCGGCCGCGTTGATCTCGCTAAGCGCGAGCTGCGCGCCGTTCAGCATCGAGCGCGCGACGACGCTGTACGAGCCAGTCGTCGAGAACATCACCCCGATGCGATACGTCGTCCGTGTCATCCCGCGTCCCAAAACAAAAAAGCGCCCGTCGGCCGTGAAGCCGAGGGCGCCCTCGCCACCAACCAAACACGCTTCAAGCAGCGCGGCGTTGGAAATGGTTTGATCGTCTTGCGTCTCAGGGCTGCCTTGCCCAACGCATGGACGTTACGGTCCCTTAGAACACCTATCCTGTCAAGCGCGTTGTTGCAGCGACCACTGCACCAATTCATGCTCTCATGCAGCAAAATGATGCAGGTGCGGCAGACTGACCCGGCGCCTGCGACGCATCGACAATTCCGCGTCTGCCAACGAGAAATTCAGCGCGAACGCGGCGAGTCCTGGCGGACCGGACTTCTCAAGAACTGATCCAGATCGGCAATCGCTTCCGCCTCACGCGCGCGGCGCAACTGCTCCGCCTGCTCGACACCGGGCGGCAGGAGCTCCGCCGTCTCGCGCGCCTTGCGCGCCATCTGCAGCAAACGCTCGCCCAAGGACAATGTTTGCTTGACGCGCCGACGCCGCTTCTTCTCGGTTTCTGTTTCCATGCGAACTGATACCCGATTTCTCTTGTTCTGCTACTCAACCTGAGATGATAAAATTGCCCGCACGCCTCGACTTAGGTGAATCAAGGGACGGGAAGCTCGTTCGTTCCGAAAGCTGCCGGAACCCACCTGACCGGATTGGATGTTAGCTGCGGCTCCGGGCGTCGCGCGTATCACTTGATACGGAACCGCAGCCTCGCTCAGGCCGCGCCGGGAACCGATTGGCCCGCGGCGTCACGTCTGCGCGAACTTGATGGTCGAGACCGGCCAGCGTCCCTCATGGCCGCCCAGTTCGATGCGCAGCCCGTGGAACTCGTCGAGATGGAGCCGCTCCACCGTGCCAGCCTTGCCGTCGCTCAACGCCACTGCTTTTCCGATCAATTCCGCCTGCGCCTGTTCGAATTCACGCAGGATGCAGAACGCTCGCGATTTGACGGCAACCATGAGGACTCGTGTGGATCGACGGCGATAATGGCCGGGCGCGGCTGCGGATGCAGCCAACCTGCCCCTCAGGTCGGAACGCAACGGACCTGCGTCAACCGCTCATCAAGCGATCGTGCATGCCGCCGAGCGCGCGGTGCCTCCCGTTCCACCGCGTCAGCGGCACGCGAAACTCGCCGCTTCCTCGAGGCTGCCGCTGCCCTTGTAGGTCAGCACCTTCGGGAACGCGCAGAGATCCCTCGTGCGGCCGGGCCATGGCACGTCGGGCGCACGTCGGGCCGTGGCGCGAATGGCATCCGGCGCCGCGGCGGTGCCCTCGACCCACGCGTCGAGCGCGCTCAGCAGGTCGAATTGATCGGTCGCCGGTCCGCCGCCGCAATGGTTCATGCCGGGAACCAGGAACAGCCGAGCGAAGCCGTCGGCGTCGGCGTATTTTGTCTTGAGCTGATCGACATAATCGATCGTGTCGAGCGCCGAGAAGATCGGGTCAGCTGTGCCGTGATAGAACAGCATCTTGCCGCCTTTGCCCTTGAAGGCGTCGAGATCGGTCGAGGTCGCCGCCTCATATTCCATCCCGGCGTCGAAGCCGCCGGCGCCCTTCATCACCTTGGGCGTATCGCGGTCGAGATCGAAATTGCGAACCCAGGCGACGAGATCGGTCGGTGTCTCCGGCGGGCTCATGAAATCATACGGCACGCCGCCGGCGATCAGCGTCAGATTGCGCGCATTCGGCGGGCTGGACTTCGGCGTGCCGAGCTTCCAGGCCCGCCAGCCAGGCGCAGCAAGGCCGGGGTCGTAAGGCCAGCGGGAATAGATCAGCCCGCCCATCGCATTGCGGCTGCCGTCGAACATCAGCTTGACGGCTTTGAGCTTCGGCGCCGACAGGCATTGCGCGCTTTCGCCCTCCTTGCAGGCGAGCACGGCCGCATCGAAGCGGCAGGCCATCACATCCTGCACCATGCCGTCCTTGACGCCGTCGGCGCCATCACACGCAGCGGTCACACCGTCGGCCACCAGCTTCAGGTCGTCGTCGGTCAGCGCGCTGCCGACATCCGCCTTGCCGTCGGCGCCGGGCGGCGCGATCGCCAGCAGCGCCTGCGACTGTGCGATCACGTCGATGCCGGCGAGCGGCACGCGATAGGCCGGCGCGCCGGCGATGACGCCGTCGAACAGCTCGGGAAAGCGCTGCGTCACCGCCATCGCCTGGCGGCCGCCGTTGGAGCAGCCGGCGAAATAGGAGCGCTTGGGCGCATTGCCATAGAGCTTCTCGCTTGCCGCCTTGGCGGCCGCGGCCACCGGCGGGATCGAGCTGTAGCCCTTGTCGCGCCGCGCCTGCGGATCAAGGCCGAACTGGTAAGGCCCGAGCGGACCGGGCTCTTCGAGATGGCCCGAATCGGTCGACGCCGCGGCGTAGCCGTTCGAGAGCGCGTTCGGCGGCGTCGCGCCGGTCAAGAGGCCGAGCGCCGGACGCAGCACGCCATCGACGCCGCCACCGCCCTGGAAGACGAACTTGCCATTCCACGTCGCGGGCAATCGCAGCTCGTAGCCAACAGCATAGGGCTTGCCGTCGCTGCCGGTGCGCTCGTTGATCTTGCCGCGGATCAGGCAATGGTCCGGTGCGGGGGCGGTCGCGCCGGCAGGCGCCGGCGGCGCCAGCTGCACGCCGCCGGCGGCGACGAACTCCGCCGTGACGATGCGGCCGCTGCCGGAAAAGCCCTGCGCCAGCGCGGCGCAGCTCGCCTTGAAATCCTCGGCCTGGGCCGACGCCATCGCCGACGAGCCCAACAAGAACGCGGCCAGCGCCGTCAACCGGATCTGCATCACTCTCGTCCTCCCAAACGGCGGGCCGCGGCCCGCCTTGCGCGCATCATTGCTTCGCGGCGCGCTTGATCACCTCACGACCATAGCCAAGCCTGCGCGCGCCGCAAGCGGCCGTGCGCATCCGCGCGATTGAAAACGTCAGCCGAAGCGTGCCATCTGATTGGCTCAAGAGAGCGTCGAGGGACCATCATGGCTGCGGACATCCGGTTGAATGCGTTTGCGATGAACTGTGTCGGGCACCAGTCGCCCGGCCTGTGGCGGCATCCGCGCGACCGCTCCTCCGACTACAATCGCCTGCCCTATTGGCTCGATCTCGCCAAGACCCTGGAGCGCGGCCGCTTCGACGGGCTGTTTCTCGCCGACGTGCTCGGCGTCTACGACGTCTATGGCGGCAATCCGGACGCCGCGCTGCGCCATGCCATCCAGGTGCCGGTCAATGATCCGATGATGCTGGTCTCGGCGATGGCGGCCGTGACCGAGCATCTCGGCTTCGGCGTCACCTGCACCCTGTCCTACGAGCCGCCCTATCCGTTCGCGCGCCGCATGTCGACGCTCGATCACCTCACGCAAGGACGCATCGGCTGGAACATCGTCACCGGCTATCTCGACAGCGCCGCGCGCGGCATGGGCAAGGAGCGCCAGACCGCGCATGACGACCGCTACGATGTCGCCGACGAGTACATGGAGGTGGTCTACAAGCTCTGGGAAGGCAGCTGGGAGGACGACGCCGTCAAGCGCGACCGGTCCAGCGGCATCTTCACCGATCCCGCCAAGGTCCATCGCGTCGTGCATGACGGACCGAATTATCAGCTCGATGCGATCCACCTGTCCGAGCCGTCGCCGCAGCGGACGCCGGTGCTGTATCAGGCCGGCACCTCGCCGCGCGGCCGCGTGTTCGCCGGCCGCCATGCCGAATGCGTGTTCATGTCCGGCCCCTCGGCCAAGATCATCGCGCCGCGCGTCGCCGCGATCCGCCAGGCCGCAGTGGATGCCGGCCGCGCGGGCAGCGACATCGTCATCTTCAGCATCGCCACCGTCGTGCTCGGCGAGACCGACGCGGCAGCCGAGGCGAAGTTCGCCGACTATCGCCGCTACATCGACCACGAGGCCTCGCTGACCCTGATGTCGGGCTGGACCGGCGTCGACTTCTCGACCTACGAGCTCGACCAGCAGGTCCGCCACGTGCTCAACGACGCCGGCCGCAGCGCGATGGACAACGTGACGCGTGCCGATCCCGACCGGGTCTGGACCGTGCGCGAGGTCGCCGAGCATGTCGGCATCGGCGGCATCGGCCCGGTGTTCGTCGGCTCGCCCGCGAAAGTCGCCGATCTCATCGAAAGCTGGATCGAGCAGACCGGCGTCGACGGCCTCAACCTTGCGTTCGCGCTGTCGCCGGAGAGCTTTGCCGATGTTGCCGACATGCTGGTGCCTGAGCTGACCGCGCGGGGCCGCTACAAGAAGGCGTACCAGACGGGAACGTTGCGCGAGAAAATGTTCGGCCGCGCCCGGCTCGCAGCGCCGCATCCGGCGGCGGGCTATCGGCCGTAGCCGTCGCCCTGCTGCCGTTCAGGCCGACAATCGCTGCAGCAGCTGCGCCACCGCCGCCGCGATCGGCTTGATGATCGGCACCGCGAATTGCGGCTGCAGCTCATCGGCGGCCTGCGCCAGCGGCCCGCCGCCGATGATCACAGCCTCGGCGCCATCCTGATCGATGCAGGCGCGCGTCGCATCTGTGAGCGCATCGACGAGCCGCGCGGGGTCGGCAGCGAGCGCGGCGGGATCGCCCTCCGTCAGCCGCGTTCCGGTGAACTGCGCGGAGAGCCCGAGCGCGCCTGCAAGACCCGCGATGCTCGCCACCAGCGCCGGCGTCACGGTGGCGACGCCGAAGCGCCGCCCGCCCTGCCCGGCCGCGCGCATCGACGCCTCGCCGATTCCGATCACCGGCAGCGGGACGAGGCGACGCAGCTCAGCCGCGCCGGGATCGCCGAACGCAGCGACGATGATGCCATCGCAGGCATCACCATGCGCACGGCCGATCTCGACCACTTCCGCCGCCGACGCCGCCAGAGCCCGCGCGTCGACGATCATGGCCGGCGCGCGCGTGGCGGTCGCGCCGGCCACCTCCGCCCGCCCGGCGCAGCACGCGGTCGCGATCGACACCATCATCGCGGTCGTCGCCGCCGAGCTGTTCGGGTTGATCAGGAGAATGCGAGACATGAGGGGCGATCGCTGACATTGACGGGCGTCCCGTCGTGAACAATTGCCGCCCGGACGTCAACTCCGGGCCCATTGGCGCGTGCGCCCGGATTGAAGCCCCCGCCGCAGCTCCGGCGTCGACCTTATCCGCGCGGCCGCACACCTCACCCGATCCGCATCGACAGCTCGACCTCCGCGCCGAGCGGCACCGACAGATAGAAGTTGGCCGACGAGCGGACATGGGCAAGATAATCGGGACTGAAATCCGCATTGTCGGCCACGATGAACGCGCCGGGGCTGAGCCGGCGCTCGAGCAGCGCCAGCACGTCGCCATAGAGCGGCTTGGCGCCGTCGAGCAGCACCAGGTCGATCGCATCTGGCAGATCGGTGCTCAGGGTCTGCAGCGCATCGCCCTGGCGGATCTCGACGAGATCGGCGAGCCCACCCTCCTCCAGATTGCGGCGGGCGCGCGCGATCTTCGACGGCTCGAACTCGGTGGTGATGAGCCGGCCACGACCATTGTCGCGCAGCGCCGCCGCCAGGAACAAGGTCGAGATGCCGAACGAGGTGCCGAACTCGACAATCGACCGGGCACTGACGCTGCGCGCCAGCATGTAGAGCAGCATGCCGGTCTCGCGCGAGACCGGCAGCGGAAAATCCTTCAGCTGAGAGTAGAGCTCGACATGGCCGGACTTGCTGCGCATCAGCTCTTCGCCCCGTTCGGCCATGCCGGCGAAGATCGGGCTCGTCTCCGGCCGCAGCATCGCCGCCTCGGCGAGCAGGCGATCGAGCAGCGGGGCCAGCGGTGGGGTGGTCAGGGTGATCATGGGCAATCTCCGTCGTAGTCAGGTGTGTCGTTTGCGTCCCGGTCAAAATACGAATAAACATTCGCATTCGCTAATCGCATTTCGGAACGCCCTATGGCCCCGCGCCGAAAAGCCTGGATTTCCGCACGAAAACAGCCCCAGCAGGCGCGCTCGGCCGACCTCGTCGCGGCCATTCTGCAGGCCGCTGTTCAGGTTCTGACCAAGGACGGCGCGCAGCGCTTCACCACCGCGCGTGTCGCCGAGAAGGCCGGCGTCAGCGTCGGCTCGCTGTATCAGTACTTCCCCAACAAGGCCGCGATCCTGTTCCGGCTGCAGAGCGACGAATGGCAGCAGACCACCGATCTGCTGCGCGGCATGCTGGAGGATGCGAGCTGCCCGCCTTTGGCGAGGTTACGGGCGCTGGTGCACGCCTTCCTGCAATCGGAATGCGACGAGGCCGCCATACGCGGCGCGCTCGACGACGCCGCCCCGCTCTACCGCGACGCGCCGGAGGCGCGCCAGGCCAAGGCGGCCGGACATCGCGCCGTGCTGGCGTTCATGCGCGAGGCGCTGCCCAAGGCCTCGGATGCCGAGCGTGCCCGCGTCGCCGACCTGGTCAAGACGACGCTCAGCCAGGTCGGCAAGCATTTCTCGGAGACACCGCGCAGCCGCGCCGAGCGAGAGAAGATTAGATCGGGAGAGAATTATGAGGCTTGTTTTGGCGGTCGTCGCGATTGTCGCGTGCGTCCTGTTTGCCAGGCAGCCTTCACAGGCCGAAACCCGTGTCTCGCCGCTGTCCGCAACTGCACCGGGAGTGAACATTGAAATTCCGACTTCAACAGGGCGTGTTGTCGATCAGACGGCGACGCTGAGCAACGACCAAGCCGAAGCGCTCGAACGCAAGTTGAAGGACTTCGAGAAGCGCAAAGGAAGCCAGGTCGGGGTACTAATCGTGCCGACGACGTTGCCAGAAAGCATTGAGCAATATTCGCTGCGCGTCGCGAATCAATGGAAGCTCGGTCGGAAAAACATCGATGACGGCGTGTTACTCACTATAGCGATGAATGATCGAAAGCTACGCATCGAGGTTGGTTACGGCCTTGTCGCCGTACTCGATGATCTTTCAGCTAAACGGATCATCGACGAGATAATCGTACCACAATTCAAACTCCGCAATTTTGCTGAGGGTGTTTCCGAAGGAGTCGATCGCATTTTAGAGACTATCGACGCCGCGCCGGTACCCGCTACGAATACTTTACACGGATCGGAGCTACCTCATAAATGAGACACTCTCAATATAACTAGCCGGCGAGTTGCTGGCTACCGATGCCTCTTGTTGGCACGGAACGAAAGGATTATTTCCGAAGCTAGGTGTACACGGGCTGCGCCATCAGCCGACCGGCCACAGCCTTGGCCGATAGCCCACGTCCGTAAAGGGCTGAATGCGGACGCCGCTGACTCGGTCCTTATTCACGAGCTGTCTTCCGAACGAGGTTGCCCCGCAGCTTCTGCATACCAATGGCTCCGCCTTGCTGTACCGCACAAGTCGGAGGCTTCAGGCCAGATCCGCGCATGAGCTCCCGCGCTTGATCTCGGCCGGCAGATGCAAGGCAGTTCGATCGGACAACCGCCCAAACCTCTGGGGAGAGTTTCGATTTCGCCGCGCATGCGGTGGCCATTGCTGCGCCCTCGCCCCTTGCGGGAGAGGGCATGTAGGAAAGCGCAGCGAACTCGGTTGGGTGAGGGGTATGTCTCCGCGAGCGTTGCCTACTGAGAGAGACCCCTCACCCAACCGAGTACGCGGATCGGCCGGAGATGCCCTCTCCCGCAAGGGGCGAGGGCACTGTATTGCGCAGCGGTGCGGAGGCGGCGAAAGATGGACGGCACGGCGCCTGCGTGCGCGAATAAGCGAAATTTGCCCGCGATCTCAAGCTGATTTGCCCTGTCCAGTCCCGCCGCGGAAAATATTCTTCTTTCTTTTTTACCGAAATCATGATCTTATCTCCCCATCCTGCCCGATCGAGGGGCGCTTTCGCGAACGTCACGAAACGTTGGGTGGGATGCGATGGCCGGTTCTCGTCGCAGCGTGCGTCACGCATGCGGACGAACGATGGGAGCCGGACGGCGAAGTCGCGTGGTCCTGATACTCCGACGCTAGTATCAAGTTCGCGGGAACATGCTCAGGCGGTCCTGCGGATGACGGTGGCCAGAACGCACGGCGCACCGGGGAGAGCGCGTATAAGCCGTAAGCCCATTGCGCAGGGAAGGCCGGGAGTCCGGCTGATCCTGTGGTAACCGCCGCGTGCTTCCTTTTTTGCACGCGGGCCATGGGTGTCAGTCGACGCCCGGCCTTCCCTGTGCCCTCCTCTCGAGGAGGGACGAACGGCAGACTTAATCTCGGACGCCTGGAGCGCCGCGAGCCTGCGGATGGCTGCCTGATCGACCCCCTCGGCAGGAAGACAGATTTTCTCGCGACAGGGCCGAATGAAGAACTTTCCTCTCCATCCCAACCGATCTGCAAAATTGCGCGGGACAACCGTTCCTGCGAATGATCCGGTCAGATTGGCAGGCATCGGCTTTCAGGAGATTTCGCATGACATCATCTTTCAACGGGGCGCGCGGATCGCGCCCCCTGAGGCTGGCCCGCCGCAGCGTGATGGTGATGGGCATCGCCCTGCTCGGCGGCTTCGCCGCGTCGCGCGCTGACGCCGCCGAGACGCTGCGCATCGGCTATCAGAAATCCTCCACCCTGATCGCCCTGCTCAAGACCAATGGCGAGCTGGAGAAGGCTCTGGCGCCGCTCGACATCAAGGTGTCCTGGCACGAATTCTCCAGCGGCCTGCCGCTGCTCGAAGCGATCAATATCGGCAGCCTCGATTTTGGCGCCGATGTCGCCGACACCGTGCCGGTGTTCGCGCAGGCCGCGGGAGCCAAGCTCGCTTATGTCGCCGAGGAGGCCGCCTCGCCGTCCGCGCAGGCGATCCTGGTTTCGACCACCTCGCCGCTCAAGTCGCTCGCCGAGCTCAAGGGCAAGAAGATCGCGGTGACCAAGGGCGCCGGCAGCCATTATCTGCTGCTGTCGGCGCTCGCCAAGGCGGGGCTGAGCTTCAAGGACATCACCCCGGCCTATCTGCCGCCCGCCGACGGCCGCACCGCCTTCGTCAGCAACAATGTCGATGCCTGGGTGGCGTGGGATCCGTTCCTGAGCAGCACGATCCGCCAATCCGGAGCGCGCGTGCTCGCCGACGGCGGCGATGGGCTCGCCAGCTACAAGCGCTACTACCTCGCCTCGGCCGACTATGCCGCCAAGCGGAGCGACGTCCTCAACGTGATCTATGGCAAACTTGTCGAGACCGGCAAATGGGTGAAGGCCAATCCGGCGGCCGCCGCCGGCCAGCTCGCGGGCCTCTGGGGCATCGATGCCGCCACTGTCGAGGAGGCCAACAGCCACCGCTCCTACGCCGTCGGCGCGGTCACGGCGGCCGGCCTCTCCGAACAGCAGAAGATCGCCGATGCCTTCCTGGCCGAGCGCGTGCTGCCCGCGAAGGTGGACACATCTGCGTTGGCGATCTGGACTCCGAAGGCGCCGTAAGCCAGAGAGGACCTGAGGTTTGTGCCCTGCAGCGACGCCGGGCACGAGGCCCGATGACGAGCCTGATTGAAGGAGACCCCCGTGACGACCCATCTTGTCCCGCCGACCGACCGCACCACCGAGCATCCGGCGCACCGCCTGTTCGTCGACCGCTGGTCGCCGCGCGGCTTCAGCGACGAGGCGCTGCCTGAAAAGGAGCTGCTGACCTTCATCGAGGCGGCCCGCTGGGCGCCCTCCTCCTACAATTCGCAGCCCTGGCGCTTCCTCTACGCGCTGCGCGGCTCGGCCGCGTTCGACACCTTCCTGGCGCCGCTGATCGAGTTCAACCGCGGCTGGGCCCAGCATGCCGCAGCGATCGTCTACGTGCTGTCGAAGAAGACCTTCATCCCGGCCGGCAAGACCGAGCCGGCGCCGACCCGCACGCATTCCTTCGACGCCGGTGCCGCCTGGGCCAACTTCGCCAATCAGGCCGCGATCTCCGGCTGGGCCACCCACGGCATGAGCGGCTTCGACGTCGCCGCCGCGCAGACCGCGCTCGGCGTGCCCGATGATTTCGCGGTGGAGATCGCGATCGCCGTGGGACGCAAGGGCGACGGCGAGAAGCTGCCGGCCATGCTCAAGGAGCGCGAGAAGCCGAGCCCGCGCCTCGCCATCGGCGAGATCGCGGCGTCGGGCCTGTTCCCGAAGAGCTTCGGCGGCTAAGGCTCGCGAATGCACAGGGGCGGCGTCACGGCGCCGCCTATGATGGAGAGGCGGATTTCCTGGGGGACGCGTGCTCGCAGCCATCCTTCGAGACGCCCGCCTCCGGCGGGCTCCTCAGGATGAGGTCGGAATGCGTGGCGCGATGAGAGTGATGCGCGGCGAGATTCCACCGTTACCACGGGCGAGTTCTTACCCCTCATGGTGAGGAGCGCCGCCTCGCGGCGCGTCTCGAACCATGAGGCCACCGCCCCTGACGCCCGATGAAATCTATGGCAGAAAGCAGGATCAACATCAGACGAGAGCCGAAACCCGCATGCCGCCGCCGAAACCGCCTGCCTTCGAGACCCTGAGCCTGCATGCGGGCCAGCATCCGGATCCCGCGACCGGCGCCCGCGCGGTGCCGATCTATCAGACCACGTCCTACGTGTTCGACGACACCGAGCACGCCGCCGCGCTGTTCAACCTCGAACGCGCCGGCCACATCTACACCCGCATCTCGAATCCGACGACGGCGGTGCTCGAAGAGCGGCTCGCCGCGCTCGAAGGCGGCGTCGGCGCAGTCTGCACCGCATCCGGCCAGGCGGCGCTGCATCTGGCGATCGCCACGATCCTCAATGCCGGCGACCACATCGTCGCCTCGTCCTCGCTCTATGGCGGCACCATCAACCTGCTGGCGCACACACTGCCGCGCTTCGGCATCACCACGAGCTTCGTCAAGCCGCGCGACCTCGACGGCTTCAGCGCCGCGATCAAGCCGAACACACGGCTCGTGATCGGCGAGACCTTGGGCAATCCCGGCCTCGAGGTGCTGGACATTCCCAAGGTGTCCGCGATCGCGCATGACGCCAGCATCCCGCTCTTGATCGACAACACCTTTGCCACACCCTATCTCAGCCAGCCGATCGCACAAGGCGCCGACATCGTGATGCATTCGGCGACCAAATGGCTCGGCGGCCATGGCATCGCGATCGGCGGCGCGCTCATCGATGGCGGCCGGTTCGACTGGCGCGCCTCGGGGAAATTCCCTGTGCTGACCGAGCCCTACGCCGGCTACCACGGCATCGTCTTCGACGAGCAGTTCGGCACCGCCGCCTTCATCATGCGCGCACGCACCGAAGGCCTGCGCGATTTCGGCGCCTGCCTGTCGCCGACCAACGCCTTTCATCTGCTGCAGGGCGTCGAGACCTTGCATCTGCGCATGGAGCGCCATGTCGCCAACACCAGCGCGGTGCTGGCGGCGCTGACAGCCAACAAAGCCGTCGACTGGGTGCTGCATCCGTCGCTGGAGACGCATCCAGATCATGCGCTGGCGAAGGAATTGCTGCCGCGCGGCGCCGGCTCGATCGTCTCGTTCGGCATCAAGGGCGGCCGTCCCGCGGGACGCAAGTTCATCGAGAGCCTGAAGCTGATCAGCCATCTCGCCAATGTCGGCGACGCCAAGACGCTGGTGATCCATCCGGCCTCGACCACGCATCAGCAGATGGACGCGGCCCAGCTCGCTGCCGCCGGGATCGGCGAGGAGCTCATCCGGCTCTCGGTCGGCATCGAGGCGGCCTCAGACATCATCGACGATCTCGGACAGGCGCTGCGCGCCTCGCAGAAGGTGTGAGCGATGCAGCTGTCGATCAGAGATCATGACGTCTTCGCCGCCACCGGCGGCCGCGCCTTCGATTCGTCGCTGCCCGCGGTCGTGTTCGTGCATGGCGCCGGCTTCGACCATTCGGTCTGGGCGCTGCACAGCCGCTGGTTCGCGCATCACGGCTTTGCCGTGCTGGCGCCCGACCTGCCTGGCCATGGCCGCTCCGCCGGACCGGCGCTGCCGACCATCGCAGCGATGGCCGACTGGATCGCCGCGCTTTTGCACACCATCAATGCGAAGCCCGCACATCTCATCGGCCACTCGATGGGCTCGCTGATCGCACTCGACGCGGCTGCGCGCCATCCCGACCACGTGTCGGCGCTCAGCCTGATCGGCACGGCCGCGACGATGACGGTGGGGCCGGATCTGCTGCAGGCCGCGGAAGCCAATGATCACACCGCGATCGACATGGTCTCGATCTGGGGTCTCGGTTTTGCCGCAGAGCTCGGCGGCAGCCGCGCGCCGGGCCTGTGGATGCATGGCGGCGCGCAGGCGACCTTGGAACGCTGCGCACCCGGCGTGCTGTTCAACGATCTCGCCGCCTGCAACGCCTATCAGGATGCGCTGGCCGCGGCGGCGAAAATCAGGGTTCCGACCCGGCTGATCCTCGGCGAGAAGGACATGATGACGCCGGTGAAGGCCGGAAAGGCCCTGGCGGCAGCGATTCCGCAGGCCCATACGGTCGTGCTGCCCGGCGCGGGTCACACGATGATGGCCGAGTGTCCCGATGCGCTGCTCGACGCGCTGATCGCGCCGGCGCGCTGACGCAGGTCGCGACGCAGCGGCCTTGGGAGATGCAGGTCGCTGCGACGTCCTGCCACCGATGCGGCGCCAAGATGACGCGGTCCGACGCGTTGTGGCGAAACGTTGCTCCTCATATGTCTCGCGACAGAAAGGAGCACGCAGATGGAACTGCGACTGGTTTTGACCGCCGCCCTCGGAGCCCTGGCCCTCTCCGCCGCAACACCCGTGGCCGCGGCCCCCCTGATGCCGACTCACCCGGCGCCCGCGGCTTCGACGGCCGACAGCAGCGCACGACACAACGTGACCTACCGACACTGGCGCGGCGGACACGACTGGCACCCCGGCCTCGGCCGCCGTCACGGCTATCAATATGGCTACCGGCCCCACCACGAGCCCAAAGGCCCAGCCGTTCTCGGCGGCCTCGCGGCCGGAGCGATCATCAGCGGAGCGATCGCCAACAGCCGTGCGCAGGCGGCGGAGACGGAGATCTCCTGCGCTCAGCGCTTCCGCTCCTACGACCCGCGCTCGGGAACATATTTGGGCAAGGACGGCCGGCGCCATCGCTGCCGATGAGGATGAAGGCCGATGAGCAAGTTCGGCATCGACCCGACCTGTGGAACACAGGGGCGGCGCTTTGAATCCCGAGGCGCGCGACAATCCGTCCGTCACACCGCCTGCAACGAAATCCCTGCTGTCCTGTTGAGCGACAGCCCTTCATCAATGGGAGAAACCAGAATGGCACCCTTCAAAGCTGCAGCAACGCTCGCCATGACCGGCGCGATCGCGCTCGCTGGCCTGCAATCCGCGTCCGCGGCGCCGCTGACGGCGCTTTCTGCCGCCGCCAAGCCCGCCGTCGAGGATCAGCACGCGGTCCAGGTCCACTATCGGGGCTGGGGCGGCGGTGTCGGCATCGGCGCAGGCCTGCTGGCCGGCGCCGTGATAGGATCGGCGATCGCCGCACCCGGCTATTATGGCGGCTACAGGCCCTATCCCAGCTACGGCTACAGCTATGCCGGCTCTCCGTATTACGGCTACGGTGGCGGCTACTATCCGGCCTACGCCCCCCAGCCCTACTACGGCGGCTACGCCTATGCGCCGCGCCGGGTCTATCGCAGCTACGGCTATGTCAGCCCGCGTCCCTGGCGGCAGAGCTACGGCTATTATCGTGGCCCCGGCTGGCACGGCGGTCATGGCTGGCATGGCAACCATTTCGGCCATCGGCACGGCCACGGGATCGTCCGGGCCCGTCACTGGTAGCCGCCGTCGGGCCGCCGCGCATTTTTAGCGACGACAGCTGCATGAGAGAAAAAGAAGCGCAAGAGGCAAAAACCCTCTTGCGCTTCTCGGCCATTCCACCACATCGACGGGTGATACCGACCGCAGTCCGCGTCACTTAGTTGATGCCGTATGCTTTGGTCGTTTTCCTTGCCACCGCTAACGCAGGTAGCTCGCGAGATTGAGGCTCTGGATCTTGGAAATCGCCGTGTAGGAGGCGGTGAGCTGCGCCTGGTAGGTCGACAGCTGTGCGGTGACCGCGGCGACGTCGACGCTGGTGAGATCGGTCGCGAGGCTCTCGGCATAGCTCTTGAAGTCGGTCTGCTGCGACTTCGCATTCTCGATCCGCGACGCGGAGTCGGACAGCTTCGCCTGCACGGTCGCGACGTCATCCACGGCCTGATCCGCCAGCGACAGCGCCGAGGTGAGATCGGTCGATGAGAGGGTCGAGCTATTGGCGACGAACTTCAGGACACGCATGACCTCCTCGAAGGCCGAATTGTCGGCGGTCACGCCATAGCTGACGGACTGGCCATCGGACACCCGGACCGAGGCCAACTCGCTATCGCCTTGATAGTAGCTGGTATCCGCCGTAGTCAGCGATCCGGTTCCGGAAGCAAAGGTCGAGGTGTCGACCGCGGCGGTGGAGGTCCGCGCGCCACCGAACAGGTACTGCCCATCATACTGGGTGTTGAGGATACCGGCCATCTGCTGCAACAATTGCTGCGCCGAGCTGATGGCGGATGTCGTGCCCGTGCTCGTGCCGGAGCTCGCAGCGCTCAAGGCCGTGCGCAGCTGGCTGACGATGTCGGAGACCTGGCCGACCGCGGAGTACATGACCTGCACCTTGCTGTCGGCCAGCGTCGCCGCGTCGATATACGACTGCGCCCGGGTCACCGAGACCTGCAGATTGACCACGTGCTGGGTGTCGGCGCCGTAGTCGGCGAGATACTCCGACTTCAGTCCGGACGCCTCCTGCACTTGAAGATTGGCCATCGTCGCCTGCGTCCGCAGCGCGCTCGTGATCATCTGGTCGGAGTTCGCGAACGTCGCGATGCGCATCGTCATGACATCAACTCCGGGCTAGGTCGACTGCACAGCCGTCAGCAGCGACGAGAACATGCTGTTGATGACCGAGATCAGCTGGGAGGCTGCCGCATATTTGTTCTGCAGCGAGCTCAGCCGCGCGGTCTCCTCGTCGATGTTGACGCCGGACTGCGAGGACAGCGAGCTCGCATAGCTCGACTGGGCCGTCGACTTCGCCGTGTAGGCGCTCGACGCCTGCGATGCCTTGCTGGCGACGTTGGCGACGATCGCCGCAGCATAGTCGGCGAACGATCCGGTCGTCGCGCTCAGACCTCCAGCCGACGAGAAGCTGGTCGAGCCGGTCAGCTTGTCATAGAGCTTGTTGATGATCGTCGCCGAGCCCGACGTCAGGACCTGGCTCCCGGTGGTCAATGTCGCCGAGCTGTCGAGCGTGCCGGTCGGCAGGCCGGCGGCTCCGCTCAGGATGCTGCTGTTGACGGCGAAATTGGACGCTCCCGTCCCGGTGACGAGATCGTTCATGCCGAAATAGCCCGAGAAGCCGCCCCCTCCGATAGCGCTCGTCATGTCGTTGATCGCAATGCCGTTCGAAGACGACGTAGCGCTGATCGACAGATGTCCGCTGGAATCGATCGAGGCGGACACTCCGGAAATGCCGTTGAGCGCCGTGACCAGATCGCCAACGGTGGCATAGGACGAGAGATCGAGATCCTGGTAGGAAACAAGATTGCCGCTCTGGTCGGCCACGGCGATGCGGACCGTTCCCGACGCCGACAACGCGGTCGTACTGCTGACGCCCGCCGTTCCCGTCAGGGTGGTCGGCGGCGGCACCGCCGACGCCCCTTCCGTGATCGAATTGAGCGCCGATTTCAGCTGCGAGGCCAGCTGATCGAGCTGCGTCTGCACCGCCGGCAGCGTGTCGTCACGCAGCGTGATCAGCGAGCCGATCTTGCCGGACGTGATCTGCGAGGTGACGTCGACGCCGTCGACCATGATGCCGCTGAAACTCGACGAGGCCGAGACATTGGCCGACGCCGTATAGCTGAGCGTATGCGCCGAGCTGTCGACGAGAGCGCGTCCCGAGGACGTATAGACCTGCAGATCCCCATTGGACGCCGTGTAATAGCTGACGTTCATGTAGGAGGACAGATCCTGCAGCGCCGAGTTGCGCTCGTCCTCCAGGTCGGCCGTCGATTGGCCCGACGCCGCCATCTTGCGGATCTCGACGTTCAGGTCGGCAATCTGCTTGAGATCGTCATTGACGCTCTGGACCGACGACGCGATGTCCTTGTCGGCATTGCCGCGCAAGGTCTGGACCCCGCTGGAGGTGCTGCGCAGCTGGCTTGCGAAGTCGTCGAGCGCACTGACGGCGGCCGATTGCAGCGACACGCTGCTCGGCGAGCTTGCCAGCGAGGACAACGCCGATTCCAGCGACGCCAGCGAATTGGCCAGTGACGTCCCCGTGGTCGAGGTGCCGGAGGTCGAGGCGCTGCCGAACAGCTGCTGCAGCTGCGTCAGATAGCTGTTGGTGGTATCGGCGGCACCGAGATCGGAATTGGCCCCGATCAGGGATTTGAGCAGCAGCTTGTCGACGGTGCTCGAAATGCCGGTGATCGACACACCGGTTCCAATGCCGCCAGTCACGTCGGCGACCTGATTGGCGGTCTTCCGCGTGTACCCCTTGGTATCGGCGTTCGAAATGTTCGACGACGCCACGCTGATCTGCAGCTCCGTGGTGGAGATGCCGCTGAATGCAACCAGACGCGCTATATCGAGCGACATCGCCCTACCTCCGATGCTGGATGGCCATCACGCCCTGACATTGGTCCCGCACGACGTCGCGCGCGTCGTGCGGCGACCGCTGGCGCCATAGGGCGAGGCATTCGCAATCTGCTCGCGGATGGCCTGCATCACGGCCTCGATGCGACGATTGCTCGCCTCGATGGCAGCGCGCAGGCGTACGAGATTTTCGTCCATCGCGCCGCGCAGGTTGAGGATGTGCTCCATCAGTTGCTCACGCAGGACGCGGTCGCGCACGTCGAGGCTTGCCGTATGCCTGGCGCATTCGGCAACCCGCTGCTCGAACAGCCCTGCCAGGCGGTTCTTGTCGTCGAGCTGTTTGGAGCGGGAGGCTGGCAGGCCCTTGGCCAGCTCGGCATTCTCTTCCGATATCACGGCCATCAGTTCGTCGATCAGCGCGATCAGGGTTCGCACCTCTTGCTCGCTGGCGGGCCGTCGCTCCGCCTGGACTGCTTGTTTCATCATCTCGTCCCCAATCTCAATGGTCGCGCGGCGGTCGGCGGCCTGTCTGTGCCACCCGCGCATAGGTGTTCAAGGCGGTCACCCGGACTTCGGCGACCCGGAATTCCTCCTCGAGCTGCGCGCATTCGCGCAACAGCTTCCGGCGGACCGTCTCGATGTCGTCCATCAGCGCCAGGAGCTGCTTACGGTCGTCCTTGCCGGCCGCAGCAGCGCGCAGCCTCAGCCGGCGCAGCTTTTTCAACAGAGCTTCGCCCTCGCCGAGCCGCTCCTTTTTCAGGTCGGCCATTGTCACCTCATCGACGAGATCAGCGTGTCGTACATCTTGTTGACAGCCGAGATCACCTGAGATGCCGCCGAGTAGGCCTGCTGGGCCGAGATCATGTTGCTGAACTGACCGGTGGTATCGGTCGTGCTGGACTCCAGCTCGCTGCCGTAGATCGTCCCTGCCCCATTCTCGCCCGACGCCTGCAGCGTCGCATTGCCCGATGTCGCGGTCGAGGTGTACATGCTGCTGCTATGCGCCACGAGGCCGTTCGGATCGGCGAAGGTCGCGACCGCGATCTTGTAGATCGGAACCGTCTGGCCGTTGGAATAGGTCGCCTCGACGAGGCCGTTGCTTCCAACCGAGATGCTGCTCAGCGTCCCGAACGAGATGCCGTCGGAATTGGCGCTGAAGTTGGAGACACTCGGCGTCGTGCTGCCGGAGGACAGCTGGGTCAGGCCGTCGGTGCCGCCGCCGGTGGTGCCGAAGCTCAGCGCGATCGAGCTCGCGGCCGCGCCGTTGTTCCAGGTGATGCCGAGATTGGTCGAGGAGACCGTGCTGAGAGAGCCGTCCGAGTTGAAGTCGATCGTATAGCTGCCGCTGGTCACCGTGCCGTCCGTGCTCGTGGCCGGCGCAACCGCGGCGGTCCATTCGTTCGCGGTCGTCGACTTCGTCCAGGTGACGTTGAGCGTGTGCGATTGTCCGAGCGAATCGTACACCGTCATCGAGCTGCTGAAGCTGTCGCCGCTGGCGGCATCGGCCGGCAGGTTGGCCGCCAGCGACGTCTTGGTGGTCGCCCCGCCATTGGTCAGCGCGACCTTGGTGTTGATCGATTCGAGCCCGTTGCCGACGACGTTGCCGCTCGCATCGGTGCGCCATCCCTCGAGATAATAGCCGCTATTCTCGAGATAGCCGGCATTGTCGGTCGTGAAGGCGCCGTTGCGGGTGTAGAAGGTCTCGCCGCCCGCCGAGGTCGAGTTGGTGGCGACGAAGAAACCGGAGCCCTGGATGGCGACGTCCGTCGCATTCGTCGTTGTGGCCAGCAGCCCCTGCTGCGTGATGTTGGACCGGCCGGACACCGACACGCCGCCGGACGAATAGGCCTTCGAACTGCTCGATGCCGTCACCAGCTGCTCGAACATTCCGGACGTCGTCTTGTACCCGGTCGTGTCGGCATTGGAGATGTTGTCGCTGATCATCGCGAGCGACGAGCTCTGGGCGTTGAGCGCCGAGATCGCCGATGAGAGGGCCCCAGAAAGACTCATGATTGTACTCCGAATGAAATCGTCAGGAGGTGACGCCGATGATGTTGCTGGCGCTGACTGGAACGCCGCCGACGGTGAGCGAGGGCGTGCTGGTCGAGGTATCGATTCCGGTCACTGTTCCGGTGATCGTGGTGTAGTTGAGGACCGAGTTTCCGGCCGAGTCGGTCGCGGTGACCGAGATCGTGTATTGCCCGCCGTCGCTGAGCTGATTGCCGCTCGAATCCTTGCCGTCCCAGGTGATCGAGTTGGAGCCCTTGTTGCCGGTGCCGGTCCCGGTCCAGACCGTGTTTCCAGAGGAATCCTTGATCGAAATCGAGACGTTCGACGCGGCCGACGACAGCGAATAGCCGAACGTCGCCGAGCCGTTGGAGAGGACGGCGGTATCGGTCTTGGCTTCGACCGTATGGCCGATGTAGTTGACCGAGTTCAGCGTCACCAGGCTCGAGAACGAGCTGGCAAGCGACGTCATGCTGGTGTTGAGCGACTGCTGCGAGGTGTAGTTGGCGTAGGACGTCATCTGGTTGATGAAGTCGGTGACGCTGGTCGCGTTCAGCGGATCCTGGTTCTGCAGCTCGCTGACCAGAAGCTGGAGGAAGTCGGTCGAGCTCAGCGTCGTACGCGAATCGCTCGATGATGAGGTCGATGAGGTGGTCGCGGTCGACGAGCTCGTCGCGGAAATAGTCATGGCAGAACTCCGGCTCTCGCCGCTGGCAGCGGCGGGACACATCACGACAATTCGGTCGTGAGGGCGTTTGCTGATCAAACGGCCGGAGCGCCGAATCCAGGCGCACAATTAGTTGGTGGAATTAGTTGATCCGACGGCAGAATTTGCCGCCGCGCCATTGGGCAGAGGCGGCAAAATTCGCCTGGTGCCCCGCGCTCCAGTCCCAATCGGACGAGTGCTTCAAGGCGGCGCAATCGGTTAGGCGGGATGAAATCGAGGTGGTGCGGCGCTGCCAGAGCCCTGGCGATCGCGTCATGGAGGACACGGCGTCGCCTCTCGACGCCGTCCTGTCCGATCGGGACGGCATGCGAGCCGCGGCGTATTCCGCCCCACGGACGGGGCTTAATGCGGCTGAGACGTCAGCCCGGCTGGTGAGCGCCGGCGGGCGCGGCTGTCGCCTCTTCCGGCGTCGCCCTGCTGGCCGCAGCCAGAATGCGCGCGGTCAGGCCGGCGGGCGCACGAACCGGAGGCGACGACAACGCCTCGCGGACGAGCCGGGCGTCTGAAAGCAGTTGGCTGGCAGCAGCAGATGTTGCGAGCAGCTCGGCTGCCGCCTGGCGCTGCTCGACCGGCCAGCGGGAGATATCCTCGCCCAGGCGATCGATCAGATCTTCAAATTCCCTGACGTCCATCGTCCGCCCAATCCAGCGCTCCGTGGACTGTCTTAAAGCATTCAGCGGGCGAACGAAATTGATATCGGCCGATTGTGACGAACGACCGCAAGGCGAGATCGGAAAGCCCGTAGATTTCGGGGGCCGGACCCACGAACAGCGGCACAGGATACCGTCTTTGCGATACGATACAGGCTGTTGCTGGTCAGTTTCCCAAGATTTCCGCGCTGCAGCAGCAGGACGATTCGGCGAAACTACCGTCGGTTGGCCGAATCACCCGGCACGCGTGCAACCCGTGTGGCAGCATCGACAGCCTCCCAGGACATCCGCAGCTCCAGCAGGCTATCGATGATGCGCTGAAAATTCGCGCGCATGCCGGGACGGCCATAGGCGCGCAGGGCGGCCAGGATCAGCGCGTTATAGGTTGCAAACAGCTGGTCAGCCACCGCCCCACCCCGCGTCGGATCGAGGTGCAGGCTCAATCCGCGCAGAATGGCGGTCGCCCGCGTCAGCTGGTCGTGCCCCTCCTCGAACCGGCGCGCCTCGTGCGCCTGCAGGGATTTCTGCAGGCACGTCACCGCCCCGCCGAGCAGCATGATGATTGCGCGCAGCGGCGGAACCGCCACGGCAGCGCCGCGATAGGCTTGGCTTGCAAATTGTGCCATCGAACTCTGGGTCATCAGTTACTCGAACTCGCGTTGAGGAGGGCTTTCAGATAGGTCAGCGTGTTGTTGGCGCTCTCGATCGCGGCCTGATATTTGGCGTATTGCGCCGTGAGCTGGGTCTGGAACGTCGCCGCCGCGCTGTTGATGTCGTTGACCTTGGACTGCATCGTCTCGTCCTGGGTGGTCAGGTTGTCGATCAGCGTCTGCAGCGAGCCGGTGCTGGCGGAAGCGGTCTTCGCGATCTGGTAGATCTGCGTGGCGAGGCCCTGGGTCGAGGTCACCGTGATCGATTGCGAGGTCGTGCCGGTGTAGGTGAAGGCCATGCCGGCATAGATCGTTCCGGAATTGCCAACGATGGTGTTGCCGCTGACGGTGAACAGCGAGCTGTCGCCACCGACGGACGCGGCCGTCAGACTGCCCGATGAATCCACCGTGAGGTCCAGCGTGAAGGATTGTGGCGAGGTGCCGGTGTTGACCACGCTGAGCTGGCTCGAGGACGTCGTGGTCTGGGCCGACAGCAGCGTCGTCACGCCGCTCAGATTGGTGCTGAGGATCGTCGACAGCGTGCCGGTGTCGAGCTCGAGCTCGTTCTTCTCGTTGAACGACAGGCCGAGGTCCGCCATCGTCAGGCCACCGACCGAGGTGCCGAGGACCGTCTGGAGCGAGTTCATGATTTGACGCATGGTTCCGTCGCCGAACAGCACCGAACTGGACGCGGCCGTACCGTCGGAGTTGGTCGTCTGCTGCGCCAGCACGGCGTCGCGGAACGCATTGTAGTTTGTGACGAAGGTCTGCAGCGCGGATGAGATCTGGCTCGTATCGGTGCCGATGGTGACGTTGAGGGTCGTCCCGGACGGCGTCGCCTGCAGGAGATCAAAAGTAACACCGCTTAGAACGTCGGTGACGTCGTTGGTGTTGCGGGTCAGGCTGATGCCATCGAGGG
Source organism: Bradyrhizobium sp. SSBR45G (assembly GCF_030159255.1). Taxonomy (GTDB): domain Bacteria; phylum Pseudomonadota; class Alphaproteobacteria; order Rhizobiales; family Xanthobacteraceae; genus Bradyrhizobium. The sequence continues at coordinate 119,698 of NZ_BSCT01000019.1, read as the reverse complement.
TGAATTGCGCCGCCTGCGCCGTCTGCAGCACCGAGGAGAAGGCGCCCGAACTATCGGTCACCCCCAGCTGGTTGAGGATATCGTCGCCGGACGAGCTGGAATAGGTGATATCGGCCGCGTCCTGCGTGCCCGTCAGCACCAGCTGGTAGGATCCGCTCGACACCTGCACAATCGAGGCCTCGACATCGGTGGTCGAGCTCTGCGCATTGATCGCACTGACCACGTCCTGCAGGGTCATGCCGCTCGTGATGGAGATATCGGCCGTGCTGCCGCCGGACAGGCCGAGCGAGAATGTCCCGGAATAGCCCAGCGCTGTGGTCTGGCTGGACTGCGCCGTTCCCGTCACCTTCTGCGCGGTCGCGATCTGGCTGATGGTCAGCGTGTGACTCCCGGTCGCCGCGCCGTTGTTCACGGACATCGACAGCGCCGATGAAGCGCTGACATCGCCGGTCGCGCTGATCGTGGCCGCACGCGTCGCAAAGACGTTGGTCGCGAGCGAGTTCACCACGGCCGTCGCCAGCGATGACAATCCCGACGAGAGCGTCTTTAGCGACGTCTGCAGCGTCTGATAGGCCGTGATCTTGGCCTCGTTCGCGGTGATCTTGGTGGAAATCTGGGTCGCCTGGGAGAGCTTGGCATTGACCGCGGACTGGATCAGCGCGGTCCAGTCGATCGTGCTTGTCGTGCTCGTCCCGGACGTCGTGAGCGAACTGCTCGAACTCGTCGAGGACGAGGATGAGGAGGTGGTGCCGCTCGTGCTCGAGGTGGCGCTGCTCACGGTCATTGGTCGGCCTTCTCCGAAGGAAAGGCCGGACCGGCATGACGCCGGCCCGGCAGATCACGGCTCAGCCCAGCAGCTTCAGCAGGTACTGCGGGATCTGGTTCGCTGCGGCTTCGGCCGACACGGCGGCCTGGGTCTTCACCTGGGCCGACGACAGCTTGGCCTGCTCCGACGCGATGTCCGTGTCCTTGATCGCCGAGTTGGCCGACTGCAGGTTCTGCGTCTGCGTCGAGATCGAGTCAGCGGAGAAATTGAAGCGCGACTCCTGCGCACCGATATCGGCACGCGCCTGGGACACGGTGCTGATCGCCGTATCCAACGCGGTCAGTGCCGCGGTGGCACCGGTCTGGGTGCTGACGTCGAGCGTCGAAACGGCGAGCGCCGTCGAGGTGAGGCTCGACAGCTTGATGCTGATCGTATCGCTGGCCGAGGAACCGACGAGGACCGACACACCGGCCGAGAAGGAGCTGGAGCCGTCCAACAGGCTGGTGCCTGAATAGCGGGTGCCCGATGCGATCGAATCGATTTCGCTGGTCAGCTGCGAAAATTCCGACTGGATATAGCTGCGGCTGCTGCTGTCGACCGTGGTTCCGGACGCCGACTCGGAGGCCAGCGACTTCATGCGCGCCAGGATGTCGCTGATGTTGGACGCGCCGCCATCCGCGGTCTGCAGGATCGAGGTCGCCTGCGACGCGTTGGTCGCGGCCTGCTGCAGCGTCGTGATATCCGAGGAAATGCGCGTCGAGATCGCCAGACCTGCGGCGTCATCGGAGGCGGAGGTGATGCGGGAGCCGCTCGACAGCTTGGAGAGCGAGCTGGTCTCCTGGGCGGAGTTGATGTTCAGATAGCGGACGGCCGAGTTTGCGGCGACGTTGGTTGAAATTGCGGGCACGGTGAGAACTCCTGAGTGATCGGCGAGACACGCCGCATCGTGGAAGGACTGACGGTGCGGATCAGCCCCGTCTGACCGATCAAACGGAGGCGCCTGCGGGAATCAGGCGGAAATTCTCTTGCGCCGGGAATGTTATGGTTAGCAATCAGTAAAGGCGCCGCGGATGTCGCGCTCATGTCGGCGCAGCATCTCGCGCAATTGCTGGCGCCCGCGCTTCAGCAGCGACTCCACGGCCGCCACCGTCGTGTCCATCACCTCGGCGATCTCGCCGTTGCTCATGTTCTCATGATAGGACAGGATGACGGCGACCCGCTGCTGCTCCGGCAGTCGCTGCATCGCCGCCTCGAGAAGATCGTTCATCTCGGCACGCTCGATCACGCTCACCGCATCAGGCTTGCCGTCCGCGACTTCGGGAACCACGTCGACGTTCTCGGTCCGCGGCTTGCGGCGGAGGTCGATGCAGCGATTGCTGACCACGCGATAAAGCCAGGTCGAGAATTTCGCGCGGCCGTGCTGCCAGCGGCCGCGATGGGTCCACACCTTCAACATCGTGTCCTGCACGACGTCCTCCGCGTCGGCGGCATTCCCGACGATGCGGAGCGCAATCGCATAGGCCCGATCGATGTGACGCTCGACCAGAAGACGGAACGCTGCTTCGTCGCCGGTTGCGAGCCGGTCGAGCAGCTCCTTGTCCTCGTCGAACACCACGGTCTCGCCTGACGGCACGCAGTCCGGAACAGTGCTGACCGACTCGCTCCACGGCACCGTCGCAACGTCCGGTGACGCGGGCGCGTTCGAAGACACGCCATCGGCCGGGGCCCAGACGTCCAGCGCGTAGCTCATTTCCGAATCTCCAACCCGCAATGCCGGATGCGCAGCTCGCAGACGGCTTCCGATCGTTGAACGCCATGACCGGAATAAACAGGCGGAGTTTTTTCGTTATTTTTCAGATGCTTACGTGGAATGTTTTGCCTAGGCCAGGGCAAATTTTGCCGCACGCGGATGATGCGCGGTGGGATGTTTGAGCATGGAAGGCCGCGGGTCTGCATGGCGGGGATTCATTTCGAAAGACGAATTCAGCAGAGAACGCAGCTACAACGCTTACTAACACCGTCCACGGCGCACAGCGCGCGCTCGCGAACACGACGGTTGCGGGAGACGAAAATTCACCCGATGGGATCAGCCGAACCCGGCAATTTTTTCCGAATCACCTCGACGAAATTATCGTATTTTTTGAGTCTGTCAGTTGCCGTGACTACGATTTTTGAATCGACGGATACTTTTTTGCAGATCTCCGCGCCTGATATCGCGAGCTCATACGTTGTAGTAGCTGACAGTCACGAACATCGAAGCAGCCAGCATGAAAAATGCGGGAAGCGCTGTCGCGCGCGCGAGATGTAGATCGTTGCTGAATGTTTCCATCCCTGCATGTGAGACACGTGATCTGCGGTCGCGAGCGACAGCTGCGCACGCGATCAACAGCGATGAATTCAGGCTCAACTCGCTGCCAGGCTCGTCCAATTCCCGCCTTTCGTGGATCCAAGTGAGAGGCAAAGACGCTCAGCCTGCCGTAAAGCTGTTCACTCAATCGCAAGCCCGAACACCGTCGGCAACATTTCGCAACGAAGGTCGCGCGTGACGCGTCCAGACATCGAGCTACACCTGACTTTGCGCAACATCAGCAGCACCGATGCGATCGATGCGCCTGATTGAGTGCCGTGGTCCGTTTTACTGGCAGGAGGACCCGGCATGATGCGACGAGACGCGACCGCCAGCGAAGACGATTCGGTGCAAGCGCTGCGCGCTGAGGGCGTCGCGCTCGGCAGGCAACAGCAACACCGTCTGCGATGGCTTTCGCAGACATTCGGACCGCTGGTCCCATGGAGCGACCGCCTCTCGCCTCGGCAGGGGCGGACCATTGTCGTCATCGACCCGCCGACGGGGGCTGGTGCCGAGCTGCTCTACGGCTCGCTGACGGCGCATGATGCCGTCGTGATCCCGTTTGGCGAGAATCCAGCATTCGACTTCCTGAAATCGAAGTTGACCGCGTTCGGCACGGTCGGAGCGTCCGCCGACGGACCGCATGAAATGTGGTGGGGCGGAACGGCCTGGCGCCTGCCCGACGCTGCGCCCGCTCGCGATGGGCTGCGCGTCGTGTCGTGTCACGCCAGCAATGTCGGCGATCTGCACATCTATCACCTCCGGCGCTCGGTGGAGCGCTTGGGCCTGCCGCTCGACCTCGAGTCGATCGAGACCCGTCAGCGCGGCGTTGTCAGCGCGGCCGAGAAGGCCGGCTTCATTCAGCGCATGTGGCAGCGGCATGCGGCGCCGCTGCTGTTCGTCGACGCCGACGTGATGCTGCAGTCGGTTCCCAATCTGCCGCTGCTCGCCGGCTGCGATTTTGGCGTTCACACGTGGAACGGCTGGGAGATGTCGGCACGGACGCTCTATTTCGGCCAGTCGGAGGCGGCAGGGATGCTGCTGGCGGTCTGGCGCGAGATGGCCTCGTCTCACCCCGATGTCTGGGATGGCTATCTCATCGATCAGGCATGGAGCCTGGTGTCGTCACAAGTGCCGCTCGACACGGTCTGGCTGCCCCGCTCCTACCACGCGGTCGCCGGCGAGCACGGAGCCAGGACGGCAGCGATCGTCCACAATCTGCGGCCAACGGCCGCCGATCTCGGCCCCGATCCTGAATTCGCAGCCCTCGCCCGTTCCGCCCGGCGCGCCGGCCGCGCCGGTGCGCGCGATCCACTGCTCATCCTGCAATCGGATGTGACGAAACAGAACGCGGTCACGGTCATTCTGCGCGAGGTCGAGGGCAGCAGCGCACGTGACACGGCGGCGAGCATCGAGGCGCTGACCAGTGCCTTCATCCATGATCACGGCGGCTTCTCGCGCCTCGAGCTCTCGCTCTGCCCCTGGCAGCAGGACGTGCGTCTCGCCAGGGAAGCGGCCTTTCTGGCCGACAACAAGGTGATCGAGGTGGCGCCCGGGCAGGAGCTGCCACCGAACCTGTTCCGTGCCTTCGCGGTCGCCGAGGCCGCGCGGCAACCGCTCAAGATCGATGCCTACGGGCGCTGAACCCAACACCGGATCTGCATCATGCTCACCACGATCATCCTTCTCACCGGCAGCCGCGATCAGCAGCTTGCATTGACCGAGCTGCTCAAGGCGCACAATCCTGCGCTGTCATTCCGTTGCGCCGTCACGGAGCAGGACCTGCAGGCCATCGGCCGCGACGTGCTCGCCGAATCCCGCCTGCTCGCCTTCACCACCGGTGTGATCGTTCCCTCCGAGATCCTTCAGGCGCTGGGCCACGGCGCCTACAATTTTCATCCGGCGCCGCCGGATTATCCAGGCTGGGCGCCGGCTCATTTCGCAACCTACGACGGCGCGACGCGCTTCGGCGCGACCGCCCATGTGATGGAGCCGCGCGTCGACTGCGGTGCCATCGTCGGCGTCGAGACGTTCGACATTCCGCGCGGGGTCGATGTCAGAGGCCTGGAGCAGATGACGTTCGTGCGCCTCGCCTATCTGTTCTGGCGCATGTCGCACGATCTGGCCTGTCACACCGGTCCGCTGCCGGTTCTCCCGATCGGCTGGAGCGGGATCAAGAGCACGCGGCGCATGTATGCCGAGATGTGCGACATGCCGGCCGACATCGACGCCGCCGAGATGGCGCGCCGCATCAGCGCCTTCCACGACGACTTCCGCGGCATTCCGCTCACGGTGACCCTGCACGGCATGCGCTTTCGGCTGGACGGCGCAGCTTGCCCATCCGTCGCGCCTGTCGCGCTGGACGCGCCGGCGCTGGCGATGGCCTCGTAATCTAGCGCTTCAGCGGCTCGGTCACGGTGTGATCGAGCCGCGCCTCCCAGCCATGACGCTCCAGCTCCGGGTCGTCATGCTCCTCTTCCGGCCAGCCGACACAGAGATAGGCGATCAGCGTCCAATCGGGCGGCAGGTCGAGCTCCCGACCGACGGCGGCCGGATCGAGGATCGATACCCAGCCGACACCGAGTCCTTCGGCCCGTGCCGCCAGCCAGAACGTCTGGATCGCCGCCACCACCGAATAGCGCAGCGTTTCCGGCATCGTGGCGCGGCCGAGACGATGACCGGTCGCGGCGCCCTCGTCGGCACAGACGACGAGATGGACGGGCGCCTGGGTGAGTCCTTCCAGCTTCAAGCCGGCATACAGCGCACGCCGCTCGCCATCGTAGCCCGCCAGCGCAGCCTGGTTGGCCGCTTTGAAGTTCTCGATGATCGCAGCGCGGCGCGCGGCGCTCTCGACCAGCACGAAACGCCAGGGCTGACAGAAGCCGACCGACGGCGCATGCGATGCGAGCGCGAGCAACTGCTCGATCAGCTCAGGCGCGACCGGCTCGCGGCGAAAGCGCCGGACGTCGCGGCGCCAGCGCACCAGCTCGGCAAAGCGTGCTCTGAACGAGGCGTCGAAACGCGGCGGTGCTGCGGTCGCTTGGCTCATGCGCTCTCTCCGCTCAGGACGTGCAGGAATGTCCCGGTCACCGTTCCGCGCCGCGCACCGCGCTCGGCGATGGCGCGACCCGTCGCATCGCGACAGTCGATCAGCGGATCGTCCGCCTCCTGCAGGATCGTCGCATAGTGGAACTCGTGACCGTGAACCACCGTTCCCTTCGGGCCGAGGCTGCAGTCGGCCAGCAGCGCCGCCCGGCGATAGCCGAGATGCAGGCGGCGCTTGGCGAACGAGGTTTCCAGCGACAGCAGGCCGGACATCGCGTGCCGCACGCCGTGCGCGTCTTCCAGCCCTGCCCCCAGCGTCATGTAGCCGCCGCACTCGCCGTGAATCGGAACGCCGCGTGAGGCCATCGCGCGCAGGCCGCCAAGGAAGCAGCCGGCCGACGCCAATCGTCCCGCATGCAATTCGGGATAGCCGCCCGGCAGCCACACCGCATCGGCAGCGGGATCGGGAGCCTCATCGTTCAGCGGCGAGAACGGCACGATTTCGGCGCCCGCCGCTTGCCAATGCCGCAGGAGATGCGGGTAGCTGAACGAGAACGCGGCGTCCGCAGCCTGCGCGATACGCTGTCCCGGCGGATCGATGCCGAAGCGCTGCAGCTGCACGGCCCGACCCGTCGTGCGCATCGGGCGCGCGAGGGCAAGCACCGCATCGAGATCGACGGACGTGGAGATTTGTGTCGCCAGACGGTCGAGATGGGTTTCGATCGCGCTGATCTCCTGAGCCTGGACCAGGCCGAGATGGCGCTCCGGCAGCGTCAACTGCCCATCGCGCGCCAGCGCGCCGAGAATGCCGATCCCGACGGTCGCGAAAGCGGGCGCGATCAACGCCCGGTGCCGCTCGCTCGCGACGCGATTGAGGATCACGCCGGCGACTTCAACGTCGTCGCGAAAGCGCGCGCAGCCGAGTGCGACGGCGGCAGCCGTCTCGGTCTGGCCGCTGACGTCGAGAACGAGCACCACCGGCCAGCCGAGCAGCGCTGCGAGATCCGCGGCCGAGCCGCGGCCCGCGCGGCCGACCTGCGGGGCGCCGTCGAACAGGCCCATGACGCCTTCGACGACGGCGATGTCGGCGTCGGCCGTCACGCTGGAGACCAGCCCGGTGAGCTGCGCCTCCGACATCGCCCAGCTGTCGAGATTGTAGCTGGTCCGCTCGGCCGCGACCGAATGAAAGGCGAGGTCGATGTAGTCCGGACCGCATTTGAACGGCTGCACGCGCAGGCCGCGCCGCGCCAGGGCGCGCAGCAGCCCGAGCGTCACGGTGGTCTTGCCGGCGCCCGAACGCGGCGCTGCAATGATGATCCCCCTGGGGGCCGCTGCCGTCATGGCCGGAGCACCGCCGTGTGCCGGCAAAATGTGCTATGCGGTCGGCCATGATGGAACCTGTGGCCGCGCCGAACCGACCACTGAAACGTGGCTGGACCACCGGCAGCTGCGCGACGGCGGCCGCGCGCGCAGCCTATGAGCTGCTGGCCACCGGCAGCTGTCCCGCGATGGTCGAGATCGCCCTGCCCGGCGGGCGCCGCGTCAGCTTTGCTGTGGCGATGCACGAGTCCTGCGATGCAAACGCGACCGCCGCGGTCGTGAAAGATGCCGGCGACGATCCCGACGTCACCCATGGCGCCCTGATCAAGGTGACGGTGCAGCACGGCGCGGCTGGAACCGGCATCACGTTCCGTGCAGGTCCCGGCGTCGGAACGGTGACCAGGCCGGGACTGCCGCTGCCGCCCGGGGAGCCCGCGATCAATCCGGTGCCCCGCGAGATGATCTCGACAGCGATCTTCGAGGCCGCCGCCGCGCTCGGCGCGACGCGGGACGTGATCATCGAGATCTCCATTCCCGGTGGCGAGGAGCTGGCGAAGAAGACGCTGAACCCGCGGCTCGGCATCGTCGGCGGGCTGTCGATCCTTGGCACGACGGGGATCGTGGTGCCCTTCAGCTGCGCCGCCTGGATCCATTCGATCTACCGCGGCATCGATGTCGCGCGCGCGAGCGGCCTGCCGCACATCGCCGGCGCCACCGGCAGCACGTCGGAGAAGGCCGTGCAGCAGCTCCACGACCTGCCCAACGCCGCGCTGATCGACATGGGCGACTTCGCCGGCGGCATGTTGAAATATCTGAGCCGTCATCCCGTCCCGCGCGTGACGGTGGCCGGCGGCTTCGCCAAGATGACCAAGCTCGGCCAGGGCCTGCTCGATCTGCATTCGCGGGCCGGCGAGGTCGATCTCGGCTGGCTCGCGCAAACGCTGCACGACGCAGGCGCGCCGGATGCGCTGGTCGCCACGGCGCGCGGCGCCAACACCGCGCTGCAGGTGCTGCAGGACGCCGAGCGTGCGGAATTCCCTGCGGGCGCGATCGTGGCCGAGGCTGCGTGGCAGACCGCGCACCGTGCCCTCGGCAACGACGCCATCGCGCTCGACATCGCCGTGTTCGATCGCGACGGCAGACTGGTCGGCCAGAGCAGCGGACCGGCTCATTCGCCTCTCCCGCGAAAGCGCCGCTGATAGTCGGCGTCGTAGAGCGCGCTGTTGCGAAAATCCTCCGCGCCGAGCGCACGGCCGACCAGGATCAGCGCAGTGCGCTCCATCGGCTCCGTCGCGACCTGCGCAGCGATGGTCGCGAGCGTGCCGGTCACGACGCGCTCATCCGGCCAGCTCGCGCGATAGACAATGGCGATCGGACAATCGTCGCCGTAATGCGGGCGCAGCTCGTCGACGACCTTGTCCAGCACATGGATCGACAGATGGATGGCGAGCGTGGCGCGCGATTGCGCGAACAAGGACAGCTGTTCCGTCTCGGGCATGGCCGAAGCGCGGCCGGACGTGCGCGTCAGCACGACCGACTGGGCCAACCCCGGCAGGGTCAGCTCGCGGCCGAGCGCGGCGGCCGCGGCCGAGAAGGACGGTACGCCGGGTGTCACCGTGTAGGCGATCTCGAGCGCGTCGAGACGCCGCAGCTGCTCGCCGAGCGCGCTCCAGATCGAGAGGTCGCCCGAGTGCAGCCGCGCCACCTCCTCGCCCGCGGCGGTGGCCCGGACCATCTCGGCGATGATCTCGTCGAGCGCCAGCGGCGCGGTATCGACGAGACGCGCGCCCGGCGGGCAATGATCGAGCAGCGCCTTCGGGACAAGCGAGCCGGCATAGAGACACACCGGGCAGCGCGCGATCAGGTCGCGGCCGCGCAAGGTGATCAGATCGGCCGCGCCAGGTCCGGCACCGATGAAATGCACCGTCATCGGCCGTTCTCCGCAGCGCCCTCGCCTTGCGCCAGAGCACAGGTCGCAGAGGCATGGGCCAGTCGCGGCAGGATCAGCCGCGCATGGCGGCCCGCGGCGGCGAGCGCTGCAGTCTCCGCAATGGATGGCACGCCCTTGAGACGCTGGACGAGATCGCTGCGCGTCACGGCAAGATCGGCGACGGCCGCGAGATCGTCGGTGCCGATCCCGAGCAGCGGCCGTCCAAGCCGCTGTGCCGTCTCGATCACGCCGGGCTCCCGGAGCTTGTCGAGCGCGGTTGCGATCACCGCGACATCGTCGAGCGCGATGCGCGCAGCGGTCAGCGCCTCTGCGACAACGCTGCCGATGTCTTCCGCACTCGCCTCACGACGACAGCCAATCCCGAGCGCGATCATGGCTTGTTCACCCGCCATTGCGTGACCGGCATCGCCTGCCGCCAGCCGTGCATGCGGCCGACCGGCTCGATGCGCGACACCGCGATCCGGACCAGCTCGCCGCCATGCCTGCCGAACAGATCGATCAGCCGGGACTCGCCTTCGAGCGAGATGACGTTGGCGACAAGGCGGCCGCCGGGCTTCAGGCGCGACCACGCCGATTCGAAGACGCCCTCTTCAGAAATGCCGCCGCCGATGAAGATCGCATCCGGAGGCTCGAGGCCGGCCGGCAATGCCGACGCGCGCCCCACCACGACCTTCAGATCGGGAGCACCGAGCGCGAGCGCGTTGCGCATCGCGCGGTCGGCGCGGTCCTGCCGCGCCTCGATGCCGATCGCGCGCAACGAACCGTGCCGCAGGAGCCATTCGATCGCGACCGAGCCAGAGCCCAATCCAACGTCCCACAGCAGTTCGCCGGGACGCGGCGCCAGCGCCGACAAGGTCACGGCCCGCACGTCGCGCTTGGTAAGCTGGCCGTCATGCTCGAACAGGTCGTCGGCAAGGCCCGATGTCAGCGGGATCACCGGCGCGTCCGGCTCGGCGATCACCTCGACGGCGATCGTCGTGAGAGGATGAATATCCGAGAGCGCGAAGCCGTCGGCGTCGGCGCAGCGCACCCGCTCCTGCGGACCGCCGATCGCTTCCAGCACCGTCAAGCGCGAGCGCCCCATGTGCCGCGACGTCAGCAATGCAGCCAGCTTTGCGGCAGTCGATCCGTCCCAGGCCAGCGCCAGAATGCGCGCGCCAGGCGCCAGATGGCGGATGATGCCCTCGAGCGCCCGCCCGTGCAGCGTCACCTGGGCCACGTCCTGCAGCGGCCATCCCAGCCGGGCGGCTGCCAGGCTGAAGGCGGAAGGCTGCGGCACGCACAGCATTTCCGCAGCATCGAAGCGCTGCATCAGCTGCTTGCCGACGCCGTAGTTGAAGGGATCGCCGCTCGCGAGCACGACGACCGACTGTCCCCTGCACGCGGCAATCTGATCGAACGCCAGGTGCAGCGGGCTCGGCCATGCCAGCCGCTCGCCCGTGATCAGCGCCGCGGCGTGCTCGAGATGACGCGCACCGCCGACGACGAGCGCCGCCCCCGCGACGAGATTGCGCGCCTGCGCCGAGAGACCGTCGAGACCATCCTCGCCGATGCCGACGATGGACAGCCAGCGCACCACGTTGCAAGTTGCATCGGGACTCACCATGGACCCTGCCCCGCATGCGCATTCTTATTCTCGGCGGAACGACCGAGGCTTCGGAGCTGGCGCAGCTGCTGGCCGGCAATAGCCGGTTCGACGCGACGCTGTCGCTGGCCGGCCGCACGACCTCGCCAAGGCCACAGCCGCTGCCGACCCGCATCGGCGGCTTCGGCGGCATCGAGGGGCTGGAGGCGTGGCTGCGCGATCATGCTGTGGATGCGGTGGTCGACGCGACCCATCCCTATGCCGATCAGATCTCGCGCCATGCCGTGGCCGCCTGTCACGCGCTGTCGCTGCCTCTGGCCTCGATCCGGCGCGCGGCCTGGCAATCCCAGGCGGGTGATCACTGGATCGAGGTCGACAGTGCGGAGGCTGCGGCCCATGCGCTCGGGCTCGCGGCTTCGCGGGTGTTCCTCAGTCTGGGACGGCTGGAGCTTGCGGCGTTCGCCGCAGCCCCGCAGCATCACTACATCGCGCGCACCATCGACCCGCCCGGCGATATCGCGCTGCCGCCCGAGATCCGCTTCGTCCGGGATCGCGGACCGTTCGACGAGGCGAAGGAGCAAGCCTTTCTCGCACAGGAACGCATCGCATGCGTGGTGTCGAAGAACTCCGGCGGAGCTGCGACCTATGCGAAGATCGCCGCCGCACGACAGCTCGCCCTTCCGGTCGTGATGATCGCGCGGCCCGACAAGCCCCATGGCGTCGCGCTGGACAGTGCGCGGGCCGCGTTGCAATGGCTGGAGACGCAGCTTGCTCATGGGCCGGCCCCGGCTTCACGCCGCAGCGTATAGACGAACGGCGCCTTGCCGTCGCGCGCGATCAGACGCGTCGCCGTCGAGCCGATCAGCACCAGCGTGCGCATGTCGGCGCTGTCGGGATCGACCTCGCCCAGGGTGGTGATGATCCGCCTGACCTCGCCGCTGCCGGCGGCACGCACCATCACCACCACGGTTGACGGCGGCTTGATCTCACGCAGCAGCGCAAACGCCTCGCCGAGCTGATGCGGTCGCGCCTTGGAGAGCGGATTGTAGAGCGCGATGACGAAGTCGGCTCCGGCCGCGGCCTGCAGCCGGCGACTGATCGTGGTCCAGCTCTTGAGGTTGTCGGACAACGAGATCGCGCAGAAATCGCCGCCCAGCGGCGCCCCGACCTCGGCGGCGGCCGCCAGCATCGCCGTGACGCCGGGCTCGACGCGGATGTCGAGCGCGCGCCATTCCGGCGGGCCGGCCTCGACCGCCTCGAAGACGGCGGCCGCCATCGCAAACACGCCGGGATCGCCGCCGGACACCACGGCCACGCGCCGGCCGTCACTGGCGAGCGCGAGCGCATGGCGTGCACGATCGAGCTCGACACGGTTGTCGCTGGCATGACGGATCTGGCCGGGCGTCAAGGTGCTCACCCTGTCCAGATAGGGACCATAGCCGATGAGATCGGTGGCGTCGGCAATCGCGGCAGAGGCAGCCGGCGTGATCAGCTCGCGCCGCCCCGGGCCGACGCCCACGATGGTCAGCGTGCCCGTCACAGCCGCCGCCCCTGTCCCGGGATCAGGATCATCGAGAAATACGGACCGCGGTCCTGCATCACCTCGGCGAGCGGCGCGACGCGTTGCGCCTCCATGGTGCCGCGCTCGACATAGATGGCACGATCGAGCAGCCCGGCCCGCGCGATCGCCCGCTTGACCTTGGTGAGATTGCGCCCGACCTTCATGATCACGGCGGCCTCGCAGCGCGTCAGCCGATCCTGCAGGACATCCTCGGCCAGCGTGCCGGGCAGCACCGACAGGATGTCGTCACCCCAGGTGATCGGAACGTTGGCCCTGGTCCAGCAGCCGGACATGCCGGTCACGCCGGGGACGACCTCGACCGGATGATCCTGCTCAAGCCGGCGCCACATGTGCATGAACGAGCCATAGAAGAACGGATCGCCTTCGGCGAGCAGGCCGACGGATCGTCCTGCCGCAAGATGCGCAGAGATGCTTCCGGCCGCCCGCTGATAGAAGTTGCCGATCTGGGCCTCGTAGACAGGATCCGCCACAGGCACCTCTTCGGTGACGGGATATTCCAGCCGCAGCTCATGGCGGCCGGGCTCCATCAGCGCTGTGACGATCCGCCGTGCATTGCCTTCCATGCCGCGCTTGGCAAAGAATGCGATCACGTCGACTGAGCGGATCAACCCGGCCGCCCGCAGCGTCAAATAGCGCACGTCGCCGGGACCGACCCCGATGCCGTAGAGCGTGCCGGGTCCGGCTGTGCCGGCGATGGTGTCGAGCAGGCTCATTCGACATCGCTCGCGATGGCGTTCACGGCGGCAACCGCCATGGCGCTGCCGCCCTTGCGTCCCCGGACGATCAGATACGGCACCCGGCCGTCGGCCGCGAGCGCCTCCTTGGATTCGCGCGCGCCAACGAAGCCCACCGCCGTTCCGATCACCGCGGCCGGCCGCGGCGCGCCCTGATCCAGCATGTCGAGCAGATGAAACAGCGAGGTCGGCGCATTGCCGATCGCGACCAGCGCGCCTTCGAGATGCGGCCGCCACAGCTCCAGCGCCGCAGCCGAGCGCGTGGTGGCCAGCTGCGCCGCCAGCGCCGGCACGTCGGCTTGATCGAGCGTGCAGATGATCTCGTTGCCGGCCGGCAGCCGGGCGCGCGTGATTCCCTGCGCCACCATCTTGGCATCGCACAGGATCGGTGCGCCGCGATCGAGCGCGGCCCGCGCCGCGGCCGCGAAGTTCTCGGACATCTCGATATCCGAGGTGATCTCGACCATGCCGCAGGCGTGGATGATGCGCACGGCGATCTTCTCTTCAAGCCCCTGGAAGCGCGACAGATCGGCCTCGGCGCGGATGGTCGCGAACGAGCGGCGATAGATCTCCGCGCCATCCTTGATGTAGTCGCGCAGGTCAGACATGGGCCCTCTCTCCAGCTTCGAACAGCCCATCGCCATCAGCGTCGAGGCCGGCGGCATCAACCGTGCCGCACGCCTCAGTCCTGACCGTTCCATCGCGCACGAGATGGTAGCGCTCCCCCTCCCCGATCAACACGATGTCGGCGGGCGCCGAGCGGGCGCAGCCCTTGGCGCAGCCCGAAACGTGCAGCGTGCCCTTGAACTGCGTGCGCCTCATCGCATCCGCCAGCACGCGCGCATGCTGCCGGGTGGCAAGGCCGGTCGACGGGCAGCAGCCGGCACCCGAGCAGGCATCGATGCGCATCAGGGGATCCGCATCGTCGACGATCAGGCCTAGCCGAGCGGCGTCCGCAACGATCTGCGCTGCGATCTCGGGACCTGCGGGCACATACAGCGTGCGCCAGGGCGACAGACGGACCTCGGAGACGCCATGGGTTGCGAGCACATCCGCGAGCCGCGTCAGAGCATCGCTGTCGAGACGTCCGAACGGGGCACCGAGACCGACGGCGCATGTCTGATCCGTCAAAGCAATGACTCCGCAACGCCGCTGCGGCGTGGCAGACCGGGTCATCGCGCCTGCGCCATCGAGGCCCAGTTCGGCGCCGATGGTGGCTATCGCTGGCGCGAGCAGTGTCGCGGACCGGCGCGTCGGGCCGAGCTTCAGCACGACGCGCGTAAGCTGGATTGCCACCGACGCAGCATCGGCCACCGACGTCGTTCCCAGCCATCTCACGTCATCCGACCCAGACAGGCCGATCGCGACGCGGCAATCTCCGTCACGGACCTGGGCCACGAGACGGACATCCGCGGCAAGGTCCGCAAGCGGCAGCCTGCCGCCGCCGTCCAGCGCGAAGCCGAACTTGGCCGGCAGGGCCTGGAGCGCCTGATCCGACGCCAGTCTTGTTTCCAGCGCGGCGGCGACAGGACGCATGTCCAGGATCTCGGCTGGATCGAGTCCTGCCAGCGGATTGACGACGATGTTGCGGATCGCCTCCAGCTCCGCGCTGGCATCGAGCAGATCGAGCGCGGCCATCAGGTCCCACAGCGGCACGAGCGTCTGGTCCGAGACGCCGCGGATCTGCAGATTGGCGCGGCGGGTGAGATCGATCTGGCCGTTGCCGAAGCGTTGCGCGGCCCGCGCGAGCTCGCCCAGCGCCGAAACCGACAATGCGCCGCCATGCGGCCGAACCCGGACGATGAGCCCGTCGCCGCTCGGCATCGGCCGGCGTGCACCGGGACACCAGCCCTTGATCTCGGCGACGGCGGTCACAAGACGATCTCCCTCTGCGTCAGGCGCGTGCGGACGAAAGCCAGCTCGTCCATCACCGCATTTCGGCGCGGCACCCATAGCTGCCGGCGCAACGCATCCTCGAATCGGGAGACGATGGCAGCCACGGCCGCCGGATTGCGCGCGACCATGGCCTGCAACACTGCCTCGTCGCACAGCAGCGCCCCATGCGCCAGATCAAACAGGTGCTCGGCCACCGTATCGGACGTCGCCGCAAAGGCGTAGAGCGCGTCGATGGCTTGCACGATCTCGGCGACGCCGCGATGGCCATGGCCGAGCATTCCCGCAAGCCACCGCGGATTGGTGAGCCGGCCGCGTACCACGCGGGCGATCTCCTCGCTGAAGGTCCGTGCCTTCGGCTGGTCGGGCCGGCTGGTGTCGAGATGCAGCAGGGCCGGCGCAGCACCGAGCGACGCCGCAGCGGCTGCAAAGCCGCCGGCAAAATCGGCGACCTCCTCACCGTCGAGCAGGTCGCGCTCGCGGTCGTCCTGCGCATGCACCAACGCGTCGGCCGAGCGGACGCGGTCACGGAACGTGTCGGAGGCCGGGACGGCATCATGCGCTCCGCCGAAGCTGTAGCCGGCACCGTCGAGATAAGCCTCACCGAGCTGTGCCTTGCTGTCCCACGCCATTCCCAGCGCGACATCCGCGGCGACGGCGCCATAGCTGCCAGGCGCGCCGCCGAACACGCGGGCGAGGCTTTCGCCGCGGCGTCGCGCAGCGGCCAGCGGATTGTCGGCATCGTCCTCGTCGCGCGCCGCGACCGTCTGCACGGCGAGATCGAACAGCGCGATCTGCGCTTCGAACAGATCGCGGAACAGTCCGGAGATCCGCAGCGTCGCATCGATCCGCGGACGATCGAGCGCGGCGAGCGGCAGAACCTCGATGCCGGTCACGCGATTGGAGTTGTGGTCCCAGCGCGGCCGCGCGCCGAGATAGGCCAGCGCCTGGGCGAGATCGTCGCCGCCGGTCCGCAGCGACGCCGAGGCCCAGAGATCGAGCATCAGCGCGCGCGGATAGTCGCCATGGTCCTGCAGATAGCGCCGGATGACCTCATCGGCTGCGCGCGCACCGACGAGGGCGGCCGTCCGCGTCGGGATCGCGCGGGGATCGATCGCGGTGAGATTACGCCCCGTCGGCAAGACGTCGAGCCGGCCGCGGCTCGGGGCGCCGGCCGGACCTGCAGCCACGCGGCGGCCGTCGAGCGCCGTCAGCAATGCGCTGCGCTCGGCCAAGGCACTCGTCTGGATCCGCGCGTCGATGTCGTCGCGACCGACACTGCCGCCCGGCCCGGCCGCGGCCATGATCGCGTCGGTCAGCAGACCGTTCGCGGCTGCGTCCGGCGCCTGACCAAACACATGCAGACGATCACGCACCGCGAGCTCCTTGATGTCGCATAATTGCGCATCGAGCTGCGCGATCGCCTCGCGTCCGGTCATCGTGCGTTCGAGCCCGCAATCGGCGGCGAGGCCGCTCTGCCAGGCACGCGCGATGATCTCGTCCTCCAACAGGCCGAGGCGGCGCCGGTCGAGGCCATCGGCCTCGGCATATTCCTCGACCAGGCCTTCCAGCTCGAGCAGAGACCCGTGCAGCCCAGCCTGCGACAGAGGCGGCGTCAGATGTCCGAGCGTCAGCGCAGCGAGCCGGCGCTTGGCCTGCATCGCCTCGCCGGGATTGTTGACGATGAACGGGTAGATCACCGGCAGCGGACCGAGCACGGCCTCCGGCCAGCACTGGCTCGACAGCGCCAACGCCTTGCCCGGCAGCCATTCCAGCGTGCCATGCGCGCCGAGATGAATCAGCGCGTCGATCTTGTCCACCTCGCGCAGATGCGCGTAGAGCGCGACATAGGCATGCCGCGGCGGCACGGTCGTGTCGTGATAGCCGGACTTGCGGTCGGCGCGACTGCCGCGATCCGGCTGCAGCAGGATCGAAAGCTTTCCGGCACGCAGCACGCGAAAGCGGAACGCACCGTCGCGAAACGCCGGATCGGCGCTGGCCTCGCCCCAGCTGTCGCACAGGGCACGCTGCAGATCCGCGGGCAACAGCGCCAGGGCGCTCTGATAGTCGGCGAGTGGCACGACGAGCTCATCGGCCGCATCGCGCAGCAACGCTTCGATACGATCGACAGTCGGAGGCTCACAGCCGATGTCGTATCCCGCCTCCGCCAGCAGCCGCGCGATGGCAGCCGCGCTGGCGCTGGTATCGAGGCCAACCGCGTAGCCGCGGCGGCCGCCGCGCGCCGGATAGTCGGACAGCATCAGCGCGACGCGGCGCTCCCCGGCCGGCAGCGCGCGCAGCCGTGCCCATCTTGCCGCGAGCCGCGCGACATAGGCGATGCGGTCGGCTTGCGGCACATAGCGCACGGCCCCGAACTGCAGGCGTTCATCCGCCGGCATCTCGCCCTTGAAGGCGATCGGCCGCGCCAGCAGACGGCCGTCCAGCTCAGGCAGCACGACGTTCATGGCAAGGTCGGTCGGCGACAATCCGCGCGACGACGATGTCCAGGCCTCTTCCGTGCTCTGCGCCTGGATGATCTGCAGAACCGGCGCGTCGGCGACGTCCAGCACGGTCGTGCCGTCCTCGCGTAGCGCCGAGAATGCGGTCGCGTTGAGGATGATCGCCGGACGCCGCTGCCGGATCAGTCGCGCCAGCGCATCGGCAATGCTTGGATCCTTCAGGCTGGTCACCGCAACGGCCACCGCCGCAAGCCCTTCGCGCTCCAGCCCGCGCATCAGCTCCGCAATGGCAACGGTATCGGCGGCGAGCAGGCTGGCGCGATAGAACACGATCAGCGCGGTCGGTCGCGCATCGTCGCTGAGGCAGAGCGCATCGATGGTCAGGGCGCCGCGATCCGGCGCGAAGCCGACGATCGAGCCGATGGCAACCGGCTCGGCAAAATGCGTGTCACGCCCGAGCAGCGCGGCGAGATAGCGCAGGCACTCGCGCGCATTGCCGACGCCACCTTCGTGCAGATAGCCGTAGAGCCGGGCCGTGACGTCCGACGGCAAGGTCGACAGCGCATCGAGCCGGTCATCGGCCCGATCGTCGCCGGGCAATGCCGCGAACAGGATGTTCCGGCTGCGGCACACCGATGCGATGCGCTCCAGCCCGTAGCGCCAATAATCGAGTCCGCCGAGACAGCGTACGACCACGGCGCGCGCGCCGAGCACGACGCGGTCGAGATAGAGATCGACCGACATCGGATGCTTCAGCCGCTTCAGGCTGGCAAGACGGAGGCCCGGCAGGTCCGCCGCGCACGACGTCCAGGCCTCGGCGAGCGCCGACAGGTCGCTGTCGGAGAACGACAGCACGACCAGTTCGGCGGGCGACTGTGCGAGATCCACGGCCTGTTCGAGGTCGTCGAGATCGGCGCCGGATGTCGCCAGGAGGTGCATCGCCCTCGCCTAGCCCGCAATCAGGGTCGTGATCGCGGCGGCATCGAGGCCGCGCTCGCCGATCACCACCAGCCGCCCCTGCCGCGACTCGCCTGCGCGCCAGGGGCGCTCGAACTGATGCTGGATACGGCTGCCGACGGCCTGCACCAGCAGGCGCAGCGGCTTGCCGGCGACTTCCACGAATCCCTTCACCCGCAAGACGTCATGAGCGTCAACGGCGGCCGCGATGCGGTCGACGAGCGCGTCGGGCGAGGCCTGCGGCGGCACGTCGAGCACGAAGCTCTCGAAATCATCGTGATCGTGCTCGGCCTCGTTGTCGTGATGCGAAGGACGCGCGGCAAGATCGCCTTCCGCGGCGGCGCCGAGTCCAAGCAGGACGGAGGCTGAGATCTGGCCGTGTTCGGTCGCGATCACCTTGACAGCGCGCTGCACCTTCGCGGCGATCTCGGAGGCGACCGCCTTGCGATCCTCGTCGCTCATCAGGTCGCTCTTGTTCATGACGACGAGGTCGGCGCAGAGCAGCTGATCCTCATAGACCTCCTCGAGCGGATTGTCGTGATCGAGCGAATCGTCGGCGGCGCGCTGCGCAGCGAGCGCTGCGGGATCATCGGCGAAGCGGCCAGCCATGACGGCCGGACCGTCGACGACAGCGACGACGCCATCGACGGTGACGCGCGTCGCAATCTCCGGCCAGTTGAAGGCCTGCACCAGCGGCTTCGGCAGCGCCAGCCCCGAGGTCTCGATCACGATGTGCTCGGGCGGCTCCTTCTGGTCGAGCAGGCTCCTGAGCGCCGGCACGAAATCATCGGCCACGGTGCAGCACAGGCAGCCGTTGGACAATTCGACGATGCGGTCCTCCGGGCAGTCCGGCACGCCACAGCTTTTCAGAATGTCACCGTCGATGCCGACATCGCCGAACTCGTTGACGATGATCGCGAGCCTGCGGCCATTCGCGGTCTCGATCAGGTTGCGCACCAGCGTGGTCTTCCCCGCCCCGAGGAAACCGGTGACGATGGTGCAAGGCGTTTTGGCGAACGACTTCGTCATGACAGCTTTATCTTTCGCTCTTATCGCGTCGGCAGCGCAGGCACGCGCGCAACGGTGTTCTTGCGGATATATTCGGGACGCTCGCGCCAGGCCGGCAGGCCCGCCTCGTGCTTCTGATGCAGGCGCGCGAAAGCCAGCACGTCCTGGGCATGCAGATCCGGATCGAGCGCGCCGAGCACATAGGTCCATTTGCCGGGCGCGGTCACCGCAACCGAGCAGGCGCGATTGCAGTTGGAAAGACATTCGGCCGGCGCAATTGTGAGGCCCGCCCGCAACTCCGACGGCGCGGCTTCGATGGCCGCGAGCAGCCGAGTTCCGGCCCGCGGCTGCTCATCCGACGGGCCCGCAGCCGTTTGCGCGCGGCAGGTGACGCAGACGAACAGGGTCGTCCCGCTCTGCTCCAAAATCGACATCGATCAGCCGACCACGTCGGCGGCTTTGATCATCTGAGCAGGGCTGAACGTCATGACCGTCTCCGTCGCTTGCCGGTTCCCAGGAGAACCGGACGATGCGCTGCATCCGACGGCATCCCGCCCATCCCGGCGAGATCAAACCCAGCATCGCGACTCCCCGCGCGACGGGTCGGCCAACAGCAATGTCGACGGCAGGTCTCCTGGCTCTCGGGTCGCTGCGTGAGACCGCCTTCCCGGTTTCCCAGTGGCTATTTGGCCTCACACTCGCCGATTACAGTTGCGGGGGCAGCCGCGGCCTAGGGTCAAGGACCCGCACCGTGTTCCCTAAATCTCTCCTTTCGGAGAACCGTCATCTGTTAGATACGGGTCGCACCAAAGCCCGTCAATCGGAATCGTCCCCCCATGACCGCCGCCCCTGGCCATCCTGCCCTGCCGCGCCTGACCCTGGTGCTCGGCGGCGCGCGCTCGGGCAAGAGCCGCCACGCCGAGGCGCTGGTCACCGCCGAGGCGCCGCCCTGGATCTATATTGCGACCGCGCAGGCGTTCGACGACGAAATGACCGAGCGCATTGCCCATCACAAGGCGCGCCGCGCCGCTGGATGGCAGACGCTGGAGACCACGCATGATCTGGCCGCCGTGGTCCGCCAACACGCGGGGTCGCCCGCGCCGCTGCTGATCGACTGTCTGACGCTGTGGCTCAGCAATGTGATGCTCGCCGAGATGAACGTCGCAGCCGCTTGCGCGGAGCTCGTCGATGCGCTGACCTCCGCCCGTGGCCCGATCGTGGCCGTCTCCAACGAGGTCGGGCTCGGGATCGTGCCGGACAACGCGCTGGCGCGCGCCTTTCGCGATGCCCAGGGACGGCTGAACCAGGATGTCGCGGCCCTGGCCGATCGTGTGATTCTGATGGCGGCCGGCCTGCCGCTGACCTTGAAATGATCAACAGGACGAACCCATGACCGACAGCCCCGACGATGCACGCCACAAGGCGAAGATGGAGAACCGCAAGGCGGTGCAGGATGCCGAGGTCGCCTCGAAGACCGTGGAGAAGGGCCTGCTGATCGTCCACACCGGCAAGGGCAAGGGCAAGTCGACCGCGGCCTGGGGCCTGATGCTGCGGGCGCTCGGCCGCGGCTTCCGCATCGGCGTGGTGCAGTTCGGCAAGGGCGCGTGGGAAACCGGCGAGCGCAAGGCGATCGCGGTGTTCGGTGATCAGGTCTCGTGGCACACGCTCGGCGAGGGCTTCACCTGGGAAACCCAGGATCGCGCGCGCGATGTCGCCGCAGCGGAGAAGGCATGGGCAAAAGCGCAGGAGCTGATGGCCGATCCCTCGATCAGGCTGCTCATTCTCGACGAGCTCAATATCGCGCTGCGCTATGATCACCTGCCGATCACAGATGTCGTCGCGACGCTGGCCGCGCGGCGTCCTGATCTGCACGTGGTCGTCACAGGCCGCAATGCCAAGCCGGAGCTGATCGAGGCTGCCGATCTCGTCACCGAAATGAACCTCGTCAAGCACCATTTCGCGGCCGGCGTGAAGGCGCAGGAAGGCATCGAGTACTAAGCCGATGCCCGCGCGCGCCATCATGTTCCAGGGCACCGGCTCCGACGTCGGCAAATCGCTGATCGTCGCGGGGCTGGCGCGCGCACTCACCTTGCGCGGCCTTAAGGTGGCGCCGTTCAAGCCGCAGAACATGTCGAACAACGCCGCCGTCACCGCCGACGGCGGCGAGATCGGCCGCGCCCAGGCGCTGCAGGCCCGCGCGGCGCGGCGGCCGATGACCGTGCACATGAACCCGGTGTTGCTGAAGCCGCAGAGCGAGATCGGCTCGCAGGTGGTCGTGCAAGGCAGCGTCATCGGCAACGCCAAGGCCTCCGCCTATCAGGCGATGAAGCCGCAATTGATGAACGCGGTGCTCGACAGCTTTCACCATCTCGCAGCCGATGCCGATGTCGTGCTGGTGGAAGGCGCGGGCTCGGCGTCGGAGATCAACCTGCGCGCCGGCGACATCGCCAACATGGGCTTCGCGCAGGCCACGCAGATCCCTGTGGTGCTGATCGGCGACATCGACCGCGGCGGCGTCATCGCGAGCCTGGTCGGCACCAAGGCGGTGATCGCGCCCGACGATGCCGCGCTCATCGCCGGCTTCCTTGTCAACCGCTTCCGCGGCGATCCCTCCTTGTTCGCCTCGGGCATGAATGAGATCGCGACACGGACCGGCTGGGCGTCGCTCGGGCTCGTTCCGCACTTTGCAGATGCGCGCCGCCTGCCGGCGGAGGATGCGCTCGGCCTGCCTGCGCAGGAAACTGCAGGCGGACGAAGGCCGAAGGCCGTCGTGCTCGCCTACCCCCGCATCTCCAATTTCGACGAGTTCGATCCGCTCCGGTTGGAAGACGGACTCGATCTGCAATTCCTGCGGCCGGGCACGCCGATTCCCGGCGACGCTGCAATCGTGATCCTGCCGGGGTCAAAGGCCACGATTGCCGATCTCGCCGCCCTGCGCGAGACCGGCTGGGACATCGATCTGACAGCGCATCTGCGGCGCGGCGGCCGCGTGCTCGGCATCTGCGGCGGCTATCAGATGCTCGGGCGGACGATCCGCGATCCAGATGGACGGGAAGGTACGCCGGGTTCGGTCGCAGGACTCGGCCTGCTCGACATCGCAACGACCTTGACCGACGACAAGGCTTTGCGCGAGGTCCAGGGCACGCTGATGCACGATCACGTGTCGTTCCGCGGCTATGAAATGCATATCGGCCGCACCGATGGCCCGGCCACCGAAAGCCCCTTCCTGACATTCACCGATGGTCGCCGCGATGGTGCCGTCGCGGCCGGCGGCCAGATCGCGGGCTGCTATGTGCATGGCCTGTTCGCCGATGACGGCCTGCGCGCGCATTGGCTGCGCGGCCTCGGCGCCGTCACAAGCGGCCTCGCCTACGAGTCCGATGTCGACGCGACACTGGACGCGCTCGCGGCCCATCTCGAGCGCCACGTCGATGTCGACCGAATTCTCGATCTCGCGCGTGGGCCGCACACGATCACATGAATGCGATGGTCAGCGCGGCGATGACAATGGCCTGTATCAGGCAGGCGACACGGTAGAGACGAAGCGCCCGCCTGATGTCATCGGCCGTCAGAGCCGCCCGTCCGTCGCCCATCCACGCATCCGCCACCGTTTCACCATCGTAGACGCGCGGGCCGGCCAGCCGCAGCCCCAGCGCGCCGGCCATCGCGGCTTCTGGCCAGCCCGCATTGGGCGAATGATGCTTGGACGCATCGCGTCTGACGATTTGCAGTGCCGCGATCCAGGAGGCACCGGGAACGACGACCGCAGCCGCGGCAAGCCACAGCGCTGACAGCCGCGAGGCCGGCAGGTTGATGAGATCGTCGAGCCGCGCCGCCGCCCAGCCGAAGGCGCGATGACGCTCGGACAGATGTCCGATCATGCTGTCGGCGGTGTTGACGGCCTTATAGATCAAAATGCCGGGCAGCCCGCCGATCACCAGCCAGACCAACGGCGCGACGATGCCATCGGAGAAATTCTCGGCCAGGCTCTCGATGGCGGCGCGTGACACGCCGGCCTCGTCCAGCCGCTCGGGATCGCGCCCGACGATCATGGCCACCGCGCGGCGGCCGCCGTCGAGCCCCTCCTTCTCCAGGCCGTCCGCCACAGCAGCGACGTGTGCGTCGAGACTACGCTGGGCCAGCAGGCTGCTCGCCAACAGACCGAGGATGAGCGTTGCGACCGGCTCGCCGAGAACCACAGCCAGCAGCCAGCTTGCGGCGAGGCCAATGGCGACCATCGTGGCCACGAGCAGAACGACGAGCCCGGCGCCGCGCCCCCGGCGCACGGCAAAGCTGTCCTCGGCGCCGTTCCAGCGGCGGTCCGCCCATGCTATCAGCGCGCCGATCCACATCACGGGATGGCCGATCCGCCGCACCATGATCTGGGGATAACCGACGACCGCCTCGATGAGGAGCGCCGCAAGCGCGAGAGAGACGAACATCGATCTCCGCTAAAGGACAGACATGGACGAGAGAGCGACTAGCACGCGCACCGATCAGCCGGAAGCGATCGTTCACGGCGGCGATCTCGATGGCGTCAGCCTCCGCTACCCGGATGCGCCGCAGCCGTGGATCGATCTGTCGACCGGCATCAATCCGGTGCCCTATCCCATCCCCGGCATCCCCCCCGCGAGCTGGGCTCGCCTGCCAACCGGGGACGACGACCGTGCGCTGCGGGCGGCGGCAGCGATGCGCTATGGCGTCGCCAGCCCCGATGCGATCGTTGCCGCACCAGGCACCCAGGCCGTTCTGCAGATCCTGCCGCGGCTGCGCCCGCGATCGACCGTCGCGGTACTCGCACCGACCTATCAGGAGCATGCGCTGTGCTGGCGCCGCTGTGGCCATCGCGTGCTGCTCGTGGAGGACCTCGACGCATGCGCTGACGCCGACATCGTGGTGGTGGTGAATCCCAATAATCCGACCGGTCGTCTGCTGCCGCGCGACACGCTGATCGGCTTGGCCGCGAGGCTGCGCCGGCGCGACGGCCTGCTGGTCGTCGACGAGGCGTTCGCCGACCTCTATCCCGCTGATGCAAGCCTCGCAGCGGCGCTACCGCCGGTTACGATCGTGCTGCGCTCGTTCGGCAAGGTTTATGGCCTGGCCGGTGTGCGCCTCGGCTTTGCAATCGGCTCAGACGACATCGTGCAGCAGCTGCGCGACGAGCTCGGACCCTGGGCGGTGTCGGGCGCAGCGCTTGCGATCGGAACCACCGCGCTGACCGATGATTCGTGGCTGCACGAGACGCGCGCCCGCCTGGCGACGGATTGTCTGCGCCTCGACGCGCTTCTGGGACAGGCCGGGTGCACGGCCGTCGGCGGCACGCCGCTGTTCCGGCTGGTCACGGCGGCCGGCGCGCCTGACATCGCCGACCGGCTCGCCCGTCACGGCATCCATGTCCGGCGTTTTCCGGCGCATCCGCGTTGGCTGCGCTTTGGCCTGCCGGGCCGGGAGGCCGACTGGCAACGCCTGGCGCAGGCGCTCGGCAACGCGTCCTAGCCGAGCACGCAGGCGACGAGCAGCAGCGTTTCCATCACCTCGATGCTGGCGCCGTGACAGTCGCCGGTGATGCCGCCGATCCTCCATTGCCAGTAGAACGCGACCGCCGGCATGAGGACGATGGCGAGCAAGGTCGGGACCGCGCCGGCCAGCGCGCCGACCGCGAGTGCAGCGCCCCAGGAGACAATCACATTCCAGCCGACGCTGTTCGAGATGCTCGCCCCCAGCCCCGGCTTCAGCGACAGCAGCGTCTTGTTGCAGACCAGCGTGCCGAGCCGCGCCCAGGCAGGGATCAGCACGAGCGCCCAGGCGGTCGGTCCCGTCGCCAGCTCGGCGATCAGCACCAGCTTGGCGGCGATCTGCAGAGCGATCGCGACGACGGCGAAGCTGCCGGCATGGGGATCGCCGAGCACGGCGATGAAGCGCTCGGGCTTGCCATGCGCGGCGCCGAACGCGTCGGCGACGTCGCCAAGCCCGTCGAGGTGCAGCGCGCCGGTGATCCAGATCCAAGCGGCCAGCACGGCCAGCGCGACGAGCCACGGATCGGCGCCGTGCAGCAGCCGCGCGATCACTGCCAGGCAGGCGCCGATCACCAATCCGGCGGCCGGAAACCAGACCACCGCCTTTGCAAGGTCGTCGGATCGCGTCTCTGCGACCCGCGGCGTCGGCAGCCGCGTCAGGAACTGCAACGCGATCCAGAATTCCCGCAGACTCATGGCTGGATGACCTCGACGATTTCGCCCCAGGGACCACGCTCACCGCCAAGTCCCGCCTCGAGCGTGATCCGGGTGCCGGGATGGATGCGCAGGCTCCAGAGCTGCCGCAACGGCCAGCCGAGCAGATGCGAGAGCGCGGCGCGCATGGCGCCACCATGCGTCATCACCAGCACCGGCGTGGGTTCGGGCACGGTGAGAACGCGTTCGACCGCGCGCGCGACCCGGGTCTGCAGATCGGCCCAGCTCTCGCCGGCCGGCGCAGAGACGGCAGCATCGGCGTAGAAGGCATCGAGCAGGGCTTCACCTCCCGGCTCGGCGGCGATGTCGCTGCGGCTTCGTCCGTCCCAGTGCCCGAAGTCGAGCTCGCGCCAATCCCCGTCGATCTCCAGCGCACCGCCGGTCTGCCGGGCGTAATCCTCCGCCGCCGCGCAGGCGCGCGCCAACGGCGAACTGACGACGCGGCGCCAGATCCTGCTCTGCGTCTGCCGCCGGACCTGCTCCCAGCCGATCTCGCTCAGCGGCGGATCGGTGCGGCCGTCGAGATAGCCGTCTCGTCCGGTGGTGCCGTGCCGCAGGAGGTCGAGCCGCATCAGGCGTCGCGCCCCGAGACCGCAGCCTCCGCGAAGGTGGCCATGCCGTTGTGGAGCGCACAGGCGAGCCGAATGATCGGCAACGCCGTCGCCGCACCGGAGGCCTCGCCGAGCCGCAGGTCGAGATCGATCAGAGCACGGGCGCCGAGCGCCTCGAGCACGACGGCATGGCCGCGCTCGGCCGAGCGATGTGAGAACAGCAGCCACGGCCGGCATGACGGGTTGAGCCTGACGGCCGCAAGCGCCGCGACCGAGACGATGAAGCCGTCGATCAGCACCGGCCAGCGCCGCTGTGCGGCGGCGATGATCGCCCCGGCCATCGCGATGATCTCCAGACCACCGACCGCGGCCATGATATCCGCGACGGCTGCTCCGGACGACAATCCGTGCCGCGCCAGGGCATCCGCAATGACCGCCGCCTTTCTGGCCCGCCCATCGGCGTCAAGCCCCGTGCCGCTGCCGACGATGTCCGCAGGCGCACAGGACAACAGCGCCGCGGCAAGGGCGGCCGCCGCGGTCGTATTGCCGATTCCCATCTCGCCGAAGATCACGAGCTCCGGCGCGTGGTCGGCCTGCCGCGCCACGGCGCGCCGCCCGGCCTCGCAGGCGAAGGCAACCTCCTCCGGCGTCAGTGCCGGCTCGACGCTGAAATCGCGTGTGCCGCGCCGCGGCTTGTCGACGACCACGCCGCGCACCGGCTCATCCGCCAGCGTCCCGACATCGACCACCTCCAGCGGACAGCCCAGGCTGCGCGCCAGAACCGAGATGGCCGCGCCGCCGCCGGCAAAGTTGTGCATCATCTGCACCGTGACTTCCGGCGGATAGGCGGAGACCCCCTGCGCCGCGACGCCATGGTCGCCGGCGAACAGCACCACCGGCACCCGCTCGGCCCCCGGCCGGTCCGAGGCCTGCAGCGCCGCGAGCTCGACCGCGACCTCCTCCAGCCGGCCGAGCGCTCCGAGCGGCTTGGTCAGCTGCGCCTGACGCGCCAAGGCCACCTCACGATGCGCCTCGGAGGGAGCCGCACAATCAACGCTGATCCATTCTGGAAGCACCACGGATCCTTTCAGCCCTGCAAAGTGTTGGGACGATTGCCATTGCGACACCGCCAACACAAGCGCAAGCGCGCAGTCGCCTGCCGCGACGGACGCGAACAAAGCAGGCCCATGGGCAGAACCTGCGCGCGGCTGCCTGCCTCCTGTCATCCCGCTGTCATCGAACCCGTCGACACGTGGCTGCCCGCCCAGCCCGAAAGAGTCTCATGGATTACTTCCGCCGCTTCACATTCCTGTTCGCCGCGCCTGTCTTCGAGACCGACGACCTCGCCGGCGTCCGCTTCAACCAGATCATCGAGGAGATCCAGCGCTCGGGTTTCGAGGTCGTCCGCGCCCGGAAGCTCGAAGACGCCGAAATCGCCGTCCAGACGGATGCTGCGATCGGCTGCATGCTGGTGGACTGGGGCAAGAAGGGATTGGAGGGCAAGACGGCGGCTCTGATCAACCTGATGCGCCGGCGCGGCCTCGACTTCCCGATCATCCTGCTGATCCGGCGCAAACGGTTCGAGGACCTGCCGGTCGAGGTGCTCGACTTCATCGACGGCTACGTCTTCCTCTCCGAGGAGACGCCGGCGTTCATCGCCAAGAACCTGATCAGCCGCCTCAAGCAATATGCCGAGACCCTGAAGACGCCGTTCTTCGGGACGCTGGTCGACTATGCCGAGGAAGGCAACCAGCTCTGGACCTGCCCCGGCCACAATGGCGGCGTGTTCTACAGCCGCAGCCCGATCGGCCGGATCTTCGTCGAGCATCTCGGTGAGGCGGTGTTTCGCGACGACCTCGACAATTCCGTGCTCGATCTCGGCGATCTCCTGACCCATGAGGGACCGGCGCTGCGGGCGCAGAAGGAGGCGGCGCAGATCTTTGGCGCCGAGAAGACCTATTTCGTCCTCAACGGCACCTCGACCTCCAACAAGGTGGTGCTGGGGGCGCTGGTCACCGACGGCGATCTCGTGCTGTTCGACCGCAACAACCACAAGGCTGCCCATCATGGCGCGCTGCTGATCGCGGGCGGCGTGCCCGTGTACGTCCCCACCGTCCGCAATGCCTGGGGCCTGATCGGCCCGATGCGCTGGGACCTGCTCGACGAGGAGCAGCTGCGGCAACAGATCCGCGACAATCCGCTGGTCAAGGACCCCGACGCCTGGCGAAAGCAGCGGCCGTTCCGCGTCGCCGTGGTCGAGCAGTGCACCTATGACGGCACCATCCACAGCGCGGAGATGATCCTCAAACGGATCGGCCACCTCTGCGACTACATCATGTTCGACGAGGCCTGGGCGGGCTTCATGAAGTTCCACCCGCTCTATGCCGGCCGCTTCGCCATGGGCCTCGGCGAGCTCGGGCCCGACGCGCCCGGCATCATCGCCACGCAGTCGACCCACAAGCAGCTCGCGAGCTTCTCCCAGGCCTCGCAGATCCACGTCAAGGATCGCCACATCAAGGGGCAGCGGCGCCGCGTCGAGCACCGCCGCTTCAACGAAAGCTTCATGCAGCACGCCTCGACCTCGCCGTTCTATCCGCTGTTCGCCTCGCTCGACGTCGGCGCCCAGATGATGAAGGGCCGCTCGGGCGAGGTGCTGTGGGACGACACGATCCGGCTCGGCATCGAATTGCGCAAGAAGATCAGAGCGATGCGCCGGGAGTTCGAGGAGAAGGAGAAGGATCCGGCGCGGCGCTGGTTCTTCGAGCCGTTCGTGCCCGACCGGGTGTCGATCGCCGATGCAGCCAGCCCGGGCGCCCGGCACGACGTCGCCTGGGAAGCGATCTCGACCGACCAGCTCGCAACCGACGCCGCGCTGTGGCAGCTCGCGCCGGGCGAGGCCTGGCATGGCTTCCCGGATCTGGCGCCCGGCTTCGCCATGACCGACCCGAACAAGCTGACGCTTTTGACCCCCGGCTTCGACCGCGCCAATGGCGGCTATGCGGAGCACGGAATCCCGGCGCCGGTCGTCGCGCAATATCTGCGCGAGAACCGTATCGTCGCCGAGAAGAACGACCTCAACTCGCTGCTCTTCCTTCTGACGCCGGGCGTCGAGGCGAGCAAGGCCGGCACCCTGATCAGCGGCCTCGTCGCCTTCAAGCGGCTGCACGACGACAACGTGCTGCTGGAGGATGCCATCCCGGAGTTCACGCGCAAGCGCTTCACCCGCTATGGCAAGACGCGGCTGCGCGACCTCTGTGCCGAGATGCACCGGTTTTACCGCGAGGCCGAGGTCAGCGCGCTGCAGGCCAGGCAGTTCCAGCCGCAGCACATGCCGGAGATCGCGCTGTCGCCGCGCGAGGCGGCGCGCGCGCTGATGCGCAACGAAGTCGACTACCTGCCGATCGACCGCATTGCCGGTCGCATCGCCACAACGCCCTTCGTGGTCTATCCGCCGGGCATTGCGACCATCGTGCCCGGCGAACGGCTGTCGGACCGCGCCAGGCCGATGATCGATTACCTCAAGATGTTCGAGCGCGCCTTCAACGTCTTTCCGGGTTTCGACGTCGAGATTCAGGGATTGTACAAGGAGATCGACGAAGCTGGCCGGATCCGGCTCCATACCTATGTTTGCGCAGAGTAATTCGAACCATGGACAGCACCCCGACCGGTCTCGAGACCGAACCGCCGGTCCTGGTTCGGCCGTCGCGCGACGAGGACGTCGAGGCGATGCTGTCCATCTACCGGCGACACATCCGCCGCGGCGTCGAGGACGGCGCCGCGAACTCCGGCGCGCCGGAGCCCGACGACCTCAAGCAGCGGCGCAAGAACCTGCGTAACCAGCGGCTGCCGCATCTGGTCGCGACGTTCCGCGGCGAGGTGGTCGGCTATGCCTATGTCGTCCAGTTCCGGAAGCGGCCGGCCTACCGGTTCGCGGTCAAGCATTCGATCTACGTCCACCACGAGCATCTCGGCCGCGGCGTCGGCCGGCTGCTGATGCAGGCCCTGATCGATGCCTCGGCTGCGGCCGGCTACCGGCAGATGATCGGCTATATCGACGCCGACAACACCGCCTCACTCGGCATCCATGAGAGGTTCGGCTTCGTTCGGGTCGGCTTGCTTCCGGGGGTTGCCTATCGCTATGGCCGATGGTCCGACACGGTGATGGTTCAGCGCTCCCTCGGCCCGGGCAGCGGCGAGCCGCCTGCAGGGCTCAGCCGCTGAGCTTGCGCGTCAGGACGGGAAGTCGGCCGCCTTCACCTGCATCCGGTCGGCATGCAGCGACCAGTCACGCAGGTTCTGCGTCTTGCAGAACTCCTGCTTGGCGATCTCTGCCGCCTCGCCTTCGCTGTCGGCCTCAACCTCCAGCGTGCTCTGGCAGATCTCGCACTGGCGGCCGTTCTCGCCCAGCACGTCCTTCATGAAATGGATGACATAGCGCGCCATGCAACCTCCTGCCTCTCAAGCAGTGCTCGAAGGAGATGTTACCGCGCTTGCGGGTCCGCCGTTGACCGATATCAAACAGCCGATGCAAATATTTGATGCAGCAGTGGAACCGACGCTCAGGCGCCGACGGAGGGCAGGCTGGCAGCGGCGATCGCGACGAACTTCGACACCGCGCGCCGAACGCGACCGTGGGTCGACTTCAGGATTGAATTCAGCCGGCGCATTGGACCCGATTCCCTTCGGCGCCGAGCGAAAAGTCCTGCTCAAGCTCATGGCGCTCCTGGGAAAATGATCAGCAACCCCTGGCCTGTCGAGACGCGGCGGAAAATAGCAATGTCCGCTTCGTCGAAGCCACGCTGGAGAGAAGATTTGTTGCTGCATTGCAGCCCCCGGCACACCAAATCTTCTCCCCACCCTCTCGCCTCCGCCGGCTAGGCCGGCGTCACGCCGAACGCCTCGCGGAACCGGGCGCTGTAGCGTGGCCACGCCTCCGGGTTGATCAGCCGCGGTGGCCGCCCGCCATCCAGCGCACCCAGCAGCTGCTCGGCCGCGATCCGGCCCATGTTCTGCCGCGCCTCGCGGGTGACCCCGGCCGTGTGCGGGCTCGCCAGGACGTTGTCGAGCTGCAGCAGCGGATGGTCCGGCGGCGGCGGCTCCTTGGCCCAGACGTCGAGCCCGGCGCCGGCGATGCGCTGCTCGGTGAGTGCCGCGAGCAGCGCCTCCTCGTCGTGGATGAAGCCGCGGGCGGTGGTGACGAAATAGGCATGCGGCTGCATCAGCGCGAACTCCCGGGCGCCGATCATGCCGCGACTGTCCCTCGTCAGCGGGCAGTTGATCGAGACGAAGTCGGCGCGTCGCATCAGGTCTTCAAGCTCGACCTTTTCGGCCCCCCGTGCGGCGATCTCGTCCGCCGACAGATACGGATCGTAGGCCAGCACCGTCATGCCGAGCAGGCCGCGGCACAGCTCGGCCACGCGGCGGCCGACGTTGCCCAGCCCGACGATGCCGATCGTGCGCCCCTGCACCTCGTTGCCGATCAGATCGTTGCGGTTGACGTCGCGCTCCCGCCGCAGCCGGCGGTCGGACTGGATGATGCGCTTCGACAGGGTCAGCATCATGCCCAGCGTGTGCTCGGCGACGGAATGGGCGTTGCCGCCGGACTGGTTGACGACCAGCACGCCGGCCTTCGTGCAGGCCTCGACATCGACCGGGTCGTAGCCGGCGCCGTTGCTGGAGACGATCAGCAGGTTGGGCGCGCGGCGCAGCAGGTCGGCATCGACATGGAAGCGCGGGGCCAGCTCGTCGCGGGCGGCGCCGATCTGGTAGGCGTGGGCCGCCGCCAGGATCGGCGCCGTCTCGGCCTCTGAACTGTCGTTCTCCAGCCGGTCGAGCCGGACGTCGGGGCGCGCCGCAAGCAGCTCGCTGAAGATCGGATGCGCGAGATATTTGACATAGAAGACGCGCTTGGAATTCGCGGCCATGAACAGGTGACCTCCTGGTTTCTTGCTCTTGATCCCGGACTTGGGAAGGCGGATGCCCGACCGGCCGGGGCCGGCATGTTGACAATCGTCCCCGGGCCGTCAAGCTCGGCGCCAACGAGCCACGCAGGCGTCGGCAACGCCGCGACCATGACGGGAGAGACGGGAATGGCCACCGAGGCCGATGCGGCGCGATCGGCATCCACGCCGGGCTGGCACGACATCATTCTGCGCAGCTTCAAGCGCAACGAGATCGGCCTCGTCCCCTACGTTCCCGACCGTGTCCTGACGCCGCTGATCCAGGGCCTGCACGACGACCCGTTCTTCACCACCTTCGCCACCGCGCGGGAGGAGGAAGCGGTCGGCATTCTCACGGGGGCCTGGATGGGCGGCCGGCGCGGCGCGCTCCTGATGCAGACCTCGGGCTTCGCGACCTTGCCGAACGTGCTGGCCTCGCTGGTCGTGCCCTGCCAGATCCCGCTGATCATGGTCGTGTCCGAGCGCGGCACGCTCGGCGAATTCAACTACGGCCAGTCGCTGGTCTGCCGCACGATGCGGCCGGTGCTCGATGCGCTGGCGATGGAGCACCACACCATGACCCGCCTCGACGAGCTCGAATTCACCGTCGACCGCTCGATCAAGCAGGCGGTCGCGACGCAGGCGCCGGTGGCGCTGATCCTGTCGCCGCTGCTCACCGGCGGAAAGGTGTTTGCATGAGCGCGGCTCTGAGTAACACCAAGATCATGAACCGCGCCGACCTCACCTGCCGGCTGGTCGCGAAGCTCAAGCACGAGGAAGCCGTGATCGGCGGCATCGGCAACACCAATTTCGACCTCTGGGCGGCGGGCCCAAGGCCGCAGAATTTCTACATGCTCGGCAGCATGGGGCTGGCCTGCCCGATCGCGCTCGGCGTCGCGCTGGCGCAGCCGCAGCGCCCCGTGTTCGCGCTCGAAGGCGACGGCTCGCTGCTGATGCAGCTCGGATGCCTGACCACAATTGCGACGCTCGCTCCCAAAAATCTCGCCATCATCGTCATGGACAACGGCATCTACCAGATCACCGGCAGCCAGCCGACGCCGGCCCGGCACGCCGACATCGTGGCCATCGCCGCAGGCTGCGGCATTGCCGCGAGTCATTGGGCAGCCGACGAGGAGGATTTCGAACGACTGGTCGATGCTGCGCTGGCGACCGCCGGCCCTGTGCTGATTGCGGCGCGGATCGACGACAAGCCCGGCGTCGGCGCCACCCGGCGCGATCCCGCGCAGATCCGCGAGCGTTTCATGCAGGGCCTCGGCGTTCGCCAGCCGATCTGACGGCGACCGCGCGCGGACCGATGGGGGCTCGGTTCCGCATTCCGAACCACGTTAACTAAACCCGCGGCTCAAGCAGCCGTGAGCCGGGCTCGCGGCCCGGATCATGCTAAGCAGCGCTCATGAAGATCGTGTTCCGTCTCTCGGCCTGGCTGCTCGCGGCAGCCGTTGCGTTCGCGACGCTGGGCCCCCCGAACTATCGGCCACATTCCCCGCTCGGCCAGGATGGCGAGCACGCCCTCGCCTTCGTCCTGATCGGCCTCGCTTTCGGCCTCGCCTATCGCAGCCAGCGGCTGCTGACGACCGCCGTCGCGGTGATCCTGATCGGGGCCCTCGAGCTGGCGCAGTTCTGGGCGCCCGGGCGCCACGCACGGCTGGAGGATTTCGTGGTCGACGCTGCGGCCGCCTGCGCAGGCTTCGGTCTGGCCGCCGCGCTGGACTGGCTGGCGCGCCAGCTTCGTCCGCAGACCACCTGAACGCAAATTCCCTGAACGCGCGCTCCCTCAACGCAGAAGGGGCCCGGCCACGATCGCGGCCGGGCCCCTCTTTGCTTCGTCAGATCACTCGATGATCTTGATGACCCGGCGGGTGCGCGGATCGACGATCACACGGCGATCATTGACCACGGCGTAGCGATACTCGGTGTAGCGCGGCACGGGGCGCAGCTCGACCGTATCGGGCAGCGGCTCGCCGACCACGACGCGCTCGCGCACCACCACCGACGGCGCCCGCTCGGCATCGATCGAGGTGATCACGGCATTCGGGATCTCCACGGCAGCGCCCACGGCGGCACCAACCGTGCCACCGACCATCGCGCCGACCGGTCCAGCCACCGCGCCGCCCGCGGCAGCGCCGTTGGCCGCACCTTCGACGGTGGTGGACTGGGCAAACGCCGCGGTCGAGGCCAGCAGCGAGGTGGCGATCAGCGAAACGGCAAGACGTGTCCTCATCATTCTCTCTCCTCCAGTGTTGTCGAGATGCCGAACAACAACGAGAAGCGCCTGCGGTTCCGGTTCCATGTGGCCTAAAACGTCATGATGCTGATGGAACAAATGCTGGAAACCAGCACGATGCGCCGCGCCTGACGAAGGGACTCTCTCGCAGTCCTATCCACGTTTCAAACAGCCGGCGCGCGCATCCGCAATCTCGCGGCGGATCACGCCCGAGTTATGCGAGTGGATGGCCCTTCGACGGATCGAGAGGGCGCAGGGAAGGCCAGGCGTCGGCTGACGCCTGCGGCCCGCCTGCGAAAAAAAATGCAGGCGGCAGGTACCACAGGTGCAGCCGAGAACACCCGGCCTTCCCTGCGCGATGGTCTTCACGCTTATACGCAGTCGCCCTGGTGCGCCGGCTTGTTGGCCACCATTCCCGCGCGAAGCGAAGCTTCGTCGCGAGTTGACACCAGCTTCGGGGTGTCGGGCCGCTGCGACTTCACGTCCGCAAGAGGTTCGTTCGTCGGCATGCTCTTTCGAGCCTGCTGCGAACCTTCGCGGCCACCGCATCCCTGCCTCACGTGTCGTGACGATCGCGCGCTACGTCCCTCTCGGCGAGGCAGGATGCGCGCATCATGCATGATTTATGCAAAAACGAAAGCGATTTTTCGCCGGCGTCACGACCAGCGTGACATCGCTCTGATTTGTCGGACGAATTCAGATCGCCCCAGCCGTGATACGGCTGCGCCGGCCATACCGGATTCCGCGCAACGCAGTCAAAGCGCGCAGAGTGATTTGCCCGACGGGCACGTTCGGCGTTCCAGACCGTCACGAGTAGCGCTGGTCGTGCTGATGATCGCGCGATCGAGCCTCAGCGGCGGCCACCTTCTCATCCTGACGACTCGGTTCGCACCCTCGGCCCGTCAGGCGATTATCCTGGATTGCCGTCATTTCGACGAGCACGGCACCATCCCGCGCCGCCAAGACGGATTATCAACAATTAGGATCAACTTTTCGCCTAACTACCAAGACGAGCGCAACGTCGCATCGAGCGCCGACGGCGCGTGGAAATATCTTCGTGGATGCGTCTCTATCTTCAGCATGACGACATGCAGCAGCTTGACCAGCGAACAATCCAACAATACAATCTGACGTTGTGTTAGTTCACACGAGCTTTCGAGTGATTTAGATCGAAAACGAGCGCAACCAGCTTATTGCTTTTGTCTCATCAGGTTGGCCACTCCTCGAATTGCGGGAGTCTTTGTATGTCAGGCCAGTGCGGCTCGAACCCTGTTTGGACGGCGCCGACTAGCGACGATGCCCGGTTTGAAAGCCTATTCGAATTAAGCAGCGACTTGACGTGTCTCATTGACGTGAGCGGCCAATTGGAACGCGTCAACATGTCCTGGGAAGCGCGCCTTGGATGGACGAAAGCAGACCTCAGTCGCAGGCGCTTCGTCGATCTTGCCCATCCCGACGATCGCGCCGCGACCGCAGCCGCGCTGTGCGACGCGGCTGCGGTCGCCGAGACGAGAGGCTTCGAGAATCGCCTGCGCGGCAAAGATGGGACCGAACTCCGGATGATTTGGAGCCTGGCCGCATCGCCCTTGCGACCAGGGATCGGAGCGATCGGGCGTGACGTGACGGGCGAGCGTCGGTTGCAACGTGAACTCATCGAGGCCGCAGATCGCGAGAAGGGACGCATTGGCCGCGAGTTGCACGACGGCTTGTGTCAGAGCCTGGCCGGCATATGCACCCTCAGCGCGACGCTTGCGCGCAAATTGGCGGGACGCGACGATCCCGCGGCCGCAGCCGCGGCCGAGCTCACGGCACTTCTCAAGCAAAGCGTGGGGGATGCAAGAAATCTCGCCCGGGGATTGGACTGGGCCGGGGTGACGCCGTCGAGCCTGCCCCTGGCGCTGGAAACGCTGGCGGCGAACATCGGGGCGTTGCACCCCGTCAGCTGCATCCTTCTCCATGACCGGCATCTGCCCGGGCTGGACGCCCAGGTCGCCACGCATCTCTATCGGATCGCTCAGGAAGCCGTAAGCAACGTCATCGCCCACGCCAAAGCCACACGGATCATCATTCGCTTGCGCTATCGCAAGGGTCGGATCTTGCTGAGCGTCGTCGATAACGGCATTGGCATGGGGGAACGCCGGCTCGAAGCCGCAGGCATTGGGTTGCGGAGCATGGAGTATCGTGCGCGCCTGATCGGCGCTGCACTGATGGTCGAGCCGGCCTCGCCGCGCGGCACGCGCGTGGAATGTGCATGGGCGGTCGACGCGCGAACGCGAAACGCCGCCCCCGCAGCAACATTGAGCCCTCCTCCTAGCGCGACCCGACCGGTCTATCCTCGGCCAGCACAGACATGATTCCAGCCAAATCCGGCGACGGCTCGACGACGAAACGCACGATTGTCGTCGTTGACGACCATCCATTGATGCGGCGCGCTCTGATCGCGCTGATCGAGGGCGAGCCCGACCTCGCCGTTTCGGCTGAAGCCGGCGACGGCAAAGCTGCGCTGCTGGCCTTGGCCCGTCGGCCGCCGAATCTCGCCATCGTCGATCTCACGCTCAAGGGTGGCGCGGACGGGCTCGATTTTGTGAAGGCGATGAAGATCAATCACCCCGACATTCCAAGCCTCGTGCTCTCCATGCACGAAGAGGCTCTCTATGCAGAACGGGCTTTGCGCGCCGGCGCTCACGGGTATGTCAACAAGCAGCAACTCTGCGAGGACGTCCTGAAGGCGATCCGTCGCGTCCTGAATGGCCAGATTTATGTCAGCGAAGCATTCGGAACGACGCTCGCGGCGCGCTTCTTCGGTGACGCCTGCCCCGCAGCGAATTCCTTTGCCGCGCTCAGCGATCGCGAATTGCAGGTCTTCCGGCTGATCGGCGTCGGCAGTCGCACCCGTGAGATCGCCACCGCCCTGCATCTGAGCCCCAAGACCATCGAAACCTACCGCGAACACATCAAGCAGAAACTCGGCCTTGAGAACGGGTCCGAATTGTTGCGCCACGCGATCCGCTTCGTCGAGAGCGGAGAATGATCGCGGAGGCGCTGCATTCACGGATGTCCAAACAGATTCCTCCGCGTTCTGCGGCGAACACACCACACCCTCGCGTGGCGGAGCAGCGGCGGACTCGCAGGGCGCCGTCCGCATTCGATTGCAGCCCGCGACGTCCGCGCAAGCGATGGCCACTTCGATCGTGCAGCTATCTCAGAGGAGAGCCAAGCCAAGGCCTGCTCGCGCTCCCGCGCGCCATCTCGCGCAGACTGTCATCGGGGATTCCCCGACATCGAACGCCCAGCTTCTCCTGAACGAAGAACGGGCGATCACCGATGTTGACCCGCATCAGCAGAGACTACCCTTCACACTGTGGCGTTCGAGCCTGACGATCAGGCAGCCGCCATAGCCACCAACCAAGCCGGAGGGTTCTTCCATGGTCGATACTTATACGATTTACCTCGTCAACAAATCCGCCGACACACAGATCTTCTGGTGCTTTCTGGAGCGTCCCCAGGAGCTCGTCAGCGATCCCGGCGTCTACGCCAATTCCAGCGCATCGCTTGCCATCGCCAGCAATCAGCCTGGGACGAACTTCTTCGCGGTCCCCGTCCAGTACAAGGTCGGCGCGGGCGCCAGCAACAATGCCGTCGGGCTGGACGTCGTGGTCACCTCCAGTGTGACCAACAATGCATCGCTCAAGGACCAGTGGCAGGCGGACTACAAGACCATACCGCCCCAGCAGGGACCCACGATGAGGCTCCTCGGAAATCAAGCTCCGGCGAACTCGATCTCCATCACGTCTGGCGAATTCGACAAGGCAAAGAATGAGAATGGCGGCTGGTTTTCCAACCAGTCGTTCGGAATTCAGACCGGAGCGGGCTTTATCGGGATGAGTTGGTCGCCCAAGCCGCAGCAAAAACGGACGCTGACACCCAAGCTCTCGTTCTATATCGCGATCGGCGACTACGGATCGAATTCGTTGGCGGATTGGAACACCGTCTCCACCAACTCGATTCAAGTCAACGTGCCCACCGATTTTCAATATGCAAACGCCACGGTCACCTACGACGCGTCGGGCAATTGGTCGAAGACGCCCGGCAAGCCGCCGACGATGCTGATTGCCGAGAATCTCGACTGGCTCCGGTCCGACGAGCACAATCAGCTGCTTGCGCTCGCCTATCTCAGCGACGGTAACGGGCAAATCGACTACCTCAAGTCGGTGTCCTGGAATTCAAGCGCCTCCTCCGACGCCGACTTCACCTACCTCACCGGAACCATCACGGTGACGACGGCGCTGACCGCGGCGTTCGCCTTCTTCGTACTGTCGAATACGACATTCACGGTCAACAGCATCGTTGGTGGCACCACCGTGAACTTCACCTACTCCGGGTCGCAGAACGTCCAGGCCATCAAGGACATGTTCATCGTCGGCGCCAAATTGCTTTTTGGCGGCGGGAGCGGCCAGGCCTGACACTGGCGGTTTCGGACCTGCAAATGGTGCCTAGCTTCCTCATTACCAAGTCGCAGCTGGAGAACGCTAACCCGTTCTTCCAGCCCGCGACGGCGCCGGCCCTCCCACCCCACGCGACCGTCGTTCCACCGACCCGCGTCTGGATTTCGACGGCCAGCGTCGAAGTCGACCTGGTAGCGACATTCTTGCCCGCGACTCCGGTAGCGAACGGCGTTGCCCGAGTCGCGGGTCTGCAAACCGTGACCTCGAACGTCGCGATCGATTTCAGTACGA
The DNA here is from genome assembly GCF_030159255.1 of Bradyrhizobium sp. SSBR45G. Taxonomy (GTDB): domain Bacteria; phylum Pseudomonadota; class Alphaproteobacteria; order Rhizobiales; family Xanthobacteraceae; genus Bradyrhizobium. Next base: position 80,350 of record NZ_BSCT01000019.1, on the reverse strand, counting down.
TCCTGCCGCTCTATTGGATGGCCTCCGTCCTCAAGAACGGCGAGCTCGCACCGAATACCAGCTACGTTCTCTATTCGAGCGACGACGACAGCTTCAGGCTCGTCCTGAACGCGTCGATCACCGTGACGCACGGCAAGGAGGGGTGGCTCATTCCTGCCTACGATTCCCAGCAGTATACCGTGAACGTTGGATTTGGCGTCGGCGTCCCCTACGTCGCATGGGGCTACTCGATCCAATGCGCGCCGCAAGCACGCGTCGTGGTCAAAGCCGGCTCATACGAGCTTGTGCGCTCGAATGGGACGGAGGTCATTGGCGCCCCTGTACCGACCGACTCGCCGAGTTGGCCGATGCCGATAGGGCATGACTATACTCTGGTGTTCGACTCCTCCGGCAATGGCGTGCTCACTCCGGTCTAGGCTCTCACCGGGGCGCGAGAGCACGCTGACATGCGCTGAGCCTGCTGCGACACATCGCGGCCACCGCATCCCTGCCTCACGTATCGTGACGATCGCGCGTTACGCCCCGCTCGGCGATGTCGGTGCGCTCCCTCTCCCCGTTCTTCACGGGGAGAGGGTTGGGGTGAGGGGCAGCCACGCGCACCGACCGTGCGGCGAGTCCCCCTCGATTGCATCTGCGATGCAATCCGGCCTCTCCCAGCAGGCGGGGAGAAGCCGGCAGCGAGCGTCGCGCTGGACCGTCCCGACAACTGACCATGATCAACCTGCTCATGGAGAGGTTCACAGGAGCTGAGGCAGCCCCACGACGAGTATTCGCGTGATCATCTTCGAAACTCTCCTCCGAGCTCCTTCGGCAAATTCGAATCTACCTGACCAGCCGATATGCCACAATCGGCTGGCCTCTCCACCTAGCTCGTCCACCAGCGCCGCGTCGCGTGGCACGTCTCCAGGGCGCGCTGATAGCCGGCGCGGGCGCGCAGCCGCGTCACATACGCTTGCACACTATCCCCGAACACGACACCGACGTTCTTCCGCGCCATTTCGAGCGCGTAGCCCACGGAAATGTCCGCCGCGGTGAACGCATCGCCGGCCATGTAGCGCCCGCGCTCCAATTGTCGCGCTCGGGTTCCGGCGCCAGGTGCCGCGCTCCCGACACGAAGAAAAGCGAGGCGGCGAGGCCTGCCTCGCCGAGGTGGAGAAACTGCTGATAGGCGGGAAAGGCCGCGTCCTGAGCAGCTGGCGCCAGGCCTGTCGGCCCATGGCGCCCCAGGATGTACTCCATGATCGCAATCGACTCGACCATCGTCACATCGCCATCACGGATCGCTGGAATGAAACCGGCGGGATTGATCGCCAGGAACTCGGCGTCGTTCTTGACCCCGGCCAGGAGGCTACGTCCCGCAGCCGGTATGGGAGGTCCATCTCTTCCAGCAACCAGACGACGCGGAAGCCCCTGCCTTCTCCGTACACTGTGATCATCGCGCAACCTCCTCGGTCGTCAGCTCCCAGGACGATTGTACGTTGGCCAGCCCGACATGCGGCCGGAGATTTTTGACGAGTCCCTGGCTACTATGCGGTTACTCGAGCGCCGGCCGGTCATCAAGCTGTGGCGCCGATTGCCTCGCGACCGCGAGCGCACGGCTGTCGCATGTGGCGCTCGCCATGTTGCGCATGCCTGTTTCTACGCCGTCAAGGCAGGAGTCCGTGCCGCGATAGCCCTAATGCGATTGCCCTGCTCCCTAACGGGACGGGCGGGACGAATGCGGGCTTTCAGATCTCAACCGGAAGCAGTCGACCAAAGCCCTAAGGGCTGCTTTTGTGCCCATCTCCGACCTTCCGGTCTGCGTCGAGGATGTCGGCTCATTGAGTTCAACCGGAAGCCAGCATTCGAGGAGCCGTACGCCGGTAGAGACCTCAAGCGGTCATGGGATCGCGCGCGAAAGGCCGCAGTGCGAGCAGTGCCTGGATCGCTTGACTTGCCCGGCGAGCTGCGCAATTGGCTGTCGCGCATGGAACGCCCGCTAGCGGCCTGAGCTGCAGCACCGACCGCGCGCGTTCGCCAGGCTTTTTCGCTCACTCCAGCAGTCGGACACCCCCATGAGCATTCGCGTCGGCATTGTCGGGATCAGCGGCTTTGGCGGCGGCGAGGCGATGCGCCTGGTCGCGAGCCATCCGTCGTTCGAGCTGGTCTACGCGGCGGGCGAAGGCAGCGCCGGAAGCCGGCTGGTGGATCGCTTCCCCGGTGTGCCGGCGAGGCTGGCCGAGCTGGTGATCGAGAAATGGGACCCCGAGGCGTTGCCGAAGCTCGACGTGCTGTTCGCGTCGCTGCCCACCGGCGCCTCGGCCGCGGCGCTGGCGCGCGTGCCCCGCGACGTGAAGATCGTCGACATCGGCGGCGACCATCGCTACGTCGCGGGGTGGGCGTACGGACTGGCGGACGTCTGGCCGGCCGAGATCGAAGGGCAGACCCGCGTGGCCAATCCCGGCTGCTTCCCCGCCGCGACGCTGACTGCACTGGCGCCGCTGCTGGCGGAGCGGCTGATCGAGCCCGGCAACATCGTGATCGACGTCAAGACCGGCATCTCCGGCGCCGGCCGCGGCGGCGACAGCAAATTCGGCTACGCCGAGAGCAACGAGAATCTGGTGCCCTACGGCCTGCTCCAGCATGTCCACATGCCCGAGATCGCCACGACGATCGAGCGGCTGAGCGGCGGCAGCGCCGCTGGCCTGGTGTTCACGCCGCATCTGGTGCCGATGACCCGCGGCATCCTCGCCACCATCTACTGCCGCGGCCGCGTCACGACGGAGCAGTGCCTGGACGCCGCCCGCAGCTTCTACGCCGGGCGGGCATTCGTCCGCGTCACCGACAGGCCGCCGCAGACCAAATGGGCGACGGGATCGAACCTCGCCTTCATCAGCTATGCGGCCGATCCCGCGCGCAACCTGGTAATCGCGATGGGCGTGGTCGACAATCTCGGCAAGGGCGCGGCCGGTCAGGCGGTGCAGAATGCGAACCTGATCTGCGGCCTGCCAGAGACCGTAGGATTGGAGGGAACGCCTGTCTGGCCGTGAGGCTGTTGGTCTGCCTGTCAGGAATCAACCCGGTCTGAAATGTCAGGACTCAGCCCGGTCTATGCCTGCGGCGGCCCCTCACCCCACCCCTCTCCCCGTAAGAACGGGGAGAGGGAGCGCAGTGTGCTCGGAGCAAGAGCTGCGTGCCTATATGACGTCCGGTGCGGTTCAGCTCAATTCGCGGGAACGATCGTGCGGTCGGTCAACCAGCTGAGTCCGTCCTGCGTCGTGGTCCGCGGCTTGTACTCGCAGCCGATCCAGCCGGAATAGCCGATCGCGTCGAGGTGGCGGAACAGGAAGGCGTAGTTGATCTCGCCGGTGCCCGGCTCGTGGCGGCCGGGATTGTCGGCGAGCTGGATGTGGGCGATGCGGGCGAGATGCTTCTGCATCGTGCGGGCGAGATCGCCCTCCATGATCTGCATGTGGTAGATGTCGTACTGGACGAACAGGTTGTCGGACTCGACCTCGGCGATCAGCTGCAACGCCTGGGCGGTGCGGTTGAGGAAGAAGCCGGGAATGTCGAGCGTGTTGATGGGCTCGATCAGCAGCTTGATCCCCTGCGCCTTCAGCGCGTTTGCGGCGAAACGCAAATTGCGGACCAGCACCTGATTGAGCTCGCGCGGGTCCGCATTGTCGGGTGCGATGCCGACGAGGCAGTTGAGCTGGCGGCAGTCGAGCGCCCGCGCGTATTCGATGGCGCGACGGACGCCGTCGCGGAAGTCGTCGACGCGATCCGGCAGGATCGCGATGCCGCGCTCGCCCGCGGCCCAGTTGCCGGCGGGGAGATTGTGCAGCACCTGCGTCAGCCCGTGGCGCATGAGCTGCTCGCGCAGCTCCGCCTTGTCGAAGTCGTACGGGAACAGATACTCGACACCGCTGAAGCCAGCCGCCTTGGCGGCGGCAAAGCGCTCTAGAAACGGCAGCTCGTTGAAGAGCATGGTGAGATTGGCAGCAAAGCGCGGCATGTCATGGTCCTCGACTTGGGTCTCGACTGAGGGCGGTTGCTGCGGTCAGGCCGGCTGCAGGGTGCGCGGCGGATCGGCCGGGGTGTCGTCCACCGGCAGGTCGAGCACCTCCTCGAACTCCATGACGTTGTCGATCTCGGTCCCCATGGCGATGTTGGTGACGCGTTCGAGCACGAACTCGACCACGACCGGCACCTGGTACTCCGCCATCCATTCGCGCGCGGTCGCGAACGCCTCCTGCGCCTTGTCGGGATCGGTGACGCGGATGGCCTTGCAGCCGAGGCCTTCGGCGACGGCGACGTGGTCGACGCCGTAGCCGCCGACCTCAGGCGCATTGATGTTCTCGAACGACAGCTGCACCTGGTAGTCCATCGAGAAGCCGCGCTGCGCCTGGCGGATCAAACCGAGATAGGCGTTGTTCACGACAACATGGATGTAAGGCAGGTTGAACTGGGCGCCGACCGCGAGCTCTTCGATCAGGAACTGGAAATCATAGTCGCCCGACAGCGCGACGATCTCGCGCTTGGGATCGGCGACGCGCACGCCGAGCGCGGCCGGCAGGGTCCAGCCGAGCGGTCCCGCCTGCCCGGCATTGATCCAGTTGCGCGGACGGTGGACGCTGAGGAACTGGGCGCCGCCGATCTGCGACAGGCCGATGACGCTGATGTAGCAGGTGTCGCGGCCGAACGCCTTGTTCATCTCGTGATAGACGCGCTGCGGCTTGATCGGCACCTGGTCGAAATCGCTGCGCCGGAGCATGCTGCGCTTGCGATCCTGGCACGCGGCCGGCCAGGCCTGCCGCTCGCGCAGCTTGCCGGCCTTGCGCCATTCGCGCGCGACGCTGAGGAACATCTCCAGCGCGGCCTTCGCATCCGAGACGATGCCGAGATCGGGATTGAACACCCGGCCGATCTGCGTCGGCTCGATGTCGACATGCACGAAGCTGCGGCCTTTGGTGTAGGTCTCGATCGATCCGGTGTGCCGGTTGGCCCAGCGGTTGCCGATGCCGAGGACGAAATCGGATTCGAGAAAATTCGCGTTGCCATAGCGATGGCTGGTCTGCAGGCCGACCATGCCGGCCATCAGCACGTGATCGTCGGGAATGGCGCCCCACCCCATCAGGGTCGGCACGACCGGCACGTTGACGGTCTCGGCGAACGCGACCAGCAGATCGCTGGCGTCAGCATTGATGACGCCTCCGCCGGCGACGATCAGCGGGCGCTCCGCGGCGTTGAGCATCTCGAGCGCCTTCTCGATCTGCTTGCGGCTCGCCGCGGGCTTGTAGACCGGCAGCGGCGCATAGGTCTCGTCGTCGAACTCGATCTCGGCGAGCTGCACGTCGAGCGGCAGGTCGATCAGCACCGGTCCCGGGCGGCCCGAGCGCATGATGTGGAAGGCCTGGCTGAACACGCGCGGCACGAGGCCCGGCTCGCGCACCGTCACCGCCCATTTGGTCACGGGCTTGGCGATCTGCTCGATGTCGACGGCCTGGAAATCCTCCTTGTAGAGCCGCGCGCGCGGCGCCTGGCCGGTGATGCAGAGGATCGGAATGGAGTCGGCAATCGCCGCGTAGAGCCCGGTGATCATGTCGGTGCCGGCCGGGCCGGAGGTTCCGATGCACACGCCGATGTTGCCGGCCTTGGCGCGGGTGTAGCCCTCGGCCATGTGCGAGGCGCCCTCGACGTGGCGGGCGAGAATGTGGCGGATCGATCCACGCCGCTGCATTGCGGAATAAAGCGGATTGATGGCCGCTCCGGGAACGCCGAAGGCGCATTCGACGCCTTCCTTCTCCAAGATACGCACCGCAGCATCGATCGCCCGCATCTTCGCCATCTCGCGCTTCCCCTTATGGTTGATGCGCGAGCTTCGCTGCTGACGGCTGCGATCTCAATTCACTCGTCGATTTTTCCCACGATGCGGCACGCTCAGCAAAACAGTGGATGGCTCAGTTAGTTAGGACGGACGACAGCTGACATGTCCTAACAAGTTCACGCCTTGCGCCTGCTATTCGAACAGCGGCGCGAGCTCCATCTGCGGCACCAGCACGAGGCCCTTGTCGGTGATACGAATTTCCGGAATGACCGATAGGGGAATCAGATTGAAGCCCATGTAGGGAATGGTGCAGCCCGCCTCGACCCATTCGGTCTTCAAAAGCTTGACCTCATCGGCGACTTCGGTGACGCGCTTGTCCGACAGCAGGCCGGCGATCGGCAGCGGAACCATCGCCCTCACCTTCCCGTCGGCCACGACGCAGACGCCGCCCTGCTGCGCGCCGATCGCGGCGACGGCCGCCTGCATGTCCGCCTCGTTGGTGCCGGCGACGATGATGTTGTGGCTGTCATGGCCGACGCTGGAGGCGACCGCGCCGCGCTTCAAGCCGAAGTCCTTCAGCAGCCCATGCGCGACGTTGCCGGCCGATTTGCCGTGACGTTCGATCACCGACACGAAACAGAGCCCGTGGCGCGCGAACAGCGTCGCCCAGTCGTGGGCCGGCTCGATCGCGACCTTGTCGTGGATCAGCGTGATGCCCGGCAGCGCCGTCTTGATCGCATTCACCGTGCAGGCCTTGGTCGGCAACTCGGGCGTCAGCTTGACCTGCGCCGGCAGCTTGACCGTGGCATAGGCCGCCTTCGGATATTGATAGCGCTGCGACAGCGCCTGATCGAGACGCGGCGTGATCTTGCCCTTGTCGACGACGAGCTCGCCGCCATACCAGGTCGATTGCGGCTTCAGGCCGTCGTCGAGCAGCACCAGGTCGGCGCGGCGGCCGCCGCCGAGGCCGCCGATCTCGCCGTCCATCGCAAAGCGCGTCGCGCCGTGCAGCGAGCCCATCGACCACGCCTGCTCCGGCGACATCCCAGCCTTCACGGCCTCGCGCACGACCCAGTCGAGACCGAACAGCATGAGATCGTCGGCGTCGCGATCGTCGGTACAGACGGCCGTGCGCTTGTGCGAGGCGCCGAGCTCGGTGATGGTGCGGATTGCCTGCGGCAGGCTGTGCCACGGCGTCGTCGGCGGACCGCCGCGCAGGAAGATCCAGACGCCGGCATCGAGCAAATCGTCGGCGATGTCGCGGTCGATCGCCTCATGGGTGTCGGTGACGCCGCTCGCGGCATAGGCGGCGACGAAATCGCGGCCGTAGACGTGGCCCGACACCGGCCGCCCGCGCTGCAGGGCGGCGGCGAGGATCGCATGGCTGCGCTCGTCGCCCATGCAGACCGGCACGAAATCCATCTTCTCGCCGAGCGCCACCGCCTCGGGCCAGCGGTCGAACAGGCCGGCAATCTTGTCCGGCGTGAGGTCGCCGCCCGCGGTCTCCAGCGCGGCGGATGTCGCCGGCACGGTCGAGGGCACCGTGAGGAAGATCGACAGCGGCGCCTGCCGCGCGTCCTCCAGCATCGCCTCGACGCCGGCGACGTCCATGACGTTGCCGATCTCGTGGCTGTCGCAGAAGATCGTCGTGGTGCCGTTGAGCAGCGCGGCCTCCGCATAGGCGCAGGCCGTCACCATCGAGGATTCGATGTGGATGTGAGGGTCGACCAGCCCCGGCGCAATGATGCCGCCGGCCGCGTCGTAGATCGCGAACCCGCTCGGGATCGCCTTGTGCGCACCAGCCGGCTTCACCGCCGCGACCCGGCCGCCCGTGATCCAGAGCTCGCGGTTCGGCAGGATGCGCTCCGAATAGGTCGAGAGAACCCTCGCCCCGGTGATGACGAGGTCAGGCGCGGCGCGTCCCGAGGCAACGTCGGCTAGTCGCCGCGTCATCGTATGCAGGGGGGCGACGGAGAAGCGGGTGAGTTTGAACATGGCAGGCTCGCTGAACGTGTTGGCCTATTCCTGAGCGATCGTTGCGCGACGCCGCCGCCCCGGCAAGCCCAAATACGGCCAACCACCTGCTCACGCCTTGAGCAGCGGGGCCGCTTCATCTGGATCGCCTCTGCACCTCACAGCCGATGTCCGCCGTGCGGTTCAAGCCGCTGGATTCGCATGAACGACTAGCGGTGGAATTCGTGGACGGGCGATGGGCACGCTGCCGCCTGCGGCGGCCGCTTTGCCCACCCTGCCCATTCCGCGTTTCATGACGTGATCAGCTCGTCCGACCCGCTCCACTCCGTAAAGGTCGTCAGCAGAGCCTCGGTTTCCGCCCGCACGCCGTGCTTCTCGACAATCTCAGAGATCGCCCCTTGGATATGGACGTCGTGGCCCGGATCCCACATCGGCAGCAGCCGGACCAGATCAGGGACAAACTCGATATCAAGAAGCGCCAGATGAGTGGCGAGCGGCTGACCAAATTGAGTTTCGTCATCTTCCCAAAGACTGTCGGTCGAGCGGGAATGCGTCGCGGCAAGCTTCAATGTGTGCTCGACACGACGCATGTAGTCCTTCGCACGCTGACGCAGATGAGGAAGGGAGCAGGCTTTCGTCCAAAACGGTGGACAAAACACCTTCCAGGGATTGCCCGCGCCCAACGAATTCGCGCCCTCGTATGGATCGAACGCACCATACCCCGGCCGCACGCCCTTGGCCTTGAGCTCGACGAGAAAGAAGCAGATATCAGAATTGCCCAGATTTTCGTCAATTTTGCTCAGCGCAATATTGAGATCAATGAAGGTCTTCTCGACTTCTTCGACCGATGAGATATCAGCGCAGGCCAGACGCGCGATCAATTGACACTCGTCTTCATCAAAGGCGACGCGCACCGTCATTGTCCCTCTCCCGTGGCCACTCATCAGTGCCGGAAATCCCCTTGTTTCGACGGGCTGATCCAGCCGGAAAACATCATCACAAAACGCTTAAGAGACTGATCGGGACCCGCGCCTGATCGTCGAGCGACCGAATGAGATCGCGGCGAAAATTAACGAAGCATGTGCGCCTCACGGCCCCGCAGTCGTTCTGCGCGTCCTATCAATCTGCCAGCCGATTCCCAGATCCGGCCACGAGCCCCGCCCCACCCAACGCCGCCGTCAGCTCCGCCGCGATGTCCCGCACCATGCCGCCGACCACCGGCACCCGCTCCTCGGTCAGCCGGCTCGCCAGGCCCGACACCGAAATCGCCGCCACCGGCTCGCGGCAGGAATCGTGGACGACGGCGGCGATGCAGCGCAGGCCGAGGCGGGCTTCCTCATCGTCGACGGCGTAGCCCTGGCGGCGGATGGTCTCGAGTTCGCGGAACAGGTCGCCGGCGCGGATGATGGACTTCTCGGTCAGGCGCGGCATGCCCTGGCGGTGGATGATGCCGTTGACGTCGTCGTCGGAATAGGTCGCGAGCACCGCCTTGCCCATGCCGGAGGTGACCATCGACAGGCGGCCACCGACCTTGGTCAGCGAGCGCATGATCTCGCGGCTCTCCAGCCGCATCAGCACCATCAGGGATTCGTCGTCGACGACGGCGAGATTGGCGGTCTCGCGCGACTGGTCGCGCAGGCGTCGCAGATAGGGAATCGCCAGCGCCACGAAATTGCGCCGGCGGGTGAAGGTCGCGCCGACGGCAAAGCTCTGGGCGCCGACGTGCCATTTCGACTCCATGCGGTCGAACTGGACGAAGCGGCGCTTTTCCAAGGTCGTCAGCAGGCGATGGACGGTGGAGGTCGACAAGCCAGCGCGCACGGCCAGATCGCTGAGGCGATAGCCTTCATCGTCCTCGGCGAGAATTTCCAGGATCTGCAGCGCACGGCCGACGGATTGAACGCCGCCGTCGCGGGGCTCGGCCGCGGCATCTGCGCGTGGCTCAATCGTCTTGCGACGGATCACGTGGCGCCTCTTTGCGCGGCCATCGAAGGCGGCGCCGTTGCAGGACGGACGGATCTTGCTTTCGTGTACGCTACCAAAGAAAGGGCCGCCCCGGCCAGGGCCGAGGCGGCATTTGCGTCAATTGAGCTCAGAGCAGGCCCGCGCCGCGCGCCCACTTGTACTTGGCGCCGAGCACCTCGACCGGCAGTTCGGTCGAGTAGGCATAGGCCGGGATGCCATTCTGGTAGAGATATTCAGCCGCTTCCTCGACCTCGACGTCGCCGGCGAGCGAGGCGACGATCGGCTTGACGAAGCCCTTGGCCTCCATCTCCTTCTTCACCTCGACCATGTTGCGCGCGAACACCATCGGCGGGGTCACGATCGTGTGCCAGTAGCCGAGGATCAGCGCGTGGATGCGCTCGTCCGACAGGCCGAGCTTGACCGTGTTCACATAGGTGATCGGCGGCTCGCCACCGGTGATGTCGACCGGATTGCCGGCGGCACCGAACGGCGGGATGAACTTGCGGAACGCGGCATCCAGATCCGCCGGCATCGCCATCAGCGACAGGCCATTGTCGACCACCGCGTCGGACAGCAGCACGCCCGATCCACCGGCACCGGTGATGATGAGGACGTTCTCACCCTTCGGCGTCGGCAGCACCGGCACGCCGCGGGCGAACTCGAGCAGCTGGCGCAAGCTGCGGGCGCGGATCACGCCGGACTGCTTCAGCACGTCCTCATAGATCTTGTCGTTGCCGGCGAGCGCGCCGGTGTGCGACGAGGCGGCCTTGGCGCCGGCCGAGGTGCGACCGGCCTTGAGCACGATGACCGGCTTCTTCTTGGAAACGCGCTTGGCGGCTTCCGCGAAGGCACGGCCGTCCTTGAGGTCCTCGCAGTGCTGCGCGATCAGGTTGGTGTTGGGGTCCTGCTCGAAGAAGGCGAGCAGATCGTCCTCGTCGATGTCGGACTTGTTGCCGAGGCCGACGATCGCGGAGACGCCCATCTTGGCCGAGCGCGAGAAGCCGATGATCGCCATGCCGATGCCGCCCGACTGCGACGACAGCGCCGCCTGGCCCTTGACGTCATAGGCGGTGCAGAACGTGGCGCAGAGATTGGCCGGCGTGTAGTAGAAGCCGTAGATGTTCGGCCCCATCAGGCGGACGTTGTACTTCTTGCCGATCTCGACGATCTCGGCCTGCAGCTCGGGCTCATTGGCTTCGGCAAAGCCCGACGGAATCAGCACCGCGCCGGGGATCTGCTTCTCGCCGCACTCGGTCAGAGCGCCAGCGACGAACTTGGCGGGGATTGCGAACACGGCGGTGTCGATCACGCCGGCGACGTCCTTGACGCTCTTATAGGCCTTGTAGCCGAGGATCTCGGAGGCCTTCGGGTGGATCGGATAGATCTCGCCCTTGTAGCCGCCGTTGATCAGGTTCTTCATCACGGAGTTGCCGATCTTGCCGTCCTCGGCCGAGGCGCCGATCACGGCGACCGCCCGGGGCTTCATGATGCGGTTCATCGCGGTGACGATTTCTTCGTTCGAGCGCGGCGCCGGACGCGGCTTGTAGTCGAAATCGACGACGATGCGCACGTCGGCGGCGATCGCGCCGTTCTTGGTGGCGAACACCGGGTTGAGGTCGAGCTCGACGATCTCGGGGAAATCGCTGACCAGCTGCGACACCTTGACGATGACGTCGGACAGCGCCTCGCGGCTGACCGCATCGCCACCGCGCACGCCCTTCAGCATCTCATGCGCCTGGATGCCGTCGAGCATCGACAGGGCGTCGTCCTTGGTGGCGGGGGCGAGGCGGAATGTCACATCCTTCAGCACCTCGACCAGCACGCCGCCGAGGCCGAAGGCCACCAGCTTGCCGAACGAGCCGTCGGTGATCGAGCCGACGATCACCTCGGTCCCGCCGGTCAGCATCTGCTGCACCTGGATGCCTTCGATCTTGGCGTCGGCCTTATACTTCTTCGCATTCGCGAGAATGGTCTCGTAGGCCTTCTGCGCGTCGTCGGCCGTCTTGACGCCGACGATGACGCCGCCGGCCTCGGTCTTATGCAGAATGTCGGGCGATACGATCTTCATGACGACCGGAAAACCCATGTCGCCGGCCAGCTTGGCTGCCTCGGCGGCGGATTTGGCCAATCCCTCCTTCGGAACAGGAATGCCGTAGGCGTCGCAGACCACCTTGCCCTCGGGGGCGGTGAGGCTGGTGCGCTTGTCGGCCTTCACCCGATCGAGCACTTCGCGGATCGTGGCCTTGGCGTTGGGAATGGCGGCGTCAGACATTGGGGGCTTCCTCCTGGGGATTGGTCGTGGTTTATGGCATTTGGTATGCCAGAAGCAAACTTTGTCAAGCTCATCGAAGATGTGGAAACGCGGAAAAATCGCTCGCCTTGACAGTCTGGCATCTGGCATGCCAAAAATATTGGACGCAAAATGCTGTACACAGGCATCTCCCAAGGAGAGGAGACCGTCTTGTCTACAGAGAAAACAAACAAGGCATTGCCCATCATGGCCGAGGCCGACATCGCGATCGCTCGCATCGCCCCGGAGACGAGCTTCAAGAATAAGGCCTATGAGGCCTTGAAAGAAGCCATTCTCAAGATGGACATCTATGCCTCGCCCGAGCCTGTCATGCTCGACGAGCGCGCTCTGTCGGAGCGCCTCGGTGTCAGCCGCACGCCCATCCGCGAAGCCATCGCGATGCTGGAGCAGGACGGCTTCGTGAAGACCGTGCCGCGCCGTGGCATCGTCGTGGTCCGCCGGACCAAGAGCGAGATCGTCGACATGATCCGCGCCTGGGCGGCGCTGGAGAGCATGGCGGCGCGCATGATCACCACGATCGCGCGCAAGAAGGACATCACGGCGCTGCGCGACTTCTTCAAGGATTTCGGCAAGGACCGCCCGCCGCAGGAGCACATCGAGGAATATTCCAAGGCGAACATCGCGTTTCATCAGGCGCTGATCTCGCTGTCGGAATCCCCTGTCCTGGTCGACATGACCAACGACATTCTGCTCCATGTGCGCGGTTATCGCCAGCTCACGATCGGCCGCACCGATCGTATCGCTGCGTCCCTGCCCGAGCACCTCGCGATCATCGAGGCGCTCGAGGAACGCAACACCGAGCTCGCCGAAAAGCGCGCTCGCGATCACACGCTGGGCCTCGCGACCTATGTCGAGACGCACGGCCAAGAGTTATTCAGCTAGTTATTCAACTGACAGGTTCAACGGAAGAAGACGCGGAACGCGCCTTCGATTAACGACCAGGGAGAGAGGCGCATGGCGCAGACTGCTGTCAAGACCGAGGCACCGGACGCTCACGAGGAGCTCACCGACGGCTTCCATCTCGTCATCGACGCGATGAAGCTGAACGGGATCGACACGATCTACAACGTGCCCGGCATTCCGATCACCGACCTCGGTCGCATGGCGCAGGCTGAAGGCATCCGCGTGCTGTCCTTCCGTCACGAGCAGAATGCCGGCTACGCCGCGGCGATCGCCGGCTTCCTCACCAAGAAGCCGGGCGTGTGCCTCACGGTCTCCGCCCCCGGCTTCCTCAACGGCCTCACCGCGCTGGCGCATGCCACCACGAACTGCTTCCCGATGATCCTGGTCTCGGGCTCCTCGGAGCGCGAGATCGTCGACCTGCAGCAGGGCGACTATGAAGAGATGGATCAGCTCGCGATCGCCAAGCCGCTGTGCAAGGCGGCGTTCCGCGTGCTGCACGCGCAGGACATCGGCATCGGCTTCGCCCGCGCCATCCGCGCCGCCGTCTCGGGCCGTCCGGGCGGCGTCTATCTCGACCTGCCGGCCAAGCTGTTCGGCCAGGTCATGAACGCGCAGGCCGGCACGGCCTCGCTGGTCAAGGTGATCGATCCGGCTCCGGCGCAGATCCCCTCCCCCGATTCGGTGAAGCGCGCGCTGGATCTGCTGAAGAACGCGAAGCGCCCGCTGATCATCCTCGGCAAGGGCGCGGCCTATGCCCAGGCCGACGAAGCCATCAAGACCTTCGTCGAGAAGAGCGGCGTACCGTTCCTGCCGATGAGCATGGCCAAGGGCCTGCTGCCCGACCTGCATCCGCAATGCGCGGGTGCGGCGCGCTCGACCGTGCTGAAGGACTCCGACGTCGTCATGCTGATCGGCGCCCGCCTCAACTGGCTGCTGTCGCACGGCAAGGGCAAGAGCTGGGGCGACACCCCGAAGAAACTGATCCAGGTCGACATCGAGCCGAAGGAGATGGACTCCAACGTCGAGATCGCGGCCCCCGTGGTCGGCGACATCGGCTCGGTCGTGTCGGCCTTCTCGGACGCGATGGGCAGCAACTGGGCCAAGGCACCGGCCGAGTGGCTGAGCGCCGTCCAGAAGAAGCGCGAGGACAACGTCGCCAAGATGGCGCCGCGTCTGATGAACAACAACTCGCCGATGGACTATCACGGCGCGCTCGGCGTGCTCCGCACCATCATCAAGGAGCGTCCGGACGCGATCCTGGTCAACGAGGGCGCCAACACGCTCGACCTCGCCCGCGGCGTGATCGACATGTACCAGCCGCGCAAGCGCCTGGACGTCGGCACCTGGGGCGTCATGGGTATCGGCATGGGCTCGGCGATCGCCGCCGCCGTCGAGACCGGTAAGCCGGTGCTGGCGATCGAGGGCGACTCAGCCTTCGGCTTCTCCGGCATGGAGGTCGAGACGATCTGTCGCTACAATCTTCCGATCTGCGTCGTTATCTTCAACAATGACGGCATCTATCGCGGCACCGATCAGAACTCGGCGGGCGACGACCCGGCGACCACGGTGTTCGTGAAGGGTGCCCGCTACGACAAGATGATGGAGGCCTTCGGCGGCGTCGGTGTCAACGCCACGTCCCCGGACGAGCTGAAGCGCGCCGTCAACGAAGCGATGGATTCCGGCAAGCCGACCCTGATCAATGCCGTGATCGATCCTGCTGCAGGGTCTGAGAGCGGCCGCATCGGCAACCTCAATCCGCAGAGCGTGCTGACAAAGAAGAAGTAAGGCCACCCGCAAGGACATCAGATGCCCGCTGTCGCGGGATGACCAATCGTTACGGAGAGGAAGACATGACCAAGGCGCTCGAGGGCGTTCGCATTCTCGATTTCACCCACGTTCAGTCCGGACCGACCTGCACCCAGCTGCTGGCCTGGTTCGGCGCCGACGTGATCAAGGTCGAGCGGCCGGGCGTGGGTGATATCACCCGCGGCCAGCTGCAGGACATTCCGAACGTGGACAGCCTCTATTTCACGATGCTGAACCACAACAAGCGGTCGATCACGCTCGACACCAAGAACCCCAAGGGCAAGGAGGTTCTGACCGAGCTGATCAAGAAGTGCGACGTGCTGGTCGAGAATTTCGGCCCCGGCGTGCTCGATCGCATGGGCTTCCCCTGGGAGAAGATCCAGGCGATCAACCCGAAGATGATCGTCGCCTCGATCAAGGGCTTCGGTCCCGGACCGTACGAGGACTGCAAGGTCTACGAGAACGTCGCCCAGTGCACCGGCGGCGCCGCCTCGACCACCGGCTTCCGTGACGGCCTGCCGCTGGTCACCGGCGCCCAGATCGGCGATTCCGGCACCGGCCTGCACCTCGCGCTCGGCATCGTGACCGCACTCTATCAGCGCACCCACTCCGGCAAGGGCCAGCGCGTCACGGCTGCGATGCAGGACGGCGTGCTCAACCTCTGCCGCGTCAAACTGCGCGACCAGCAGCGTCTCGAGCGCGGCCCGATGAAGGAATACAGCCAGTTCGGCGAAGGCATCCCGTTCGGCGATGCCGTGCCGCGCGCCGGCAACGATTCCGGTGGTGGCCAGCCGGGCCGCATCCTGAAGTGCAAGGGCTGGGAGACCGACCCGAACGCCTACATCTACTTCATCACCCAGGCCCCGGTCTGGGAGAAGATCTGCGACGTGATCGGCGAGCCGACCTGGAAAACCGATCCGAACTACGCCAAGCCGCCGGCCCGCCTGCCGCGTCTGAACGAGATCTTCGGCCGCATCGAGCAGTGGACCATGACCAAGACCAAGTTCGAGGCCATGGACATCCTGAACGAGTTCGACATCCCCTGCGGCCCGATCCTGTCGATGAAGGAGATCGCCGAGGACGAGTCGCTGCGCAAGACCGGCACCCTGGTCGAGGTCGACCATCCGACCCGCGGCAAGTACCTCTCCGTCGGCAACCCGATCAAGCTGTCGGACAGCCCGGCCAACGTCACCCGCTCGCCTTTGCTCGGCGAGCACACCGACGAGATCCTGCGCCAGGTGCTGGGCTTCAGCGACCACCAGGTCGCCGAGATCCACGACTCCGGCGCACTCGATCCGCCGCGCAAGGAAGCTGCTGAGTAAGCGGCGACCCGACGCCAAAAAAAGGTAGATGCGGTGCATATGCCACCGCATCTGCCCTCCATCAATACCAAGCCGCCGGCATCGTCCGGCGGCTTTTTGATTCTGGTGATGCTCCAATTCGGAGGATCCATCTCTCCGGGTCCACGCCGACGAATGCGTTGGTCGTGTTGCGTCAGTTGATCGCCACCGTCAAGAATGTCTGGACCAAGGGACGCGTGGAGGTGACGAGGTCGTCACTGCCTCGCCTGCTCGTGACCCGCGCGCGACGTCTCGACGATTGTACGATCTTGGTGCTTGATCCTGCAGATCATGGAAAATTACGATACGCAACCAAAGGTCGATGTTCGTTGAGGAGTCTTCGCGGTGGCCCACCGGTTGCAGAAGATCTGGCGGACCATTGTCCTGCTGTCCGCCGCGCTTTCAGCGTCGGCGCCCGCAGCATGGTCCCAAGACAACGCGGATGATCGCGAGAGCTATTACCGCGCCGTCTCATACTGCCGGGCGATCTGGCCACGGAGTCCCATGGCGCTCAGCCCCGACAAGCACATCATGTGCTTCGACGCGTCGATGCTTCCAGGCCTCGACGTCTCGCTGACCAAGTCGCTCGAGTCAGGCGGGCTGTTCGTCGTCCGCAGCGCTGGCGGCAGGGAAGACAAGGCCCTCGAACTCGCCGATCTCATTCGCGAGCGGCATGCGACGGTCGTCGTTTACGATTATTGCATCTCGGCCTGCGCTGAATTCATCATCACCGCTCCCGACCACACTTTCGTGCTCAAGCACTCCCTCGTGCTCTGGCACAATCCCAGAAGCAGCGACCCCGCCGATCCGTATTGTGCATTCCTCAAGACCCCGAGCGGAGGTGGTCCGAGAATGCTGCGGCGTGGGCCATGTCGAGAGGGCAGCGATCCCGTGGAGCACTCATCATCGCGCTTGACCCGGTTTCTCATGGAGAGGGCGATCGACCCATCGTCCGTGGCGCCGCCGGACAGCCTCTATGTGAGAAAACGAGTGACCAGCCTCTACGGACAAACGGGGGTGGACAGCGACATCCTCTGGACGCTCAACCCGCGATATTTTCCGCGCCTCTACAAGGCAAGCATCGCCTTTGAAGACTATCCTCAGAGTCAGGAAGAGGTCGATGCTATCGCTGCCCGATTGGGCATCAAAACCAAGATCATCTATGATCCGTGAGGAACCCGGGTCGCCCAACTCTTTCGATGGTGGACGAGCTACCTGCCGAAGATTCCGCCCACCACACGGTGCATCGCGCCGCCGATCGCGCCGATGGGACCTCCCACGCTCCGCTGATTTCGCCCACGTCCCGTGCTGCGACGGGCTTGGCGGTCGGATTTGGCAGCCTCCGCGGCCGCGTCCATCAGCGCCTTGTGCTGGGCGGCATTGAGGAAGCCGGTCGTGGGATAGCCGCGCTCCTCCTGCCAACGCGCGATGACGGCGCGAGACGATTCATCGAACGTCCCATTGATCTTGGTGGCGAACCCAAGCCTGGTCAGCCCCCGTTGCACGGCACGACGCTTTGCCTTGGTGAGGCCGATCTGGTTCTCGGTCTGCTGATTTGATTCCCCCGCCGCGACCGCAGTCTCTTCGGGTGCGCTCGATCCACGAGGTGAGCTGCTCAGACCGGCGTTCGCCACGTTCGGGCTCGCAACCATCACCAGGATGAACAATGCCAGGATCACCGCGCGCATGGCCCTTCCTTCGCCCCCAAATCTGCCGAAAATTTGTTTCTACCCCGGAGAGATACAGCGCAATGAACGGAATCACCAACATCGGGCTGCGCCATCCCGCGTCATTGCAGAGTAACTGCGGTCCGTCCTGCACGGTTCCCCCGGCTGGATCCGATTGTTACATCGCATCGCACGCGGCGCATGGGTCCCGCGCAAACCTGGCCGTCTTGCCGAAAGATGGTCTGAACGCCTCTTCAGGCAACGAGATCTGCCGGCGTCGGTGAGCCTTCCTGGAAGACTGACCCGAACGACGCCAAGCAAGCCGCCCGCCCGCCCCACATGCCTCTCATCGAAACTACGCCGCCGGCATCCAGTCTTCAGAGTTCGGGACGTACCGATTGAATCGACGCACGGAGTGCGCGCACGCCGTCGTCAGGCACGCTGTCCCGCGGCTTCGAGGATCAGCCCCGTGATGTCGTCGGGATGGGAGATCAGCGAGAGATGGCTGGCCTTCACCTCGATGGTCTTGGCGCCCATCCGCTTGGCCATGAAGCGCTCCAGGTCCGGATTGATGGTGCGGTCTTCGGTCGAAACGGCATAATAGCTGGGCTTGGATCGCCAGGCCGCGTTGGTGGTCTTGCCCGAGAGCAGCGCCTTCTGGAACGGCTGCTGGACGGCGTACAGCACTTTCGCTTTTGCGTTCGGCAGGTCGCTCGCGAAATCACGCAGAAAGGCCTTTTCGCTGAGACGTCCTTCGTCGCCATCGAAGACGATACCCGCCGTCGCCGGCGGCGTCGGATAGGTCTTGGCGAGAGCGGTGTAGTCCTCGCCTGCGTCCGGCGCACGTGCAGCCACATAGACCAGCGCGGAGACGTTCGGATGCACACCAGCCTCAGTGACGATCATCCCGGAGAAGGAATGCCCCACCAGCACCGTCGGGCCATCCTGCCGCGCCAGCACACGCTGAGCCGAAGCCACCGCCTCGGGCAGTGTCGTCAGCGGATTTTGGACCGCCGTGGCATTGAGCCCTGCCCCTTGCAATCGCGCGATCACCTCCGACCAGCACGAGCCATCGGCGAACAGTCCGTGCACGAGCACGACGTTCTTCGCCTTCACCGGAGTTGACGTTGCGGCCATGCCAGGTGTGGAGATCAGCGAAGCCGCAGCACCGGCCAGGAGAGCGGCGGAAAACGTGCGTCTGTCCATCATGATATCTCGTCCTTCAGGGTTGGATGGGATGTCCGGTTCATGACGTAAGCGCGCACGCGCTCCGCGCCTAGCCCTTCACGGCCGGTCCCGGCGGCACCGGCAGAATGATTTCGGCAGCGATCTTCCAGTCGTTCCCGACGCGAAGCCAATTGATGATCATCAAGAACGGCCTGGCTGTTCCATCCTGTCCCGCGTATGACACCGTGATGTTCATCGGCACGTAGGACTCCGCGACGTCGCGCGTCAGGCCGACGACCTTGAGCTTGGAATAATCTGGCGCGAGCACGACCGGACCAGAGCTGCCGATATCATGCAGCTTTTGATCAACGGCCTCGTTGCCCCAAAAGCCGGCCCAGTTGCCCTCGGACTGGATCGCGCTCTTCGCCACCAACAGGGTCGAAGGCGATTGCCAGAACATGTCATGCAGAGCCTGGAAATCGTGGTCGTTGGCCAATTCCATCAGCCTGTGGAACTTCGATTCGATCGCGCTCAGGGTTGCAGCATCCAGCGGCTCTTTCCCGGCGGCGGGAGCAGCCGCGACAGCCCCGGTGGAAAGCGCCAAAGCAGTGAGATTAGCAACAAGCATCTTGTACATGGAGCAACCTTCCTACAAATTCCTGGCTCGCGTCATGACAACGCCCGCCGCGCCGCGATTGAAACGAGTGACCCGCGCCCTTCGGACGAAGATTTTATCAAGACGTTTCAGCCTGCACATTCGCTTAGCAAGGCTGTGACTTTCGTATCGAGATTTCGAGCGACGGCGAGTGCTTCCGAGCTGCCATAAGGCAGCAGATAACTTTCCATCTTGTCATAGGAGACGTGCACGCCATCGGGACGCTCATCAATGAGTACGGTGACTGGAGCGTAGGATCCAGCATCGGGCACGTGCTTGACCATGTCCTTCATGATGAGCGGATTGCCGACCACAAAGCGCACGATCCTGGGCGTCTCGGATCCGGTCTCGCGACGCAGAATGTCGCCCAGGTCGAATTCCGCGAACAGCATGAGGTCCGTGCGGCCAAGGCCGCCCTGGACGACGCGCTCCAAATCCGGCAAGGATCGTGTCGCCCTCGTCTCTCGGAAAAACGAGACCATATCCGGTTGCCCGACCGCAGACTTGAACGCGGCCACAACGGCGTCGAACGGTTTTGAGCTCGTGAGGCTGAAGCGTTCGATGTCGACCTTTGCGGTTGCCATCCTGTCCTCCGTAACAACTCTCATGGTGAAGCCCCCGATCGCATCCGATCGCACCGAGGATCATGCTGCCGCCGGTGACGCTTCCAGGAAGGTTCGGACGTGGCTGACGAACGTCTCGTGGTGCTGAAACAGGGCGCCGTGCCCTGAATCGGGATAGAGCACGAGCTGAGCGTGAGGGAGGTCCTTGAACATGGCGTAGGCGTTGTTGGCGGGCAGCATGGTGTCGTGGCTGCCGCTGATCACGAGAGCGGGCTGGCGGATGGCGCGCAGAATAGCGTGCTCGGGATCGGGTGTGGCGCACCAGGTGATCAGCGCCTTGGCCTGCGGATCGGTGACCGCACTGCCGTTATCGGTGTCGCGGTCGTCCTGACGCATCTTCGTCCGCCTCAGGAATGCCAGGCCGGATGATTGGCTGGAGGACGACTTCGTGAAGAACAGCGGCAGGCGCGGGTCAGGCGCGTCGTTTTGGGAAAACGCTTCCTGCAGAACTGCCAACAAATGCTGCTCTCCGCCCTTCGGCGCGGTGCCGACCAGGATGAGCTTGCGGACCAGCTGTCCGTGTTCGGCGGCGATCTGCTGGGCGACGCAGCCACCAAGGGAAAAGCCCAGCAGGTCGACTTCGGAAAGGCCGAGCAGGTGGATGAAGTCGACCGCGTCTCGTGCCATCCCCTCGACATTGTCGGGCGTTTGACCGGTCGAGCGGCCGACCCCGGCATTGTCGAAGGCGATCACCGGGCGATCGGCGGCAAGGGCGTTGACGACGGCGGGATCCCACGCATCGATGTTGCCCGAGAAGTGCTGCAGCAGAACCAGCGGCGTTCCGTTCGATGGGCCGAGGCGGCGATAGGCGAAGCGGATTCCGTGGCCTTCGATGTAACGGGTTGGCGCCGTCTCGAGCGTGGCGTCCTGGCGCGCGATGTCGCGTACAGTCATGTCATCCTCCGGATGCTTGGCATGAGATAATCGTTTGGGGTGACCGGTGCGGCGCTCCCGGCACGAACGTGCCGGAAGCGGATCTTGTCACTTCACCAGCGCGGCCTTTTCGATCACCGCGGCGACGTCCTTTGCATGAACGACGAGCGAAGCATGGCTGCCGGCGACATCGATTGTCTGCGCCTTCATTTCGGTGGCGAAGAACTTCTGGACCTCGGGGGCGATGACCTTGTCCTTGGTGCTGATCACGTAGAACGTCGGTTTGTCGCGCCAGGCAGCCGTATCGACCGGCGCCTCGAACGCCGTGTGGTTCAACGGCAGCTGATGGTTTGCCAGGGATTCGGCGATCTGCGGCGGAAGGTCAGCCGCGACGGCCGAAGGAAAAACCTTGGGATCGATGAAGAGATTGCCTTTGTCGTCAGGGTGAATTGCGGCAGTGCCTTCGGTCGCCGGACCGCTCTTGGCGAGGGTCGCCAGAGATTGTCCCACGTCAGGCGCGAAAGCGGAGACGTAGACCAGCGCCGAGACCTTGGGATCGTTACCGGCTTGCGTGATGACCACACCGCCCCAGGAATGGCCGACCAGAACGGTCTTGCCGTTCTGCTTCGCCAGCGCCTGTTTGGTGGCTTCGACGTCGGCGGCCAGGGAGGTCAGCGGATTTTCGACCAGCGTGACGTTGTAGCCCTGCTTCGTGAGGATGTCGGCGACGGGTTTCCAACTCGTCTGGTCGACGAAGGCGCCATGGACGAGCACAATGTTATGAGCCGCCCCCTTAGGCGGCTCAGCCGATTGGGCAGAGGCGGAAAATGCCGTTCCCGCCATGATTGCGGCGGCGGTCGAGAGAAGAAGATGTCGCATTGATAGCTCCAGTTGGACGAGGGACGATGTGAGGTCCGGGGATGGCCGGACGCATGAGACCGCACGATGCGTCCGCGCGCTCGGCAGGAGCTAATCTGATGAGGTCTTGGACGGTAGAGCCCAATCGTCCAAGTATTGTGTCGGATCGTCCGCGGGATTAGCATCACCGCCATGGACATCCTTGCCGAAGTACTCGACCGCATTCGCCTCGGTGGGACTCTGCTGTTCCACTTCGAGCTCGGTCATCCCTGGAATCTGGCGTTGCCACAACGCCCGTACGCGCTGTTCCATTATCTCAGTCGCGGCTCGGCGACCCTCGCGCTCGAAGAGGGACGCGAACTCCATATGACCGCGGGCGACTTTGTGGTCGTTTCGCGCGGCGAGCCCCACGAGATTTATTCGGATCGCCGGACGAAGCCATTTTCGGTGAACGACCTCGATCGATCGTCCGCGCATCTCGGCGTCGTTCGGCACGGTGGCAGCGCGCAGCCTTACGCGACGATGATCTGCGGCAAGTTCACCGTGGCGCGGCCCTCACGCGGGAGCGTGCTCGAATTGCTTCCGCCCGTGCTTCTGCTGAAGCCGGCGGAGGACGGTGAGTGGCTCGAGGCGATTCTGCGCCGCATGGTGAGCGAATCGGCGCATCAGCGTCCCGGCCAGGGCGTAGCGCTGTCTCGACTGACGGAGGTGCTCTTCGTCGAAGTGTTGCGAAGCTGGGTCAAGTCTCTCGGCCCCGGAGAAGGCGGCTGGCTTGGGGCGATGGCGGACCCGCACATCGGACCGGCGCTCCAGTTGATCCACGAACGACCGGATCGACCCTGGACCCTTGACGATCTCGGGCAACGCGTGGGGCTGGGTCGCTCGGCGTTTTCGGCCCGCTTCACCAGGCTCGTCGGACAGTCCATGTACCGCTATCTGATCGTCCGCCGAATGGATGAGGCTGCGTCTCTCCTCGAATCAAGCGACGAGGGGATTGCGCGGATCGCGACCCGTGTCGGCTACGAGACCGTGGCCGCATTTTCGAAGGTGTTTGTTCGACATCACGGCCTATCGCCTGGCCGTTACCGGGCAGTTCGACGCTCTGACGGCGGCCGAAGGCAAGGTGACCTTCTGGAAGCAGAAGTCGCCGATTGACCTTGGCCAAGCTGAAGGTCGTAGCGCCTTGTCGCGCGGGCGGTTCAGTCCCTTGGCGCATTTCGGCCCGATCCCAACGCCTACATCTCCTTCATCACCCAGGCCCCGGCTTCGGTGATGCAGCTGAGTTGGCCCAGTCGTTGAGACACGACGGTCTACGACCCGGAGTGGTCATCCTGACGCAGTTGCGCGAGGTTGCTGAGGTGACTCGTACGATCCGAGTTTCACGACGATCTCGGAGATTTCTTCATCCAGATCGAATGGACGGAAGTTACGGTCAAAAACGATTGAATCGTTGCACGCTATCGGAGCCGACGAGCACGGGCATCTTGCTCGCACTTATGGTCTCAATCCAGATCGTTCATCTGTATTCAGCGCCCCTGAAAGAGCGCGTCATTATGGCTACGCCAGTTTTTATCCGACAGCCACACATAGTCCTGATCAGGCATGAGGGGCACAGTTTTCACGATCTCTCTGGACATCGGAAGAAAGAAGCTCGACCGATCCTGCGTCACCCTGAGCGATTTGATAGGCACGACAATGCTCTCCTTTCCCGCTGTAAAAAAGCCGCCAGAAGCGACGATCGCGTAGTCTCGGCCATCTTTGGTGGCAAAAACGATATTTCTGACCTCGCCGACGATCTTGTCGTCGGAACTGCGGACTTCCGCTCCGATCATTTCGTCCGTCCTCAAGCCGGGAGTGAGTTCATCAATCCTTGAAAGCGGTTTTGCGTCCTTTTTATCACGACTGCCCAGCGCCGCCCCGCGCCTAGCTTTCGGCTCCCGCGCTGCGTTTTGTTTGTCGGCCTCTTCCTCGTCATTGCCGCCCAACGAGCCCATTGGCGGCCCAGCGATCAATTCGCGGATGTTTGCCAGAAGACGCTCACAGTCCTCCTGACGCCCGTAGGATCGGAGCGTGAATGCGGCATCCCGCAAACTTCTCAGATCGCGCACCGACTGACTATTGGCGGGACCACGCAGCTTAGGGTTTTGCTGTATGGCTTCTTCCAGCCTGGCATCGGCAATCTCACACTCCGCCTTGGCGCCAGCGGCTCCAACGGTTGCGAGAGTGATGGTCATTGCCAGCACTCGCATTTTCATCATGGTCATTTGATCAATCCGATATCCCGTAGGATTGTTTGCGCTCAGTTCTCGGGTCTGTTGCAGACTTGGGAACCGGATCGGCGGAATGGCTCACGCTTTCGCAATGATTGAGCTGAGCGGCACATCCACCGCGTAGATGAAACCGGCGGGTTCACAGCAAAGCTGCACCTGGCAATGTAGCTGCTGACCGAGGGATTGCATCATGGGCACGACGAAGCATCGCCTGCTGGACGATGGTCGTTTTCGGCTTAGCGGCCGGCCGTCACCACGCGAGCTTCCGCGATCTGCTGGCTTGAGCTGGTGTTTTGCAGACAGGATGTGGTGAAGTGCGGCCATGTCTGCGCCAGGCAATTGACGGACGTCGATCTGACTGCCAGCCGATCTCCCTTGGCTAACGCGGCGACTTCGCTCGCTTCGAGCTTGGGTGCGAACCCAGGCAAGGCCATTGCCAGCGCTGCCAGAAGCGCGAAAGTTCCGAGGGCTGCGAATGATTTGTTCATTTTGGTTTGCTGCCCCAGGTCGTCTCGACCGCTCTACTTACGGAGATCATATGGACAACAACCAAAACAAGAAAATGTTCCGATAGCACAACCCTTGGTGACATCGACTCGGTTGCCAGCAATTGCCGATGGCACGCGTGGGCCCGCCATGCAGGAAGGACCGCGGTCGCGGACGCGGTGCCGATTTCCGAAAATGGCCCACGGCGTGACGGACCCATGCGACGGGCGGCGAAACCTCCCTCGACCGATCGAGGAACAGGCATTTATCGCGGGCCGGCCGCAAGAGACGAGGCAGGCCGGTCTCAGCCAGGCGATGAAGGAGGTGCGCCCTTCCTGGAAGTGAGCAATATTATACAGATCCGCGTGGAACGATGCCCCTCATCACCGCTTGGTTCCACGGCAGGTGCATCGATAATGACCATTTCCACAGATCGGCGACTCGTTGTCCTTGTCGTGGAGGACGAATTGCTGCTCCGAGCGAACGCCGCGGAACTGATCGCGGACGCAGGATTCGACGTTGTTGAAGCCGGCAACGCGGACGAGGCGATTGCGATACTCGAAGCGCGCCCGGATATTCATGTCGTCTTCACCGACATCCAGATGGCCGGATCGATGGATGGGCTCAAGCTCGCGCACTTTGTGCGGGGTCGCTGGCCGCCGATCAAGATCATCGCGACGTCAGGACATCATGCGTTCAAAGAAGGCGACTTACCGGAGGGAAGCATATTTCTGGCTAAGCCGTATGGCTATGACAGCATCTCATCGATACTCCGTGAGCTAGCCTCGCAGGCTTCCTAGTTTCGATTGATCTGGTTCCAGAGGTTTGAGTTGCGTCCTTGGAACATACGCCACGCTGGGAGCCCTCCAGCGGCGCCCCATTGGGTCAGTGACGACTTGATCGCCTGATCGCACAGCCTCGTCATGTCCGCCCCTGTGAAGGGCTTCGGATGCCGGCCGTATCGGTGACAGCGCGGCGCCCGGCGCCGACATCATCCGCGCGCCTGTGCTCGGCGAGATCCTGCGCCAGCCCGCAAGGAGGCGGCGGAGCAACCCGTCCCCCTCCCCCCATTACCGTCTCGACGCCGGGGCCCGTCCATTGGGCGGCTCTTTCCATATAAAAATGACGATTTCGATTGGAAATCTAAATTGTGACATTCGCGCTGCAGCGCAAAATCCTCATACCGCTATGCAATATGATCCATTGTATGTGGCATCTGGTATACGTAAATTCTCCTCAGTCAGAACGTCGTACCGCCTCACTGAAGGAGACAAATCATGGCCAAGACCGTCGCCCTCCCCCTCGTCAACTCCGTGTCCCTGTTCGGCCGCTTCCTGGCCGCCCTCGACCGCGTGCTGATGACCAGCGCCCGCGCCGCCAACCGCAACGGCGACCTGCCCTATTTCGGCCTCTGAGGCCCCAGGGCGCCGTCCGCGCCCACTGCTACAGCACGGCCCATTCAAAAGCCCCGGATCCCGGGGCTTTTTGCTTTTTCGTGACTAACCGCCAGCTGCGACAAATGCGCCCCGCGGGGATCTCAGCCGATCTCCTCAATTGCGGTCAGTCAGCTTCTCATACCAAAATCAAATCGGTCGATTTGCTCGGGCTCACGTCTGACTGCGAAACCATCGCCGAAACGCGTGACGATCGAACAATGACGGTGACCGGGATCAAGACCGCGTAAGTGGCTCGATTGGACATGACGGCCGGAAGAAGCCGTGAAGGTTCCGGAAATTCAGGGGAGGGAAGCGTCGATGAAGCGTTCTTTGCGCGTGGCCTTCGCGGCTGGCGTGGCCTTGGCCATCGGCAGCATCCCGGCTGTTGCGGCTTGGGAGCCGGTCCGGCCGGTCGAGTTCATCGTTCCGGCCGGGACCGGCGGCGGTGCCGACCAGATGGCCCGGACGATCCAGGGCATCGTCACCAAGCACAATCTGATGAAGCAGCCGCTGGTCGTCATCAACAAGTCCGGTGGCGCCGGCGGCGAAGGCTTCCTCGACGTCAAGTCTTCGGCAGGCAATCCTCACAAGATCATCATCACCCTGTCGAACCTGTTCACGACGCCGCTCGCGACGGGCATCCCCTTCAGCTGGAAGGACCTCACCCCGGTGGCCATGCTGGCGCTCGATGAGTTCGTGCTCTGGGTCAACGCCGAGAAACCCTACACCAGCGCCAAGGACTATCTCGACGCAGTGAAGCAGGCTTCAGGCACGCTCAAGATGGGCGGCACCGGCTCGAAGCAGGAAGACCAGATCATCACGGTGGCCATGGAGAAGGCGACCGGCGCGAAGTTCACCTACATCCCCTACAAGGGCGGCGGTGAAGTCGCCGTCCAGCTGGTCGGCAACCACGTCGATTCCACCGTCAACAACCCGATCGAGGCGGTTGCGCAATGGCGCGGCGGCAAGGTCCGGCCGCTATGCGTCTTCGACGACAAGCCGATGAGCTATGACGAGCAGATCACCGATGGCAAGGCCTGGAAGGACATTCCGACCTGCAAGTCGCAGGGTCTCGATATCGAATACCTGATGCTGCGCGGCATCTTCATGTCGCCGCGCGCCACCAAGGACCAGATCGACTATTACGTCGAGCTGTTCAAGAAGGTTCGGGAGACTCCCGAGTGGCAGGACTTCATGAAGACCGGCGCCTTCAACACGTCCTTCATGACCGGTGCAGACTATGCGAAATGGGTCGAGACCGAAGAGAAGCGCCACGAGCTCCTGATGAAGGAAGCCGGTTTCCTGGCGTCGAACTGAGCGCCTCGCATGAGCAATACAGGTGGATCGGCCGGCCCCAGCCACAAGGCGGTCGAGGTCGGCGTGACGCTCGCCATCGCGCTGTTCGGGATCGTCGTGATCTTCGGCAGCGTGAAGGCCGGAATCAATTGGGGCGCCGAAGGACCCCGCGCGGGGTTCTTCCCGTTCTATGTCGGCCTCTTCATCGTCGCAGCGAGCGCGATGAATTTTCGCAATACGCTGCGGGAGGATGATGGCGGCGTCTTCGCTGCGTGGAGTGAGCTTCGCCAGGTCATGAGCGTGGTGGTGCCGACGGCGATCTATGTCGGCGCCCTGCCCTTCACTGGCCTGTACCTCGCCTCGATGATCTTCATCGCCTGGTTCATGCGGTGGCTCGGCAAGTATGGCTGGCTCACGGTTGCAGCTGTCGCGATCGGGATGCCGGTGGTGACCTATCTGATCTTCGAGCGCTGGTTCATGGTCCCTCTCCCCAAGGGACCGGTCGAGGAATGGCTCGGGCTCTAACAAGACGATTCAGTCGCTCAAGGGCGCAGGACCAAGCTGGCATGGAAGAACTCGCCAATCTGTTTCACGGCTTCGCCGTCGCGCTTCAACCCTTCAACATCATGGTGATGATCCTCGGAATCGTGCTCGGGGTGATCATCGGCGTGCTGCCGGGACTGGGCGGCGCCAATGGCGTTGCGATCCTGCTGCCGCTGACCTTCAGCATGCCGCCGACCTCGGCGATCATCATGCTGTCCTGCATCTATTGGGGCGCGCTGTTCGGCGGTGCCATTACATCGATCCTGTTCAACATTCCCGGCGAACCATGGTCGGTCGCGACCACCTTTGACGGCTACCCGATGGCGCAGCAGGGCAAGGCCGGCGAGGCGCTGACCGCGGCCTTCACCTCCTCCTTCGTCGGCGCCTTGTTCGCGGTTGTGATGATCACGCTGGTCGCGCCGCTGGTCGCGAGCTTCGCGCTTAAGTTCGGCCCGGCGGAGAAATTCGCCGTCTACTTTCTCGCTTTCTGCAGCTTCGTCGGCCTGAGCAAGGAGCCGCCGTTCAAGACGATCGCGGCGATGATGATCGGCTTCGCTTTGGCCGCGGTCGGGCTCGATTCGATCACCGGCCAGCTTCGGCTCACCTTCGGCATCACCGAACTGCTCAACGGCTTCGACTTCCTGATCGCCGTGATCGGCCTGTTCGGCATCGGCGAGATCCTGCTGACGATGGAGGAAGGCCTGAGCTTCCGCGGCGGCAACGCGCAGATCAATCTGCGGGTGGTGCTGCAGACCTGGAAGGAGATGCCGGCGTATTGGCTGACGTCGCTGCGCTCCTGCCTGATCGGCTGCTGGATGGGCATCACGCCGGCGGGTGCCACGCCGGCGTCGTTCATGAGCTACGGCATCGCCAAGCGCGTCTCCAAGCGCGGCAAGAATTTTGGCAACGGCGAAATCGAGGGCGTGGTCGCGCCGGAAACGGCGGCCCATGCCGCGGGCACAGCAGCATTGCTGCCGATGCTGTCGCTCGGCGTGCCCGGCTCGCCCACGGCGGCGGTGCTGCTCGGCGGCCTGCTGATCTGGGGGCTGCAACCCGGGCCGATGCTGTTCGTCGAGCAGAAGGAGTTCGTCTGGGGCCTGATCGCCTCGATGTATCTCGGCAACCTCGCCGGACTGCTCGTCGTGCTGACCTGCGTCCCGATCTTCGCGGCGATCCTGCGCATTCCCTTCAGCATCATTGCACCGCTCATCCTCGTGCTCTGTGCGATCGGCGCCTATTCGGTGCATAGCAGCACGTTCGACGTCGTGCTGATGCTGGTGTTCGGTGTGCTTGGCTACCTGTTCAAGAAATGCGGCTATCCGCTCGCCCCGCTGGTGCTCGCCATCGTGCTCGGGGACAAGGCTGAGGAAGCCTTCCGTCAATCGCTGCTGGGATCCCAGGGATCGCTCGCGGTGTTCTTCTCGAATGGTCTGGTCAGCACCATCATGGTGCTCGGACTGATTGCGCTGTTCTGGTCGGCGATCCAGGAAGGATATGGCCGGCTGCGGACATCCGCCGTTTGAGCCCTACTCCGATAGTTCAACTACAAACAGACACAGCTGCGTCGTATTGTCGCTGCATCGATTTACCTTGCTTTATCGGGGCTTTTTGCGATGGCTGATCAGCGGCTGCAGACGAAATCGCTTGTCTATTGGCATATCATATACCAAACTCTCGCGCATAGCTGTTAGCTCAAAAATAGACAGCCTGGAGGAAACATGACGGACTTGGCTCACGCGGGAGCCCCCGCAACTGCAAGAGTAAGCGACGCCTATCGCTGGACGCAGCTCGCGGTCGGCGTTCTGGCGATGGTGATGATCGCCAACTACCAATATGGCTGGACCTTCTTCGTCCCCGATATCGCCAAGACATTCGGTTGGGATCGCGCGTCGATCCAGTGGGCGTTCACGCTGTTCGTGCTGTTCGAGACCTGGCTCGTGCCGGTCGAGGGCTGGTTCGTCGACAAGTACGGCCCGCGCATCGTCGTCCTCGTCGGCGGCGTGCTCTGCGCGATCGGCTGGATGATCAACGCCTACGCCACCTCGCTCAACGGCTACTATCTCGGCATGATCATCGCGGGCATCGGCGCCGGCGGCGTCTACGGCACCTGCGTCGGCAACGCGCTTAAGTGGTTCCCCGACAAGCGCGGCCTCGCTGCCGGCATCACGGCGGCCGGCTTCGGCGCCGGCTCGGCGCTGACCGTCGCGCCGATCCAGGCCATGATCCGCGACTCCGGCTTCCAGACCACCTTCCTGTATTTCGGTCTCGGCCAGGGCATCATCATCGTCATCCTCGCCTTTTTCCTGTTCGCTCCGAAGGAAGGCCAGGTTCCGGCCGCGACACAGAACGCAAACCTCGTGCAGAGCCGCCGCAACTACAATCCGACCGAAGTGGTCCGCCAGCCGATCTTCTGGCTGATGTACTTCATGTTCGTGATCGTCGGCGCCGGCGGCCTGATGGTCACCGCCAACCTCAAGCCGATCGCCGGCGACTGGAAGGTCGACAACATCCCGGTGACGCTGATCGGCATGACCATGACCGCCGTGACCTTCGCCGCCACCATCGACCGCGTGCTGAACGGCCTGACGCGTCCGTTCTTCGGCTGGATCTCCGACAACATCGGCCGTGAGAACACGATGTTCATCGCCTTCGGCATGGAAGGCATCGGCATCTGGGCGCTGTACATGCTCGGCCACGATCCGGTGTGGTTCGTGATCCTCTCCGGCTTCGTGTTCTTTGCCTGGGGCGAGATCTACTCGCTGTTCCCCTCGACCTGCACCGACACGTTCGGCACCAAGTTCGCGACCACCAATGCCGGCCTGCTGTACACGGCCAAGGGGACGGCTGCGCTGCTGGTGCCGATCGCGAACTACATGCAGCAGTCGTCCGGCAATTGGGACCAGGTCTTCATGATCGCAGCCGGCGCCAACATCCTGGCCTCGATCCTGTCGATTGCGGTACTCAAGCCCTGGCGAAAGGTTGTGGTCGAGAAATCCACGCTCTGAAGGCGCCTTTCCGCAGTGCAATAAAAATAAAATAGAACGATTCCAAAACCGCGACGCTCGGCATTTTGCCGAGCGTTTTCTTTTGCTTGTTCCCTTACTCGCGTTTCGCTGCATGGCAACATCGCGCGGCCACCGTCGCATGCCATATTGCCGACTGGAATATATTATACCAGTATACCAAGACATACAGACGACGGCTGCACCGCCAGCATGAGCAGGCTGGGAAAAAGTGCCGTCTTGGGAGGACACATGGTTTCCAGCACAGAGGCAACACCGCCCGTCGAGACACAGTCCAGCGGCTTCCGCTGGATCCAGCTTGCAATGGGCATCGTCTGCATGGCGATGATCGCGAACCTGCAATATGGCTGGACGCTGTTCGTCGACCCGATCGACGCGAAATTTCACTGGGGCCGCACGGCCATCCAGCTGGCCTTCACGATCTTCGTCGTGACCGAGACTTGGCTCGTGCCGGTCGAAGCCTGGTTCGTCGACAAATACGGTCCGCGCGTCGTCATCATGTTCGGCGGCGTCATGATCTCGCTGGCCTGGGTGCTCAACTCCTATGCCGACTCGCTCACCCTGCTCTATGCTGGTGCGGTGATCGGCGGCATCGGCGCCGGCGCCGTCTACGGCACCTGCGTCGGCAACGCGCTGAAGTGGTTTCCCGATCGCCGCGGCCTCGCCGCCGGAGCGACCGCCGCCGGCTTCGGTGCTGGCGCTGCGCTGACCGTGGTGCCGATCGCCAGCATGATCGCCTCGAGCGGCTATCAGAGCGCCTTCCTGACCTTCGGTATCGGCCAGGGCCTGATCGTGTTCGTGCTCGCGATCTTCCTGCGGCCGCCGACCAAGGCTGCCCCTGCGCGAAAGAAGCAGCTCAACCTGCCGCAGAGCAAGATCGACTACACCCCGCCGCAGGTGCTGCGCGCGCCGATCTTCTGGATCATGTACCTGGTGTTCGTGATGGTCGCCTCCGGTGGCCTGATGACCGCCGCGCAGATCGCACCGATCGCCAAGGACTTCGGCATTGCCAACGAGCCCGTGAGCCTCGCCGGCTTCCAGATGGCAGCCCTGACGTTCGCGATCTCGCTCGACCGCATCTTCGACGGCTTCGGCCGTCCGCTGTTCGGCTGGATCTCCGATACGATCGGCCGCGAGCACACCATGTTCATCGCCTTCGGCACGGCCGCCGTGATGTTGCTGACCTTGGCGAACTATGGCCACAACCCGATCGTGTTCGTGCTCGCGACCGCCGTCTATTTCGGCGTCTTCGGCGAGATCTACAGCCTGTTCCCGGCGACCTCCGGCGACACGTTCGGCAGCAAATATGCCGCGACCAACAACGGCATGCTCTACACCGCGAAGGGCACCGCCTCGCTGCTGGTCCCGCTCGCGAGCCTCGTCTCCGCCAAGTATGGCTGGCAGGCCGTGTTCGTGATCGGTGTCGGCCTCAACGCGACGGCGGCGCTGCTGGCGCTGTTCGTGATCAAGCCGCTGCGCCGCGCCTTCATCCTCGGCAAGGAGGCCGCGGTCACCGAGCCGGCGGCGCAGGATGCCCGCACGGCGTAACGTCCCACTTTCTTCCCGCAACTTCACGAGGCGCACCCCGGTGCGCCTCTTTTGTTTTGGGCCAGGCTCTCCCGAAGGCCCATCTGCAGCAGTCCCGACCGAAAGCGCCGGGAAGGACAGGATGACTGACGCGAAATCAGGGGCTGGGACGCACAAAAACCGCTCAGACCGATTGACTTCTGGCATAACGTATACCAGACTTGGGCCGTAAATGAAAACCAACGGGAGGGTGCCATGAAAGTCGGAGACATCCTGCGCAACAAGACAGCGCGCGTGATCACGGTGCGAATGAACGAGACCGTTGGCGTGGCGGCGCAGCTGATGCGCGCCAGCGATGTCAGCGCCCTCGTCGTCAAGGACGTCGTCCGCACGGAAGGCAACACCGCGGCCGGCATGTTCACCGAGCGCGATGTCGTGCGCGCCATCGCCGAGCATGGCGCCGCCGGCGTCAATCTGAAGGTCTCGCAGCTGATCTCGCCGCAGCGGCTGATCTCCTGCAGCACCGAGGACACGCTGGAGCATGTGCGGCACCTGATGAACGTGCACCACATCCGCCATCTGCCGGTCATCGTCGACTTCGCGCTGGCCGGCGTCATCAGCATGCGCGACATCTCGACCGCCTTCGACGAGGCGGAAGCGCCCGTCGCCGCCTGACGCGACACGCCGCGTCAGCCGAACGGCTTCCATCGCTTTTGAAGTCTTGTCGGAACAGCGCGCCGCCTGTAGGCGGTGCGCAGGCGCGAGCGGCACGGTCCGCTCGCCGCTGCCTCCGGCCGGACAGGATTCCTTGCGATGAAAGCTTATGTCTATGGCGCCCAGGGCGCCGCGATCACCGAGATTGCCAAGCCCGCGCCGAAGGGCACCCAGGTGCTGGTGCGCGTGCGCGCCTGCGGTCTCAACCGGGCCGATCTCGGCATGACCAAGGGCCATGTGCATGGCGCCGCCGGCGGCGTCGGCACTGTGCTCGGCATGGAATGGGCCGGCGAGGTTGCCGAGCTTGGGCCTGACGCCAAGGGCGTGAAGGTCGGCGACAGAGTGATGGGCTCCGGCGCCGCCGCCTTTGCCGAATACACCCTCGCCGATCATGGCCGGCTGTTCCACGCACCGTCGAACATGAATTTCGACGAGGCGGCCACGCTGCCGATCGCGCTCTCGACGATGCACAACGCCGTCGTCACCAACGGCGCGCTGCAGCCCGGCCAGGCCGTGCTCGTGCAGGGCGCGAGCTCCGGCGTCGGCCTGATGGCGATGCAGATCGCCAAGCTCAAGGGCGCCTCGCTCGTCATCGGCTCTTCCACCGATGCGATGCGCCGCAATCGGCTCAAGGAGTTCGGCGCCGATCTCGCGATCGATTCGAGCGATCCCGCCTGGGTCGATCAGGTGCTGCAGGCGACGCATGGCCGGGGCGTCGACCTGATCATCGACCAGGTCTCGGGCTCGGTCGCCAATCAGAACCTTGCCGCGACCAAGGTGCTCGGCCGCATCGTCAATGTCGGCCGGCTCGGCGGCACCCATGCCGATTTCAACTTCGACCTCCACGCGGCGCGCCGCATCACCTATGTCGGCGTCACCTTCCGCACCCGTTCGATCGAGGAGATCCGCGCGATCTTCGACGAGGTCAAGACGGACATCTGGGGCGCCGTCGAGCAGCGCAGCTTGCGCCTTCCGATCGACCGCGTGTTCGGCTTCGACGACATCGGCGCGGCGTTCGCGCACATGGAGGCGAACAAGCATCTCGGCAAGATCGTGGTGACCGTGTGATCGCAATCTCCTGACATTTAGAAGCAATCGAAACAGTGCGCGATCCATGCACATGGGCCGCGCGATCCCGGCTTTCATGGCGCGGCCTCGGCTGCTACATCCGCGCCTATGAGCGATGCCGTCTCCCATCCCGACTCCGGAAAAGCCCGCGTCGCCGCGATCTCGATCGCGGCGAGCGCCAGCATGGCCGCGGCGAAGTTTATCGTCGGCATCCTGATCGGCAGTCTCGCACTCGTCTCCGAGGCGCTGCACAGCGCGGTGGACGTCGTCGCCACCGTCATCACCTGGATGGTGGTTCGGGTATCGGACCGGCCGGCCGACGACGAGCATCATTACGGCCACGGCAAGCTGGAGAGCCTGTCGGCGCTCGGCGTCATCGCCCTGCTCTATGTGCTGGCCGGCGGCGTGCTGGTCGAATCCGTCAGCCGCCTGCGCGAGGCAGCGGCGCCGCCATCGCTTTCGGCGATCCCGTTCGTGGTGCTGGCGATCGACATCGCCGTGAACTTCTGGCGCGCCCGCGCGCTGCACCGTGCCGCGCACGAGACCCACAGCCAGGCGCTCGCCGCCGACGCGCTGCATTTCGCCTCCGACGTGCTTGGCTCGATCGCCGTCATCGCCGGCCTCGTCCTCTCCGCGCTCGGCTTCTGGTGGGGCGATTCCGCCGCCGCCGTCGCCGTCGCCGTGATGATCTCGGTGCTCGGCCTTCGGCTCGCGCGCTCCACCGTAGAAACACTGCTCGACCGTGCGCCGGAAGGCGCGGCCGAGAAGGCGGACGCCGCGATCCGTTCGGTCGCCGGCGTCGTCGACGTTGAGCGCCTGCGCGTGCGGCTCGTCGGCGCCACGCATTTCGTCGACGCCACCGTGCAGGTGCCGCGCACCTATCCGATCGACCGCGTCGACGAGATCAAGCGCCAGGCGCAGGCCGCGGTCGGCAAGAGCCTGTCGGAGGCCGACGTCACTTTCACCACGGTGCCAGTGGCGCTGAGCAATGAGAGCGTGCGCGAGCGCATCATGGTGATCGCGCGCAATTCCGGCCTCGCCATTCACCACGTCACCGTCCACGACATCGGCGGCCGGCTCATTGTCGCGATCGATCTCGAGGTCGACGGCGACATGAGCCTGGTCGCCGCGCATGCGATCGCGCACGAGCTGGAGCGCTCGATCCGTGACGAGTTCGGCGCCGACGTCGAGGTCGACACCCATATCGAGCCTCTCGAACCCGAGCTGCCGTTCGGCATCGACGCGTCGGCGCAACGCGTCGCCGAGATCGCCGAGGCGCTGCAGCGCTTCGCCGCCGAGACCGACATGTACGACGTGCACAACATCCGCGTCCGCAACACCGAGGCCGGCGAGATCGTCAACTTCCACTGCCGCGCCGCGCCGTCGATGAGCGTGCTCAAGGTGCACGACAACGTCGACCACATTGAGCGCGGCGTGCGGCGCGCCTTCCCGACGGTGAAGCGCGTCATCAGTCACGCCGAGCCGCCGCACGGCTGAAGCCGTAAAGTCACGCTCCGTTCTCGCTTCGGACTCCTCCGGCCGGCTTTTCGCCATGACAAATCCGCATTGGATAAGATTTATTAGCTTTTGCCAAATCGTTGACTCTCGACAGCCTGAGAAATCTGGATTCAAATCAACTTGATTCGGAAGCGGCTGGGGCTCTTTCGAAATTCGGGTATCCAAAGAAAGTTTCGGGGGTCTACAGCATGGCGCGTGCGCATGCCGCGAACGCGTGCGTCCAATCTTCTGATTCCATCAAAGGGTTGGCGCAATCGATCGCGAAACCGGCCTATCAAAGGCTGCTGACTGCTGAGCCGGTATTGCGTCGTGCTGTCCCCACTTTGATCATCGCCTTCCTGGTCACGATCTGTCTCGGCGCCTTCGTCCAGGTGCTCGACCACAGCCGGCAGAAGCGCGGCGCGACCAAGCGCGACCTCGCGGCGATCTCGGATCTGCTCGCCGACCGCATCGGTCATCTGGCGATGCGTCCCGACCGGGTCGCCAACATCGAGCACCTGCAGAGCCTGCTGCCGGATCTGATCCCGGCCTGGGGCGTCGCACCCGGCCGCCACGTGATCATCACCGGGGCCGACCACCGCATCCTCGCCCGGGTCCCGGTCGACGCCGGTCTCGGCGAGAACGACCGCATCCTCGACCTGATCTCGACCGCGCAGCTGCTCGCCACGCCGGGCCTGCAGGGCGCCGTCACCGAGATCACCTTGCCGAACGGCCGTCCCGCCTTCGCCGTCTCGCAACTGATCAAGGCTCTGCCCGGCCGCGTCGTCGTGATCCAGGAGAAGATCGAGCCGATCTGGGGCTCGGACGCCGCACTGTCGATCACGCTGTCGGCGACGACAGGATTCGTCGTGCTGATCCTCGGCTTCGCCTTCCACTGGCAGTCGACCCGCGCCCGCGAAGGCGACCTCATCAACGACGCCGTCCGCGGCCGCATCGACACCGCGCTGAACCGCGGCCGCTGCGGATTGTGGGACTGGGACCTGTCGCGTGGCCGCATCTTCTGGTCGAACTCGATGTTCGCGATGCTCGGCCTCGACAACCGCACCGACCTGCTCACCTTCGGCGAGGTCAACGCTCTGGTGAACTCGGATGACATCGACCTGTTCGCCATCGCCGACCAGCTCGTCGCCGGCGAGCTCCGCCACATCGACCAGAGCTTCCGCATGCGCCACACCGAGGGTCACTGGATCTGGCTGCGGGTCCGTTGCGAGCTGAGCCAGGGCACCACCGATTCCGGCCTGCACCTGATCGGC
This sequence comes from Bradyrhizobium sp. SSBR45G, assembly GCF_030159255.1. Classification (GTDB taxonomy): domain Bacteria; phylum Pseudomonadota; class Alphaproteobacteria; order Rhizobiales; family Xanthobacteraceae; genus Bradyrhizobium. Next base: position 43,268 of record NZ_BSCT01000019.1, on the reverse strand, counting down.
ATCGCGGTCGACGTCACCGAGCAGAAGAGCCTGGTCGAGAAGACCGTCGAGGCCGACCTGCGGCTGCGCGACGCGATCGAGACGATCTCGGAAGCCTTCGTGCTGTGGGACGCCAACAACCGCCTGGTGCTGTGCAACTCGCACTTCCAGAAGCTGCACAAGCTGCCGGACACGGCCGTCACCCCCGGCACCTCCTATGAGACCGTCATCGAGGTCGGCAAGATGCCGGAGATCCGCACCCGGCTGCATGACAACAGCCAGCAGGCGCAGGGCGGGCGCACCTTCGAGGCCCAGCTCGACGACGGCAGCTGGCTGCACATCTCCGAGCGCCGCACCAAGGACGGCGGCTACGTCTCGGTCGGCACCGACATCACCCGCATCAAGGAGCACGAGCAGAAGCTGGTCGACAACGATTTGCGCCTGCGCGCCACCGTGATCGACCTGCAGCGCTCGCAGACCGCGCTGGAGCGCCAGGCCATCGAGCTCGCCGACCTCGCCGAGAAGTACTCGCAGGAAAAGACCCGCGCCGAGGAAGCCAACCAGACCAAGTCGAAATTCCTCGCCAATATGAGCCACGAGCTGCGCACGCCGCTCAACGCCATCATCGGCTTCTCCGAGATCATGGGCAGCGGCATGTTCGGCTCGCTCGGCTCGGAGAAGTACCAGGAATACTGCCACGACATCCTGACCTCCGGTCAGTATCTGCTCGAAGTGATCAACGACATCCTCGACATGTCGAAGATCGAGGCCGGCCGCATGAAGCTCGACATGGAGCCGCTCGACCTCGCCAAGACGCTGGCGGAGTCGCTGCGCGTCGTCTCCGGCCGCGCCCAGGACAAGAGCCTGGTGCTCGACGCCGACATCGAGGGCAGCATCCCCGTCATCGCCGACCGCCGCGCCACCAAGCAGATCATGGTCAACCTGCTGTCCAACGCGGTGAAGTTCACCCCCGAAGGCGGCCGCGTCACGATGCGCAGCCGGGTGTTCGAGGACAAGGTCGTGCTGATCATCGCCGACACCGGCATCGGCATCCCGGCGCAGTCGCTGGCCCGGCTCGGCCGTCCCTTCGAGCAGGTCGAGAGCCAGATGACCAAGACCTATCACGGCTCCGGCCTTGGCCTCGCCATCGCCCGCTCGCTGGCCCAGTTGCATGGCGGCTCGATGCGGCTGCGCTCGCGCCTGGAATGCGGCACCGTCGTCCGCGTCACCCTGCCCCGCGACGCGTACAAGGCCACGGCGAGCATCTCGGTCGCGGCGTGAGGTCGGCGCTCGCTGCTGATCAACGACTAAGGCCATCACCGCGGCGCTCAAACAACCGCAGAAGAGCGCGGTGCAAATGACTGCGCCCTCGCCCCTTGCGGGAGAGGGCATGTCGGACGGTGCAGCAAGCTCGCTTGGGTGAGGGGTATGCTTCCACGAGCGTAGCTCGCCGAGAGATACCCCTCACCCAACCGCGTGCGAGGAAAGGCTTGAGATGCCCTCTCCCGCAAGGGGCGAGGGCGCTGTATCGCACAGCCCGATGTTGGCGCCCGCCCGGGCCAAGCCCGTGTTGATTGGCACGAACGATGAGCACGCTCCCAGCACAACTGCATCAACAACCACCGCTGTCGTCCCGGGCTTGACCCGGGACCCATACTCCCAGGGAGCGGTGTGAGGCACACCCGTCGTCTATCCCGCGCCTCGCACCCGCCGCGGCGTATGGGTCCCGGGTCGGCGCCACGACGCGCTGTCGCGCATCGCGGCTTGCCCGGGACGACACCTGAGGATCCGATTCACACTTCAAACAGCAACGGCGTCAGCGCTTCTAACAAGATCGGACATGACGACGCGCTCTCGCGGCACATGACGCCCGAGGTCTGCGATCAGTCATGCCCCTCGACACTGCAAAGGGCGCAGGGAAGGCCAGACGTCGGCTGACGCCTGCGGCCCGCCTGCGAGAAAAATGCAGGCGGCAGGTACCACAGGTGCAGCCGGACACGCCCGGCCTTCCCTGCGCGATGGTCTCACGCTTATACGCAGTCGCCCTGGTGCGCCGGCTTGTTGGCCACCATGCCGCGGCAATGCTTGCGCATTGCGCGGGAGACACCGGCTTCGGGGTGTCAGGCCGCTACGACTTCACGTCCGCAAGAGGTTCGTTCGTCGGCATGCTCTTGACGAGCCTGCTGCGAACTCTCGCGGCCACCGCCTCCCCGCCTCGCGTGTCGTGACGATCGCGCGCAACGCCCCTTTGCATGAGGCGGGATGGGCAGAGACAATCATGAATTCAGAAAAATGGCAAGAAGTTTTTGTTTTTCGGAAGTCATCGAACTGAACGACCCGACGGATGCGGACGAAACAGCAGATGGCAATTTTCGCCAAGTCCGCGTCGCACGGACGATGCGAAGCTGCAGCGACTTCACCGTGCACAGCTGAGGACGAACAGATGCTGAAACGTATTTGGCGCGGCTGGACCAGCCCGGCCAATGCAGATGCCTATGAAGACCTGCTCCGTGCGACGATCTTTCCGGGCATCATGGACCGGAAGATCGAGGGACTTCTCGGCATCGAGCTGCTGCGCCGGCCTGACGACACCGAGGTCGAATTCATGACGATCATGGCGTTCGCCGACCAGGACGCGATCGTTCGCTTCGCCGGGCCGGCGCATGAAACGGCCGTCGTGCCGCCGGCCGCGCAGCGCCTGCTCAGTCGCTACGACGAGCAGGCGGCGCATTTCGAACTGCGGACCACGTGCCGGCCGTGATCGAGGATCGCTGCGCGCCGCGGCGACTTCATCGCATCGCCCCGCCGGTTCATCCGAGCGGATTGTCGCCGAAGCGCTGCCATAGCTTCTGGTAGCGCTTGGCGAGATGCTCGTCGTCCTCTTCGAAGGCATCGCCGGACGGCTCCGGTCCGCCGAGGCCGGCCTCCGGCTCGGAGTGATCGCGGACGTCGCCCTGTCCGCCCTTCTCCCGAAAAACCTTCAACGTGACATAGTAGATCGCTTCGAACTCCCAGGCCCCATTCGGGCCGGCCGCGCCATCGAAGTCAGCCAGACTGTCCGGATCGGCCATCGCAGCCTCGTAGACCTCCCGACCGCGCGTCACGAGCCAGCGCCGGAAATACTCGAAGCCGTCATCTGAACAGCCGCCATGGACGACGTAGGCGGCGCCCCAGAGGTCCCACGTATAGGCTGCGTTCAGATAGCGGCGAAACGCGACCTCGAAGCCGGTGATCTGCTCCAGGGGCAGCTCGCGCAGGGCCGATTCGAGCGCTTCCGACTTCGCCGGCGGAAGCCGCAATCGTTCGCGCAATGATCCGCCAGAACTGCTCGGCCGGCATCGCCTCGGTCCTCACGTCTTGCCTCCCTCATATGTCGGACATACACGTGCCGACCCGCCCTGTCCTGCGCATGCGGAATGACGGTGGTTGTGACGCATCAGGATTGACGAGGCGATCGGGTCTGGCATAGCCCACAACTATTCTTAACGCTGCCGCGATAGCGTGATCAATTGCGCCTTCGCCCCAACATTGGAGCCCTGGGTGACAGCAGCGCGACCGTGTCGGAGTTGGAGGAGCGGATGCGGTGGCCAATGCCTGCGATGGCCGGAGGCACCTTGAGGCTCGTCTTCGACACGCTGATCTCCGCCGCCGTCGCTTCTGCGCTGTCAGCAGCCGCGTGGAGCGCCATCGGCACGACCAGCAACCTCCTTCTCATTGTCCTGTTTGCGCCGATTGTGATCCTGCTGGTCGGACTGTTCCTCACGGGTGCTGTGTTCGGGATCACCATGGCGCTCTCAGCGGGCCGTTACGGGCTGGTGCTCGGCCCAATTCTCGTTGCGGCGGCTGTGTCCCTGAGGTTGGCACTCGCGGGGTCCTGAGCCGCCCTGCGGGGCTGCACGCGTGCGCCGGGCGATCGCAACACTCGCCTCACGCCTGCAGACTGGGCGCGACCTCGCGCGCAATCTGGACCAGCGCCGCGATCAGCGGGGTCATCGGGTCGCGCTGCGGGATGACGAGGCCGATCTGGTAGTTGATGACGGGATCGATGATCGGGATCGAGCGCACCTTGTCGGCGAGACCCAAGGTCTCGGCCAGCTTGGCCGGCATCACGCTGGCCCAGCGGCCGGTCTTCACATGGGTGTAGAGCACGAGCAGCGAGTTCGAGGTCAGCGTCGGCGTGACCTCGTTGCCGGCGGCGCGCAAGGCGCGATCGATGATGCGGCGGTTCTGCATGTCCGGGGTCAGGAGGCACAGCGGCACCTGCCCGACCTCCTGCCAGGTCACCTGCTCGCGATCGCCGAACATCGCGTCGGGCGCCGTCAGCAGCCGGTAGCTTTCGTTGTAGAGCGGGATGGTTCTGACACGGCCGATCGGCTCGTTCTCGATATAGGTCAGCCCGGCATCGACCTCGAGGTTCTCCAGCAGGCCGAGCACGTCGGCCGACGTGCACGACATGATGCGGAACCGCACCTCCGGATGCCGCGCACGGAACGGGGTCGTCAGCGACGCAACCATGCCGAGCACGGTCGGCACCGCCGCAAGCCGTATTTCGCCGGAGAGCTTGTCCTTGAGGCCGTTGATCTCCTGCCGCATCGCCCGGAAGTCGCCGACGATCCGGCGCGCCCAGTCGAGCGTGCGCTCGCCCTCCGGCGTGAACCCCTGGAACCGCGAGCCGCGCTGCACCAGCATCACCCCGAGGATCTCCTCGAGCTGTTTGATGCTGGTCGACATGGTCGGCTGGGTGACGCCGCATGTCTCCGCCGCCCGGCCGAAATGGCGCTCCTTGGCCAGCGCCAGCAGCAGTTCAAGCTTGTCGATCAAGAGGTCGGCCTTCCAGCGGTTGAACAGCCTGGTTCCGCACGTTTTTCGGCGGCCACGCCAAAGTGAAACTCTATCACGGCACGGCGATCGCCGACATGGTAAAACGCGCCGCATCGGGGTCGCGAGAAGGCCTGTTTTTCGTCAACTTCTAGCTATCTCTCGATTGCGTTTCGCTATCGCAGCACGGGACTGCTTTATTGATATCTTGAGCAATTCCAATTCTGATGTGCGAAACGTTTTCAACGCAGAATCGGGATCAGGATGACGCCGGTGTACGAGACTTGGGAGGCGGCGCGCGGCGCCGAGATCATCGCCGAACATAGCAAGATGGAGGGGGCAACCTTGCCGATCCTTCATGCGTTGCAGGAGACGTTCGGCTACGTGCCGGAGGACGCCCTCCCGATGATCGCCTCCGCGTTGAACCTGTCGCGCGCCGAGGTTTACGGCGTGTTCACGTTCTACCATGATTTCCGCGCCAAGAAGGCCGGCCGTCACGTGCTGAAGCTGTGCCGCGCCGAGGCCTGTCAGGCTGCCGGCGGCGATGCGCTCGCGGCGCGCGCCGAAGCGAAGCTCGGCATTGCCATCGGCAACACCACAGCCGACGAGCGCGTGACGCTCGAGCCGATCTACTGCCTCGGCCTGTGCGCGACGGCGCCCTCGGCGATGCTCGACGGCCGTCTGGTCGGCCGTCTAGATGAAGCCCGTATCGATGCTCTCGTCTCGGAGGCCCAGCGATGAGCGTGCGTCTTTTTGTCCCGTGTGATGCCGGCGCGCTCGCCGTCGGCGCCGATGAAGTCGCCCACGCGCTGCACAGCGCGGCGCTGGCCCGGGGTGTCGAAATTGAGATCGTCCGGAACGGCTCCCGTGGGTTGTACTGGCTGGAGCCGCTGGTCGAGCTGGCGACGGCGCAAGGGCGCTTCGGCTTCGGCCCGGTGACGGCAGACGACGTGCCGTCGCTGCTCGATGCTATTATCGCCGACAAGCCGCACAAGCTCTCGCTCGGGCTGGTCGAGGAGATCCCGTGGTTGAAGCGGCAGACCCGCCTCACCTTCGCCCGCTGCGGCGTCGTCGATCCGCTCTCGCTCGACGACTACCGCGCCCATGGCGGCTACAAGGGCCTCACGCGCGCCCTGACGCTGACGCCGGATGCAGTGATCGCCGAGGTCACCACGTCCGGCCTGCGCGGCCGCGGTGGCGCCGGCTTCCCGACCGGCATCAAGTGGAAGACGGTGTCGCAGACGTCAGCCGACCGCAAATACGTCATCTGCAATGCCGACGAAGGCGATAGCGGCACCTTCGCCGACCGCATGCTGATGGAAGGCGACCCCTTCGTTCTCATCGAAGGCATGACCATCTGCGGCCTCGCGGTGGGCGCCACCAAGGGCTACATCTACACCCGCTCGGAATATCCGCACGCGATCGCCACTATGACCAAGGCGATCGAGATCGCCAAGTCGGCCGGCCTGCTCGGCAACAAGGTCGCCGGCTCGGACTATACGTTCGAGCTGGAGGTGCGCACCGGCGCGGGCGCCTATGTCTGCGGCGAAGAGACCGCGCTGATGGAGAGCCTCGAGGGCAAGCGCGGCCTGGTCCGCGCCAAGCCGCCGCTGCCCGCCCATCACGGCCTGTTCGGCAAGCCGACCGTCGTCAACAATCTGCTGTCGTTCGCGGCCATTCCCTTCATCCTCGACGAGGGCGCCAAGGCCTATGCCGATTTCGGCATGGGACGCTCGCGCGGCACGATGCCGATCCAGATCGCCGGCAACGTCAAGTTCGGCGGCCTGTTCGAGACCGCGTTCGGCATCACGCTGGGCGATCTGGTCGACGACATCGGCGGCGGCACCTTCACCGGCCGCCCTGTCCGCGCGGTGCAGGTCGGCGGCCCGCTCGGGGCCTACTTCCCGCGCGCGCTGTTCGATACGCCGTTCGACTACGAGGCGTTCGCCGCCAAGGACGGCCTGATCGGCCATGGCGGCATCGTCGTGTTCGACGACACCGTCGACATGTCGAAGCAGGCGCGGTTCGCGATGGAGTTCTGCGCCATCGAATCCTGCGGCAAGTGCACGCCCTGCCGCATCGGCTCGACGCGCGGCGCCGAGACCATCGACAAGATCCGCCGCGGCGAGCGCGTGGCCGAGAACATCGCCCTGGTCGAAGACCTCTGCGGCACGATGAAGCTCGGCTCATTGTGCGCGCTCGGCGGCTTCACGCCCTACCCCGTGCTATCAGCGCTCAAGCACTTCCGCGAAGACTTCGGACCTCAGCAGCCGCGCCTCCAGGCTGCGGAATAGACGTTCGGGAACAAGGACACAGCCATGTCGCTCATCCACGAAACCGATTTCGGTACACCCCGCTCCAAGTCCGAAACCATGGTGACGCTCACCATCGACGGTCAGAGCATCTCGGTGCCCGAGGGCACCTCGATCATGCGCGCGGCGATGGAGGCCGGCACGCAGATTCCGAAACTCTGCGCGACCGACATGGTCGACGCGTTCGGCTCCTGCCGGCTCTGCCTCGTCGAGATCGAGGGCCGCAACGGCACGCCGGCGTCGTGCACCACGCCGGTTGCGGCCGGGCTCGTGGTCCACACCCAGACCGATCGGCTGAAGAAGATCCGCAAGGGCGTGATGGAGCTCTACATCTCCGACCATCCGCTCGACTGTCTGACCTGCGCTGCCAATGGCGATTGCGAGCTGCAGGACATGGCCGGCGCGGTCGGCCTGCGCGACGTGCGCTACGGCAACCAGGGTGAGAACCACGTGTTCGCCGACGCCTGCGGCGAGGCCAATCCGGCCTGGCTGCCGAAGGACGAGTCCAACCCCTATTTCACCTACGATCCCTCCAAGTGCATCGTCTGCTCGCGCTGCGTCCGCGCCTGCGAGGAAGTCCAGGGCACCTTCGCGCTGACCATCTCCGGCCGCGGCTTCGACAGCCGGGTGTCGCCGGGCATGAGCGAGAGCTTCCTGGGTTCGGAATGCGTGTCCTGCGGCGCCTGCGTGCAGGCCTGCCCGACCGCGACCCTGACCGAGAAGAGCGTGATCGAGATCGGCCAGCCCGAGCATTCGGCAGTCACCACCTGCGCCTATTGCGGCGTCGGCTGCACCTTCAAGGCGGAGATGCGCGGCGAGGAAGTCGTGCGCATGGTGCCCTACAAGGACGGCAAGGCCAATCGCGGCCATTCCTGCGTCAAGGGCCGCTTCGCCTGGGGCTACGCCACCCACAAGGAGCGCATCCTCAAGCCGATGATCCGCGAGACCATCGACCAGCCCTGGCGCGAAGTCTCCTATGACGAGGCGTTCACGTTCGCGGCGCAGAAGATGCGCGGCATCCAGGCCAAATACGGCCGCGACTCGATCGGCGGCATCACCTCCTCCCGCTGCACCAACGAGGAGACCTACCTCGTTCAGAAGCTGATCCGCGGCGGCTTCGGCAACAACAACGTCGACACCTGCGCCCGCGTCTGCCACTCGCCGACCGGCTATGGGCTCGCCACCACCTTCGGCACCTCGGCCGGCACGCAGGACTTCGACTCGGTCGAGGACAGCGACGTGATCATGGTGATCGGCGCCAACCCGACCGATGCGCATCCGGTGTTCGCCTCGCGCATGAAGAAGCGGCTGCGCCAGGGCGCGAAGCTGATCGTCGTCGATCCGCGCAAGATCGACCTCGTGAGTTCCGCGCACGTCAAGGCGGACTATCATCTGCCGCTGCTGCCGGGCACCAACGTCGCGATCATGACCGCGCTGGCGCATGTGATCGTCACCGAAGGCCTCGTCGACGAAGCCTTCGTGCGCGAGCGCTGCGACTGGAGCGAGTTCCAGGACTGGGCCGAGTTCGTCTCGCAGGAGAGGAACAGCCCGGAGGCGATCGCCAAGATCTCCGGCGTCGACCCCGAAGCGATCCGCGGCGCGGCCCGGCTCTATGCCACCGGCGGCAATGGCGCGATCTATTACGGGCTCGGCGTCACCGAGCACAGCCAGGGCTCGACCACGGTTATCGCGATCGCCAATCTCGCGATGGCCACCGGCAATATCGGCCGCCGCGGCGTCGGCGTGAACCCGCTGCGCGGCCAGAACAACGTGCAGGGCTCCTGCGACATGGGCTCGTTCCCGCACGAGCTGCCGGGCTACCGGCACATTTCGGGCGACGCGGTGCGTGACCAGTTCGAGGCGATGTGGAACGTCAAGCTCAACCCTGAGCCGGGCCTGCGCATCCCCAACATGTTCGACTCGGCGATCGACGGCACCTTCATGGGCCTCTACGTCCAGGGCGAGGACATCCTGCAGTCCGATCCCAACACCAAGCACGTGGTGCAAGCGCTGTCGTCGATGGAATGCGTCATCGTGCAGGACCTGTTCCTGAACGAGACCGCCAACTACGCCCACGTGTTCCTGCCGGGCTCGACCTTCCTGGAGAAGGATGGCACCTTCACCAATGCCGAGCGCCGCATCCAGCGCGTCCGCAAGGTGATGACCCCGCGCAACGGCCTCGCCGACTGGGAGGTCACGATCGGGCTGGCCAAGGCGATGGGCTTCGAGATGAAGTACTCTCATCCGTCCGAGATCATGGACGAGATCGCGGCGCTGACGCCGACCTTCACCGGCGTCTCCTATCAGAAGCTCGACGAGATGGGCTCGGTGCAGTGGCCCTGCAACGAGAAGTTCCCCGAGGGCTCGCCGATCATGCATGTCGACGGCTTTGTCCGCGGCAAGGGCAAGTTCGTGGTCACCGAATATGTCGCGACCGACGAGCGCACCGGCCCGCGCTTCCCGCTGCTGCTCACGACGGGCCGCATCCTGTCGCAGTACAATGTCGGCGCCCAGACAAGGCGCACCGACAACGTGGTGTGGCATGGCGAGGACGTGCTGGAGATCCATCCGCACGACGCCGAGCAGCGCGGCATCCGCGACGGCGACTGGGTGCGGCTGATCAGCCGCGCCGGGGAGACCACGCTGCATGCGCTGATCTCCGAGCGTGTGGCGCCGGGCGTGGTCTACACCACGTTCCACCACCCGCTGACCCAGGCCAACGTCATCACCACGGACTATTCCGACTGGGCGACCAATTGTCCGGAGTACAAGGTGACGGCGGTGCAGGTGTCGCAGTCCAACGGTCCGTCGGACTGGCAGAAGGCCTATGACGAGCAGGCCCGCAACTCGCGCCGCATCGCCCCGATCGTGGAGGCGGCGGAGTAGCATGGCCGATGCAGTGCGCATCGCGGATCGTCTGGTCTGGCGCGACGGGGCCCTCTCCGAGGGCCACCGCCGCGTCCCGGAGGAGACCGCGGTCGCGCTGACCTATAATGGCGGCACCCAGGCCGTCATGATGGCGACGCCGCAGGATCTCTCCGACTTCGCCATGGGCTTCAGCCTCAACGAAGGCATCATCGCGAGCCGCGACGAGATCATCTCGCTCGATGTCGTCGAGCTCGCCGACGGCATTGAGCTGCGGATGTGGCTGCCGCCGGAGCTGGCTGCGCGGATGTCCGAGCGCCGGCGAAGTCTCGCCGGCCCCACCGGCTGCGGCCTGTGCGGCATCGATTCCATCGCGGAAGCGGTGCGGCCGGTGGCGCGCGTCACCGCAGGCCGGCGCTTCACGCCGCGCGAGATCATGACGGCGCTGGCCGCGATCGAGCCGCTGCAGAAGCTCAACCACGAGACCCGCGCGGTGCACGCCGCGGCGTTCTGGACCCCGGCGCGCGGCATCGTCGCTTTGCGCGAGGATGTCGGCCGCCACAACGCACTCGACAAGCTCGCCGGCCACCTGGCACAGGCGCGCTGCGCGGCCAGCGAGGGCCTCGTGATCATGACGAGCCGCGTCTCGGTCGAGCTGGTACAGAAGGCCGCCGCCATGGGCGCGCCCGTGCTGGTCGCGGTGTCGGCGCCGACCGCGCTCGCCATTCGCATGGCCGAGGCTGCCGGCATCACCCTCGTTGCGGTGGCCCGCAACGACGGCTTCGAAATCTTCACCCATCCCGACAGGATCGTCGCCAGCACGGATCCGGTCGCGCGATCAACACAGACGGACCATCCTCATGTCGCATAGCACCCAAGACCGCCTCGTCTACATGGCCAACCAGATCGGCAAGTTCTTTCATTCCCAGGGCGGCGAGCAGGCCGTGAGCGGCGTCGCCGAGCACATCAAGAAGTTCTGGGACCCGCGCATGCTCAAGACGATCTACGCCCATCACGACGCCGGCGGCGCCGGCCTCGATCCGGACGTCAAGGAAGCAATCGGCCGGCTGAAGGACGCCGCTGTCGCGAAGGAAAAGGCGTAACGCGTATCGGCGGGCACTGTCCCGTAGCCCGCATGAGTGGACGCCTGAGCCCAAAGGGCCCAGGCGGACGCGATATGCGGGACCAGCCTCTGTTACCCGGTGAGCGAGCCGCTGAACCCGGATGTCGCTTCGCTCATCCGGGCGACCAATTTCCTCGTACCGCCCCTACCCGCCCGGCTGGTCGTCGTGCTCGGCCTGGGACAGCTCGGCGATGGCGAGGTCGCCGGAATCGGCCATGCGGGCCTTCGCCGTGGTCGTGACATGCGCGGCCAGTGCCGGCATGCGCGCGATCAGGGCGTGAAAATCCTGCGCGTCGAGCACCAGCAGCCGCGTCTTGCGCGTCGCCGTGACGGTGCCGGAGCGCTTGGTCCGGTGCAGCAGCGCGATCTCGCCGAAAAAGGTGCCGTCCGCGAGCTTCACGCATTGCGCCGGCAGCTCGATCTCGACCTCGCCCGCGGTGATGAAATACATCGACGAGGCGGCATCGCCGCGCCGCACCAGCACCTCGCCGGATTCGATCGTGCGCGCGCGCAAGAGCCGCATGATGTCGGCGATCTCGGCCGCCGTCAGATGTGAGAACAGCGGCACCCGCGCCAGCATGCCCCAGGTGACGACGAAATCGCGCCGCTTGATCTCCTCGGCGAAGGCGGTGGAGATGATGGCGACCGGCAACGCGATCATGGCAAAGCCCCAGATGATCGCGAAGACCGTGATGACGCGGCCGAGCGGCGTCACCGGCACGACGTCGCCATAGCCGACGGTGCCGAGCGTCACGATCGCCCACCACATCGCATGCGGGATGGTGCCGAACTTGTCCGGCTGCACGTCGCGCTCGACCGCATAGAGCAGCGAGGCGAACAGCAGCACCGCGCCGGCCAGGATCACGAGGCAGCCGATCAAAGTGCGGCGCTCGGCCTGGACCGCCGACAGCAGCGAGCGCAGCGCCGGCGAATAGCGCACCAGCTTGAGGAACGGCAGCACGATGCACACGGCTTCCAGCGTGCGATCGCCGATTGCCAGAGCGATCGCCGCCGGGACGAACGACAGCAGGTCGATGACGCCGAGCGCGGAGAGGGCGTAAGCGACGCGGTCCTGGCGCGGCGACTGGCGCCGCAGCATGTGGCCGGCCACGCTCCACAGCCGCGCGACATATTCGGCGGCGAACACGATCAGCGCACCGATCTTGATCAGCCGCAGCGGCCATCCGAAGGACGCGGCAATATCCGGGTCCGAGGCCAGCACCACCGCCAGCACATCGAGCGTGATGACGAGCACGATCAGCTGGACGAAGCGCGAGCCGTGCGTGTTCGGCAGATGGTCGTGCTCGAGCAACTCGTAGAGCCGGTCCCGCAGATCGGGATCGCGAACGCGCTCGCCCGGCCCGAGCGCCGGCACGGTCAGCCGGAAGCCTTGCTGATCGCGCTCTCGATCGCGGCCAGCGCAGCCTCCGCCTTGGAGCCATCGGGGCCACCGGCCTGGGCCATGTCGGGACGGCCACCGCCGCCCTTGCCGCCCAGCGCCTCCGACGCAGCGCGCACCAGCTCGACCGCGTTGAAGCGCGATGTGAGATCGGCGGTCACGCCGACAACCACGCCGGCTTTGCCGTCCTCGGCCCGGCCGACGATGGCGACGATTCCGGAGCCGAGCTGCTTCTTGGCCTCGTCGACGAGGCTCTTGAGATCCTTCACCTCGACGCCATCGACCGCACGGGCCATCAGCTTGACGCCGTTGACCTCACGGATGCCGGAGGCGCCTCCGCCTGCAGCGGTGCCGCCGCCCATCGCGAGCTTCTTGCGCGCGTCCGACAGCTCGCGCTCGAGCTTCTTGCGCTCCTCCATCAAGGCGGTGATGCGCGCCGGCACCTCGTCGACGGTGGTGCGCAGCTCGGCCGCGGCCGCCTTGGCGAGCGAGAGATTGTGGTTGGCATGCGCGCGCGCCCCGCGCGCCGTCAGCGCCTCGATGCGGCGGACGCCCGATGCGACGGCGCTCTCGGAGGTGACCGCGATCAGGCCGATGTCGCCGGTGCGCCTGACATGGGTGCCGCCGCACAGCTCGACCGACCAGCCCAACGTATTGGAGCCCTGGTCACGCGCGACGTTGCCCATCGAGACGACGCGGACCTCGTCGCCATATTTCTCGCCGAATAGCGCGCGGGCGCCGGCCTCGCGGGCATCATCCAGCCCCATCAGCCGGGTCGTGACCTCGGCATTTTCCAGCACGACGTCGTTGGCGATGTCCTCGACGCGGGCGAGCTCATCCGCGGTGATCGGCTTCGGATGGACGAAGTCGAAGCGCAGCCGGTCGGGCGAGACCAGCGAGCCGCGCTGGGCGATGTGGTCGCCGAGCACCAGCCGCAGCGCCTCGTGCAGGATGTGGGTGGCCGAGTGGTTGGCGCGGATCGCCGAGCGTCTGACATGATCGACGTCGAGCTGCAGCGCGGTGCCGAGCTTGAGCGTGCCCTGCTCCACCGTGCCGAGATGCACGAACAGGTCGCCGGCCTTCTTCTGGGTGTCGGTGATGCGGATGCGGACGCCGTCGCCGGTCATCACGCCGGTGTCGCCGACCTGGCCGCCGGACTCGCCATAGAACGGGGTCTGGTTGAGCACGATCGCGCCGCTCTCGCCGGTCTTGAGGACTTCGACCTGTTGGCCGTCCTTGACCAGCGCAGTGACGGCGCCTTCGGCGGTCTCGGTCTCATAGCCGAGGAATTCGGTGGCGCCGAGCGTCTCGCGCAGCGGGAACCAGATGGTCTCGGTCGCGGCCTCGCCGGAACCGGCCCAGGCGGCGCGCGCCTTGGCTTTCTGGCGGTCCATGGCGTCGGTGAAGGAAGCCTGGTCGACGCTGATGCCGCGCGACTTCAGCGCGTCCTGCGTGAGGTCGAGCGGGAAGCCATAGGTGTCGTACAGGGTGAAGGCGACGTCGCCGTCGAACATGTCGCCCTTCTGCAAGCTGGACGACTTCTCGTCGAGGATCGCAAGGCCGCGCTCCAAGGTCTTGCGGAAGCGCGTCTCTTCCAGCCGCAAGGTTTCCTTGATCAGGCTCTCGGCGCGGATCAGCTCCGGATAGGCCTGGCCCATCTCACGCGAGAGCGTGCCGACCAGTCTGTGCATCAAGGGCTCGCGGGCGCCGAGCAGCTGGGCGTGGCGCATCGCGCGGCGCATGATCCGGCGCAGCACGTAGCCGCGGCCCTCGTTCGACGGCAGCACGCCGTCCGAGATCAGGAACGACGAGGCGCGCAGATGGTCGGCAATGACGCGCAGGCTCGCCTTCTGCGGCCCCTGCGGATCGGCATTGGTGAGGTCGGCAATCGCCCGGATCAGCGCGACGAACAGGTCGATGTCGTAATTGTCGTGCTTGCCCTGCAGCACGGCCGCGACGCGCTCCAGGCCCGCGCCAGTGTCGATCGAGGGCTTCGGCAGGGGATTGCGGACGCCGCCCTCGAGCTGCTCATACTGCATGAACACGAGGTTCCAGATCTCGATGAAGCGGTCGCCGTCCTGCTCCGGCGAGCCCGGAGGGCCGCCCCAGATCTTGTCGCCGTGGTCGTAGAAGATCTCCGAGCACGGGCCACACGGGCCGGTGTCGCCCATCTGCCAGAAATTGTCCGAGCCGGCGATCCGGATGATGCGCGACTCAGGCAGGCCCGCGATCTTCTTCCAGAGCCCGAACGCTTCGTCGTCGTCGACATAGACGGTCGCGGTCAGCTTGTCCTTCGGGAGGCCGAACTCCTTCGTGACGAGCTTCCAGGCGAGCTCGATGGCGTTCTCCTTGAAATAGTCGCCGAACGAGAAGTTGCCGAGCATCTCGAAGAAGGTGTGGTGCCGGGCGGTGTAGCCGACATTGTCGAGATCGTTGTGCTTGCCGCCGGCACGGACGCATTTCTGCGACGTGGTGGCGCGGTTGTACGGCCGCTTCTCGACGCCGGTGAAGACGTTCTTGAACTGCACCATGCCGGCGTTCGTGAACATCAAGGTCGGGTCGTTGCGCGGCACGAGCGGCGAGGACGGCACGATCTCGTGGCCGTTCGCAGCGAAGAAATTGAGGAAGGTCGACCTGATCTCGTTGACGCCGCTCATAGCAATCCAATCGAAGAAGTCCGGGAATTCGGCGGCATTGCTTTTAGACAAGGGGCCTTCGCGTGTCCAGAAACCGTCCAGAACATCATGGGGTTGCTGCACGGCTCCTAAAGCTGGTTGAAAGCCGCCGACAGTGCGTTGACAGCTCGGGTGAGCTGGTGTTTTGTCGCCAGCACTGACGACAGTCGCGTCGGGAGAGACCGTCTCTTGAGGTTCAGCTTGAACATCAAGGGCCGGCGCCGAAGGAGCAACCGCCCCGGAAACTCTCAGGCAAAAGGACCCTCGCGACTGCGAATGCATCTGGAAAGAGACGCCCGCCCGGATTTGACCGGGATGCGTCCGCCGACGGGATAATACTCTCAGGCACAGCGACAGATGGGGCTTCGGTGGCGTTTTTCGGGACTGGTCCCGAGGAACCGCGCGAGGACCCTTGATCGATGGCTGAACCGGCTGCTGCAACGTCTTCCTCCCTAAAACGAACGCCGCTCCATGCCCTGCATGTGAGCCTCGGCGGCAAGATGGTGCCGTTCGCCGGCTATGAGATGCCGGTGCAATACGCGCCCGGCGTGCTCAAGGAGCATCTCCATACCCGCGCTGCGGCCGGCCTGTTCGACGTCTCCCACATGGGTCAGGTCGCGCTGGTGCCGAAATCCGGCAAGGTGGCCGACGCCGCAGCCGCGCTGGAGCGGCTGGTGCCGCAGGACATCATCGGCATCCCGCCGGGCCGCCAGCGCTATGCCCAATTCACCAGCGCCGAGGGCGGCATCCTCGACGACCTGATGGTGGCGAATTTCGGCGAGCACCTGGTGCTGGTCGTCAACGCTGCCTGCAAGGAGGCCGACATCCAGCTGCTGCGCGAGGGCCTGTCCGACGTCTGCGAGGTGCAGCCGCTGGCCGACCGGGCGCTGCTGGCGCTGCAGGGGCCACGCGCGGCGGCCGTGCTGACGAAATTCTGTGCAGACGCCGACAGCCTGCGGTTCATGGATGCGGGGCCGCGCATGGTCGACGGGCTCGCCTGCTACGTCTCGCGCTCCGGCTATACCGGCGAGGACGGCTACGAAATCTCCGTTCCGGCCGACAAGGCCGAGCAGCTCGCCGAGGCCCTTCTGTCCGACAAGGACGTGCTGCCGATCGGGCTCGGGGCCCGCGACAGCCTGCGGCTGGAGGCCGGGCTCTGCCTCTACGGCCACGACATCGACACGGGCACGACGCCGGTCGAGGCGGCGCTGGAATGGTCGGTGCAGAAGGTCCGCCGCACGGGCGGCGCGCGCGCCGGCGGTTTTCCAGGGGCCGACAAGATCCTCGCGCAATTCGACAGCGGCGCAGCCCGCCGCCGCGTCGGGCTCAGGCCGGAGGGCCGTGCGCCAGTGCGCGAGGGAGCCACGCTGTTCGCGACGGCCGACGCCAGCGAGCCGGTCGGCAAGGTCACCTCCGGCGGCTTCGGGCCGACGCTGAACGCGCCGGTTGCCATGGGCTATGTGCCGACCGCCCTCGCCGCTGTTGACACGCAGCTGTTCGCCGATGTGCGCGGGCAGCGCCTGCCGCTGCGCGTCGCCGCCATGCCGTTCGTTCCCAACACCTACAAACGTTGACCCCTGCAAAGCGCTGAAGGACGTCCATGACCACGCTCTACACCTCCGACCATGAATGGCTCAGCATCGAGGGCGATGTCGCCACCATCGGCATCACTGATTTTGCCCAGGCCCAGCTCGGCGACGTCGTGTTCGTGGAGCTGCCGCAGGTCGGCCGCGCGCTGAAGAAGACGGAAGCCGCTGCCGTGGTCGAATCGGTCAAGGCCGCCTCCGACGTCTACGCGCCGATCACCGGCGAGGTGGTCGAGGTCAACCAGGCGATCGTCGATGAGCCCGCTCTGGTCAACACCGACGCCGGCGGCAAGGCCTGGTTCTTCAAGCTCAAGATCGCCGACAGAAGCGAGCTCGGCGGCCTGATGGATGAGGCTGCCTACAAGGCGCACACCGCGTGATGCTCCCGCGGGCCACCACACCCGCCGTCATGCCCCGCGCAGGCGGGGCATCCAGTACTCACCAGCGGCAGCGGTCGAACAGCGACGCCTCGGCGTACTGGATCGTCCGCTGCAGCCTGTCCTCGGGCTCGCCGCAGGCGAGACCCGGGGACGGACGATGACACCAACTTTGGATCTTCCAGCGAGGCCCTCATGACCACGCCGCTCAAGCCGCTCGATGATGCCGCCACCAGTTTCGCCCGCCGCCATATCGGTCCCTCGCCGCGCGATGTCGCGGCGATGCTGGAGACCGTCGGCGCCAGGAGCGTCGCGGAGCTGATGGCGCAGACGCTGCCCGGCACGATCCGCCAGGCCGTGCCGCTGGAGATCGGTCCCGCGCTGAGCGAGACCGAGGCGCTGTCGCACATGCGGGCGCTGGCGGCGCAGAACCAGGTCTTCACCTCGCTGATCGGCCAGGGCTATTCCGGCACGCTCATGCCGGCGGTGATTCAGCGCAACATCCTGGAGAACCCGGCCTGGTACACGGCCTATACGCCCTACCAGCCCGAGATCAGCCAGGGCCGGCTGGAGGCGCTGTTCAACTTCCAGACCATGATCTGCGACCTCACCGGGCTCGATGTCGCCAACGCCTCGCTGCTCGACGAGGCGACCGCGGCGGCCGAGGCGATGGCGCTGGCCGAGCGCTCGGCCCGCGCCAAGACCAAGGCGTTCTTCGTCGACAGGAACGTGCATCCGCAGACGCTGGCGGTGCTGCGCACCCGCGCCGAGCCGCTGGGCTGGCAGCTGATCGTCGGCGATCCGGCAAAGGATCTCGAGGGCGCCGAAGTGTTCGGTGGCCTGCTGCAATATCCCGACACGACCGGCGCGTTGCGCGATCCGCGCGCCGCGATCGCCAAACTGCACGACAAGGGCGCGCTGGCGATCCTCGCCGCCGACCTGCTGGCACTGACGTTGATCGCCTCGCCGGGCGAGCTCGGCGCCGACATCGCCATCGGCTCGGCGCAGCGCTTCGGCGTCCCGATGGGCTATGGCGGACCGCATGCCGCCTATATGGCGGTGCGCGACGCGCTGAAGCGCTCGCTGCCCGGCCGCATCGTCGGCCTCTCCGTCGATTCGCGCGGGGCGCCCGCCTATCGCCTGGCGCTGCAGACCCGCGAGCAGCACATCCGGCGCGAGAAGGCGACCTCGAACATCTGCACCGCGCAGGTGCTGCTGGCGGTGATTGCCGCGATGTATGCGGTCTATCATGGCCCGGACGGGCTCAAATCGATCGCCCGCACGGTGCATCGCCGGACCGCGGTGCTGGCGGCAGGCCTGCGCAAGCTCGGCTTTGCGCCGGCGGACGAGACGTTCTTCGACACGGTCACCGTCGAAGCCGGCATCAAATGCGATTCGATCGTCGCGCGGGCGGAATCCGAGCGGATCAATCTCGGCCGCGACGGCAGCCGCTTGCGGATCGCGCTCGACGAGACCACGACGGCCGATGTCGTCGAGGCGGTCTGGCGCGCCTTCGGCGGCGAATTCGCTTACGCGGCCATCGAGGCTGGAGCGAGCGAGGCCGTCCCGCCCGAGCTGAAACGGCAGCGGCCGTACCTCGCGCATCCGGTGTTCCATGCGCATCGCTCGGAGACCGAGATGCTGCGCTATTTGCGCAAGCTCGCCGATCGCGACCTCGCGCTCGACCGCGCGATGATTCCGCTCGGCTCCTGCACGATGAAGCTGAACGCGACCACCGAGATGATCCCGCTGACCTGGCCGGAATTTTCCAGCCTGCACCCGTTCGCGCCGCGCGCCCAGGCGGCCGGCTATCACACGATGTTTGCCGACCTCCAGGACTGGCTGTGCCGGATCTCCGGCTATGACGCGGTGTCGCTGCAGCCGAACTCGGGCGCGCAGGGCGAATATGCCGGCCTCCTTGCGATCCGCGGCTATCATGCGGCGCGCGGCGACAGCCATCGCACCATCTGCCTGATCCCCTCCTCCGCCCACGGCACCAACCCGGCCTCCGCGCACATGGTCGGCATGGAAGTGGTCGTGGTCGGCTGCGATGCCGGCGGCAATGTCGACCTCGCCGATCTCCAAGCCAAGGCGGAGGCGCACAGCGCCAGGCTCGCGGCGATCATGATCACCTACCCGTCGACGCATGGCGTGTTCGAGGAGCACATCCGCGACATCTGCGACATCGTCCATGGGCATGGCGGCCAAGTCTATCTCGACGGCGCCAACCTCAATGCGCAGGTCGGCCTGTCCCGGCCCGGCGATTACGGCGCCGATGTCAGCCATTTCAACCTGCACAAGACGTTCTGCATCCCGCATGGCGGCGGCGGCCCCGGCATGGGCCCGATCGGCGTCAAGGCGCATCTGGCGCCGTTCCTGCCGGGTCACCCCGCAACGGACGGAACGGCGGCGCACCCTGTCGGCCCGGTCTCGGCGGCGCCCTACGGCTCGGCCTCGATCCTGACCATCTCCTATATCTACATGCTCTTGATGGGCGGCGATGGCCTGACGCGGGCGACCGAGATCGCGATCCTCAACGCCAACTACGTCGCGGCGCGGCTGGATCCGCATTTCCCGGTGCTCTACCGAAACGAGCGCGGCCGCGTCGCGCATGAATGCATCATCGATCCCAGGCCGCTGAAGCAGACGAGCGGCGTCACGGTCGACGACATCGCCAAGCGCCTGATCGACTACGGCTTCCATGCGCCGACGATGAGCTTCCCGGTCGCCGGCACCCTGATGATCGAGCCGACCGAGTCGGAATCGAAGGCCGAGCTCGACCGCTTCTGCGACGCCATGATCGCGATCCGCAAGGAGATCGCCGAGGTCGAACAGGGCCGCTTCAAGATCGAAGCCTCGCCGCTGCGCCACGCGCCGCACACCGTGCACGATATCGCCGACGACGACTGGACCCGCGCCTATCGCCGGAGCGAGGGCTGCTTCCCCCAGGGCACCTCGCGCACCGATAAATATTGGTGTCCCGTGGGCCGCGTCGACAACGTCTATGGCGACCGCAACCTGGTCTGCTCCTGCCCGCCGATCGGCGACTACGCCCAGGCGGCGGAGTGATTGGCGACGGTCAGACCAACCTGAAGCTCGCAGTCGGAACGCATCGCGCCCGGCTGTGACGACCGCAAGCATGCGGCGCCACAGCACAGCGCAGAGTACGAACAAAAGCAGGGTACGAACAAAAACGGGCGCCGAGGTCGACTGACCGGCGCCCGTTGCGTTGTCTTACCCGATCAGCCTTACTCCTCCGCCGGCTCCTCGCCGTCGGCGTCGCGCTCGGCGTTGCCGGCCAGGATCTGCTCGGCGATCAAGCCGGAGTTCTGGCGGATCGCGGCTTCGATCTTCGCGGTCATGTCGGGGTTGGCCTTGAGGAACGACTTCGAGTTCTCACGCCCCTGCCCGAGCCGCTGACTGTCATAGGAGAACCAGGCGCCGGACTTCTCGACGATGCCGGCCTTGACGCCGAGATCGAGGATCTCGCCCATCTTGGACACGCCCTCGCCGTACATGATGTCGAACTCGACCTGCTTGAACGGCGGCGCCAGCTTGTTCTTCACGACCTTGACGCGGGTGGTGTTGCCGATCACCTCGTCACGCTCCTTGATCGCGCCGATGCGGCGGATGTCGAGGCGGATCGAGGCGTAGAACTTGAGCGCATTGCCGCCCGTGGTGGTCTCCGGCGAGCCATACATCACACCGATCTTCATGCGGATCTGGTTGATGAAGATCACCATGGTGTGGGACTTGTTGATCGAGGCGGTCAGCTTGCGCAGCGCCTGGCTCATGAGCCGCGCCTGCAGGCCGGGCAGCGACTCGCCCATCTCGCCCTCGAGCTCCGCCTTCGGCACCAGCGCCGCGACGGAGTCGACGACCAGCACGTCGACCGCGCCCGAACGCACCAGCGTGTCGCAGATCTCGAGCGCCTGCTCGCCTGTATCGGGCTGCGAGATCAGGAGCTCGTCGATGTTGACGCCCAGCTTGCGCGCATAGACCGGATCGAGCGCGTGCTCGGCATCGATGAACGCACAGATGCCGCCCTTCTTCTGCGCCTCTGCCACCGTATGCAACGCCAGGGTGGTCTTGCCCGACGATTCCGGCCCGTAGATCTCGACCACCCGCCCTTTCGGCAGGCCGCCGATGCCGAGCGCGATGTCGAGCCCCAGCGACCCGGTCGAGACCGTCTCGACATCCATCGAGCGGTCGTTCTTGCCCAGCTTCATCACCGAGCCCTTGCCGAACTGACGTTCGATCTGGGACAGCGCCGCAGAGAGCGCCTTACTTTTATCCATTGAGGAACCTTCGACGATACGCAGGGCGGTGGCAGACATTGGCGCTCCTTATGGCGGGGATTCGCGGGATGGACAAATGGTTAACGAGGGGTCGGCCAGCAATCTTGAGGTGAATGTACCTGATCTGTTCTTTGTTCGCAATATGTTCTTTCGCTGCTTTCCAGGCGTTGTCGCAGCGTCGGCGCGCCGGTCGAGGATCAGCAGGCGGTCGGCGCAAGGCGGCGAAGGGCGACGACCCCGCAATCACCCCCCGTGATGCGCGCGGGGCTGTGGGCAAGTGAGCTGGCTCACAATCGGCTGGCGGTCGAACCAAGCTGAAGGCCGGCGAAGCGGCCAGCTGCCGATCGCGGCGAGGCATCCGTGGCATCCAATATCGCGCCCCTCTACGATGGCAGCCCAGGTTCAATCTTAGATTGTAGTGACGCCAGGAGCTTGCAAGGCTTCGCCGATTTTGCTTCCTCGAATCTTCGAGACGAAGCCAGCCATCTCCGAGCGTCAAGCCGATGTCCAACACCGATCGCATTGTTACGCTGTGGCGCCCCGTGGGCCCCAAGGAACTCGCCTTGATCGCGGCGTCGGGCATGCGCGCGTTCCCGCCGCGGCTGCCGGAGCAGCCGATCTTCTATCCAGTGCTGACCGAGGACTATGCGGTGAAGATCGCGCGCGACTGGAACGTGCCCGCGAGCGGCAGCGGCCATGTGCTGCGTTTCGACGTGCTGCGAGATTTCATCGATCGCTACGAGGTGCGCGAGGCCGGCGGGCGCGATCATCTCGAGTACTGGATTCCGAGCGAGCATCTCGCTGATCTCAATGCGGCCATCGTCGGACCGATCGTGCTCGTCAAAACTTTTCCTTGAAACAACCAGACTTCTGCGCGCGTGCGCAGATCGCACCTCCGTGGTTCTCCTGACAGGAACGAAGTTCCCGCAGGTCTTCTGCTTTTGTTCGGCTCATCGGCTGAGCAGCCGCTCGGTTTTCATGCAGCGACAGCGAATTCGCCGTCGTTCCAGCGGTCCGGTGACATACAAGGTGCTACTACAAGTTCCACGTGTAGCCGTGTCGCTATCAGTTCGCCTCCACGCTGCCACTGCGCCGCCTGCCAATCGCCGCGAGAACCAACGGAAGCATCGACGCGTCAGGTTCCGGCCAGCTGCCACGACGGGCTACGCGAGCGCGCGGCATGCGTGCTATGATGGTCGACAGACAAAGCGGGGAGCCATGACGAGATGGTCGGGATGGTGTTCGGTCGTCCATGCGATGCCACCCACGAGGCGATTGATCAGGATCGTCGCTGCCCCGCAGCACAGCGCGCCTTCACGCAAGGCGTCGTCAATCTTGCCGAACCTCCACCATTGCGATAAACTTTTAGTTGTGGTACTGCACAGGAGTCATCGAATACTGCAGCGAATTCTTGATCAGCCCCGAATTTGTTTGTTCGTTTCCGATGATGATTGGCAGATCTCGACCGGTGCATTTTGACCGGCCCTATCTCAACCGGCCCATCTCAACCGGCTTATATGGCCGAGCGATTTGCAAAGCGATTGAGCCATGCCTTCTGCAGGCGCCATCCGCAGGCTCCGTCACCCGTAGGCGCACGGCCCTGAAACCATCCGCGCCGAAAGAAAGCCCTGGACTGAGGTCCAGGGCTTTCGACGTTCAAGGCTTTTGAGGTTCTGGGCTCGTGATGTCTGGGTCGTTGCGCGCTGATATCCCCCGCGCGCATGTCGCGTCCACGGATGGCTCGAGACGACCGATGGCTCGACCACGGTCGTCTATCGCCACCCGGTCGTGCCAGAGCGGATCTTCGATCCGCGATCGGTGCAGTCCGTCGGCGCGGAGGCAGCGATGAACCACCAGAGCTGATTTGTTGATACAACCTTGATGTGACGCAAGGCGTGCCCGCAAGTGTGACGTAGTATGACGCTGTCACTGCCGAACTGCCTTGCGGGGAAGCTACGACACTGACGCCGAGCCTCGGATCGCGCCGGTCCGAGGCTCACGCGTTTGCCGCGCATATGTCGCCATGTTGCTGCAAAGCTCGCGTGTTCGCGTCGATCGCAACAACTAACAGCCGTGTCGGGCCGGCGAGGCGACCGACCGTATTTTACCGGAATTGATCCAAGAGGCGTTTGCGCCTCCATTTGCGTTGCGTTCATCAAACCCAGCGGCCTGGGGCGGTCAGGGCTCACCGGTTTCGCAATGCCGCTCTATTTCTTTCGTATCCGTAACGGCCACTTCTCAGGCGCGTCCGAGTATGGGACAGAATGCGCCGATCGCAATGCAGCGTGGAAAGAGATGACCACGGTGTGCGCCGACATGGCCAGCAGCATCTCGCGCAAACTCGCCGAGAACTCCGAATGGCAGATGGAGTTGCTCGACGAAACGCGGCAGCCGGTCTTTCGCATCCGGATCGTCGCCGAGTCGCTCGACCAGGCGTGACGCGAGCTGCGATTCCGCAATTCGAAATTGCAACCAAGCCAGACCTTCAATCCAGGCCTGCATGGCGGGGTTGCGAGTGCCTGTCATTTTGGCAGGCGCGTTTGATCCAGATCAAGTAGCCAGTTCCCATCCTGGCCGACACTTAAACTTGTATGGGTAATCTGATCTTCAAATGTCCACGAACCGGAATGAACGTGCAGCATTGGCTGGAAGAGCCAAGGCCGGGCGATCCCACATGCGCGTATGAAACCGTGGTGTGCAAGGCCTGCACCCGGCTTCACTTCATCAACCGCGACACCCGCAAGCTGCTCGGCGAGCGCGATTGAGCAACCGGCAGGTTCAGTCGGCGCTCGGCAATCGCCGCATCGTGAATTCGATCGCGCCATCGGGAAGCTCGCGCCAGCTTTCCACTGAACTCATGTAGCCGGCCTTTGGATAGCGCGTCAGATAGTCCCGCGCCTTGGCGCGCGCTTCCTCGCGCGGCAGCGTGAAGGTGTCGCGCACATAGCCATCTCGCACAATGCCGTCACGCAACCGGCCTTCGGCCTTGCTGCGCCGGGCCGCCATCCGGCTGGCAATGTCCCGCGGGCGCAACCCCATCGACGAACTCCACCGCGTTGTCACCCCGTCAATATAGACGAGGCCGCGCAGAATCCGAGTCGGTCAGCCGGGCATGGGGAGGCCGGACCGACTGGGCCCGATCAGTTGGTGCTGGCGCCGGACTTCGGCTTCTTCGCCGCCGTCGTCTTCACAGGAGGCGTCGCCTTCGGCTGCTCCACGGTGCGGACATTGCCCCAGGGATCGGCGCTCGTCTTGGCGTCCGGGATCTTGCGGATGGTTTCCTTGTAGGCCTTCTCACGCGCGGCCTCGGCCTCCTTCTCCTCAGGGGTCTTGGAGGGGCCATCCGCGAGAAGATTGATGTTCGGCATCTGCGCCATCGCCGGAACGGCCCAGCCGGCCAGCAAGGCGACCGTCATCGCCACGATCAGCTTGTTCATTGGTTACTCCCGGTCATCGGCCGCCTTATACCATTGCATGGTCACGCGCCAAGTCCGTAACCAAGTTTGCAGGCGGGCCTGCGGAAGATGCCCGGGACGCGTCCCAGGCAACATGGCGGCCGGCCGGCATTCATCGTAGGCTTGCAACTCCGGCCTTTTCAAGCCGCCCGCCTGCGGCCCATACGCCCAGCCGCTCCGCCCGGCGGCGCGAGCCAATGACAAAGATGTGGGAGGACCCTCGCCCGTGCCGAACGACACCCCGGATTTCACCATCGATCAGGCGCGGCGCATCCTGGATGATGTGTTCGCGCCCTGGATCAAGGATCTCGCCCTGGTCGTCGAGGACATCGCGCCCTCTGCCCAAGGCGAGCCCGGTGCCCTCCTGCGCATGCCGTTCGCGTCGCGGCTGTGCCGCGACAATGGCGTCGTCTGCGGCCAGGCGCTGATGGCCTTCGCCGATACCGCGATGGTGATCGCGATGGTGACGGCGAGCGGCGGTTACCGGCCGATGACCACCGTCGACCAGACCACGCATTTCATGCGCGCGGTGGCCTCGGCCGACGTGCTGGCGGAGGCGCGCGTGGTCCGGATGGGACGGACCATGAGCTTCGGCCGGGTGACGTTGACGAGCGCCGGCGACGGCAAGCCGGTGGCGATGGTGTCGAGCGCCTTCGCGATGCTCTGACCGGCGCGGCGTCCGCTCCGCAATACTGCGGATATTTAACGAAACGTGAAGATGATGAGCGGACCTTGGCAGGCCCGATTCATCGCATTGAAAGGCGGGCCTGATTTATTTTACGCGCTTTTGACGCGAAAGGTGACGCCAGGCGGCATCGGGTTACAGGCCATGAGCGAGACGACGGACAAGCGCATCGCACCCCGGCACCGGGTGCTCAAGCAAGGCAGGCTGGCGTTCGACGGCGGCGGCGCGGTCGATTGCATGGTTCGCAACCTGTCGGAGACCGGGGCGCGGGTCGAGGTGGTCAGCCCGGTCGGTCTGCCCGAAGCCTTCACGCTGGTGATCCCGGCCGACAAGTTCACGCGGCGCTGCCACGCGGTATGGAGCCACGACAAGCGGATCGGCGTCGCCTTCGACTGACGACCAGGCGACTCATGCGCGCCTTCGTCGCCATCGCCAGCCGGCGAGCGCCAGCAGCGCCACCACGACGGCCGCCGCCATCAGCGCGCCGCCGGCAAACCGCCCGCCCGGACGATCGATCGTTCTTGACCACCACGATGGCGCCTCACCTGTCCGCGCCAGCCGGAACGCCACCACGCTGTCCCCGAGCGAGGTGCCGGCCTCGGAATGTCCGCCGGCCGCGATCACCACGAACTGCTCGCCCTTCCAGTCATAGGTCATCGGATTGGCGACGCCCGGCGCCGGCAGCCGGCCCTGCCACAGCTCCTGTCCCGTGCCGGCATCGAAGGCGCGCAGATAGGCGTCCATGGCGCCGGTGAAGACGAGCCTGCCGGCCGTGACGGCGAGGCCGTTGACGAGCGGCGTGCCCCATTTGAAGGCGAGCCCGAGCGGCGCGCGATCCTCGGTGGTGCCGACCGTCGATCGCCACAGGATCCGGCCGGCCTTGAGGTCGACCGCGACCATCTCGCCCCAGGGCGGCCGGTTGCACAGCAGGCCGAGCCAGGACATTGCGACGGCCCGCGTCACCGCGAACGGTGCGCCGCGCTGCAAGCCGAAATCGACGCCGCGCGGCGGCGTCATCCGGTCGGCCTCGGCGCGCGGGATCAGCCTGACGATGTGAATGGCGCGGCTGACATTGGCGTAGAGGATCTGGTGCACCGGATCGAACGCCGCCCCGCCCCAGTTCACGCCGCCACCGGTCATGGGAAACAGCAGCGTTCCTTGCGTCGTCGGCGGCGTGTAGAGGCCGTCATTGCGCAGGCCCGCGAGCTGGTCGTCGCAGGTGGAATCGACGATGCGCGGCACGGCCCGGAAGATGTCCTCCGGCGTGAAGCGCTGCTCCAGCAGCGGCGGCACATGGCTCGGAAAGGGCTGCGTCGGCGACAGCTTCTCGCCGTCGGCGCCGCCCTGGGGCACCGCGCGTTCCTCGACTGGCCAGACCGGCACGCCGGTGTCGCGGTCGAGCACGAACACGAAGCCCTGCTTGGTCGGCTGCAGCACGACGTCGCGTGCGCCCTGCGGGGTCTGAAGCCGCGCCAAGGTCGGCTGCGCCGGCAGGTCATAGTCCCAGACGTCATGATGCGTGGTCTGGAACGACCAGGCGAGCGCGCCGGTCTCGATCCGCAACGCGACGACGGAATCGGAATGGCGATTATCGCCGGGACGGGCGCCGCCGAAGAAATCCGGACTCGGCGACGAGGTCGGGAGAAACACCAGGCCACGGTCCTCGTCGACCGACATCGGCGCCCAGACATTGGCGTGGCCGGCATCGATGCCGTCATGGATCAGCGGATCGAAGCTCCAGCGCAATTCGCCGCTGCGCGCATCGAAGCCGCGGACCGTGCCCGCCGGCGCATCGACGCGCTGATTGTCGCCGATCGACGAGCCGACCACCACGACTCCCCTGCTCACGACCGGCGCCGAGGTGATCTGGAACTCGCCCGGCCACAACAGCTCCTTGGCAACGTCGATGCGGACCTCGCCATCAGTGCCGAAGCCGGCGCAGGGCCGTCCCGTCCGCGCATCGAGCGCGATCAGCCTTGCATCGACCGTGCCCATGAACAGCCGGCTGCGGCACGCCACCTCGGCCGGCGCGGCGGCGTCGACCCAATAGGCGACGCCACGGCAGGCATAGCGGTTGGCCGGGCGCTGGCCGTTGCCGACCTTGGGATCGAAACGCCATGTCTGCTCGCCGGTCCCGGGATCGAGCGCAATCACCTCGTTGAACGGCGTGCAGAAGACGAGCCTGTCCTCGACCAGCAGCGGCGTCGCTTCGAACTTGGTGCGGCCCGCCACGGCGGCGATTCGGCTGTCGCTGTCACCCGTGTGATAGTGCCAGGCCCGCACCAGACGATCGACATTGTCCGGCGTGATCTGCGCGAGAGGCGAGAACCGCGTTCCGCCGGCGTCGCCGCCCCAGTGCTGCCAGCCCCTCGCCGGCGCGAGCAGCAGCGAGATGGCGGCCAGCGTGGCGGCAACGATTCGGAACACCATGGACATCCCCCGTGCTGCGACAGCCGCAGAACGCAGCGCGCACGGGTCATTCCATCGACAGGGAGGGAGGTATCGGTCCAGAGGTCTTGGGACGGACGGCTGGCCCTGCGGGACGAATGGCGTCGAGCGGGCGGACCTGGCGGCGCGATCAACATCGGACGCCGCACATCGGATAAGGAGGGTTATTTCGGCTTTTTCTCCGGCGCGGTCGGCCGTGCGCCACTCCAGGGATCGTATTTTTCCTTGGACTCGGGAATCCGGTCGAGCGCCGCCTTGTAGGCTTTTTCATCAACCTGCGGCTTGGCCGGCTGGCTGCCCTTCTCGGCCGACGGTGATCGTCGTCCGCCCCCCATCTGGGCAGATGCCGGCCATGCCATCAGGCCAATCAAAACCGCCGCAATCAACGTCCGCATCGTTTCACTCCAGCACACCCAGGAACGATGATACACAGTTCCTCCATTGGACCGTACCCATTGGACGAATATTGGGCAGGCCGAATGCCCTGCGGCCGCCCCTTTCGGGACGGCCGCGATGACGGATTCAGATTCAGATCCCGACCGGCTCAGTAGCCTCGCCGCGTCGGATAATTTGACGGGCCGCGTCCGTAGCCACCACCGCCATACCCACCGCCGATGCCGATTCCGATGCTGACCGGCGGCGCCACCCGCACCGGGGGACCATAATAGTCGCGGGACGGAGGTGCCGGCGCGTAGACCACCACATCATCATCGCCGGGATCGCGGCGCGTCGGGCGGCCGGCGCGCTTCGGCGGATCCTCGGCGCGCTTGCGCACCGGCTTCTCCTCGACCCGCTTGGGCGTCTCGGCCTTGCGGGCCGGCGGCGTCTGCGAGCAGGGACAGGTCGGCCCGAGGGCGGTGTTGATCGGCGCGACCGGCGGGGGCGCGGCAGCTGCAGCCGGGATCGCCGCATTCGCCGCCGCCACGACCGGTGTGACGACCGGGCGGTTCCGCAGACGCTCGATCAGCTTGCGGGCTGTCGGCGTGAGGTCGCTGTCCGGATAGCGGTCGAGAAAACCCTGATAGGAGGCAACCGTGTTGATCAGGACCGCCTCGTTCCAGGCGGCCATCCGATTGTGCAGATCCAGCCATTGTCTGGCCTGCGGGCCATAGGGCGGCGCCGTGTAGAGCGTGACAAAGGCCTCATAAGCCTCGACGCTGCCGTCGCCGACGATGATCTCATTGGCCGCCTCGATCGGCTTGCCCTGCAGGCTGCGCTTCCATTCGTCGACGCTGCGCTTGGCGACCACGGGCCGCGGGCCGGCATTGGCCGCGCTGGGGTCCGTCGTACCAATGAAACGGAAATCCTCGGTCAACGACGAGGAATCCCACGGCGTCTGGCGGCCCTCGGTTGCCTTGTTGACGGCGACGCGGACGCGCTTGAACGCCTCCTCGATCGGCAGCCCCGGCTCGCGCGCGGCCTGCAGCAGCGCCGTGGTGTAGGGACTGTTGGCACCATTGCCGTCCTCGGCCTCGGCACCTGGAGATGTCGAGTAGGACAGGAACGTGCCCGGCGCTCCGCTTTTGCTGTCGATCAGCGCAAGGCCGCGCCCAGCACTCGCGGTGATCGCGGGGAACGGATTGTTGCGGCAGGCGTCGAGCAGCAGGATGCGCATCCGGCTCGGCACCGCGTTGAGCGTATTGAGAAGATCGTTGAGCCGCACCGCCTGCAGCGGAATGTCCGCCTCGCGGCGCGGATCGACATCGACCGGGACCAGGTAGTTCTCGCCGTCGATCTGCAGACCGTGGCCGGCATAGAACACCAGCGCCACCGTATCGGGCCCGCGCGCCGCAACCTTGCCCGCAAAATCTCCAACCTCCCGGTTGAGATCTCGCTGCGACAGATCAGCCGCCGTCGTGACGTCGAAGCCCGCCTCCTCCAACATTTTCGCCATCGCTTTGGCGTCGTTGGCGGGATTCGGCAGCGGCGTCACCGAGCGGTAGGCCGACTGGCCAATCACCAGCGCCAACCTGCTGCTTTCGGCCAAAGCGGGCGTCAGACCCGCGAGCAAGCCGCCGACCAGCAAGGCGGCCCTGAAGGCGTGGCGAAACATGGGAGCTCCACTCTGCTTCTGATGTGACTGTTGGTCGGGCTCGCGGGTTGGCGGGTTCATTGCGGAGAGCAAATGCCGCACTCCCCGCGCAGGCGGATGGTCGCGGGTGCAAACGCTGACCCAGGGTCGGACATCGTTGCTGCACGAGAATCCCGCAGCAATGCCGTGATCGCGACCTAGCTTCCGCGCCGCATTTGGGGACGGCTGGTGGACATGCGGCGAATTGTGTCACGAGTTGGTCTGCTCGCGGCGCTGCTGCTTGCAGGCTGTGCGGCCGACAGCAATTCGCGCCTGCCCGCATTCATGCGGGTCAAGCCGCCCGAGCCGCCGCAGCCCGAAGCTCCGCCGGACGTTGCGCTCCTGGTGCGCAAGAATCTCGAGATGATCTTCGTCGCGACCACCCAGCCGCGCGATCTCGAGGTCTCATCTCCCCGTCGCACGGATCAGGGTGACGCCTGGACGGCCTGCGTCCGCGCGCAGATCATCTCGGCCGCCGGCGCTCCGCTGCAGCGCCAGACCTATCGGCTCACGATCAAGCAAAGCGAGATCATCGATCGAAGGCGCGCGGCTGCGGGCGACGACTGCCTGTCGCAAAGCTACAGTCCGGTCATGCCGACAAAATAGCTCAACTAAAAGATGACCGGTGCCGCCGCCGATACCAGGGCTGACCATTTCAAGACCATGCTACCGCAAAGCGTTAGCTACATGCTAACGCAACCCCTCGAGCGGCATACCCGCAAATGGCTCAAATTTAACGATTCTCGCGCAACACTCTGAGCCCACGCGAAGTCGGAACGACCACCGGATCTGGTTTTTCATGAACGTTCATCTCGTCGGCGATGATGCAGCCAAGCTTGCTCTGCTTCGCGGTCTCCTCGCCGAGCGCTGCTCGCTCACATCTGAAATGATCGGCGACGCCGACATCAAGGGTGGCAACATCGACGCCATCGTCGTGGCCGCAGACCTGCGCGACGTCGACAACATCACCGCGTTGAAAGAGATATCCGATCAGCTCGCGCGCATTCCCCGCCGCATCTTCCTCACCAATCACAAATCGCGCCTGTCGACGGTGCAGGCCTACGCGCTCGGCGCCACGAGCGTGCTGTCGAGCACGCCGAGCCGCAATCAACTGCTGGGAAAGCTCCTCGACGCCCGGCCCGCATCGGCAGCGAAGAGCGTTGCCATCGAAGACCGCCAGGCGGCATTCGCGGGTGCCGCCTGCATCGCCTCGATGTTCGCAGCGGTGCTGAACGGTGCGGAGATCGACATCGATGAAACGCGACGCGCCGGCAAACGCATTGCCGACTGCGTCGCCGAGAACGGCCTGTCCGACTGGCTGGCGACGGTTCGCCGCCACCACGAAGGCACCTACCAGCATTGTCTTCTGGTCACGGGCATCACGGTCGATTTCGGCCTCAGCCTTGGCGTCCACAGCTCGGATCTCGAACGGCTGTATATGGCCGCCATGTTCCATGACATCGGCAAGGCGAAGATCCCGCTCACCATCCTCGACAAGCCGGGCCGGCTCGACGTCAAGGAACGCTCGCTGGTCGAAACCCACCCCGCAGCCGGATACGAGGCCCTGAAGGACAACGCGGCGATCACGGCGGAGGTGCTCAATGCGGTCCGCCACCATCATGAGTTCCTCGACGGCAGCGGCTATCCTGACGGGCTGATGGCCAACAACATTCCGGATCTGACGCGCATCCTCACCATCTCCGACATCTTTTCGGCGCTGATCGAATATCGCAGCTACAAGCCGGTGATGGCGCGCGAGAAGGCCTACGAGATTCTCCAGGGCATGGAGGGCAAGCTCGAAAAGCCGCTGATCGGCGCCTTCCGCGACGTCGCGCTGATCCGCTGATCCCCGATTTTCGATCGTGGTGAACAGGCCGTTGAGGCCGACCGGCAAAGTTGAGCTGACCGGCAAGGCCTATCTTGTCAGCTTTGCCGTACCATTCGTCCCGTTCTGCGCCGCCAGCGGCACAGCAAGGGGACCGTCGGGACGTGGCCGAAATCATCGATCATACGATTGCGCACGCTTCATCCGCCGCGGAAGCGCGACACGCCGTCCGCAGCGCGCTCGCGCAGCGATGCGTTCCGCTTGAGGACGTCGCGCCACAAACCTGGCAGGACCTGGCGGGACGCGCGCTGGAGCCGAACGGCTATTATCTGCCGGGCTGGGAACGCGCGGTGAATGCCTCAGCGCGCGATCACACCGGTAGTTCGGCGCTGTGCGCCTGCAACGATGATCAGCCGTCGCGCCTGATCGGCCTGATGCCCGTCACCTCGCTGTGGCGCGCCTACCGACTGCCGCTGCCCGCGCTCGCCAGCGGCCATCCCTACGGTACGCTGTGCACCCCGCTGCTCGATCGCGCCGACCCGGAACAGGCCGTGACGCGCCTGCTCGGCGCGGCCCGACGAAGCGGTGCGCGCGCCATGCTCCTGCGCGACATGTCGGTCGCCGGCCCCGTGATGCAGGCGTTCGAGGCTGCGCTCCGACGCGAAGGGCTGCAGCCGCGACTCCTGCAATCCTATGAGCGGGCCTGCCTCGATGCCACCGGCGAGGGCGAGACGGTGCTCCACGACGCGCTCGGGGCGAAAAAGCTGAAGGAGCTGCGCCGACAGCGCCAGCGGCTGGCCGAGCATGGCGCGGTCCGTTTCGAGGTCGCGCGCTCGCCCGGCGAGGTCACCGCTGCGCTCGAAACCTTTCTGACGCTGGAGGCCAGCGGCTGGAAGGGACGCCGCGGCACCGCACTGGTGCAGCACGATGGCGACGCGGCGTTCATCCGGCGCGCGGCGCCGGCGCTTGCGCATGACGGGGCCTGCGAGATCATCAGCCTGTTTGCCGGAGAGACCTCCGTCGCCGCCGGCGTCGTGCTGCGCCATCAGGACCGCGCGTTCTTCTTCAAGCTCGGCGTCGATGAGCGGTTCGCGAAATATTCACCCGGCGTGCAATTGACGCTCGATCTGACGCGCCACCTCTGCAGCGACCCGACGATCCGCTCTGCCGATTCCACCGCCGGTCCCGACCATCCGATGATCAATCCGATCTGGCGCGGCCGCCTCGGAATCGGCGATGTGCTGATCCCGCTCTACGCGTGGGATGCAGCCGTCGAGGTCATTCACGGCGCGCTGATCGCCCGTCGCGAGGGCCTGGGGCTCGCGCGCCGCGCGCTCCATGCGCTGCGCGATCTGCGAAAGCGCCGGGCAGCTACTCCGCAGCCTCGGCGTTGACCTCCGCCGAGACCTGACGAATGGCGCGCGCCAGCATCTGCGGATCCTGCGCGCCCGAGACCGCGTATTTCTGCGCGAAAACGTAGGTCGGCACGCCCGAGATGCCCTTCTCGGCCGCCTCCTCCGCCTGCGCCGACACCCGCGCCACGTCCTCGTCGGTCGCGAGCATCTTGCGCACCACCTGGGCATCGAGCCCGCAATCGGCCGCGGCCTGCACCAGGACCTCGGTATCGGTGAGATCGCCGCCGTCGCGGAAGTACAGCTCCATCAGCCGCTGCTTCATCGCGGCGGCCTTGCCGATCTGGCCGGCCCAATGGATCAGGCGATGGCAATCGATCGTGTTGGGCTGGCGGGCGACCTTGTCGGGCCGGTAGCTCAGCCCCTCCTGCTCGGCGGCCGCGACGACGCGGCCGGCGATGCCCTTATAGGCCTCGACCGAGCCGAACTTGGTCGTCAGATACTGCTCGCGGCTGATGCCCTCGCGCGGCACCCAGGGATTGAGGAAGAACGGCCGGAAGTTCACCTCGACCGGCACGTCCGGCACCAGCTGCAGCGCGTCCTCGATGCGCTTCTTGCCGATGTAGCACCAGGGACAGACGACGTCGGAGACGACGTCGATGATCAGCGGCTTCAAGGTGCCCATGCGCCTCGCTCCAGGTTCGCTTTTGACCCGCCCAAGATAAGCCGGCCGCCAGCCAAGACAAGCCGAAGACAAGCCGGCGTCACAGCGAGGTCACCATCTCCTTCAGCCTTGTGGCGGTGAGATCATCGGCCGGGAAGAAGGTTTCCAGCGCCAGCTCCGACAGCGTGATGTCGACCGGCGTGCCGAACACCATCGTAGTCGAGAAGAAGCTCAGCACGTCAGCGCCGACCCGCAGCCGCAGCGGGATCGCGACGCTGTCGGCCGCGAGCGGCGCCGACCGCGCCGGGATCGGATAGGATTTCAGCTCCTCATAGAGCTTGAGCAACTCGGCATCGGCGGTCGCCTCGCATTGCCGGTGCAGCCGCTCCAAGAGATGCCCGCACCATTCGGCGAGGTTCACCGTGCGCGCAGCGAGCCCCTCGGGATGGAACGCCACCCGCAGCACGTTCAGCGGCGGAGCGAGCAGTCGCTCCGGAATGCCCGCCAGCAGCGGTGCGATCATGCGGTTCGCGGCGACCAGATTCCAGTGCCGGTCGACCACGAGCGCCGGGTTCGGCTCGTGCGCCCTGAGCACGAGGGACATCGCCTCGCGGGCGGGCTTCAGCGCCGGATCATCCAGCGGACGCTGCTGGAACGCCGGCGCGTAGCCCGCGGCCACCAGCAGCACGTTGCGTTCACGCAGGGGCACGTCCAACCGCTCCGCCAGCTTGAGGACCATGTCGCGCGACGGCGCCGCCCGGCCGGTTTCGACGAAGCTCAGATGCCGTGCCGAGATCTCGGCATCGAGCGCCAGATCGAGCTGGGACAGATGCCGGCGCTGCCGCCACTGCCGCAGATGCTCGCCGACATGAACGGGTTTGGCGCGGTCGGCACGCGCCGAAGCGAGCTGGGTCATCATGATCGAACACCTATCACGCGGACGTCAGCGCCTCCATGACGTCAGAGGTAATCGAATTGCCTCGCGTTGCCGATCATCCTCGTCAGCACAGGAGATGACCATGGGCAGGCAGCACAGTCCCGAGAGCGTTCCATTCACCGTCGTCAGCCGCTGGCTGGCCGGCCTCGCGACGTCGCTGCTGGCGCGTTCGCTCAACATGCCGGAGCCGCTGCTGCACGTCACGGGCCGCCTCGTCTTCGCGCAGGTCACTGCGATCGAGACCCGGGCCGCCCGCTCGCTGTGCCCGGCGCGCCTGCGCCGTCAGCTCCTCGCCTGGTTCCGTTGAACTGCCTCTCACCCCAACCGAAGGAGACCCGACATGATCACCTCATCCCCTCTGCTCCGCCATGCCTTGATCGCCGATGCCGTGTTCAGCGGCATCGCCGGCCTCGCGCTCAGCTTCGGCGCTTCGCCATTGGCGGGGCTGCTGCAACTGCCCGACGCGCTGCTGCGTGAGACCGGCCTGTTCCTGATCGTCTACGCGAGCTTCGTCGGCTGGCTGGGGTTGCGGCCGATGGCGCCAAGGCCGCTGATCCTGCTGGTCGTCGCCGGCAACGCGGCGTGGACGGTCGGCAGCATCGCGCTGCTGTTCTCGGGTCTCGTCGCGCCGAACGTGCTGGGCGAAATCTTCGTCGCGGTGCAGGCGGTCGGCACGGGCGTGTTCGCCGAGTTGCAGTACATCGGCCTGCGCCGGAGCGCGGCACCGGTGACGGCCTGAGCAGGGCTGGCCGATCAGGCCGCCTTCGCGCGGCTGGTCGGCCGCTTGGCTGCAGCCGACTTGGCTGCAGACTTGGACTTGACGCGCTTGCCGACGGTTGAGACCGGCCGTCGGCTCTTGGCCTTGCCGCGCGCGGTGGACTCTGCGTCCATCTTGGCCTTCGCGCGCTGCTTGGCGTTGGCCTTGACGGGCTTCTCGGTCGTCTTCTTGGCCTTGCGCTCGTCCTTTGCCTTCACTTTTGTCCGCTCGGCGCGCGCCTCGGCCTTCTTCTTGGCCCGCTTCCTCTCGCAGGCCTCGCACTTGCAGCCGATCGGCTTCAGATAGGCTTTGAAGTAGTCGGTGCCGTAGTCGTAGTTGATCTCCTCGCCGGGCTCGATGTCCTTGATGGCCCGGATGATGATCTTCTTCTTGCGCGGCTTGACGTCGGATTCGGCGTTCGGCTTGCAGGAATGATTGATGTAGCGGGCGACGTTCTCGCGGACCGAGCCGTCGATGGTCCAGCGCTTGTCGAGCTCGAACAGATATTTGTTCTCGATCGCGTCGTCCTCCGCCTTCTTCGAATCCAGCAGCGGACCGAAATAGCGGACGATCTTGGTCCCCTTCTTGATCGGCTTGGTAGCGAACAGGCCGAGCCCCGTCTTGGAGCGGCCGATGCGATAGGGTTTGGTCGAGGGAATGGCAGGCATGACCGAGAGCTGATAAGTGGACGTCGCGAGGCTGCCGTTCTAGGATAATTTCACGGCGCTGTCAGGTGTTTCCGGCCTTTGCGGCGATCCTTCCCCAGCTTGCGCGCGTCGAACCGACGGATCCCCGATGATTGCGGCCGATTTCTTCATCACGCGCTCCATGTCGTCCGTGCTGGCGCGAATCGGCGCTGTGCTCGTTCTGTGCGTCACGCTGGTCGACCCTGCCGCGACCGAGACGATCGCGAGCGCCTATACGTCGGCGGCCGCAAAGGACTGCCGCACGATCGGCGGCCGACAGGAGCGCGACAGCTCGACTCAGACCTGCCCCGGCAAGGATGGCCTGATCGTCCTCGTCAACGAGGGCGATCTTCGTCAAACCGTCTCGGTCGGCCGCAACGTCCGCGCGGCCGCCAAGGAGCCGGCTGCACAGTCCTGGTTCGGCCCGTTCAACGCGGCCGGCAACACCGTCGAATGGCGCACGGCCGACGGCAAGCCATTCGCGATCATCCAGCGCTGGCAGATTGCGGACAATGACGATCAGGGCAAGAACGGGCCGAAGGACAAGCCGATGCTGGTGGTGACGCGGCTGCCGCCGGGGCCGGTGTGCCACGTCGCCTATGTCGATGCCGCGGCGAACACAAACGCGAACGAGCTGGCGCGGCAGGCCGCTGACGAGACCGCGCGGGGCTTCGCCTGCGGCAAGGACAAGATCAAGATCGTCGGCATGCGCGGCCGGGCCATCGATCTGGCGCTGCCGCCCAACTAGCTTGAAGAATTCCGCGTGGACTTCGTCTTCGCCTTGGATTTGCGCGCGCTCACCCGCTTCTGCTTGCGCGGGATCGTGGATTTCGCCGCCCGCCTGCGGCCGCTGGTCTTGGTCTTTGCCGCCTTGTCGGCGGCAACGCGCATGTTGTCGACCAGATTGGGGTAGCGCCGTCCCGCCCGCCGCGCGCGGGCCTTTGCTTTGGCCTTCTCGGCAGGTGAGAGATGGGTGGAGGCCTTGCCGGCGCGCTTGCGCGGATTGGCCTTTTTCCAGGGAGCTCGCGGTGTCCGTGCCATGAGCGATCAACGCATCGCGTCGCGGATTTGTTTCCCGCGGCCGACCTACGCCCCCGGCGGCAGCTTCGGCACGGTGGCCTTCAGCATCGCCTCCAGCAGTGATTCGGCGTTGGTGCCAGCAGGCGCGCGGCGCAGGATGTCGGCGAGGCGGCCATCGAGCAGCAGCATCGTGTAGCCGTGCACCAGCGACCACGCCCGCGCAATCGTCGCGGCCTGATCGATCGACAGCTCCTCGTTGCCGACCTGGCCCTCGCTGCGGGCGGCCACCGAGCCCGCCAATCCGGCGAACGAAGCCTCGGCCGCCTCGTGCAGCGACGGCCGTGAATAGTCGAGCCGCTCGGTCCGGAACATGAGGCCGTACATGCCGGGATTGGCCTGCGCATAGGCGACATAGGCGCGCGCGCGCGCCATCGCGCGCTCGACCGGCGTGCCCGGCGAATCGCCCGCCGCCTTCATCGCCGCGTTGAAGCGCGTGAAGCCGATCGCGGCGAGCTCGCTGACCAGGCCGGTCAGATCCTTGAAATGATGCGTCGGCGCCGCATGCGACACGCCCGCCTCGCGCGCCACCGCCCGCAAGGTGAGCCCGGCGAGCCCATCGCGCTCGAGCACGCGCTCGGCCGCGTCCAGCAGCGCATCGCGCAGCGCGCCGTGATGATAGGGCGTCGCCGCCTCGCCTGCGGCGCTGGCTGCACGCCGCACCCGAAGCCGGGCCGCTGATGTTGCGATGCGTCGCGGCCGCGCCCGAACCTGTTCCATCTTGCTGGTCATGAGCCCCCTTATACAAGCAATTTTGACAGCGTAAAGATTCGACTTGACCACGCCATGCCGGCCCGCTAGCTTTATCTTTACATCGTAAAGATAAAATGGAGGAACGGCCATGAGCGACGCCTCGCCGACGACCGCCCGGGGAAACCGCAGGGAGCGCAGCAACCTCGCGCCGATCCCATTCGAATGCGACGCGCCGTTCCTCACGATCACCGGCGAGCTGCCGCGCGAATTGAACGGCACGCTCTATCGCAACGGCCCCAACCCGCAGTTCGAATCGCCCGGCGCGCACTGGTTCGTCGGCGACGGCATGCTGCACGCGTTTCATCTCGAGAACGGCCGCGCGTCCTATCGCAACCGCTGGATCCGCACGCCGAAATTCGAGGCCGAGCGCCGCGCCGGACGCGCGCTGTTCGGCGGCTTCGGCCGCAAGCTGGCGGACGCGCCCGCCGACATCACCGATGGCGGCGTCGCCAACACCAACATCATCGCCCATGCCGGCCGCCTGCTCGCGCTCGAGGAGGCGCATCTGCCGACCGAGATCGAGCCGGGCACACTGGAGACAACAGGCTATCAGGATTTCGGCGGCCGCCTGCGCGGCGCCTTCACGGCGCATCCGAAGACCGATCCGGTCACCGGCGAATTGCTGTTCTTCGGCTACAACGCGGCAGGGCCGCTGACGCCGGCGCTGTCCTACGGCACCATCGATGCCGCCGGCAAACTGACGCGCCTCAACCGCTTCGAGGCGCCCTATGCCAGCATGGTGCATGACTTCATCGTCACCGCGAACCACGTCCTGTTTCCAATCCTGCCGCTCACCGGCAGCATGCAGCGCGCGATGTCCGGCCAGCCGCCTTATGCGTGGGAGCCGGACAAGGGCGCCTATGTCGGTGTGATGAAGCGGAGCGGCGACATCAAGGACATCGTCTGGTTTCGCGGTGACGCCTGCTACGTCTTCCACATCATGAACGCCTGGGACGACGGCGGCCGCATCATCGCCGACGTCATGCAGTTCGAGGAAGCGCCGCTGTTTCCGTATCCCGACGGCCGCCCGACCGATCCGGCGAAGTCGCGCGCGCGGCTGTGCCGCTGGAGCTTCGATCTCGCGGGGAATACCGACCGCTTCTCGCAAACCTATCTCGACGACCTCACCGGCGAATTCCCCCGCATCGACGACCGCCTTGCCGGGCTTGCGAGCCAGCATGGCTGGTACGCCTGTGCCAATCCGGACGGCCCGCTGTTCGGCGCGCTCTCCGGCCTCGCCCATGTCGACGGCGCCGGCAGGCGCCGCGCGACCTGGCTGCTGCCGGACGGCGACAGCCTGTCCGAGCCGGTGTTCGTGCCGCGCAGCCCGGAGGCCGCTGAGGGCGACGGCTGGCTGCTGACCGTGGTCTGGCGCGCGTCGACCAACACCTCCGACCTCGCGGTCTTCAACGCGACCGACATCGGCAGCGGGCCGGTCGCGCTGGTCCATCTCGGCCACCGCGTGCCCGACGGCTTCCACGGCAATTGGGTGGGCGCCGAAAACACAACTCATTGACAAAACGACCTTAAATGCGCCTCCTCACGATATTTTGACACTGTCAAGATTCAGCTTGACCCGGCCTGATCCACCCCGTACTGATCTTGGCAGTGTAAAGATTGGCTCGGGAGGAGCCGCCGATGACAATCTTCCTCATCCTCGCGCCCTATGGCGTCTACGCTGCGCTGATGGTGGTGATCTCCGCCACGCTCAGTCTGACCGTGGCTGCCGCGCTGTGCCTGGCGGTGGTTGCGCTGGATGTCATCCAGGGGCGATCGATCAAGATCCTCGGCCTCGGCTCGGCGATCGTGTTCGCCGGCGTAGCGGCCTACCTCCAGCTCATCGATCCCGCGATGAGCGCCTCTGCGGTGCGGCTCGCGGTGGACTGCGGCATTTTCGCGCTGTCGCTCGGCTCGATGCTACTGCGCAACCCGTTCACCCTGCAATATGCGCTCGAGGTCGTTCCGCCGGAAACGGCGGCGATGCCCGGCTTTTTGCGCGCAAATTACGTGATCACGGGTGCCTGGGCCGCCTCGACGCTGCTGATGATGGTCGGCAACCTGATGACGCTCTATGTTCCCGGCCTGCCCTATTGGACCGGCCTCGCCATTGCCTTTGCCGCCCGCAACAGTGCACTTTATTTCACGCGCTGGTATCCTGAGTATCGTAAGACAAAAGACATCGCCGCACAGACTGCAGCCGCAATGTCCGGCCAGGATTCGTGACGGGGTGGGCCCCAGGGAGATGTGCGTGAAGGACGTGTTTACCAAACTGACTGCCGACTTCCTGTCTGCCGCCGTTTTCTTCATCCTGTACATCGCCACCGATGACGTCGTGCTGGCCACCGCCACCGCGATCGCCGTGGCCGTGGTGCAGGTGATCTGGGCCCGCATCAAGGGCCAGACCCTCGGCTTCATGGCCTATGCCAGCATTGCCCTGGTCATCGTGCTCGGCAGCGTGACGTTGCTGACCAACGACCCCCGCTTCATGTTCGCCAAGCCCGCGATCGGCCATTTCGCGATCGGCGCCATCATGCTCAAGCGCGGCTGGATGCTGCGCTACGTGCCGGCCATCGTGTCGGAGACCATCCCCGAATACGTCACCGTGGCCGGCTACGCCTGGGCGGCCCTGATGTTCGCGCTCGGCCTCGGCACCATCGCGGTGGCGATGACCGGCGACATCAAGCTCTGGGCGATCTACATGGCTCTCGCCGCCGGCGCCAAGGTCGCGGCCTTTGCCCTGCAGTTCATCGCCTTCCGTCTGGTCATCGCAAGCCGCATGCGCGCGGCCCGGGCCTGACGCAACCGATCGCCGGATTGGGCTTATCAGCAGAGATGCGCTATAGGGGCGCCCCGAGGCTTCTTCGAAGTGTGCTTCGGGGCCCGGGATGGCAACGCCAGGAGAACGATCGATGGCAGTGGACGGCAACTGGAATCTGACCTTGAACACGCCGATGGGCGAGCGCAGCGCCAGCCTGAGCCTGAAGAGCTCCGGCGCCACGCTGACCGGCACCCAGGCCGCGGAAGGCGATTCCGCCGAGATCTTCGACGGCGCCGTCAATGGCGACGAGGTCTCCTGGAAGGTCTCCATCACCAACCCGATGCCGCTGACGCTGGACTTCAAGGGCAAGGTCTCCGGCGACACCATCGCCGGCGAAATGGGCATCGGCTTCATGGGCAGCTTCCCGTTCACAGGCGCCCGGGGCTGACCTTGTAGGGTGGGCAAAGGCGCGCCCCGCCGCCGGATCATGGCGACCTCTCTCGCGCGCCGTGCCCACCATTCGCTGCGCAGTGCGCCGACCGACGGTGGGCACCCGACCGCCCTGCGGGGCGGCCGCTTTGCCCACCCTGCGCGGCCTCGCTGCCTCTCCACACACCGCTGTCGTCCCTGCGAACGCAGGGACCCATACTCCCAGGGAGCGGTTTGAGGCAGACACGTCGTTGCCACCTTCCGCATCACGACCGCCGCGGCGTATGGATCCCGGGTCGGCGCCACGATCGCGCTGTCGCGCGCTCGCGGCTTGCCCGGGACGACAGCGAGCTTGTTGCGCGCATCGCGCTTTATCCGCTTCACATCTCAAACAGCATGGACACGCGTTCACAGTCTCGCGGCGGTCAACGCCCGAGTGATGCATCGACATGCCCCTCTTCAAATGCAGAGGGCGCAGGGAAGGCCAGGCGCCGACTGGCGCCTGCGGCCCGCCTGCTGAGAAAAATGCAGGCGGCAGGTACCACAGGTGCAGCCGGAAAACGCCCGGCCTTCCCTGCGCGATGGTCTTCACGCTTATACGCGATCTCCCCAGTGTCCGGCTCGTTAGCCACCGTCGCCCTCGGGATCATCGTCACCCGAAAGCTTGGCGCCAGCATCGGGGCGCCAGGACCACGCGATTTCACGTCCGCAACAGACCGTTCGTCCGCACACTCGTGAGAGCATGCTGCGATCTCTCGCGGCCATCGCCTCCCCGCCTCGCGTGTCGTGACGATCGCGCGCTACGCCCCTCTGCATGAGGCGGGATGGCGAGAGGAAATCACTATTTCCGAAAAATGGCAAGTGATTTATTTTTTTCGGAATACGGTCCGATCGACGTCCGCCCCGATCCTCCGTCTGACCGATGCGCCGGATCTGTCCTCCGTCATTCCGGGGCGTGCGCAGCACGAGCCCGGAATCCATGTCGCGGCAGATCACGCGGCCCGATGGATTCCGGGCTCGCCGCGCTGCGCGCGTCGCCCCGGAATGACGGCGGAGAGTGAGGCAGCAGTCGCGCCCACCGCTCAAAACCAGATCTGCATTGCCACGCCGTGCGCATCGCGCGGCGGCTTACCCTCAGGGACACTCCCGGCGCAGTCGCGGGCGGCGAGCGCCACCGCGCAGGCATCGAGCACGTCGTCGGGCTTGGCGCCGGTGCCGATCCGGGCACGGGTCAGCCAGTCGTCGATGACGGCGAAGCCCGCGGCAACTAACAGCTTGCGGCGCAGTGCAGCCCCCTCCTCCGTCTTCTTCGACGGCAGCGGCGCGCCGTTGAGACGCAAGAACACCAGCTCGGGATGGGCCTCGCGGATGTCGCCGTCACGATGGGCACGCACGAAGGCGTCGACCTCCATGATCTTGCGGCCGAGGTGCCAGAGCTGGCGCGAGGCGCGAGATTGCCCACGCCGCGAGGCTTCTTTGTTCGCTTCGTCGGGATCGGTGTAGTCCTCCCACAGCCAGCGCCGCGCGCCGGTGAAGACGCGGGAGCGGTGCGGTGCGAGTTGGTCGCGCGCGAGCTGGTCGCAGGCGCGGTCCCCGTCGTCGGTCATGCCGATGGGGATGTCGATGGCGGCGCGGGCGAAGGGCGCCGCGAGCGCAGTGGAGATGTCGGCCGGGAAACTGATGCTACGCGCATCGCCCTCGATCGCCACCGCGACCCAGCCGCGCGAAAAGCCGTCGAGGCCGAGGGTGCGGTGGGAACGCATTGCTCTCCAATCATCCAATGCGTTCGACAGTCTCACCTCTTCTCGGGCGCAATGAACTCAGCCATCCGAAGTGGGAGCCGAGCTGCCCATCACGACGGCAGTGAGCTCCCCTCCCCCTTGCGGGCTACCGGATTCACACTTCGCCTCGGGCTAAGAGGTTTGCGCCGCGTTTCATG